>JBDNZQ010000001.1:0-942 GCA_047722915.1 Sporolactobacillus sp.
TCAGGTGGGGGAATTTTTAATGACTAAGTGGGGGATTTTTCAATTGACAATTACAACAGTCCTTTTTTAATCGCATTGACAACGGCGCTGACACGTGAGTCAGCTTCCAGCTTCGTTACGATTGAGGCGATGTGGTATTCAACAGTACGCTTGCTGATCAATAATTGTTCACCAATTTCTGCGTTGGTCATCCCGCTTGCGACAAGCTTGAGGACTTCAAGCTCACGATCGGTTAATTGATCTTTATCACGCTGCGGGGCTTGCTCAGCGAATACTTTCTTTCCGCTTAGGACAGCTCGAATCGTTTTAATTAATTCCCTGTTCGTGACTTCCTTAGAAACAAAGGCATCGGCACCGGCCGTTTTGGCTGCCGCAGAGTATTCACTGTCGTCATAACCGGAAAAGACGATGATTTTAAGCGGTGGAAACAGATGCCGCATCCTTTCCGTCAGCCGAATGCCGTTATCTTTCTTCAAGCGAACGTCAACAATTAATAAGTCAGGCAAATGGTCGCGCATGATAGCTTCAAGATTGCCGGCGCTGGCCAAGGCAGCCGTAATTCGGAAGTCAGGCTCACGTTCCAGCAATTCTTTCAATCCCATCAAAATCATTGCATGATCGTCAACTATCACGATATCGGTCATTGCACAAAACTCCAATCTAAAAAATATAGCGGTAAGCCCACCTCTTTATACCCGTTTTTTTAATAAAAAGCATCTTACTACTCTATTGGTAACTTGCCGAGAATGATTTTACATCAATTTGATTATGAACCAATAAAGGAAGTTTGAAAAGATGCTGCAAATGAAACGGAATGCCTTTTCAAGGTTTTGCAGATGGACGTGTCATGATGTCCACGATTAAAAATAGTTGTGAATGTTTTCTCCCTCTTTGTTCTGCGTTAAGAACGTCTATAGCTTTCAGCGGGACTAAGTATAAGAA
>JBDNZQ010000001.1:1042-479084 GCA_047722915.1 Sporolactobacillus sp.
AAGCTAAGGCGCGGCCATCGTCCAAGGACTTGGCCGAGCCAAGTTTTTCTAATACATTTAAGAAGTATATAGCTTTCAGCGGGACTAAGTATAAGAAAAAGCTAAGGCGCGGCCATCGTCCAAGGACTTGGCCGAGCCAAGTTTTTCTAATACGTACATGATTCTCTATGCGCCAAGCACGTGTGTATGATGACATTTTCCAAATATCTGCTTAAGACCATCTGCGACTTTGGCTGGTTATTATGCGAGGTATCGGGCGCGAAAGTACAAGTAGATGTGGCAGAGGTACAGGCAATGCAGTACCACCAGGCGTTGTCGTGAATGGTCATGTCTTGCTGAGAACAAAGCAAAATGTGACGTTTATACGAGAGTATCGATATAAGCCGAGCGCGCGTCACACTTTTTTCCCCGAATCGGTCAAATTTGCGGTTTATACGGATTTTTTTCTGCCGCAAGTTTAATATACTAATAAAAATTGATCCGTGAGGACGCGGATGTTCAGTTTAAAGCGGAGGCGTGTGGATTTGTCATATGAAGAGTATTCAAGTCACTATCTTGTTGCTATCTATTACTTCATCAGCAGAAATATGAAACGCGGCATTCTTTCGCAGGCTATGGCTCAAGAGCTATCGTTAATTCGTCAAGTGTTGAAGCAGCGCGGCATCGTTGTCTATCAGACGACTTTTAACGAAAAAGGGTTGAAGAAACGGATGAATTCGGCCATCCGAACGGATTTCGTGTCCATGCTGCCGAGAGCTTAGTTCTCGGTCGGCCCTTCATAAGTAAGATGGTATATGGCCAGCGAAGCTTGATCGGCCACAAATTTTATACGGTCGGCTTTGCTGAGAAAACAGTGCATGCGTATTTATAAAGAAAACATCCGTCAAATAGATTTGTAGTAAGCGGGTGTGCGGACTTTAATGTGCTGCCATGGACGGGATGTTGCTACAAAAGGAAGGGCGATTACCAGCCGAAACAGACAGAGAAGCAGCGGCGAAGACTGAACCCTCCCATGGCCGGTGCAAGAGAGAGCATATTGTTTTTTTATGGCTGTTTCAACAATCATGGCGCTTTTAGGTTAAGAACTTCAGATCATAGAGCCTTCGAAAGCAGCATGTCGGATGCATGATTTCAAGTTCTGGGCTGTCTGAGAGCGCTCATGGCGCAAGTGTGCATGGGGAGAATTCAGGGTGATAAAATGAGCGGATCTTGATAATGAAAGCGTATCCATTACGATGGGTACGCTATTCTTGTCAGCATTTTATGTTTTGTTGTATAATTTATTGTAAATATATATATTCATCCCGAATTGCTTTTGGTCTCAGTGCTGGTCAGGCAAGAGAGGCCGCTTTGGCAAGCGGGAACGTTGGATGGCTGTTCAGTTTGTCGATGTGTCGGGTTAGAAAAACTTGGCTCGGCCAAGTCCTTGAATGATGGCAGATCCTTAGCCTTTTCTTATACTTGGTCCCGCTCAAATCTATAGACTTTCTTAACGTACAAAGAAAGACGGGATCCTCGATTCGTCAATTGCCGGATAACTCAGCCCGATTTTTTCAAAAGGTTTATTGATCAGCCACATTGGACTTCATGTGTTCGGTGTGCGGTCTGGATATTTATAGATACTGGCACTTAAAGCGATTTTGCTGTTTTTTTGGCTAAAGGGCTCATTTGATGGCGTTATCAAGAGCAGCGATTGGCTCGGCAGAGAGTGCTGTCTGCCGGACGTGTGCGATTTATTTAATCACAGGTATATTTTATGTAAATGGCGATATGAATAATAATTAATTGGGAATGGGGTAGTGCATGTTGGTGAGCGGGCTAGGAATGTCGCTGATACTGGTATCGCCGAGGGGATAATGAGCATCTGACTGAACAGCGGGCGGATGAGGCAAGCATTGCAGATTTCAGTTTATCTACAAGGACGCGTAGGTCATCCAAGGTAGACGAATGATCAGCAGTTTCCCGTCTGCAAAGTTCAACCCCTCCTTGTTTTTTTGGTACTTCTTACCGTTATTTGCAGCCTTTTTTCAAGGGAAACGATACCGGCAGTTAAATGACGCTGAAATCTTTGGACGTGATGAGGATGTCCACTGAAAGTTGGCCGTAATGAAGATGAACAAACTGGATACTGTATTGTTAAGCGTACTCAGCTGTATTAACGAGGGTATCGTTATTGTTACGACGGATTTAACGGTTCAATATTGGAATCCCTTTATGGAGCAGTTGACAGGGTACAGCCATGCGATCGGGCATAATATTCAAGACGTTATGCCCCATTTAAATCAGCCGTTTTTCAGTGAGGCCTTTGAGCGAGTGATCAGGCACCGGACGTCTGCTTTTTTTTCAGCCGCAACGCATCAGCTGACCGATGATTCGGTACAGAAAATTAATTTAAAGATGAATGCCATTGCCGATGAAACAGGTGTGGTTGTCTTGCTTGAATTTATTGATGTTACCAACCAGTTTTTACGCATTGATCAGCTGCGCGAGGCGGTTAAGCAACTTTCTATGCTCAATCAGGAGATGAGGCGTAAGGAGCGGATTATTGAGCGGCTTGCCTATTACGATCGACTGACTGGTGTGGCCAGCAGGGCTTTTTTTGAAAAATGCGCTGAACGGCTAATGGGGGATGCGCGCAAATATAATAAGCATCTTGGACTCATGTTTGTCGATGTCAATGAATTTAAAGCAATCAATGATACGTACGGACACCATATTGGCGACAAAGTCATGGCCCAGATCGCGTCGATGTTGGCAAACGCTGTGCGCAAAGACGATGTTGTCTGCCGCTATGGCGGCGATGAATTCCTCATCTTACTTCCGGACATCGGCTCAAAGGAGAACTACTGGGATATTCGCAAACGTTTGCAAAATGAGATGAACCAACCGATCGTGCAGCACAATATTGAAGTGAAAGTATCGCTCAGTATCGGTGTGAGTTTCTTTCCGGAAGACGGGCAAACGATTGAACAACTGATTATTAAGGCAGATCAATTCATGTATGCCAGTAAGCAGCAGTTTCACCTTAAATAGAACGGACACATTATGGCACTTCGATTTATAAACGAGGACGCAGGGACGACTTACTGTCAATTGAAACAGGCACGAAATGATTGAAAAAAGCGGTTAGGCACGCAGTGGCTGCATGCTGAAAAGTGAGCGGCCGGCATAGTGCTTGCCTACATCAAGTTTGACTATTGATGAAATTTATGACGGGATGCTTGAAAGTAATGATGACAAATGATCAATTATACCAATCAATTGTGCCTTTTTTTCAAAGCAAGGTACAGATAAAGCAAGATGAACCGTTAAGCCATTATACGTTTACACACACAGGTGGGAAAGCAGATATTTTTGTTATGCCGGTTTCTGTTTCAGAAGTTGTACATACGATTAATTTTGCATCTTCCAAGGGCATACCGGTGACCATTATCGGCCGTGGATCGAACATTATTGTTAGGGACGGCGGAGTACGCGGCATTGTCGTGCAGCTTGGGGGACTCAATCAAGTGAAGCGCGCGGATGATGAGCGAATCATTGCTCAGTGTGGTGCTAATTTGATTGATGTGTCGCAATTTGCTTGCGACGCTGGTCTTAGCGGTTTGGAGTTTGCCTGCGGCATTCCCGGATCGGTCGGCGGAGCGATCTATATGAATGCCGGGGCATACGGCGGTGAGACAGCGCAATTTCTTGAAAGTGTACTCGTTCTGGACAAAGCTGCGCATATGCATCGCTTGACGCGCTCAGAACTGGCCATGGGCTATCGTCGTAGCGCTGTTTCTGAAAATGGTTATTTGGCACTTGAGGGGACATTCGCTCTGAGGCGGGGCGATCGCGCTGCCATTGCGCGCGAAATGAGTCGACTGACTCTCTTACGTGAGCAGAAGCAGCCACTTGAGTATCCGTCGTGCGGTAGCGTTTTCAAACGGCCGCCAGGGCATTATGCCGGCCAGCTGATACAGGAAAGCGGTTTGCAAGGTGTACGCGTCGGCGGTGTTGAAGTGTCAACGAAGCACGCCGGTTTTATGGTTAATGTGGATCACGGAACAGCTACTGATTATTTAAACTTAATTCATCTCGTTCAACAAACGGTAAAAGCGAAATTTGGCGTTAATTTAGAGACGGAAGTGCGGATCGTTGGCGAGGATTAATACATGTGGCTTCAGTAAACATGCACCGGATTCAGTTGCTTCTGTCGACTGAATCCGGTGCATGTTTTGAATGATAAGATGATTGTTTCACCCGGGATAATCGAGGGTCAAGACGGCTGCGCAGTGTCGCTGTCAGGTCCGTGTGCCCGCGACATGCCGTAGCTTGTTTGCGATCCACAGTGCGCTCGCGGCGAGCACCATGCCTTAAAGGATTTGGTGCAGCCAGGTCGTTCGCACTCTTTTTGGATAGTCAGCTGCCTGTTTTACAGCGGTCGGGCCATGCTCCCATCAGTTGCTCAACAGATCAATCAGTGCCTCTCCCTCTGCGCCTAACTTTGCGTCCACCTGCAACGGCGTGTTCACCTGATAGGCAAAAGAATGAAGCAGGCGAAGATAGGTTTGCAGACCACTGATTGCACCGATCATGTTGTTGGACCGGTAAGTATTCTCCGCTTCATTTATGGCTGCCAGCAAAGCCGTCGTGCGATCCTCAGAAAGGTTGTTGTGCATGAATTGATAGATAATCAACTGCGTCATTCGATCAAAGTCATCGGTTACATCCGCATAGCCGAGTAATTGCATGTTACCGATGGCCAGCGGATCAGCTGAAGAGTTATCAGTAATTTCCAGTTTATAATATTTCCACGGCTGTGGGGCATGAATTTGGAAGGCACGCGTCATCATTCGCCAAGCGAACCCCTCATTTTGCCTGACGTCGATCGCTTGCCACGTCCGATCATCATCGGAACCATACAGTGTCCAGCTCTTTGGGTCACTCACACCACCGCTCCCTGAAGAGGTCAGCGTGTAGAACTTGACGAATGCAGGATGTGTTGCAAAGTCCGCTTCGAGCTGGGGGGCACTGCTTGCCGAAGAAATAAATGCATTACCATCCTGGCTGCGGACCAGACCAGATACATCAGACAGGTTTCGGCTGCTGCGCAGCAGATCGCTGAGTGCATGTGGATAAAAAGTCGCTCCATCCGTTTTGACGGCTGTAAAGGATGAAGGAGGCTGTAGAAGGTCGGAGGTTGCATGGCTTTTTCCGGTGACAAAGGAGAGCGTTCCGCCTGACATCAGTGCCTGCTGCGAAAGCATGGTCTTCAGATAAGGTTTTCCATTGAATAGAACGGACTGCACATAAAGGTTGCGATTGCTGACAGACGGTGCATTAATGGTTAATGTTCGTCCGTTTTCGAAGTGAAGGCTCATTTGTTTAAAGAACGGCACATTAAGCACGTAGTCTGAGCTCCCTTTGCGTAGCGGAAAGAAACCGGCGGCTGCAAAAAAGTAAAAGCTGGAAAGCTGGGCGCCGGTATCACTTCCTATATATCCGCCGCCGCAATCAGCTCCTGTATAGAAGCGATTCAGCAGCTGACGCGTCAAGTATTGAGTGCGCCACGGTTGATCTGTGAAAAGAAACATGTATGGCAACTCTGAGGCTGCCGGTGCTGCGAAAGAAAAAAGACCTACGCCCCCGCTCTGAGCCTCTTGAAAATCTGCCGCGCTGTCGATTTGTGTGCGTACCGGTTTATCGGAAAACCAAGCATTTAAATGTGTCGCCAGCGCTGCACGTCCGCCGTACATGTTCGCCAGCCCCTGTCCGTCCTGAGGGACGTTAAACAGCAGCTGACTATTCTTCTTTTGCACCAACCGGTCGGCAAATGATGACTCGGCTGTTTTAAATGGACTGACTGCGCCGGTGTCTCCTGACAGACTGTCTGAAGAAGAAAACAATCGGGTGTAGTTTTGCGCTTGCTGAGTAAAATAGGCGGCATCGTCTACAAAGCTGCCCGCTTGATTGGCTGTGCTTAGATGCTGAGCCAGGGAGGCGAGTGCGGCATCACGTGTGTAAAGCGTTAACATATCGCTGATTTCCTGTTTTTCGGATGGCACTGTTCGGGCAATGAGCAGTGAGTCGTTACTCCGTGCGCTGGAGGAAGCACTCAACCGATTGACGGAGGCGTCTTGCAGCAGACGATTATAGATCGTGAGCGGATCAAGCCCCGGTGTATTCTTCATGAGAGCGTCGGCAAAAACAAGATCGGCATAAGGCACCTCATCCGGAGCGAGCAGTGTGGCCTCAGCAGAGAGCTTCCGCAAGTAATCTGCTAAGATGGTTCCGGTCAGTGTCGGCTCAAGCAGTTCATAAACAGACCATGTTGTCGCTGCGCTGTAACGAAAGTCGCTGAGCGCATAACTCATGCCACTTTGAAGGATTGCTCCGCTCTGGGTCGGCGTGTTAGTCGACTGCAGCGCTGAATTTAGATCTGCATATTGATAGACGGGGGAATCGGCGCTGCCAGTATTTTCGGACAAAACTGTCGGGTAGAGGTAGGTGCGGTAGAGATTTGAGTAAAGAGTTGTCTGCTGTGCGTCGCTTGCTCCCTCGACAGTGACGCGTGACAATCTGTCATTCCAGCTCTCGGCGGCCTCGGCCTGCATCTGTTCAAAGGAGACAGATGTCCCTGCCTCCAAATCAAGATTCTTCTCAGCTTGGCTGATACCGATCAGTGAACTGGCGATGCGCAGAGTGACCGTCTTGTTCACGCTCGTATTGAACTTGTAAAATCCGCTGACTTTGCTGCGTCCATCCGCATAAAGCCCTTCACCGTCGATGACCGGCGCGTCAACGGTGCCGAAAAAGTAAAGTCGGTTGAGCGCGCCCGTTTCCGCATTGCGCACGTCAGAGTAACCTTCAATCGTCTGAGCATCGTTCATTAATTTCAGCGATCCATTGTTGTCGATGTTATCAAAAATTAAATTTCCGGTGTTGCCTTTAAATGTGAATCGGAGCATCGCCGTATGGCTGAGCGCAGTCATCTCAGCCTTTATACCATTATTGAACGTGACTTGATAAAGATCGGGACGGGCTATTTCGCTGCTGCGTTTGAACGGCAAGCCACGCGCGACGCGGCTTGCACTCGGTGTACCCGCAAAGTCCGAAGGCATCACTTGGAAGGATTGACGGTCAATACCTTCTGAATTAGGGGAATGGCTAAGGGAAAAAGCTTGAATTGTCGGGTCATTGCTCGGATCATTATTTTTTTGATAAGGATAGAAGGTGTTTGCCGAGCTGGCATTTGTTGCCGGCGACCAGTATGCAAAACCGTTAGGGACACCGACGGCTGGCTCTACGCTGCCGCGGGCAAGCTGGTTGCTTGAGTCTGTTCCCCGCAAAATATTGACACGTTCAACAGGTGTGAGGTCGGTTTCCGGCTGTTCGTCACTGATCGACAGATTGTCAAGGGCCCCTTTAAAGTTTCCGGAAGCAGCAGTTGCTTGATAGGTCAACAAGATGGATGTAATCGTTTTGCCCGCAGCCACCTCGCCAATGCGAAAAATTTTATGATTCCATTGATTAACAAGCAGCGTACCTGAAACCCCCTGTGCAGCTGCTGTCGGGGCAATTCCGTCTTCGTCGGTTAGCTGCTTGAACGAGTGCAGATAAGTACCGTCCGAGAAGGCAAGATCGACGCTGACCGACGTACTGGCTGAGGAAAGGGGCGCGATATAATAAGAAAGTTGCGTTTGAGGCGTGACGGAGAGTTGAACGTTTGTCAATCGGTTGACCGAGTAACTGTCCTTGCCGCCGCGAATCTGTCCCGCATAATACAGCACATTATTTCCGGTGAAACCAAAGCCACTGCGGGAACTTGCAATCTGTCCGGGGCCTTTGCCGACGACTGTTGACATGCCGGTTTTTGTCGCGCCGTTGACTGTTGAGGTAATGCCTGAACTGTCGGAACGTCCTTTTTGATCGTGGAAAACAGATGCTGCCGAGGCAGGGGCGGGCTGTCCGTTTTCAAAAGATGTGTAGAAAGTAGAGCCGTGTGCGCTGCCGGAAGCGCATGCGTGGTGGGCCGGCAGTGCCGGAACAATCAGCAAGGTGCATAGCATCAGTCTTGCGAACCGAATTATCCATTTTTTGAGCATCAGTACGACACCTCTGTGCGTTCAAAAATTGCGCCGAGCCGGCTGGCCGTGCAATGCCAGGCTGCGTTTGCTTATTTTAAAAAAATAAGGACGTGTAAACTTTCCTACCGGATTAGAAGGACTTGGCGCTGCCAAGTCCTTTGGACGAAGGCAGAACCCTTCGTTTTTTCTTAGACTTGGTCCCGCTGAAATCTATAGACTTTCTTAGCGTCTAAGAAAGTCTAAAAATTAAATCTTTAAAGTCAAAATTGAAAGTGCGACACGTCTGCGGAAGAAGTATGCCGAGCGAGGCAACTCAGGTCCTAACTTGCCTGAGAATCCTTCCGTGAGGGCACTGGTGTCCGAATTCTATTGACAAATGGCTGCCGGTATGGCGCCCCAAGATAAAAAAATGCGATAAGTATGCCGAAGCATCCTATCGCCGACGAGTAAATGATGGTTCCCCGAATTCGGATCAGATATCTTCATTCAAGGATTAACTGCAACAGAAGGTGTGTTAAAACCTACTTTTTCATCATAACACGATCGATAGGATGGTCAATATGTGTGTTAACTAATCTAACCTTGAATTTACACTCTAAGCGCGGCACTTAGAAAATAACAGGATTCATTGCTGAGCCTTCCCTGTGCAATAGAAAATGAAGCAGGTGAACAACGTGTCAGACAGCCCAAGCAGCCTGTTACCCGGCCTCAGGGTATGTGTACGAATGCCTGAAGCATCGTGCTAAAAAGCAGTTCAGTTTAGTGCGTGTTGCTGTAAGGCGCGCTGAGCTCACCGGCACGGCTGACAGCCCGGCCGATGCAATCGGCCACGGCAGTTGACACATGTTGCGCGTCAAGCACCTGAATGCCGGCCTCGGTTGTTCCGCCGGGGGTCGCCACGGCTTGAAGCAACGACTGCGCACTTTTCCCGGCATGCGCTAACATATGGGCGGCGCCCACTATCGTTTGCGTGACGAGCGATATGGACGCGTCGCTCGTCAAGCCTTGCTGCACGCCCGCCTTAATCATCGCGTCGGTGAGGTAGTACAAATAAGCAGGTCCGCTGCCGGCGAGCGCAGCGACTGCATCAATCTGACTTTCGTCAACGACACTGACTGAACCGACTGTATTAAAAAGTTGCACGGCTTTTGTCAGGTCTGCCTCATTTGCATGCCCTCCGGCGGCAAGTCCGGTCGCCGAACGTCCTGTTGCCGCTGATGTGTTTGGCATCGCTCGAACGATGTGAAGCCGTTTGCCGCCTATTTGGCTGATGTAGTCGGTCGGTACGCCAACCATCAGTGAAATGATCAGTTGGTGCTCGGTGAACGCGTCTTGAACAGCGAGCAGCGCCTCTTTGCAGTCAGCCGGACGACATGCCAGAAAGACGACATCTGCTTGCTCAATGGCTTTGTGTCTATCGGATTCGCCGTGTACTCCGTACTGTTGCTCAAGCTGCGCAAGCCTTGCCACATTTGAACGATTAGTTAACCAGATTGTATTTGCCGCTATCCCGGCGTTAAGAAATCCCTTTGTTAATGCCTGAGCGAGTTCACCGGCTCCCAAAAATGTCAGTTTATCCATATTATTTCCCCCCGTGTCTTGAGATCGTCTCTTACAATTTCCTTTCAGTTAATCCAGCGTCCGTAAATCGTGCAGCCGCTTGGCGCTGATACGTGTCAGAACGGTTTGTATTTTTTCCGAAAAGGCGAGGGAGCAGCAGACTGCCAACCGGTTGAAGCAGTCCCAGCCGCTTCAAATAGTCGCTCCAGAATGCACAAAGTGCAAGCACAACGAGCATAATTTGCGGAGATGAAAGCGTGAAATCCATCATGCCGTATGCAATAATGGTCGGCAGCGCAAAGAGGTAGAGCTGTGCGTTATAATTTTGCACGCCGTCATGGTATAGCGCAGCAAATACCCAGTATACCCCTGCGGCAAGTAAAAGGAGAAACAGCAGGCCGCAGATGACACCGGAAGAGGCAAATATGGCAAGAAAAATATTGTGTGGGTGTGACTGAGAACTGCCAGCAACTGCTTTGTAGGCATGCGGAAAGCCAAACGCGGTTGTTCCAAACCATGGATGTTTAAAAAAAACATGGAGACTGTTCCCCCAGATGTCTTGGCGAGTCACGAGTGAAGAATGGGTGGAATTTGCACGCGGCATCAAATGAATGATGACCGGCGTCAAGACGCCGGCGAGTATCGCCAATCCGACAAAAAGCCATTTACGATAAAAGAGCAGGAAGAGCAGATGCAAACCGAGCATGATGGCAAACCCAGCCCGTGATCCCGTATCATAAATGCCATAGTCAAGAATGAGTGCAAATAGTGCGAACAGCCAGATGATTCGGTACTGGGCTTTGCGAATGGCGCAAAGCCATTCGACAAACAGAAGAGCGAGTGCCAAAATTAATAGATAGCAGGCATAGTTAGGATTGTAAGCGGAGCCGAATAAACGATCGCGGTAGCGAAAGCCAAGCAGCAGATTACCGTCCAGCAGCAGTAACCCATTCGGCAGATGAACAAAGATATGCATTATCCATGCAAAAAATTTATCGGAGACGGTAATATAAAGGCCGCCGGCAATGCCAATCCAGGCAAATAAACGAACGTTTAGCTTAGCTGTTCGGCCGCTGGACAGAAAAAGATAGACCGTGGAATAGCCGATCATCATTAATGTAGAAAAGAAGGCCATTTTTCCATGCTTCAACAGTGTGACAACGAGTGAAGCGGCAGTAATAGCAAGCAAGAGGATAGCGATCAGATCGATTGTCAATTTTTGCCTTTTTTTAAATGTGGCAATAAGTGAGGCAAAAGCCAGAATGAGCAGCCATGCCATGCCAACCGGTGGAAGCACAAAAAGCAGAGCAATCCCCCAAAGCAAAGGTTGTTTTTTTATGCTCTGGCCGAGCTGTTCAAATAATTTCAAGACATCCACTCCCGGCAATAAAAAATTAGAAAAACTTGGCGAAGCGGCAAGTTTTAAGTGCTGAGCCTTAGTTTTTCTTATACTTGGTCATGCAAAAATTAGTAATCCCATTTAAACGTATTAGAAAAACTTGGCGAAGCGGCAAGTTTTAAGTGCTGAGCCTTCGCTTTTCTTATACTTGGTCATGCAAAAATCAGTAACCCCATTTAAACGTATTAGAAAAACTTGACGAAGCGGCAAGCTTTAAGGCAATCAATCGTGTTTCGGCTGCCCGCCTGCCAATGCCCAAGTTTTGTATAATTACTGTGCTGCTGACACGCTTATGTGTTGTTAACGAACAGAAGCTGCTCCCCTATTTTATCTAAATCAAAGCGGACCTATAAAGATATGGAGAAATTTTGACATTGGCGTAAAAGCCACATTTTTTAAAGCAGAGCCATCGTTAAAAATGTACTGTTGTTTTTGAAATAACGGGCCCGTACATCGTTGCACAAAGCGGCAACACGTTCAGCGAGTGGTGCACAATCCAACTTTTCAGTGTGGCAATGCATGCATATGTCAACAAGCATTTTAAAGAAAAAGAACAGCAGCGCTGAATCCAACTTTTTAAAATCACAGCCTCTATCTTAACATAATTATGCTGATATAATAAACCTAGATAGACTTTAGAGAAGGAGGGTTCTAATGAAACTGGCGACAGTAGGAACGAGCGAGATAACAAACACCTTTCTGAGTGCACTGAAACAAGACGGCACATTTACTTATGAAGCGGCTTATTCACGTTCGATTGACAAGGCACGCACGGTTGCGGCTTCTTTCGGTGCAGCACGCGCCTATGATTCCTTTGAAACGCTTGCCGAAAACCAAGATATTGATGTGGTGTATGTTGCCTCGCCAAATGGTCTGCATTTTCAGCATGTCAGTGCGTTGCTGCGCGCCGGTAAACATGTGATCTGTGAAAAACCGATGTTCACGACACTGAAGGAATTTGATACCGCTTTTAAAATTGCCGATGAGCAAGGCGTATATCTGTTTGAAGCGATCCGCAACATTCAAACACCGGTATTTCGTGCGCTCCAGGCACGATTGGAACGAGCTGGTACCGTGCGCTCCGCCGTTTTTCAGCTCATTCAGTATTCTTCCCGGTATGACCGGTTTCTCAAGGGTGAGCTCACCAATATTTTTTCACCTGAATTTGCGGGAGGTGCACTGGAAGACCTTGGCGTGTACACGCTTTATCCGATAATTGCTCTGTTTGGGCGACCGAAGCATGCCGCTTACTATCCGGTCATGCTCTCAAGTGGTGTTGACGGCAGTGGGACACTGGTGCTGACATACAATGGTTTTGTCTGTACACTGCTTTGTTCAAAAATTGCGCACTCGTCAGCCCCTTCCGAAATTCATGGCGAGCGGGGCACGTGGCGCATTAACAACCCGTCGAATATTCATCAATTAGAGTGGATCGATGCGCACACCAAAGATGTGTCGCTCGTTGCCTCCTGCCCGGACAGTGGCGATATGATCTATGAGATTGCCCGATTTGGACAGATTATTGGCAGCGGTGATCAGCCGGCTTTCCAAGAACTACGGGCGCTTGGCCGCGACGTGCTCGCGACGATGGAATCGGTGCGACTGGCTTGCGGCATCCGCTTTCCAAGTGATGATCGCTGAGGAGACAGCCACACTCGGACTTCAAGTCGAAGAAAAATCCGCCTGAAGACGGAAACGGGGGAGCGCTCTTTCACTTATACTTGTTGTAACAAGCAACGCTGGCAAGTGATTCTGCATGTTGGCGGCTACCACGGCTCTTTTGATACGTTAAGAAAGTATACAGATTTCAGCGGGACCAAATCTAAGAAAAGCTAAGGCTGGGCCGTCGTCAAAAAGGACTTGGCCTTACCAAGTTTTTCTAAAAAAGCTTTGTTAACAAGGGCTGCTCGTCTTGCTAGAAGCGTTTTGTAAAAGGAAAGTATGGGGGCGGGGTAATCATGACAATCTATCGGCAAGACGCATGCCATGCAGGACAGGCGAGGAAGCTAATGGTTAACGCCACTTTCGTTGATGTCGATCTTGCGCCGTCGATTGATGGCGAGCTGCGTGCGATTCTTCAAGGAGAGGGTCTTGCCGAAGAACAGTTGCCTATGTACGACTTGTCGCTACGATCGGAAAAAGGCGGTTTGAAAGTGAATCTGGCACCGCGCACGTTTCTGGGTATGCCGCGTATTTTCTGGGTCCACCATTTGCGTCTGCGGCTCAGTGTTCTCGTCCCGCAGTCCGTTGATGAGCAAGTTCTCGTGCGATGCACGTCGGGCAATATTACGGTAGCCGGGCTGTCGGCGGCGGAACTTATCGCTGAAACCCGCTCCGGTGACGTCATGATTTCCGATTGCGCGGTGGTCAGTGAACTGAAGGCGACCTCAGCAAGCGGCGATGTGACCGTCGAGCACACCTTTTGCAAAGGGGACTGTGATCTGCATGCTTCAAGCGGTGACATCAAATTGTACCATGTGGTCGGTGCGGGGCTGCGTGCCCGCACCGGTTCAGGCGATGTGGCCTGGAATATTATAAAGGTCATGTGGAAGTGCAGTCAGCCTCGGGCGATGTAACAATCAGAAATGAGGCACTCGCCAGCAATATCAGCGTCCGCACGTCAAGCGGCGATGTGAACTGTTTGTTTTCAAAGCCGGTTGACCATTTTTCGCTTGGCTACCGCGGTTCATCCGGACACGGGCCATGTTCACGTACGCGGCTTTAGCTGTTCTGAGCAAAGCGAACATCGACTGATCGGGCAGAAGGGCGAGCGGCGCCATCAGATTGCAGTGAAAACAAGCTCCGGTGATTTTCGACTTGAAGGCGAGTAAAATGCATAATTCTGTCCGATTTTTATCGTGCGGCAAGAGTGCTTGTGTTAGGGGGATGAAGGTGGGGCTTATTGAACAGCTGGCCGAAGAAAAAATTAGTCAGGCTATAAAAGAGGGCGTGTTTGATGGATTGCCGGGACGCGGCCGACCGCAGCGGTTTGAAGATGATTCAGCTGTTCCGGCTGAACTTCGCATCGGCTATAAAATGTTGAAAAACGCCGGCTATCTGCCTGAAGAATTGAAACTGCGGCAAACGTTGACAACGCTCGCCGATTTGTTGCATTGCTGCAGGGATGGCGATGAAAAAGAGGCGCTTACTGCCGAACTCAAGCAGAAAAGGCTTGAGTTCGAACGCATGATGCAAAACCGTTCATTTAAACAGAGCGGCACGTTCAAAACGTACCGCAGTCGGCTGCTTCACCGGCTTCGCCTTTGAATCATTTGGACTATGACAAAATATTTATTTCAAATATTGAAAATGTCAAATAACCGGCATATAATGATGGGGGAAGGAAGGGTGCACACCTTCCCATAACAAATGAACATTGAGGTTTGATTTTTAAGATCTCTTTTTTCTAAACGGCAAAGCTGTTGAAAAACAGTGACGCAAAGCTTCGGATCTAAGGCATGTTTTATGTGCTACGATGGCCGGGCCGCCGTATTCGTCGACTATGAACGTAAACGAAAGGGGGATTTTTTATGCGCATTTTTAAACGTGTACTTTTTGTCGGCCTGCTTGTTACGCTTTCTTTTGCGACACTTTCTGTTTGCCAGGCGTTTCAGCAGAATGGCAAGGCAACTGCCGCTGCGCATCAGACGGTGAAGCATGCTTACCGTGCAGCCGAGAAAAAATCGGTGAATAACCAGACAATCAAGTCCAAATTTGTGTCATCCAGCAGCACGGTTGCGGCCAGTTCCATTTCGGCTGCCCCTGCTTCAAGTAGCACAGCTCCCGTAAGCAGTCCGGTGAAGCCGCCGGCAAGCCAAGCGCCGCCGGCTTCAAAAGCAACAGCCTCTGCGCTCAGCAAGGCGCCCGCCGCTTCTTCATCAAGCCAACCGGTTCAGCATCAGCCACCGGCTGCTCCTGTCACGCAAAACGCAACAGCACAGTACAATACAGCTGTAGCCAGTCAGATTGTCAGCCAGATTAACGTGATTCGAACACAGAACGGTCTTTGCGCCCTGCAGCCCAGCAATTCACTGACTGCTGCCGCTCAGCAATGGAGCATGCAGCAATATAATAATGGTGCGATGGGTCACGGCATGGTTCCAGGCGGTTACGGCGGTCAAAATGTGGCCTATGCGAATGGTAACGTCAGTTATTTTGGCTGGGACGCCATCTGGAGTGCGTCAGCGACAGTCAGCGACTGGATGAATTCAGCTGAGCACAAAGCCAATATTCTCAACCCCAATTATCGTTACACAGGTGTCGGCGTAGTCTATGGCGTGCGTAATGGTGATGGCAATGGATGGGTATTCTATACACAGAATTTCTCAAATTGAAATTGATTAACGATCCGTACGGATGTGTTGAGCATACAAGCAGCATTTTCATAGAGGTGTCAGTGCGGTTTCCCGGCAAGAAGGAGCGGGGAGCCGTTTGTTTTTACGACTTCATGATAGAAACTTAAAATTCCCTTAACATTTGTGGCGGACAATGAGGTAGTGCGGGACAGGTTCCACGACCTTGCGGGATTGACTGTCGCATGAGCACAACCGTGATGTGAGGGGCACTAATATGAAGACGCGGAACAACTTGGCACAGACTATCGATTATCTCCGCTGGGCATTTAAATGTATGACTCAGAAGCTGCCTCCCACTGCTTATCGGTATTTCTCAGCTCTTCCTTTTATGCACATGTCTGGCGGAATGTACACGGCTTTGTCCCGGCAGCAACCTGCTGAGGCAGCGGCACATGTCCTAACTGATCCGTGCCCCTTACTAAAGATCAGGCGGACTTTTGGCGGCAAGATGATCAGTTACCAGAAGCGGAGTAATTTGAAAAACAGAACGGTGGAGTTGGAGCAGGGGAGTCACGACAGCGAGATTTTGTTGAACCGCCTCCAATTTCGCCGTTTTACCGAACAGGCTATTGCGAATGCCAAGCAGGCGGCGGGATTATTTGCCATTGTTTTTTTGGATGTTGACGGTTTTTTTAATATTAACGATACACTTGGACATGCGAGCGGTGACGTGCTGATGCTCGAGGCAGGCTTGCGAATGGCTGAGAGCATCGGCCCCGGCAATCGAGTGACCCGCTTTGGCGGGGACGAATTCCTTCTGTTTCTTCAGTCAGTACCCGGAACAGGTGTTGTTGAAGGGATGCTGGATGACCTGATCACGACGTTTCAACGCCCTTTTATGCTTGCGAAGCAGGAAGTCAATATCACATTCAGTGCGGGCGTTGCATTTTACCCTCAGGATGGCGACAACTTTGCTGCCTTGTTAAAAAACGCGGATATTGCTATGCACGAAGCCAAGCATAACGGGCGAAATCAATTTGCCATATGCAGCAGTAATATGAAAGCGAAACTTTGTGATCGCATGGCACTTATTAATGGATTGTTTCATGTGCTGGCACGTCAAGAACTCAGGCTTTATTTTCAACCGCAAGTATCAGTGCAGTCCGGTAAGATATGCAGTGCGGAAGTGCTGCTTCGCTGGGTGGATCCGGTACGCGGATTCATTCCGCCGGCCGCATTTATTCCCTTGGCTGAACAGACAGGCTGTATTCATGTGATTGGTGAGTGGGTGCTGCGGCAATCCTGCCTGCAAATGAAGGCGTGGCAAGACGCCGGGATGCCGATTGAACGCGTTGCGGTTAATTTATCCGGCGTTCAGCTCCGGCATCCAAAGTTTCTGGAACGCGTGCAGCGTGCGCTTGAGGAGACCGAACTCGATCCGCACATGCTCGAGTTAGAGGTCACCGAAAGTGCGCTCGGCAACAATTATAGTTATACCATTGATCTGCTGAATGAGCTGAAACGGTTCGGTATTTCACTGTCAATTGATGATTACGGGAAAGCCTACTCCTCGCTCAGCCGTCTTAAAGAGCTTCCCGTTGATCGGTTGAAAATGGATATATCATTTGTTCGTGATATTCACAGAAGCAAGAAGGGTACGATCATTGCCAGAGAGATCATTCGGCTGGCTGAGCAGTTGGAGATGTCGTCGGTTGCTGAAGGCGTGGAAAGTAAGGAACAGTTGCTCTTTCTTCGAGAAGCCGGATGTGATCTCATTCAGGGGTATTTCTTCTATCAGCCAATGACGGCGGAAGCGCTTGAAGATGTGCTAAAACGGGAGTAGCCGCATGTTTGTGACTGGGCACTGCCAAGCTAAGTTGTACCTCATCCGCTCGAACGGCAGGCATCGGTTACTTGTTTGCCGCGTGTTTTTAAAGTATCCGTCACTGCTTGGCCCGCTTCTCCTGTTAAGCGCCAGCCGGTTTTGTTGCTGATTGACATCTCTCACATGAGTTGTTTGTCATGACTGTTGCTGTGGATACAGATAGGAGTGGCTTGGTGCTTGCGTTTGCCGAGAGACTGTTTGCTGACAACCGGCGGGCGGTCCGATGACGCTCGTGCCTGTAATTGGGGCAATGGTTCGCTGCCAAGCGGCTTGATCGAGGCAATACGTATGGGCGATCAGAGCAGCCGGCGTCAGTCGAAGCATGTCTGAACCGAAAGTGACTTCCGGTGTCGGCGCATTAAAAATAGCCAGTAAGTGTGTACCGTCTGCGGTTGCCACTTCATAATGCCACCAGCCCTGCGGAATATTTGTGACCTGGCCTAAAGTCATCTGATAGTTTTGGATCACTTTTGTAAACGGATTGAGCAAGGAGACAATTGCAGCACCGGATACACAGTAGACAAGTTCGGCGGCATTCTGGTGAATATGCGGTTCAATGATGTTACCGCTGCTGAGAAAAATATCGAGCAGTGACAAGTTATCGAGCGTATTAAGCTGCTCAATGCCAAGCATGTTAATGTAATTTCCGGCATCTTTTGTAAAAAAGCGGCTCGTGTTGATGTCAAAGCTGAAGGATGCTTGAGGTGACGCATAATCAAGATAAGCTGTCATTGATCGTTCCTCCCTATAATAAGCGAATAGTCGCTGTTATCGTATGTATAGGCAGTCGCCCCGTGTCTGTACCGTGTTCACTCTGTATGTCATTTTTTACACGAAAACCGTATCCATATGCACGTTTTCGGTTGTTGAATCGGTAAAACAACTGCCTGCCGTGCTCTTTTTTTGCATATCATTTATAGTGAAAGAGGAGGGAGGGGTCACTGGGATGGGAAGCTGGCGCGAGTTGTTTGGCAATCGAGTACGAGTGGCGGTGATGACGGACTATGAGGAAGCCGCCCACTGGATCGAAGTGGCACATGGCGCGGTTCGCGGGCAAATTAATGTCTTGCTGCCGACAGGGAGGAGCAGGAGCTGTTACCCGCTCGCGATTGAGTGGTATGACGATGCAGAACTCACAACCGGCAGCGTAGCCGCTGCCGGTGAAAGGACGTTTTTGACAGGCTGCCGGCGCTGTTCGGCTTTATTGAGCGTGAGGATTGTCGATACGGGAGAACACCTATGCTGGCATCTGCGCTGCACAGCCGGAGAGTATCGTCGTCTTCGGCGGTTGCTTAATCGGGCAGTCAAACAACGGTGAAGTGCCGCGTGTTTCCTTTTGTTGCAAAAAAAATGAAGCATGTCAGTGGATGGTATGCGCCAGATGGCAAAGGCATACTTGCAACGCAAAGTATAGCTGCCGCAATGAGCAGGTATTGGCGGCCAGTTATTTCAAATACGTCCAGCCGTCGCGCTGCTCAATCTGCTTTTCACGCAGCAACCGGCCCAATGCCTTTTTAAAACTTCCTTTGCTCATTTTAAAACGGGCGGCAACTTCTTCAGCAGGCGTTTTATCGCCATAGGGCATCGCGCCGCCGCGCTGCTGCAAATAGGAAAAGACGAAAGCGGCGTCGCTGTCAATGCGTTCAAAAACACGCGGCTTCATGGACAAATTCACCGAGCCGTCCGGCTTACAGTCAGTAATGCGGCAACGGATGGTTTCACCGAGACGAATTCGGCCTGTCGTCTCATTTTTATGTAAAAATCCGGTCCATCCCTCCGCGCTCAGCACGTGAAACCCGTCGTTTACAAAACGATAAACAACGGCATCCGTCTCGCTGTTCATTGCTTCATCACTAGCATCTTTCCGCAATACATGAATAGCTGTCTCGTCGGCCAGTTGAGCAAAGAGCCGACCCTTTTTGTCAATTTTCAGGCAGCAGAACACGCGGTCCCTTGCTGCCGGCCAATCTTGCCATGGCTCGGGCAGGTCGTCTTTGGAAAGCAGAATATCTTTCTGAATGCCGATATTAAGAAACACACCATACTTTTTATGCTGCGTCGTCGCAGTTGCCCAGCCGTAGCGGCCAAGTTGAATCGTTGGAATGCGCTGCGCAGCTGCAAGGCGTCCTTCGTGATCCTGATAGAGAAAGACGGTGACGCGCTCACCATCTTCCAGTGGTGCCAGGCAATCATTCTCATGCAAAAGAATATCATTTCCCCCGGATTCTGCCGTCAGAAAAAACCCAAACGGGGCTCTGTGGGACACTTTCAGTTCAATAACCGTTCCGGGTTGTAAATCATTCAAGATAACGACCTCCATGCCGAATGCACTGTTATGCTTTTTAATTTTATTATACATGACTCAGGCGGATTCAACCGTGCGGAATTAACAGTGAAAAAAATTTATGGAAAGAGTATGAATTTAATGACCGGTCAGTTCGAGCTGACTTGGCTTGTACTGCAAGTGATAGGCCATTCATTCCGACCGATTCGTGTGAAACATATGGTGTGCCAATTGAAAATATAAATATGATTTTAAAGCCCCACTTTTTGAAATAACTGCTGTTTCGAAAAAATGTATGATTTTTATCACACAAACTGAAAAAAAGCAGCTTTTTTCATGTATAATAAATTTATAGAAATATATTGAACAATTAAGGGTGTGAGCGGCATGGAGAATGTGACAGATTTCCAACTACAGCAGATAAAGCGTCAAGAAATCATGAACACAAACATGTTTGCCATGCAGAACATTGATGCGTTGAAAAAAATAATGACATGTGCGACTTTCAGGAAAGGTGCGGGCATTTACTGGGAGGGCGACAGGGCAGATAAGCTGTTCTACTTGGTGAAGGGCAGAGTCAAGCTTTACCAGTCGGCTTATGATGGGAAAGATCTCGTACTCCATTATTTTACGCCGAATGATATGTTTGGTGAACTGAGCTGCTTTGGATTTGATTCTTATGTGTTCACGGCCGAAGCGTTGACCGAATGTACAATCGGAATCATTGCTGAGAAAGATGTCGATGCGCTGTTGACTGAAAAACCGGATTTGGCTCTTGAATTTATGCGTTGGCTTGGTCTGATGAGCCGCTATACACAAATTAAGCTGCGTGATCTGATTTTCTACGGCAAGAACGGTGCTCTTGCGTCGACGCTGTTGCGCATGATTCACGGGTATGGGAAGAAAGAAGGCGACGGCATCCACTTTACCATTGAATTGACGAACACAGATCTCGCACAATTAATTGGCTCGACGCGCGAGACAGTGAACCGGATGTTGCAGCAATGGAAAGCAGACGGTGCCATCAGCTACTATCACGGTTCAATCATTATTCGTGACTTGGATTACATTAAAGCGATCTGCCATTGTGAAGATCGCTGCCCGATGAATGTGTGCCGGCTGTAATACAGCGGGTCACAGCAGAAGACCCGAACACCGGCAGCTGCCCGCGCCAATGTCCGGGTTTTTTGACGTTATGAACGAATAGAAGTTTGTTAAGCCATCCGTGCAAAAAAGCGGCAGCCGGCAGCATAGTGTCGGACCGTATGTGTCGCGCAGCCTGTAAGCATGACAGCTTTGCCGGGCAGCTCCGCGTCCGAAGCGTGGGAACGAATGATGACCCGAATGACTGGCACCGGTTAACGGCACGATGCCGCAAACCGGAAATTTGCCCATGTCTGCCGGATTACCGTCTATCTGCTGACTTCAATACCTGACTCTGCCAATTCGTTTTTGACTTCGCGATAAGCGGCGTCGAGGTTGCGGATTCTGCGGATGAGTTCAAAGTTTTTATTGATGCGGTCTTGGATGATGGCTGAGACAACGGTGTGATAGTAGCTGTTCATGGTTTGCAGCGGCGGGCAGGGGTGCCCGTTTTTTTCAATTTGCAGTCGGAGAGCATTCTTAAAGTAATCGACGCTGAACAAGCTGGAATCCAATTCAAATCACTCCTTCAAAGCGGCCTGTGGCTGAGTATATTCTTGAGTCGCGCAATCATTCCTGATTCACGTCAAGGTCTGTATGTTTTGCCGGCAGGCTGAGACTATTTCTGCTGAACGTGCGCTGAAAAAGCCGGCGCGTGCGGTGTTTAGGATGACAGGTCAATGAATTGCCGGTTAGCGAATGATGGACGTTTCACTGCTTCCGCCATGAACACGTACAAACAATTCGGCTATGCTTTTAATGATGTGTTCGGCCTCATCGGCCGCCATCGAGCGCTGCAAGTAGATGATTTGCAGTGCGGCAGTTGTGTTCTCGCTCACGCACGTGCGCACGGAATCGACGATCGGACTGCCGAAAGCTCCTGCACGGTCGGAGGAGAGCAGCTTGCCTGCCATCTGTACGGAACGGCCGTTTAATGCTTCATAACAGTCGGCCTCCGTCCCGATACGCAGCTCGATCGGCGGTTGCAATGCAGACTGATCGTAAATACCGAGAGGAATGCCATGCCGCACGCTGAAAAAATTATTAAGATCGACAGCCGAATTCACTTGATGAGGCGCACCGTCGCGCTTAATTTTGCGCAGCAACGATTCCTGCGAAGGACGGTAGCGTGATGGATCGGTGCCAACTCTTTTAAAAATGGAACGCCACTCTTTAACACCGTCAATGGCAGCAATCGGTTCACGCTCGAGTGACAACTGGATATGTTGGTAAAAGAGCGGCAGGCGTTCGGCGATTTGCTCTGGAAGTTTGGAAACTGTCACATGATTATAAACGGCGATGCCGATCTGAAGGTCAGATACGTGCTTTTTTAGCGAGTCGGATAGAGCAATCTCAATCGTTAGTCTCATCTCCTTATCTTTCTTTCAGTGTAACATATTCTTTAAACGAGCGCTTTGAGAGCGCCGCTTCGTCTCTGGCCCTGTGCCAAAAACTGTCGTTGCTTTTGTGACTGCAACAGTGGCCACGCTGAAAACCATAGGGTGCTCACATCATGCCTGACTCAGAAAGTGAATCCTGTAATCTTTTCGACTGCCCGGTCGCCAGCTTCTCTGATTGCTCGTGCACGCGGCACCTATTTATCTGCCGGTCCGCCTCCGCCTCAGCAGCCGGTGCTCTGGTGATTTGTGCAAAAGGGTTCGAATGCAGGTATCATTTGAGTGAACAGCCGGTGCATCGGCCTGTGCCTTGGGATGAATGCATGCTTCTATCTGCTTGGTCTGCGGCATAAATTAATCGGAGATAAAGCACTTAGAAGCGGAGGGATACGTTTGCCATGGCAGCAGGCTCTGCAAAATCATTTGCAAATGCTCGGTGATTGGTGGGTTGCCGGTGACATGCGCGCATCGGCCCCCCTTGCTCCTTATGTTCAGTCAGCGATGCAGCGCAAGAAGCAGGAACTGGAGTCCTGCACTGCAGAGATTGAAGCGGTAGCGTTTGGAGCGAAGGTGGGGCATATCGAACAAAAGCGCGAAGATACGGTCATTGACTATCAGTTGGCGAGCCGCTGGTTAATCGGGCAATGTGGCGATTTCTACATTGAAGAGCGACTTGAGGAGCGCCAGGCACTTGTTCGTGGCGGACGCATTGTGGACGACCACCTTTTGCCCCTATTCGAAGAAGAACCACTTGTCACGCAGGTTTCGACGGACGCTCCGGCGCGCCGCAACTCATATGACCGCGCGCTTGCCGTGCGCTATGCAGAGCTTTGGTGGAACGCTCGCAATCCGGCCTTTCCGCGTATCGAGAACGATTGTACAAATTATGTGTCTCAATGTCTGTTTGCGGGCGGTATTGCCATGTGGGGCGCGCCGGTTCGCGGGCGCGGCTGGTGGCATCAGCAGACAAATTGGAGCTTCAGCTGGGCCGTCGCCAACAGCCTGCGTTGGTACTTGAGCCGCTCGGCAAATATTATCGGGGCCATCGAACGGGAAAGCGCCGATCAGCTTGTTCCGGGGGATGTGATTTGTTATGATTTTGAAGGTGACGGCCATTGGAATCATAACACGTTTGTCACCGCCATGGATCCGGCGGGCGAGCCGCTCGTCAATGCACATACGTATGATGTACGCAACCGGCCGTGGGCTTACCGCGATTCACCGGCTTGGACCGCCAATATCCAATATAAATTTTTTCATATTGAGGACGGCTGAGACTGTCTGTTGCAACAGTCGATCGGGTGCCGGTGAACGGTTGCGATTATTTTAATGAAACTGAACCAACAATGTCTCCGAGGGGTTTGACAAGTCATGAGTAATCATATTGTTCTCTATCAGCCGCTGATTCCGCCGAACACGGGAAATATTGCGCGTACGTGTGCGGGCACCGGCAGTTCTTTACATCTCATTCGCCCGCTCGGTTTTGAAACTGATGACCGTCACCTTAAACGGGCGGGACTCGATTACTGGGCAGCGGTTGATCTGCATTATTATGATAATCTTGATCAGTTTTTTGAGCAGCATCCGGATGGTGAATACTTTCTTGTTGAAACCGATGGCAGCCGTCCGTACAGTGAATTTGATTACAGCGATAGGGCTAAGGACTATTATTTTTTCTTCGGGCGTGAGACGACTGGCCTGCCAAAAGCGTTTGTTGCCGCGCATCATGATCGCTGCATGCGCTTGCCGATGAATGATCATATTCGTTCATTGAATCTGGCCAACTCCGCCGCCATTATCATCTATGAAGCTTTGCGTCAGCAGCATTTTCCGTATCTGCATTGAGCAGGGCCTGTATGGCTTGCGACTGGCTTTGGCGTGCGGCTCTCCAGTTTCCATGAAAGATTGAACACCTTGCGCATACATATAGATACATGGTTATCTTTTGTAGGAGGGGTTTGATGGAATTTCTGGATAAGCTGAAAAAATTTCGCGACGATGCGAATCAATTGAAATGGGAAGGCAGTTTTGCTGAATATCTTGAACTTGTCAAGAGTCATCCGGTTATTGCCCAATCGGCGCATTCTCGCATCTATCAAATGATTATTTCTGCAGGCGTTAGCGAACAGGATGGCCACAAGCATTACCACTTTTTTGATGGGCAGATTTTCGGCCTTGACGAAGCGATTGAACGCCTTGTGGAAGAGTACTTTCATCCGGCCGCTCGCCGCCTCGACGTCAAGAAGCGCATTCTTTTGCTGATGGGGCCGGTAAGCGGCGGCAAGTCGACAATTGTAACGATGCTCAAACGCGGGTTGGAGAAATATTCGTGGACAGACGCAGGAGCGATCTATGCGATTAAAGACTGCCCGATGCATGAAGACCCGCTTCATCTCATTCCGCCGCATCTTCGCGATGATTTCTTTGCCGAGACGGGCATTCGCATTGAAGGCTCACTCTCGCCGCTCAATGCGCTGCGTTTGGAAAAGGAGTATGATGGCAAGATTGAAGACGTACAGGTGGAACGCATCTTCCTCTCTGAAGATAAGCGCATCGGCATCGGTACATTCAGCCCGTCTGATCCGAAGTCGCAGGATATTGCCGATCTGACGGGCAGCATTGACTTTTCGACGATCGGTGAGTTCGGTTCGGAATCGGATCCGCGGGCCTATCGCTTTGACGGCGAACTGAACAAAGCGAACCGCGGCTTGATGGAGTTTCAGGAAATGCTGAAATGCGATGAAAAATTTCTTTGGCATTTGCTGTCGCTGACGCAAGAGGGTAACTTTAAAGCAGGGCGGTTTGCTCTTATTTCAGCCGATGAACTGATTATTGCCCATACGAATGAAACAGAGTACCGGACATTCATCAGCAGCAAAAAGAATGAGGCGCTGCATTCGCGTATGATTGTCATGCCTGTTCCTTACAATCTCAAAGTGAGTGAAGAAGAGAAGATTTATCAAAAGCTGATTGCTGAGAGTGATGTAGCTGATGTGCACATTGCTCCGCATGCGCTGCGAACGGCGGCTATCTTTTCAATTCTGACACGGTTGAGGGCTTCCAAGGGGCGGGGCATTGATTTACCGAAAAAAATGCGTCTTTATGACGGCGAATTAATTGAAGGCTATAATGCGGCGGACATCAAGGAGTTGCGCAATGAATTTGTCGATGAAGGCATGAGTGGCATTGATCCGCGCTACGTCATTAACCGCATTTCCTCAGCCATCATTCGCAAGGGAGTTCCTTCGATTAATGCCCTTGATATTCTAAGATCCATCAAAGAAGGGCTTGATCAGCATCCGTCCATCAGTGATGAAGACCGCGTGCGCTACACGGAATTCATAGCGCTTTCGCGCAGTGAGTATGATGAACTGGCCAAACGCGAGGTGCAGAAGGCATTTGTCTACTCATTTGAAGAATCGGCTAAGACGCTGATGGATAACTATTTAGACAACGTCGAGGCCTATTGCAATCATAATAAAATTTTTGATCCGATTACCGGCGATGAGGTTGAACCCGATGAAAAACTGATGCGCTCCATTGAAGAGCAAATCGGCATTTCAGAAAATGCAAAGAAGGCATTCAGGGAAGAAATTCTCATTCGTATTTCGGCTTATGCACGGAAGGGCAAACGCTTTGATTATAAGTCCCATGAGAGACTGCAGGAAGCGATTCAGAAAAAGCTGTTCGCCGACTTGAAAGACGTTGTCAAGATTACGACGTCGAGCAAGACACCGGATGAAACGCAGCTGAAACGAATTAATGAAGTCATTGCCCGGCTCGTCGATGAATACGGTTATAATCCGACATCGGCAAACGAACTATTACGATATGTGGGCAGTTTGCTCAACCGCTGATCTTGGAGAACGTCTTTTGTAAAAATGGCGATGGTCTTCCTGAACTCCGGCGAGAGCCGCCACATGAACAGGAGGCCACACGATGAAGGAACTCTGGGGCTGGGTTAAAGCGATTGCGGTCGCGGTCATCATTGCCCTGCTTATCCGTAATTTTGTACTCAGCAACTATGTTGTGAGCGGGGTATCCATGATGCCGACACTGCAGGACGGCAACCGGCTGATTATTAACATGCTGGACTATCGGCTCAGCAGCCCGCATCGCTTTGACGTGATTGTTTTCCACGCGACGGCGACTGATGATTATGTGAAGCGAATTATCGGCCTGCCCGGTGACAGCGTCGTGTACAGCCACGATCAGCTTTATATTAACGGTCAGAAAGTTGCTGAACCTTATCTGAACGCATTTAAAGCACAATTGCCGAAAAATGAGGAAATGACAAACGATTTCACTTTGAAAGAACTGACCGGTGTCTCACGAGTACCAAAGGGTATGCTGTGGGTCATGGGCGATAACCGTCATAATAGCGAGGACAGCCGCGTCTTTCATTTTGTCAGCGAGAAAAAGGTGGTCGGCAAGGTCATGCTGCGCTATTGGCCCTTCAATGAATTTGGCACAGTGCCGCTGATTACGCTGCAGCAGTAGCTGCGCGTTCTTTATTTAAAACTGCGGCTATACGTGCTGAAATGGGCATCCATTCAGGCTACCCGTCGTCTGACGTCAATAAGAAAAGAGAAAAAGCAGAACAAAATTCGGCCGCTTGTATAATCGAAAGGCTGTCAAAAATGAGCCGTGCCCGGCAATTGCTGAGGTGATCGGCTCTTTTTGATAGATCCGAAGTAAGCGGCAGCGTGATAACGCCCTGCCGGAAAAGGACGTCATGGGAACCGATGAATTTGAGCAGGCGAGCGCCGCGTCCGCAGCATTATGTATTAAGGATTCGTGCAATCCATCTTCTCATCTGAAGGGTCTGCTGAAACAAGGCAGGGGATGTGACGGATGAATAATTTCAGTCGAACAAACCAAAAGATGCTGCTCGGCACGCAAACGGCGACAGTCAAGACACGGCTTGTCGGCGTGTCACAGAGTGGTTCTTTTTTCGTACATGATAATTGAAACATGATATGCTGGAGAAGTAAGTTTGCGGCCTGAAGGGAGAGTCGGTCATGGAAAAACATTGTTTCACAGATATTCCCGGCATTATAGCAGGGCATGCACAAGATATTAATGCCGCGACCGGATGCACGATAGTGATCTGCGAGAATGGGGCGGTAGCCGGTGTCGATGTGCGCGGGGGCTCTCCGGGCACGCGTGAAACGGATACGCTGAATCCGATCTGCGTCGGCAAGTCTGTTCACGCGGTACTGCTCGCCGGCGGCAGCGCGTTTGGCCTAGACGCAGCTGCGGGTGTCATGCAGTATCTTGAGACGCACGGTATCGGCCGCGACGTAGTCGAGACGAAGATTCCGATCGTCTGCGGGGCTGTCCTTTTTGATTTGAAATGCGGTGATTACCGGCGGAGACCGGATAAAGAGATGGGTTACAGGGCGTGCTGCAATGCATATTCCGGGAAATGGGCGAACGGCTCGGTTGGCGCCGGTACCGGAGCAATGGTTGGAAAGACAAAAGGGAATCGATTTGCCATGAAGGGTGGACTCGGTTCAGTGTGTTTGCGCATCGGTGACCTATTTGTCGGTGCGGTAATGGCAGTCAACTGTGTAGGAGACGTGTATGATGCCTGTGCAGGCAAACTGGTTGCCGGCGTGCTCGATGATGAACGTCGAACTATCGAGGGAACAGAGCAACTGATACTGGAGAATTATGCCAAACGCTCTGATTTTTTCGGAGGGAATACGGTGATTGGCGCTGTTGCAACCAATGCGCAGCTGAGCAAACCGGAAGCCAATAAGCTGGCGTCTGTCGCCCAGAATGGCATTGCTGCTGCCATACGCCCGGCACATACGGCTTATGACGGGGATACAATATTCACGTTGGCGACGGGAAAGGTTGAAGCCAATCCCGATGCTGTCGGCATTCTTGCCGTTCGTGCCGTCGAGCAAGCCATCGTACAAGCTGTTAAAAGTGCGACAGCGCTTGCCGGTATTCCCGCTTATCGCGATGTGTTTGATTCGTAAGCCGCGCGGGGCACCAGTTGCTGCTGGCAATCAGAATGAAGCGAGGCGGTAAAGGTAAACGCCGAAATATGAACACATCGCATCAGGTGGACACGGTATGGCGGCGCCTTATCGGCAGTTTTCTCGTCCTCATAGAAAGTAAAAAAATTTCAGCGAAAAACCAAGCCCAGTATAAGAACAGTTGAAATTCAGCCTTTGTCCTGAAAATTTGACCTCACCAAGTCTTTCTTAAGCGTTTTGTGCAGCTCTGTAAGTTGATGAGCCCACATGCATGTGGCGCTCTGAATCCTCAAAAAAGAGACGTTCATCGACATGTCGATGAACGTCTAAAAAAGTTGAACGGTCAATAGGTGAGAAGGCGGCTACATGGCAGCCTCCTCTTCTTTGTGGAAAAAATATTTCATAGCATGGTAGACATCACTTTTTTGCTTGAGTACATAGGAATGAAAGGCTTTGTTCTTGATCGTCCGATAGCTGTTCATCAGCGTGCTGGCACGGTGGTAGGGATTAATTTCACCATAGCCGAAGAAGTCGGTAACGGCCATGATGTCTTCAACGAGGCGGTTGCACTTCGGGTTGTCTGAGGACAGATTATCACCGTCAGAAAAATGGAGCGGATAGATATTGAATTTGGTCGGCGAATATTTCGAATCGATTAACTCCAGCGCTTTCGTATAGACAGATGAGCAAATCGTGCCGCCGCTTTCGCCCTTTGAAAAGAAGGCCTCTTCGTTGACGACGGATGCTTCCGTGTGGTGAGCGATGAATTCGATATTGACCTTTTCATATTTCGTCCGCAGAAAACGTGTCATCCAGAAAAAGAAGCTGCGGGCAATGTACTTTTCCCATACTCCCATTGACCCGCTTGTGTCCATCATCGCCAAAATGACGGCCCGGCTCTCGGGGAGGCGAGTGGTCTCCCATGTTTTAAAGCGCAAGTCTTCTTCATAGATCGGATAGATCTGCGCATCGCCTGTTCTTGCGTTGCGCCGCATGGCCGCGAGAATCGTCCGCCGCTTGTCGATATTGCCCATCAACCCTTTTCGGCGAATGTCGCGGTAATCAATGCTGTTGACGGTCATGTCAGATTCCTGCTTGCGCTTAAGATGCGGCAGCTCCAGTTCTTTGAAAAATAACTTTTCAATTTCCATAATTGAAACGTCTGCCTCGTAATAGTCGATGCCGGGCTGATCGCCCGCCCCCTGGCCCTTTCCGCTACCTTTTTGGCCGCTGCCGGCGGCTTTGCCGACGACATCGCCGACATGGCTGTCTCCCTTGCCTTGACCGACGTGCTTTGTTTTGTCGAGATTGTAGCGCAGTTTATATTCGTCAAGTGAACGGATCGGTATGCGCGTCACGCTGTGTCCGTCAGAGAGAATAATGCTTTCGCTGCTGATGAGATCAGCCAGGTTATCTTTGATGGCTTCCTTGACTTTTTCAGCATGGCGGCGCTGATCTTGCTCGCCTTTGCGGTGCAGATCCCATTGTTCTTCAGAAATTACGAATGGACTCATCGCTGTCCCTCCCGTCAGATTTGAAAGAATCAGTGTATTCTTTCAGTCTATGCGCAAGCCTGAAGAGTTTTCATGCATCCTGCTCGCTTGCGGCAAAAAAGAAAAAAGTAATGGTTTGTTCTGTCAGGCTGCGATCCGCCGGTACGGTGCCGCACTTCAGAAGGGACGGGGGGGCTGCGCTGTTTTTGACCGTCAAAAAGTGAAGGCAATTCATCGAAAGTCGTTCATTTGTGTGTAAAAAAATTTACGTGTAATCAACAATTGATCAATTATTTTTTCATTTTTAACATTGCATGATAAAATAACAAGTGAAACGGAGAAGATTAAAGGAGAATCCTTATATATCAGGGCACCATCAGTTTTAAAACTGACCGTTGTCTTTGCGAATGGCGGACATCCATCCGGCAGCAACAGCTACCCCTTATCGTTGCGCTCTGAGTGGCATTAAAAAGCTGCTGTGCGTTTAAGGCAACACGTTTTGGAAGATCACCATTCGTTTGGGCAAGCGGAGGCGCATGTTGCGTAAGACACTTTCATTCAAGAGGACGCCGTGAGTCAGCGACCGGGGCATTGCCGGTTTAAAAAATAGAGGTTCGTTGAGCTTTTTTCAGTGGCATAGGTTTGCTGAGAAGTCGCCGAATGCGCAGCGATGGCAGGCGACGTGTCCGCCGCGGAGGCATGCAGGATGGTGCTCGATGACGGAATAGGCGAGCAGCGATAAGGGCCAGAAAAATAGACAGAAGGGCATGTTGCGCGTGATAAAAGCAATCGTCTTTGACTTTGACGGTGTGATTCTCGACAGTGAACGGATGATGTATCTCGCAATGCAGGAAATGTTTCATAATTATCACGTTGACTTGCCATTTAGTGTCTGGAGCGAGGCAATCAGTGGACGAGGCGGTGACTTTGATGCTGCCGGCTATGTGCAGGAGCAAAGCGGTGTGTCCATCGATCGCATAAGTTTTCTTGCCGAGCAGGAGAGACGCTTTCAACAGTTGATGGATCATGAAGATGTGTTGCCCGGCGTAAAGTCATTGATCGACCAGGCGGAGCGTCGAGGTCTGAAGATCGGACTTGCCGCCAGCTCACCGGCAGAATGGGTCTATCACCATTTGAAGCGCTTGTCGCTTTCGAAGTATTTTCTGAGTATTCAGACCAAAAACGATGTTAAACGTGTGAAGCCCGATCCGTCGCTCTACCTCCAGACTTTAAAAAATCTCGGTGTTGCGCCGAATGAGGCTATTGCTTTTGAGGACTCCGTGAATGGCGTTGTGGCTGCCAAACGTGCCGGTTTGTTCTGTATTGCTGTTCCGAGTGCGGTGACTAAACAGTTGCCATTTGGTTACGCTGACGGTTGTTTTAATTCATTAAAAGACATTGCATTAGAAAAGCTGATTAACTATTTAGCGCCACCGCTGCATCTCGTGCAGTGAGATCATGGTTTTGCAAGCACCGCTGGATGGCTGTTTTGTCAACAACACACGCTGCGCTGTGGAAGTTTTTAGAGCCCTGAACCCATCTAAAAAAGGGGAGGAGAAACGCCAACTTGATGCAGGCGTTTTTTTACACACAATTTCGGTCGCTCAGTGCATTTGGCCTTCCGTCGCCCCTTCAGCCAAGCGGGTGTCACGCTTGAAAAACAATAGGAGTTTCTCCACACGTTGAGAAAGTATAAAGATCTCAGCGGAACCCAGTCGAAAAAAAAAGCTAAGGCTCAGCCATCGTCCAAAGGAATCGTCATCGTCAAGTTTTTTTAAACAGACGGCTTTGAATTGTTATATAATGAAAGTAGTTACCGCATTCAGAGCACGCGCAAGTTAAAATACAGGCGAAGTCAGTAAATGAGGTGGACGTATGGTGTGGGAAAATGTATATCAAAAGTGGCTGAACGACACCGGACTTGACAGGGGGTTGCGCCGGGCACTTGACCAACTCGCCGGCGATCAGGCAAAGCTTGAAGACAGTTTTTATAAAAATCTGGAATTTGGCACAGGCGGTATGCGCGGTGAAGTCGGCCCCGGAACGAACCGACTCAATATCTACACGATCCGCAAAGCGACTGAAGGGCTGGCCCGCTACATTGAGGCTGCCGGTGCCGAGGCTATTAAGCGTGGTGTTGTCATTGCCCACGATCCGCGTCATTTCTCGGAAGCATTCACACTTGAGGCGGCGCGTACGCTCGGTGCACACGGTATCAAGGCCTATATTTTCGACGCGCTGCGCCCGACACCCGAGTTGTCGTTCGCGGTCCGCTACCTGCACACGTTCTCCGGGATCGTCATTACGGCAAGCCATAATCCGCCGCAGTACAATGGCTATAAGGTATACAATGAATTCGGCGGACAGCTTCCGCCCGCTGAGGCCGATGAAGTCATCCGGTTTGTCGAATCGGTCGAGGATGAACTGAGCGTTCAAGTCGCAGACGAAGCGCAGTTGAAGGCGGACAGGCTGCTTGAAGTCATTGGCGCGGCGGTGGACAGCGCGTATCAGCAGCAGCTAAAAACATTATCGCTGAATCCCGCTGTGATTGAGAAAACAGGCGGTGACTTAAAGATTGTGTATACGCCGCTCCATGGCACGAGTTACAAACCGATTGTTGCCGGCTTAAAGAATTGGGGCTTCACTAATGTGACGGTCGTTAAGGAGCAGGCCGACCCTGATCCGGAATTCTCAACTGTGGCTTCACCGAACCCTGAAGAACATGCGGCGTTCACGCTTGCCATTGAGTATGGTAAGCGCATAAATGCGGATATCCTGCTCGGCACCGACCCCGACTCTGACCGCATCGGTGTTGCCGTCAAGGATGAGAGCGGGGAGTATGTGGTGCTTACCGGTAATCAGACCGGCGCGGTTTTGCTTGAATACTTGCTTTCGCAGCGCCAACGCAAAGGGCAGCTGCCGGAGAACGGCATTGTCGTTAAAACTATTGTCACCTCAGAGAGCGGTCGTGATATTGCCTCCGCTTATGGCATTCCGACCGTTGATACACTGACCGGCTTTAAGTTCATTGGCGAGAAAATTCACGACTATGAAGTCAGCGGTGCGCATACGTTCCTGTTCGGCTATGAAGAAAGTTACGGCTGTCTGATCGGATCGTTTGTCCGCGACAAGGATGCGGTGCAGGCCGCATTGTTTGCGGCAGAAGTCGCCGCCTACTATAAAGCGCAAGGGCGCTCGTTTTATGACGCGCTGCAGGAGGTGTACGCGAAGTACGGTTACTATAAAGAAGGTCTGGAATCACTCACGCGTAAAGGCATTGCCGGGACAAAGGAAATTGCCGCCATCATGGATTATTTCCGCAGTAACCCGCCGCTTGAGGCAGGCGGGACGCAGGTAGCCGTAGTGGAGGATTACAAATTTTCCGTTTCCCGTGACGTACAAACGGGTCGGCAGCAAACGATTGAGCTTCCGGTATCTAACGTGTTGAAATATAAGCTGGCCGACGGTTCGTGGTTCTGTCTCCGCCCCTCAGGAACCGAGCCAAAAATTAAATTTTATTTTGGCGTAAAAGGTGCCGATGCGACGGAGCGTGATCGCAAGTTTGCAGATCTGAAGGCCAGTGTGATGGCTCGCGTCAGTCTTGCTGATAAAAGTACTGAAAAATGATTGTTTTGATAGGCATGAATTGTTTATACTGAGATATGCGACATTACCGGCATTCACTCGGAAAGCCCGGATCATTGCGACATTGCCGCAGTGCTTTCGCGCAGGTGAATGCTTTTCTTTACGCAAGGGGCCGGTAGCGGCTAAAAGCCGATGGTTGTCGCATGGCCGCAGGCCCGGCGATAGGAGGACGTTATGAGTACAATGGAGAAAGAAATCGGACGCAGGCGCACTTTTGCAATTATTTCCCATCCTGATGCGGGAAAAACAACGCTGACTGAAAAGCTGCTTGTGCTTGGAGGGGCGATACGAACGGCGGGAGCCGTCAAAGCGCGCAAAGCTGAAAAGTTTGCCACGTCCGACTGGATGGAACTGGAAAAAAAGCGAGGCATTTCGGTCACGTCCAGTGTCATGCAGTTTGAATATGAAGGCTATAAAATTAATATTCTTGATACGCCGGGTCACCAAGATTTCAGTGAAGACACGTATCGGACGTTGATGGCGGTCGACAGCGTGGTCATGATCATAGATGCTGCCAAGGGCGTTGAACCGCAGACAATCAAGTTATTCAAAGTCTGCCGTGACCGTGGCATTCCCATTTTCACCTTTATTAACAAGCTTGACCGCGAAGGGCGCGAACCGTTTGAACTGTTTCAAGAACTTGAAGACGTGCTTGACATTGATTCCTATCCGGTTAATTACCCCATTGGTATGGGGCGTTCGTTCCGCGGTGTGTATGACCGGCGCGACCATAAGATCGAATGGTACAATGAAAAACGAGAACGCCATGTACAGCAGCTTGATGCAATTGATGATCTGCAAAAATTGCTGAAAGGCCGCGTCGATGACTATACACTCGGGCAACTCGAGGAGAACTTGACACTGCTGGACGAGGCGGGCAGTGATTTTGATCTTGAAGCTGTGCAGGCCGGCCGGCAGACACCTGTATTTTTTGGAAGCGCGGTATCCAGCTTCGGCGTGCCGACTTTCTTGGAGCATTATTTGAAGCTGGCACCGCAGCCGCAGCCGCGTCGCTCAAGCATTGGTGAATCGGCACCGGCCAATACCGTATTTTCCGGGTTCATTTTCAAGATTCAGGCGAACATGAATCCGGCCCATCGTGACCGAATTGCCTTCCTGCGAATTGTGTCGGGCCGGTTTGAGAAGGGTATGACAGTCTATCTTGATCGCACGGGCAAGCCGCTTAAACTCGCTCAACCCCAGCAGTTTTTTGCTGATTCACGTGAGATGATTGATGAAGCGTACCCCGGCGATATCGTCGGACTCTACGATACCGGATTTTATCAGATCGGTGATACGGTATGCAGCACGAAGGAGACGTTCAACTTTGGCGCGCTGCCGCAATTCCCACCGGAACATTTCGCCAAAGTGCGGGCCAAAAATGCCATGAAACAGAAGCACTTCCTGAAAGGTGTCAGTCAGCTCGCTCAGGAAGGCGCCATTCAAGTATATAAGACACGGTATGAGGAAACCATTCTTGGCGTCGTCGGCACGCTGCAGTTCGATGTGTTTGTCTATCGCATGGAAGCGGAGTACGGTGTTGAACTGCTCGTCGAACGAATGCCGCATCAAGTCGCCCGCTGGATCGCCGACCCTGAAGCTGCCGAAGTGCTCAAAAGGGATGCCAACTACCTTGTTGTGTCTGATTATAAGGATCGTCCGGTCATTATTTTTGAAAATGATTTTTCGCTGCGCTGGTTTCAGCAAAAGCAACCGAAAGTCGAACTGCGCGACTCCAGCCACAATATGTAACGGTCGGGTTGCCTGCTTCTTCTATGGCGGAGAACGGCTGAATGGTGCGTGAGCCGGGCGCCGCACCGCACATTATTGAACGTAAAAAAAAGCAGCAGATAATAAGTCTGCTGCTTTTTATATCCGTATTGAAGAAGGATAAAATGTATATCGGCGGTAGAGGACAATTGCAACTGCTGACTCGGCTGAGAAAGCTCACGGTGATGCCCCGCGGCCAGCGAAACCGGAGCATGATGTTCTTAAAGCCTCTTGCTGCCCGGCAGATCCTTAGCCGAACATATCAACGTCCGACATGATTGGCCAGCCCAGCCCGTACGCGTTTTGCGGCTTCAACCATATGTTTCAGAGCCGGAATGGCTTCCTCCGGCTTGCGTGTTTTCAAACCGCAATCCGGGTTGATCCAGAACAAGTGCGGGTCAAGAACTTTTAAAGCACGCTCAGCGTAGGACTGCATTTCCTCTATGCTCGGAATACGCGGACTATGAATATCGTAGACACCAAGGCCAATGCCTTTTGTATATTTAAACGTTTCAAATGTTTCAATGATTTCGCCATGACTGCGTGCGGCTTCGATGGAGATGACATCCGTATCAAGCGCGTCGATGGCTTCAATAATTTCGTCGAATTCCGAATAGCACATATGCGTATGAATCTGAGTTGTCGCTTCCACGACTGTCGTTGCCAAGCGGAACGCGTAGACGGCACGATTCAAATAGTCCGCTTTCTTTTCATCCTTGAGCGGCAGACCTTCGCGCAGTGCCGGTTCATCAACTTGAATCATATGAATGCCTGCCTGCTCAAGTGCGTGGATCTCCTTCTTTAGCGCTAAGGCGATCTGATTGAATACCTCGCGCTGGCTAATATCATTGCGCGCAAATGACCAGTTGTAGATTGTGACCGGACCGGTCAGCATACCTTTGACCGGTCGTTTTGTCAGCGATTGTGCATAAGCGCTTTCGTGAACCGTAATCGGACCGTTCCAAACGACGTCACCGTAAATGAGTGGCGGCTTGACGCCTCGCGATCCGTAAGACTGTACCCAGCCCCCGCTTGTAAAGGCAAAGCCGCCGAGCTGCTCACCGAAATATTCCACCATGTCGTTTCGCTCAAACTCGCCGTGAACGAGCACATCGAGGCCGATCTCTTCTTGAATGTCAATCCAGCGTTTCGTTTCGTCTTGAATGAACGCGTCATAACGAGCGTCGTCCCATTCGCCTTTACGCCATTTGCGACGTGCCGAGCGGACTTCTGCCGTCTGCGGGAAACTGCCGATTGTCGTCGTCGGTAGAAGCGGCAGACCAAATGCATGGTCTTGAAGCTGTTGCCGCACCGCGAAGGGTTGCGGGCGGGCGGGCCATTCGCTGCCGAGCTCAGCGGCTTCCGACTCGACGTCGGGGTTGTTGCGCGATGCTGATTGTTGCAGTGCGTCAACGGCTTCTTCGGCGCTGCGAACCGCTTCAGCTACAGCTTTGTGGCCCGCATTTATACCCGTCACAAGCGTTGTGAGTTCACCAAGCTTTTCGTCAGCGAAGGCCAGTGCGCCGCGCAGCAACGGATCAAGTGCAGTTTCATTTTTAACGGTAACCGGCACATGCAAAAGACTGGATGAGGGACCGAGCACAAGCTTGTCGGCAGAACCGACGACACCCAGCAGTTTTTCTGCAAGCTGCAGCTTCTTGCCGAGCCTGCTGCGCCAAACGTTGCGTCCGTCAATCAGTCCGGCAAACAGTGTCTTATCTGCCGGGAAGCCATAGTGTTCAAGCGCGGCTAAATTGGAACCGCCATCAGCAATGAAGTCGAGACCGATGCCATCCACCGGCAGTTGAATGAGCGACGGATAGTTGTCAACAGCTTCAAAGTAAGTCTGAAGCAGTAAGCGAGCACCTGGTACCGCCGTTTTCAGCTGCCGGTAAGCATTTTTTGCAGCCGCAAGATCTTCGTTCTCGGATGACTTGACCAGAATGGGTTCGTCGAGCTGGATCCAGTCCGCGCCGGCTGCCTTCAGTTCACCGATCACTTGCGCATATAGCGGCAGAAGTGCTCCAAGCAGTGCCGTGAAGTGATCGTCGTCAAAGCCTTTGGCAAGACGCAGCAAAGTAATGGGGCCGAGAATAACCGGTTTGGCTGTGATACCAAGTGCTTGCTTAGCTTCATTGAACAGATCCAGCCAGCGGTTATTTGTCAGATAGGGTGCTGTATCGTTGCTGATTTCCGGCACAATGTAGTGATAGTTCGTATCGAACCACTTTGTCATCTCCGAAGCCTCGGCAGCGCGATTACCGCGCGCGATCGCATAGTATGTGTCAAGCGAAACCGGGCCTCCGTCGTGTTGAAAGCGATCGGGAATGAGTCCGAATGCAACCGCTGTGTCGAGCACGTGATCGTAAAGACTGAAGTCGCCGACAGGGATTAGATCAATGCCGAGTGCTTGCTGGCGGCGCAGATAGGAGAGCCGAAGCTGCCGGATCGTTTCCAAAAATTCATCTTTTTCAATCTTATGGTTCCAGAACTGTTCGAGTGCCTTCTTCCATTCACGTTTCGCTCCGATGCGTGGATAACCAATATTCGTGCTTCTTACGTTTGTCATCATAGACCTCCTCATTTTTGAACACGTTTTACATGCTGCGGTATTTAAAGACAGTCTGTAAACCATTGGCATGTAAAAAGCCCCTCACCGAGATGAGGGGCTTCAATCGCAATCCGCATCTCTTATCTGTCAAAACTTTGAAAAAGTCAAAGTCTTGCTGGAATTAGCACCTTTTCTAACGTGTAGAAAGGTTGCCGGGCTTCTCAGGGCCAGTCCCTCCGCCGCTCGCAATAAGAGTTGATACACAATTAAATTTGAATAAATTTTATCATGAACCGCGTTGCAAGTCAAAGTGAATCTGTTTATAACGGTTTCTGATGGGCAGATTGGTAAGCGCCTCAATGCTGTTGCCGCTTATTGAACACGTGTGAAGAGAAAAGTGGCACGTGACTATTCATAGCGCAATCGGTATCGCGCCGGTCGCCTTCTTTTTACCGATTGTTCTTTTAAATCAATAACTGCGCGCATGAGGCGCGAACATGCGGTCAACTTGGACGCGGGGCATCAACCTAAATGACGATAATCTTATCCAAAAAATGATTGATTATTTTTTGGCGGGATCTGCTAAGTTATAAATGACAAGTAGTCAAAGACAGAAATGACGCTTATAATGAAATCCATCTCAATCAGAATCAACTTGTCAATGCATGCGCGGCTTCTACATCATAAAATTGTGATAGGGAAGGGCAGGCATTGTGAACCGCGCATGTAGTTGATTGCCAGGCTTCTGGGATGGATAGGTTTTCCACTTCTTAGCAATTGTCCATTCTGCGGCATGTTTATTTTCCTGACAACATTTCTGCACCTTTTCAAATATAGCAGAGTCTTGCGTTTTGATGAGGTTGCGCTGAGGAAAGTGGTGGTGTACAGTAAGCAAACGGCTGGGCTCAGTAGCGCGGCTAATGCGCTTAAAAATCATAGTTTTTTTATATGTTTAATAAATATTAAAGACGCCAGCGGGACTAAGTATAAGAAAAGCTAAGGCCCGGCCGTCGCCAAAAGGACTTGGCCTCGCCAAGTTTTTCTAATACGTTGAAGACTGATTAAAGATGTCAGCGGGACTAAGTATAAGAAAAAGCTAAGGCCCGGCCGTCGCCAAAAGGACTTGGCCTCGCCAAGTTTTTCTAATACGTTGAAGACTGATTAAAGATGTCAGCGGGACTAAGTATAAGAAAAAGCTAAGGCCCGGCCGTCGCCAAAAGGACTTGGCCTCGCCAAGTTTTTCTAATCTGATAGCAGCTAAGTAAAAACTTTTCATTTGTTCTTGCAGTAAGAAGAATTTGAACAACCTATTGAGGAGTGAATAACAGTTGAAAACACATTATCGTTTATGGATTGCTTCCATACTCATGATTTCTTTTTTATTTTTACTCACGTCATGCAGTCAAACTACTCAAACCCATTCAAAGGCGAAAGAAAGTGAGTTGACGATCGGCGTCACAGCGGGCCCGCACCAACAGATTATGGAGCAGATTGCCAAACTTGCTTTAAAAGACCACTTGAAAATCAACATCAAAGTGTTTGAAGATTACAGTCAGCCGAATGCTGCGCTAAATAGCGGTGACTTGGATGCAAGCAGCTACGAGACATTACCTTTTTTAAATGCGCAGGTCAAGGAGAAGGGCTATAAGCTTGTAAATGTCTTTAAAACAGTAGCACTTCCACTCGGTGTGTACTCGAACAAGATAAAAAATTTGAAACAGCTCAAAAACGGTGACAGCATTGCCATCTCAAACGATCCGTCAACTGAGCCGCGGAGTCTGACGCTGCAGCAAAAGGCAGGCGTGATTAAAATGCGACCGGGGACCGAACGAACCGGATCGACGAGAGACATTATTTCTAATCCCAAAAACATTCAGTTCGTAACCATGGATCCCGCTCAAATTACGTCACACTTGAATGATGTGACAGCAGCTGCCATTAATTCGAATTATGCTATGGGCGCTCACCTTACCATTTTGAAAAATGCAATTTTTCATGAATCGCTGACGCATAATAGCTATCCGAATTATTTTGTTGTGCGCACAGCGGATAAGAATGCACCGTTCGTGAAGCAGCTTGAAACATACTATCATTCAAAAATAATTAAAGACTATATTCAAACGACTTTTCACGGTTCGGTTGTCCCCGCATGGTAAATCAAAAAATGGATGTTTATCAATTCATGAATTCAAAAACAGGGGATAAACGATGAAAATTTTAATTTATAACGCTTTTGAAGATGAAGTGGAAGAGGCGCTGCGCTGGTCAAAAGAACGGCAAGTCGAAGTCGCGTTCTGTCCTCATCCGCTGTCTCCATCTACCATTCATGAGGCTTGTGGGTACGATGGCATCAGCATTCGCCAAGGACAATCGATTGGCGGTGAACAAATCTACCGTCAGCTTAAACAGTTCAATATTCAACAAATTTCTGTACGGTCGGTCGGCTATGATACAGTGGACTTAGTGCTGGCAAAAGCGAACGGACTCATGATCACTAATGTTCCCGCATACTCGCCTTATGCGGTGGCAGAATTGGCTGTGGCACAGGCATTGCAGCTAACGCGGCAGCTTTCATTGTTTCAGGCCCGCTTTGCAAAGCATGACTTTCATTGGCACGGCTTGGTGGCCCGAGAACTGCGCCGGCTCACAGTTGGCATTGTCGGCACCGGGCACATCGGGTCGGTTGCGGCGCGTCTATTCAAATCTTTAGGCGCGACGGTTATCGGCTATGATGTCGTCCCAAATGATGAATTGAACGGTGTGCTGACGTATCAGCAAGATTTTAAAACTTTGCTTAGTCGGGCTGATATTGTTTCTTTGCATGTGCCGCTTCTTTCTTCTACTCATCATTTGATCAACGAAGAAACATTGAATCTCATGAAAAGAGACGCAATCTTGATCAATGCTGCACGCGGCGGGCTCGTCGACACGGCAGCACTAATCCAGGCGCTGGAGTCCCGCTCAATTGCAGGTGCCGCGCTGGACGTTTATGAAGATGAATGGTTCATTAATCAAGATTTAAGCGGCAAGCCGTTCAGCGAGCCATGGCTGACCAAACTGATGATAATGGATCATGTTTTGCTGACGCCGCATGTTGGATTTTACACGACAACGGCCGTGCATAATATCGTCTATACCGGATTGGACAATGTCATAGACGTCATTCAAACGGGAAAGTGTGCAAATGATGTCAGTTAAGTTGGATTCATTCATTGGAACAATTGCTCAATGTTGACGACTTTCAACTCCATGATCGAACACTAAGACTTTGCGATCGAGGGGGTAAGCGGTCACTCACAGTTGTTTGTCCGACGTCTGCGTGGTGTGCCAGTTTTGAACAAGCATGAACAGCGTCCATACCATCTGCATCCGATATCAAATAATGGCCATGTGCAATGTAACGGCTGCGGACTTTACATATCAAGTTTATCGATTTTCATTCAATCTCCAAAAGTTGGGCAATTAGTTGCCGATTTTTGGAGATTTATTGTTGAGGGTATTCAAAAGAGTCATTTTAAATCGGTCAATTTATACTATTGTTGCAAACATTTAATGGTGCTAATTTGTTTGTGTTATCAATGCCATGCTCTACGCATGCAACAAGGTTTCGTGGATTAGCAAAAAAATTTTAGCGTATGATGTCATCAAATCTTGTATTATTTTGTTCCGAGTGAAGAAAGTATATGATTTTTGCCGTTATACCGGAAAAAGCGAAGGCGCGAGGGCGATTGGCGGGAACAGCGTGCCGGGCGGGCCTCGCAGATCACCGGCTGTTTGAGGTGGCTCGCCATGCGCCCGCGACTAGCGAAACCGGAGCGCAGTTGCCTCAAAGCACCGGACTGCTTTTGCCCGGTTTTTCTAAGGAAAAACTGTTCGATTGTCACAAGGTTATTTAAATAGCACTCGAGAAAAACAATCCGCACGCCGATACAATTGATGTATCGTGTGGGTAGTGGCTCAAAGCGATCAAGGCAACCATTTGGGGATGTTTGGCACTTCCGCATGCGCTCCAGCAAGTTCACCCACGCCAGCCAGAGGAACGGGGATAAACAGCCGATATGGATGCACGTATTATGGTCAATATAACCGGAAATGAAAGCAGCGCACAAAGCACGTCGGCAGCATCCAATAAAGATACAAAAAATGAGTGCGACTTTCGTAGCGTGTGCCGTTGCTCATTGTTGGAAATGAGGAAAAGACGTAAAATTTAATTAACTAGAAAAATGTGGAACGATTGCATCATTTATCAATCCAGTATCAGATATAGAATAGAAAATGTACCGAAAGTGATTGACTGAAGCGAGGATGCGACAATGGCGATTGGCAGCGGGACAATGACATGGCAGGAATGGTTGGACGTGCTTCAGACGGTAAGGCTGAGGGACATATCTGTCAGTGAAGCGATGAATCGGCAAATCACATGCAGCCGGCTGACCTTTTGTGATCGACAGATGGTCAGATGGGTGAGGCCGGTCATTTTTAACCATATGAACGACATGCGGGAAGGCATCGCCGAGACCATTCAAACAGCCATAGGGCATGAATGGTTCAGCCATTCCGGCAATGATCTGCTGCGCAAAGGGTCGGTGTTCTTGCTGGCCAGTATCGGGAATCACCTGTCCGACTATTGTCGCGAACTGATGCGGTTTTTGCAAGTGCATCATGTGCGGCAGGCCGATTTCATCCTGCTTGCGCGCAGCTTTGAGCAGTGGTTGTTGGCTTTTTTGTGCGACACAATCAGTGATGTCCAAAGAAAGCATGCCATCATTGAGGCGTTTGAACACATGTGCACATTCAAGTTGTTGCTTGTGTGTGACTGTTTTGAAAGAATGGAAGCAAGGAGTCGAAAAAAGCAGGAACGGTTCAGACGTCGGCAGGCCTATCATGATCCGCTGACCGGATTGCTTAATGAACGTGCTCTTTCTGCATTACTGCGTCAAGGCATGAATCGGGCAAGTGGTCAGGCTAAAGCCTTTTATTTAATCAAACTAAATACTCATCGGCTGAAAATGTTGAAACAGGGGCTGCCCAGCCAAGAAAGCGATGGTTTTGTGCGCGCCTTTGCCGACCGTTTGAAGTCCGTGGGCATCTCGCAACGGGCGCTGCTTTTTCGTAATCATGGACAGTTTATGATGGTATGCAGAGGAGATTTCAGACGTGTGCGGGCACTTGCTGAACGGCTTGCTGCATGTACAAACGAACCTTATTGTGTTGGCGGCAGGAAAATATATGGTGGATTTACGATGGGCATTGCCGCTTATCCTCAGCATGGCCGAAGCGGCGATGAACTGTTTGCCAATGTCGAAGCGGCACTTCAGGAAGCCGGCCGTCAGCCGCACGGCTACTTTTTCTATACGCGAGCGCTGCATGCCCAGCTGCTGACTAAGATTGCCATTGAAAATGAATTGCAGCATGCACTGCAAACCAATCAGTTTGCTCTCTACTTCCAACCGCAGATCCGCGCAACTGATCGCCGCCTTATCGGTGTTGAATCGCTTATTCGCTGGCTGCATCCGACAAGAGGCACGATCGCACCCGGACAGTTTATTGCCATTGCTGAAGAAACCGGGCTGATTAATGATATCGGCCAGTGGGTGCTTGTTGAATCGTGCCGGCAGATGAGGCGGTGGCAAGAATGCGGCGGCCCGAAGATACCGATTTCGGTAAATGTATCAATCAGCCAGTTTCAGAATGCGCAGCTGATTGAGAACATTGCCAGTGCCTTGCAGGAGTCTGGCCTTATTGCCCAATACCTTGATCTGGAAATTACGGAGTCAACGATGGCGGAGGATATGGGGCGCTCTAAAGCGTTGCTTGGCCAAATGCGCAATATGGGGCTGAGTGTCAGTCTGGATGATTTCGGAACGGGATATAGTTCGCTGAGTTATTTAAAGCATCTGCCAATTACCCGGCTGAAGATTGACCGCTCATTTGTGATTGACATTAACCAGAGTGCAAGAGATCAAGCCATTGTTTCGGCGATTGTATCGATGGCCAGACAGCTGTGGATCGATGTCGTCGCTGAAGGTGTGGAAACAGAAGAACAGCTCAGCGCCGTGTCTAACTGCGAATGCCATACCGTTCAAGGGTATTTCTATAGCAAGCCGCTGACCCGCAGCGAGTTTGAGCAAAAATATATTTTCTAATAAAGTGACAGGCTTTAATCGGTGCACAGTCTCTGGAATTTCAAAACCAATCGTCAATGCATGGCCATTAAATGGCAGTTTGCTGCAGCGGGCGCCCGCAACAAATTGCGCTTGCTGCGCGTCCGAAAAGCACAGCAGCAGATTAAGCCTCATGTGGCGGATACAAAGCACCATTGCTTTGCATCCGCCATATTTGTTGCCACCATCCGTCCTGTTCATGGGAGAGGGTGAGTGCGATTGGGCGTGATGAAAACCGCCCCTTGCCGGCGATCAATTAATGATCAAACTAGAAATCGCAGGAACAGTGCCTTAGACTGCTGGCCTCTTATCTTGATAAGGTTTAAATCAAATATTATGTTTGTTAAAAGCAATGCCGCGGGCATGAGCTTCGCCACTAGCGAAACCGGAGCATCGTTGTTTTAAAGGAGCAGGCGCCTTTTGCCCGGTTTTTCCCATATGTATCTGTCAGCAGTGCGCATGTCTCCGTCATTTTATGAATGTCAGTTTCATAAGATGAATTGATCCGTCAGGCAAACCGGATCGGGGGAGGAGCGCTTTGCGGTGAATCCAAACGATAAAAAACAGCTTGAGGCAGCGATCAATGAAATAACCGAGATTGCCGGCGGCTTTGGCCTTGATTTTTATGAGATGCGTTATGAAATTTGTCCGGCCGAAATCATTTATACGTTTGGTGCATATGGAATGCCGACACGCTTTTCACACTGGAGCTTCGGCAAGCAGTTTTATAAGATGAAGATGCAGTATGATTTGGGCCTCAGTAAGATTTATGAGCTGGTGATTAATTCTGATCCATGCTACGCTTTTCTGCTTGACACGAATACACTTGTCCAGGATAAAATGATTGTCGCACATGTGCTGGCGCACTGCGATTTTTTTAAAAATAATGTCCGGTTCATCAACACGCGGCGTGATATGGTTGAGAGTATGGGCGCCACAGCGGAACGCATTCATGCCTATGAAAAGCAATATGGCAGAAAGAATGTGGAAACGTTCATTGATGCCGTTCTTGCCATTCAGGAACATGTCGATCCCCGCATCATCCGCAAAGGGGATTGGCTTGATAACAAGCCGGGGAAACCGGTTAAGAAAAAGCGGAAGCCCCTCTCTGAGTATCAGGATTTGCTCAGTTTGGATGATCCGCATGAAAGCGCGGCTGAGGAGGCGGAAGAAGCGCGTTTTCCCGTTCGTCCGCAAAAGGACTTGCTCTTTTTTATCGAGGAGTACAGCCGGGTGCTTGAGGATTGGCAGCGCGATGTACTGACGATGCTGCGCGAAGAAATGCTCTACTTCTGGCCGCAGCTCGAAACGAAGATTATGAACGAAGGGTGGGCATCGTACTGGCATGCCCGCATTATGCGTGAACTTGATTTGACATCGGGAGAAGCTGTTGAATTTGCCAAACTGAATGCACAAGTCGTGCAACCTTCGCGGCAGAGCATCAATCCCTATTATCTCGGTTTGAAAATCTTTGAGGATATTGAGCAGCGCTACAATCATCCGGATGACGATTTGCGGCGCCGCGGGGTGAAGGACGGTGACGGACGGAGCAAATTATTTGAGGTTCGCGAGTTGGAATCTGACCAGTCATTCATTCGCAATTATTTAAATCAATCACTAGTTCAGCGTGAAGATCTCTTTCTCTTTGAAAAAAAGGGCGACGATTATGCGATCACGGATAAGGACTGGAAAAGTGTCAGGGATCAGCTTGTTTCAATGCGCATTAACGGTGGGTTTCCTTACATCGTTGTTGAGGACGGCGATTATCAGCATAACGGCGAGCTGCTGCTGAAACACCGCTATGAAGGGATTGAATTGGACTTGCGCGATCTGCAAGGGGTATTGACGTATCTCGTTCAGTTATGGGGGCGTCCGGTGCATTTGGAAACAATGATTGAAGACCACCGAACGCTGTTTAGCTGTGAGAAGGATGAAGTGCGGCGCAAGCGTCTCGATTAAACCGTTCACTGCGCAAGTGGGACAGCGTTGTGTATTCATCCATTCACCTGTGTTCTTTTGCACGGATTACCGATCAGTGCATTTGCGATGCAGGTGCTTTTTTATGCGCTTGAATTGTCAAAATCACGTGCAACACTTGGTGATAAAAGGCTCATAGGTCGTTTGCCACCCCAAACATTTACGCGGACGGTGGTTGAGTTTATCAACAACATACTGGATGGCGGCATCCGTCTTTTCGTGAGGTAGAATTGTTGCTTTGAGGCAATTTTTGCCGTATGAGACCGTTTGCCGCGGAGGCGCTGCACGTTTCCTTGGATTCCCGGCAATCGGCAAGCGCCATCGCATGGGGACATTTATCTTATCAAAAAGCAATACGGGGCTTCAACAATAGCCTTTTATTAAAAAGGGAACTAAAAAAAGCCTGTCGTCCCTGCCAACGGTGAGCAAGTTAATCATTTGACTCATATACCCCCGGTGGGTATAATAAAAAGGTAGAAGCAGTTGACGCTATGAAACCTTAATCAGTATACCCGTGAATGCTTTTGAATGTCGGATGCGCGCAGGCGTTTTTTGATACGTTAGGAAAAGTCGATCGATTCAGCGGGACCAAGTAAAAGAAAAGCTAAGGCGCGGCCGTCGCCCAAGGGACTTGGCAGCGCCAAGTTTTTCTAATACGTTAAGAAGGTTTATAGCTTTCAGCGGGACTAAGTATAAGAAAAGCTAAGGCGCGGCCATCGCCCAAAGGACTTGGCAGCGCCAAGTTTTTCTAATGAATGGAGGTAAGGGGGATGACATTGGTGGATTCAAAAACCATGCAGATAGGGATTACCGGCATGACGTGCGCGTCTTGCTCGACAAGGATTGAAAAAATGCTTAATAAGATGGACGGCATTGAAGCAAACGTCAACCTTGCACTGGAAAAAGCTAACGTAACGATTCATGAAAGCAAAGCTAAACCGACGGACATTGTGCAAAGGATTGAAAGGCTCGGCTACGGTGTGCAGGCGCAAAGGCTGGATGTCGACATTTTGGGCATGACGTGTGCCTCCTGTGCGGCACGCATTGAAAAAGGATTGACTCGTATGGATGGTGTCGTCTCAGCCCAAGTTAACCTTGCGACTGAGTCTGGAACGGTCATTTTTCAGCCGGGGATCACTGAATCCGATGCGATTTATGATCGGGTCAAGACTCTCGGTTACAAAGCTATACCGAAACAGGATCAGGCAGCGGATGAAAAAGAGAGGGAACTCAGGAGAAAGCTGCAGAAACTCGTTTTATCCGCTGTCCTTTCGCTGCCGCTGCTTTATACTATGATTGCCCACCTGCCCTTTAACACCGGGCTGCCTCTGCCTCACTTACTGATGAATCCGTGGTTTCAACTTGTGGTTTCCGGCATTGTGCAGTTTTACATCGGCAGTCAATTTTATGTGAGCGGCACGAAGGCTCTGTTAAATAAAAGTGCTAATATGGATGTGCTTGTGGCGCTTGGCACGAGTGTTGCTTATTTTTATAGCGCGTTCGAGACATTCCGTTATCAGTTCGGCGGACTCGTTCACCCTGAACTGTATTTTGAGACAAGCGCCATTTTAATAACGCTTGTTTTGCTCGGCAAATATTTTGAATCACGCGCCAAACGGCGAACGACGGTGGCAATTACTGAGTTAATGGAGTTGCAGGCGAAAGAGGCGACGATCATTGAGGACGGCAAAGAAAGGAAAGTGCCGATCGATCAAGTGGCTGTCGGCCATTTGCTCCGTGTCAAGCCCGGTGAAAAAATACCGGTAGATGGCATCATCGTAGCCGGACGCTCGTCCGTGGATGAATCAATGATTACCGGTGAGTCGATTCCCGTTGAAAAAGGTAAAGATGACAAGGTCATTGGCGCCACGGTGAATGCGAACGGAATGTTAACGATGAAGGCAGAAAAAGTAGGCAAAGATACGGCACTTGCCGGAATTGTTAAGATTGTCGAGGAGGCTCAGGGTTCAAAAGCTCCCATTCAGCGCCTGGCGGACAGCATCTCGGGCATTTTTGTCCCGATCGTGATTGGTATATCGGTGCTGACGTTGCTCGTTTGGATTCTCTTTGTTACGCCCGGTCAATTGGCTTCTGCGCTGGTCGCGGCCATCAGTGTGCTCGTCATTGCCTGCCCGTGCGCTTTGGGACTTGCGACGCCGACATCCATCATGGTTGGAACAGGGAAAGGAGCCGAGAACGGTATCCTTTTCAAAGGAGGTGAGTATCTGGAAACAACTCAGAGTTTGCAGGCCATTCTGCTGGATAAAACGGGTACCATTACCAATGGTAAGCCGGAGGTGACTGACGTTATTGTGCTGAATGGAGCGGCGGAAGATGATCTTTTGCGTCTGGCGGCCGCGGCGGAATCAGCCAGTGAGCATCCACTTGCACAGGCGATCGTATCGTATGGCAAGCAGAACAGTTCAAGCCCGATCTCCTCGCCCGGTCGGTTTCATGCGATTGCGGGATATGGCATTAAAGCCACCGTTTCTGGAAAGGACATAACCATCGGTACGCGGCGGCTGATGAATAAGGAGAGTATTTCCTGCTCTGAAGCTGAGGGGCAGATGAAGAGGCTTGAGTCTGAAGGTAAAACAACGATGCTCGTTGCATGCAATGGCAAACTACAAGGGATGATTGCCGTGGCGGATACAATGAAGCCGTCTTCGCGGCAAGCTGTCGAGGAGCTGAAAGCGCGTGGCCTTTTGGTGTATATGATCACAGGCGACAACGAGCGAACGGCGCAGGCGATTGCCAAACAGGCGGGCATTGACCACGTGTTTTCTGAGGTCCTTCCCGCAGAAAAAGCAGCCAAAGTGAAAAGTCTTCAGGAAAAAGGACTAAAGGTCGCTATGGTCGGAGACGGTATTAACGATGCACCGGCGTTAGCAACAGCCGACATCGGCATGGCGATTGGCACCGGGACTGACGTAGCGATCGAGGCTGCCGATATTACATTGGTTGGTGGCGATCTGCTTCACATTCATAAAGCCATTGATTTGAGCCGCAAAACGATGACGAACATCCGTCAGAATTTGTTTTGGGCGCTGTTCTATAACGCGATCGGTATTCCTGTAGCCGCACTCGGCTTGCTTGCACCGTGGGTAGCCGGTGCCGCGATGGCTTTCAGTTCAGTATCCGTCGTATCAAATAGCTTGCGTTTGAAGCGGGTCAAGGTATAAAGGCCATAAATCTTTGAGCAGGTACGTGCACGGCATCAGTCTATTTTCTATACGTTAGGAAGGTACAAGGATTTCAGCGGAATCAAGTCTAAAAAAAGCTATGGCTCGGCCGTCCTCCTAGGGACTTGGCCGAGCCAAGTTTTTCTAAGCGAGTAAAGAAAGTATATAAATTTTGCAGGCATATCGGGAAAAAGAGGAGGCGCGAGACGCCTTGCAGAAAAAACGAGCAGCCAGAGTCCGGTTTTTCTAATAAGATTAGGTGCACCCCGCTGATGCATGCGGCATCACATCAAAACGGGCGGGTATGCATTGCGCCACAAATCTGCGTTTGCAATCGTTGAGCGGCTGGCTATGGCGCTGTTAACACAGTCCCACGTGTCGTTAATTTGGCAAATTTAAAGAACGGTAAAAATTTTGGCAACAGGAGACGTTGCAGACAGGAAAATGCAGCGATCGTTTCTTGTTTTTTCGGGTGTTCGTTTTAATATGTTTACCTGATTATTCGAGCCAACGCACGCCTAAGTTATTTCGAAAGCGGAACTGTGTACAAATTAAAAGACGTCAAAGATAAATAGAGATTTGACTAAGGTGTTTAGAAGATGATATTATGAAAATAATTATTTATATCAATCTTAATATATCACAAAAAATATTATATGTCAACAAATTTGGGAGGGAAAATTTAAAATGCAAGAACTGACTGTTTGGAATTCAGCACTCATACAGAAGCAGGCCGTGCATGCCATTCTGGGTTGCAATGCGATGACAGCACCATTTGGTCTGACTTTGACGGAAAATCAAGCCATAGCGCTCGAGCAACAGCGGTTCTATGCACTTAAGGAAAACGGACGGGTCGAATTCGGCGGCGGTGTGGTTGAAAAAATCATAGCGGCATTTTGTGATTCACCTTATCTTTGCCAAGATCATTATGAAGAGACGCTACATGAATTGTTGACCATTTTTTACTATTACAAGAACGAAACTCTCGACTTGCTCAGCGACGGTCGGCTAATCGCGGAGATGAAACAAGCGTACAATGGTCCATGTCACGGTTCACTCGAATTGCTGGCAGGAGACGAGCTTGAGCGCCTCTCCCGCGACTTGCGCAGTGGAGGCATTCGAGGGGGATTCCTGATAAGGGGGAAAGACTATGACTAATCCGGAACGGCATTGCGTAATTAACAGTCGGCAATTGAGCAGTGATAACTACTTTCAGTCACTGCTTGAGAAGGCATACGCGCAAGGCGTATTGGCGACACGCGCACTGGAAAAGATGCAGATGGATTGTCTAGACTTGCTCGCACAGCATGTCGAAGCTTTTCAAAAAGGGAGAAGCAGCTCCATTCCAGTGGAGGGAGCTGAGCACATCATGCATTCTATCTTTTTCACACTGGGAATCGCCGCAAAGCATTATCCGTATCCAGATGACGCGGTTATCGCGCTACAGAGTCGGGGGGTACGCGCACTGTTCAATGATGGCTTGAAACGTACAAAGCGTCTCGTTCAATCAACACGGCTGCTACATGCCACCATTGTCGCTCATTTGATTCACTCCGACAATCAGTTTTATACATCGACGGTCGTCGATGGTATTCATGGCTTTTTTAAACTGTATGACCCGGTTTTTGCGGCACAGGACATTCATATTACGGCTGATTATCCAGTGTTTCAGCCATTTGAAAAACTGTCTGGTATCGAATTTATTCACAAGTATCTAACGTGTATTTATTATGAGAATTGCTTTTGTGGTTACTTTTCAGATGAGGCGATTCACGAGTTGCTTTGCGGTTATTCAGCAGACTACCACACACTGCTGATGAATCTTTATGGTCCGGTGCTAACCAGCGCAATCGGCTGCAAGCTGACGGGACGGCCGCCGCGCCAGCTTAATTTGAATGCTGACGCCGTAGGGTTAATCGGTAAGCGTTTGGAACAAGAAAGCCGGACGGATATTCAAGCGCTGCTGGAAGCCACCGTCGCTGAGTTGGCAAGAGATATGCGGTTACCCGCCGCGCTCACCGGCTATCTTCGACGCAGCTGTGAATCGCTCTCGGTGTCGGTCGAACTTGCCGTGAAAACCGGAACACTTAATCATGTTTTTTTGATTCCTGTTCATGGCGTTTATAAACCGGAGACACAGGTGGTTTCTTTGGTAAAGATGGACGACGCGAACTATCGCCGTGTCGTGCAGTCGCTGAATCAATCCCGCAGCACGAACGAACGAATCAAAATGCTGCGCCAGGAAATTCATGCCTTTGATGATCTTGTCGATCTTTTGCTGGACGTGGAGTGGACGGAGGATGAAATGCTACTTGTACTTGCCGCCCTTGCGCCTGCAGAACAAGCGGCACTGACTCGCCTGTATGCCGCGCCTTTGTCGCGACATGAGGCAGAGCTGCGCAGCGGCGAGCAACGGCTGCGCCGAAGTTTGATTCGTTTAAACAAAGCACGGCTTAGTTATTTTGGAAACGACTGGAACGATTGACGCTGAAATGGAAGGCTGCAAAAGGACAGATCCACTTTTGCTTTAGCGTGAGTGAGCTCGTTGTACGGGCGGCAGGGAGCCACAGATGACTGTTTTCTTATATGTTAAGAAAATATAAAAATGTCAGCAGGAATAAGGATAAGAAAAGCTAAGCCTCTGCCTTCGTCCAAAGGACTTGGCCGAGCCAAGTTTTTCTAATTAAAGGGACGCGGAAGGACAAGGCAATAAAAGCGTGCCAACCATGATGAAAAAGTGGATATCGCCCTCATGAGCGGGCGTGCAGCTTTAGAAGATTGAGCGCCTCTGAGGCGAAAACCTGTTAGGGTTTTCGTCTCTGCTTCGTTTCGCAGGTTTGGCATTGCTATTGGCGCTTCGTTTCGCAGGCTTGTCCCAGTTAGCCTGACGACAATTCAGCCGATCTCATTCATCGTCAAATAAGATGATTTGTGAAAGAAAGCGCCGAGAGAAGCGAATGTTAAATATTTTGATGCGCCAGACGGTGACCGGGCTGCAATAGAAGTGTACAGGCTTGTGCGCTTGGCGACGCGTGCCTGGACAGCAACGTCTGCTTGAGTCAAATACATATAAAAATGCCAGATGAAATGCATGAATTCGCTTACTTTTTAAATGTGTGATACACTGGCGATACACAACAAACTGCTTTGAAAAATTGGGCGGTGTTCGCTGCTTAAGCTATCGCGCGGCGGTGCTTATCGGCCGCAGATCGTTCGATCTTCTTGCCTTTGTCGACGTCTCGGAAGTCAAACGTGTCTTTCCTGACTGCGAGACTATGCTGCGTCTGTCCCCTGTTCACCGGACAGAGCAGCACACCGCCGTTTTTTGGGTTTAACTCTGCTAGAGATTCTTCCACTTGCTCTAATGTATGAAAAAGGGGGAGCGTGCACACGTGACACGGCGAGAAAAAGTATTAACCTATTTGAAAAATCATGCGTCCGGCGCGGCTGAGGGCGTAACGACCGGTGAAATATCCGAAGCAATCGGTGTGCTGCGTCCGAATGTGAGCAAAGTGCTTAATCAGCTTGTCAGAGAGGGGCAGATTGACAAAACGAGCGGTCGCCCAGCCTATTACTTCATTAACCATGCGGGAGAAAACAAGCACCCATCGATGCAGCAAAAACCAATGGTTGGCTTTGCCGGATATGCCCGGCTTGATAATAAAGCGACGGGCAGCAAGCATTCTGCAATTGGAAGCGGGAGCGATGCTTTTGAACACATGATCGGCAGTCACGGCAGCTTAAAAAATCAAGTCGATCAGGCAAAAGCAGCCCTGCTTTACCCGCCGCACGGACTTAATACGCTGATCATTGGCCCGACAGGATCAGGCAAGACTTACTTTGCAAATAAAATGTATCACTTTGCCTTAGATCAAGCAATTATTTCTAAAAAAGGATTTAAAGTTTTCAACTGTGCCGATTACGCGCACAATCCGCAGTTGTTGATGTCGCATCTGTTCGGTTATGTTAAAGGGGCTTTTACCGGCGCTCACACCGACAAAGAAGGCTTGATTCAAGAAGCGGACGGTGGCATGCTGTTTTTGGATGAAGTGCATCGCCTGCCGCCTGAAGGACAGGAAATGATCTTTTATTTTATGGACCATGGAACTTACAGCCGTCTGGGTGAGACAGCAAAAGTCCATCATGCAGACGTCAGGCTCGTCTACGCGACCACTGAAGATCCGGAAAGCGCGCTGCTGCAAACGTTTGTCCGCCGAATTCCGATCATTATTCGGCTGCCGGAATTCAATCAAAGGAGCGCGCGCGAAAAGTTGCAGTTACTGGAACAATTAATCACGCTTGAAGCCAATCGAATCCATAAAAATATTCGATTGAGTGAAGATGTGATTAAAGCACTGATCGGCAGCGTCACATACGGCAACGTCGGTCAGTTGAAATCGAATATTCAGCTTGTGTGTGCACAAGGATTTTTGAACAATATGAACAATCAAAATGAGATTACCTTACTCTTTAATCAGCTGCCTCCAAATATTAAAGACGGACTCTCAAGCGTTGCTGATAATCGTCAGGAACTGGGCAATTTGAGTCGCCTGCTTGAGTCGACGATGGTTATTAAGCCGGATGAAATGCGGGGACAGCCTGATATTGACAGTTATGAATTACCCTATAATTTGTACGAAATCATTGGCGATAAGGCGGCGCTGCTGAAAGACGAAGGGCTGGATCATTCGGCTATCAACAGTTTTATCATGACCGATATTAATCTGCATCTTAAGTCGTTTTATCGCCAGGGAAAACTTGAAAAAGTAGGCAGCAGTCTCTATGAAATTGTTGATCAGGAAATTATTGATTTAACAGAGCAGATTGAGCGGTTACTCCGTGAAGAAGAAAGTTACCCGGTCAGAGATAACTTTCTGTATGCCATGAGCCTGCATATCAGTTCATTCATTAAGCGAATTCAGTCGGGAAAGCCGCTGCGTAAACTCTCATCCGATCTGATGTCGGTGCTCCACGACTATCCGGTTGAATTTAAACTTGCTGAACATGTGGAAAATTTGATCGAGAGTCATTACCACTTTCCCATTCCTGAATCAGAGATCTACTACATGGCCATCCTGCTCGTTTCTTTAAAGTTAGAGCCGAAAACCGGAAAAGTGGGCATCGTCGTTGCAGCGCACGGCAAAAGTACGGCTTCTTCGATGGTGGACGTCGTATCCCAACTGCTGTCGGTCAATCATATCGCGGCTTATGACATGCCGCTTGACATGAGTCCCAAAGTTGCGCTTGACGGGATTGCGGCACAAGTGAAGCATACGGATCAGGGCAATGGCGTCCTTCTATTAGTTGATATGGGTTCTCTCAGTACGTTCAGCAGTAAACTGACAGAGAAAACAGGCGTTCAGGTCAAAACACTGGATATGGTAACGACGGCAATGGTGCTGGAGGCTGCTCGAAAGACAGCGCTTGTGGATAATGACCTTGACACGGCCTACCGTCAGCTGCGCGAATTTAGCGGCTATTCACGAACAGTTGAGAAGATGCAGCAGACAAAGCGTGAGGCGCAGCATGAATCCGACGGGCGGGACAAAGCGATCCTTGCCATTTGTTCGACCGGGGAGGGTACGGCAAAGCGAATTAAGGAACTGCTCGATAAGATATTGATTGATAATTTAATCGACGACATCACTGTCCTGAGCATTTCGGTTGTGAATATGAGCGAAACGCTCGTTCAGATTCAAAAAAAATATCACATTGTGGCAGCGACCGGTATTGTAGATCCGGGAATCGCTGTTCCGTTTGTTTCTTTGGAAAATTTGCTCCAAGGCGGCGGTGAGAGTTTCGTCAGCTTGATCGAGGAAACCGCTTATCCGGCTGCGCTGGATGGGCGGGTCTCGGAGTGTTCGGAACTGTTTACCGAGGAGATGAGTCAGCAGTATTTGGAAAAGTATTTTACGTTTATTAATCCCGCAAAAATTGAAAAGGTACTATGGCGATATTGTGACGTCATTGAGCAGTGTGGTGCGTTCAAGATGCGAAGCGCTTTTAAGATCAGTCTGATCATGCACATGGCAGGCGCTCTTGAGCGTTATTTGACGCGCACCGACATGCAGGTTGATGAACAAAAGCTGGCGGAAGTGAGAACGCAAGCATGGTACTTAATCATTAAGCAGGCCAATGATTTTTTGCATAAAACGCTGAATATATTGCTTCCGGAGGCAGAAGTGTATTATATTGTGGAGTTATTTAATACAGAAAGAGAAAAAAGCGATACAAAAAAGTAGCGACTCTCACTTTTGTGTATCATTTTTTTTAGCTTGTTGGAACAAAGGCGTGAGTGTACGCCGCTATAAGTGTGATACACAATAGTTGGCACAAAAATTGCTATGTATAAAGCGTAGCTAACTTTTGCAGTGCTGGCTGGCAGATTGAAACAGAAACCGCTTCACAGAATTTGAAGGTTGCAGCTTTTGAGAGTATTGATGGACAGACGGAGTGAGGGGGCGCGGCGCAGTCACTTTTTTTCAAAAAGCTGGCCGATTTCCGGCAATTGACAAAAATGGGAGCATCCATTAAACCGGAGGCGTCGTGCCATCGCTTAGCCCTCAGTAACTTCAGAAACGGCGGTGGTTGTAATGGTGATGGATGTGCGTTTATTGCGGATTGACAGCCGCCTGCTACACGGGCAAGTAACGACAAGCTGGGCAAAAGCGGTCAAAGTGAATCGCATCCTCATTGTGTCAGATCGGGTAGCCGGCGATAAAACGCGAAAGACGCTGATACAACTTGCCGCTCCTGCCGGCATCCGTTCAGACGTTCTGACGGTGGAGAAAATGATAAGAATTTATCATGATCCGCGCTTCGATGCTTTTAAACCTATGATTCTTGTCGAGAATCCTATTGACGCGAAGCACCTTGTCGAAAGTGGTATAACGGTGGACTCGATTAATATCGGTGCAATCAGCTTTGATACAACACGAGTCATGGTGACCGATGCCATTGCAGTGAATGCAGCCGATGTTGAAGCATTCAGATGGTTCTATGAGCGGGGAATCAAACTTGATGTGCGCAAAGTGTCTAGCGACAGTTCAAAGAATCTCTGGAAATCGCTGGCTGAAAAAAAGTTAGTGTAGCTCAGTTAGGCGATGGTTCGAATGGGACTGTGCCTCACAATCAGATAGGAGGTGTACAGTGTTGCAGCAGAACAGCTGATCCCAATGATTATTTTAAATTTTGAAAGCGATGACATAGCGGAAGCATCCAGTCATGCACCTACGTCAAACTAGGATTACAGGAGGTATAAAGCGATGGGAGTAAGTATTATCCTGGCAAGCCACGGAAGCTTTGCCGAAGGTATTCTCCAGTCCGGCTCAATGATATTCGGCGAGCAGGAGAATGTGAAAGCAGTGACTCTGATGCCTAACGAGGGACCTGCCGATATTCAAGCAAAAATGAAACATGCCATGGCTTCTTTCGGGGAACAAGAAGATATTTTGTTTCTCGTCGATCTCTGGGGCGGTACCCCTTTCAATCAGGCGAACCGACTGTTTGAAGAGCACAAGGATAAATGCGCGATCGTCTCCGGCATGAACTTGCCGATGCTAATCGAAGCCTATGCTTCACGCGCCGCTATGAACACGGCGCATAAACTTGCTGCTCGCCTTTTAAGCACGGCCAAGGAGGGAGTCAAAGTACGTCCCGAAGCATTGGAGACCTCTGAAGGTCGATCGGCCGTTTCCGCTCAGTCATCCCCAAAAGGTGCCCCCGGTAAATTTAAATACGTGCTGGCACGGATCGACTCCCGCTTGCTTCACGGGCAAGTGGCAACAGCCTGGGCCAAAGCCACGCAGCCGACGCGCATCATCGTTGTATCTGACGCTGTTGCCCGCGATGACTTGCGCAAAAAGCTGATCACACAGGCTGCACCGCCGGGCGTGAAAGCACATGTTGTTCCGGTCGCGCAAATGATTAAGCTGGCCAAAGACGATCAACATTTTGGCGGCGAGCGCGCTCTGCTTCTTTTTGAAAATCCACAGGACGCGCTGAGAGCGGTTGAAGGCGGTGTCCCGCTCCAGACGATCAATGTTGGCTCAATGGCGCACTCAACGGGCAAGGTGCAGCCAAATAAAGTGCTCGCCTTTGATCAGAATGACATTGATGCATTCAACATGCTGGAAAAGGCGGGTCTGGACTTTGATGTGCGCAAAGTCCCTAACGACTCAAAAGGAAACATGATTGAAATTATTAAAAAAGCGCAGGACGAATTAAACAAATTAAAACAATCTTAACGGATTGAAGAAGAAATGGAGGCTCAAACATTATGGATCTTAATATTATTCAAATAATATTAGTCATTATTGTCGCCTTTCTTGCCGGTATGGAAGGCATCCTGGATGAATTTCACTTCCATCAACCAATTATTGCGTGTACACTAATCGGTCTGGTGACGGGCAATTTAGTGCCGTGCTTGATCTTGGGCGGAACACTTGAATTGATTGCGCTCGGCTGGGCCAACATCGGAGCCGCCGTCGCTCCGGACGCTGCTCTTGCTTCTGTTGCATCTGCCATTATTCTTGTTCTTGGCGGCCAGGGCAGTGCCGGTGTTCCCTCAGCCATCGCCATCGCTATTCCGCTTGCCGTGGCCGGCCTTCTGCTGACGATCGTCTGCCGCACAATTGCGACAGCGTTTGTACACTTTATGGATGCCGCGGCAAGAGAAGGCAACATTAGAAAAGTTGAAATGTGGCACATCATCGCGATCTGCATGCAAGGGGTCCGCATTGCGATTCCGGCAGCCTTGATTTTGGCCATTGGGACGGGAACTGTTAGAAGCCTGCTTGCCACTATGCCAACTTGGTTAACAGGCGGTCTGGCCGTCGGCGGCGGCATGGTCGTGGCTGTCGGTTATGCCATGGTCATTAACATGATGGCAACCAAAGAAGTTTGGCCGTTCTTTGCGATCGGTTTCGTCCTAGCTACTGTGACGCAAATTACACTTATCGGTCTTGGTGCCATCGGTGTCGCTCTGGCCTTGATCTACCTTGCCCTTTCTAAAAAGGGTGGTTCAAACGGCGGGAGCACGAACACGGGTGATCCATTAGACGATATTATTGATAATTATTGAGAAGGGGGCGAGGATAAAATGGGAGAAAAAATAAGCTTATCAAAAAAAGATCGCCTGTCTGTCTTCTGGCGTTCGACATTCATTCAAGGCTCATGGAACTACGAACGTATGCAAAATGGCGGCTGGGCTTTTACCATGATTCCTGCCATTAAAAAGTTGTATAAATCAAAGGAAGACCGTGCATCCGCACTCAAGCGTCACTTGGAATTCTTTAATACCCATCCGTATCTGGCTTCGCCGATCATTGGCGTCACGTTAGCACTGGAAGAAGAGCGTGCCAATGGCGCACCGGTCGACGACGTAGCCATTCAAGGTGTTAAGGTCGGCATGATGGGACCACTCGCAGGTATTGGCGATCCGGCGTTCTGGTTCACGGTGAAACCGATCCTTGGTGCGTTAGCCGCCTCCTTCGCTATGACAGGTAATTTGCTTGGACCGATCATCTATTTCTTTGGGTGGAATATCATTCGTATGGCCTTCATGTGGTATACGCAGGAATTCGGCTACCGAGCCGGTTCTAAAATCACTGACGATGTATCAGGCGGATTGCTCAGGGACATTACAAAAGGTGCGTCGATTCTTGGCATGTTTATTCTTGGTGCACTCGTTAACCGATGGGTATCGATTAAATTCACACCGGTTGTGTCCCAAGTTAAACTGTCCAAGGGTGCATATATTGATTGGAGCCACCTGCCTTCAGGAGCACAAGGAGTCAAGGCGGCATTGGAGCAGCAAGCCTCGGGTCTCTCGCTGGAAGCAAGCAAAATAACAACGCTGCAGAATAACCTTGACAGCCTCATTCCCGGTTTGGCTGCGCTTGGCTTAACGCTCTTCTGCATGTGGTTATTAAAGAAGAAGGTCTCCCCGATCACCATGATTCTCGCGCTATTCGTATTCGGTATTCTGATGCACGTGCTCAATGTTATGTGACACAGAAAGTGGCCCGAGTAGTATGTGAAGCTACGATGGAAGCCTGATTCCTTTTCAGCTAAGGATGTCAGGCTTTTCTTATACTTACTGTTCATTACAAGCGGGCTGATGCGCCGCTGCCGTCCTTGACGGCTTTACTCGGCAGAACTGGCGCATTATATTGTTTAATCTATGGTAAAAACGTATAATGGCTGAACAGAGTGAAAAGGAAAGGAGCAGTGAGTATGGTTCAATCGATGAATACAAAAGTTGATTTGGTCATGGATGCGACGTCTTATATGGGGTTGGCCGATTACGGCAAGATCATGATTGGCGACAAAGCATTTGAATTTTACAATGATCGAGATACCCAGAAATACATCCATATTCCGTGGGATGAGGTCGACTACGTCATTGCCTCAGTCATGTTTGGCGGCAAGTGGATTCCCCGTTTTGCTATACGAACAAAGAAACAAGGTACCTATTCTTTTTCGTCGAAGCATGCTAAAACCGTGCTGCGTGCCGTGCGAAACTATGTGAAGGCAGAGCGCATGGTTAGGTCATTGACCTTTTTTCAGGTCATCAGACGCGGCTTGAAAGCCGTGTTTGGTCAGAAAAAGAGCCAGTAAATTTCTGCGGCAGGTACATGCGATAATTTAGGCGGGCGTCATTTTTTGTATTGGCTGCGAGTCGTCGGCGACGCTCAACAAGTGAGCAGCGGTGGTTAAAACACAAAAACATGTCAAAACGAGGTAACTGTCATCGGGCGGATACCTCGTTTTTCCCATGCGTTAGGAAAGGATAAAGACTTCAGCGGGACTAAGTATAAGAAAAAGCTAAGGCCCGGCCGTCGTCCAAAGGACTTGGCCGAGCCAAGTTTTTCTAATAGTTCGGTGCATCACATCTTGCAAATCCATTAGGCGTTCTGCATTGCCAATAAATAGTCGGCTACGAGCCGGCCGATGGTCTGGTGCAGTTTCAGTGCCGTTTGCCGATCGGGCAAACCGTGTGTCAGCACGGCAATAAAAATGCAGTTACCGCCCAAAGAGAAGCAGGCAGTGTCGTGATCGACCGCTTCCATCTCCCCCGTTTTATTATAGACACGCACCGGGCAGGGCGTCTCATCAAACAGGCCGGGCAATTTGTCGCGAAATTGCTGATGCAGCAGCCAATCACCGATCTCCGGCAGCCGGTCGCAGCCAGCCATGATGGTTTCCAGGCAGCGGCAGGCAGCGGCGGCAGATATAAAGTTGTCGGGCGACGGTGCGGCATGCCGATCCATCAACCGGCGGGCGAGCACGGTTCCAGGCAATGGACTTTCAGAGATCCAGTGCTGCAAGTTATGAAGTCCGAACGCGTCGATTAATACATTTGTCGCGGTATTGTCAGAGACGCAGATCATCAGCGCGAGCAAATCACGCACTGACCACGTGCGCGGACTCAACACTTGCAGCACGCCTGAACCGCCGACGCATTGTCGGCTTTTGACTGCAATGCGCCGCTCAAAAAAGCCCGAATCCATCTGCTGCTTATTCATGGCATACAGCAGGATGGGCAGTTTGATCAGACTCGCCGACGGCAACAGTACATGTTGACGGTGCGTATAGTGAAATGCACCTGTGGCTGCAATAGCGACACAAGTGGTAAACGGCGCTATGAGCCGGTCCATTGTTTGCTGTAATTGCTGCTCGTTATTCATGGGTTGCCTGACTGCCAGAAGCGGCGGACGGTGCATAGCTCGGCTTCAAGGGTTGTACCGGATAGTGTGGTCAGACTGACCTTTTTACCGGGTGTCGGTGAATGCAGCATGGCCCCATGGCCGGCGCAGATGCCGACATGATGGATCTCGCCACTGCCTTTATCGTACGCAAAAAAGAGCAGATCACCGGGCTGCATCGCCGCTTTGTCTATTTCAGTGCCGCTTTTTGCCTGATCAGCGGCATCGCGCGGAATCGTATAGCCGCACGCACGCAGCATGTTGTAGCTGAATCCGGAACAGTCATAACCCCACGCACTCATGCCTGCCCAAAGATAGGGAAGGTGAAGAAAGCGAGTTGCCTGTCTGAGAATATCGCGACCGCTGAGCGGTGCACGCCGGTCGTACAGGCAGGCATCCGAGCGGTTGATCTGCCCTTCACCAAGCGGTGTGTTCACTACAAAAGTGTCCGGTGACTCATGCAGAAGCGGCAGTAAAGTGCCATAGCTGAGCCGCAAAGTACGGCCGGTCTTTAAGCGCAGGTCGGCCAGTTTGTTGGTCACGCTAATTCGCTCGGTCAGCGGCAGTTTGCCGACGGTTAATTGACAACTTGGCATCCAGCCGGGGTAACCGTCTTTATCTTTTGATGAAGGCTGAGCGGGGATGCGCACGTTTGCCCAGCCGTTCTTCTCCTCAATAATCAATATACGCTCGCCAAAAAGAGCTTGCGTCTCGGTACGTTTTTCTGAACACAGTGCGATCGTGTCTGCGCAGCTCATGGAAGAGAGCCATGCGGCCATGTCAGCCTGCGGAAGCAGCGCCGCCGCATCAACCGGGCGCACGGCATCCGGCATGCGCCAAAGCGTTGCGACCGGTGTGGAAATAACGGCTTCGGTTAGCATTTAATAACCCCTCCGATGCATGTGACGCTGTTGATGCCAAGTCCGGGAGATGAAGGAAGACAGATGTCTTTGCCATTATACCGCGCACCACCGCTCACAGGATCGGCGGCGAACATGAGCGGAGTGTCAAGATCGCAGCGAGTGACATTTGTGCATGCTGCCGCGACATGACAAGCTGCGCTGACTGAGACGCCGGACTCGACCATGCAGCCGACCATGCATGGGATGCCGTATGCCTCGGCCAATGCATTAATCTGCAGTGCGCCGGTGATGCCGCCGCATTTCATTAACTTGATATTGACCATATCACAGCCGTGCATGGCCAGCAGCCGGGCTGCCTCCCGGGCACTGAAGATGCTCTCATCAGCCATAATGGGTGTTGTGACGTGACTGCATACGGCCTTCATGCCGTCAAAGTCATCGGCTGCGACTGGCTGCTCGACGAGTTCAATGTCAAGCTCAAGCGCTTCTAAGCGGTGAATGGCATGAATGGCTTCTTTTGCGCGCCAGCCTTGGTTGGCGTCCAGACGCAGTTTCACATCCCTTCCGACTGCGCGGCGGATCGTTTCGACGCGCGTGATATCCTCGTCGATCGTTGAATTACCAACTTTAATTTTTAGGGTTGTAAATCCTGCCCGGACAAGTTGAAGGGCATCCTCAGCCATTTCCGCAGCCGGATTCACGCTGACGGTGTAATCAGTCTCAAGACGCTCACGTGCACCACCGAGCAGCTGGAAAAGCGGCAGATCTGCTGCGCGTGCGAGACAGTCATAGACAGCTATGTCGATCGCTGCTTTGGCACTTGAATTGTGGCGTATGGCATGGTTGACTGCCGCATCAATCTGTGCGCGCTGTTCGATGGCCAAACCGATAATGCGTGGACGGATGATCTCCATGATGGCATACTCGATGCTTGCAGTTGTATCACCGGTAATAACAGCGGTCGGCGGTGCTTCACCGATGCCGACAGTACCATCATCACAACGGATGGCGACGATTACGCTTTCTGCTTCTGTCACAGAGCGCAATGCCGTTTTAAACGGCTTGTTCAGCGGGACGCGGATTTTATCGGTTTGAACGTCAATGATCTTCATAGCGCCCACCTTTTTTGAAATTTTGTACCAACATTATATCAATCTGTAAAATTATGTTCGAAACGCAATCAGTATAGATTTGAACGATTTATTTGTCAATACGGTCAAAGAAGCTTTTTTATCCGTTAAAAACGTCTATCGATTTCAGTGGAACCATGTCTGAGGAAAAACTAAGACTTCTGCCTTCGTCCAAAGGAGTTGGCAGCGTCAAGTCCTTTTAATCAGGTAATAAGGCTGCTCATTTTGCAAAATTTACACAAAACAAGATGGAGCCCGCGGCAAGGAAGCGACCGTAGCGCGGTTGCCTTAAAGGATCAGACGGTGTCTGCAACGATTAATAATCAGTGTATGCACAGGCCCACATCCGATTTCAATAAATTTGCTGTTACCGTGACAGAGAGCATATGATTGTTCGCTGACGGTTGAAGGGCAGTAAAAAATATGTCAGATCAAGTGACAAATGAGTAGACAGACTTTTAGCAAAATACTAATATAATAGACGTTTAATAAAATTTTGTTTTAAAAAATAAAATATGGATGGTACAATAGTTTAAAGAGAGATACATAGATCATCCATTTTAAGGAGGCGACGCTTCAACAAAGGGATGGTGGGCACAGAGGCGTCAAACAGGCATGTCGGTGAGCTTGACAGAGAGATGCAATCACTTTCACCGGAAAAAGAAAAGGGGATATTGCATGAAAAAATTGCTTGTGATTCTCGTGTCACTCGTATTGGCGTTGTCGCTCGGAGCTTGCGGCGGTTCCGCATCGCAGGCCGCAAAGAGCAAAGACGTTGTCACAGTTCTGACGTATCCGCTCTATGATGGCAATTCAAAAGCAGGGCAGCCAAGCTACAAAGACCGGCTGCAGTCACTCATCAAAGAATTTGAAAAGAGTCATCCGAATATTCAAATTAAAGTTCAGTATGTGTCGTGGGATCAGGGGCCGGAGAAATTTTCCGTAGCTTTGAATGCCGGCACACCGCCGGATATCTTCTTTACGACAAGTACTCCCGAAGCGACATTCATTAAGAGTGGACTCGCGGTACCGCTGAACAAATATTTAACAAAAAATGATCTGAATGATATCGAGCCGGCTGCCATTCGCAACTGGACACTGAGCAATAAAATTTGGGGTGTACAGATGTGGAACGCGCTGTACACGCTTGGCGGCAACGTTGATCTGCTCAAATCAAAAGGTGTGGACATTCAAAAGATCCAGAAAGACGGCTGGACATGGGATCAATTTTATAAAATTGCCGCTAAATTCAAAGATGCTAAGACATCCTCAGGACAGCAGGTCTATGGGTTCCTCACGATGGGGGACAACACCGCAGGCGATGAAACGTATGCCGAATTAATGCGCAACAACGGTGTCATCGGCATGGTAAGTCCGAGTGGCAAATTCAAATGGCAGGGCACAAAAGCTGTCGAGACACTGAACTTCATGCAGAAACTGCTTGACAATGGCATCATGCCAAAGTATACGGCACAGATCAGCCAAGAAAAAATGACAGATATGTTCAATGACGGAGAGGCGGCTATCTTCGGCCGAATCGGACCGTATCAGATCCCGCAGAACGATTTGCGCAATAAAGAGATCAGCCAAGGCAAGGTATCAGGACCGAAGCTTGATTTGGCGCTTCTGCCGTTCCCGCATTACAAAGGCGAGAAGCAGGTCACCATTGGCGGTGGCGGTGGCTATGCGTTGTTCCGGCAAAAGAAATATCAGGGCGAGCAGCACACAAAGGATGCGGCAGCCGTACTGAAATGGTTGACCGGAACAAAGGCGAGCAGTGCGGCGGCTGATCAATTTATTATTCCGGCACGCTACTCCGGGCAGAAAATGTACGCGAAACAGCTGCAGTTCAATACGGACAATGGCAAATTCGAACTGAACTATCTCAATAAAGTAGTCTTATCGCCGAAGCTGAGCAGTGCGCTTGCTGCAAAAGCCACGCAGGCAGATACGAATGCAGTTCAGCCAAAGTATCAGTCTTTCCTCGCCGGTGAATTGAAAGCGACTGACGCTGTCACTCAATGGACACAGGCAGCGGAAAGTATTCTTAACGGCAAGTAAGCAAGTTGCAGTGACCGACTGACATGGATACGCATGGAGTGCCCTATTTGTTGGCCGTGTTAATAGAACAAAACAGATGGCTCTTTCTCTGGCTTTGCCGGCTGAGGTGACTGTAACAACAGCAGCCCTACCGCGCGGTGCGGGAAACTGGGGCAAAAAAGCGGGCTATAGAACCGGCAAGCAAAAGATAGACGTGTAAAGATTATTTTTCTATAAGCAGCTTGGTGAATCGGACCTTTTGGTGATTGCGGTCGGAAGTTTGGCATAAAGCTTTGCGTTCGTCTGCACCTGCAACATGTCGCCAGCCTGGTTTGCCAAGCTTTTTGTACATATCTTGAGAGGGTGCGTGCGGCTATGCGGTAAATGAACAGATGTTCGGCGACGGGTTTATTGCAAGCGATGCAGCTTTTTTGAGAGGGGGAATTTTATGGATCGCAGCGTGCGTCCGCCCTTTAAAGAACGGGCGGTGCAGTTCTTCAAAGATTATGGCTGGTGCTATGTGTTTATTGCCGTTCCGGTCCTGCTTTTTCTCTGTTTCACCGTCTTTCCGATTATTTCGGCACTTGTCATGAGTTTTCAACAATACAGCGTCATGAGCTCGCAGTTCATCGGACTTGCCAACTATGCGCACATTTTACATGACGGTATCTTTTGGAAAGCGATGGCGAATACAGTGATCTACACTGTGTTCACTGTACCGGTCAACATCGGCATTGCCTTTTTCCTGTCACTTTTGATCTTTCGACTCGGCAAATCGCAGCAGACATTCTTCAAATCCGCTTTTTATTTGCCGGCGGTGACCTCTGGCGTGACGATGTCGCTCGTCTGGCTATGGATGTTTGATCCGACCGGATCAGGATTAGTTAACGCGGTTCTTGGTTTTTTCGGCCTTCCGTCGCAGATGTGGCTCGCCAATACACATACCGCCTTATTTGCGCTCATCCTGATGACTTATTTTGGAGGACACGGCAGTTCCATTATTCTTTATTTGGCGGCGATGGGCGGCATTCCGCAGTCGCTTTATGAGGCGGCTGAGATTGATGGTACAAGCTGGTTTGGCAAAGTGCGCCATGTGACGTGGCCGCTGCTGAAGCCAACGACGCTTTACTTGCTCATTATGGGAACAATCGGTTCGTTTCAGGTGTTTGAACAGACGTACATTATGACACAAGGTGGCCCGGACTTCGCGACGACGACCATTGCCTACCTCATTTATACACATGCGTTCAGTGACTATAATTTTGGGCTGGCTTCGGCCGAATCGTTCGTGTTAGGTGCCATTATCATCGTGATTTCTATTCTGCAATTCAAATTTCTGGCAAACGATGTCGAATATTGAATATTGAGGAGGTGGTCACACATGAACCGGCAACTTCAAGTGGAGAACAGGAAGCAGTCTCATACGCCTAAGATTCTGAAATTGTCTGTTCGGACACTGATTTATGTCATCTTGATTATCTGGGCAGGCTTTACCATGATTCCGATTATCTGGATGATCAGTTCTTCCTTTAAAGATACGACAGACATCATGTCTGTGCCGCCGCAATTCATCCCTTTGAAGCCGACAATTAATGCCTACATTCGGTTGTTCACGCAAGGGAATATGGCGCGCTGGATGCTTAACAGCCTAATTGTCGCCTCCATTGTCACGGTGACCAATGTGTTCTTTGCGTCGCTCGCCGGTTACGCCTTTGCCAAGCTGCGTTTCCCCGGACAGCATACGATTTTCTGGGTGTTGCTTGCGACGATGATGATTCCCGGACAAGTCACACTTATTCCTCTCTATGTCCTTGTCGTCAACATTCTTAATTTGGAGAATACGTACATTGGCTTAATCATTCCGATGATTGCCGACGTTGGCAGTATCTTTCTGATGAAGCAGTATATGAGTTCGCTTCCCGCATCTCTGATTGATTCAGCCCGCATCGACGGCTGCAATGAGTTCAGGATTTTTTGGAAAATTATTCTGCCACTGGCTAAGCCTGGGCTTGCCGTGTTGGCGATATTTACCTTTGTGGCACAGTGGAACAGCTTCTTCTGGCCGCTGCTCATTACCAACACGGATTCGATGCGAACCGTACAAGTCGGCCTCTCCATGTTTCGCTTTCAGTTCAATCAAGACTACGGAGCGATGATGGCGGGGGCAACGTGCAGTGCGTTGCCGATGATCATTCTCTTTTTCGCGCTGCAAAAGTATTTCCTGCGCGGTATTACGGTCGGTGCAATTAAAGGTTAATTTCAGTGGAGGGTTATAGCGATGGCAGAAGTTCGTATGGAGCATGTGACAAAAGAATTCATCGACCATCAGAAAGGCGTCGTGCGCGCGGTTGACAGTGAATCATTTGTCGCCCATGATCAAGAGTTTGTTGTTTTCGTCGGACCGTCAGGGTGCGGGAAGACGACGTCACTGCGAATGATTGCCGGACTTGAGAAACAGTCAAGCGGCAATATTTATATTGGCGGACGACTGGTCAATAATATCCGGCCACGCGATCGTGATATTGCAATGGTTTTTCAAGATTATGCGCTTTACCCACATATGACGATTCGGGAAAATTTATCATTTGGCTTAAAGAATTTGAAAACGCCAAAATCGGTCATTACCCAAAAAATTCAATATGCTTCATCCATTTTAAATATTGAAGAGTTACTGGACCGGAAACCACGCGAACTCAGTGGTGGTCAAAAGCAGCGGGTTGCCGTTGGACGGGCTATCGTGCGTGATCCAAGCGTTTTCTTATTTGATGAACCACTCAGCAATCTTGACGCCAAACTGCGTGTCCAGATGCGCGTTGAGCTGGCGGAACTGCACAAGCGGTTGAAGGCGACCATCATTTACGTGACACATGATCAGGTAGAAGCGATGACGCTCGGCCAGCGCATCGTCGTCATGAATAAGGGAAAGATTCAGCAGATTGCCACACCGGATGAACTGTACAGCCATCCGGATAATTTATTTGTCGCAGGCTTTATTGGCTCACCGCCAATGAATTTTATTCATGCGCAGGTGTCCGGCAAACAGCTTTGCTTTGGTGATTTCTCGTTGCAGGCACCCGAAGCTCATCGGGCAGCGCTTGCTTCACGTGATGCTCAGTCGGTCATTATCGGCATTCGTCCGGAAGACATTGCTCTTGGCGGATCGGACGGCGATGGCACGCTGCGTGTCCGGCTCAAAGTCGTCGAGAATCTGGGTGCGGACTACTTGGCTTACTTTGATCTCGGTTCTGATCACCTGACTGCCCGACTCAGTAATGCGGTGAAACCCGAAGCAATGGCTGATGCCAATCTGACATTTAACTTTGAAAAGCTGCATGTGTTCGATTCGCAGAGCGGCCGGCGTATTGATTAAGCGTGTGTAAAAAGGGGGAACGGCGGCTGTTGGCGCCGGCTCACCCCGCGCATAGCAAAACAGGGCCGCTAGTTTAACAAAGGGATATTTTCCAAGGAGGATGGGTGAACTGGGATGTTAACGATGAGCCAGACTGTCCGGCAGGCCGGGCACGCTATTTTTCAACACATAATGCTGGTCATCGGGATCAGCATGCTCTGGTCGCTGTTTGTTGTCCCGGCGCTTGTCATCTTGCCGGTACCGGCTGCGCTGCTGTTTGTTCTGCTTACGCTTATGCCGGCAACAGCCGCGGCATGCGCAGTTTTTCACCGCGTACTGGCTGGGGGGGAGCACTACCGGCCCGGTATGTTCAGCCGTACTTTCTTTCATTATTATTTGCGCACGTTCATTCTCGGCCTTGTCACAGCTCTTGCTCTAGTCATTATCGCCTCTCAGTGGTGGGTATATGCGACGCTCAACCATAGTTATGCTGTTTTTCTGCTTGCTGTTTTTCAGACTTATCTCTGTCTCGCTTTTCTTGCGACGCAAGTCTATGCGTTGCCGGTGCTTGTCGTCAATGACTGCAGCATCATGCAGGCGGTCAATCGTTCAATGAAGTGCTTTATGTGCCGCATGGGCTACACAATTGCTCTTTTTATTCAGCTGCTGTGCATCATTGTTTTACTGGCTGTCACGGTGATTGGATTTTTCTTGCTTTTCATCGGCATCTATGCCATCTTCATTTTAACAGCAAGTGAGCACATTGCCGGTGCAGAAAAGATGGGCAACAAACGGATGAGCGCTGCCAAACAGCAGGATCACAAAGGAGCCATTGATCAGCCATGATGAACGGCGGGCTTTCACGCCTGAAAGAGTCTTATGTCACGCTGAAAAAATCGGAACAGAAAGCCGCACGCTATACACTGGACTATCCGGATCAAATGGTGCAGATGACGGTCAGTGAGCTGGCAGAGGCGAGCGGCTCCAGTCGTTCGGCCATTATTCGATTATGCAAGACACTTGGATTGAAGGGTTATCAAGAGTTGAGGCTTTGCGTCGCCGGTGATTTGCAAGCGTTGCCGCCAAACGGCGATGCCTATAAAGAAATTCAACCGAACAGTGACATTGAAACCATTATTGCTTCGGTGTCTAATAACGCGATCTTTTCCATCAACGAGACGCTGAAGATTCTCGATCATACTGAAGCTAATCGTGCGATCAACTGGCTTGACGGTGCGCATCGAATTGATTTTTACGGATCGGGTGCCTCGCAGCTCGTTGCACATGACGCATTGGTCAAGTTCATGCGTATTAACCGGATGTGTACCGCTTATGCAGACAGTCACTTACAGATGACCTCGGCTGTGACTTTGACAGAAAGGGATGTTGCGGTTGCCATTTCCTATTCCGGAGAGACGCTGCAAACTGTCGAGTGTCTAAAAGCGGCCAAAGCAGCGGGTGCTCACACGGTTGCCATCACCGGATATGGGAGTAATACGCTCGGCCGACTGGCTGATGCTGTGCTGACGATTGTGTCCACCGAATCAGATGTGCGCAGCGCGGCGACTGCTTCGCGCATTGTTCAACTGAATGTTATTGATATGCTTTACTTGGCTGTGGTAAGCAGGAATTATCAGGCATCGCTCGACTGCCTGAATCGCTCACGCGTTGCCATCCACGACAGCTTTCGATTGAAATAGGAGGCAGATATGACGGAACAGCTATCCGCAATTTTGAATCAATTGCTCAATGATCAGGTCCATGCGGGTGAAATTCCCGGGGCGGTATATGCAGTGGTGACCGGCCATGACGTTTTGGCAGAAGGGGCGGTGGGTTTTGCTCATCTGCCTAAGAAATTGCCCATGCGCCTTGGTACACGATTTGATCTGGCGTCCTTAACAAAGGTATGCGCCACGTTGCCGGCCATCCTCTGTCTCGTGGAAGCAGGGCGCGTTGATTTTGATGACCCGCTCAGTCGTTTTTTTCCGGAAACGGAGAATTCGCAGTTGACCCTTCGTCATTTGCTGACGCATACGAGCGGTTTTCCACCGTCCTTTCCTTTTTATCAATATCGGATGAGTAAGAGTAAAGCAGCACAGTTCATTGTCTCCATCAATCATGCGGTTGGACAAGCGGTGTGCTACAGCGATTTAAATTTTATTTTGCTTGGTATGCTCGTTGAACGATTGAGCGGCGATCCGCTGGAGCAGTTTGTTCAAAAGCACATTTACCAGCCGCTTGGTATGACGCATACCGGTTATTGCCCGAATGCGCCGTTGACTGATTTTGCGGCGACTGAATGGATGACAGAAGAAAAAGATTATCGATGGGGTCAGGTGCATGATGAGAATGCCTTTTATATGAAGGGTGTGTCCGGACATGCGGGCTTGTTTTCCGACCTGCACGATTTGGCGGTGTACACGCAGATGCTGATGAACGGCGGGCGATTCGGAAATAACCAAAGTTTGTTCTCGCCGGCGCTCTTGGCCGCTTGCCGCAGAAATTATACAGAAAGACTTGGCGACGCCCGGGGTTTCGGCTGGCAACTTGCCGGCAATGATTGTACATCGGCCGGTTATCTGCTCTCTCCAACAAGTTACGGGCACACCGGCTTTACCGGCACATCAATCTGGATTGACCCTGAAGCGCAGCTTGGCTTTATTCTGCTCAGTAACCGTGTACATATCAGCCGGTCGATTAATATGAACCGAATCCGTCGCCTTTTTCATAACGTGGCTCGTGCGCAAATGGCCAAAGAAGGCGGGGGAGCCAGATGAGCGGAGGGAGAATTGCTGACCTGCAGGAGCTGCGTTTCATTCCTTTTTCAGCGGCGCATGCACATGCCGCCGTGGCGCTGTGGAACGCGGAACTCAGTGCAGACTTTCCGATGACGGCAGCTCTTTTTCACCAAAACAGCCTCACAGACGCAAATGTGCTGAGCAATGGGTCGTGGTCTGCTTTCACGGCGGACGGGGGGCTTGCCGGTTATGTGATCAGCAAATATTTTGTCGCTGTTTTCCCGCGGTTCCGGCCGCGCAGTGGTTGGATCCAGGTGCTGCTTGTGCGCCGCTCAGTGCGCGGTCATGGCATCGGCGGCGAGCTGCTGCGCCGAGCAGAAACGGCGCTTTGGCAACACGGTGTATCGCAAATTACGTTAGGTCAGGACGTCAATCATTATTTTCCCGGCATTCCTGATGACTACCCGCAGGTGCAGCGCTGGTTTGAGGCGCATGGGTATAGCGGAGGGACACATCAGCATGATCTACTGACGGAGCGGGCAGAACAGCTGCCACAGCTGCCGGACGTTCATTGGATCTTGCTGGACCACCAAGACCGGCGCGAACAGCTGCTGGCGTTTCTCTGCCGCGCTTTTCCCGGACGATGGCACTTTGAAGCCGTTGATTATTTTCGGCATGCCGGCACAGGCCGTGAATTTCTTGTCATGGAAAAGCAAGGCAAAGTCATCGGTTTCTGCCGGTTGAACGATGCATACTCACCGCTGATCGGTCCGAATGTGTACTGGGCGCGTTTGTTTAGTGATCCGGTGGGCGGCATCGGCCCGCTCGGCATCGATCCGGCGGTACGCGGCAACGGCTATGGACTGGCTCTCGTTCGGGCGGCCGTCGCTGTTCAGCAGATGCGGGGCAATGCCCGAGTTATTATCGATTGGACTGACATTACCAATTTTTACAGCAAGGTTGACGCACGCCGGTGGAAAAGCTATACCTCGTATGTTAAAAGACCGACTGCGGTCACCGGCGATTTGCAAGATGCAGGAGAGCGGCAATCGAGCATTGAAAAGGAAGGGTACCATGCTGGAGAAACTCACAACGGAAATACGCAACAAGAACACGACCCATCTCGATCAGATGAGCGTGCGTGATATGCTGGTCTGCATGAATCGTGAAGATCGCCGTGTCCCCATTGTTGTCGCAGGTGTAATCGCTGACATTGAAAAAGCAGTGCAATGTGCCGTTGCGTCGTTTCGTTCAGGCGGAAGGTTGATCTACGTCGGTGCGGGAACAAGCGGCCGCCTGGGAGTGCTCGATGCTGTCGAGTGTGTGCCGACCTTCAGCACATCGCCCAAACAGGTTGTTGGCGTGATCGCCGGCGGTTCGTCAGCTTTAACGCAGTCAGTGGAAGGCGCAGAAGACAGCGAGGCCATGGGGGCGGAGGATTTAGCTGAACTTGCCTTGACCGCCAAAGATTTTGTGGTTGGTGTGGCGGCCAGCGGGCGAACACCCTATGTCATTGGTGCTTTAAAATATGCTCGCCAAATCGGTGCATCGACGGCTGCGGTCAGTTGCAATGCCCACGCGGTTATCAGCCGTTTCGCAGACATTGTCATTGAAGCGGAAACAGGACCAGAAGTACTGGCAGGATCAACGCGCCTGAAGGCGGGTACGGCGCAGAAATTAATATTGAACATGATTTCAACCGCTTCAATGATCGGCCTGGGCAAGGTGTATCAAAATTTGATGGTCGACGTCAAACCGAGTAATGAAAAACTGATCGCACGTGCAAAACGCATGATCAGTGAAGCAACCGGCGTCAGCGAGGCGGAAGCAGAGACATACTTCGAAGCCTCTGGTCAACAGGTAAAAACAGCGATTGTCATGATTTTATTAAAATGCAATCGTGTGGAAGCAGAGCGGCAGATCAATGCGGCTGATGGGCATATTGGCCATGTACTTAACCGTTAAGGGCGGCAAGAGGGGGGTGCTGGGGCTATGGGTTATTTCCTTGCGATTGATGGCGGTGGAACAAAAACAGAAGCTTTGCTGTTTGATGATTGCGGCATTCTGCTTAGCCGTGCCTGCGAACAGGGAACAAATGTGAACAGCGGTGATTCGGCTGCGGTAACTGAGCATTTTAAGCGGCTTTTTGCGGCGCTGTTCGGCGCTGTGACGGTGCCGAGCGTCACCTGCTGCTATGCCGGGTTGTCCGGCGCTGACCACTCGGCGCAGAAACAAAGAATCCGTGACATGATGATCGAGGCGTGTCCGGTTGTTCTACATCAGCTGAGGATCGGCGGTGATGGCCTTAACGCTTTGTTTTGTGGGACGGACGGCGCTCACGGCTTGGCTGTGATTGCCGGCACAGGTTCAATGGCTTTCGGGATGAACGAGGCAGGCCATTGTTTTCGAATTGGCGGTTGGGGTTATTTGTACGGTGATGAAGGCAGCGCTTTTGCCATCGGGCGCGCGGCTGTCCGCCGCATTTTGATGGCGGAGGACAGCCGGCTGCCGGAAACGATGTTGACTGAGCGGATCATCCTTTTTTTTTCAGCAGCAGCGGTTTCTGAGCTTGTGCCGCTTGTCTATCACGTGCCGGTGAGTCGGATTGCCGCGCTCGCTCCGCTTGTTGTTCAGGCGGCCGAAGCGGGTGATGTCGCCGCTTCGGCCATTGTCGACGAGGCGGCCGCCGCACTGGCTGCGCTTATTCAAAGCGGCCGCCGCCGGTTGGAACAACCGTCGCCGGTCGTATTATGCGGAGGACTATGGCGCTCCAGTTTACTGCGTGAACGCACGCTCTCACTCATCGGCGGCCCGGCTGTCCTTTTTCCGGCACTGCCGCCGGTGTACGGCGCGGCGGTGGCATGCGTCAAACGTGCGTGCGTCAAACCCAATCAAGACGTGAATTTGTTGCTTGGTCATTTAAAAAAGGAACTCTCAGACGGGCGGGGGAGTGATGATCATGCAGCTCGGCATTGATCGACTAATGCTTGAGGGCGGGACGTGCATCAGGGGCATGCGGCTCGGTTTATTAACCAATGCGAGTGGATGTGACGGTCTGCTGCGTTCGACAAGCGAGCGGTTAATGGCGCTGGGCGGTAGCCGGCTCGTGGCTCTTTTTGCACCTGAACATGGCATTAATGGCGAGAAAAAAGCAGGCATGCCTTATGCTTCGGACCTCGACAGCGCCACAAGGCTGCCAGTACATAGTTTATACGGGGAATCGCGTCGGCCGGATCTGAGCCAACTTGAAGAAATTGACGCGATGGTGGTGGACGTTCAGGATATCGGCAGCCGTTATTATACGTTTAATTCCACGTTGGCGTTGGTGATGCAGGCATGCGGTGAAGCCGGTAAACAGGTCATAGTCCTTGATCGTCCCAATCCGATCGGCGGTGTGGCACGTGAAGGAAATTTCATTGCACCCACATGGCGTTCATTTGTCGGCTTTACACCGCTGCCTAACAGGCACGGCTTGACCATCGGTGAGTTGGCTTACGTTTACCGCTATGTCTTTAACATCAATTGCCAAATTACTGTTATCCCGATGAGCGGATGGCGCCGAACGATGTTTTTTTCGGAAACAGGATTAAGCTGGGTGCAGCCCTCTCCTAATGCAACCGGCGAACTCATGGCACTGTTGTATCCGGGTATGTGTCTGATTGAAGGAACAACACTTTCTGAAGGCAGGGGAACGACGCGTCCGTTTGAAGTCGTCGGAGCTCCTTTTATTGATGGTTATTGGCTTGCGAAGGCGTTTAATCGATTGCAGCTTCCGGGTGTGCGCGCTCGCCGCACGCAATTCATTCCCGCAAACTCAAAATATGCAGGCGAACTGTGTGACGGTGTTCAAATGCATGTCACCGACCGCCGACTTCTGCAGCCACTGGGAATGGGACTTGCGCTCCTCGGATTAATCGCCGCTCGCTATGAAGATCAGTTCACGTTCGTCGTGCCGGAAACAGGGGGACGGGCGATGTTTGATTTGCTCACCGGTGATCCTGCCGTGCGCGCGGCTGTGCGACGCAATGATTGTCGCGCTTTTCGGGAAGAATGCCGCTCGTATTGTGATGATTTTACGCAGCGCGTCAGCCCGTATTTAATCTATGGCACAGCGTGATAGGCAGGCCCATTCATTGGTCATGTCTTGCAGGGGAAACGGGCCAGACAAATTTTTACAAAGTCTGATCTGCTCAAGGCGGTTTAACGGATTGTCCGCGACCAGCGAGCAGCGGGGTCACGGTTGCCTAAAAAAAGAACGGACGTTTTTGTCCGGTTTTTCTAATACGCTAAGAAAGTCTATCGATTTCAGCGGGACTAAGTCTAAGAAAAGCTAAGCCTCTGCCCCCGTCCAAAAGACTTGGCAGAGCCAAGCTTTTCGAACAGTTTTAAAACAAACTTTGGCCAGTTTACACGTGTCACCAGGCTTCATTGTCAATTTCTCGTTAGGAAGGGGCAAATCATGGATTCCTTTAAGCAGAAATCACTCGGTGAACTGATGGTATTCGGTTTTGATGGGACAGAAATGACTGTAGCGATTCGTCGTTTCATCCATGAACAGCAACTCGGCGCGGTGATTCTGTTTGCCCGCAATATGAAAAGCAGTCAACAAATTCGCCGTTTGACGCACGAACTGCAGAGTGAGGCGCGGCGGGCAGGTCATGTGCAACCGCTGCTGATTGCCACGGATCAGGAAAACGGCGAAGTACATCGTCTTCCCGAAGATGAGGTTTGCCTGCCGGGACCGATGCTGATCGGCGCTGCGGGGCGGCCGGATTATGCATGCGATGTCGGCCGTATGACCGCGCGTCAGTTGCTGGATGTCGGAATTAATTGGAACTTGGCTCCGGTTGCCGATGTAAGCAATAATCCGGATAATACTTTGATTGGCTGTCGTGCCTTTTCTGGTCATCCGCAACAGGCCGGCATTTTTGCTGCGCAGTTCATGTGCGGTTCTCAGTATGAGCATGTGGCGGCGACGTTGAAACATTTCCCCGGACATGGTGACACAGTCATTGATTCCCACCTTGATTTGCCAGTTATCGCGCATTCTTTAGAGCATCTTGAAGCAGTCGAACTTGTTCCCTTCCGGATGTGCATTGCCGCCGGGGCACAAGTGGTCATGCTTGCTCACGTGTATTTTCCGGCACTTGAAAAAGCGCCAAACATTCCCGCCTCTCTGTCTCGTTCGGTTGTGACGGGCTTGCTGCGCGCTCGACTCGGTTTTAGAGGGATTGTGATGACAGATTGTCTGGAAATGGATGCGGTGAGCCGCCGCTTTGGTACGGCTGAGGGTGCTGTCATGGCATTGCAAGCCGGGGTAGATATGATGCTCGTATCCCATACGCAAACGCGTCAGTTGGAGACAGTTCAGCGGGTGGAACAGGCTGTGAAGGAAGGCGCGCTCGACGATGAGCAGCTCCGCGCATCTGTTCAGCGCGTGCGCCAATTAAAGAAAAAAAATTTAAACTGGAACGACGCACTGGCACCGGAGTGCATAACGGCGAGCGAAAAAAAAGAGCAGCATCAGCGTGCCACGACCATGTTTATGCAGGGGGTTACACTGGTCAGACAGCCACCACGGGGACTGCCGTTTCACGATTCACCCCATTTGCTGTTCATCGATGCGTCAGTCGCGCACATGAGCGGTGTGGTAGATGTGCATGAAAAGGAGAATGCCTTTCTTTCACTGGCTCACAGACTTGCGCCTGAAGCTGCACGTTTACGCTGCGCGTCAGCTGATTTTAGTGCGCAGCTTGCTAACGCAGAGAAGCGAAAGCTGCAAGCCGCTGTCGTTTTCGTATCAACTTTATCAACTGAGGCTGCGCAGCTTACATGGATTAGCGAGCTGGCCCGAACCACGGATGTGCTTGTTATCGCAACTCAAAGTCCATCGGTCATCCGGCACTTGCCGATCCGAGTCGGTTGCATCTGCACGTATGAACAATCCAAACCGGCGCTGACTTGCGCCGTATTGACGGCTATCGGCCGATTGACTTTATCAGGCAAATTGCCTGTGTCGCTCTAATGTTGGAAGGACGTGTCTTTTGCCGATTGTTCGTCTATTGATACTTTTTGGTAGGATGGGGCGGCTTCTAAAAGGCGTGGCACTGTTTTCAGCGAAACACCTATCTTGAAAAAAGAAGTGCATGGACTCGGGAAATGCATATCATCGGGAACGGGCATTATTCCATTCTCTGCGCTGTCTGTCATTAAGAACAAGGCCGGCTGGTTCGGCGGAGCACTTCGCATTGCTGTTCATGAGTCAGATGCACAAAGTCAACGGCATAGCCGGAAACACGTATTGTCAATTCAGTGTATTTTTCGGGGTGTTCCATCGCGTCAATGAGCGTTTTCCAATCGGATATAATAATGTTCATCATTCTTCCTCCTCTCTATTTGTGAATTTATCCGTTTTTCACGCGACGCATCAATGTTAGGGTCAGAACAGAGTGGAGTATGGATGTGTGGTTGTCACAATAGTTTTTCAAGTTGATTATAGCATGACAATGAATGAAAAAGATAGCGTTTACATTATGCTTATGATTATTTTGTGAATTCAATGACGGTGAGCAGCGCATGCACACGCATAGATAAGGAAGGAAAAAACGAAATTAGTGATGAAAAAGAGCCAGTACGCCAGTGAAACGGTAAAGCAGAACCAATAAGCCGGAGAAGCACCTGTAAGAGATATTATGAGGGGGATTGCATATAAACGGCATGTTTCATCAGAAGTTTTCCGTCTTGCAATTTTTGAATGAACGCCTGCAGCAAGGAAGAAACCGAAGGGCGGTTGCCTTGAAGGACCGGGCGTTTTTTGCCCGATTTTGCTGATATGTTCAGAACGTCTATCGATTTCAGCGGGACCAGATATAAGAAACTAAGGCGCCGCTGTCGTCTAAAGGACTTGGCAGCGCCAAGTTTTGCTATTGGAGTTGACAAAAAAAATACAACGTATATAATAAAAAAGAACCTAGTTTAAATTAAAAAATGTTTTCTTTTGGGTAAAATGAGATATACTGAATGAAAGTAATGTTTTTTGTATTAAATTCAGTAAAAAGCGATAGCGCAATTCCTGCTGGCGCGGTCAAGGAACCGTGAGGATGGAAGAGAGGTAGGGCTTTCGTTGTTTTGACGCTTGATAAGTGCTTAGATGTTTTTTAAAAATTAGGTAGAACATGTTCATGCTTTTTGTGATAAAGAATGGTATTTATAATTCACGTATTGTAAAAGGATTATCAATGTACTGTTTCTTTATTGATATCTTTTTACAATATGTGAATTTTTTATTTCCATGGATGGAGGGCTGGTTCTGTTGTACGGGTATCCAATGACAGAAACGGAACGCATCCCGCAATAAAACATGCGCATATAACAATTTTTAGGAGGTTTTCTTCTTGAAAACAGGTACAGTAAAGTGGTTTAACGCAGACAAGGGCTATGGCTTTATTGAAGTTGAAGGCGAAAACGACGTATTCGTACATTTCAGCGCTATTCAGGGCGACGGCTTTAAGACACTTGACGAAGGTCAGAGCGTTCAGTTCGACGTTGTCGAAGGCAACCGTGGACCGCAGGCAGCTAACGTCGTTAAACTGTAATTATTTTTTTCGAAGAAGAGGGGTTGCTTCTGCCATTAGGTAGAGGCAGCCCCTCTTCGTTGTTCGGTTTTTCTTATATTTAATGCCGATTAAATCTTTATATCCTCTTAAGCGTGCAAAAAAATACGGTCGGAACAGCACTGTCAGCAGAGACAGCCCATTTTTCCAAATATGATCAGTTGATGTTGCATGGTACCGGTTTCAATGAGCAAGTTGCTGGATAATGTCCCACTGACTGCTTTATGATAAAAAGGATCCTTGCGGTGGGATCATACCCGGCATAAAGCAGGTGAAGAAAGTGGCTCAACTTGAGGATATGTTAGCTTTTAATCGCCGATTCGTGGAAGAGAAGGCCTATCAGCCTTATTGCGCCGGCAGCAGACCCATGAAAAAAATGACAATTGTGACGTGCATGGACTGCCGATTAATTGAACTGCTGCCGCGTGCGTTGGATTTGGCAAATGGGGATGCAATTATTGTTAAATCTGCCGGTGCAGTTGTTGATGAACCGTATGGTGCGGTGATGAAAAGTGTGCTTGTTTCGCTCTACGAATTAGGCTCAAAAGCGGTATATATTATCGGGCACAGCGATTGCGGCATGCATCAGATGAGCGGTGCGAAAATCAGTGGCGACATCCGCAGGCGTGCGGGTGAGACTGCATTGAAAGCAGCGGAGCAACAGTGCGGGAACTTGCAGGGCTGGCTGAACGGGTTTGAGTCGCTGGAAGAGGCGGTCAAGGCAAGTGCTGAAATGGTACGCAGCCATCCGCTTTTGCCCCCACAAACGCCGGTGTACGCGCTGACAATAGACCCGGTGAGCGGAAAATTGACGCTCGTCAGGTGACCTTTTCTTGTAATTAATTACCATGCGTAATTCGCCCCTACTCGCACAAAATAGACGTGTAAGGGAGGTGAGACACATGGCAAATTCCAATCAGTTAGTTGTGCCAGGTGTACAACAGGCAATTGATCAAATGAAGCAGGAAATCGCGAGTGAATTTGGTGTAAACCTCGGACCGGATACGACGTCACGCGCGAACGGATCGGTCGGCGGTGAAATTACAAAACGGCTTGTTGCACAGGCACAGTCGCAGTTCGGCGGCTACCAAAAATAAGCGTTTGTATGATTAAAGCGAGAGTAATACAGGAAGTTACTCATAGAGGAGAACGGAAGCCGCACAGTTTCCGTTCTCCTTAACATTGTTCATTCGCGCTTTTTAGGAAAAGGGGACGCCCGTTCTAATTATCGGTTTGCGTACATATGCTTTGAACAGGAATGAGGGTTGGCTTAGGATTCCGAAGAGGGGGAAGACCGCGTGGTATATCGCTTACTTGCATTAGACATCGACGGGACGCTTCTAACGACAAATAACCGTCTTGATCGCCAGACAAAGGAGGCGATTGCATTTGCTCAAAAGAAAGGAATTGTCGTAACACTCGTTTCGGAACGCCATTTTCATTCTGTGGCGAGAGTGGCACGCGCGTTGCGCCTGAGGCAACCGATCATTGCACACAACGGTGCTTTCGTGTCCACGTCCATCGATAATCCTGTCTACACAAACAAAATTGAGCATAGTTTGCTCGTGCAGCTCGTGGAATGGCTTGAGACGTATCCGTGTCAGATTCAAATTTCGCACGAAAGACTGTCAATCAGCAATCGTCCGCGCCAAAAGAACTTGATCGCCAAGATGACGATTGGCATGAATGAACCGCTTTTTTATCCGGTGACATACGTTGATACGCTCAGCCAGTACTTGCTTGAGAATTATGAAGGCGCAACAGATGTCAAAATCAAGCTTGAAGATGAAGAATTACTGAATGTGATTGAGCAGCACGTTAGGGAAGACTTTCCGCTGCTGGACTTAGCAAGAGCCTCTTCACATGACTTGACACTTGTGCGTCAAGGGACATCAAAATTCAATGGTCTGCTCTTTTTTGCCGGCCAAATTGGCATTCCACTGCATGAAATTGTTGCTGTCGGCAATGGTCCCGAGGACGCTGAGATGATCGAAAAAGTCGGCCTTGGCGTCGCCATGCGCAATGCCGCCCCCGAAGTGAAAGCTAAAGCAGACTGGATCACCCGCTCAAATGATATGGACGGGGTTGCCTATGTTGTTCGTGAAGTGTTCCGCAAACAGCTTCGCGTTCATTGAGCAGCGACAACTATTGTATACCGTCATCAATGATAAAGTTCGGTTGCCGGGTGCAAAGCCCGGATTTTTTGCGTCCGGGTTGTCGAATAATTGCAGTGCTTGGTGAATAAAGGGCCTCTTCAGGCTTTGCACCAGACTTTCCGCGAACGGTAATTGAGTCCATTTGCAGCGCACAGAGTGCACAAGAATGGTGGTTGCTTGCGGGAGACGCCATACCAATGAGTCTGGCAAATGTTAGCTCGTCTAGAAGGTTCGCGCGGCGAGCGCCACCGGCGAAGCCTGGGCACTGCTGTCTTAGAGAGCCTGGACTCGCCAAGTTTTTCTAATACGTTTAAGAAAGTCTATAGCTTTTTAGCGGGACTAAGTATAAGAAAAGCTAAGGCGCGGCCGTCGTCCTAAGGGACTTGGCCTCGCCAAGCTTTTCTAATGGACACGAATAGTCGAGTGTTCAGCAATGAGCCGGCATGCAGTAGCGCACGTGTGGGCTGGATCGCTTGCGCTGATGATCAGCACAACAATGAATGTTTGAGAACGCATGATCCCCTGTGCTAAAATAAAGATATACAAAAAGGGGGCATGAGAATGATTCGGTTCATGCACGCCGCTGACCTACATCTTGACCGGCCGTTTGAAGGGCTTAAAGCCTTGCCAGAGCCACTCAAAGAGCGAATAAAAAACAGTATTTTTGAAGCACTCGATACGATTGTTAAAACAGCCTGTGATGAGCGGGTCGATTTTTTTATTCTGGCCGGCGATTTGTTTGACGGCAATCACCGCAGCATTCGCGCACAAAAGCAGCTCATTGCCGCCATGGAACAACTTTGCCGGTCCGGTATTCCGGCCTACGTCGTGAGCGGCAATCACGACTATCCGGGTGATGCGTGGGCAAAATTGACTTTTCCAGATAATGTATACGTGTTTCCTGAACAACCGGCAACCTTTTACCTGAGGACGCATGCGGGTGAACGTGTGGCGCTGCATGGATTCAGTTACCCGCGCCGCCACATAACGGAAGATATGGCGGCACTTTATCCGACGGTGGGACAGGTGGATTATCAGATCGGCATTCTGCACGGAGCTTTGCGTTCGTCGTCAGCAGAGAATAACTATGCGCCTTTTACCCTTAATGATCTTGCCGAGAAGCCTTACGATTATTGGGCGCTCGGTCATATTCACAAGCAGATGCAGATCAGTGAGCATCCTCAGGCATGGTACAGCGGCAGTGTGCAGGGATTGTCCATCAAAGAGACGGGGCAAAAGGGCGCCCTGTTCGTTCAACTTGATCAGCATGGCGCCGATGTTCAGCTGCGTCCGGCTGCACCGATTATTTGGGAGAGCTGTGACAAAAATTTTGAGCAGCCGCTGCGGCTGGATCAACTTGATGAAGAGATCACGGCGATTAAATCGCATGTACGCCGGCAAGAGGGCGGTTTGTTGTTAAAAATCAATCTGTCGATGGCCAGTGGCGGCTGGTCGGCCGAAGCGTGGGAAGCGGAGGCAGAACGGCTGATAGATGCAACAAATGAAGAAGAGGCTGACCGTGATGACTTTGTCTGGTTGATTTGCGGTGAACTTACGGTGCGTCCATCATGGTCACGCACCGATATTTTAAGCAGCCCTCATTTTATCGGCGACCTTTTTCGAGCCATTGATTCGGCGCAAGATTGTCTGGAGGCTCTTGAGCCGCTTTACAGTCATCGGCTTGGCCGACGCTACCTTGCAATGCCTGAGGAAGATGCGCTGAACCGAATTCGCTGTAAAGCGGAGCAATTGCTGGCGGATGCGCTGCTGTCTGCCAGTGATCAGGGCACAGATTATCTGGCGCGGCCTGCGGAATGGCTGAATCACAAGGAGGCGCCTCATGCAGATTAAAGCTTTCGATGTCGAGCGCTTCGGGTCTTTTGAGCACCGGTCGATTCAGCTTCCGGACACATCGCTTGCTTTTGTCTGCGGCGCGAATGAAGCGGGTAAGACAACACTGATGCATTATTTGCTGTTTCTTTTGTTTGGTTTTTCAAATAAGTCGGTTCTTCGGCGTTGGGGCGGCGCCGATCAGCGGCTCGGCGGCAGGCTTCGTCTGACGGTCGGCGGCCAAAACGGCTGGTTTGAACGTTACTCGGATGATAAGAGTGCCTCTGAGGTGAGACTTGCGGACGGATCGCTCTATCCGCTTGAGCAAGTCCTCGGCGGCACAGATCGCTTGATCTATGAAAGTGTTTTTTGTTTTGACTTGGACGGGCTTGGCCATATTGATAAAATTGGCGACGCTGAACTAAACAACCTATTGCTCGGCGCGGGAATGGCCGGTGCACAGCGCCTTGGGGCACTTGAGCAGCAGCTTGCTGCGCGCAACGACAAACTTTTTAAAAAAAGCGGAAAAGTACCGGAGATCAACCATTTAATGCGAAAACTGGAAGAAACCGAGGGCACTATCCGCAAATGGGAGCAAAGGATGCGTAGCTTTCGCGCGCTTGAAGAGCAAATCAGTGCAGACGAAAGGGAATTGCAGCGCTTGGCCGACCAGAAACGTGCCGAGGAGCGGGCACTTCGTTTCTGGCAAAAGGTTGGTGATTTGCTGCCGCTGCTTATTAAACAGCGGACGCTCGAGGCAGCACTGGCAGGGACAGAGTCACTTTCTGTCTTCCCGATTGACGGCAAAGGACGTCGGGAGAAGTTGCGCGAAGAGACGACCTCATTTGAAACTGAGATTAAGGCAATTGATGCACAAATCGCACAGATTAAAGCACAAATAGCTGCCTTGGCTAATCATCCGGAACGGCTGGTCATTGAGCCGGATGTTCGGGTTTTATCGCGCCTTGCAGCAGAGGATGCGCGCAGCATGCAGACGCTCGATCAGTTGAACGAGCAGCTGCGCAACTATTCTGCGGATTACCGCATATTACTTGAACGGCTCGGATCGGATGTTCCTGCTGAACAACTGAGTGTTGCCGCGATTGATCTCAATTTTCGCTCATTTGCCGACCGGGCGGCGGCCGAATGGACAGCACTAAAATCCGAAAAGGAGCGGTTGCAGGCGGAATGTCGATTTGAACATGAGCAGCTTGACGATTTGGAGAATGAGTCAGTTGCCGCTTTGCCCCCGGCAGACATTCGCCAGAGATCGCACCGGCAGGCACGCCCTTTGCTTGCTGATGCGCTTGCTCTAAGCGTGACCGCATCAGCGGCTGCGCTTGCCGCCGGCTACAAAGGCGGTATTGCTGCGGCCGGTCTCACTTTGCTGACCGGATTGGTCATCGCGAGCCTCGCTCTTTTTCTTATCAAAAGGCTTGGCGGAGGTGCGGGGCAGGAGCGGCATCATTTACAGCATACGCTGCTGAGCGAGCGAATCAGTCAAGCGAAAAAAAGAGCCGCAGTGAAGGACGAACGACTCTTTGCAGCAGAAAGGGCATTTGATACGATGACGCAGTCATTGGCCAAACAGCTGGTCGATCATGGGTATCCGCCTGACACCAATCCGGCTGCGTTGCCTCAGCTTGTCACGCTTACCGCTGAAGCGCGCAAAATAATGGAATATATCGCCGGAATGAAAGAGGAGCGGCAGGCACGCTTAAAAATGCACAGTGATTTTCTCAGCCGCCAGGCGCAGATCGGCGCACGGATCGGTGTGCCTGAGGCAGATATTCGCTTGCTTGAACAGGTTGTGCAGGATGAGGAGCAAGCATGCAGCCGCCGTGCCGATTTGGAGCGTCAGCTGGCGGAGTACGTCCGGCAGCGGGCGAAGCTTGACGAGCAATGCAACATTCGGCGCGCGCAGTTGCAGGCGCTTTTTCGTGAGGCGGGCGTGCCATGGGAAGCAGACGAAGTCTTTACGGCGCGTGCCGCTGCCGCAGAACATCGCTGCGAGCAGCTTGCTGCTCAAGAGGAGACTATGCTGCGCCTGCGCGAGCGCTCAGGCGGCGATGAGGCGCTCGCGCGTTGCAGAGATGCATGGCAGCGCGGCAGTGATTATGAGGAAGAGATCGCTTCATGCCGCACCCAGCTCACACAGCTTGATCAGCAGGAGAAAGCTGTGCGCGAACGGCTGATCAAGGCAGAGGCCGAGCGGCGCAGTATCGAAATGAACGACTCGTACCGCAATGTTTGTGACCACTACGAAGCGTGGCATGCCGAACTCATCGGCCAGGCGGAGAAGTGGGCGGTCAGCAGTGTGGCCGAATGGGCCATACAATCCGTCAAAGCACGCTATCGCAGAGAAAAGTTACCGCGCGTACTCAGAGGGGCTTCGGCATATCTTTCAGCCATTACAGGAGGCTCTTATTCAGAACTTGAATTGGGGGAAAAAGGTTTCTTCGTCGGGAATGAAGCAGGAGGACGCTTGCCGGCGCAGCTGCTCAGCCGTGGGACGGCAGAGCAGGTGTATTTGTCACTGCGCCTTGCTTTGGCCGATACATTCAGCAGCGGCGCTGAGACGCTGCCGCTCATTGTCGATGACAGCTTCGTTAATTTCGACCGTGAGCGCTTGAAGCGGACGTATCGTCTCTTATCACAATTTTCTGGCGGACGACAAGTCATTGTATTCACAAGCCGGCGTGCGGAAGATGTGAGCGACGATCCGCGCAGTGTCCTCATATTGCCAGATCGAAAAAACGGTCAAACGATGAGCCAAACAACAAAAAAGTGAAAAATGGCGAATGAGACACCTCCTTTTTTTCCTCATGGTATAATGGCTGTAAGCCGTAGTTGTCGTAAATCTTACTGATGCAAGGATGAAAAGACGATGATGAATGAAACAGTTTTTCAGATTAATCTTGTTGAAGACGAAGAGAATCTTGCTTCATTACTTGAGGCTTATATGAAAAAAGAAGGCTGGCGTGTGGCGACTTTCCACACGGCGGAAGAGGCTGTTAAATATTTGCACAACGGCGTTCATCTTTGGATTCTTGACATCATGCTTCCCGGCATGTCCGGCTACGATCTGCTAAAGAAGATTAAAGAAAATCATTCTGAGCAGCCGGTCATTTTTATCTCGGCTCGCGATCAGGCACTCGATAAAATTATTGGGCTGGAGCTTGGCAGCGATGACTATCTGGCAAAACCGTTTCTTCCGCGCGAATTAATTATTCGTGCCAAGAAGCTGCTTCACCGCGTGTATGGTGCCGGTATTCAGGAAAGCCGGTTGACGATTTCGAAATACCAGATCGACGTCGTTCGCCGCCGGGTGTTTGATGAGAGCGCGGGTGTGATTGAGCTGACAACAAAAGAATTCGATGTTCTGCTTTTTCTCGTTGAAAATGCAAATGTTGCCAAATCGCGCCGTGATATCTTGACGGAGGTATGGGGAGCGGATTACGTCGGCTCTGACCGGGCCGTTGACGATGTTGTCCGCCGCATCCGCCGCAAACTGAGCAGGCTGTCGCTTGAGACGGTTTACGGCTCCGGCTATCGGGTTGTTTCGTAATGATGCATATCAGATGGACGCTGACCAAGCGGATCTGGCTGTCGTTCGCGCTGCTTGTTTTTCTAATCGGGCTAATTATGACAGTCGTCTATCCGTTCTTAATCAGCAATGCGCTCAGCCAGGATGCGTTTGCGACGATTGAGTCGGTACAGCGCACAAGCTATCAATTTCCGGGCACTTTTAACTTTGGCGAGTCAAAGGGCGACAACACGCTGCGCATGCAGAAAGAGAAGGTCGTCGGAAATATTCAGATCGACCGCAGCAGCAACGTCGTTTACGGCAATCCGATTGCGCCGAAGATTCTAAGCCAAATGCTGCAGAATGCGGATCGGCAAAAGAGTGAAGTCGGGCGCTACACGCTGCAGTATAAAGGGGCGACGCTTTACTATGTCGTCAGGCTGATCAGCGATAATACGGGCAATGGTTTTTATATTTCTTATTTGTGGGACACGTATCCAAATACGCTGATGCATATGTTATGGTTGCGGATGGTGTTTATTTTCATCATGGTGGGGGTGCTCAGCCTATTCATTGCTTTCTGGCTGGCACGCTATCTCAAAAGGCCGCTCGATATTCTCGGCCGCCGCTTTGAGGAAATTGCGCGCATGAATTGGGGCAAACCATTTGAGTGGAAAGGGGACGAGGAGTTTGAGAGACTCTCAGCGCAATTTGAAAAAATGCGCCGCAACTTGATTCGTTATGATCGGTCGCAGAAGGTATTCTTGCAACAGGCCTCCCACGAATTAAAAACGCCGATCATGATCGTTCAGAGTTATGCGCAGTCGGTTAAGGATGGGGTCTATCCAAAAGGAGACCTTAATGAATCGATGGATGTGATCATCCATGAATCTGAACAGATGGAACGCCGGGTGAAAAAGCTGCTCTATTTTACGCGCTTTGATTCGTTGACGAGCCAGAAGATGAATTATTTGGACATCAGCTTTGGCAAACTGGCTGAGTGGATCAAACGGCGTTTCATTACGCAGCGCCCCGACATTTCCATCCACGTGTCCGGTGATGAAGTGGAGCTGTGGGGCGATATGGAGCAGATACAGATCGTCCTTGAGAATCTTGTTGAGAATGGGTTACGCTATGCGGAACACAATCTGTGGATTGAAGCGAGCCATGGTGAAGGATGGACGACTGTGACCGTTAGAAATGACGGGCGACCCATGCCTGAGGAACAGCTGGCTGTCATGTTTGAACCATTTAAGAAAGGCGAAAAGGGCCAATTCGGACTCGGACTGGCAATTGTGAAGCGCATTGTTCAGGCGCATCGAGGGAAAGTATTTATTCAAAATGCGGCCGAAGGCGTCTCTTTTGTCATTCGTCTGCCGGAAAAGGCGCCGCAGCCGCGCTTGTCATTATGTGTTGACGTGAATAATGGCAGGAGAAGGGAAGGTGAAGAATAATGAACGGCATTGCCTATTGCAAGGAAGGCGAGCGCATTCAATATTTTTTATTGATTAAAGATGTGTCGCGTGGAACGGCCAGCAATGGCAAACCGTTTCTGACACTCATGCTGCAAGATAAGACAGGTGATGTCGAATCGAAATTATGGGGCAGCACAGCAGAAGATGAACGCCGGTACGTGCCGGGAGAAGTCGTGTATGTCGAAGGTGACATGACAATTTTTCGCGGGCGCAATCAGTTAAAGATTCGCACGATTCGTCCGGTGGAAGAGCAGGATCATGTTGATAAGAATGATTTAATTATGGCCGCGCCGCTTTCATCCGAGGTACTCAGTGAGAAAATTACGCAATACTTATTTGAAATTAAAAATCCGGTGCTTCAGCGGCTGACACGGGCATTGCTAAAAAAGAATCAAGAAGCTTTCTTTACGTATCCGGCGGCAATGAGCATCCACCACAACTTTTTGTCAGGACTTGCCTACCATGTCTTCTGCATGCTTGAGATGGGAAAAAGCGTGGCCGCACTTTATCCGGAAGTCAACACAGACTTGCTTTACGCAGGCATCATTGTTCACGATATGGGAAAGCTGCGCGAACTTTCTGGAGTGACGGCGACTTACTACACGGTTGAAGGCAATCTGCTTGGTCATATTTCGATTATGGTTAGTGAAATTAAGGAAGCGGCACGCGAAATCGGGGTGGAAGACCGGGAGGAGGTGCTGCTTCTGCAGCATATGGTGCTGAGCCATCATGAGAATCCGGAATGGGGCAGTCCGAAACCGCCGATGTTCAAAGAAGCGGAAATTCTGCACATGCTTGATGATATGGATGCCAAGCTGAATGTGATGACGCGTGCCGTGCGGAAAACAAAGCCGGGTGAATTTTCCGAGCGTTTGTTTGCGATGGATAATCGTACACTTTACCGGCCGCTGTTTGATGTCACGGAGACGTAACTCATTTTTTTCAACTCAGGATTGATGGGCAGTCATAAGCGAGCACCCGAGCGCATAAGTATGAGCGATAGACAAGTCATGCTTATTCCGAAAGGGGCACGGGTGATGAAGCAGATGAAGCGTTCGCTGTATGCTGTGGCATTTCTGTTTCTGCTGTTTCTTGCGCAGCAGTTTAATCTGATTAATCCGATCATCTCAGCGCTACTGGCAACGCCGTGGTGGATTTACCTTGTCGTTGCGGGTATTCTTTTCAGTGGTTGGAAGGCTTTTACATTGATGCATACTGATGCCCAGATTGACGAGGAATGGAACGAAGAGCAGGGTGATGTGTTTGTAAAGCGGATGCACAGTGAACGGGAACGTCGCCATAGCGGCGATCAAGATCATGGCCGCCAGTCGGGGGATCGCCCGGGGTCAAACGCACTGTGAGTCGCGGTCTGTGAGTATGAAAAAAGAAGCGGCCGGAAGAGGGGGACTTGTGCCCCCATCTCTCCGGCCGCTTCTCTGCTGTCGATAAACCCGTTTATTGCTGGCTTGTGCTGCTGAACAGATCTTTGAACTGCGAATCGTTGACTTTGATGCCGCCCTGCTTCACAAGGCTCTGCAGCACGGCGTCCTGAGACTTCTCCTTGCTGGCAAGGTAAGCTTCTTTGACTGATGATTTCAAACTTTTGAAGTCGTCTTTCTTTCCTTCAAGTTTGATGACGTGATAGGCCTTTTCGCTCGTGGAATAGACAGGATCACTGATCTGACCGACACTGAGTTTCATGGCCGCGGCACTGAAATCTGAATCCATGGCCGATTGTTTGAACCAGCCAAGTTCGCCGCCTTTTGACTTCGTTGTTGAATCGGTGGAATACTTTTTGGCAAGTGTTGCAAAGTCCTGTCCGCTTTTCAAGGCAGCTTCAACGGTATTGGCCGTATCCTGACTGGAGACGACGATGTCGCTCGCTTTCAGTTCAGTCAGCGCTGTTTTGTTCTTATCATAGTAAGCCTCCAGCGCCTTATCAGTCACTTTAATGCCGGACTGTTGTGCTTTCTCCATCATTAATGAATCTTTTAACTGACGCCGGAAAGATGACTTTGTTAAATTATTGGAGGAGAGCGCCTGTTCAAACTGCGCTTCACTGGCAAATGTTTTGCGTACTTGATTGTATTTGGCATCAACAGACTTGCTGGAGACATTGTATTTTTGCTCAAGCAATTTCTCGTATACGAGTTGCTGAAGCACCGAAGAACCGCTGGAGGTACTCTTCAGCGCAGTATAGAATTCATCTTTCGTAATGTTGCCGCTTTTAGTCTGCACGACAACATCATTATTGCCGCATGCCGCCAATGTTGCGATACCGAGGCAGGCGACAAGCACAAGCACTAATTTTTTCAATTCGTCCACTCCTAATTGTATTGAATTACCATTCGGTTAAAAACGCTGCCAAACGTTGACGCATCTGTCACGTGATGCCAAAGCGCCATACGATGCGTTTGTCCACAACGTTCATTGTAACCGAAATGAATTGTAATTGTCGAGAAAGTGAGAGAAAATACACTATAAGAAAAGACATTGGCTTGAGCGCGCGAATCAAACAGTTGTGCCGCAGCACAAAATTAGGCTGCATGGCTCCGGATTAGAAAGGTGAGATAGCCATTGACCACTATTCGAGAACAAACCACGCGGCACAGCAAGCGAAGCAACCGCTGGAAAATTGCATTTTTTGCACTGCTCTCTACTATTATCCTGACGTCTGGCTTTCTTTTGTTTCTACTCACAGCCGGTTTTTCATCCAGAGACACACAGATGCCAAAGAGCGCTGCAAATTCTCAAGTGCGTGCCGCCGTCTTTACGATACAAGCGGAGAAGGCGCAGCTGCAGCGCTTGATTAATGAGCGTTTTGCAAAAAAGGATGACCAGAAGCTAAGTTATCGGGTCACGATTGGCGACCGAGTGACGCTCTCAGGTGATTTTCGGTTGCTGTTCACCGGCATTCCGTTTTCACTGACTTTTATCCCGAGAGTCAGCGGCGGAGATGTCATTTTGCGGGAAACAGATGTCAAGCTCGGCAAAGTGCGCCTGCCGGACGAAGAGGTGCTTGCTTTTTTACAAAGCGGCGCAGATTTGCCAAAATGGATTGTTATTCAACCGAAAGAGCGGCAAATCTATGTCAAGCTGACCGATGTGCAAGTCCAGAAGGGACTGTATTTAAGGGCAGACACGATTAATTTACCGGATAACCAGATTATTTTCTCTGTGCACGAGCGGCAGTAACGGCGTATTCGCTTCAGAGAAAATGCATGTCAAAAAGCATCAAACAGTATTCCGGCCACGTGCCGGTCGGGCACCTCAAAGCGAAATTCACGTCAATATTTTTCTTTTCGCCGGTATCGGTTTGGAAGTCATCGGGCCAAAGATGTCGGCGGCAGCAACGGATCCATGACTTAGCCGGGCGGGACAGTCGCGGCATGCATTCTGGCGGCACAATTGCAACATCAAAACGGTCACAGACGTAGAAGGGTCTGGAACATCCGTTGCTGTTGCTCATATTTACAGTAAATCAGTAAAATTTAGCTGCGCTAAGTCCTTTGGTAAAGGCGGCATCTCCATTATTCTATAATCCGCCAAAATTTTTACATTTATCTAAATATAGGCGGTGTTTGAATCTAGTGTTGTCTGTGGGTATAAATCGATTCCCTCAAACGCTAGCACTTTCGGGGAGGCACGTGTCAGACTGGCCCAACAGATTAGATTGCAGACTGTCCCAAGAGGCTCGCACTGCACCCGCGGCAAGTGGCCTCATGCGGCAGAATGGCGTAAAAACAACAATATGTGTTAACGACAAAGCCAGTGCATAAAAAAAGAACACCGGTCGCGTGCCGCAGCATTAAAAAGGGTGAAAACGATGCGCAGCTGATGCCCGGTGTTCGTCATGGGTAGGCTGAAGTTAGAAATTAGAGTGACGGCGGCACTTCACCGTCACCCGACTCTGTCATTTCGTCGTTCAATTTGTTGCTCAATTTTTCTTTGGCGGCTTCCAGCTGGACAACATTGTTTTTAATGCGTGTCAAATACGGCTGAATGTCTTCCTTCCAGTCCTGAAGCAAGCTGCCGATATCTGTGACCGTTGATTTGAGAACCGGCAGGCTCTCGTCTTTAAGCGCTACAACGCGGTCTTTAACGGCAGACAGATTGTTTGCTGCCTCTTTGAGAGGCTGCTGAATCAGAACCGCTTTTTCCTTTAAGTCATTGCGAATTTCTTCACCGCGTTTTGGCGTTGTCAGCAGCACGGCTGTGCTGCCGATCACGCCGCCAATGATTGCTCCAATCGTATAGGACAGAAATTTGCCCATTCGTCCGACACCTCGCTATCAAAGTTTCAGTCATCTGTCATTATTATACCCTACCGCCAAGCGATTATCACTTTTTATACAAATGGAAGCGCAGCCCCATAAGGCAGATACGATTTCTTTATCTGCCCGGCACGACTGGCATGCAAAATGCCTTTTTGCAGCTGAATTCTTTATATGACTGTCGGAGCACATAAAAAAGAAGCTCGCCACTGTGCGAACTCCTTCTCAATTAAGACACTAAGTTTAAAGGTGAGCATTTGCCGCCTTTTCCTGAAACTGTTCATATTTGAGAAATGCGATATCGACATGTCAGTGCCGCCCGAGCGCCGCCATTGACGGCAGCACTTATCAGTTGGACAACGATGAGCGTGCAATGAATCCTGTTCTTTCACCAATCTTGGCAACAAGAGGATACAGCACAGCAAAAAGCACAAGATTCACTGCAGCAGTCGGTAATACCATGCCAACGAACATCGGCAAAAAGACGACTGCCTTCAGGTTGGTAATAAGAATGGCTGCAGAAATGAACACGGTTCCGCTAAAAATGGTACCTATGCCGGCAAGCACCGTGCTAAGCACGTATCTTCCCTTTCCTGACGTCGCCCGTGCAATCAGCGCAGCAAGCAGGAAGACGACTGTCGATGTACAAAGCTTGTCGATCACATTCGGGAAAAAGCCGCCGGGCAGCGACGTCGTCAGTCCGGCCAGAATACCGGCTACGAGTCCAATGATGAGAAAACTTTTTCGGTCTGCGAAGAAGCAAAGTGCTAAAAATAACATAACAAGTGAAAGATCAGATTTCATACCGAAGACAACACCGGGGAATACTGCATGAAGAACGGTACCAATGGCCAAAAAAAGTGCGATAATAATCAAATTCTTGAGTTTCACGACTCATCTCTCCTTATTCTATGCTTACTCAGCTCGTAGATTCTCCCGCAGTGCTCTGACAGCCTGCGGCGAGTTACAAACTTACTATATACAAAACAAAGCAAAAAAGCAACCCAAAATAACCTTTAAACAAACATTTTTATTTGGTAAGACGTGGTGAAGCCAAGCGGTACGTGCCGATTGAGACTTGGTCATCGTACGAACAGTGAACGAATGGGGAGTAAGAGGACCGATACATGTAAAAAGGGAAGCGCGGCATCGCGTTTCCCTTGCACAGCTATCTAAGCGAGCAAACCGCATGGCTGAGGACGTCCGGTCTGACAGGCAAGTCGCTCTTTGCTTTTCAGTGCCCGACAGTCAGTTCAAATGAGCGATGATTGAATCGGCCAGTGCCGCGCGCTGATCGGCTGAATAATCTTCCACATGGGGCGTGAATGTGAAAGTAAAGGTGTCGTCTGCACCATATCGCGGAATTAAGTGAATATGGTAATGGAACACGGACTGTCCTGCCAGTTTGCCGTTGCTATTCAGCACGTTCAGCCCAACCGGATGGAACGTTTCCTTGAGAGCTCTGGCTATGGACGGAACGACGCGGTACAGTTTGGCGGCGGTGTCCGCATCAAGTTCAAAAATGTTTTCGATGTGTTTTTTTGGAATGACGAGCGTATGTCCCTTTGTTACTTGGCCGATGTCAAGGAAGGCGTAGACATCTTCATCTTCATATACTTTTGCGCTTGGAATGTCACCGTTGATTATTTTACAAAAAATGCAGTCATTGTCTTCAGCCACTTCAATCATCCCTTCTTTTTCTGTCATGATCGTTTTTATTTTAGCATAAAAGGCTTTTGCGTCGACAGTACAGGCCATAAAAAAAGCTTACTTGCCCACTTTTGAATGGTTTGGTTTTTTTAATGTGTCGGCAAGATGGTGCATGCTCTTCAAAAGCTGTGCCAAATCATCCGTCGTCCAGTCTGCCAGGCGTTTCTCCATTTCTTGACGTCGGGCGTCGTCAATCCGGTTCAATAACGTTTTGCCTGTTTCAGTTAACCGGAGCACACGGGAACGATTGTCGCGGGAGGCCGCCTTGCTGCGCACGAGCCCGGCTGACTCCAGCTGATCGGCTTGCCGACTTACGGCGGAGTAGCTGCGGCCGATCAGGGCGGCGAGAGTGCCGATAGCGGACGACGGTTGCATGCCGATATGCACGAGCAGCGGGAAGAGCGACGGATTGACCTTGACTCCGGCCGCCATGAGCAGCTGCTGATCGTGCTGTGGCTGATTAAAGAAGATCATAATCTCATATAGGGCCTTAAAAAGTTCATCATTCATACCTTTATTATAGCAAAATCAGCGCCGATCGTTTATGCTATTTATGTGCAAAACGCACATAAATAGCAGAGGAGATGATGAGGGATGACTGACATAAAACAGGGACGTATCGGCTTAATCGTCGGCAGTAACAGGCCGCAGCGGCTGAGCCGTCCAATTGCTGAATGGCTTGGCGGCGCTTTGGCGCACGACGGATTGGCGGTGTCGCTGATCGATCTTGCGGCGGTCAATCTGCCGTTTCTCGATGAGCCGGACATTCCGGCGCGCGGAAATTATCAGCATGCTCATACGAAGGCTTGGAGTGAGACGATTCGCGCACATGACGGTTTTATATTGCTCTTTCCCCAATATAATTGGGGTTACCCGGCGGTGCTGAAAAATGCGTTGGATTATCTCTACGCGGAGTGGGCGGGCAAGCCGGTCAGTCTTGTTTCCTTCGGGGGGCATGGCGGCTTTCAGGCGATGCTGGCGATGAATCTCGTTGTCAGCGGACTGCGCATGGTGCAGATGGCTACCAACCTGCAACTGACGGTTCCACCGGAGATACAAGGCGAACCGGAGCCGCAGGCGGCGCTTGAGCATGTGCTTGCACCGTACCGCAGCGACGTGCGGTCGCTAGCTGACGAATTTGCACGCAAACTGTCGAAAGCCTGAAGCAGCCCCTGCGTTCCTGCGCGCAGGGCGAATGCGTCGCTATTACGGCGGGCACACGCATCGTCGTGTGACACGCTCAAACATGAATCAGAATGACCGGTAGTCGAACCGGCAGCCGTTCCAGATCGCGGATGCCTGTTCGGCTGCTGCTGCTTTTAAAACCGTACCAGACGGCAGCTTCGTTCCGCTGAGTGTTGGAACCGTTTGAGTCACCGGCTGCACTTGCCATGGTGCGCACGCTTTCAGTACAATAGAAGCAGACGTGCGCGTTGGCTGGCGCGCAGATAGGTGGGGAAATAGGATGGCTTATTTGACGGCACTTTTTGCTTTGACGCTTAATCCATATATTTGGCTGAAACGGAGAAAGCAACGCGCCTTTCTCACAATTCAGGGACTGCGACTGATCACGGGTGCGTTCATTGTATTCTTTCTGACATATATCGGACTGATCGATGAGACGTGGCAAGCTTTCTTCGGTACGGGTACGCTGTTTCTGGGCCTGTTTTTGCTGCTTGACGTGCTGTTTCTGCGCACGCGCCGCGCCTTTCTCTCACCGCTTGCCGGTATTGTTTGCCTGCTTTTCTTTGTTTATATCCATACGATATATCCGATCACACTCACCGAGGCTAAATACCGCTTTGTTGCGGCCCGGACGAGCGTTGTTGATAAAAAAGAAGAATCGATGGATGAGGCGCACATCCCTGTCGTTCCCGAACCGTATGCCCGTTATAAAAGCGAGAAGATACTCGGTGAACTGTCGCAAGTATCCTACTATGAACTCGGCCATACCTCGCTGCAGAAAATTGCCGGCACGCTTTACTGGGTGACGCCGGTTGAATATAGCGGTTTCTTTCAATGGCTGCAAGGAGATGCCGTACCCGGATATATTAAGATGAGCGCCGAAGATGAAAATGCCGCCGCGACGCTCGTGCGCACGAAGATGACCTACGTGCCTTCGGCGTATTTCAACAACAATCTTGAACGCCATGTGCGCTTTGCCGAGCGCGGCAAAGTGCTGTTTGCCGCCAGCTTTGAGCCGGATGACGCGGGCAAGCCTTATTATGTTGTACCCTATGGCTATTATGAGAAATTGCGGCAGATTCCGCAGATCGAGGGCGTGTTTGTCGTCAATCCAGAAAGCGGGTCCATTCGTCGCTATGCGATCGGTGAGGTGCCCACTTTTGTCGATCAGGTCATTCCATCCTCCGTAGCGGAAACGTGGAATCAGTGGTACGGCGAGAATGTTCACGGTTTTTGGAACACAGTCTTTTCTAAGCGGGACATGAAACAGCCGACGGCATGGTCCCATTCGGATGAAGTGAGCGGGGTATTCGACCGGCAGATGAATTTGAATTGGTTCACCGATTTTACCCGACCGAAGTCGGGCAGCGGTGCGATGGTCGGCTACTCAATGCTCAATACGCGCAATGGAAAAATCACGTACTATGCCGGTGCAAACGGTCTGTTGAACGGCAAATCGGCCATGAATGTCGCCGAGAAGACGTTTAAACAGAATCATTACGATGCAGGCATTCCGACGCTCTACACGATTTACGGCCAGGAAACGTGGGTCGTGCCGTTGATGGATACGAATGACGTGCTGCGCGAAATCATGCTCGTTAGTGCAAAAAATGAAAATATTTATAGTGCCGAGACAGACAAAGCAACACTGTTTGACAATTATAAATACACACTGGCGACGAAACTTTCGGCTGACAGCACAACACCGACGGATCAATCTCACATGAAAAAGACACAGGGGACGATTGTGAAGGTTTATAAATATCAGGACGACCAGACGCATCAGACGATGATTCAATTCATGCTTCAGAATGACAAGCGAATCTATACGGTGTCCTCTGACCAGAATCCGTATGCCGTTTTTCTGGATAACGGCAGCACGGTCAGTGTGGCGTATAATGACACATCGGAGCTGACGACAGTCGTGCAGAAGCTGGAGATCAGCGGCCTGCCGAATGGTGATTAACAGCGTGCGGTACAATCAGTACCCTGATCTGCCCGTTAGTTTGAACTTTTTTTACAGGAAGTGGGCAGGAATTCGCATGCTTGTCACTAATGTTAAGAATGAAAGAGGGTCCTTGAGGTTCAGTCGAAAGTCATTGTTTTGTTTTTGCCCTGCTGCCGGTAGCAACCCAAGGCGGGCAGAACAGGCAGATGAAGAGGGGGTGGATGAAGACGGCTATTTTAACGGTGGATCATTTAACAGGCGGTTACTCGCGGGAACGCCCGGTGCTGCACGATGTATCGTTCACTGTTGCTCGCGGTGAGCTTGTCGGGCTTGTCGGGCTGAACGGAGCGGGAAAGAGCACGACGATCAGGCACATTCTCGGCCAGATGCAACCCTTTTCAGGCGAGATTCGTGTGGGCGGCCGGGCGCTGGCTGAGAATCAATCGGCGTATCGGCGCCAAATCGCTTATGTGCCGGAGCTGCCGGAATTGTATGAACAGCTGACACTTGAAGAACATTTACAGCTGACAGCTGCGGCTTACCATATTGAACGCCGCACGTATGATGAACGAAGCAAGCATTTGCTGAAGCTGTTTCAAATGGAAAAACGGCTGCGCTGGTTTCCCGTGCACTTTTCCAAAGGCATGCGCCAAAAAGTGATGATCATGTGCGCTTTTCTGATCCGTCCGGCGCTCTACATTGTCGATGAACCGTTCGTCGGGCTCGATCCGCTCGGCATCCAATCGCTGCTTGAGCTGATGGTGGAGATGAGGCAGGAAGGGGCGGCCATTCTCATGTCGACACATATTCTGTCGACCGCCGAGCAGTATGGTGATCGTTTTCTCATTCTTCATGACGGTCACATCGCCGTCAGCGGCACACTCAGTGATATCCGCAGCGCTTGCGGCCGACCGCATGCTTCGCTGCAAGATATTTATCTGGCGGTAGCGAGGGGTGAGGCGAAGTGGTTCAGCTGAGGCAGCTATGGCGCCAGCGCTGTGCAGATCAGCTGCGCATGCAGCTGCGCTATTGGAATCTAATTGGGAGAAACAGCGGGCTGATGTTTTTCGCTTATGCGATGGTCGTCGTCGCCGCTTTTTACTATAAAAAATGGCTGGACAATCTGCCGCCCCATTTTCCCGGCGGTGTGCTAATTGCCGCGGCACTGACATTGGTCGCGGTCCCCTCACCGGTGCGCACATTCATGGAGCGGGCCGATCTCGTCTTTCTGCAACCGGCTGCAGAGGAGTTAAATGGTTATTTTCGCAAAAGCAGGTGGTATTCTTTCGCCGCGCAAAGTGCCGTGCTGCTCGTTTTGCTGCTGATCTGTGCGCCGCTTGAGCTGCGCACGGCACCGGTGACGCGCAGTGCTTATGTCGCTTTCGCAGCACTCGTTCTTGCTGCAAAGGCATGGAACATGGATTGTGCTTGGCAACAGTTAAAGATGACTTTCGCCCGCGCCCTACTCGTGCCGCGTGTGCTGTTAACGTTGTTGTTCTTTTTGGCACTTTTCAGCGGGGCGCCGCTGCCGGTCGCGGGCGTCTGTCTGCTGCTGATGCTTCTCGCCTCGTGTTTTGTTTTTCATCGGTTGGGAAGGCGGGGCTTGCTTGACTGGGCGGCGCTCATCGCTGTCGAGGAGCACGAGGCGATGAAGTTTCTGCGTTTTGCCAACCTGTTCACCGACGTGCCGCGTCTCGCTCATCATGTGCGTGCACGCCGCTGGCTGACGGGTTTTCTTTCGCCAAGAGGGCTGAACGCGCAGCCGGTTTACCGCTCATTGTACAGCTTGACCTTTCTGCGCTCAGACGACTACCTCGGTCAGTACGTCCGTCTGACGGTGCTCGGTGCTCTTGCCGTCTACTTTGCAGGACTTGGCTTGTTCACTGTCTTTCTTGCCGTCTCCTTCGTTTATTTGAGCGGTCTCCAGCTCTTGCCCCTGTTCGGTCATCCGTTTCCGCAGGCGCTTGAAGGGTTGTATCCCTTGGATGAGGGCGAGAAACAGGCGGCGTTCAGAACGCTTACGCATCTGCTGCTGATTCTCCAAAGCGCCGTTCTTGCTGCGGCAGCACTGCCGCATGGGCTGCCGGCTGCCGCACTTTGTCTGGCCGGCGGTCTTATTGTGTCGCTTGGGTTTGCGCTGCGTGCGTCCCGGCGTTTCAAAGCTTGACAGCGGGAGGACGTTCCGGCATATTAAACGTGTTAAAACATGTTTAATATGCCGGGCTGGAGATGGCGAAATGAAAAAGGAGCATCCTGAGCAAGTGCGTTTTTTCAGCGGTATTGGCTGCGTGACCGGGTTGTTAGCGAGCGGATTGCTGTTTCTGACTTTCCAGTGGCATGATCGCTACTGGATCTACCAACGCGCGGCCAGCAGCTTTTGGAGCGTGATCGCTGCTGCGCTCGTGCTGTGCATCGCTGCCGGTACAGGCGTCGGCTGGCTTGCTGCCAGAAGTCATGGTGAACCGCGCAAAGCCCGGCGTCATGCGTGGCAATCGTTCGGCCTTTGTGCCGGCGTGCTGCTTGGGACGACGGCCTTATTTTTGGGCAGCGGTTATGGCATGGCTGTCGCTGTCGTGGCAGCCGGTGCCGTCGCCGGCGCGATGATTGGTGCGCGCAGCGCGCGCGAGCGGCGATGACGGCGAAGGACGACGGCCCGCTGAGGCTGACCCCGAGGCGGATCGGGGTACAGGCTGCTCTCAACCCGGCGCCGATTAATCATTATTTTGGTTCGAAAGATGCGCTTATGAGTGAGGCGGCCCGTCACTTCATTCGTATGGCGGCCGATCAACTGACCGAAAGTGAAGCGAACGGCCGCTCACCGTCGGAGGGACCCATTGCTATTGTTCAGCAGCTTGCCGACCTAACGATGCGGCACGCAGATCTCTTGCAGCCGGCGGTCGAGTACGAGCTGCAGAAAGCTTCGCTGCAGTTACCCGAGTACCTTATTCCGCTGTTGACCGCACATTTTGGAGGATGGAAAACGGCATTCGACATTCGTATGGGTCGCCTTCAGTATCCTTTCCTTAACGTTTTTTTCAAAATATTGAATGAACATGGTTATTCAGGATATGCTTGCTAGACACACGAATCAAGGGATAAAAACCGGTGAAAATGACTTTATGCAGCTTTTTTCAAAATTCTTATAACTATTAACTGTCAAACTCGAATAAAAGAAACTTGAAATTAAAAAAACCAGATATTGCACAAACGTTTATTTTCAGGCCTTTAGAATAAAGAAATATGATTGATCGCCTGATCGAGAAAATGTAGCGCACAGCCTTCCCGGAATGGACGGCTCAGTGAAGCAGTCGAAGATCTGATTGCATCGTTTTTTTGGGCGGGGGGACTCCCTCAACAAACACGGAAGGGCTACACACCCATTCTTGCGCAATTTCTGCAGACGACGTTTATAGCAAAAGATCCACTCCATTTGAAGATGACGGAGTCAATGAGGGGTTTGAGTATGAAACATATTTTGCTGGTCGAGGACGATGCAGATCTTTCTGCAGGATTGCTGTTTGCTTTTGAAGAAGACGGATATAGTGTCGAGCATGCCGCGAGTATGAATGAAGCCCGCACAGTACTGAACCAACCGCTCGATCTTGCTGTTCTCGACGTGATACTGCCGGACGGGAGCGGTTTTGATTTATGTCGGGAAATCCGGCAGCGATCGAGTCTGCCCATAATGTTTCTGACTTCACGCGATGACGAGTTGGACATCGTCAAGGGACTTGATGGAGGAGGGGATGATTACGTCACAAAGCCGTTTCAACTTCGCGTGCTCCTTTCCAGAGTCAAGGCGTTGCTGCGTCGCGGCGGGACCGACAGCGAGCGTTTGCACCTTGGCAATGTGCATGCCGAACCGGAAAAAGGCTGCGCTTACTGCGGTTCAACCGAATTGCCGCTTACACCCACTGAATATCGGTTGCTGTTGACATTGCTTTGTCACGCCGGACAGATTCTCCAGCGGGCGCAACTGCTTGAAAGTCTGTGGGATAGCCGGGGCGACTATATAGATGACAACACGCTGTCCGTACATATTCGGCATTTAAGGGAAAAACTCGACGTCGCCGGGAGTATGGCGGTAATTGTAACCGTGCGGGGGCTCGGCTATCGGATGGAGGCAAAGCAATGAGCGGCATCTGGAAAGATAAGCAAACTCGGGCAGCCATCCTGCTGCTTACGCTCGTCTTTGCGATACTCACTGCCTCGAGTTGTCTGCTGCTTTACTATAATGGCGTGCAAACTATCCGTGCTTTGGTGCGGCAGGATGTGGCGCTTGCGGGGGGCATGGCGCGCGGGAAATCTACGGCGGAACTCTCCATTGTTACAGGAACTGTCGAAAACAACGATTTAGACGCGGGAACCCGTCTGCTTTCTCCCTATGGGTATGGAGAAAGCATGCCGCCTGTGGCCAGTCGCTATTATGGCAATCTGTTCGGATGGCAAATCGCGCTTTTTTGCCTGTGCGCAGCTGTGCTGTATTTAGCTTTGTTGGCACTTTTGATCGCTTTCCACATACGTTCGGAACACCGTCTGCGTGCATTTGCTCTGCGCGTGGAGGAAGGAGATTTTCGGCAGGAGAACGACCTCTCTCAGGGAGAAAGCGGTTTTGACGTGATGCGAAATGCGGTGGCGTCGCTTGTAAAAGGGACGAGTTTCCACGCGCGGGCGCTGCAGAAGGATAAGGAATATCTGCGGGATCTGCTGTCGGATATCTCTCATCAAATGAAAACGCCTCTTGCAGCTCTGCGCATGTATCATGAACTGCTGGCCAAACCGGATTTAAACCCGGAAAAGCGGGATGAATTTCTCCGGCGCAGTCAGAAACAGGTGGAACGCACCGACTGGCTGGTGCAGAGCCTTTTGAAGATGGCCCGAATAGAATCCGGCTCCGTGACGATGAACCGGCGGCAAGCATATCTATTGGACACTGCGGCACTTGCATCCGTGCCATTTTCGGTAAGTGCGGAACAAAAGGGCGTGGAGCTTTTCATTTCGGTTTCTCCGGAAATTTGTTTTCTGCATGACACGGACTGGGTAGCCGAGGCGATGGGAAATCTTATTAAAAACGCGCTGGAGCATACGCCCGCGGGCGGGCATATTCGCGTGGATGCGGCAGAAACACCGCTTTCCGTGGAACTTCGCGTGTCAGACGACGGCGAGGGTATGACCAGTGAGGAAATTCCGCACGCATTCGAACGTTTTTACCGGGCAGACAATCAAAAAGAAAGTGGAGGTGTGGGCATCGGTCTGTCGCTTGCCAAAGAGATTATTGAAAAAAACGGCGGGGATATCTTTGTGCGAAGCCAGCCGGGCAGCGGCAGCACATTTACCGTCACATTTCTAAAAGGCTGGCAGCCGCTCGGGAACGGGAACCTTAAGACATCTTAAGGCACGATTCATTTAAAATGAAGGTTCCCATGAGAAAATGGACCTGAAAAGAAATGGGGGAGTTTTCTCATGAGCATTGTAGAGACAAGTGAATTGTGCAAAGTCTATGGAAAAGGCGAAACCGCCGTGCATGCATTACGAAATGTTGCATTTCAAGCTGAGCAAGGTGAATTTGTCGCGGTCACCGGGCCCTCCGGCAGCGGCAAATCCACACTGCTCCATTTGCTGGGCGGCGTGGACATTCCCACCTCCGGTACGGTGCAAATTGAAGGGCAAGATATTTATCACAAACGAGAAAAAGAGCTGGCGGCTTTTCGCCGACGGCGAATCGGATTTGTTTTTCAGTTTTACAATCTGATCCCGTTGCTGACGGCGGAAGAAAACATCCGCGTGCCGCTCATGCTGGACAGTCAGCGGATAGATGAATCTTTTTTAAAAGAATTGCTCGATATTCTCGGACTGACGGAACGTCGAAACCACCTGCCCAGCCAACTTTCGGGCGGGCAGCAGCAACGGGTCGCCATCGGGCGGGCGATCGTTCACAAGCCTTCCCTCGTGTTGGCCGACGAACCTACCGGCAATCTTGACACCCAAAACGGCCGGGAAGTTCTGGCGCTGTTGAAAAGCTCTGTGCGCAAGTTCGGCCAGACGCTGATTCTCATTACACACGACCCTTCTGTGGCGGCGCAAGCCGACCGTGTGGTGATGATGCAGGACGGATGTATCGTTGGGGGAGGAAAACTGAAATGAACATTTCCTCTCTTGCGGTCCGATATCTCCGCATTCAAAAGCGACGCACGTTGCTCACAGTGATCGGTGTAGCACTGGCGGTCGCACTGGTGGCCGGAACCGGACTGCTGATTGCCAGCTTTCTGCACATGCGGTTGGCTCAAGCAGCGGCGGAAGATGGCAGTTGGCATTATCAGGTAAGCGGCATTACGGATCGTTCGAAGGCTGAACAATTCAAAAGCAATGTGTTGTTTCAAAAGGCCGGGCTTGCGACAAACGATACGGTTTTGCTGACGGGCGAGAAAGACGGGCAGAGCAAGACCGTTCCGCTGTACGAATATGATACGGCCGCGCTTTCCATGATGCCGGATACTGTCACACAAGGGCGGATGCCCCAAGGCAGCGGCGAAGTGATGATCTCTACTACGGCGAAATCCCGTTTTCCCGGCGTCAAATTAGGAGATACGGTCACCCTTCCGTGCGGAACGCTGACTGCAACCGGGGCTTCCGGCAGTTCGGATGGTTCAACCCATACGATTTTTACCGCTAAAAACGGGGGAACTTTTACGCAAAAAAGCAGCCGGACGTTTACCGTCGTCGGCTTTTTTCACAGTGGGCTTTACGACTACGAAAATATTGAATCCGCCGTTACGCTCAACCCGACCGGCGCGCACACATACAGCGTATATGCACAGATCAAACCGCTGTTAAATTTTCCGCAATCCATTCAAAAAGTGGCGGCGGACTGCGGAATTAGAAAAGAAAACATCCAAGAAAACGGCATTGTGGAATGGATGGGGAAATCGGCCGCCACCAAAGTGAAGACCGCTGTGGTTACGACATTTTGCATTCTGGCCTTCATCATTTTGTTTATTACCATGCTGGTCATCCGCAATTCGTTCGCCATGTCCGTTGCCGATAAAATCAGTGAAATCGGCACGCTGCGCTGCCTGGGCGCGGCACCGGGACATATCCGAAATCTGGTTCTGTCGGAAGCACTCTGGATATGGGGAATCGCCGCGCCTGTCGGTTTGCTGTTGGGAACCGGCGCTATGGCGGTTGTTATCGTCGTGGTACGGCGGCTTGACCCAACCGATTTTACCTATCTGACTTTGGCGCCTGCTGGTTGGCCATTTCTGTTGGCCGCTTTGCTGAGCCTTTTCACCGTACTGTTTTCTGCTTTTGCTCCCGTGCGAGAAGCCATGCGTGTACCGATGGTGGAAGCTGTGCGCGGAAACGCAATTTATCGAGAAAACCGCATCAGGCGTAACCGAAAAGGCCGCCTGTTGGGACGCATTTTGGGCTTTTCCGGTTTGCTTGCGGCTAAAAATATCCGGCGCAATCCCAAGCGGTTTCGCACCACTGTTCTGTCTGTTGTGGCAAGCGTTGTGCTTTTCATCACCGTAGGCGGGTTTGCTCTTTCTGTTGGCGCTTCCCTTCAAACAGCCATGCGACAAAGCAGGATGGCCGATTATACCTATACGGCCAATGTTGAAACAGGCACCTTACCCGCACTAAATGAACTCGAAAAAGAGGTGCGCGGGATGACCGGTATTGGAGCCGTGCAGCGCACACCAATCTACTCCGTGGAACTCAGCGTTCCCCTCAGCCGTGTGCCTGCGGGATATTTGGAAACCTACAGGGAGTTCATAGGAACCAATGCGGACACTTCAATGTCTGGGAAAGTAAAGGAGCAACTTCAAGTTCTGGAGGTCAGCAGAGAAAATTACGGTTCCCTACGTTTTTCTGGAAACGTGCCGACATATGATGAACTTGTGAAAAGCGGCGGAGCGCTGCTTTGTGAAACAAGTGCTCTGTTTTCTTCCAGCGGTCGGTTTGCCAATGCGGCTTTTGCCAATTATCACACTGGGGAAACCCTCTCCGTGACACAGGCAGTCAGTTTATCCTCAGAGACGAAAAAGGAGATCAGGCAGACGTTTCAGGTAAAAGTTTCGGGAATCCTGTCTGAACTGCCGTGGTTTACCCAGCAAACTTATGATGATAATGTGGGCAGCGGTGTGGAAGGCGTACTGGTATTTCCGGAAGGAGAAGCTGCACGCTTCGACACTGCCAAACTGAAAAAGGTAGCTTTAACGGCCGACACGGGTAGCTCCGAGCCCTACCTTCTTGCAATTCGTTACGCGAATGGAGCCGAAGCACAAGCAGATGTAAAAATTCGCCAGTTGATGCTCTCCGCCCGAAAAAGTGGAGTGGGTTTTAGCGATAATTATCAAAACACGGTAAGCGAACGGAATTTTTATCTTATTATGCTGATTTTTGTGGGCGGGTTTTCCATAGTCGTGATTCTGATTTCCTGCATCAATTTGTTTAATACCATTCACGCCAATATGCAGACACGTAAACGGGAAATCGCCATGACGAGGGCCATTGGCATGAGTCGACAACAGCTTCGGCGAATGCTGTTGCTGGAATGCTCTCTTTATGGAATAATCGGAACGATATGGGGTGCGGTAATTGGTCTGCCATTGCAATATTTGTTGCTTGAAAAGTTTAATATGGTGATTTCAGCAAACATGGCTGCGCCTCTTTTGATGGTGCTCATTGCTCTCGCAGCAACTTCCGGCATTGGAATTTTGGCTGGATTGGCATCTATTCGCCGCATTATAAAAACACCGATCGTAGAAGAAATTCGAGCGCAGGAGTAAAAAAGAGAGCAACAGATAAGCTTGTCATTGATAGCCGCAACGGCAGGCTTATTATTTCGCAACAAAACCGCTGGCTTTGCAGGGATATTTATCGCTCTCCTGGTTAACCGTTGCCGCAACGATGTAAGTAGTACAAGAGTTCCCGCAATGATAAGCTCACGGATATCATTTGCACTTTTTCTCTCATGCGCTCAAGCAATGGCTAAACCATTGCTCGTCGGTCGTTCTGCGCAACCAGTCTCGCTAGGCAGCCCATTGTTGCGAACGCCTTCTCTAGGCGGCTGAGCGCACATGGGTGTGAAGAATCGTTTGATCTGAATAGGGCGGTATATGTATCGCGGCATCCCATTGGCATATACATCGACACCGCATATAATGAACTTACCGAGGAGGGTCGTCCATTAACGAAATCGGCAACCGGCTGCGCGCACTCCATGAGGTTTGCCTCCGCAAAGCACGGATTGTGAATGGACAATATGATGAATCGATCGGCTACGGTGTGCTGCTGGAAGAGTGGGAGGCTCTGCATCCACCGGTTTTACATGCGGCTGATGCGCGGACGCTACACTGACGCAGCGACTCATGTGCGCTTTGGCGCGGGTAGGGGGAAGACGGACATGACAGCATTTGAGGGATTCAGCACATCTGACTTTGAAACGTTTCATATCAACGGGCTGGAGGCGAGAATGCAAGCCATTCGCGAGCGCATCCAGCCGAAATTTCAAGTGGCTGGCGGGCTGCTTGCTGCCGAACTCTCCGCCGCTTGCGGCGATGAGCTGTTTCTGCATATCGCCAGACATGCCCGGCGCACGGTGAATCCGCCGCCTGATACGTGGCTTGCGATTGCGGCCAGCCGCAGGGGATATAAGCAATACCCGCATTTCCAGCTGGGTCTGTTTGACGACCGGCTGTTTCTTTGGCTGGCGTTCATTGACGAGCTGCCGCGCAAACGTGACATTGCGGAGACGTTTCTTGCACATATGGATATGGTGCAGTCCGCCGGCCGCGGTCTTGCGGTCTCGCTCGACCATACGAAGAAGACCGCCGTGCCGCTTGGCGAACTTGAACTGAAGGCGGCACTTGAGCGCTTCCGCGATGTCAAAGCCTGTGAATGGCTGATCGGCCGCCAGCTTTCGGCGGACGACGCGCGCCTTGCCGACGGCGATGCTTTTATGGCACTTGCCCGAGAGACTTTCACTGCTCTGCTCCCGCTTTACCGACTGGCGTTTCAATAGGCAGGCCATTGGCGGTGTGGGCTTTTGCGCGAAGCGTCAGCCGCATGAGGCAGTGGGGCTGACGGCCGCGCGACGCGATCGCAGCTCAAAGAAAGGACATGCACCAGAAAGCTTGTTCTGCCAAGGTCGGTATGTTGATGGACGCTGATGGTATGAAGCTCACCCTGCACCAATTATTTTTAACCCCAACAGCGACGCGTGTCTTAATGAATGCGTGCCACGCCGGCTCTTCTCAGTGCTTTTGCAGCCAATTTTTGACACCATCTCCTCACATATATTTCGGGACAAATATCATCCCAAAATATATTTACTGAGCAAATCAGTTCACAAAAAAGACACAGCGAAGTACGATAGACATATAAGGAAACGTTTTCAAAAAAGAGGGGCGATGATACGATGATCAAAAAAGTAGCGGTGATTGGATCAGGTGTCATGGGCTGTGGAATTGCACAATCTTTTGCTGCGGAAGGGTATCAGGTGGCTGTGAATGATATTAAGCAGGAGTTTCTGGATCGAGCCAAGGCGACGATTAGCCGCCAGATTGATTTGATGCGCCAGGAAGGCATGGGTATCGATAAGCAGGCAACGATGCGTCAGCTGCAGCTGACAACGGATTTGTCCGAAGCGGTGCGTGATGCAGATTGGGTCATTGAGGCCATTCCTGAGGTAATTGAATTGAAATGGCAGCTCTATAAGCGTTTGAAAGCTTTACTTAAACCTAGTGCAATCGTGTCTTCAAATACATCGACGTTCCCTCTCAGCGTGCTGACGCAAGAAGAAGATTTTGGCGGACATTTCTTGATTACACACTTTTTCAATCCCGCGCATCTCATACCGCTCGTCGAAATTGTGAAGAATACGTCAACAAGCGCTACGGCCGTCCAGGAGGTCGTAGATTTGCTTGAGCGCAGCGGTAAAAAACCGATTGTGCTAAAAAAAGAAATTAATGGATTCATTGCTAATCGGCTGCAGAGCGCGCTCATGCGTGAAGCTTTCGCGCTGGTTGCACAGGGGGTAGCTGAACCGGAGGACATAGATCGGGCAGTCACTGAAGGTATCGGGTTTCGCTGGGCATTTGTCGGTCCGACGCGCATTGCCGACTTTGGCGGTCTCGATACGTGGAAGCGCGTGCTGGACAATATCGCTCCTGATCTTGACAAAAGCAGCGGAGCGCCGGAACTCATGAATCAGCAGGTTGCCGCACATGCATTGGGCGCCAAAAGCGGTGGTGGTCTGTACAATTATGATGGCAATGAGGTAGAGCGACGGACGACAGCGCGTGATGTGGCCTTTGTCCGGCTGGCACAGCTGAAGCGTGAGCAGAACTTGCAAGATGCATAATGAATCGGCGTGTCTGAAGAGCGGCAGAGGCCGCTCTTTTTTGCACTATTAGAAAGTATAAATATTTTGTGAAATTTGCATGGATTTAAAACAAGAGCACAAGTGTAGGAGCGCCTTGCAGGGAAGCATGCCGGGTGGACCTCGCAGATTTTAGTTCGTCTGAGGCGACCGAAGTGCCGCCTGCGACTAGCGGAGGCGCAGCATGATTGTTTATGGCATCGATTTTTTTGTCCGGTTTTTCTCATACGTTATGAAAGTATAAAGATTTCAGCAGGACTAGTATAGGAAAACTAAGGCTCCTCCGCCATCCAAGGACTTGGCATCGTCAAGTTTTTTTATTACGAATTTTTTAACAGGTCAGGGGAACAGCGGAGGACATCTTGCCTATTTATTCCGCTGCCGAGCGGAATATTGACACAGGAGCGCATAACCTGCTACTTTATGACATATTTATTGCTTCCGGGGAGGGATTTAATGAGTTTCCAGGCACGAACGGCTTCTTGGAGGGATTTCCCTTTATTTTGAGGATCGCGATAAAAATCACGGACGAATTGATTATACTCAAATTGTAAAGCAATGGAGGTTTGGTAAGCAGGGTCTTTTTTTCGTTCTTCTTCTTCAAACCAGGCGTTGACGACGTCTTGATATGTTTTTCCGACGTTGTTTTTAAAAAAGTTCTGTATGAATGTCGAGAAATGGAATGTTGGATTGATGACAGTCTTGAAAAATTCCCGTTCCTCCTGACTGCAGCGATGGTTGGGAGCAATCACCGTCTCGAGACTCAATGTATTTTTTGCTGGATCGACAGGACGGGGCGCTCGTTTTGTCCCTGATTGTATCGGTTGTCCTGTTGTAAGAAACAGCTCAATTCGATTCGAAATTTCAACTTTTGATCCGGATATACGAAGGCCATGTTGTCTGCAGAAAGTTTGAAGTTCATTTTTTAACCAGTAGTAGTTCTTAAAATCTGAAATAGCCATATCTTCGGTCAAATTAGGTCTCATACAAAAAGCCTCCAAACGCTTTTGAGACAAGTATACCATGCTTCGCAAATTTGAGGCGTACCTTGAGCCGCTCAGAACAAGCAGAGTCTGAGCTGATCTTGCAATGTAACTCCGTGTATTTTAAAAGGCTGCCCGAGTCTTGGGGCAAAGTGAGTGCGCTTGGGTACAGGCATCTGCTGTAGCAAGCGGACACTTGACAGCGATGAATTGATAATGACATGCTGTTTTTTAAAATGATGATTTAGATCTCATGTCGCTTTTTAATCAGATCATGCCATACACAATGCCGCCTTGCGGGAGAAGCGAGCCCAGTGAGATCCCGCCAATCACCGGCTGTCTGAGGAGACCCGCGGCGAGCGCGACTAGCAAAACCGAAGCGCGGTTGCCTTAAGGGATCGGACTGCCTTTTTCGTGGATGAAATTGATATAGCTATTCTTAGCGAACTGCAAGTCAATGCCCGTAAACAATGATGGAATTAGTAAGAAAAGTGGGCCAAGGCTCGTCGATGGTCACCGAACGTGTGTGGCGCCTTGAGGAACACAAGATCATTACAGGTTATACGCCGCAAGTCTCAGCGGAGAAATTCGGGCGGCACGTCACCGCTTTTATTCTCATGGAGCCGAAATGACTGCAAAAAAATATGTGGAGTTTGCCCCCCCACCCCCTCGATGTCAGTGAATGCCATTATAGGTCGGTATGTATAGCTCCTTCTTCAAAGTTGTCGCAGCGCTTGTTCACTCACTTGAGCACTACATCGATGAATGTCTGACTTTGGGGAAACCGAACACGCTGATCGTTTTGTCTTCACCGATCGAGTACAGGCAGATGCAGCCTGATAGCACGGCGTAGCGGCATGTTTGCCCCTGCTTTCAACCTTAAGAGTGTTCGGCAGGACTGAAATGCCGTTACATTTTTCTTGCATGACGTGTTGATTAAGTAAAAAAGTTGTCAAACAAAGTGAGGGTGCCTATGAGAAGCATGGATCTGGCTTATTATCAGAAATTATTTAATTTAAAAAGCTATACGAAGGTCGCCGCGTTTTTTAAGGTCAGCCAGCCGACGGTGACGGCTGCCGTTCAGCGGCTTGAAGAGGAACTGGATGCGCAGCTGCTGATTCGCGATCAATCTCATCATGCGCTCATTTTTACCGAGAGCGGTATACAATTTCAGCGACATGCGGAAACGGTGCTGCGTACGCTAAATACGGCCAAAAAAGAAATTCAGGCGATTCAGTCAGAAAAAGTGCGTTTCGGTTTTCCCCCGATTATCGGCGGATACTATTTCCCCCCATTTTCCGACTATCTTGTTCAGATCGGCAAACTTTCCGCCCTTAGAATCGAAGAAGATGGGTCGCAATCGTTGCTTGATAAATTGTTGAAGGGTTATCTTGATCTTGCCTTGATCGCGTCTTTACAACCGATTGCGGATGAAGACAGTCATCTCACGGTTCTGCCGCTTGCTTGCCACAAGTTTCGCGTGATTGTTGGTCGGCAGCATGCACTTGCCGCTGAGCAGGCTATTAATTTTCAAGCGCTAAGAAAAGAGTGCTTTGTGCAGTTCAATGAGCACTTTATCCATCCGCAGGCTTTCAAACAATTTTGCGCGCATTCCCACATCCGGCCGAAGGTGCTTTATCATCTGAACGATTTACAGATGATCAAGGGAATGGTTGCACGTAACATTGCTGTCAGCCTGCTTGCCGAGCCCGCCATTCACGCCGGTGATCCGATTGTTGCCCTTCCTCTGAGTGATCAAGATCAACCGATGTTTCATGTTTCATTTGTCTATCGTTCGACGCATGTTCTGACAGATCTTCAGCAACAAATGGTGAGCTGGTTTTCAGATGCGGGGCGATGAGCGGTTTTGTTTCAGCGTGCGGGCATTGGCAAATTGAAAACGGTCTTCACCACGTGCTCGATGTGACCTTCCGAGAGGACGAACAGCGCATGCGTTTAAAAAATAGTGCGCAGAATAGGGCTCTGCTGCGACGATGCGTGGTTAATTTGTTGAAGCAGGAGACCACAAGCAAGCGGAGTAGTCGAGGAAAACGTCTCAAAGCAGGTTTTGATTTTCCCTATTTAAAAACGGTGTTTGCGCTGGCTTACCGCCTCTCGGAGCGTTCATGAGTTCATTTGTTGCACTCATTGTAGCACGTATTTAGTGCGTAAATAGTCAGAATTTCTAATGCGTTTACCCTGGGGCTAAGACATGTTTCACTATCTCTTTGCTGCCGACAAAAGCAATTGTTCGGATGCAGCAGCTTTGCGGCAGTGAAATAAGACTTTAAGACGCCGTGCGCCGGTCTGATCTGCTGACTGTGACACGCCGTTTGTCCCTTTCGAACAGGTTGAAATTTGTCTGTTTCATCCGGCGCGTTGTTGCCGGCAGCGAATTTGTTGCCACTCAATCTGGCTTTGGAAGGGCAAAACGACCGGCCGCACATGTGCCGCGCGGCCGGTCGTTCGTCTCTTCATTTTTTTATTAGATCAGGCAAATACCGGATCTTTAAGCGTCTTTGTCAGTTTTTCCAGATGCCCCTGTTCGTCGGCGATCATATCTTCAAGCTTGACAACAAGTTCAATCATGCCGAGTTCTGCCGCCTGCGCACGGCGTTCTTTATAATTCTCCAGCGTGTCGGCTTCGGCCTGGCGCGCATTCTCAAGCATTTCTTTTGCGCTTGTCACTTTGGCCACCGGAGCCGGAACAGTTATCGGTTCACCGCCGAGATTTGCGACCTTTTCTGACAAATAAGCGGCGTGGCTTAGTTCGTCACTTATTTCATCTTCAAAGAAAGATTTGAGAATCTGATAGTCAAGACCGCTGACGGTCGTTGCGTAATACGTGTACTGAATGACAGCCGAATATTCACCAGCCAAATCTTTATTCAATCCGTCAATCAATGTGTCAAGCTTTGCCACCACAATCTCCCCCTCTGCTAATCATTGCATGAGTATGAATCAGTTTCCTTTCTTATCATACCCTTTCATTGCCGGTTGGACAAAAAATATGATTGTGACAAATATGTGAAAAGGCGTACTGTTGTTGCAAAGGTTTGCTGTTTTAGAGCGTTAAAAAGTGCGCGGCAGAAGTTAGCATATTTTATTTTTTAGTCAATCTGCGGCGAGAACGGTTGCGGACAGATCGACGGCTTGTGCAATCGTTTATTATGTTTTTCTGCGGAAATTGGCGAAGGAGCGCAAGCGGGCGAAAATGGATCAGCTGTCTCGGATGAACGCGCGGCCGGTTCAACCGTTTGTTCAATGCCCCGCTTCATGGACGGGTAAACAACCATCGATGATGGGGCGGCCTTGAGAAAAAGTGGACTGATCGATGTTCGCAGCGGCAGCATGCATGGGGTCAGTTCGTGCACCGCCGCCGAGCATCGGAGAAATAAATAGGTCCGCTGAACAAAATCAATTTTTTACCTAATATTAGACCACGTCTCTCCGCCTCCGGACGGAGGAAGATCGGGCCGCAGAAGCTGGAAAAGCTGGTGATGAGCCAGTATAGTAAGAGTAGCAAAAAGTCAAACCGCTCACTGTTTCCAGGAAACAAGCGAAACGTGGGCATGAGAAAGGAATGACGTGTTATGTCACCGGGAAAAGTCGCAGCGGCACTTGCGTTAATACTTATCGGTTGTTATTGGCTGCTCAGCGGTCTGCATCTCGTCTCATCTGCCAGTCTCGCCCAGTTTGATCTTTATATACCGCTTATTATTCTCATCTTTGCAGCGTATCTGCTCATTGAACCGTTGCTGCATCACAGGCGAGCCCATTTGTTTGCGGGTCCGTTGCTGGCAATCTATGGCGGGTTGCTGCTTGCTGATCATTACCACTTTGTCCATTTTCATTGGCAGGACTTCTGGCAGCTGTGGCCGTATCTCATCATCTATGCCGGCTTATCGATGCTTTTTGGGCACCGCGTCTTCATCCACGGGTACTGGAACGGGAAAAACGGACACTGGAACAAAAAGCGGCCGCACGTCATTGACGCAGAATGGGACGGCGCCGATGAAAAGTTCATTCATAATGCCGATTATCGGGCAGATAACTGGATGGTGCGGCCGATGAATGAGCATGTGCGCATCGGTGATTATGATTTTGACTTCACACATGCGTTCATTCCGGAGGAAACAACGCAGATCAGAATTTCGGGCTGGGTCGGTGATCTGAAAATCATTGTTCCTGACGACCTTGCCTTCCGCGTTCTCGTCTCTTCCCGCGTCGGTGATGTGAAGATCGGCAAGTGGAAACAGAGCGGCGTTCTGCGAGAAATGAATTACCAGACAGCTGACTATGAATCAGCGACGCGGCGCATTGACTTTAAATTCGACTTTCAGGTCATTGATCTGAAAATCAACATCGTCTGAGATGTGTAATTACCGCTTGCAAGTGCTTAGACTTCAGTTCGCCGCAGCTGTTGTTTCAGCTTTCATCCTTTTTGGGATCATGCAGGTAATCTTTTTGATGTTCCCGGTCGGTAACCGCTGGGGGCTGGGCAGTCTGATTGTGCTGGTGGCTTGTCTCGTGCAAATATGGGTGGGTACAGCCATTCATCTGCGCGACTATCGTGCACTGCACGACGGGTTGGAAACGTTTCAGGTGTTCATCAAGACGCTGTCGGCGGGCAAACTATCAGTTCGTCTCAAAAACGGTGACGACCCAGGTTTGCGCGGGGTTGGGGATGCGCTGAATGAATTAGCCGATAAATTGGAGGGACAGGTGCACTCGCTGCAACGCCTGGTCGATGAAAATGCGGCGATAAGCGGGAAGATTAAGAGTGAGGCAGTCACTGAAGAACGGCAGCGTTTGGCACGTGATCTGCACGATGCGGTCAGCCAGCAGCTGTTTGCACTGTCGATGCTGGCGTCGGCCGCAAAGCGAAGCATCGGCAGCAATCCGGAACAGGCGGCAGAGCATATCACCGATGTTGCTGACATTGCCCGCAAGGCACAAGGTGAGATGCGCGCGCTGCTGCTGCATTTGCGTCCGGTCCGTCTGAATGACGATTCGCTTGATCGCGGACTACAGCGTCTTGTCGAGGAACTCGCCGGTAAAACACCGATACAGTTCGAAGCGGACATTCGTGCCGTTGCTGGGCTGTCGCGCGGCGTTGAGAATCACCTGTTCAGGCTCAGCCAGGAGGCGCTTTCGAACGCGCTGCGCCATTCACAAGCGACGCTCGTCAAGTTGACGCTGTTTGGCGACAAGCAGTCAGTGACACTCAGCATTTATGACAATGGTTGCGGATTCGATCCGGCCGTTGATAAGATCGCTTCGTACGGTTTGAAGACGATGCGTGAACGGGCTGAGGAGATCGGTGCTCACTTTCTGCTGACGACCCATGTGAACCAAGGCACATCAATCCGCATTCGCGTGCCCATAGAGGAAAGGGGGAGCAGTTCATGAGTACAATTACGGTCATGATTGTGGATGATCATGACATGGTTCGAAAGGGATTAAAGGCTTACTTGACCGGTGAGCCGGACATTGAATTTGTGGGCGAGGCGGCAAGCGGTCATGAGGCAGCGACGCGTTTTGCCGAGCTGCGGCCCGAGGTTGTGCTAATGGATCTGATCATGGAAGACGGCGATGGGATAGAGGCAACGCGCAGCATTATTCAGGCGGATCCGCAGGCAAAGGTTATTATTTTAACAAGCTATTATGATGATAGGCAGGTGTTTCCGGCCATTGAGGCCGGGGCGATGAGCTATCTGCTGAAAACGGCGTCTGCTGAAGAGATCATTGAAGCGGTACGGCGTGCGCATCAAGGGAAGAATGTCATTGATGGCAAGGTGGCTCGCAAGCTCGTCAGCGGTGCTCGGCGCAATGAGCTGCCGTTTGCTGAACTGACTGAACGCGAGCGGGAAGTGTTGAGACTGATTGCCGAGGGCCAGAGCAATGCTGAGATTGCAAGTGCGCTGTTTATTGGAGTCAAGACTGTTAAGACCCACGTCAGCAGCATTTTCAGCAAACTGGCTGTCAGTGACCGTACGCAGGCCGCTGTATATGCCTACCGCCATCATCTGTTTGATGCTGAGCGCTGAGGAGTCGTCACCGAATTTTTCTAAAAGCGGCAGGCAGATCCGTCAGCAGAAGAACAATCATGCCCACGCAAAGAACAGCTGCGTCGGATGCCGGTTTCTCAAGGCGACCGCAGTCAGCAGTCAGCTATTGGCGACGCCGGATACTCAAACCCTTTCATAATGAGGATATGCACAAAGCGCCTACCGGAACAATCGGTAGACGCTTTGTGCATGAAGAGTTGCTTAGACTCAATGATAGTTATGTGACAGGCGGCTCGCAGCATGCTGCTCCTGTCGCTTGACAAGATGCTCTGAAACAGATACCCAAGCCGCATTGATGAACAGCAGCAGGCTCGTCGTGAGAAAGACGTACTGAATACCGTAAGCAGCAGCCATGTGACCGCCGAACAGTGCACCGGCAAGCGTTCCCATGAATTGTGCCGATTGATTGTAACCGAACAACTGTCCGGTGACTTTGCCTGGAGCAAGCTGTTTCACAAGTGTATTAATGGATGGTAGGATGCCGGCAAGTGCAAGGCCGAGCAGGAAACGCAGACCGGCCAGTTGCCACGGATTGCTGACAAAGGCCTGGGGAATAAAGACTGCACCGCTAAAAATCAGCGCGAACAGTAATACACGGCGCGGTCCGACGCGGTCGGAGAGTTTGCCCAGATAGGGGGCGGAAATGACACTGGCCAATCCCGCGGCAGCCACAACGACGCCTGACATTAATGCCAGATTGTGTGAATCGGGCATTAATAATTTAACGTAGACGGTAATGATCGGCTGGATCGACATGTTGGCAAGCTGAACCATGAATGTCGTCAGAAACATCGCAAATACAAGACCAATGTGCGGTGTCATGTGAACGACTTCGCGAAAGGTCGGCTGTTTTTCCTTCTTGACCTCGTAGCTCTCATTAATGAAGAGCAGTGAGGCAATGAAGGCAAGCGAGAGCATGATGCTTGTTCCGATGAAAACAAAGCGGATACCGATGAGTTGGACGAGTGCACCGCCGGCAAGCGGTCCGATCAGCATCCCGCCGACAGCTCCAGTTGAGAGCATGCCGAGCGCCCAGCCAGAATGATTTTTCGGTGTCTGCGTGGCGACAAGAATATTGGAGGCGGGAATAAATCCAGAAACGATGCCCATGATCAGACGCAGTGCCAGTAGTTCATACACATTCTGTACGGCTGCCATACAGAGAACGATGATGGCCATGCCTAGACTGGCGCGGAGCAGCATCGGCTTTCGGCCGTATTTGTCGGCCAGTCTTCCCCAAATTGGAGAAACAATGGCTGACGTCAGAAAGGTCGAACCGAAAACAATGCCTCCCCACGTTTCGATATCAGCGGTATTATGCACGCCGAGCTGTTCAATGTAAAGCGGTAAAAAAGGAATGATCAAGCTCATTCCGGCTGCCGTCGCAAATGCGCCGAACCAACAAACATATAAATTTTTTTTCCATAGCGGTGTCGCCACTGCACAAAGCCTTCCTTTGAGTTGAAATAAAAACCGCAGACCAGTATGCCGTCTGCGCGGTTGAATAAAGAAAGAAATAGCATGTCAATTACGTATTTTTTACAATTCTTATCTTAGTCTTCTTGATTTATTAAATCAAATATATATATTATTATATATAGATAGGTTGAAAGTTATCTATTGACTGCTGTTGTACAGAAACCGAATAAGGAAAACCGGGCAAAAAGCAGCCCGGTCCTATAAGGCAACCGCGCTCCGGTTTCGCTAGCCGCAGGCGCACCGTGCGCCTCTTCGAACAAGGCACGTTGCGAAAGTCTGCCAGCTGCGAAAACCGGCAGGTATTTTTGTCGATACACTGTGCTTAACATTTTTCAGATCGAATTGATGTAGCTTTTATTTTTGGCAGCCGGTCGTTTTTGCAAAACGCTGTGCAAACCTCACATGTGTGCACGATCAGCATGCAGGTTAGCCGCATACCGGCACTGGAGGAGTGACTGGTCCATATGGAACTTTTGCAGTTGAAATATTTTCAGACAGTGGCTCATCTCGAGCATATGACTCGTGCCGCGAAGATATTGTCGATCGCCCAGCCCTCACTGAGCCAAACCATTCGCCGGTTGGAAGAAGAGATCGGTGTGCCGCTGTTTGAACGTCAGGGCAGGCATATTCGCTTGAATCGTTATGGTAAAATTTTTTTAGATAAGACCGAAGCAGCCTTCTCCCTGTTACAGGAGGCACGCCAGCAGGTGAACGATCTGGCCAATACAAAAGAAGACGCCATTTCGATTGCTGTTATGCGCACACCGCTCGTTCCTGATTTGCTCAGCGGCTTTCGCGAAGCACATCCTTCCGCCCGCTTCCGCGTTAAGCTGATTTCTCGCCAGTTGATCGACCAGCAGCTTGAGAGCGGTGAGGTCGATTTGTGCATCTCTCCCTATCCCCACGCTGCTACCCACCTTTTTACACGCGTTCTGCTGCTCAACGATGAAATTTTTCTTGTTGTGCCCAAGACTCACCGGCTGGCGGGTCGGGCGAGTGTCGATCTTCGGGAAGTGGCACACGAACCTTTTGTATTGAAGGCAGACGGCGCGTTTCGGGAAACGACGGACAGTTATTGCCGAATGGCAGGGTTTCAGCCGGACGTTGCTTTTGAAGTGGATGATCCGTTGTCAATCCGCGGTCTCGTCAGCGAAGGGCTCGGCATCGCCTTTTTTTCGTCGCTTGCGCTGCACGCTATTCAAGATCAGTCGCTCGTTCCTCTAAAAATTACCCGTCCCCATTGCTACCGAACGATCACGCTGTCGTGGAACATCGACCATTACCACTCTCCGATCGTGACGGCCTTCTATCGCTATGTCATGAATTATTTTGCCGAACTTGAGCAGAAGTTGAAATAAATCATACCACTGAAGGCAGACAGCGGTGTTTCTGCTGAGGTGACAGGCGGCGGGAGGCCGCACTGTCATCTCGATGGTTCTGCTGTTGTGAAGGTCACGTCTCTGCATGGAGATGAGGAAGCGCCAGAGACCGACTGTTAATTGGCGGGTTTCAGGCGCTTTGTGCAGTGCACAACTTCGGGGTCTGTTATACGGCGCGCTTTTTTTCCCCTGCGGCTGCGCGGCGGCTGCGCCGGCCGAAGTAGACGACGGCGGCGGTCAAGATGACGGCGCAGGGCCATTCGAACCAAGGCGTGAGTCGGCCGCTGAGCGCCTTGACAAACGGTTCGGCAAACAGCATGCGCCCGGCAGTCACGGCGAGGATAGCTGCTCCGACATAGATGAGCCGGTGATAGCGATCAAGCAATGTCATGATTGCCGCGCTTCCGCCCATCAGCAGCGGTACGCTGACGAGCAGGCCGACTATCACAAGCAGCGGGTCGTTTTGTGCGGCGCCGGCGACCGCCAGCATATTGTCAAGGCTCATCAGCGCGTCGGCGACAATGATCGTGCGGACGGCGGCCCAAAGACTCGGCGCCGCCTTTATGCCGTTGCCGGTCTTACGGCCGGGAACGAGCAGCTTGTAAGCGATCCAAGCTAGCAGCAGACCGCCGATAAAGTGAAGACCGGGCACCATCAGCAAATAGACGACACTGACAGTGCAGAGGATGCGAATGATTATTGCGCCGATTGTACCGAGAAGCACGGCCTTCTTCCGTTCGTTTTCAGGCAGCCGCCCAGCCGCAAGCGCAATGACAATGGCATTGTCTCCCGCAAGAAAAAGGTCGATGCCGACGATGATAACAAGTGCGTACCAAAAAGAAAGTGTAAAAAGTTCCATTCGTCAATAAACGCCTCCCGCCAAATGTTTGAATCGGTTTTCTGATGATCGCTTGGATGGATTGCTCGCCGGTCAGGGTCAGGAATAAAAAGGTTAGTGATTCCTGAAACGGCAATTGTCAGATAAACTAATCCAAACGATGTGCTGATTAGTGACTAACCGTTTTTTTCAGCATGCGGCCCGCTTTATCCAGCCCGTGCTGTTATTCAGAGTGATGGTAAAGCTACTGTGGCAGAAAAATATCTCCTTTCCATTTACTTTGTACCTAACAAGAAAACAGCCCCCCATACGGCGGAAGGCTGTTTCCATAAAAAAACCTTTGCCTCCTAATCCGTACAAGGCAAAGGTCTCGCCTGACAGCAACGCTGCCAGAGAGCGCCGGGGACGATTCCCGTAATGACGACGCATCTCTTTCGGCTACTCCCCTTTAGAGAGTCTGTTTCAATTTAATTAAATTATACACACCGGCTGCTTGCTCTGTCAATAACATACTTTTTTCTCCGATGTAAGATGAGGCGTATGGCACCTAGCCTTTCGGGTTGGAGACGCTGTGGCGGTGCAGAAGCGATTCAGGTCAAGAATTTGCTGCGCGGCTTCAAATGTAACACAATGCCTTTTTCGCGCAGATTAGTGAGACACAGTTGCAAATAGGCCTCATTGTGTTCGGGATAGAGCGGCCGGGTGGGCGCAGCGACTTCAAGTGCGGTGTATCCCGGGCAGTGCCGGCCACGGTACAATGGATTGCGCCAGTTGTCATCAGGTCGGTAACCGCGCTTTTGCATCTCGTCGAGAACGAGCATATGAAACTGATAGAGCTTATAAGGAGAATATTGAAACACGTAATCGACGGTTGCATGCGCTCTGCCCCAGCCGTTGCCGCGAAGTGCTGCCAGCTCGCGATGCTGGCCTAGAAGCTGCTGGCGCGGGAGCAGTGCAAGAAGTTGTTCATGCCACAAGCGCAAGTGTATTCACCTCATTATGATGCTATGGAGTGTTCAATTCCGATACAGTTTTATTCGAAATCAAGCCGCTGAGACGTGCCTGTTAAAAGGCACGTCATTTGAATGCATGCAGTGACAGTCAGTTGCGAAGCCCGGCGAGAGATGTTTCAGCTCAGCCTGCCAAGCGCTCAGACAGATTTCAAATTGCCGAAGCAAATGTGCAGCTTGCACTACAATTTGAAACTGAGGCGTCATGCTTTAGCTGTCTTTGTGGCGCCTCGTCTTTTTTACGCGTTAAGAACAGCCGTCATTCTTGTTCACTTCAAGCTTGCCCATGACGAGAGCAAGCAACCGACATATACTATCTAAAAAGATTTGTCGTTACCCAATTTTTAGTGAATGCTGCGTTTTCGAAAGCGGCCGCCTTTCACATCATGAATGTCACCAATGGCTAAAAAGGCCCCCTTGTCAATGGAATCGACAATTTTTTTGACTTTTGCTTCCTCAAGCCGGTTGATGACTGTGAAGATCACGTTGCGGTCGTTGCCTGTGTAGGCACCCTCACCGTTAAGATAGGTCACACCGCGCCCGAGTCGATCATTCAGCGCATCGCCGATCGCCTCATGGCAGTCACTGATAATCCAGACAGCCTTTGAAGAATCAAGCCCCTCACTCGTAATGTCAATCATCTTGTAGGCGATAAAGTAAGCGATGAGTGAGTACATAGCTGAGTTCCAGTTAAACACGAAGCCTGCGAGAGCAATGATAAAAATATTCATGAACAGAACGACTTCGCCGACTGAAAAAGGGGTCTTTTCGTTGAAAACAACAGCAAGCATTTCAGTGCCGTCAGAGGAACCGCCGTGACGAACGACGAGTCCGACACCGATACCCATGATGATGCCACCGTATACAGCAGCGAGTAGCGGATCACTTGTAAAACGGTGGATCGGTCCGAAAAGTGTCGTGAGAAACGAAAGTAAAGCCACCGCGCAAGCGGATGTGATGGTGAAGGTTTTTCCTATCTGCTTATAACCGACAATGAAAAACGGAATATTAATAAGAATAAGAAAGATGCCTATCGGCCATCCGCTCAAATGAGCAGACATGATGGAGAGACCGACAACTCCGCCATCAATGATATTGTTGGGCACAAGAAAAATTTCAAGAGCGACAGCTTCGAATGTCACACCGATCATGATGAATAAAATCCGGCTTGCAAATTCCATAACATTGAACTTTCGGGGTTGTGCCATTGTTTTTACGTGTGATTGATCCTGATTGGCCATGAAGCGTCTCAACCCACCCTTCCGAGAAATGAAAATATTGAATGTCATATTTTGGAGAAAAAGAACGATAAAGTATTTGTGGCAAGCAGACAGTGTGGAACTGTTTTTTCTAAAGAGAGTATAGTTTTACCGAATCTTTTTACATATACATGTCTTTTATGCTTGCTTGTTTCGCAAAAGCACATCGGTCGGCAAACTGATAAAATAGAGCAATAAATAATCCAACAATTATATTATAATGAATAAAAGTAGGAAAAATCAAAGCAACTGCATGTGAATGACCGAAAAATGGCAGAGAGGAAAGTCTTGAATTGAAGCAGCTCATTTGTTTTGGCGACAGCTTGACCGCCGGTTGGGACGGCAATCAGATCACGAACCGTCTGACAGAAAGAATTCACGACAAAACGGGGGCGGCGGTCTGGAACGTCGGCATACCGGGCGAAACAACGGCGCAGGCCGTGTTGCGGCTAAAACGAGATGTGATTAATCAGACAAAAGACGCGGTGACGGTGCTCTTCGGTTCCAATGACGCATCCTTCCATAAAGGCATTCCAATCGGTGAATTTAGCGATCATTTAATGCTGATCTGCCATGCACTTGCCGAAACGCCGCTGCTTTTGATAACACCGCCGCCTGTTCTGGAAACACGGCAGCGCGGCAAGCGAGACAACGCACGTATTCAACTCTATGCTGAAGTTGTGCGGCGTGTGGCCAAGGCCCGCCATCTGCCGCTTGCCGATTTTAATAAGCAGATGATGAAAAATGGCGATTATGCCGCATTTTTGATTGAAGACGGCTTGCATTTGTCGGACAGCGGTTACGATCTATTGGCCGGGCTGATTGCCGAGTGGTTGAATGAATAGGGCATGCTTGTGTCTCATATTTTTAAGGCAGATTACTTCGAGTCCGTGACGGGCGACGCCGAAGGACGTGAGTGAAGTCGTGTTTTGCACCCAGTCTCGCTAATACTGTTTCAGAGCGATTGGACAAAGAAAGGGCTTAGCGGAGAAGAGTATAGGCTCGACTAAGGCTCAGCCTTCGCCCGCCGGACTCGTCTTCACCTAGTCTCGCTAATACTGTTTCAGAGCGATTGGATAAAGAAAGGGCTTAGCGGAGAAGAGTATAAGCTCGACTAAGGCTCAGCCTTCGTCCGCCGGACTCGTCTTCACCCAGTCTCGCTAATACTGTTTCAGAGCGATTGGACAAAGAAAGGGCTTAGCGGAGAAGAGTATAAGCTCGACTAAGGCTCAGCCTTCGTCCGCCGGACTCGTCTTCACCCAGTCTCGCTAATACTGTTTCACATGGTCGAGGGGGAGATAGCGCTTGTTTTTTAATGGACAGAACATATTACCGGCAGCCAATAACATGAAGGACTTTGAAAAGGTGTTAACTTACCCGTTTCAAACGGTGATCATTCTTGACAGCCATTTGTCGTTCGTTGAGGCTATGGTCAAAATGGCTAAGCATAGCGGGAAAAATGTTTTTCTTCATGCTGACCTCATTCAGGGGCTCAAAAGTGATCTTGCAGCTGCTGAGTTTATTTGTCAGAATTTGCGGCCGAAAGGTGTTATATCAACCCGCGGTAACGTGCTGGAAATTGCCAAAAAACGTGGATTAAAAACGGTTCAACGCATTTTTATGCTCGATTCTCGATCGCTTGACACGGGATGCCGCCTGTTTGAGCAGATTCATCCTGATGTGGTAGAATTGCTGCCGGGCATTATCCCATCGATGATTGAAAAACTCAAGACACAACTTGGCGTTCCTGTCATTGCCGGGGGATTGATCCACACTGAGGATGAAGTCAGACAGGCACTTGCGGCGGGGGCATCTGCAATTTCAACATCGGACCGCAAACTTTGGCAACTGTGTATACATGACTCGCCTGTCATGTAGTTATTTTTCGCTGTTACTAACTGTGAACAAATTTAATTTTTTTTGTGAAATATAATTGACAACGCTTACATTTATGATTACGATAATTAAGTCAAGTTCATGTTCTGCCACGGAATGAGGGTAGGTTATCCACGGCAAGGAGAAGAATCGTTGTAAGCAGATTCTTTGTTCCTGCCGTGTTTTTTTGTGCGCAGATCACGATTAAAACGAACATGTTTTTCTAAAAAGGAGGCTGCAGTGATGTCAGGATTTTTAGGTGAACTGATCGGCACGATGATTTTAATTATACTCGGAGACGGTGTTTGTGCCGGTGTCAACCTTTCCAAGTCTTACGCCAAAGGTGCGGGTTGGATTGTGATCACTTTTGGTTGGGGGCTTGCCGTTGCCACCGGGGCCTACGCTGTTGGGCAGTTCAGCGGCGCACATCTCAATCCGGCTTTGACGCTCGGCCTGGCGGCTGTCGGATCTTTCCCGTGGGATAAAGTGCCGGCGTATTTGGCCGGTCAGCTGATCGGGGCCTTTCTCGGCGCCTGCATTGTTTACCTGCACTACCTACCACATTGGAAAGAAACAAATGATCAAGGCGCCAAACTCGGTGTCTTCTGCACGAGTCCGGCCATTAAGCAGACGTGGGCCAACGTGCTTAGTGAAGTCATCGGCACGTTCGTGCTCGTGCTCGGCATTCTTGCAATCGGTGCCAATAAAATTGCTGACGGTGTGAACCCGCTGCTCGTTGGCTTTCTGATCGTTGTCATCGGTATGTCGCTTGGCGGAACAACAGGGTATGCGATTAATCCTGCTCGAGATCTCGGGCCGCGCATCGCTCATGCGTTGCTTCCCATTTCCGGAAAAGGCGGATCGAACTGGGGTTATGCATGGGTGCCGGTTTTCGGGCCGATCATCGGCGGCGTATTCGGCGGTTTATTCTATCAGACATTCTTTAAAGGCCATATGACAACGGCATTCTGGCTGTTTGCGGCGATCATTGCCTGCATCGTCATTGCCGCGCTTTCAGGCGCAGCCAAAACGCAGTCGCAGAATAAATCATCTGAAAAAGCAACGGTATAACCGCAATGCACTTGCATTAAACATGATATTTTTAGGGAGGTCGTTGAACGATGGGACAGTATATTCTTGCACTTGACGCCGGCACAACGAGCGTGCGAGCAATGATTTTTAATGAAAAAGGGCAAGTCATCCAGATGGCTCAGAAAGAATTTACACAGTATTTTCCACAACCGGGCTGGGTGGAGCAGGATGCCAATGAAATCTGGGGGTCCATTTTAGCCGTCATTGCAGACGCGATTTCGACAAGTGAGATTGAACCGAAGGATATTTCCGGAATTGGCATTACGAACCAGCGTGAAACGGCCGTTGTCTGGGATAAAAAGAGCGGACATCCGATCTACCACGCGATTGTCTGGCAGTCACGTCAAACGGCTGATATTTGCCGTGACTTGCGGGAAGCAGGTTATGAAGATACATTTCGGTCAAAAACCGGGCTTCTGCTCGATCCTTACTTTGCCGGAACAAAAATCAAATGGATTCTTGATCACGTTGAGGGTGCCCGCCAAAAGGCGGAAAGCGGCGACCTGTTGTTCGGAACGATCGACACATGGCTGGTCTGGAAGCTCTCAGGCGGTAAAGCGCATGTGACCGACTACTCTAACGCTTCGCGCACGTTGCTCTATAACATTTATGATTTACGATGGGACGATGAGCTGCTTGAAATTATGGGTGTGCCTAAATGCATGCTTCCCGAGGTGCATGCGTCGTCTGAACAGTATACGCGTACCGTCAACTATCACTTTTTCGGTGAGGAAATACCCATCGCCGGTATTGCCGGCGATCAGCAAGCGGCTTTGTTTGGGCAGGCATGCTACGACAAGGGAATGGTCAAGAACACTTATGGAACCGGTTGTTTTATGCTGATGAATACGGGTGAGAAGGCCGTTCGATCTAAAACCGGGCTGCTAACGACACTCGCCTGGGGACTGGATGGAAAGGTGAATTACGCACTTGAGGGCAGCATTTTTGTCGCCGGTTCAGCAATCCAATGGCTGCGTGACGGACTGCGGATGGTTAAAACATCAGCGGAAAGTGAAAGTTATGCCGCACGTGTTGAATCGACCGAGGGCGTCTACGTCGTTCCTGCTTTTGTTGGTCTCGGCACGCCGTACTGGGATGCCGAGGCACGCGGGGCGATCTTTGGACTTACGCGCGGAACAACGAAGGAACACTTTATTCGTGCGACGCTCGAATCTTTGGCTTATCAGACCAAAGATGTTTTGCGAGCGATGGAGGAGGACTCCGGGATTACGCTGAAGAAGTTGCGTGTCGATGGCGGAGCCTCTATGAATGATTTCCTTATGCAATTTCAGAGTGATATTCTTGGCGTTTCGGTTGAGCGACCGACAAGCAGCGAGACGACGGCGCTCGGTGCGGCATATCTTGCCGGACTGGCGGTCGGCACTTGGAAGAGCCAAGAAGAAATTTCTAAGATATGGGGAGTCGGGAAGGCTTATGAGCCGGACATGAATGACGATCGGCGCTCAAAGCTGTACAGCGGATGGGAAAAAGCAGTTGAAGCGACGCGTGTTTTTAAACCTTGAAATAAGCCATGAATGTCGTTGCCCTTACTGCACTTCAATCTATTGCTCGTTTATAAAAAGTAAAAAAATGAGGGTCGGCCAATCGCCGATGCTCATTTTTTACTGCACATGACCGATGGAGGAGCACTTGAATTTTGATGAGAAGCAGGCGAAACGTACCTTAGCAGCTCTTCTATCCAGGCACGCTGCACAGAGCGAGTGCTCCATGTTGGCAGGCGGTGCGTTACAATTGCGCCATATACCGTAGGGGGGTATAATGATAAACGGAGGCGTTCACATGGAGAATCAAGACGTGCAGTGCCATTGTGGCCAACCGATGGATGCGTCGCCAGAATCACCGCATCAGTCTCCGGTTGTACCACGTACTGACGAAGAAAAGCAAAAAATGATCAACCGTTTGCGGCGTGTGGAAGGGCAAGTACGCGGCCTGCAAAAAATGATTGAGGAAGATCGTTACTGCATTGACATTCTCATTCAAGTGTCGGCAGTGCAGGCTGCTTTGCAAAAAATTGGATTTTCCGTTCTGGAGCGCCATACAAAATCGTGTGTTATGCGGGCCATTCAGGAAGGCCATGGCTCCGGGTCGATTGATGAATTGCTGAGCGTTTTAAAACAATACGTTAAATGAGCAAGACACGTCACTCTGAATGAAGAGGTGCGTATGTCGTTGTGGAGGGCTATCAAACTGACTTTTAAAGGAGGTGAGTCACATGGCAGACATGCAATTGCTTGTCAAAGGCATGGAATGCGCGCATTGCAAAATGGCAGTGAGCGGTGCATTGAATCAGCTCGACGGTGTGTCAGAGGTAGCGGTCGATTTGAAAAGTGGAAAAGTTGATGTGAATTACGATGCTGAAAAAGTCGGATTTGCGCAGATGAAGGCGGCAGTGGAAGATCAGGGTTACGATGTGGCTGAATAAGGATTGTACAGTGCCAATCAAGCACCAAAAGAAAAGAACCGGGATTCCCGGTTCTTTTTTATGCACTAAGAAAGTCTATCGATTTCAGCGGCACTAAGTCTAAGAAAAAACTAAGGCGCAGCCGTCGTCCCAAGGACTTGGCTTCGCCAAGTTTTTCTAACAAGTCAAGAAAGTCTATGATTTTTGCTGATATACTGGGAAAACGGAGATGCGTGCCGGGCGGACCTCGCAGACACAGGCCTGTTTGAGGAGGTTTGCGGTGCACCTGCAACTAGCGAAGCCGGAGCGCGGTTACCTTAAAGGATCGGGCTGCTTTTTGTCCCGTTGTTAAAGCGCCGATACTTTTCCGCTGATCGGCCGCCCAAGCTTGTTTCTGTCATTCACTGCTGTGGGCAAAAGTTTCCGGAAGGCGGGAAACAAAGAAAAAATCTGTCATGTCTCGTAAATTTTTCCTTGTGATCAGTGTCGAATCAGACTGATAAATCCATTGCTACCAGTCCTTAGTGGCCAACCGGCCACGTCATTTTTTAATAAAGGACAAGTTCCATTTCTTATCGTCAGTATTCTCATCTTCAATGGATACATAAACAGGGATCTGCTCAGGAGTCACCGCCACGCCGATCACAATTTGCTTGAGACATGGTCGATGCTGCTTACTGTAGCCTTGCATCATTTTTAACTTTTCATCGGCTACGTTCTCTGAATTACAGGCTCCGTAAAGCGTGTAAGCAGTGGCATCGCAATGGACAAATTGAGAGGTCCAGAGTGGAATAAAATCGTTAGAGCTTGACTTCATGTAGGCGATTCAAAGCCCACCCAAAAGCAAATTCATTTAATTGTTCTAATGCCGTTCCCGAACCAAAAAGATGCGCACAATTTTTATCAAAAAACAACATTAGATTTAAACGCAGCCAAAAAAAGGAAAATTGACCTGACGGATGTAGGCTTTACATACAATTACAGATAAAATAGCAAATTGGTAAATCAATGCGGCAACAACTGGTTCATCTTGTTACTTTGCACTATAATAATGTTATAGTACAGTTTACTCTGACTTGTAACGGAGGGATCTTATGACTGCCGTAAAGCATAAAAAATGGTTGCCAAAATTAAAAGAGCCGCTTGCTAAGCTTGTCGGTTCCGAAAATATCGACGACTCGACGGGAGGACGGCTCGTATATTCGTATGACGCGACGCCAAATTATCAGGCTCTTCCCGATCTTGTCGTCGCGCCGCGTACGGCTGAGGAGGTTGCTGCCGTTCTTAAGTTATGCAATGCTTACCACGTTCCCGTTTATACGCGGGGCTCGGGGACTAACTTGTGTGCTGACACGTGTCCGCTAAATGGCGGTATTGTGTTGTTGACGAAGCATTTAAATAAAATAGTAGAGCTGGATAAAGAGAATTTGACCATTACCGTCCAGCCGGGAGTCATTACCGAGTCCATCTGCCAATTCGTTGAGAAGGAAGGCCTTTTTTACGCGCCTGACCCAAGTTCAATGAAAATTTCTACAATAGGCGGCAACATTAGTGAAAATTCCGGCGGATTACGCGGATTGAAATACGGGGTGACACGTGATTATGTTATGGCGCTTCAAGTGGCCTTGCCGAACGGTGAACTGATTCGTACCGGCGGCAAATTGACGAAAGATGTCGCCGGCTACGATCTCACACGGCTTTTTGTCGGTTCGGAAGGGACACTGGGCGTCGTCACCGAGGCGACATTGAAACTGATTCCGAAACCGGAAGCACAGCAGACAATTCTTGCACTCTACCAAGATATTGAAGCCGCCGGGCGTTCAGTGTCATCCATCATCGCCCATCAGATGATACCGGTCACCTTGGAGTTTCTTGATCAAGATACGCTTCGAGCCGTTGAAGATTTTGCCCATATTGGTCTGCCGACCGATGTCAAAGCGATCTTGCTTATTGTGCAGGACGGTCCCGCAGAGATTGTCGCTCGCGATATTAAACGGATTGCCGCTATTTGCCGGGAAGAGCAGGCGGTCGATGTCAAGCTGGCCACATCGCAGGAAGAAGCCGATCAGCTGGCAACGGCTCGGCGTTCGGCGCTCAGCGCGCTTGCCAGGCTGAAGCCGACGACCATTCTGGAGGACGCCACTGTGCCGCGTTCGGAAATTGCGACCATGGTGCGTGCCATTGCCGATATTGCAAAGGCATACCATGTTCGTATCTCAACGTTCGGTCATGCCGGTGACGGCAATTTGCATCCGACATGTTTGACGGATGCGCGGGATAAGGATGAGATGGTGCGTGTTGAACAAGCCTTCGCAGACATTTTTCAGAAAGCGATCGCTTTAGGAGGCACACTGACCGGAGAACACGGGGTCGGTGTGACCAAAGCGCCCTACCTAAGCTGGAAGACAGGCAAGGCGGGACTGGATGTGATGCGCGGTATTAAGCAGGCCGTTGATCCGAACGGTATTATGAATCCGGGCAAAGTATTTGCTGAACCTGCGAAAGAAAAGGCGGTGATTCGCAAATGATGAGTACGTCACAGAAACGAGCGATTCAGAAAGATTTTCAGAAAAAGATGGATGGCGATGAACTGCTGAATTGCATGCGCTGCGGCTTCTGCCTGCCGTCGTGTCCGACTTATGCTGAAACCGATCATCAAGAGATGTACTCGCCGCGCGGACGGATTGCGTTGATGAAGGGTATTGCTGAGGGCATCATTGAGATTGACGAGGATGTTGTCCATTCACTTGATCTCTGTCTTGGCTGCCGGGCCTGCGAGCCGGTTTGCCCATCAGGCGTCAAATACGGTCATTTGCTTGCCGATGCCCGGACGATCATTCAGTCGCATAAGCATGAGTCACTGGCGGAAAAGGCCGTTCGTAAAGGCGTGTTCAATACGCTTTTTCTCCATCAAAATCAACTGGAGGCAGCAACCGGACTGCTTGGTTTCTACCAGCGCAGCGGTTTGTCCAAGGTCGTCAGAAAAGTCGGGATTATGCATCTCTTTCCAGAAAGTATGGCGACGATGGAGCGCGTGCTGCCGCCTGTGCCGAAAGTGAAAGCCATTCGCAGCCGGGCCCATTTTTTTCCGCACGAAGGCGAAAAAAAGGCGACAGCAGCGCTGTTCACCGGCTGTTTGATGGACACTGTGTTCTTTGAAACAAACAACGCCACCATTCGCCTGTTGCAAAAAGCGGGGTGTGATGTCATTATTCCCGACGGTCAGGGTTGCTGCGGTGCGCTGCATGGGCATAACGGTGAGCTTGGTGATGCAAAAGAGCTGGCCCGGCGCAATATCGCTGCATTTGAGGACAGCGAAGCAGATTACATCGTCTCTAATGCCGGCGGGTGCGGCGCCTTTCAGATTGAATATGGGCAGCTGCTGGCCGGTGAACCGGAATGGGTTGAACGGGCGAATCAGTTCACTGCGAAGTTAAAAGACATTTCTGCGATTCTCGTTGAATTGGCGTTTCACAGGCTGCACAAGCTGCAACTTCCCGATCAGACGGTCACTTATCAGGATTCATGCCACCTGCGCAACGTCATGCATACGTATGAAGCGCCGCGTCTGCTCATCCAGTCGATCAAGGGTGTGCACTACGTGGAGATGGAAGGGGCGGGGACGTGCTGCGCGTCGGGCGGTGATTATAATATCGTTCAGCCACAGATGGCCATGCAGATCTTGGATCATAAGATGAAAGATGTTGAGCGAACGAGGGCAGATACGATCGTGACAGCTAATCCGGGTTGTCTGCTGGAGATGAAGGTGGGTGTCGAACGCCGACATCGTTCCGCGAACATCCGCGTCGTTCATTTGGCCGACTTGTTACTTGAAGCGTTGAAGCCAGAGACGGCCCGAGTGTGATCGCTGCCGTCGCGATGCCATCATGGTGCGGAACCTGCGACTTTTTTTACTTTTCCATTATTTTATCTTAGGGGTTAGCAGGCGGTAATCGTCTTTGTTTTAAAAAATGATGCATGCCGGTGACAGGGTATGAAAAACGTGCGGATTGTCTGCAAAATGCAGGCTATCGGCACGTTATTTTGTAGGTGGTTAGCATGCAATCCCTTTCAAGGTGTGGACTGAAAAGGCAGAGAGAAGACTTTAATGCAAGCAATGGGGCCGCATGATGATGACTTCACAAGACTTGGAATTGCTCCTGAGAAGGACCTTCAGTTTGATCATTTTACTAATGAGGACGCTCTGAGTCTCGGTCTTTTATTAATTCATTATGCGAAAGAAAAGGGCCAATCGATTGCGATTCATATTGAGCGTAATCGTGTACCATTATTCACTTATCTGATGAGCGGGACCTCCGAAGAACATGTGTATGGGTTTGGCAGAAAGAAACGAGTGGTTGATCATTATAATCACGGTTCACTCTACATTGGCAAACGCTTTGAGGTGGGCGGTATGACACACGATGAACAGTCGCTGCTTCCCGACTACCAAGCGGTCGGCGGCTCGTTCCCCATTCGAATTCAGAATGCCGACGTTATCGGGCCTGTCACCGTTGCAGGACCGGCACCTCAATTGGATCATGACTATGCGGTTGCCGGTGTGCGGTATTTTTACAGAAAGGCGATGCTTAAAATCGCATGTTGCTCTTGGCAAGATATACGCTCTATGCGAAGATATTTTGCAAGAGCCGCGTGCCAGAGGAGCCGCGCCACTTTGAACGGCTTTCAACGTCCGGCGATAAGGGTTTGCGTGAGTGCTGCAAAACGCTGCACGACCGGGGAAGGATCAGGCAGTGTCGCCAGCTCGATGGTGCGGTAAGCCGGTGGATCAAGGGGCAGGGCGCGCAGTGGGGCCAGGTGCTCCGGCAAGGTCAGTTCGGGTAGAACGCTGATGCCAAGGCTGTGATTCACCATGGCCAAGATGGCATTCTCCTCCATCAGCTCAAAACGAACCTTCGGCTGGATGTTTTTCAATTCCAGCATGCGTTTAATTTCATGGTCACCGCCAAAAGCAGGCATGATGAAGGGCTCTCCTTGCAAGTCATCCGGCTGTACACAGCTTTGTTCATAGAAGCGGTGGCCGGGAAACACAATGCAAAGCATGCGATCTGTTTGCAAGGGTGTGAGGCACAGACGTTCAGATGAGGGGCGGGTAAGAAATCCGCAGTCGATTCTGCCCCCAATAATGTGTGCTTCAATCTCGGCGTAATTGCCTTCCTTAAGCTGAATGTCAACGAGTGGATACGTCTGATCCATCGCGTGAATAATGGCCGGCAGCATGTGTTTGGCGACACTTGTGAATACACCGACGCGAATCCGCCCTTTTGTCACATGCAGCAGCGCTGCCGCCTGCTGTTGCAGCTGCTCGTCATCTCGAATGATTTGTCGAAAAAAAGGAAGGAGGGCTTCGCCTTCAGACGTCAGGTGCATGCTATACTCGCGATTGATCAGCCGCACCCCAAGTTCACTTTCCAAGCTGCGCACAGCGTGGCTGACAGCAGATTGTGTCAGGCCCAGTGTATCGGCGGCGGCTGTAAAGCTGCCGCACTCAACGGTTGTCAGAAAAATGCTGTATTTAATCAGGCTCATTGCACGTTGTCTCCCTCTTTTTCATGAAATTATTTCATGCCTTTTATTATAAACATTCATTTTATTTATGAAAGGAATGTCGATATACTTAGTTTTACAGCAGCACTGAATGATGGGGGAATGAGCAATGACTATGAAACACGCAGACTATTTGCTTGTGTTGGTGACAGCCTTATGGGGGTCTTCGTATTTAATGATGAAGACAGGATTGGCAAACTTAGGTGTCTTTAATTTGATCAGTCTTCGCTTCCTGTTGGCTTTTTGTCTGCTTGCTCCGTTTTTTTATCGCAGGCTTAGGCACACCACCCGAAAAACAGTCATTCACGCTTTCATATTGTCATTGAATTTGATTGCGGTATTTGCGACGATTATGTTTGGCTTGCAGCATGACTCAGCCTCAAAAGCCGGCTTTATTAACGCGTTGACAGCTGTTTTTGTCCCGCTGCTTGACTTTTTATGCTTCCGCTGCAAACCGGAACGCAAGGTTGTGTTGGCTATCTTTACTGCTTTTTGCGGAGTTGCACTTCTGACATGTGAGGGGGGGTTCATTCCCGGCACAGGTGATCTATTCTGCATAGCCGGAGCTGTCTTTAATGCGCTTTATTTGCTGCTTGTGGACCGCTTTTCAAAGCAGGAGGACGGTGTGGCGCTCAGCGTTTGGCAAATGGGGCTGACAGGTGTTTTCTCATTGCTGCTTTCTCTGTCCGTCGAGCCGTTCAAGCTGCCGGTAAGCTCTGCGGGATGGATGGCGGTTCTCGGGCTGGGCGTGCTGTGCAGTGCCGTCGGCTATACCCTTCAGAATGTGGCTCAGCGCTATACAGTGTCGTCTCACGCCGGACTTATTTTTATGCTCGAACCCGTCTTTTCAGCTTTATTTGCTTACGTTTTGATCGGTGAGACGCTGTCCGCTCAAGGGTATGCAGGCGCCGCGCTCGTGATGCTAAGCATTGTGCTCCTTGAGATCAGGCTTCCCCGTTCGATCCGGTATGCGGCGCGCTCGGCGCTGTCAACCATGCATCACCGCTGAACATTTACATGAGCCACTTTGTCATTTGAAGATCGGTTTCACGAAAGCCAAGTTTTTGATACACGTGGCGAGCACGCCCGTTATGCGCAAAGACGTGCAGGCTGAGCTTCCGGATGCCTTCTGCGCGGCAAAGTTGAAAGAGGGCCTCCAGTGCATCTTGGCTGCATCCACGACCGCGAAAGGGTTTGAAAATGCGGAAATCATAAATGAAAGCACCGGAGGCCGCCTGCACGTCGTATAGCCAAATAATTCCAATTTGCTCTCCTGCCAAATTAATAATGGACAGAAAATGATGGCCGGGTGTGCGGTAACCGGCGGGCAGAAGCGTCTGAAATTCAGCGACCGCTTGACCATAGGCGTCTTCGGCCGGTGTCACACCGGCCTTTTGTTTCTCCTCTGCGTACTCTTGCATACTCTCCTGCGCATAAGCAGCAAAGTGATGTGCCGGCATAGGCTGCAAATGAACCCTTGTCATTTCATCGCTCCCCTTTGGAACATGCCTGCTTTTCAATCAATGAATGTTGCGCGGACGTTACGGACAACATTCAGGAAATAGTCAGGATTGCGCTGAATAAAGTGTTGCAGGCGCAAGGCTGTTTGCCACGCACGTCTGAATTTTTCCTGATCAATAATTCCAGATTCAAGTGCTTCATTTAACTCATCTTCATCCACGAGGTAAAGCCTGTGATCGGGAAAAAGAACCAAATCAAGATACAAATCGTCAAACCAGAGCACTTGCCGGTCATCTCTGCCGGTTCGGTCGATGACGTCGAAATAGCACTGAACAAGCTGTTTCTGACTGTTGAACATCGCTGTCAGTACGTAGTGTGCCGAGTGCTGGGGGAAGAGCTGCAGCCATGAGTAGTGATGATCAACAGTTTTTGTCCGTGTGCCACCATAAAAAACAGACAACGGCGCTTTGACTGCATCAAAATGGATGAGGACAGCTTCACCGTGAAAAGACGGCCACATAAAGCTTTTTCGCGTAATGTGGCTCGTTATAATTCGCCGCCACCCGCGTCGATCTGCGTATTTTCTTTTCATTTTATTTAATCTCATACCGGCCACCTTCTCTTCAACTGCATGCGTTTGACGAACGCCAGCGGCGTGCAATGAAAAGTCTGTCTCACTGCGCCTCTCAAATAGTAAAATGTTTTGCCGAGTGTGTTTTGCTGCGAATCACGGGCACGTAAAAGCTGTCGACGGATTGTGAACGCCGAGCCACTTGACCTGCCTTGCATTTGACTGAACGAGGGTGTTCCCGGAGCCGGATGGCATTCAGCGCTTAATAGAAAAAAGTTTTAACAGGTGTGTCAAGCAAGACAAGCGCGCTGCAACCCATGTTCCGTTCATTTTTTGATTAAATGTCACTTTGCCGCGCAATTCACTTTTTTGTACGTTAAGAAAGTCTATCGATTTCAGCGGGACCAAGTCTAAGAAAAAAGCTAAGGTTTCTGTCTTCGTCCAAAGGACTTGGCAGAGCCAAGATTTTCTAATTTGGATTGTCTTAAAAAGCGGCGATGTTTGAAGCTTATATGTTTTTTCAAATCAGTAACCCACGCGATGGCATTTGCAAAAGAAGCGTGCAACAGGACGGGAGTCCGCAGATTCTGAACTTGTCTGATGCGGTTTGCTGCGCGCTCCCGGAGAGCTTTACCGGCGCCTCATGTGTCTTAAAAGACTTGGTGAAGCCGGGCCTTCTCAAACGTCTATGCCACTAATAAAAGCTTATGCCGCACTGTAAATGGATCCTTATAAAAATATATGGGAAAACCGTTCGTTTTAAGCCGTGATTTCTACGTTTTCACGGCCACAATGGGCACGAAATACTCTCTTTTTAGTATAACCGCAGTTGCCCGCGTTTCAACCGCTAATTTACAACAGAAATGCCGCAGCGACATGCAGTTGCTCGCCGTCATTCTGACGTGAGACAATTTTGCAGCAGATAGGGGAACTGGCGGCTTTGCGTCGGAGGCGGCACTGTTTTCATTAAGTCCCTTTGGACGGAGACCGGATCTTGGCTTTTCTTATACGCTAAGAAGGTCTATAGCTTTCAGCGGGCGGGTTCCGCAGATTGCGGACTGTCCGGGGAGGTTGCGGTGTGCCTGCGGCAAGTGAACATCATATGGAAAAAATAGGGAAAAGGTAACAATCAAGAATAACAAAATCTCGTGTATAAAAAAAGTATGGCTCTGATGGTGCGATGAGTCATACCGGTGTGTCATTATTGCCGCTTAATTAATTATGCAGTCGTTCGTGCCGTTATTATTCAATGACGGGCAGCACCCTTGTCTCCTTTTTCATTTCGGAATGACAAAGTGGGCACGTCGGATGGCTGTCGAATGAAAATGCATCTCTCATCCATCCTGAGCAGTCATCATTCGTACATACCCATATGGCTGTCTCAGCCTCAGGAACTGGTTCTTGCGGGCCGCGATTGAATCCCATTGTCCAAAATCCCCTTTCCTGTTAATTTTTTAATTATAACATTTTTTGCCTGCAAATTGAAATAATCGCGCTGTCCACAACCGGCCCGTACTTTTAGGACACTGTCAGTCAAAACCTGGATCCCTGTCTCTCCATCTATTATAATTTGTCAAAATCGGTTGGGAAAACTGATGATACAGGCGGTATTAAGCTCCTCAGTATCTTCTTGCACAATGATGTAACGAATTACGTCACTGTGCGGGATACGAGAACCTTCCTGACAGAGGATATACCATGAACAAAGTGCCGTTGCAATCATTGAATTTCAATATATTGGTCGCATGTAAGCAAGCATATAATCAATGGTAAATCAGGATTTGCAACCTCTTTTATGGCTATTTTTAAAAGGATCTTGTTCCGTCGGCAGACCCAGAGTGATGTATAGCGGGAATCTAGGTTAAAGGGCGTATTGCCGCGCTGTAATAACGTTAGATTGACTCAATCGTTCATTGCCGAATGACCTTCCAGCTTGTGCCGTGGGCGCTCATGTAGGGCGCGTGCTGCACGGCTGACAGTTCTTGTGATCCCTCATTCGTATTCATGCCAACTTAAAAAAAAGGCTATTCGCTTCGACATGATCGAGCAGTCCAGCGATGGCGGGTTGACAGTGACATGCATGAGATAAGAAGCGCGTCGTCACGGTGTCAGGCCGATCTGGGTAATTGTAACGCGGACGCGGCAATGAAATTTCGCGTGCGGGTATCGCTGAGGCCAGGCATGTTCATTGAAACCGTAAGTGAAACTGCGAACATAGTCACCGAGACGCAGCGGATCAACGCGCTTTTTTTGAAGTATTTGAACCATTTTTTCGGCCTGATGTTCCAAGTGACGCGCTAGGTTCTGATTAACGGTATTCAGATTGTGACTGTTTACGGCATCAGGATAAGCTTGGCGTATTTGCGCAGTGACTGATACATTCGCATGGATATCCGGCGTGGACGTATGTCCGTTCTTGACAAAGTAGGCCATCTTTGTGCAGACATTGCGCAAGACAATATGGCGTCCGGGCACATACTCGTAATCATAGATGCCTTGATTGAACGGTTCGTAAAGCATTTTAAAGACAAAGCAGTTTCGTGCCGGCAGACGCATCACATACTTATCGTGGCGGAACAGCGCCAGTCCGTGCATTTCTAAGTGATCACCACGTTTTCGTATGATCGGCATGAAAGGATCCATGCAGTGTCCGTAGTAGGCATTAAGAAAAGTAGACAGATTGGCAAAAGGATAGCTCTGCTCAGTATTTTGCAAAATCATGTCCTGAACGTACCGGGCAACCGGAATTTGTGTTTGATAATGTGTTGAGGTGAGTAATTTCTGACAGCTTCCCTCGACAACGGCAATGGAAAGATCTTGCGGAGTGTCAGGATCACGGTTGCGAAATGATATAATTTGTTTCAAACCACGCCTGGCCATCCGTTCGTTAAAAAGCGTAATGCGCAGTTTGGCGGCACGTAAAGCTTTCTGCCCCTCAGACTGGAAATGATCGGCCATCGATTGACCGATATAGATCTTACCGCTCAGTGAGTGAATCATGGATGCAGTGGTAGGCATGCCCGCTCCCTGGCTGCCATCATTGCCGCTCTGCACGAAGTTAGGCATGGTGACGGTGCCGATGGCTTGGTTGTGACCGATATAATCATAACCTTCGCCTTCGATGATCAGCACGTCGTCAATGACGCTCGTCGGCAGGCAGCCGCTTAGCAGAGCAGCGATCAGGCCTAATGGTAATAGGACCTTATTCACGAGTCTTTCCCCCTGATCTTCTTTTTTATCCACTGAATGAGTAGAAGTAGCGGAAAATAGATGTAAACGATGAAGAAGCCGGAATTGCTGTAAAGCCGGTTTACCCAAGCAACTTGCGGCCCATTTTTAATGAACTCCACTGCAATAACGAGCAGTGCCAAAAGCGGAAGCAGCGAATATTTCATTTTAATCGCCGGACAGGCACTTTTGAAAAAACGTGCGGTGATCCACATACATAGGCTGACATTTGGAATCAGATTCCAGAGCAGAATAACGATGCAGACGATGCCCACATGCTCGATCAGCGGGAAGTTAATGTTTTTCCACAGTGTCAGTGTTGGCCAAATCATCTGCGCAAGGCGACCGTTTGTAAAAAAAGCACTGGTGATAATCATTAATGACATGTAAAAATAAAGCGTTGCAAGGAGCGCAAAGTACGCCCATTTCTTGGCATCTTTTGGTGATTTGATAAAGGGAAAAACATAGATGAGCAATTCAAAGCCAAGGTAGTCATGTGTTTCCATATAAACGCCTGTGAGAATCTGTCCGGGACGGTGGTTAAACAAGGGCAGCAAGTTTTCCAGATGTACATTGGGGATGGCAAGCATCGTCAGTGCGACGAGCGGCAGCAGATAGATAAAGCTGAGCAGACAGACACCGTAGATGCTGCGAATGCCGCCCATAACTACGTACCAGACGATGAAGATAAATAATCCGGAGAACACAATCATCGGGAGTTGCGGAAACAGGAAGACTTGCAGAATTTCAATGTAACCGCGTAAAAAGGCAACAGCAAATAGAAAAGTGTGCAGGACAATTATAAACGACAGAACGTTGCCGACATGTCGTCCGAATAGATGATGGTGAATGGAAAAAAGATCGGGCTGTTGTCCGCATGATCGATCATTTTGCAGCAGCCGAAGAATGACCCACATGGGCAGTAGTGTGCCAAGGCCTGCAATTAACGTGGACAGCCAGGCATCGTTACCGCTGTAGCTGGTCACGATATGCTGAAAAGAAAGAAAACCCATGCCGATCTGCATGACTTGAGGAATGAAAAAGGCAGCAAGCGGACCGACTTTCCGACTATCGCTAATGGGTTTCACGGCTTGGCCTCCCTGTAAAACAATTCTTATTCGTCAATATCAGGGGGATGTTTCCCCCGTTTTTCTTTAACGCGTTCCGGATTGTCGCGCTCAACATCTGCCGGACGCAGAAAAAGGGGACGACGATTTTGAAAATTCAACGGCAGACGAATAAATGCATCGCGCAGATCAGAGACTCTGAGCGGGTAAAACGGTTCAATATATGGGCGACCGAGCGACGTCAGCTTAATGAGATGGCAGATAAAGAACATAAAGCAGAGACCGATGCCAAGCAGGCCGAGAAACTGAGCCGCGAGAATAAATGGAAAACGGATGAAACGAATAGATGTTGCCATCCGGTAGTTCGGCGTGATGAAAGAAGCGAGTGCGGACACAGCGATGAGTATTAGCAGAATATTGCTTGTGACTCCCGCCTGAACTGACGCGGTGCCAATGACAATACCGCCAACAATGCCGATGGTCTGGCCAACTTTTGTCGGCAGGCGTGCACCTGCTTCACGCAACAATTCAATCATGACTTCGAGAATAAGTACTTCGACAACCGGATAGTAAGGTACCGAACTTCGCGAGACAATCAGTGTGCCGAGCAGATCTTTCGGGACGAGCTGATAGTGGAAAGTGAGTACGGCGACATAAAGCGCCGACGAGACAACAGAGAAGGCGACGGCGAACAACCGCAGCAGTCGATAGACGGATGCCAATGGCCAGACGAGAAAGTAGTCGTCAAAGGCATTAAAAAATTCAATAATTGTCGACGGGACGATAAGTGCATTGGGAGAACCATCGACGACGACAGCAATCTTCCCTTCGTAAAGAGCGCCGGCTACACGATCTGGGCGTTCTGTGTCGATGAATTGTGGAAAAATAGAATGATTGTTATCGCTGATCATTAGAGCCATCATGTTTGTGTCGATCAGACTGACGATCTCCAGATTGCGAATACGTTGGTGGATTGTATTTAAATTTTCGGGATTGGCAATGCCGTCGATGTAGGCAACGGCGACCCGTGTGCGCGACATCTTCCCAACACGCAACTCATCGGCGCGAAATTGTGGAATCGGGATACGCTTGCGAACAAGGTAAAGGTTAATATCAATCGACTCGACGAAGGCTTCGCGCGAGCCGAGAATACTCGTCTCAGTTTCCGACGGTGCAATGGGGCGTCCGGGTGTTTTAATGCATGGAATAATCAGGCAGTCCGTCTGACGCTCATCCGCCTGTAAAACGATAAAACCTTCCATTATTTTTTTTTCAATGAGCGCCAGGTCTCGCGTGCGGATGAGTTTTTCAATTGGCAGCACCGACTGAACATCGCTGATGCTGTGCACATCTGCACGATATAAATACGGAAACACGTCGCGATGGATGTATTCTACATCGACGAGCGTTTGGATGAATGAAATCCAGCAGGAGAAGGAGAAGCTGCGGTGCTGATAATGAATAAAATCAGCGCTCTTTGCCAGCTGTTCAAGCAGAGTGTCGATTGTCTTGCTTGGCGTGTGCGGATCGACTTTGTCCAATCTTTTTTTCCAAAACATCGACAGGCCTCACTTAAAAAATTAATGATTGTTTTTCCGTTCGAACACTTTTTGACTCTTTTTTTCCGAGGCGAGTTGATCCCGGAAAATCACGGTGAATATGATCAGCGCCGGCATGGACGATACAAAAAAAAGCAGCGCCTTTCCAAAGAAGTCCAACCGAAAAAAAACGGTGACAAAAAATAAAGCGAGCGCGATAAAGTAGCTGAGGAAAATGCTTACGTCGATCACATCTAGGCCCCCATCGACCTCTTTGATTGTGTGTTTTTTATTTTGTCCTGTGAGCATGCGCTTATTCAGAGAACGTTGCGATATCCTCCCAAAGGAAGGATACGCACGGCGCGTTTTCAGCATAGGACAAACGTACACTCTACCTGCGTCAGCTTTGTATGTACGGTGGTAAACAGGCAGCAACATGCCATTAGTTTAAGGAGGGATGGCACAATAATTAATGACCGTAGTTCATGCGGCAGCTTCCCTTTTAACAGCAAGCTGTGTTAAAGTGGAATCAGCGATTTGTTGATTTTCTATTTTGGAAGGATCGAGCGATGATATCTGCCTGGAAAGTGATCAGAGAGCAGTTCGGCAGCCTTTATTTGATTCACCGGCTGTCGCTTTATGAACTGAAGAGTGAGACAAGCAATAACTATCTGGGCATGGCGTGGATTGTTCTCAATCCGCTAATTCAGATAATGATTTATTGGCTCATTTTCGGTCAGATTATTGGCAAGGGTGGCGTTACCGTTGAAAACGGCGAAACCATTCCCTATATTGATTGGTTAATTGCCGGTATTTACATTTGGTTTTTTTTGCAGCCGTCAATCATTCAGGGCTCAAAATCGATTTATTCACGCATTCGGTTTATTGCTAAAATGAATTTTCCGATGAGCACGATACCCACATACGTCATTTTTGAAAAATTTTACCAGCATTTGCTGCTGACGGTTATTATTGTTGTCATTCTCCAGTTCACACCGTATAAACTGACATTTTATGTTCTGCAGTTGCCTTATTTTATGTTCGCGTCGCTCGCTTTTCTGATTGCTGTGTCGTTGATTACTTCGACATTGTCAACGATTGTTCGCGATCTTCACCAAATTCTGATTTCGGTGATGCGTATGCTTTTTTATTTGACTCCGTTTCTGTGGGAACCGTCAAAGCTCGGCAACTTGCCGGCGTTTGTTCACCATTTGCTGCTGCTGAACCCGATGTATTATCTCGTGCAAGGGTACCGGGCAACGCTGCTTGGCATATGTTGGTATCCGGCAGAACACCTGTTTTATACTCTGTATTTTTGGCTGTTCGTCCTGACTGCTTTTTTGCTTGGATCGGCCATTCATCTGAAATTCCGCGATCACTTCGTTGACTATCTTTGAGAGGAACGTCCGCCATGCAATCTGTTGTAGCCTGCCATGTTACGAAAATTTATAAAATGTATACGCGAAACTCGGAAAAACTGCTCGATTTGATCTCACCGCGCAGTCACGGCAAAGCGTTCTACGCGCTCGAAGATATCAGCTTTGAAGCGGAGCAGGGGGATGTTATCGGCATCATCGGGGTGAACGGATCAGGAAAGTCAACGCTTTCCAACATTATTGCCGGCGTGATCCCGCCGACTGCCGGGACGATCACGGTGCATGGCGAATCCGCACTGATTGCCATTCAGTCGGGACTGAAAACAGAACTGAGCGGTCGGGAAAATATTGAATTGAAGTGTCTCATGCTCGGTTTTAACAAGAAGAAGATACAGCAGCTCATGCCGCAAATTATTGAATTTGCAGATATTGGCGACTTCATTGACCAACCGGTGAAATCATATTCAAGCGGAATGAAGTCGCGACTCGGCTTTGCGGTGTCCGTCCACATCGATCCTGATGTCCTCGTGATTGACGAGGCGCTGTCTGTCGGTGATCAAACATTTGCTGATAAGTGTTTGGCAAAGATGAATGAGTTCAAGGACAAAGGCAAAACCATTTTTTTTATTAGCCATTCTATCGGGCAGATGACGGCGTTCTGTAAGAAAGCACTGTGGATCCAAGGCGGGCACATGGAAAAGTTCGGAACGATGGAAGCGGTGATGCCTGAGTATGAGCGTTTTGTGAAGCAATACAAAAAACTTTCAAAGGCAGAAAGAGCGGCATATCAGGCAGAATTGCGGCGCAGGCGGGCGGTTTCAGAATGAAGCTTTTCTTCATACGTTAAGAAAGTATAAAGCTTTCAGCGGGACCAAGTCTAAGAAAAGCTAAGGATCGGCCTTCGTCCAAAGGATTTGGCACAGCCAAGCTTTTCTAAAGAGCGCAAGAGCACGTGTGCTATCCGCCAAGTGCGACGGAGGAAGTTATCCTACTGAGGCATTGAATCAAGGCCAATATCGCGAGCGGTGTCCCTTTAAAGCGACGCGCGGTACCCTCGGCCAGATTTCATCACCGGTTCAGCTGTTTTGGCACTTAAATAGGTGTCATACTTGCTTTTTTTCAAGTGAATGTGTATATTGTTTTTAATATAAGCGCTTTCAATACAAGCGAACGAGATATTTCTTTGTGCCGTTTGCAGTCGACAGGGATTTGGACTTGCCTGTCTATGTGAATCGGCGAGATGCTTCTATATTTCTTGTATATTATGAAAATATATTATTTTGAAATATCTTCATGAGTATAAGACAAAAGTGAAGGCGCAGGGGCGCCTTTTTCCGGTCATGTGAATCGTAAGGAAAAATTGTTTGTCACTTACGTTTGTCTGGCAGGCAAATGGTGCATCATAGGAATGTTTGTAACTTTTCGATAAAGGGAGGCGACAGAATTCGATGGTTCACAAAAATGAAAGCGTTTGCCGATCGACACAACGAAGCTTGGCTCAGCAAAATCTATTGCGTCTTGCCGTGGATCGGCGTAAAACACAACTCATTCATTTGATCGTTGCATTTGACGAGACGGTCAGTGAAGATGAATTGGCTGATTGGGCGCTTTCTGACCTTGAAAAGGAATGGAAGCACGCCCTGCTCATAAGTGCAAAACATATTGGTTAATGCAAAAGATTGAATGGATTAAGGCAAGTTAAACATATGTTAAGTTAAAGACCAATACAGTGGATTTGTCAAAAAATCAGCAGCTGTATTGGCCTGTTTTTTTACGTTAAAATCGCATAGAGAGTTCAGCGGGACTAAGTCAAAAAAAGCTAAAAATCCGCCTTTGTATACGGGGCTTGACGCAGCTACATTTTTCTAACAAGATAAGGAAGTCTAAAGATTTTCGCAACATTTAAACGTTTAAAGACCAAAGCGAGCAGCCAGAGCACGGTTGTCTAAAAGGATTTGGCACAATCAAGTTTTTCTAATACGTTTAAGAAAGTATAAAGGGTTCAGCTGAATCAAGTACAAGAAAGATTAGGGCTCAGCTGTCGTCCAAACGACTTGATTTTGCCAAGCTTTTCTGATCGCATGACTTTGACAATGAGTCGTCTCCGGTGTGCTCGGATTTTGCATTTTGCCTGCTTAGACCGCTGACGGACCTGCCTTGCGAATGGCGTCCGGTACGTTGGGAAATGTTTTGAAATTTTCATTGAAACGTTGACATAATTGTCGTGCAGCTCGTTGATAAGCTGCCTGGTCGGCCCATGCTTTCCATGGCAAGAGCAGGTCTTCCGGGACACCGTTGACAGTTTTGGGAATGTGGAGACCAAAGAGCAAATCGGTGAGAGTTTCGACGCCTGTGAAGTCATCGTTTAGTGCGGCGTCGATTATTCGCCGAGTATAGGCAAGTTTTATGCGCTTGCCAGTGCCGAACGCGCCGCCCGTCCAACCGGTATTGACAAGATAGGCGCGCACGTGATGTTCAATCATTAGGCGCCCTAACAGTTCAGCATACACGGATGGTAAAAGGGGCATGAACGGTGAACCGAAACAGGTGGAGAACGTTGCTTCGGGATCGCTGACACCGCGCTCTGTTCCCGCCAATTTACTCGTATAACCGGACATGAATTGATACATCGCCTGTTCCGGCGTAAGCACACTGATTGGCGGCAGCACACCGAAAGCATCGGCTGTCAGAAAGATGATGCTGCTCGGATGGGCTCCGATGCTCGGCAAGAGTGCATTGGCTACACCGTCAAGAGAATAGGCGGCACGAGTATTTTCGGTGAGCAGGTTGTTGTCATAATCGGCTTTTCGGTCATCATGATGAATGATGACATTTTCGAGAATCGTGCCGAAACCAATGCTGTTATAAATCTGTAGTTCCTTCGTTTTTGATAGCCGAATCGTTTTGGCGTAACAACCGCCTTCAAAATTGAACACACCATCGGTCGACCAGCCATGTTCGTCATCCCCAATGAGGAAGCGATCAGAGGAATTTGAAAGCGTTGTCTTTCCTGTGCCGGAAAGGCCAAAAAAAAGTGCGGATTGCCCAGCAGCATTTTGATTGGCTGAGCAATGCATGGGGAGAATGCCCCTCTGTGGAAGTATGAAATTCATAATTGTAAAAATAGCCTTTTTGATTTCGCCGGCATATTCGGTTCCCCCGATGAGCACGGTGTGATGAGCGAATGAAATGATGATGAATGCCTCGGACTTTGTGCCGTCAACAGCGGGGTCCGCTTTAAATCCCGGGGCACAAATGACCGTAAAATCAGACTCATGGTTGCGCAGCTCTGATGGATTGGGCACAATAAACAGTTGATTACAGAAAAGATTCTGCCACGCGTGCTCATTGACGATCTCAATCGATAACTGATAGGCTGGATCGGCTCCTGCGTAGCCTTTGAATACAAAGCGGTGTTCAGATTGATTTAAATAACGGATCATTTTTTTTTGCAGATCAAGAAAAATTGTTTCAGTCGTCGCTTGGTTGCGTGTCCAGTCGATGGTGTGCTCAGTGATGCTATCGCGAACGAAAAACTTATCATTGGGTGAGCGTCCAGTGTATTTTCCGGTTGTTACTGCAAGTGCTCCGCAGTTTGTTAAAACGCCTTCATTTTGTTTCAATGCCCTTTCCATCAATTCAGGAACGGATAAGTTGACAAACGTATGCCTTGATTTGAACTGGCTTAGGACGGAACGGCTCATAACCATCGCACCCATGCGTAACATCCCTTTCGGTTAAGTAGGATACTTTTACAATAATTAGTATATCACAATTAAATTAATGAAACATAATAAACGAAATTTTTAATGAAAATGTGTGCTGAAAATGATACATACCATAAATTAGAAAACTTGGCTGACCGAAGGTTTTACGGCTTGCTGTTTCGGTTGCCCGTTCGCCACGCATCAAGCAAAATGGGGCCTTGCGCGCTCTTTTACTCGCACGGGGCCATGGTGCCTTCACTCTGTTTTTAGACTCACTATCCCAGAACAGAACAAAGCCAGCAGAAAAGCGCATAGGTTAAACGTTGGATGGAGCTGTTGCTGTGCTTGACTTCATCTAATTATCTGACGCACGGTCGATGTGCGGTTGACAGCTTTAATCCCCTTCTGTATGATTGGAATTAAACTATGGCTGCTCTTATTTCGAGAAGGCGAAGGGACAGGCCCGATGAAGCCCGGCAACCGGCCGCATGCGGTACGGTGCTAACCTGTAGGAATCTTTCCTGACAATAAGAGGCGCGTTAAAGCGGAGGAGTACGCCTGACCTAAACAAGGATCAGGTTTTTTTGTTCCGTGGGCCACGTTCTGCTTATTCTTTATTGTCGGACTACTTGCTTCAGCTTTTTCATAATGTTGTTGATAATAGGAGGAACGATTATGGCGGATTTGAAACTTCAACGATTATTTACATCTGAGTCGGTCACCGAGGGGCATCCGGATAAAATATGTGATCAGATTTCCGATGCAATTCTTGATGAATTGCTGAAAGGAGATCCGGATGCGCGCGTTGCCTGTGAAACCGTCGTTAATACGGGACTCGTCGTTGTCACAGGTGAGATTTCGACTGCGACATATGTTGATATTCCGCGAATCGTTCGTCGGACGATTAAAGACATCGGTTACACGAATGCCAAATATGGTTTTGATGCTGCAAACTGCGCTGTACTGACGTCAATTGAAGAGCAATCCGCAGACATTGCTCAGGGCGTTGACCGCGCGCTCGAAGCACGTGAGGGGACGATGAGTGAGGACGAGATTGAGGCAATCGGAGCCGGCGATCAAGGGCTGATGTTCGGGTTTGCCGTTAACGAAACACCGGAACTCATGCCGTTGCCGATCTCACTGGCACACCGGCTTGCCAGGCGTTTAGCTGATGTGCGTAAAAACGGTGAGATCAGCTATTTGCGTCCGGATGGAAAAACGCAGGTAACCGTCGCTTATGATGGACTGGGTAAACCTGTTCGGGTGGATACCATTGTTGTTTCTGCGCAACATGATCCTGAGGCAACGCAGGAACAAATTCGAAAAGATATTATTGCAAAAGTCGTCAGGCCGACGGTTCCTGCACGGTTGCTAGATGAGAATACAAAGTTTTTTATTAATCCGACAGGACGTTTTGTCATCGGCGGACCGCAGGGCGACGCGGGGCTGACGGGGCGTAAAATTATTGTCGATACGTATGGCGGCTACGCTCATCATGGCGGCGGGGCCTTCTCGGGAAAAGACGCGACAAAGGTCGACCGTTCGGCTTCCTATGCGGCCCGCTATGTTGCCAAAAATATAGTGGCGGCCGGATTGGCTGAGAAGTGTGAAGTGCAGCTTGCGTATGCCATCGGTGTCGCAGAGCCTGTATCAATTGCAATCGATACTTTTGGGACGGGTCAAGCGACAGAAGCCAGACTCGTTCAATTGATTCGTAAAAATTTTGATTTGCGGCCGGCCGGCATTATTCGCATGCTCGATTTAAAGCGGCCGATCTTTCTCCAAACGGCGGCGTATGGACACTTTGGCCGCACGGATGTTGACTTGCCGTGGGAAAAGACAGATAAGGCTGAACTGTTGAAAAGCCTTGCATAAGTGCGGAAGGCATGATCAGGGCGGCGTGACGCCCGACGGCGAATAAAATGGACTATTTATGTCAATTCTTACTGTAATGGAAGGCCTGTTTGCTGCTCGACTATGTTTATAAAGTTCCCATTTAAAATAGTGTGAATATTTTTAGTACAGGAGATGGCGCGTGCTTCGCATGAGCGGCGCGCCAAACGAGTGACCGGCATGACGCGGCATGCCTCCGGCGAGTAAATGGTGTCAGTGCTGACAAAAACCGGGTGTATTTTGTTTCTCTGTGCACGAGTCAGAAAAAAGTCGAAGATGCAAGATGATCACGGCAAGCGAGCAGCAAAGTCACAATTCTTGAATACGATTTCCTAAAAAACAGAAAAATTGCAATACTCAACGAATAGGTGAGCGAAAAAACAGAAATGCATCCAGAGCATTTGCTTTTACCGATTTTTTCTGCCGCTTATTGTTTTTTTGCCAAGCGCTGTGAAGAAAAACAGATGTAACAAATCTTTAGGCACGGGCGACCGTTTCCTTTCTTAAACGAATGTTATAGCAGTAAGGACGAGGAGGGATGGCTGTGAAGGCACCGTCAACACCACTTTGGCTGATGGTGAAGATCTATCGGAGCGTATTGCCCGACGTTCACCGGCAGCTGAATGTTTGGAAGCAGCGGGCGCAGGCCATACCGGATGAAGCGCTTCGCACTCAGGCGCTGGACAGTATCGCCGGTAAGACGTTTCACTGCGAGGGCGGCGGCATTTATAGCCTAATTGCCGGTCTGCGCCGCCGGGAAGTGATCACTTTTATTGTCGCTTATCAAACGATTAGCGATTATTTGGATAATCTTTGTGACCGTAGCGGATCACTTGACCCGAATGATTTCCGCTGCCTGCACCGGGCGATGATCGATGCACTGACACCGGATGGGGCTTGCGGAGACTATTATGCCAAGCGGGGCAATCCGGATGACGGCGGATATCTGGCCGCGCTCGTCGGTGCGTGCCGGCATGTGCTTTTTGCATTAGAAGGCTATCCGATGATCGCCAATGCCCTGCTTGAGCTGGCCGGTTTTTATTGTGACTTGCAAGTTCATAAGCATGTCGAAAAGGACGAGCGCGTGCCGCGCCTCATGGCATGGTTTCAGAAGAATCGCAGCAGGTTGCCGGAGATGAGCTGGTATGAATTTGCCGCTTGTTCAGGATCGACGCTCGGTGTTTTTTGTCTTGTGGCGTATGCAGCCGCCCGCGGCGAAAAAATGGATAAAGGGCTTGTTGTCATAATTAGAAACAGCTATTTTCCGTGGGTACAGGGATTGCATATCCTAATGGATTATTTTGTCGATCAGGAAGAAGATCGGCGCGAGGGTGATCTTAACTTCTGCTTCTACTACAAGAATGAGCAGCAGATGCTTGATCGATTTTACCATTTTATTGCAGAAGCCGATGCGGCCATTCAAAGCATGCCGGACAGGCGTTTTCATCAGATGATTAATCGCGGCTTGCTTGGTATTTATCTTGCCGATCGAAAAGTGTCGCGTCAACGAAGCGTGCGCGTATTGGCACGGCGCCTGATGCGGCGCTCGGGTGCGGGCGCTCTTTTCTTTTTTGTTAACGGTTGGCTATATCGGCGGCTGCGTGAAACGAATCAGTGATCATAACAACGAATAAGCTGTTGCTCACCTTTGCCAAGGTTTGACAAAATTTGTGAGAACGTATAAAATCAAAAGTACAATTTATAGTATGAAAAACCGGATAATTGAGAAGGATCAGTAGTTTCTGCTTTTCGCTTCAGAGAGCGGTCGGTCGGTGCGAGGCGGCGCGAGAAGGGAAATGAACTCACCTTTGAGTGGTGGTAAAGCCATTACCCCAGTGCCGGCGCTGTTCCAGCGTTATGAGGAATTGAGAAGTGAGCACAACGACTGCTGGTCGATGTGCTAATGTGGGTGGTACCGCGGGAAACAACAAACTCTCGTCCCAGATCGTATGATGGGATGGGAGTTTTATTGTTCCATAAATTCAAAAAAGCGCTGGCAGATTCAAACTTTTTTTGCTGAATGCCGTCTTCTGATTGTTTCTGGGAATCAGGTCGCTTGGCTTGACAGGCGAGCTTTTATTGAAACAGAGCTTGAGGATCTGGGCTCATATTATTGTTTTGGCCTGCCATTGGCTTGCTCAAACAGTAATGAACACAGAGACGCGCGATGAGGTGTGAAGCTGTTGAGCGATGGGTCAACAGATATTTGATGTTACTGTTTTTTCGCAAGAGCAGATATTTTGGGGGACAAAAACTGACTTAGGGCACGCCATGATGGCGGGGAGGTTAAGACGATGGCACTGGCATTTGATCATCGTGAAATTGAAAAAAAATGGCAAAAATATTGGGATGCGCATCAGACGTTTAAGACGGAGGATAAGACGGATAAGCCGACCTTTTACGCGTTGGACATGTTTCCCTACCCGTCTGGCAAAGGGCTGCACGTCGGACATCCGGAAGGTTATACGGCAACCGATATTTTGGCGCGAATGAAGCGGATGCAGGGCTTTGAGGTGCTTCACCCGATGGGCTGGGATGCATTTGGTTTGCCGGCGGAGCAATATGCGCTTGATACCGGCCACGATCCGGCTCTTTTTACGGCAGAGAATATTCAGACGTTCAAACGGCAAATTCGCGCACTCGGCTTTTCTTACGACTGGGAACGCGAAATCAACACGACAGATCCCGAATACTACAAATGGACGCAATGGATTTTCCTGCAACTCTATAATAAAGGGCTCGCTTACATCGCTGAGGTGCCGGTTAATTGGTGCCCGGCACTCGGTACAGTGCTCGCCAACGAAGAAGTGATCGATGGAAAAAGCGAGCGCGGCGGCTTTCCTGTCGTGCGCAAACCGATGAAACAGTGGATGCTGAAAATTACAGCCTACGCCGACCGCCTGCTTGAAGACCTTGATGAACTGGACTGGCCAGAGAGCATTAAAGAAATGCAGCGAAACTGGATCGGCCGTTCGCAAGGGGCTGAAGTTATTTTCAAAGTTGCCGGTTCGACGGATGAGACCATTACTGTTTTCACGACCCGTCCGGATACGCTGTTTGGCGCGACCTATATGGTGCTTGCACCTGAACATAAGCTTGTCGATGAGATTACAACGCCTGGGCAGCGTGCCGCGGTTGATGCCTATCGCGCAGAGATTGCTGCCAAAAGTGATCTTGAGCGGACGGATTTGGCGAAGACGAAGACAGGTGCCTTTACCGGTGCGTACGCGATCAACCCGGTAAACGAACGGAAAGTGCCTGTATGGATTGCCGACTACGTGCTGAGTACTTACGGATCAGGTGCGATCATGGCTGTTCCCGCTCACGACGGTCGTGACTATGACTTTGCCTCTAAGTTCGGTTTGCCGATCATTGAGGTCGTCTCCGGCGGCGATGTATCGAAAGAGGCCTTTACCGGTGACGGGCCGCATGTTAACTCTGAATTTTTAGATGGACTCGGCAAAAAAGAAGCCATTGACCGAATGATTGATTGGCTGGAAGACAGGCAAGTTGGGCGGCGGAAAATCACGTACCGGCTGCGTGACTGGCTGTTCAGTCGCCAGCGCTACTGGGGAGAACCGATACCGATTATTCATATGGAAGATGGCACGATGCAGACTGTTCCCGAGAGCGAGCTGCCGCTGCGTGTGCCCAAGACGGAAAACATTAAGCCGTCAGGTAACGGGGAATCACCGCTTGCCAATGATACGGAATGGCTGACTTATACCGATCCGGACACAGGCAAAAGAGGACGGCGTGAAACAAATACGATGCCGCAATGGGCGGGAAGCAGTTGGTATTTCCTGCGCTATATTGATCCGCATAACACGGAACGCATTGCCGATCCGGAGAAACTGAAGCGGTGGTTGCCGGTTGATCTGTATGTCGGCGGCGCTGAACATGCCGTGCTACACTTGTTGTATGCCCGTTTCTGGCATAAGGCTCTGTATGACCTTGGTGTTGTGCCGACAAAGGAGCCGTTCCATAAGCTTGTGAACCAGGGCATGATACTCGGCAACAACCATGAAAAGATGAGCAAGTCGAAGGGCAATGTTGTCAATCCGGATGATATTGTCGCAAGTTATGGTGCCGACACGCTCAGGCTTTATGAAATGTTCATGGGGCCGATTGATGCGGCTGTTGCCTGGTCAGAGACCGGCCTTGATGGGGCGCGCCGCTTTCTCGACCGTGTTTGGCGACTGCTGACGGAGTCGGACGGTACGCTGACAAAGCACATCGTCAAAGATGCGGCCGTCAGCCATGCGTTTGAAAAGCTATACCATCAAACGGTTAAAAAGGTGACCGAGGACTTTGAGGCGTTGCATTTTAATACTGGTATTGCGCAAATGATGGCTTTCACAAACGAGGCATATAAGCAGGAACATATTCCCTATGTGTTTGCGACCGGCTTTGTTCAACTGCTGTCACCGGTTGCGCCGCACGTCTGCGAAGAACTTTGGCAGCTGCTTGGCCACAATGAGTCGATTGAGAAGTCGGTTTGGCCGAGTTATGATCCGGCAAAAATTATTGAACAGCAAATTGAAGTGATTGTACAGATTAACGGTAAGATACGTGCACGTTTGACGGTTGACAAGGGAACGTCTGGTGAGGTGCTTCAAGCGTGCGCGCTGAAGGAAGCGAATATTGCTCGCCAGCTTGAAGGAAAAACTGTCAAAAAAATGATTGTCGTTCCGGATAAGCTTGTAAATATTGTTGCCTGCTGACCGCCTGCCGGACCGGAAGCGCTTGCCTTTTTGGCGGGCGCTTTTGTTTGTATCCCGGCAGCTGCTCCTGGGCAACAAATGTTTGTCGCATCGCCATGAATCAGCACGATTTGAAACGTGCTTTGTGTTAGAATATGAAGAGTTACGGCGCAGATGTGCACTTAAACAGATTTAGCGACATGTTCGCCGTACTTATTTTGACAAAGCCAGGCGAAGCGACAAGATAAATGTAATCTTCGCACGCTGGTCATCAGCCAAAGCAAAGGCACAAATAGCGCAGCCTGGCGGAACAAGCAAGGGCGAGCGTCGCAGACGCCGGTGCACCGTAGCGATCGCATGAAGCTTAACCTGTTGCCGTATTCTCTGGACGCAGCAGGCGCGACTGTTTTTTTGACATCTGCTGAGGTCAATCGAGTTCTTGGTGGTCATGCTTTCATGGATTTATTTGGAAATCTTGGAGACAGCGTACCGAAGCATCCAAGGGGCTGCTCGCTACCGGCAAATGAAGAGCATGATGATCTGATGACCCAAGCACTTAAACTTTGCCTTCTTAAAATATTTTAATTAAACCGGTGTGTCCGGGATACATGTGGGAGATTAGCACACGATGTCTGCTTCAAAGATGATCAGGGGAACGATGATCCTGACGGCGGCGACGTTTATCGCCAAGTTTCTAGGTATTCTCTTTGTCATTCCTTATCAGGCTTTGACAGGGTATCAGGGCACTTATTTGTACGCGATGTCGTACACGCCGTATTCAATTATTCTCAGCATATCGACAATGGGATTGCCGCTTGCCGTCTCAAAGTTTGTTTCCAAGTACAACGCCCTTGGTGATTACAGTGCAGGCAAACGACTGCTGCGCAGCGGTACGGTGCTGATGGCACTGACGGGTTTTGCAGGGTTTCTGATCATGTTTCTCGGTGCGCCAAGCTTTGTTTCATTGGCGGCTGTGCCGACCAACAATTTTAATAACGTTGTATTAGTCATGCGCGTCTGCAGCATTGCCATTCTCGTTGTGCCGGTCATGAGTTTGCTGCGCGGTTATTTTCAAGGCTTTCAATCCATGGGACCGACGGCGGTGTCGCAAGTCGTGGAGCAAGTCGGACGCATCGGTTTTATTCTTATCACGTCATTTGTTATTATCAAAGTGCTGCATGGGCCGGTGGTGACGGCGGCGGTGTTTGCGACGTTTGCCGCGTTTATCGGAGCTGTTGCCGGTTTCTATGTCATGCTGCATTATTGGGTCGTGCGCAGGCCCTATATCATAAAGCTTGAGCAGCAAGTCAAGAGGCCGCAGCGCTATAAAATGCATCTCGTATCGATGTACAAAGAGTTGATTGCCTATGCGATACCTTTTGTTGCGGTCGGCATCGCCATGCAGCTTTATCAGCTCATTGACCAGATGATGGCGTACCACTATCTTCATTACGGACGTACGATTAATGGTATTATTGTCAGTGATTTGACGATGAATGATCAAAAAATGGTTATGATTCCGGTTACATTGGCAACTTCTTTGGCGGTGAGCGCCGTTCCGGCTATTATTGTCGCCTACACAAAGAAGGATGGCGAGGACGTCCGGCGTAAGATCACTGAAGCGTTCCAGCTCGTGCTGTTCTTGACTGTTCCGGCCTCGATTGGTCTTTCCGTGTTGGGTTATATGGTGCACGGTTTGCTTTATGGCGTCGCGGGGGTTGACTACCTGGATATTGGCGGAAAAATTCTAAGCTGGTACGCGCCGACAGCCATCTTTTTTTCACTGTTTCAAGTTGGGGCGTCCATTCTTCAAGGCATCGACCGTCAGCGGGTGACGCTTATCGCGCTCATCGGTGGGGTGGTCATTAAAATTTTGCTGAACCCAGTTTGCATGAAAGTATTTGGCATGGTCGGCCCAATCGTTGCGACCGACATCGGGTACATGTTCTCCATCCTTGTCATTCTTGTGTCCATTCGCCGGGTAACAGGATACCGGTTTTCAGCGATTGCTCTGCAGGCAGTGCACATTTTGCTCTATACGGCTGTGATGTTTTTTGTTATTAAGCTGCTCCTACTTGCGGGTGGCGGTCCGTCGCCGCGCAGCCGGGTGACGGCTATTCTGATTTGCCTTGTGTGTGTCACGAGTGGATGTGCTGTCTACATTTTGCTGGCGCGTTGGACGGGATTGCTGCGAAAGGTGGCGGGCGAACGCTTGCCGAAAGCGCTCGGTGGAAGAAAAAAATAAAGGGGAAGCTGATGCTTCCCCTTTACTCGTACCTTGAGACAGTCTATCGATTCAGCGGGACCAAGTCTAAGAAAAGCTAAGGCTCCGCCGTCGTCCAAACGACTTGGCAGAGCCGAGTTTTTCTAATGATTTGACAGCAGCAGGTGATCGGGTCAGAGCGGAGCGCTACACCTGCCGTTTGCTGCGAGTCAGCTGCGTGATGCGACATGGTTTAAGTGATCCGGCTGTTTTGGCGGCAGCCGGTTCAGCCGGGCTGACCATAACCGGGTCTGGGTCCGCCTGGTCCGGGCGGCACCGGAATGCCTACTCTGCGCTCGACGGTGCGTAATCTGCGGTCGAACTGTGCCATTTCACGCGCCATCTGATTTTGTCGCTGCTCAATTTGGCGTATTCGCCAATCCAGCGGTCCGCCCGGAATCGGCGGCACGCGTGTTGAATCGTCAACCGCCGGATTCCATTCAAAAATTTGCGGCTGATTTATGTCGTTTGCTCCGGCGTAGGCGTACGGTTGTACGGGTTCACTGTAGGGAACAGGGGGGTCCGCGGGCTGTGCCGCAAACAGCGGATTTTGCTGGAAAGCCGGCGCATGTCGGTCAGCATCCTGAAATGCATAGGGTCCTGCCTGAGGTTGGAACATATTGAAAGGCCACCTTTTTTATAAATTCAACGATACACCCTCAGTATATGATGTGAATGGGCCTTTTGCTGATGGAAAATGGGCGGACAACTATACAAAAAGAGCCGCCGTCTCCGGCAACTCGGGCATTTTAGCAATCAGGAAATTTTGACACGCTTCGTAGTGACTCGCCACTGTCCTCTTTTAGGACTGCTCACTAATTCATTATACGTCAAGATGTTTAAATCACGTTGCATCGTTCTCTGTGTCATATCAAATTCTTCAACTAGTTCTTTTGTCGATACGGTTCCTCGCCTGCGAATAAAAAGATAAACAGACTTTACACGATTTAACATACGATCAGTTGAAGGACTCAAATCACCACTCCCCGATATTTATCCCAAGTAAAGTTAAAAACTTTAAATTGAACAAGCCATTCTCTGGAGAAAAAGGGTGCTGACTCAACCAAGCAACGAGACGTTAAAATACATATTGAACTGTTACCATTAATATAACGCGATTTGCAAAAAAGTCAAATTTTTTTAATCATTCTAATCTCATACGCCGCATTGTTATATACGCGGAAAGATATCGCCGGATAAGTAGCGTTCTCCGGTGTCATTGACTATGCAGACAACAGCCGTATCCGGTCCAAACCGCCGGGCAACCTGCAAGGCGACAAAGATTGATGCGCCGGAGGAGGGCCCGCATAGAATGCCCTCCTCTGCGGCCAGGCGCCGAGTAATTTCAAATGCATCGTTGTCTGAGACAGGCATAATTTCGTCGACGACTGAACGGTCGAATGTCTGCGGCACAAAACCGGGACTTGTGCCAACGAGTCGGTGTCTCCCCGGTATGCCGCCCGAGAGAACGGGAGAGGAAGCCGGTTCGCAAATATGGACGCTCATTTCCGGGAAAACGGACTTCAGAGCTGAGGCAGTTCCTGAGATCGTCCCGCCGGTACCCGATGTGCCGATGAGAGCCGCCGGCACTTTACCGAGCGCGTGCATATCGGCAATAATTTCTTTGGCGGTTGTCTGTCTGTGCGCTTCCGGATTATCGGGATTGGAGAACTGATGCGGCATGAAGCTGCCCGCAATCGTCTGCTGGAGCGCCTCGGCCTTGCGTACGGCTCCGGACATCTTCTCATCACCCGGTGTGTAGACGATCTCTGCACCGTAAGCTTTGAGCAAACCGATGCGCTCACGATTGACCGAATCGGGCATGACGATAATGGCGTGATAGCCGCGGGCGGCCGCGATCATTGCTAAGGCAATTCCCATATTTCCGGATGTCGGCTCAATGATGGTTCCCCCCGGCTGCAGCAAACCGCTTTGTTCCGCTTTGAAGATCATATACTTGGCTGCTCGATCTTTCACACTTTTACCCGGATTGAAAAATTCAAGCTTAGTATAAATGGTTGCTCCATTCGGATCCGGGAGTCGATTAAGACGAACCATCGGTGTTTCGCCGATAAGCTCATCGATGGAGGTGACGATGTTGTCCATAATTAGTCGCTTCTTTCTTTCTGCCAGCGGCAGTCAATGTGTTCACTTTTGCGGCCGCTGGCAGTTGTCGAACAGACAGACAGATCTATTTCAAATTATTCCACTGTTCATTATTCTCATTATACAAAATAAACATATTGCCGGTCGACAACCTTATTGTATACGTTAAGACAGTCTATAGATCTCAGCGGGACTAAGTATAAGAAAAAGCTAAGGCTTCGCCGTCGTCCTAAGGACTCGGCTTCGCCAAGTTTTTCTAATACGTTTAAGGCAGATTAAAGATTTCAGCGGGACTAAGTATAAGAAAAGCTAAGGCTCCGCCGTCGTCCCAAGGACTCGGCCTCGCCAAGTTTTTCAAATAATAAACGGCGCCTTGATAAAAAAGTGAGTGGCGGCATGAGCCGCGCAAAAAAGATAAAAATCACAACAATTAATAGCAGCGCGGCCATGTATGAAGTCGGGCGGGTTCACCCGGCGCAGAAGTCAGCCGCCGTCTTCACCAAGTTTCGCTAATTTAACGGACGTTTGTATCGACGGTGTAATCACAAGTAGAAGCGAGGCGAGCCATGTGCATCTGACCATTCATCCGCTGACAGAAGTGCCGATTTATGCGCAGATTTATGGGTAGGTAAAAATGCGTATGCCCAACGCAGAGATGCAGGGTGGTATGCAGCCGCTGTCTGTTTGCCTGCTGGTCAAAGAATAGACAGTCGGCATCGGGACCCTCAAGCGAGCGTACGAGGAGTTGGAGAAAGACGGATTGATTACGAATCTGCAAGGGCGCGGCTGTTTTGCCGCAGTGTCCCGCATCCGTCAAGCGGCGATTTGATCGGTCTTGAATGGCTGACAACCTTTGCTCAAAGCTCGCGTGTGAACGCGATACTTGCTGCTTTTGCCCTGATCGCTGCTGCCGTCCGTTCCGGCCAGTCCTATTTTTGGTTGGCGTGCATAATGAAACGCGATGCCTGACCCCGTTCCCTCAGGCGGAGGGTCTTGCCTGGCCGCTATTTTGTTATACAATAAGCAAGGGACAGATAAGGATGGGGATGCAATGGCTCAACTCGTTAAAATACGTGAATGTGTGTCGCGCTATCAACTTGATTTGTCACGCTACGCCAGGCGCTACATTCTGCTGAAGCAGCGCCGCGCTGAGCAGTGGCTTGAAGCGCGCGGACTTAACGCTGCACGAAAGCAGGAGAAAGAGCCGGCAGGCATCCATCCGGGAGCCGCCTTTTACCGCTGGCTCTACGCCGTGCAGCTTGAATGGGCATCGCAGACATCGGAGAGGCGCTCACCGCTTCCTGAAGATCTACTGACTCAACACTGGCTTGCCGGACTGTTGCGCGCGGTCAATGATCTTGCCTTTTTTCTTTATTATCCGGTGTTAAAGACGCAGCAGGCCGAAGTGCAGCTTGATTGTCTGTTGCTGACGGGAAGCACAATCTGGGTTGTTAAGCCGCTCATTGGAGAGGCAGGCAGCGTCTTTCAGGCTCAAGATGCGCGCAAATGGCAGGAGATTGTCAGCGGTGGCCGCCGCGAGCAGCTTAATCCGCTGATTTCGCTTGCCCGTTCGCGTCACGTGATGACGGCGCTGCTAAAGCATGCGGCGATTGATATGGAAGTGGCGGGTGCCGTCTACGCGCCTGAGAGCTTTATTGAATTTGCTCAAGAGGAACGCGGGGTCGCGTTGATTGATCAGCGCATGTGCGGCGACTGGCACAGACGCTTGTCCGAGCAGACGTTGTTGTTTAAACGCAGCCAGTTGGAAGCTGCACATCTGTTGCTTGAGCATTGCCTGACACATGCGGATGTGCGCTGATTTGCAGATTTCCAGTCATTTGCTGTTGAGAATCAAAGAAGATGAATTGTCGATTGCCGCTGAAAGTGGTATATTTTTAGTCATGGTCTTGCACGCTCGGGCGATCGACTGATTCGGCGAGGGAACAAAGCAGCAGGTGCTGAATAATTGCGCTTTGCAGCTTCTGATGTTCTATCCGGCGGCCTGATTTTTAATATAAAGGTGGCCTGTTTTCATGCGATTTTTCGACAGCCGGGAATGGCAGCTTTCGCCTGCTGGTGGAATGACCGGCGAAGCTTATCTGGCGCAGTCCGGTGACAGCAAATTGTTCATCAAGCGCAACACGTCGCCCTTCCTAGCCGTTCTGTCGGCCGAAGGAATCGTTCCGAAATTGCTGTGGACACGGCGAATGAGCAACGGCGATGTGTTGACTGCTCAGCGGTGGACGAAGGGCCGCGTGCTGAATGCTGAAGAAATGAAATCGACGCGTGTTGCTGACTTGTTGAGAAAAATTCACCGGTCAGAACCGCTGCTGGCTATGATGCGGCGAATCGGCAAACGTCCGATTGGAACGTTACAGATTTACGAACAGCTTGCCGAGCACGCCGAAGGGCGCGCGCCGCAGCATGTGCTGCGCCCGGCGCTCGATTTTTTGACGAGGTATGCGCTCAGTGTCGAGGTGGATGAAAAAACAGTTTGTCATTCGGACGTTAATCATAATAATTGGTTGCTTGATAACGAGAATCAGAGCTTATATCTTGTTGATTGGGATCAGGCGGTTATTGCTGATCCGGCAATGGATATGGCGATGCTGCTGTTCTGGTACATTGCCAAAGATGACTGGGACAAGTGGCTCAGCTATTACGGCGCGCAGATCAACGCCGCCTTGCATCTGCGGCTTGCTTGGCACATGATCGCCATGACGCTGCGGCTGATGTTCTGGCATCAGGAGCATGCGGAGGTTCGGAAGATGCTTCTTTTTGAAAAGGATTTGATCTGGTTGAACGCTTACACAGCCAAGATGTTCTGATGGATTGCAGAAGAGGCACTTAAAACGTGGCAATTCGAAGAAAACAGGGAGCCAACACCAGCTGCGCCCATTATTTTTTGCTGCGCATCGAATTGTTTCGCGTTTTTGTCAGCACGCCTCATAAGATAAAAATGAAAGATTTTGAGAGTATGCCGGGCGGCAGAGGGAGCGTTAATGAATGAGGGTGCGTCATAAGCCATGGGCAAGAGGAAAGATGGAGCAGTACCCGGAGATTGTCATTGTTTCGCCGAAAACGTGCAGCGGTGAGTGGTACGATGTCTTTGGACGTGAGGCACCGCTGCATGTTGAAATCGGCACGGGTAAGGGACAGTTCATTACAGAGATGGCTCGTCGCCACCCTGAGATGAACTTTGTCGGCATTGAAATCAATGAGAGCATTATGGTTAGTGCGCTGAATGCCTGCCTCGATGCCGAATTAAAGAATCTTCGCCTGATACTCGGCGATGCACGGCTGCTGACCGAATTTTTTGCTGAGAACGAAGTCGATGCTCTTTATCTGAATTTCTGTGATCCATGGCCGAAGGCACGACATGAGAAGCGGCGATTGACTTACTCGGCTTTTCTTGCTCAATATGATTATGTGCTGAAGACAGATGGCCTCATTCAGTTAAAGACCGATAATGAAGGCCTTTTTACGTATTCTTTGGAAAGCTTCTCGCAATACGGCTTTGTACTCAGTGATATCAGTCTTGATTTGCACCGTCAGAGCGATCCTGAAAATGTTGTGACAGAATATGAAGAAAAATTTGCTGCACAGAACAAGCGAATTTTTCGCTGCCGGGCGAAGCGTCCTGATGAACGGGCATAAGCAAATGCGTTAAAAAAGCCCGGCGCTGCATAGCCGGGCTTTTTTATACATTAAAGAATATTTAAAAGTTTCAGCGGGACTGAGCATAAGAGAGGGCTCTGCCGTCGCCCAAGAGACCTGGCTTCGCCAAGTTTTTCTAAATAGTTTAGTGGTGAGTTAAATATCATGGAGTTTTTTGCTAAGATAATAACAATGTGCCGGCCTTGCAGGCGAAGCAAGCTAAGTGCACCCTGAAGCCGTTAAGAGAGCGTGCGCTGCACCACCCGAAACAGAGCACCACGCTTTAAAAATTTGTCGAACGAAATTTTGCTCACCTGCAAAAGTGAGCGGTCAGTTTTGCGGAATGAGGGTATAGATCGTCCCTGTCTGCGCGTCGGCTGTGAAGGCATAATGTTTGACAGCAGTGCCTGAGGAAGCGGTCAGACCGCCCTGATAGACGTTGCGGACGAGCATGCCCGTCTTCTCCGTGTGAGGTGTCGTAAAGATCCAGCCGCCCTCAACGTCGATTGTTTGGCGAACGGATTTTTTGACGCTGCCAAGTACCGCTTCTGAGCGGAGCGGTCTGCCCGCATTGCCGCTCAGCTGCTGCGCGTGCCAACCGGCTGCAAATCCGGCGACGCCTGCGGCAAAAAACACGGACCATTGCCATTTGCTCATTTAAATCGCTCTCCCATCTGTCTGATCTTGAATTGGCCTTGTAAGAGGGCCTGTGGATGCCGAAAATGAAGCAGCGGACAAATCGGCTGCTCAGCCGTTGCCGGCGATAAAGTTATGCCGTTTTTTCATGCGAGTGAAAAAAGTGCTTAGACTTGGAATGCTTTTGCCTGAAAGTCTGCGGACTCCGGCGCACGTAAGAAGGTGCGCGGCATCCGTGCAAGCCGAGCTGCTGCATCAAAGCATGCGCCGCGGCTTGCGTTGGTTGCCGGCAAAGCAGACTTATCATTCTATTATACAGTAATCAGCAGCGCGGGGCATAATGGTTGAACATTGCTGTTACTGATTGGAACGGGGGAAAAGCCAATGAAATTAGGTGCAGGAACGCTAAATCCGGCAAAACTGGATGCGCTCGGGCGCCTTGCCGTCTTCGAACGATTGGATGCTGAAATTGTCGGTTATGATGTCACTTCGGGTGTGTCTGCCATGCCGATGTCTGAACAGGAAACGCGTGTGGGAGCAATTCATCGTGCACGAGCGGTGCTGGCAGCTGATGCAGACGTATCGCTTGCTTTTGGCATGGAAGGCGGCGCTTCACGCTGCGGACAGACACTTTTTCTGTGCAACTGGGGTGCGTGTGCTGATCGCAGTGGTCAAGTCTGGGTCGCCGCAGGTGCAAAAATTCCGCTTCCGCGGCCGCTTGTTGACGGAATCGAACGCGGCGAAGAACTTGGTATCGTCGCCGACAGATTTTACGGAACACATGACATGCGCAGCAAGGGAGGGACGATTGCCAGGCTGACTGCCGGACGCGTGAGCCGTAGCGATCTATTTTTTCATATTTTACAGCTGCTCTATGGCATGCGAGTTTCTGAACAATGCTGAAGCATGCTTTTTGCCGGTCAACGACATGATGGTTATTAATTCTTACAACTGTTTATGCTAAAATAAAAGATATAGCCGCCGCACGAATAACCGCAACCGGCAGCCGAACGATACTAATTATTTAGGAGAACAAGATGATCTACTATTACAACCGCGCAGGAATCGGCGATGTGCTGATTGCTTATCAAGCGGACAGCGATAAAACAGCGTATGAACGGATGGGTGACGTTGTCAAAATTTTTGATGCGGAAAGCGGCAAAACACTCGGCTATAATTTTTTTAATATCTCGGGAGCGATCCGCAAAAATTTATCCGAAGGACTTTTGAAACCGGACGGTGACTTGATCGCTCAGCTCAATGCGCTGCTCCTTGTTTCCGGCTTTACATCACCGCTGGAGATGCATGAGCAGCCGCTAATTGTGACGGGTGTTGTCCGTGCAATGAAAAAGCATCCGAATTCTGATCACATGCATGTTTGTACCGTTGATGTCGGTAAAAATAGTCTGCAGATCGTATGCGGGGCACCGAATATTGATGAGGGTCAGCACGTCGTTGTTGCCAGAGTCGGTGCTTTGATGCCGTCAGGGTTAATCATTCGACCGGCGGTGCTGCGCGGTGTCGCTTCTGAGGGCATGATCTGTTCGGCACGAGAATTGGACTTGCCAGATGCACCGCAGAAACGGGGCATCCTCGTACTTGACCGCGCGGTGGAGCCGGGCCAGAATTTTTCGCACATGGCCGAGAGTCAGTTAAACAAACGATAAAATGAGGTGTGCGGGATGACGGAACATTGGTGGCAACGTTTATTTCGTGACGGTGACGACGCTCAGTTTGATGAGAGTTCCTTTGTTCCAGGAGCCGCAGATTGTGATGCGGATGACCGCCGTCCCGGACGTTTTTTGGATAAAAGCCGTCACGTATCTGTGAAGATGTCTTCACAGTATCCAAGCCACTCGCCGAAGAGAAGGGCTGTGCCGGCACAACCGGACGATGAAAAACGTCATCAAGCCAAAGAAGCGGCTGACGGAAGCAAAGGGTCTCCTCTTTTGGCATCCAGAAACAAACGGCCGTTTCATCCGACAAAAGTGCCCTCACCGGTATTTGGTTTCCGCACACCGCCGGACGATTTTTATCGTCGCCGGTCGGAGGTCAGCAGGCTGGAACCGCAGAAAGAGAATGTTGAAAAAAAACATATTCAGGAAGCAATTAAGAAACAAGGGGCGGAGATAGCTTCGCATATTGCCGATCATTTCCCCACCCTTGAACCGCCGGCGCTTGAGCGCCGGTTGCCCGAACGGCAAGCGGGGCCGGGGATTGATGAAGCGCCCGGGATAACGCCGGCAGCAGCGGAGCAAGCTGCAACTGCTGAGAGTCAAAAAAAAAATCAAACCGCCGCCCGGATGAGCCGTGAAACTGAGGCGCCGCGCGCGCTGCGGCCGTCAGGAAGTCTGCTGCCGCACTCGCCGCATCGATCGGTCTCGTCGCCCTCCCATGTACCCTTTAACGTGCTCATGTTTCGTTCAGATCGCGACCGCGGGACTAAGTCCGCGGGATCTTCGGCTTCGCCGCGGCAGTGTGGGTTGCGCCTGTCGCTTGATCTGCTGGATACACCGCCGCAGCGGACAGCCGGAGAGGAACGTTGGATCGTTGGGAAACAGAATACTTTGCAGGAGACGCTCGCTGACTTTCATGTGGATGCCGATATTACCGGCCACGTTCAGGGGTCGAGCGTTACACGCTATGATGTACGGCTGCATCCCGGGGTAAAGATCAATAAGCTTGTCGGTTTGGCGGAAGATATTAAGCTGACGCTCGCTGCCAAGCAGATTCGTATTGCGCCTGTTCCGGGGACAAACCAAGTGGGCATTGAGATTCCAAATGAAACGCCGCGCCCGGTCGTCTTAAGAGACATTGTTGCCGATGACAGCTTCGTACATGAGGAAGCGCCGCTGACGGCTGCGCTCGGTGAGGATATTGCGGGCAGCCAAGTGATGATTGACTTGGCAAAAATGCCGCACGGGTTGATAGCCGGGGCGACAGGGTCGGGGAAGAGTGTCTGCATTCATTCACTGATTATTAGTTTGATCTATAAAACGTCGCCGCGCGACTTGCGCTTTTTGCTCGTCGATCCAAAAATTGTTGAGCTTGCCGCTTATCGCCAGTTGCCCCATCTGGCCGCTCCTGTGCTCACGGAGCCGCGCGAAGCGGCATTGGCGCTTAAGTGGGCGGTTGAGGAAATGGAACGCCGCTACCGCCGGTTTGCCGGCTGCGGGGTGCGCGATATCGGCGGCTATAATCGCCGGCAGGCCAGTATCGGGGCAGAAGAGAACCATCTTCCCTATCTTGTCATCATCATTGATGAATTGGCAGATCTCATGATGGCATCGCCTCAGGACGTCGAGGAATCCGTCTGTCGCATTGCCCAAAAGGCGCGAGCGGCCGGCATTCATTTGCTGCTTGCGACGCAGCGGCCGTCCGTTGATGTCATTACTGGGCTGATCAAATCGAATATTCCGACGAGAATAGCTTTTGCTGTAGCTTCACAGACGGATTCGCGCACCATTCTCGACAGCGGTGGCGCTGAAAAACTGCTCGGTCGCGGAGATATGTTGCTTGCTGAGAACGGGGCTCGCGATCTGCGGCGGCTTCAGGGCTGTTTCATTTCCGAGCGTGAGATCAGCCGTGTGACGGCGGCATGTCGCAGCACAGAAACGGATTATTTATTTGTTCCCGATGAGTACCAACCGGCAGGCAGTGATCAAGGGGATGATGAACTGCTCGAAGATGCGGCGACCTATGTGGTCGAACAGGGGCAGGCGTCTGCCTCGGCCCTTCAGCGCCGCTTTCGCATCGGGTATAATCGTGCCGCACGCCTTGTCGATGAGCTTGAGAGCCGCCAAGTCATTTCCGGGGCAAACGGCAGCAAGCCGCGCCAAGTGCTTGTGACCAAGGAACGGCTTGAGCAACTCACTCAGCAGCGTCTGTCGTCCGAATAAACAAAGGAAACTGTTTTTTACTTTTGGGTGATTCAGACGTAGAATAAAGTGTGATCTTTTTGCAGGTGAGGCAGATGAATGAATGCTGCGGGCAAAGACAAGTATGAAGAAACTTTGCAAAACGCCGGCTAAGTCAACCCCACAGGCTTTGATTTATCTGGTAAGGCGTCGCCCCACCAACTTCAGGTGGGACGCAGCAGCGCCTGGTTTTAAGACCCTTGATGCACCCAGATGTTCTCGCTTAATACTCTTTAATGACATGGCGATTGGTTTTACCGGAGGATGCTATGCCGGATAGCTTGCATCCAGAAGTATGCGCGTGCGCCGCGGCATGTTGAACCGAACGATATGTCGCAGCCCGCTTATCAACTTAGGCGTCCGCGCATATACTAATAATATTGTTTGGCATGCGGACGGAAAGACGGGGGTATGAAAAAATGGCAAATTATCACTTTGTCGGCATAAAAGGAACCGGTATGAGTGCACTTGCGCAAATTATACAAGATCTTCATGATGATGTGCAGGGTTCCGATGTTGAAAAGCGTTTTTTTACACAACAGGCGTTGGAAGACAGGCAGATCAAATTGTTGCCTTTTGATCGTCGCAACATCAAAACAGGCCAAGTGGTCATCGCCGGCAACGCCTATAGCGATCAGCATGAGGAAGTTGTGCGCGCCAAAGAACTCGGCGTTCCTGTCTACCGATATTATGACTTTTTGGGGACGCTTGCCGATCGGTATACGAGCATTGCGGTAACCGGCACACATGGTAAAACCTCAACAACCGGGTTGCTTGCTTTTGTATTCCGGCAGTTTGCGCCGACGACATATCTGATCGGCGATGGGAGCGGCCACGGAGAAAGTGACGGCCGTTACTTTATTTGGGAGTCGTGTGAGTACAAGCGCCATTTTTTGCACAGCTCGCCGGATTACTGCATTATGACCAATATTGAGTTTGATCATTCCGATTACTATCGCGATCTGGCGGACGTTGTCAGTGCGTTCCAAGCTCTGGCATCGAAGATCAAAAAAGGCATTTTTTACTGCGGTGACCGTGCAGAGTTCAAGACGATCCAAGCGGCAGTGCCGATGGTATCATACGGCTTTAATCCGTCCAATGATTTTCAAGCCCAGAACGTGCAGTTCCTTGAAGACCGCTCAGGGGCGGAATTTGACGTCTATGCACACGGTACATTTTATGAGCATTTCAAGATTCGCAGTTATGGTCATCACAATGTGCTGAATGCTTTGGCTGTCATTGCGCTCTGCTGCCGTCTTGATGTTCCGTCTGCTCTCATCAAGGAGCGCTTGGCGTTGTTTCAGGGGGTAAAACGTCGATTTGCCGAGCAGCGCTTGGCTGAAACAGATCAGATGATGATTGACGACTATGCCCATCATCCGACAGAAATTAGGGTGACGATCGAAGCGGCGCGGGAGAAGTATCCTGATCGAAAAATTGTTGCTATTTTCCAACCGCATACGTATTCGCGGACGATGACTTTTATGGATGAATTTTCCAAAGCACTCGACACGGGCGATGCCGTGTATTTGTGTGATATTTTCGGATCGGCTCGGGAAAAAAGCGGGAAACTGTCCATTCATGACTTGCAGGATCGCATTCCCGGTTCGCAAATTTTGCATAATAGCAATCTTGCCGATCTGACGCATTATCGCCATGCCGTATTGCTGTTTATGGGGGCAGGGGACATTCAGAAGTACCAGCGGGCCTATCGCGAGCTTTTGTCGGTTCTCGATCAGCGGAAAGTTTGATTGTGCTGTTTGTCGTGCACAAAGCATGACACAAATAAAAAGAGCACCTCCTGCCGGGATGCTTTTTTTCGTTAATTTTCCATGCTAAGATAGAGGAAATGATTGCTGCGGCTGGCAGCGATAATTCGTATGCATGGCAAGGTATAGTAATGACGTTTATTTATCAAACTATAAGGGTATGAACGTTAAAAAGGGGGACCAAGCAGTGATCATTATTCTCTATTTGGCGGTTGCCGTTATCGCCATTGCCTTTGCGGTTCTTGTCTATTTTCTGGCTCAGACGCTCAAGTCAGCTCAAAAAACACTTGATGATGTGGCTTCTACGCTTGAAAATGTGCAGGAGCAGATGAAGGGATTGACAGATGAGACGACCGGTCTGCTCCATCGGACGAACATTCTGGCGGATGATATGGCTGGAAAAACGAAAAGTTTAAATGGCATCTTTAATGCTGTTGAGCGTCTTGGTGATTCACTCGGTTCAGTTAACTCGTCCGTGCAGCGCATCACCTCAACGATCGAGGACCGGGGACGTGAGAATGCCGGAAAAATTGCCGAAGCTGTCCAGTGGGGTAAGGCGACAATTGATCTCTTGAATCGTTGGCGCAGCGGGCGTCGAGCTGACAAAAATGAGATGTAAAAGGGAGCGGTGCTCATGTATTGGGGTGGGGACAGGCCTGTAAAAAGAAAATACCGTCTTTTTTTGCTTGTCCTGGCTTTCGGCAGCGTTGCTGGACTAATTGCTGCCTTTTTTCTCGTTTTTTCCACTTTGTTGTCAAAAGAACAGCTGTGCAAACGCGATCCTCAGCACGCGGAAAAAACATCGCGCATAGCCGGTTCTTTAGGTCAGCCATACATTTCACTAAAGAAGCCCCGGGCGAACCGTGACGAGCAAATGATTCCAATTCCCACGGATTACATTGTGCGTTGAATGGTTACTGCACTTGTGTCTTGTCCGCCATGGAGATTTGACCATTTGTCATAATTTTGTTTTCTATTTTATTCATTTGTGATACGCTTTAATTTAGAATAATGATTATTGCGCGTTGTGCAGCTATGTCTACTTTTAATCGTAACGTGCGGTCGGCATGGCAGGAAAGAACGTTTTTCCTACTGCTTTGGCAGCAGATTTTTTTATACGTTAAAGAGTATAAAAATGCCAGCGGGACTAGATATAAGGAACTAAGTCGCCGTCACCGTCACAGGGGATTTAGCTTTGCCGAGTTTTTCTAATACGTTTAAGAAAGATTAAGGACTTCAGCGGGACTAAGTATAAGAAAAACTAAGGCTCAGCCGTCGTCCAAAGGACTTGGCCTTGCCAAGTTTTTCTAACAAATCAAGAAAGTATATGATTGTTGCCGCCATACCGGGAAAAGCGGATGTGCGAGGCGAGCGCAACTAGCAAACCGAGGCGCGTTTGCTTTAGGGGACCGGACACCTTTTGACCGGTTTTTTCTAAGGCGGGCCGGTGACGTACGTCGGCAGGAGCACTTGAGTGTGAACGGCGAGATTGGTGAGGGAGGAAACAGATGTGAGTGCAACAATTTATGATGTGGCGCGGGAAGCAGGCGTATCGATGGCAACGGTTTCTCGTGTGGTGAACGGCAATCCGAATGTCAAACCGACGACACGCAAGAAAGTATCTGAGGCAATCAAGCGACTTGGGTATCGCCCAAATGCTGTTGCCCGGGGTCTGGCCAGCAAAAAGACAACGACGGTCGGTGTTATTATTCCTGATATTTCTAGTATTTTCTTTTCGGAACTTGCCCGCGGGATTGAGGATATTGCAACGATGTATCATTACAATATTATTCTCAGCGATTCGGATCAGAACAAAGACAAGGAAATTCGGCTCATTCAAACGCTTCTTGGCAAGCAGGTTGACGGCATTGTCTTTATGGGCGGAAAAATTACCGATGAGCATCGTGAAGAATTTGAACAGTCACCGGTTCCGGTTGTACTTGCCGCTACGGCTGATGAGAAAAAGAGACTTCCATCAGTCAACATTGATTACGAACAGGCTGCTTTTGAGGTTGTGTCTCATTTTATAGAAGGCGGTCATAAGCAGATCGGATTAATCAACGGTCCGCTCGATGTACCAATTAATGTTGCGCGACTCAATGGCTTTCGCCGGGCATTGAACACATATCAGATTGAATTCAGAGACTCGCTTGTGTCTGTTGGCGATTATACTTATGAATCAGGGAAAGAGGCAACGGCGCAATTTCTTGGACTTGATGTGCGGCCAAGCGCTATTTACGTGGCGGCTGACGAGATGGCAATTGGCGCTATTCATGAAGTGCAGGATAATGGATTGAGCGTGCCAAAAGACGTTGAAATTGTGACGAGTGAGAACACTCGTCTCGTTCAGATGGTGCGGCCGACGCTCTCAAGTATTGCCGAACCGACCTATGATATCGGTGCGGTGGCCATGCGTTTGCTGACAAAGTTAATGAATAAAGAAAAGGTAGAAGAACCCACGGTGATATTACCGCATCACATTGATGTGCGCCAGTCCAGCTTGTAATACTGCGTGTTTTGATTGCTGTCAGCCTGTTTACAAACGGGCCGACGTGTGGCGTATGAAGCAGGCAGCCGAAAGCAATGTATAAAAAGTGAAGCGTACAAAAAAAGCCGTATAGCGGCTTTTTTTGTACGCTAAGAAAATATGCAGATATTGAATTATTCACATCGAACGACGGCAAGGCGAAAAAAGCCGATCCCTCGCGGCGCGCCAGCGGCAAACGAGCAACCGAAGACTATGTCTTAAAAGCCCTTGGACGCAGCTTAGTTTTTCGAATGCGATAAAACACAAAAATTCAGCCACCGTCCGCAGACAGTGGCTGAATTTGCTTTGACTAATCGATCTTACCTGGAATAGAATTCGACGATCATGGCTTCCGTGATTTCAGCCGGCATTTCTGCACGTTCAGGTAGACGGTTATAAGTTGCCGTCAGATTCTTTTCATCAAAAGTCAGATACTCAGGAACAAAAGTGCTCAACTCTCGCGCCTCTTTGATGATTGCCAAATTACGCGACTTCTCACGCACGCCAATCGTTTCTCCCGGTTTAACGCGGTAAGAGGGAATATCAACCCGCTTGCCGTTCACGGTAATATGACCGTGATTGACAAGCTGGCGAGACTGTCGGCGTGTGCGCGCCAGTCCCATCCGAAAAACAAGATTATCAAGGCGAGATTCAAGCAGTGTCATGAAGTTCTCGCCGTGAACACCTTTCATGCGTGACGCGTCGTCAAAAATGCGACGGAATTGGCGTTCATTAATGCCGTACAGGAAACGTAACTTTTGCTTTTCTTGCTGCTGCAAACCATATTCCGACAGCTTGACACGCTGGGTCGGGCCGTGCTGACCCGGCGCATACGGGCGCCTTTCAAGTTCCTTGCCTGTGCCGCTCAGCGAAATGCCAAGACGACGGGATTTCTTCCATACTGGACCGGTATAGCGAGCCATAAAGATGACTCCTCCTTCGTCATTTTAGTGAGAGGATGGACGCCGCAAAATCCGGTCACCCTCTCTTAGCATAAAATGACACGTGTGTACCGCGACAAGCTGATTTTGCCATCTTGTACCTTCACTCCGGCAGCCAGAGTTACACAGCACACCTTTTTGCCGATCAGGCAAAAAGGAACAAAATCTAAAAACTTGACTCCAGCACACGCCTGCCTCATTTTACACAACGAAAATTATACAAAAAAAGCAGTGCATTGTCAACCATACAAAGATGTGCCGTACATATGTACACTATAGAACTGTCAGTTTAAAAAAAGCGCATTCCAAACGTACATACGCTATAAGGCAAATGCCCTTATACAGATAAGTACGTATGATCGCTCAGCTTCATTTGATTCACACGGAGCGGTTTAAGGCAGTCGTTCTTTGGTTCCTGATCGTACTTGTGCTGCTACCATAGCATCAAGAATGAGCAGATGGCCGCGCAGACTTCGCCTAAAAGACGGTCAAAGTACTGTTCTACGTTAAGAAAGTATAAAAATTTCAATGGATTCAAGCTTTTCTAATGCGTTTAAGAAAGTCTATCGATTTCAGCGGGACCAAGTCTAAGAAAAAGCTAAGGATCAGCCTTTGTTCAAAGGACGTAGCAGAGCCAAGTCGATGATTATAAATAAAATGACAATGTTTCAGCAAATGCTTCGAGCAGCTGCTGGTCTTCTTCTGAGAAGCGGTTGATACTTGCACTGTCAACGTCCAGCACACCGATCATGGCATCGGCTTTAAAAATCGGAATGACAATCTCTGAGCGTGACGCCGGATCACAGGCAATGTGGCCCGGAAACGCGTGTACGTCGGCGACGCGCACGATTTCCTTGTTTAATGCAGCTGTTCCGCATACCCCTTTTCCGAGCGGAATACGCACGCATGCCGGTTTACCTTGAAAGGGACCAAGCACAAGTTCACCGTTTTTCAATACATAAAAACCGACCCAGTTAATGTCCTCAAGCACGTCATTGAGCAGGGCTGAGGCATTGGCAAGATTGGCAATCTGATTCGGTTCATCCTTAATCAGCGCAGTAAGTGTCTGAATCGACATTTTATTTTCAGCGTTCATGCCTGTCTCCTTTGCTACACGTGAAAGTACTTTTATTTTATCAGATCGGCTCGAAACTTTCAGCTGCCGTGTCGAACGATTTTGAGAGGAACAGGCAGTCATATGGCGAAACAGTCAATAGCGGCAGAGGGCGCTCAGACGACACACGTGTTTTTAGGTATAATTAAAGCAGGAATTGACAACCCACTGCGCGTGCGGCAGTAAAAAGGGGCAAATCGACATGCGTATGAAAGAAACGGCGCGTCCGGATATGCAAAAAACAAAACAGACAATTATTGATGCAGCTCTTCGCCTATTTGATATGCGCGGTTTTGATGGGACACCCGTGCGTGCGATTGCCGAGCAGGCCGGCGTCAATGTTGCACTCGTGTCGTATTACTTTGGCGGCAAGAATGGGCTTCGTGAATGGTTGATGACCTCCTTTTTTGAAAGCTATCTGCAGACGCTGGAAGCGGCTGTGAACGCTGGGGGATCGTCGTCGGCCGTTCGTCTGAACGGCGTTGCCGCTGCACTGGTTGATTACCATCAGGCCCATTTTGCCTTGGCGCGCTTTGTGCATCGCGAAATGACGATTGACAACCAACTCGTGCGTGAGTTGATGTCCAGTTATCTGATGAAAGAAAAATTCTTGCTGCTACGGCTCATGTATACGACTCTGCCCGAAGGATCAACCGATCCGATTTATGCCGAATTAACGGCACTTCAGTTTCGCGGCCTGCTGCTTATGCCTTTTCAACAGCCGCAATATTTTCGGGAGGTGTTTTTCATGCAACCGACGGATGCGGCATTCACCCACACCTATATGCGTTTCGTCGACCGCTGGATCAGTCGTTTACTGGCACCGGCTGATGGTGGGAAAGTCATGGAACGCCGCTGAGCATCGGTCTATCGCTCAGTTGAACAGCGTTGATCCGCGGCTTGCGGCGTGTTCGCCGATTGTTACTGTGAAGGCTGTCTTCGACGGGCCGACCTCCTCGCACGGACACTTTTCTTTTCAAAGTCGTGATTTACTTCAGTATTCACCACTGAGTGGTTTGAATTTACTTCAAAATTATTTCCCCATCTTTCAATTCAAACAGATGAAATGATCTTGCGGTGACAAGTTGCGCAGTAGCAGGATATTAGTCCCTACTCAGGCCGGAATATGACACATGTGTTCATTTTTATTGAAATGTCTGATGGCTGAAGGCCGTAAACGGTTGGTTTCGGCAAAAAAGGGCTGTTTCTTTGTTTTTTTGCCATCTCCAGCGCTTTTTTTGGTACAATAAAAATTGGTATAGAATGATAAATAGAACGGTTCGGACGGGTTTAAGACAAACCGTCGTCAATGATAAACGGAGGGGTCCGTATGCTTTATGTGGTGATTGGATTCATTCTTCTCATCGTCATTGGCATTGTCTACGGGGCATGGATGCGCAGACACGCATATGGCGAAATTGATCGGGCGGAGGAGCGGCGGATGGCGATCGTCAATCGTCCCGTCGCGCAAGAATTGGCCAAAATTAAACAGTTAAAAATGGTTGGTGAAACTGAAAAAAATTTTGAAACGTGGCGGACCGCGTGGGACAAAATTATTGCGTCGGAACTCCCTTCGATTGAAGATGCACTGTTTAGCAGTGAGGAGCTTGTCGATAAGTACCGCTTCAAAAAGGCTTCAGAAAAAATTAAGGAACTCAGTGGAAAAATGGACGGCATTGAAGCGCAAATTGATACCATCATTTCCGAACTTAACAAAGTCGTTGACAGTGAAAGTCAAAACCGGGCTGATGTTCAGCCGGTTAAAGAAGCCTACCATAACGCTAAAAAAACAATGCTTACAAAGCGTTTGCAGTTCGGGCGCGCGTTGCCGGTACTTGAGAAAAGTATGGCTGAAATCGATGAGATGTATCAGAAATTCGGTGCGGCAACCGACGAAGGACGGTATGTCGAGGCGCGGGATCACTTGATTGCTGTCAAGCATGCGCTGGAGGAACTCATGGCGCAGACCGAGCAAATCCCTGTTTTATACGAAGAAATCAATCATATCATTCCTGAGCAGATCAAGGACTTGAAGCGAAACAAAGAGGACATGAATGCACAGGGGTACATGCTGGAGAACTTGCAGATTGATATGCAAATTGCCGAAGCCGAGCAGCAGCTCCAGACGATTGCTGAGTCCGTTGCTCGAATGGAACTGAAAGACGCTTCTGAGGCGATTAAAACCATTCATGAGCAGTTTGACTGGCTGCTGGCGCAGATGGAGAAAGAAGTGTTGAGTCGCCGGCAACTCAGCAGTATTGCTCCTGACATCGGCCAAAAAGTGGCGCGCGTCGGTGAGCGCATCAGGCAGCTGATGGAAGAGTCAGAGACGGTTAAAAAGAATTATCGGCTCGGAGTGGCTGATTTGAAAAATGAAATGGCCATTAGCAAAGCGTTTGAGCGCGCAGAAAAAGGCTATCTCTCAGCAGATGCGGCTTTGGAGAATGCCGGTGGTTCCTATACTGATTTGCTTGGAAATATGCAAAAAATAGACGGTGAGATGGACACGATCGAGGAGGCTGCGGCTGATTTTTCCCGTAAGATTGATGCGCTGCGCAAAGATGAACTGGCGGCGAGGGAAACAATTGAAAAGCTGAAGCATACATTGTTTGAAACGCGCAGGCTCGTTCAGCGCAGTAACCTTCCCGGTGTTCCGGAGTCTTTTAATGAAGCGTTGCGCCAGGGCGGCGGTTTCCTTAGGACCGTCGATGAAAAGCTGGATCAGTCTCCCCTGAATATAAATGAGGTGAACGCGGCACTTGGTGATGCGCAGCATGCCATTAACAGTGTGCTTGATCGGGCTGAAAAGCTTGTTGAAACGGCAAAATTCGCTGAAGAGATGATTCGCTATGGCAATCGTTATCGCAGTGAGGACGCCGAAATTGCCGGTGAGTTGCACCGAGCGGAGGAGCTGTTCCGAAAATTTGACTATGAAGCTTCTGCGCGGACGGCAGTGGAAGCGGTGGAGCGCAAAGAGCCAAAAATTTTGAAACGCACGGATCTTTATGAAACTAAACCGCATGCATAATGCGCAAAAGTTGACAAGTCGACAAGCCGCTGAGGACATGCTAAGATAATTAAATTGCTTGCGTGTCCAGTTGATAGGCATTGCAAAAGACAAAAATAACAGTGTTTGGTTTGCCTGTGACGAACGAGGCAAGGTACCTTGATAAAATCAGAAGCTTTCGGTGCGCTTGCAGCAAGTGAGCTGCCGCTGCTTTATGAAAGGCTTGGCGGCGCCAAGCCTTTCAAAGCATTCGTAATGCCGACGCTGTGCATATTATACCGATTTATTGAAGGTGTTTAATCGCTTAGGTTCGCTGCCGGCTCAGATGTTTAACAGGCGGCACCCGCACTGAATGACGGTGAATGAATAGAAAAGGAGGACAAATGGACGACATGATTTATCTTGACAACAGTGCGACGACAAAACCATATAAGGAAGTGCTGACGACCGTCCAGACGGTCGCCGATGACTATTTTGCCAATCCTTCTTCCCTCCATGCGCTTGGAGGGCGCAGCGAGGCACTGATGGCTGAGGCACGCCGTCAGGCGGCGGCTTTGATCGGCACACTTCCGCAAGACGTTGTGTTTACCTCCGGCGGCACCGAGAGCAATAATTTGGCCATTAAAGGGACAGCCTTTGCTCACAGAAGGCGCGGTAAGCACATGATAACGACTGTGATTGAACACGCGTCGGTTCTACGCGCCTTTGAGCAGCTCGAGTCGCTTGGATTTGAAGTGACGTACTTGACGCCACACGCTGATGGCCGGATCACATTTGACGATTTTCTGAAAGCTTATCGCGAAGACACTCTTCTTGTCTCCGTCATGCATGTGAATAATGAGACCGGTGCTGTTCAGCCCGTCCTACAAATTGGTGAGTTTTTAAAACAACAGCCGCGGACGGTCTTTCATGTCGATCATGTGCAGGGATTCACCAAAGTGCCGCTGCGTTTGGCGGACTCAGGTATCGACTTGTGCACGATCTCCGGTCATAAAATACATGGACCAAAAGGGACAGGCCTGCTTTATGTGCGCCAAGGTGTGCTGCTCTCGCCGCTTTTTGCCGGAGGAGGACAGGAAAGCGGCTATCGATCAGGAACGGAGAATTTGCCCGGCATATGCGGATTGGTGAAGGCAATGCGCCTGACAAAGGAACGTGAGGCTGCGGGAGTCGCGCATTTAAAAACATTACAGCAGCGTCTTGTGGCTGCCTTGCCGGCGATTGGCGGCACTGTTCATACCTGTTCCGATAATGCGGCTCCGCACATTGTTAATGTTTCATTCAAAGGTCTCCGTTCGGAAGTGCTCGTGCACGCACTCGAGGAGAAGGACATTTTTGTGTCAACGAAATCGGCATGTGCATCAAAAGAAAGTGAAGCGAGTGCCGTTCTGCTTGCGATGGGTGTACCGGAAGAAGAAGCGTCTGCGGCAATCCGTATCAGCATGGCTTATGAGACGACGGTGGAAGAGATCGACCGGTTTTTGACAATCCTAAAGGAATCAGTCGCATCATTGACGCTGGCAGCGAGGTGAGCAATTTGATTTATGACTATCTAGTCGTGCGTTTTGGCGAGGTGGCAATCAAAGGAAAAAATAAAAAAAAGTTTGTTTTGAAGCTTGAGGATGACGTGCGTGAGAAGCTGGCGCCGTTTTCCATGCTCAGCATCAAGCGTCACTATGACGATCTTGAAATTGCGCTGAATGGACAGGAGCCCGAGCCGGTAATAACTGTTCTTCAGCGTATCTTCGGCATTCAATCGATTTCAGCGGCGATCAAATCGGCACTGACGATGGAAGCGATTGAAGCAGGCGCGTTGAAAATAGCTGAAGGCGAAAGCAGCGCGGAAACTTTTAAGATTGTGGCCCGGCGCAAAGATAAGCGTTTTCCGATTGGCAGTGATGAATTGAACCGCCGACTCGGCGGGTACGTGCTTCAGCAAGTCGAACGTCTGCGCGTTGATGTCCACCATCCGGATCTGAAACTGCGGATTGAAATCGGTTACCATGATGTTCGCATCTATGGCCGTGAGTATGCTGGTGCCGGCGGACTTCCTGTCGGCACCAGTGGGAAGGTGCTTATGCTGCTCTCAGGCGGCATCGACAGTCCGGTCGCCGCCTACTTGTTGGCAAAGCGAGGCGCGGTGATCGAAGCTATTCATTTTCAAAGTCCGCCTTACACGAGTGAGCGTGCCAAGCAAAAAGTAATCGATCTTTGCCGCAAGATCCAGTCGTTTGGCGGCCGGTTGCGACTGCACATCGTGCCGTTCACGAAAGCACAGCTGGCGATTCGCGATGCGGTACCCGAAGATTATCGAATGACGATTATGCGTCGGTTAATGTTCCGCATTGCCGCACGCGAGGCCGATCGGTTCGACATCCGCGCACTGGCGACGGGCGAGAGCCTCGGTCAAGTTGCCAGCCAGACGATCGAGAGTATGAATACGATTAACGCCGTCACAGATCTGCCGGTGCTGCGTCCACTGATCACGATGGATAAGCTCGAAATAGCCGGCATTGCAAAAATGATTGATACGTATGATATTTCAATTCGACCTTATGCGGACTGCTGCACACTTTTCCTGCCCAAGGCTCCCCGCACGCGCCCCGATCGCCGGCATGCGGCACGCTTTGAACAGTTTCTTCCGATTGCGGAATTGGTCGAGGACTCGCTTGCCGGCATTGAATTGATGATGTTCAGTCACGCCGAAGCGGAATCGTTTCATGAATTGCTCTGAGACGCGCATGCGCTGCGCCGGAATCTTGAAGCGGCTGCCATGCATGAATTTACCAACCTTGCCGGTGCATGTTCAGCTTTTAAGCTGCACATGATATAGCCACAAGGGAGGTGAGAGACATGGCGAACAACAGCAGCAATCAGATTCTTGTTCCGGGTGCCGAACAGGCGCTGGAACAGATGAAGACAGAAATCGCTTCTGAATTCGGTGTTAAGCTTGGTCCGGATACAACCTCACGTGCCAACGGTTCGGTCGGCGGTGAGATTACCAAACGTCTCGTCGCTTCGGCGCTGACTCAGCTTCACTGATTGTATAACAAAACATTGCAGGAATTGTTAAGGACACATGGTGTTGCCTGAACAATTTCTGACCGGAATCCGGAGTGAGACAGCCGTCTTGCTCCGGATTTATTTTGAGGGCGATTTTCACACAACCTGTGGCTTTTCTAATACCTTAAGAAAGGATACAGATTTCAGCGGGACCAAGTCTAAGAAAAGCTAAGCCTCCGCCCTCGTCCAAAGGGCTTGGCAGCGCCACGTTTTTCCATGAGGAGCGGTAACGCAGCAGTGGACATTTTTGCCGCGCCGGTTCGAAACACGAAGAAAAAGGATACAAACGGGGACAGGAGCGTGGTAAGATGAACATAGATCTTATAGTTTATCGGGCTGGGGCGGACATGGAGACTGCCCATCATTCGACAGCTTACAGAGTTGACCGACCGTTTATTTTCAATTAAAATACATATACATTATATTTGCTTTAGCTTAATAGTGAAATAAAGTATTTTTAACGTTTAGAGAGGACTTATTCTAATGGCACAACCATACATGTTTGAAAAACCGCTTGGATTGCGCGATACGTTACCGGAGATGCAGCGTGCCCAAACCGAGCTTGAAAAAAAATTTCATGAAGAATTACAATGTTGGGGTTATGATTTTCTGCAAACACCGGCACTTGAATATGCGGAAACAATCGGCAAGGTATCGCCGATTGATGACGGCCGGCTTTTTAAGTTTCTGGACACGGAAGGGCATCCTGTTGTTCTGAGACCGGACATGACAACGGCACTCGCCCGCATTGTTGCCTCGGGACTCAGAGATGCACCGCTGCCGCTCCGCCTTGCGTATACGGCGCCTCTATATCGCAGCCAACAACGTGAAGGCGGCCATCCAAGTGAATTTGAACAAACCGGTGCCGAGTTAATTGGTGATCCGACGTCCTATGCGGATGCTGAGGTCATTTCGCTCATGATTACGTTGCTTGAAAAGACCGGGCTTAAACCGGTTCGCCTTGCTGTTGGCCATGTTGGTTTTGTCGATGCTTTTTTGTATGAAGTATCGGGAAAGCGCGAGATTGCCGAACGGCTGAAGCACTTACTCTATGTGAAAAATGATGTTGGTTTTCGCAATTATGCGGCGGCCTTGCCGCTTCCGCAGGCTGCCGTGCGGCGCCTGCTTGCTTTCATTGATTCACGTCAGCTTGATAATTGTGCGACGCTTGATTTTCTGGCGGAAGTGGCGGCGGATGCGCCGTTGACTCGGCCTTGCCTTCAGCAGATTACCGAACTGATGGACTTACTGCGACTGTCACGTGTGAATGAAAAAATTGATCTGGATGTGACGCTGATGCCGCATCTCAGTTACTATACCGGTTTTGTTTTTCAAGGCTTTGGCGGATCACTGGGGTTCCCGCTCGGTAGTGGTGGACGCTACGATCATCTGCTGGCTAAATTTAATCGACCGTGTCCGGCAACTGGCTTTGGTATTCGCCTCGATCGGTTACTGCGTGCCGTATACGATCATATTGCATTGCCTGAAGACCGCAAGCAAGCGATCGTGTATGACCGTAAAAATATTTCCCGGGCAATGACAGCTGCGGCTGCTGCCAGAGAAAAAGGAGAAGCAGTTGTGATGCAGCATATTAAAGGCATCGAAGACCGGTCGGCTTTTGAAAAGCAATTTTGCGACGTGCACTATTTTTTGGATGGGGAGCGGTAATTTATGGATAGGTGCATGACAGTGGCGATGCCCAAGGGACGAATATTCCAAGATGCAAGTGCGCTTTTGCGCCGTGCCGGTTTTTCTCTTCCTGAAACGTTTGAAACAGCACGGCGGTTAATTATTGATTTGGACAATGAGCCTTTTCGCTTTATCCTTGCGAAGCCGGTCGATGTACCGACCTATGTGGCTTACGGTGCTGCTGATCTTGGTATTGCCGGCAAAGATGTGCTGCTTGAGAGCGGCAGAGACGTCTACGAAATGGTTGATCTCGGCATCAGCCGCTGCCACATGGCGGTTGCCGGATTACCTGAACATCGCAGCCACAAACCTTATTTACAGATTGCAACAAAGTATCCTAATATTGCGTCTGATTTTTACCGGAAGCGCGGTGAGCAAGTCGATTTAATCGCTTTGAACGGTTCGATCGAATTGGCCCCGATTATCGGCCTTGCCGACGCGATTGTTGATATTGTGTCTACCGGACAGACATTAAAGGAAAATGGACTTGTCGAATACGATCGATTGATGGATATCAGCTCACGTTTGATTGTGAATCCAGTCAGTTACAGGCTCAATAAACGACTGATTGACGATATTGTCAGAAAAATGAGTGCGGCTACGGAGGGACATGCCATTGCAATGGATTGAGAATAGGGATCTTTCATTTTTAAAAGAACGAAAAGTAGAGGCGCGCAGCGAGGCAAGAGCAGCTGTACGGTCGATCATCCAGCGGGTGAAGGATGAAGGTGACGCTGCATTACATGCTTTGACGCTGCAATTTGATGGGGTCGAATGCAGTCTGCGTGTCTCAGAGCAGGACATCCAGACGGTGGATGAACGGGTTCCCGAGCCTGTACGGGCAGCGATCCGTATGGCGGCACGGAACATTCGTGCCTTTCATGAAAAACAACTGCCGAATTCTTGGCAGGAAGACGTCGGTTGCGGCGTCCGTCTTGGACAGAAGGTGACACCGCTTGATGCAGTTGGGGTTTATGTTCCGGGAGGCACGGCTTGCTATCCGTCGTCGGTACTGATGGGAGCGATTCCGGCACTGGTCGCCGGTGTCCGCCGTGTTGTGCTGATTTCTCCACCGCAAAAGGACGGGCGAATTGCGGCAGGTGTGCTTGCCGCTGCACGTGAAATAGGCTTGACGGAGATTTATCAGGCAGGCGGCGCACAAGCGATCGCTGCGCTTGCTTACGGGACCGAAACGATCCGTCCTGTCGATAAGATCGTCGGACCGGGAAATTTGTACGTCATGTTGGCAAAGAAGGAAGTCTTTGGCGACGTGGCTATTGACAGCCTCGCCGGGCCGAGTGAAATTGCGGTGATCGCAGATGAGACGGCTAATCCCGAGTGGGTTGCTGCGGACTTATTGTCACAGGCCGAGCATGACCGGCTGTCAATGCCTGTGCTTATTACGCCTTCACGTCGGCTTGCGGAAGCGGTTGACAGCGCAGTCAGCCGCCAGCTTGTCGACCTGCCGCGACGGAATATTGCTGAGGCGGCGGCAGAGCAAGTCGGCCGTCTCATTCTTGTGAACAGTCTGGCTGAGGCGGCGGAAGTCGTCAATCAGATTGCACCTGAGCACCTTGAACTCGCGCTTGATGATCCCGAAGCACTTCTGCCATCGATTCATCACGCCGGTGCGATTTTTCTCGGTATGTATAGCTCCGAGCCGGTTGGTGATTATCTGGCGGGACCCAATCATATTATCCCGACAAACGGATCGGCGCGATACGCAGGCCCGCTCGGTGTTGAAAGCTTTATTAAACGCTCCAGCCTGATTTATTATTCGGAGAAGGCCTTGCGCCGGGACGCCCAAGCGATTGTCGACTTTGCCCGTTACGAAGGACTGGAAGGGCATGCACGTGCCATTGAGCAGCGTTTGAAGGGGGCAAAGAAATAATGACAGTGAGACAGGCACAGATTGCGCGTGAAACATATGAGACACAGATTCGATTAGACTTATCAATTGACGGCAGCGGTCAGTCAGAACTTGTGACCCGTGTGCCATTTTTAACGCATATGCTGACGCTGTTTGCCAAACACGGGCAGTTTGACTTGACTATTCAGGCAAAGGGCGACACGGATGTCGATGACCATCACACGACAGAAGACATTGCTATTTGCCTCGGCCGTGCAGTGCGGGCCGCGCTTGGTTCGAAAGAGGGCATCAATCGCTATGGTTATGCCGTTGTGCCGATGGACGACGCCTTATCGGAAGTCGCGATTGATCTCAGCGACCGGCCGTTTTTTGTTTTCCATGGCCATATCCCGTCAGCTCGGGTCGGTACATTTGATACTGAACTCGTTAAAGAATTTCTTGACAAGCTGGCGGCGGAGGCGCGGATGAATCTGCATGTTACAGTGCGCTATGGAGAAAATACGCACCATGTCATCGAATCGATATTTAAAGCGCTCGGACGCGCACTTGATGCGGCGTCGCTTAAGAACCCGCGTATTGCCGGCATTTTGTCGACGAAGGGGACGTTGGGATGATTGGAATTGTTGATTATGGCATGGGCAATCTTTATAGTCTCAGCCAGGCGCTTAAGCGGCTTGAAGCGGCCTATTTTATCAGTTCGGACAGTGCAGAGCTGAAAGAAGCGGACGGTTTGATTTTACCGGGTGTCGGGGCATTTGCAGATGCCATGGCTGCGCTGCAAAAGCATCGGCTCGTGGACTTTCTTCGCGACATGGCCTCAACTAAGCCGTTGCTTGGGATTTGTCTCGGCATGCAGCTGCTTTTTGATGAAAGCGAGGAAGGCAGACTGACAGAAGGGCTGGGGCTGCTGCCGGGTCGTATCATTCGTTTCAGCGGCAGCGATGGCGCGGGAGGAAGGGTAAAGGTTCCGCACATGGGGTGGAATACGCTTGACTTCCGGCAGCCCGATTCATCACTGCTGCGCGGGGTGTCACCCGGCTATGCGTATTTCGTCCACTCTTATTATGCACAGACAACTGATCAAACCATTTTAATCGCGACGGCACACTACGGTGATGTGGATGTCCCGGCGATCGTCGGACGTGGCGGCGTTTTTGGTACCCAGTTTCATCCGGAGAAAAGCAGCGATTTCGGTGCTGCGTTGCTTAAAAATTACTTGAACATTGTTGCCGGGGAGGTGCAAAAATGAGTTTTACTCTTTATCCGGCGATCGACTTGCTTGACGGCAAAGGGGTGCGGCTCGTGCATGGAGATTACGCCCAGGCCACAGTCTATGCGGACGATCCGGTTGCGGCCGCAGCCCGCTTCTATCGGCAAGGAGCGGAGTGGTTGCACATCGTCGACCTTGACGGCGCAAAGGCTGGGCGGCCGGTTAATGCCTCTGTAATTGAAGCGATCGCCGCTGCGCTGCCTCTGCATCTTGAAGTCGGTGGCGGCATCCGCACGATTGAAACCGTGGACTATTATTTGGCACACGGCGTATCGCGTGTCGTACTCGGCAGTTCAGCGATCTCTGACCCCGTCTTTACACGCGAAGCGCTGCGCTTATATCCGCAGAATGTCGCCGTCGGACTTGATGCCAAAAACGGAAAAATTGCTGTTGAAGGCTGGCTGAAGTTGTCATCGCTGACACCGGCAGAACTGGCGCTTGAGCTCATGCAATTCGGTGCCGAGCATTTTATCTATACTGATATTGCCAGAGACGGCGCGATGGAAGGAGCCAATGTCGAAGCAGCATGCCAGCTGGCGCGCATGATTGGTCGCCCCGTTGTCCTCTCAGGCGGCGTGCATGCTCTCAGTGAGCTCAAGGCGATTACGGCACGCGGTGACGCACTGATTAGCGGTGCGATTATCGGCAAAGCACTCTACGCGGGTGCGTTTGATCTGGCGGAAGCGATAAAGGCGGTGAACGACGATGCTCGGTAAGCGCATTATTCCATGTCTGGATGTCAAAGACGGTCGCGTTGTCAAAGGCAAGCAATTCGTTCAGCTTCGCGATGCAGGTGATCCGGTCGAGTTAGCGATGTATTACAACGAACAAGGGGCGGATGAACTCGTGTTTCTTGACATCTCTGCATCGAATGAAGCACGGGAGACGATGGCCGACGTCGTACGGGCGGTGGCTGCAAAGCTCAGCATTCCTTTTACGGTTGGCGGCGGTATCCGGTCGCTCGCAGATATCAAGCGATTGCTGCGGGCCGGAGCTGACAAGGTATCACTCAACAGTTCGGCGGTTGCCCGGCCTGAGCTTATCAAGGAAGGCGCCGATTTCTTCGGCTGTCAGTGCATCGTCTGCGCAATCGATGCGCGGCATGATCCTGCCAACGGCCGCTACGTCGTCTATACACACGGTGGCACTCACGCGACAGATCTGGATGCAGTCGAGTGGGCCAAGCAGGTCGTTCAGCTTGGTGCGGGAGAAATTTTGCTGACGAGTATGGACCGTGACGGCGAGAAAAGTGGCTTTGAACTCCGTTTGACGCGGCTCATCAGCGATGCTGTCGATGTGCCCGTTATTGCCTCCGGAGGTGCCGGTTGTGCCGAGGATTTCTATGATGCATTTGATGCGGGGGGAGCAGATGCCGCCCTTGCAGCATCTATTTTTCATTATAAAGAAACAACGATTGCGCGCATTAAAACGTATTTAAAGCAAAGAGGGGTACCGATCCGATGAAAGTGGAAGATGTGAAGTTTGACGAAAAAGGACTTGTGCCGGTTATCGTTCAGGATGCACAAAGCAAGGAAGTCCTAACGCTGGCCTATATGAATGCCGCATCACTGGAAAAATCACTTGAAACGGGTGAGACGTGGTTCTACAGCCGTTCGCGCCAAGAACTGTGGCATAAAGGCGCCACATCAGGACATACGCAGCAGATCGTCGACTGGGCGCTCGACTGCGACAATGACGCACTGATCGTGAAGGTCAATCCGGCAGGACCGGCCTGCCACACCGGCGCTTATAGCTGTTTTAAATCAGAACATACCGATGAGACGGTTGCCGAGAGCTCGGGAAACGCACGCTATGGCATTCTTGCCGAGCTTGAGCGGGTCATTGCCAAACGGGCGGCCGAGCTCCCTGAAGGAACCTATACAACTTATCTGTTCAAAGAAGGGCTTGATAAAATTCTCAAGAAGATCGGTGAGGAGACTTCAGAAGTCATCATCGCTGCCAAGAACCATTCGGTTGGTGAAATTGAATGGGAAGTATCCGACGTCATCTACCATACGCTCGTCATGCTGCGCGAAGAAGGAATCGGCTTTGACCGGGTCTTGCACGTCCTTGAGAAGCGGCATCGCGACAAAAGTGAGTTTCAACGCGAAAAGGCAAAAGACTTGGACAACTGAATGAACCGATGTGAGTTGAGAGCCTGCCGCGCCTGCGGAGGTTCTTTTTTTGCTGAAAAGCATTGTTAAAATGCAGGTCTGCTGCTCCTCAATAGTGAAGGTGAAACAGCAGTTTGTCGGAGAAAGTTCATCAAGAGAGGCTCGATAAATTTTTGAAATTCAATACAAATTATCGAGTTTTTAACCTTTAAAAAGCCATCGCGAGATTGAATTGACATGACAGTAACAGCTGCATAATCAATAAGTGTCTAATGTGCGCCGCTGCTTTGAATCATCCGATAATTTTTGTTGGAAAAATTATCGGAGCTGCGCTGACAAATGTCGAATAAGCAAATGTTTTTAGATCATGCTAAAGGAAATAAATGCATTTTTACCTTGGGAAGGGACCGCTGATGTTCCTCGTGTTTGTTCTGGCCGGGCTGTTTGCAATCCTTGTTTTTCTTATTTTCTTTATTCTCCGCAGTCCAATTGCGCTGCGAATCAGTCTTGTTGCTGATCTTTCCCAATTGTCTTTGAACCTGCATTTTTACTTTCGCGGCAAAGTCATTCGCACGGTGACGTTCGGTGAATCATCGATCGACCTTTTGTATACGAAGGCGGTGCACCGATTTTCACTTGAAGGACTGCAAGAATCGTGGCAGTATCGGCACGATGTTATAAAGAGCGCCAAGCGCAACCTGCATATCAGCGATTTGATTTGGATTACATCTGCCGGCACCGGGGAAGCAGATCAGGCGGCGCTGCTCTGCGGAATGATCTGGTCAGTCAAATGCGCCGCAATGCCCTTTTTTACTAATTGGCTTGATGATCCGCCCCCAAAAATTGAAGTGATTCCGCTCTTTCAGGAACAGCAGCTGCGCACGAAGTTATCATGCATGATTGCCTGCCGGGCAGGAGATGCTATCAGTATGGCGTGGCACATGAGCCGGATCATAAAGGAAGGTGAACACGATGGCAGAACATCCGATTCAAGGGCTGATGAAAACGGCGCTTGAGAGTTTGCAGGCGATGATTGACGTCGGTACAATCATAGGCGATCCGATTGAGACCGAGGACGGTCATATGATCGTTACAATTTCACGCGTCGGATTTGGTTTTGTCGCTGGCGGAAGCGAGTTCAATGTCAAAAACGAGAATCAGGACGAGAATCCCGAGGAAGAGACGGAAGCCTACTTACCTTTTGGTGGCGGTACTGGTGGCGGTGTGTCGATTAAGCCCATTGCCTTCCTCATTATCGGGCCAAAAGGCATTAAGACCATCCATCTTGACAATCAGACACATTTGTATGAAAAACTGATTGATCTCGCGCCGCAAACCGCCGAACGTGTGAAGGATATGTTTGAAAAGGGTATGCAGAAGCTCGATGCCGATAAAAAAGGAAACAGAAAAAGGCGGCACCAAGATGCTGCGGATGAAGATGATTTTTAGTGTATACATCTATCGCCGTTCAGCTATGCGTTTGCGCTTAAAAAAGTGAGCCGCGCAATGCTTTCACAGTATTCAATGTCGCAAAATATCGAAGAAGAAAAATAACACTGTATTTATAGATAAGAAGGAGGCTTGTGAGGCCTCTTTTTTTATACGCTAAGAACGTCTATAGATGTCAGCGGGACCAAGTCTAAGAAAAAGCTAAGGCGCTGCCGTCGTCCAAAGAACTTGGCAGCGCCAAGTTTTTCTTAAGGATGCAAAAAAAGATTGAAAAATTTTTGAAATTTGTATGAATTTAAGAGCAAAATAGAGGTGCGATGGATGGGATGCATTGACGGTTACAACGGTTAGCAGAATCGTGCATTATTCGAAAAAAATGTTGCTTTTATGTAGGCATTTTTCCCCTATATCATATGATTGAACCGTCTTGTTTTGCTAGACAGGGGTGCACTTTTTCAGCGATTATCGAACCTTTGTCCTTTTTTTCGTACTTTAAGAACAGATAAACGTTGTAGCAGTTTTGAACGGTCTGAAGGCGATTAAGGGGTGCGAAGGCGAAGAGTCGTTTATATAGTAAACGTTTTATTTGAAAGAAATCATCATCGTATTTTTTTTCGTAATGGCTACCGGAAGCTCATGCACCGTCTACGCTGTTTCTCCGTGAGTGAGCGTGGCCAAGATGACCGGTGCGGTTGAATTCTTGTCAACCTATGTTTAGAATGAGAGTATTCAAATGAGAGTATTCATGTGACCGTAAGCACCCGGCACTGCCGGGCGTGACGTGCTGTCCACTGTAATGGGGGAAAGATATTGGGAACTTCGCATGTCAGCGAGCTTTTTTCTATTCTAGACGATGCATCGCTCATTATTCGTAAGTATAAGAAAACAAGTTATTTACAGGCATTATGCATGGCTGCCGCGCAAATCGTTGAGGATCGCGCCGATGCGGGTGACGAAGACGCAAACAGGCGGTTGCTGGTGCTCTATGGCCATTTTTTTAAGCAGGGGATGACGGGGGAAGACGTGCGACGGGCGTTTCAGCTCGCTGTCCTCAAAGGGATGAAGCAGGAAGAAGATAAAACTGAAGGCATGACGGCAGATGTAGTCGTTCTTCTTGCCGGTCATCTTGCTTCTCTTCTGTTCGGGCAGCGCCATGCGCTGGTTGTCGACCCTGCAGTCGGCACGGCAAACTTATTGACGGGTGTCATGAATCAACTTAATTCAGCAGACGGCTGCGGTGCCGACAATGACGAGGTGGCGATCGCTCTTGCATTCGCAAGTGCCAATCTGCAGCAGCGCGAGATTCACCTGTTGCACCAGGACGGGCTCCGGCCACTGCTCGTGGCACCGGCCGATCTCGTTGTGTCTGAGCCGCCTGATGGTGTGTATCAGGACGCAGACGTTTCAGCGGGTTATGCGCTGCATGCGGTCGGCCAACAAGCTGACGCGCCGTTTTTGTTCATCGAGCAAGGCCTGCGCATACTCAAATTCGGAGGTTATTTGCTCTATGTGATCCCCAACCGGCTGTTCGCTGAGGACCGCGACAAGGTGTTTTACAAATACGCGGCACAGCATGCGGATATTCTTGCACTGTTGCAGCTGCCACAATCACTGTTCCAGCATGCAGAAGCAGCGAAATCAATCATGTTATTACAAAAAAAAGACGGTGTCGGACGCCCGCCGAAAGAGACACTGCTTGCCGAATTGCCTGACTTTACAAATACCGCGGCACTTGGCGCGGCCATCCGGCGCATTGATCGCTGGTTTGCGAACACTGGCTTGGATGAATGACCGGGAGGACATGCAATGGCGTTAATTTTGGCTGTAAATGCAGGCAGTTCATCGCTCAAATTTCAACTTCTTGATATGCCGGCTGAAAAGATTGTGACAATCGGTGCGTTCGAGCGAATTGGTTTATCAGATTCAATCTTTACGATCTCTTATGCCGATAAGAAGGTGCAGGAGACCGGTCCCATTTCCGATCATGAGCAGGCGGTGCATTGCCTGCTTAAAGTGCTGATTGAAAGAAGTATTATCCCTTCGCTTCAGGATATTAAAGGAGTGGGCCATCGCGTTGTGCACGGCGGAGAGGCCTTTGGGGATTCGGCACTTGTGAATGAAGACGTCATTCGTAAAATTGAAAATCTTGCAGATCTTGCACCACTGCACAATCCGGCAAACCTTGTCGGCATTCGTGCATTCCGCAACGTGTTGCCAAACGTTCCTGAAGTGGTCGTTTTTGATACGGCATTTCACCAGTCAATGGCAGCGGAAGCCTATATGTATAGCGTGCCCTATGACTATTATAAAAATTATGCGGTGCGCAAATATGGATTTCACGGCACGAGTCACAAGTATGTCACGATGCGTGCGGCGGAGTTGCTGGGGAAACCGCTGTCCGACCTCAAATTAATTTCGTGCCATTTGGGCAACGGCGCCAGTGTAACGGCTGTGCAGGGCGGAAAATCGATTGATACGTCAATGGGCTTCACGCCGCTGGCCGGACTGACCATGGGAACGCGCTCGGGTGACATTGATGCGGCCCTCATCCCGTACATCATGGATAAAGCCGGGCTGACTGCCGCCGAATTTGTCACGGTTTTAAACAAAAAAAGCGGACTCCTTGGTCTTTCCGGTTTTTCCGGTGATCTGCGTGATATTGATAAGGAGGCGCGGCGCGGCAATCGGCGCGCGCAGCTTGCGATCGCCGTGTTTGTCGACCGCATCCAGAAATACATCGGTGCCTATGCGGCCAAGCTTTCAGGGGTCGATGCGATTATTTTCACGGCTGGCGTCGGAGAGCATAGTTCTGACATTCGCCGGCGCGTGCTTACCGGTCTGGAATTTCTCGGTGTGGCCTGCGACGCGGCCCGCAACCAGATCAACGGCCGCGAAGCGGTGATCAGCACGCCGGAGTCACGCGTCAAAGCGCTTATCATTCCGACAAACGAAGAAGTGATGATTGCCCGCGATACGGTCAGGCTGGCCCATATGCATCTGAATAAGAAAAGGTCAGGGCAATAAAAAGAGCATTGCGGGAGCAAGTGCCGACATGCGCCGGACTTGCTCCCGCAATGCTCTTTCTTCTATCTGCCAAAAATGTTCCGATGCCTCGTTTCTTTGCTTCTCAGGAGAGAATCTGCAGGTCCTTCGGGTAATGGGTCAGTAGTTCCACGCCACTCTTGCCGATGTAGATATCGTCTTCGATGCGTACACCGCCGACGCCCGGCATGTAAATGCCCGGCTCAATCGTAATGACCATACCCTCCTTCAATAAACTGTCGTTGTCACTGCTCATCGAGGGGCCCTCGTGTTCGCCGAGCCCCAGGCCATGCCCGAGCCGATGTGTAAAATAATCGCCGTATCCCGCCTCAGCGATCAGCTCGCGGGCGACACGGTCAAGGTCGCCGATACGCATGCCGGCATGCGCCGCCGCGATCGCCGCCAGATTGGCCTGAAGTGTCGTTTCGTAGATGCGGCGCTGTTCATCGGAAACAAATTTGTAGCTGACCGTGCGTGTAATGTCCGAGCAGTAACCATCGACGACAACACCGAGATCGAACAGCACAAAGTCGCCCTCACGGATCTGCCGGGTGCCGGGCACGCCGTGCGGTTCTGCACTGTTCGTTCCTGCGAGCACCATCGTTTCAAAGGCCATCTGTGAGTAGCCTTGTTTGGCGAGTTCATGTTCAATTTCAGCGACGATCGCTGCTTCTGTCCGCCCCTTCTTGATGGCTTCAACGCCGAGTTTCACTGCGTAGTCTGCCAGCTTTCCGGCTTTTTTCATGGCGTCCAGTGCTTTGCTGTCTTTAATTTGTCGCATTGATGCCAGCAGTTCTTCGAGTGAACCGAGCGTTTTTTCGGGTAACACGCGGGTGATGCAAAGCGCTTTCTGGTAAGGCAGCGTACTCGGTTCAATATAAATCGTTCTGCCCGGCGTCCGGTGCTTCGAGACGGCGCGTTGCACAGCCTGCCACGGATCCTGGTCGTCGGCATAGCCGATAATTTCATGATTGAATGCTGAGGCGTGCGCTTTTTCCGTTTCAAGCTGCGGACAGACTAGAAAGGGTTCGTTTTCGGGGAAAATGAACAGTCCGAGAAAGCGTTCATGTGGATTGCAGAAAAATCCGGTCAGGTAAAAAATGTTGGTTGGGTCGGCCACATAAGCTGCACAGCCGTCGTGCGCCGTCAACCACTGGCGGATTTGTTCCAATTTTTTTGTCACTCAAGGTCACTCCATTACTTATTCTCTGAAACAGGTCACACCATAAATGTATCACAATCAGCGTGCAAAAAGAGCGCTTGTTTAAAAGAAATGCTCGCATGGATAAGGGAGCGCCTGGATATGCACCGTGCTTTAAGGCATGACGCTTTGACTTGCCTGCCGCCGGCGTACTGCACGCTTCTTCAAACAAGTGAATGCCCTTTGGGTCCGCCCGGCATGCGTCCCCTGCAAGATGCTTATTTTGAATGCAACGGCAAAATTGACTGCGCCGCTTGGCCTCTAGCTGCGAATGATCTGTCAGTTAGTGTATAATAAGGACATTATTTTATGCCACTGAACGTGCCGGCGACAACTTGATGAGCGCCATGCACAATGTCAAGACTTTGAATGAGAGGAGCATCATGATGAAAGTGACGTATATCGGGCATGCAACTGTTTTGATTGAGACAGCAAAAGCCAATGTGCTGATCGACCCCTTCATTACAGAAAATCCGCTGGCAACGCTGAAAATCACTGACCTTCCACGCATCGACGCCATTTTGCTCAGCCATGGACACAGTGACCATATTGGAGATTGCTTGAGAATCGCCAAGCATGACGGATCACTTGTCGTTGCCATTGCCGAGCTGGCGACGTATTTCAGCTGGCAGGGACTGCGCGTGCACGGTCTGTCGATCGGTGGCGGTCACTCCTTTTCATTTGGCCGCGTTCAACTGACTTTGGCCTTTCACGGATCGAGCATCACAGATGAGGAACGCCGCGTCATTATGGATGCCGGTTTGCCGGCGGGTATTCTATTTGAAGACGAGGGTAAGACAATCTATCATGCGGGCGATACAGCGCTTTTCTCAGACATGAAGTTGATCGGCGAGCAGCACGCTATCGATCTTGCCTTTTTGCCGATCGGGGATAACTTTACGATGGGGCCGGACGACGCAAAGCTGGCGGCAAAATGGCTGTCCGCGGGACAAGTCGTACCGATTCACTACGATACATTTCCGGTGATTCGTCAGGATGCAGGACAGTTTGTACGCGATCTGGGTGCGTGTGGGCGCCTGCTTAAGCCGGGAGAATCTCTCACACTGTAAAGTGGCAATTTCTTGATAAAAAAGGCCTGGTGAGACATGGAAACCAAGCATGATCAGATTCTAAAGTATATTGAAAACCTTGGCATCGGCTCACGTCTGTCGGTTCGGCTGGTTGCCAAACAGCTGAATGTCAGCGAGGGTACAGCTTATCGCGCGATCAAAGATGCGGAAAATAGTGGTCTTGTCAGCACAGTCGAGCGTGTCGGCACCGTGCGGGTGGAAGAAAAAAGGCGGCAGAGTCTGGAAAAACTGACGTTTGGCTCCGTTGCGCGCATCGTTGACGGGCAGGTCATCGGAGGTGCGGCCGGACTCGGACGCACGCTTAACCATTTCGTCATAGGGGCGATGGAACTTGATGCGATGAAGCGCTACATCGGGGAAGGTGATTTGCTGATTGCCGGCAACAGAGAAGCGGTGCACCGCTATGCTTTGCAGGAGGGGGCAGCTGTACTTGTGACTGGCGGATTTGCCGTCGACAAACACATCGGAGAACTTGCAGACCGTTTGGAACTGCCGGTGATTTCCACCTCATACGATACGTTTACGGTTGCAACGAAGATTAACCGGGCGATCTATGATCAAATGATTAAGAAAGAGATTGTACATGTATCCGATATTTTAATTCCGGTTGACCGAACCAACTTTATTTTTGAAGATGAGCCGTTAACAACCTGGCATCGCCTCAACCGGGAAACAGCGCACGGCCGCTATCCGATTGTCAATCGGCAAATGAAGGTCGTCGGCATTGTTGCGATGACGGATGTAATGAATCATCCGGAGGCAGCGCTGATTTCTCAGGTGATGACAGTTAATCCGCTTGTCATTAATCCGGAAGCGACTGCTGCCTCGGCCGCGCACCGGATGATTTGGGAAGACATTGAATGCCTTCCGGTCGTTGATCGCAATCACGACTTGCTTGGTGTCATTACCCGCAGCGATGTGCTGCGCGCGTTGCAGCTGATTCAGCAGCAGCCCCAGGTCGGACAGACGATTGAAGATTTGATTGCTGCCAGTCTTGTTGATTGTCCTCCGGAAGATGACCATGCCGACCTTTTCCGCTTTGCGGTGACGCCGCAAATGACAGACCATCTCGGTTCACTGTCCTATGGCATGATGACGTCCATTCTTGCAAACGCGGCAAGGCGAACGCTTGGAAAACGCAGAAAGGGCGATCTTGTTGCTGAGAACCTTGTCTTCTACTTTTTTAAGCCGGTACAGATCGAGCAGACGGTCAGCGTTCGTGTGACGATGCTTGAGATAACGCGGCGCAATGGAAAATTTGATTTTGAACTACTTGTTGACGGACAACTGTGCGGTAAGGCACTATTGACGGCACAATTTATTGCCCGCTTTTAAAGCAATCATTTAGTATTGACGAAAGGGGTCTGCAACACGTGAGCATGACAGACGAGATTCTGAATCAAATAAAACACTATGATACGGTGATTATTCACCGCCATGCCCGCCCCGATCCGGATGCTCTCGGTTCTCAGGGCGGTCTTGCTTGGCTGATTCGTGATAACTTTCCGGGCAAATCGGTGTATTGTGCCGGCAGTGATGACGAAGGATTGGCGTTTTTAGCAAAAATGGATACGGTTGAAGACGAAGCGTATGCGCGGGCACTTGTCATTGTCTGCGACTCGGCGACTCGCGAACGCATCGACGATGATCGTTATGCAAACGGCAAAGCGCTGATTAAGATCGATCATCATCCCCCTGTGGATGCCTATGGCGACTTGCAATGGGTCGATACAGGGGCAAGCTCGGTAAGCGAAATGATTGCTCGCCTGTTCTGTGACCATCACGAATTGACGATGAGTGCGGCCGCTGCCCGTTTGTTGTTTGCCGGCATTGTTGGTGATACAGGACGCTTTCAGTACAGCAATACGACTGCGCGGACCTTTGCGGCGGCCTCTGTCCTCGTTGAGCAGCCGTTTGATCGTCAGGAGTTCTTCAACAGCCTGTATCACCACAACCTTAATGTGTTGCGGCTGAACGGATACGTGCTTCAGCACTTCACATTAACGGCTGAAGGTGTCGGCTACATCAAGCTGCCGCTTTCGATCATCCAGTCATTCCACTTGGATACACCGGCAGCTTCAGGACTCGTGAACTGTTTTGCGACAGTTGAGGGATTAAAGGCATGGGTATTGTTTGCCGAAGAAAAGGAATCAATTCGTGCTCGGTTGCGCTCTAAAGGGCCGGCCATTCATGAATTAGCTGCGGTATTTAACGGTGGCGGCCATCCGCTTGCCTCCGGTGCGACGGTCTACAGCTGGGAGCAGGCGGATGAACTGATTGATCGGCTTCGCACACTTGTGCGCGGCTGCACAAAGACTGGCGCGTAATGAGCAAGGGGTGTGCGTTCTTCGCAAAGCATGCTGACAGTCGGGAGGAGTAAGGCATGACATTTGTTCATTTGCATGTATACAGCGAATACAGTCTGCTTGAGAGTACATGCCGTCTTCCCGCACTCGTCAGCCGCGCAAAGGCGAGCGGCCAACCGGCGCTCGCGATCACAGACCGCAACGCCATGTACGGTGTTGTGCCGTTTTACAAGGCATGCCTTCATGCGGGCATTCAGCCGGTGATTGGCATGACGCTTGCGCTCAAAAGCGGCGAGCAGAACCGTCGCCCTCAGAGTTGCGATTGGCTTGTGCTTCTGGCTGAGGACGAGGGCGGCTACCGCAATCTCGTTCGGCTTGCCTCAAAGGTGCAGACGGAACGTGACAAACAGTTGCCCTATTCAGAACTGGTCAATGCTTCGGACGGGCTTATTGTGCTTTCCGGCGGTCGGGAAGGGCCGGTTGACCGCTTGCTTGCCGCCGGTCGACTCGATGATGCGCGCCGCCTGACAGACTTTTTTCGTCAGAAATTTCCCGGCCGTTTTTACTTGGAGTGTCAGCCGGGCAGTCGCTTAGAGCAGCTAAAGCAGCTCGACGCACCGCTTGTCGTTACCTCGCCTGTTCATTGTCTTGAGGCGTCCGATGTGCGCGCCTATGCGTGTCTGCGGGCAATTGATCGGGGCACATCGCTCTCAGCGGAGCTTGAGGCGCTGGTATCGGAAAATCTTTTTTTTCTGAGTGCAGATGCGCTTGCAGCCCGAACGGGAGCGCCCGACGAAGCTTTTGCAAGCAGCGTGGCCATTGCCGCACGCTGCCACGTGACGTTTGATTTTAACCGCCGCCGTTTACCAGCTTATCCGCTTGCGCCAGGCCAGACGGCGAAAGCGACGCTGCGTGCACTCTGCATGCAGAGCGTTTCCACACGGGTTCAGCAGAATGAAGGAAACGTGACGGAACGACTTGAAAAAGAGCTGGCTGTCATCGACCGAATGGGGTTTAACGATTATTTTTTAATTGTTGCTGATTTAGTCAAACAGGCCCGCCGTTCAAATATTTTGGCCGGTCCCGGCCGCGGGTCGGCCGCCGGATCGCTCGTCGCTTATTTGCTCGGCATTACTGAAGTTGATCCCCTGCGTTACCATCTGTTGTTCGAGCGTTTTCTGAACCCCGAACGGGTGAGCATGCCGGATATTGACCTCGACTTTCCCGATGAGGAGCGCGAGACGATGATCGCCTACGCCCGTGAAAAGTACGGGCGCTCGCATGTCGCACAGATTATTACGTTCGGCACGTTTGGTGCGCGAGCGGCGCTGCGCGATGCCGGCCGTGCACTCGGTCTCTCTCAGCCGGTCGTTGACCGCTTGGCGCGAGGCGTTCCGCAGGAGCCGAAGATGACGCTTGAGCGGGCATTGAAAGCATCCTCGCAGCTGCGTGGCATGATTCAGTCGCAGTCGGAGCTTGCTGACTTGTTTGCACTTGCCAGTCAAATTGAAGGCCTGGCTCGCCATACGTCGATCCATGCGGCAGGTGTCATTTTCAGTGATCGTCCGCTCACTGAGCTCGTTCCTCTGCAGGAAGGCCATGAGCACTTCTTGATCACGCAATATCCGATGGACGCGCTTGAGGCACTTGGTCTGCTGAAAATTGATTTTCTCGGTCTCCGTAACTTAACTTTTATGAGCAAGGTGCTGAGGGCATTGCAAGTGCAGACCGGCGTGCGGATTTCTCCGCCTGATATTCCGGAGGGGGATGAGAAGACGTATGCACTGCTCGGCCGCGGCGATACGACAGGCGTGTTTCAACTTGAATCCGCCGGTATCCGTCACGTGCTCAGGCAACTGCAACCAAGTGATTTTGAAGACGTCGTTGCGGTCGTTGCGCTCTATCGGCCTGGACCGGCACGTTTCATCGGCGACTACATTAAAAGGAAGCACGGCGAGGAGCCGGTTCGTTATCCTCATCCTGACCTTGAGCCTATTTTGCGCCAAACGTGGGGTGTACTCGTCTATCAGGAGCAAATCATGCAGATTGCTGTCAATGTGGCCGGTTATTCGCTCGGCAAAGCGGACAGTCTTCGCCGAGCGATTGCGAAGAAAAAGCGAGAGTTGTTGGAGGCGCAGCAAAAAGACTTCCTGCAAGGCTGCCTGGCCAACGGTTACGGGCAAGCAGTGGCTCGCCAGCTGTTCGACTTGATCGTTCGTTTTGCCGATTACGGATTTAACCGGTCACACGCAGTAGCCTATAGCCTGATTGCCTACTCGCTTGCCTACCTCAAAGCGAATTATCCATCTGTTTTCATGGCCTGTTATTTAACAAGCATTGCCGGCAACCAGCAGAAACTCATCGAAGCCATTGATGAATGCCGCAGAGGCCAGCTGCAGTTTCTGCCGCCGTCGATCAATGACAGCGTTGCCGAATTTACGTCCGAGAAGCAAAACATCCGCTGCGGACTCGCGGCGATCAAAAATTTTGGCAGTGCTGCTGTTGCTGAATTGCTGGATTCTCGGCAGCGCGGCGGATGCTTTCACTCTTTGTATGATTTTTGTCGGCGCGTTGATTTGCGAAAAATGAACCGTAAAGCCATCGAGTCACTCATTTTTGCAGGTGCCTGCGACTGTCTGCACGCCGATCGTGCGGTGTTGCTGGCAACGCTTGAACGCGCGCTTGAAGTCGGTGCAGAAGCGGGACGGCAGGCAAGCGGACAAACGTCGCTGCCTTTTGAGGATGCGAATGTTGAGCGTTATGAAGACGTGCCGCCGCTCAGTGCGGCAGAGCGCATCAGCTATGAGCGCAGCGTGCTTGGCGTCTGCTTCTCCGAACATCCAGTCAGCGCCTGCTGCCGCTCACTTCCGTCCGGTTTTATAAGCGTTGCTGCGCTCGGCACGTTGAAGATGCATCAAGAGGCGTCTGTTGCCGCGCTGATGGAGACGGTTCATGTCCGGGAAAGCAAACATGCAGCTTCTGCCGCCTCAATCATCGTTAGCGATCAAAGCGGTGCGGCCACACTCAGTGTTGATGCCGGACCATTTTCTCAGCTGGAGCCCCTTCTTAAACAGGGGGAGATCGCGGTGCTGCGCGTGCGGCACACAACAGGCGGCGTTCTGCAACTGCTGCGTGCCCGCCGCTTATCAGACTGCATTGACGGGCGGCGCTCCGTGCTGTTTTTGCGCATTGATGCGGCGCGTGAGCACGGTGATATGCTGGAGAAGCTGAGGCGTAGCCTCGCCCAGCAAAAAGGCGATCACCGCGTTGTTCTTTTTTATGAACGCACGCGGCGGACGGTTGCACTGGATCAGGGCTACAGTGTGGCGCTTGCAGACTCTTTTCTTCTGGAACTTCGGGAACTTCTTGGCGACTCGAACGTAGTAATCGGTCAGAGTTCATTTTTCACCTGAGTAGCGGCTGCCTGCTTTTTAGGCGACCCTGTTGTTTTTTGGGTCGGTAAGATACACGTCTAATGAGCGGGCACCGGCAAGGCGCGACGTTCCGGGCAATTGCATGTCTGAAAAAACTCGCGGTGCGTACGCGACAAGCAGGCAAGCGCAGCGCTGTTGTTTTAAAGGACCCGGCACAGCCAAACTACGTTTTTTACAAGTGAAGAAAGTATATTATTTTTGCCGTCATACCGGTAAAAACGGAGGCGCAAGGGTGCCTTGCGGAAGAAGCGAGCCAGGTGCTCCCCCGCAGATCGCCGGCTGTCTGAGGCGACTGGCGAAACCGGAGCACTATTGCATTAAAGGATTTGACAGCGCCAAGTTTTTCTCAGTTTGTTAACGTCGCGATGAAACTGAAATCATTGTCTGATCTATTTTGTCTTTTATAGCAGTAGGTGTATGCCGTCAATCGACAATTCAATGAATCTTAGGTGAAAAAAGCTTGAATTGTTGGTGCTATCGGTCGATTTTATGTTTTGGCTCAGAATGAGGGTGATATACTTGTTAAAGGATTTTTTTGTTAAGAAAAAGAAATATGCCACCGTTCCATCGGCCAAGGCGCGGCAAGATGTTCCCGAAGGGATCATCAGGAAGTGTCCGAAGTGCGGTAAGATCATGTATGTTAAGGAATTGGAAAAAAACTTATATGTCTGCCATTCATGTGGCTATCATTATCCACTCGGGGCACGCCAACGGGCGGCGATGCTGTTTGATGAGGGAAAGTACGCTGAATTGGCGGGTGATTTGATTTCTTTGAACCCGCTCGGCTTTCCAAATTACATGAACAAGCTTGAGAAAGACCGGGAAAAAACAGGCTTGAATGAAGCGGTGCTTACAGCGATCGGTGAAGTCAACCACCAGAAGGTTGCCGTTGCGATTATGGACAAAGGGTTCCGTATGGGAAGTATGGGATCGGTTGTCGGTGAAAAAATTGCGCGGCTTGTTGAACGCGCCGAGAATGATCGGCTGCCTGTCGTTATTTTCTCCGCATCAGGAGGAGCACGCATGCAGGAAGGCATGCTCAGCCTCATGCAGATGGCAAAAACAAGCGCTGTGCTGAAACATTTCAGCGAGCAGGGCGGACTGTATATTTCAGTGATGACTCATCCGACGACAGGCGGCGTGACGGCCAGTTTTGCTTCGCTGGGCGATTATAATTTTGCGGAACCGGGAGCGTTGATCGGCTTTGCCGGTCGGCGAATCATTGAACAGACGATCGGTGAAAAATTACCGGATGATTTTCAAACGGCAGAATTTTTGCTGAAGCACGGTCAGCTTGACCAAGTGGTGCCGCGCGAGAAACTGCGGCCCCTGATCGGCACGCTGCTCTCACTTCATGTTGAAGGAGGGGCATCGGATGGCAAGGGAACTGGCGTTTGAAAAGCCAATTCACGAACTGAGGCGAAAAATTGTTGAGTTGCAACATTTCATGACGGAGAGAGATATTGATCTCTCTGATGAGCTGACGCAGCTTGAGAATAAACTGGCTGCACTGGAAGCAAAAACGTATAGCCATCTGTCGCCGTGGAATCGGGTGCAGATCGCTCGTGAGTTCACCCGCCCGACGACGCTTGACTACCTCTCGCTGCTTTTCACCGATTTTGTTGAGTGCCACGGGGATCGTCTCTATGGGGATGACGCGGCGATCGTGGCCGGGGTTGCACGGTTTCGCGGCCGGCCGGTCACGATTATCGGCGAGCAGCGCGGTCGTGATACGAAGGAGAACATTTATCGCCATTTTGGCAGTCCACATCCTGAAGGTTACCGCAAAGCGTTGCGCTTGATGAAGCAGGCGGAAAAATTTCATCGACCGATTATGACGTTCATTGATACCAAAGGTGCTTTTCCCGGCTCGTCGGCCGAGGAACGCGGACAGGGCGAGGCCATTGCAAGAAATTTGTATGAGATGGCGTGGCTTTCGGTGCCTATCATCAGCGTTGTCATCGGTGAGGGAGCAAGTGGTGGAGCGCTGGCGATCGGAGCGGGCAACAAGATTTTAATGCTTGAAAATTCATGGCTTTCCGTGATTTCGCCGGAAGGAGCTGCTGCGTTGCTGTGGAAGGACGCGGCGCAGGCTGAGCGAGCTGCTCAGACGATGAAAATTACGGGACCAGATTTGAAAGATCTCGGTATTATTGATACACTGATTCCGGAGGTGCTTGGCGGTGCACATCATGACCCCAAAAGTCAGTCGGAGCTGATTGGCCATGCATTGAGTGAAACGCTTAAGGAATTGGACAAGCTGAGCGGTGAGGAACTTCGCCACCAGCGGTTTGACAAATATCGGTCAATCGGTCAATTCGACAGTTTAGAAAAGGTCGCGGGAGGAGCAGCCGCCTTTGCATATTCTGAGTCGTTGACAGAAAAGTTATAGATGAGGTGACAGCAATGAAGAGAATTGGCGTACTGACAAGCGGCGGCGATGCACCGGGTATGAATGCGGCCATTCGCGCAGTCGTTCGTTCCGGCATTTATCATGGCTTGGAAGTGTATGGCATCTATCACGGGTATAAAGGTCTGATTACCGGAAACATTAAAAAGTTGGAAGTATCCGATGTCGGCGACATCATTCAACGCGGCGGAACGATTCTTTATACGGCGCGTTGTGAGGAGTTCAAGACAGAGGAAGGGCGTGCGGTTGCCATTGAGCAACTGAAAAAGTTTGGCATTGAAGGGCTCGTCGTTATTGGTGGAGATGGTTCCTTTATGGGCGGTGTCAAGCTGACGCAACTCGGCTTTCCGACGATCGGTATTCCCGGTACAATCGACAATGATATTCCCGAAACTGACTTTACGCTCGGTTTTGACACGGCGCTCAATACAATTATTGATGCGATTGATAAGATTCGGGATACGGCTACGTCGCATGAGCGCCGCTTTATCATTGAAGTCATGGGACGTGGCTGCGGTGATTTGGCACTTTGGTCTGGGCTGGCCGATGGTGCTGAATCTATTCTCGTACCTGAGAAAAAGGAGAGCATTGACGTGATTGTCGAGCGACTTAATCGCGGACTTGAACGCGGAAAGCGCCACAACATTATTGTCGTCGCTGAAGGCGTCGGCAGTGCCAATGAAATCGCCGATAAAATTCGCGAACGGGCCAACATGGATACGCGCGTTACGGTTCTCGGACACGTACAGCGCGGCGGTTCACCGACAGCCTTTGACCGTATTCTTGGCAGCCGCATGGGAAATAAAGCCGTTGAATTGCTGATTGCCGGCGACAGCGGCAAAATGATTGCAATTCAGAATAACCAGATTGTCGCACACGATATTCTTGATCTGCTGACAAAAAAACACGACTTCAATGAAGGTCTGTTTGAACTGGCCAAAAAGCTCTCGATCTGAACGGACTGCGGAATGATGCTTTTTCACTTTTGGAAACTGTTTAACTTTGGGTAATGCTATTTTTTAAAATATATGTTGGGGGCATTTTGATGAGAAAAACGAAAATTGTCTGCACACTCGGACCGGCAAGCGATACAGTTGAGCGTCTTGTTCAACTCATTCATGCGGGCATGAATGTCGCACGCTTTAATTTTTCGCACGGCAGCCACGAGGAACATCACCAAAAAGTCATTAACTTGAAAAAGGCTATGGAAATAACCGGCAAGACTATCGGCATTCTTCTCGATACAAAGGGACCGGAAATTCGTACACATGATATGGCGACTCCGGAAGTTTTGCTTGAAGCAGGTAAATCAGTCGATATTTCAACAACTGAAGTTAAAGGCACAGCTGATAAGTTTTCCATTACGTATGCAGAATTAATTGACGATATTCATGTCGGCACAAAGATTCTGATTGATGACGGCTTGATTGAACTTGAAGTCACGGGTATCGACAAAGAAGCCGGCTTGATTCACAACACGATTCTTAACACGGGCGTTTTGAAAAGTAAGAAGGGTATTATTGTCCCTAACGTCAGTATTAATCTGCCGGGTATGACGGACCGCGATGCCGACGACATCGTATTCGGCATCGGCGAAGGCATTGACTTCATTGCCGCTTCGTTTGTACGCCACGCGTCCGACGTACTTGCGATTCGCAAGCTGTGTGAAGATCACAACGCACACGATATTCACATCTTCCCGAAAATTGAAAGCCAAGAAGCCGTTGATAATATTGAAGAAATTCTTAAAGTGTCAGACGGTATCATGGTTGCCCGTGGTGACCTTGGCGTCGAAATTCCACCGGAAGATGTGCCGCTCGTTCAAAAACGTTTGATTAAGATGTGTAACAAAGTTGGCAAAACGGTCATTACAGCCACTCAGATGCTGGACTCGATGATTCGCAATCCGCGCTGTACACGCGCAGAAGCGAGCGACGTTGCCAACGCGATTTTTGATGGGACAGACGCGATCATGCTTTCCGGTGAAACGGCATCCGGTAAGTGGCCGGTTGAAGCGGTGACGACGATGAATAATATTGCAACAAAAACGGAGACGGCGCTTGACTATCCAAATATTTTGCGCCATTTGAGCAAGACGAGTGAAAAAACGATCACGTCGGCGATCGGTGAAGCTGTTGCCCATACGGCACTGTCACTGGATGTCGGTGCGATCATCACGTCGACGGTCAGCGGCCATACGGCTCGTGTTGTCTCGCATTATCGCCCGAAGGCTCCGATCATTGCGGTCACCAATTCAGAGCGTGTCGCTCATAAGATGGCGCTTGCTTGGGGCGTGACGCCGGTGCTCAGTGAATTGGCAAAAACGACAGATGAAATGTTTGACATTGCTGTTGACAGTGCGCTGAAGTCGGGACTTGTCAAAAAAGGCGAGTTGGTCGTTATCACAGCCGGACTTCCGGTTGCTGAAGCGGGCACAACAAATCTGCTTCGTATCCATGTTGTCGGTGACGTATTGGCACAGGGCCAGGGTGTCGGCCGCACGGCTGCGACGGCTCCTGTTTACGTGGCAGAAAGCGCGGATGACGCCAACCGCAATATGCCTGACGGCGCAATTCTCGTGGTAGCTGCAACGGATAAAGATTATGTGCCGGCTCTGCGCCGCGCGGCCGGTATTATTACGGAAACCGGTGGTCTGACTTCACACGCAGCTGTTGTGGCGGTCGAGTTTGAAATTCCGGCGATCATTGGTGTTGACGGTGCCGCCAGCCTTTTCAAATCGGCAGAAATTGTTACCATTGACGGTGAACGCGGCAAGATCTACACCGGACATGCAAACGTATTGTAAGTGACCGATTTTAATTGGCTAAGCGAAGAGGAATGAAGAAAGACGTGCTGAAAAGCACGCCTTTTTTTCGTTAAGAAAGTCTATCGATTTCAACGGGACCAAGTATAAGAAAGTATAAAAGAATTTACAAGCTTCACACAAGGAAAAGGTGCGACGGCGTCTTGAGTCCAAAGCTCGCATTGCCAGGGGCAGCGGCGTTTAGCTTGCAGGTGCGGGCTGATCTGGATTAGTATGAAGACAGGGCGCGCGGGGCAGGCCTTCTTCTTTGCGGGTCTGTCTAATTTTTACCGGTCATGCCGGAGTGATCCTACACTTTTCCAAAAGCGGCAGCGACGGCAATCGATTGATCCGCAGCGTCTATCTGAACTTCACTTTTTTAAACTTTTCATCGAGGGTGCGGTGCATGGCCGAGAAGCATGCGATGGTGGTCGCGTGAGACGCCATGTTGTTAAAACAGATGGCCGGTCGACAGTTGGGAGGAAACTTATATGCACAAGGTAATGACTCGTTTTCGGGCACGATACAATGAGACCGATCAGATGGGGGTCGTGCATCACAGCCAGTATGTGAACTGGTGCGAGGTGGCGCGAACCGATTGGATTAAGCAGTTTGGCCTGACTTATCGGCAGGTGGAGGAAGACGGTCTGATGATTCCGGTCATCGGCGTTGAACTTCACTATCATCGGCCGGCACGATATGACGATCCGATTCTTATTGAATCATCCCTTAAGGCTTACGACGGTGTGAAAATGATCTTTCAGTATCGAATTTTGAATGAAGTGTCAAAAGAACAGTTGGCGGAGGCGACAACAGCGCACTGCTGGACTGATAAGAATATGCGCCCGGTCGCTTTGCGAAAAAAGCGGCCGGCGATGCATCACCTGCTGCTTGAAGCGATAGATACTGCGTTGTGAACCTATGCAGATGTCGGGCGCTTTGAACTTAAGGCCTTCCGCTCTTGATATAACGCCATAGAAGCGGCAGCGTTCGGCTTTGAATCAGTGATCTGGCGGCAACAAGGACGAGCGGAGCGAATACAAGGCCTGCGAAGCCATTGAACCGAAACCCGAGGTAAAGTGCGGTGAGCGCGATGAGCGGATCAATGCCTGCATTTCCTGAAAAAAAGCGTGCGCTCAAGAGCCGTCTTTGCACGAGCGTTGCCGCGCAGATAGCTGCAAAAACGGCCGCCAGCGGAAAATCGCCGGTGGTCAGTCGCTCGATCAGTAAACAGGCAAAAAGGACCGAACTGCCCAGATAGGGGATTAAGTCCAGCACTCCGGCGGCGACGGCAATGAGCAAAGCGTGCGGCTGTCGAAGCGTCAGCAGACAGGCGGCGCTGACAAGTATTGTCAGCGCCATGCATGCGGCTTGTGCCCGCACGAATTGCCGAAGCGCCCGGTCAAGTTCACCGCAGATTTGCAGGAGCACCGGACGGACATCCGGCGCAACGAGGCGCAGGCAATAAGCTGTCATTTGATTGGCATCTTTTGCAATCAAGAAGGCAGTGAAGAACAGAATAAACGCTGAAATTAGCGTATTCGGCATGGTATGGGCCATGCCGTGCAAACTCTCCTGCAGGCGTGAGAGTGCATCCGTCAAAAAAGCCATAATTGTTGTCGGAATGCCTTTAGTTTCAAACACTGAAGCTGCCGGGCTTGGAATGGCAGAAGCGGGGCCGAGTGACTGTTCGATGAAAGGGAGAATGCCGGTCAAGATAAGATCATGCAGCTTTTCAAACAGTATTCGTGTTCGCTCAAGTGCACCGGTGCCGATCGAATCAATCGCTGCTTCCAGCCCCTTGATCAAAAGTTCCGCCAGTCCGATACATGCTGATCCGAAAGTGAACAGAATGACTGCCGCAGTCGGTGCACGGGCAATGCCGAGCCGCTTTGAACAGAGAACGATAAAGGGATGTAAGTAAAAAGCAGCAAGGCAGGCCAGTATAAACGGCATGGCATGTTGAAAGGCAATAACAAGTGCAGCACTGAACAGAATTGTCAACCAACCGACGGCCGCCGCTCGGCAGATCACGCCGCACATCATATTTGGACACTTTGGATTGGTTTTAGCCATGTGCATGGTCCCTCCGTCATATTCTATGAAGTGAATAGTTTATTTATATATAACTAAAAGTAATGATTTTAATTCACAAAAAGCATGAAAGAAGCTATAATTGACTCATGAAAATTTAAAGTACACACTAATAAAAATGGCAACGGCTTTTGTTTCGCTGAAATGTGAGCGGCAGGTACCGACGAACGGCTAATGCTTGGAACGAAAAGTTTTCGAAACAGCCTGTTTAAATCTATGGTTGTCTTTTGGTAGAATAAATGTTTTAATGCGATGACGTTTGCGAGAGGCGCATGCCGGGCGGGCCTCTTCCGCACGGCAGGTTGTCCGAGAAGGCTTGCGCCGCGTCTGTGGTCAGCTGGTATTGGTAGACACCGGTTTCGAGAACGCTTGGCAAAAGGCAGCATAGTTTTTAGGAAACGCCACGGAAGAAGGAGGGGGTCCAATGGTGAGGGTGAGAGGCCTGGAAGGCGTCGTGGCCACGACGTCGGCAATCAGTTCGATTCAGCATGACCGCTTGACGTATCGTGGATACAGCATTCAGGATTTGGCGAAGCAAGCGACTTTTGAAGAGGTCATTTACTTACTTTGGCATGGGGAACTGCCGAGCGGGCCACAGCTGGCGGCTTTGAAAGCTGAATTGACGGAGAATGCCAATGTGCCGGAAGCCATCTTCTCGATGATGCGCACACTGCCATTTGCACACGTTCATCCGATGGCGGTTCTGAGAACGGCTGTATCAGCGCTTGGACAGTTTGATGAACAGGCAGATGTGGTCGATGCTGGAGGCGGCAAGCAAAAGGCGCTTCACATTCAGGCGAAAATAGCGACCCTCGTCGCCGGATTGGCACGCATCCGCAACGGGCTGAGTCCGCTGGCACCTGAGCGTACGCTCAGTTATGCTGCAAATTTTTTGTATATGCTAAGCGGGAGCAAACCGAGCGCAATTGAGGCGGAGACATTTGACGCTGCCTTGATTCTCCATGCTGATCATGAGCTCAATGCCTCAACATTTACGGCGCGCGTCTGTGTTGCCACGCTTTCGGATATGTATTCGGGGGTGACCGCAGCAATCGGAGCGTTAAAGGGTCCACTGCACGGCGGAGCGAACGAGCAAGTAATGCGCATGCTGGAGCAGCTTCACTCACAGGAGGAAGCGACAGCGTACATCGATCATGCACTGACGTGTAAGCAAAAAATCATGGGGTTTGGCCATCGTGTCTACAAAAACGGTGATCCGCGTGCGCAAATTTTGAAAAGAATGGCTGAGCAATTAACGTGTGGAACAGCGTATGAACGGTTGTATCAATTATCGGCTCATATTGAGCAACTGATCGGTGCGCGCAAAGGATTGTTACCGAACACTGATTTCTACTCGGCGACGATCTATCACGCGCTCGGTATTGAAACGGATTTGTTCACACCTGTTTTTGCCATCAGCCGCACGGCGGGGTGGACGGCGCATATTCTTGAGCAATATAGCGACAACCGCTTGATTCGCCCTCGCGCCGAATATGACGGCAAAGCCCTTCGCCCTTATATACCGCTGCGTGATAGACAGGCGCCGCAGCATCAGCAGGCAGATCTTTGAAAGTCGTGTTGAAGTTCAAGGGAGTAAAGACAAAGACCAATGAAATGATCAGGACGTGCTCGGTGCTGGCGACAGCTAATGTCTGCAGACATTGATCGCTTGCGCTGACCTTCATGTTCAATAGTGCTTTATTACACAGCAGCTTTATAGGGGGTCACGGGTTTGGCAGATGGTGAGTTCATTCAAGTACACAGGGGACAGCTTGCTGTTCCCGATCATCCGGTTATTCCCTTCATTGAAGGTGACGGTATCGGACCTGAGGTTTGGCGAGCAGCGTCGCGCGTTTTTGACGCAGCAGTTGAAAAGGCTTATGGTGGGGAAAAAAGACTCGTCTGGAAAGAAGTACTCTGCGGGCAGAAGGCTTATACTCAGACGGGAGAGTGGCTGCCGCAGGCGACGTTGGAAACCATCAGACGTTGCACGATTGCAATCAAGGGGCCGCTGACCACACCGGTCGGCGGCGGTATCCGTTCGCTTAACGTTGCACTGCGCCAACAACTTGATCTCTTTACGTGTCTGCGGCCGGTTCGCTATTTTCGCGGTGTCCCCTCGCCGGTTCGGCATCCGGAGCTTGTCGATATGGTCATATTTCGTGAAAATACCGAAGATATATACGCGGGCATTGAGTTTGAAGCAGAGAGTCACGCAGCTAAGGCCTTGATTCGCTTTTTGCAGGATGATTTGGGCGTGCATAATATCCGTTTTCCGGAAACGTCGGGTATAGGGGTCAAACCTGTGTCAAAGGAAGGGACGGAGCGGCTCGTGCGCGCAGCAATCCGCTATGCGCTGAGAGAAGGGAGAAAAAGTGTCACCCTTGTGCATAAAGGCAACATCATGAAATTTACTGAAGGGGCATTCAAAAATTGGGGTTATGCACTGGCTGAGCGCGAATTCCCCGAGCAGACGTTCACATGGAAGCAGCATGATGCGATAAAATCGGCAGAAGGGACGACAGCCGCTGACCAAGCACAGTCAAAAGCACTTGCGGCGGGAAAGATACTGATTAAAGACGAAATTGCGGATAACTTTCTGCAACAGATACTCATTCGACCGAAAGCGTATGATGTTGTGGCGACGATGAATCTTGACGGTGACTACATTTCGGATGCGCTGGCCGCGCAGGTTGGGGGCATCGGGATTGCACCCGGTGCTAATATCAATTATGAAACGGGTACTGCCATTTTTGAGGCAACGCACGGGACCGCCCCGAAGTATGCCGGGCTTGATAAGGTGAATCCGTCGTCAGTCATTCTCTCCGGTGTGCTAATGCTGGAGCATCTTGGCTGGCGCGAGGCGGCACAGCGCATTACCACGGCTGTTGAAAAAACAATTGCAAGCAAGATTGTCACGTTTGACTTCGCTTTTTTGATGGAACACGCGCAGGAAGTGGCCTGTTCGGCATTTGGTGATGCTATCATCGCGAATTTGTAAAACGGTTTTATTCACCGGGGCCTGCCTGCGCCCGGCGGACGGCAGCGTCTTAACAAGAGAAGGCGTCGGTTGAAGAGTTCACGGGTCTTCATGCGAATAGCGGCAGTGCTGCCATGCGGGCAGGCGGCCGCTTTTTTTTACCTGATGAATCATGTTTCCGGTCGGCTGTTCAATTTGATTTGCTTATAGGGCAATCACGTTTTGATATTTTTATTGCGGATCGGAAGTATGCCAAACTGTAAGAAGTGATACGTTGTACTGAGAGCGTATAAGCGGAGCAGACATGATTGTTCCTGCTAAGTTGTCGATCAAAGGCCGTTCATCGGTTTTGGCAGCTTCAAGCTTTCCGGCGTGGTAAAGGTTGCGGCGGACCGGCACTTAGGCAGGCGTTCCGGTAAACTTTCATCAGCCTGGAAAGGGTCTCATCGAGAAGAATAATAAAACAGGACATTTTGTTTGCAAACAGTGCCTGAAAAGTCAGAGGCCGCAGCCGGGACGCCCGGAAGAGCAGCAGTAGATTTGAGAAACATGAAATATAAGGGGGAATGCGCGATGTCAAGACGCAGCCATAAAGTGTCAATTGTCGGCGCCGGCTTTACAGGATCGATGGCGGCTTTTTTGATTGTGCAACAGGAATTGGCTAATGTTGTTCTGGTCGATGTTCCACAAATGGAGAAACCGGCAAAAGGGAAAGCTCTTGATATTCTTGAGGCGTCTCCACTGCTTCGATTTGATGCGGACATCATCGCCACATCAGACTATGCGGAGACGGCTGATTCAGACGTTGTGATTATTACGGCGGGTATTGCCAGAAAGCCGGGTATGAGTCGCGACGATCTTGTGTCAATCAATGCCTCGATCATGACGGAAGTGGCTGCTCAAGTGGCACGCTATTCACCCGACTGTATTATCATTGTACTTAGCAATCCTGTCGATGCGATGACCTACGTTGCGCTGCATGCCGCCGGATTCCCAAAACAGCGCGTTATCGGCCAGTCCGGCATGCTGGATACCGCACGGTTTCGTACCTTTGTGGCTGAAGAACTCGACCTGTCAGTGGCGGATGTGTCCGGCTTTGTACTTGGCGGACACGGTGACGAAATGGTTCCGCTCATTCGATATTCGTACGCAGGCGGCATTCCGATCGAGAAACTAATCACAAAAGAGCGGATTGAGGCCATTGTTGAACGTACGCGCAGAGGCGGTGGTGAAATTGTCTCGCTGCTTGGCAATGGCAGTGCCTACTTTGCGCCGGCTGCGGCCTTGTCACACATGACAGAGGCGATCATTCGCAACAAGCGCACCATTGTGCCGGCTATTGCTCTTTTGGAAGGGGAATATGGGTATGAAAACCTCTGTCTCGGCGTTCCGATTATTCTTGCTAAAGATGGAGCTGAGCGTGTCATTGAACTTGATCTGACTAAAGAGGAACGCCGTGCGCTAGATCGCTCCGCTCAGTCCGTCCGTGACGTCATACACCAGCTCACTTAAGCGTGCCATGTGCAGACAGGTAAAACGAGCGCCATGACGGCTTGCAGTCGGGGTGCACACAAATCTTTTCTTTCTTCAAAATGGACTGCGCACATCCGTGAGTCCGTCCCCTTATCAATTGCTTTTTTAGCGCGTTGCCATGAAAATAACAGACAACATCCACCCATAAGTTTGACTACAGTCGCTGCATGCAGCTTCTTTTTTTTACGTTAAAATGTTATAAAAATGTTAGCAGCACAAAATTTAAAAGGCTAACACTTTATTTTTTTATATCCATCTTGAGGTGGATGCACCGTTCATTCTTGCCATGCAATCGGCCCCTTCATACAAAATTCATCATTATTCTTCTTTACACTAAATTTACAATCCGTTTATATGGCGTTAACAGATCAACCGTATGATGAAACATGTACGAACGGTACGAAAATCTGAGGGGGAAAACAGTCTTATGAAAAAAAAGAGTTTGCTTGCACTTAGCTTGCTGCTCGTGCTGTCGCTTATTCTTGCACTCGGTGCTTGCAGCAACGGCTCATCGTCCAGCAGCTCCAGCAAAAGTTCCAGCAGCAAGGTCGAAAATCTTTCCGGCAAGCTGACGATCGGTGGTTCGACTGCGCTTCAGCCTTTAGTTGCTCAGGCTGCAAAAGAATTTATGGCTAAGTACAAAGATGTTCAAATCGATGTACAGGGCGGCGGCAGCGGCACGGGTCTGACCAATGTCGGTTCCGGAACTTTCGATATCGGCAACTCGGATATTTTTGCAGAGCAGAAGCAAGGCGTTGATGCAAGCCAACTGGTCGATCATAAGGTTGCGGTTGTAGGTATGGCAGCCGCTGTAAACAGCCAGGCAGGCGTTAAGAATTTGACAAAAGCACAGCTTCAGGGCATTTTCACTGGTCAATATACAAACTGGAACCAAGTTGGCGGCAAAGATTTGAAGATTACGATCGTTAACCGTACGGCTGGTTCAGGAACACGTGCGACATTTGATCAGTTTGCACTTGATGGCAAGACTGAAGTCAACGGCATTACGCAGGACTCTACTGATACAGCTAAACAGGTTGTTGCTCAGACACCGGGCGCAATCAGCTACATTGCTTTCTCTTACTTCACAAGCTCTGATGCGAATGTTGTCAAACTGTCCATCGACGGAGTCGATGCGACTTATGACAATGTCGCCTCCGGCAAATACCCGGTATGGTCATATGAACATATGTACACGAAAGGTACGCCTTCGAAACTGGCTAAAGCGTTCATTGACTACATTGAAAGCAGCGCCGTTCAAAGCAAGGATGTACCGGCTCAAGGTTACTATGCGATTAGCAAAATGAAAGTTTCGCGCGATGCAACCGGTAAAGAATCGAAATAACATGTTTATTTGAAAAATGGATAGTATGCGGACAAAGCGGGATCATCTTTTGATTCCCGCTTACCGCTGTATAGAGAGCATAATAAAATGAGGTGCGCTAATGGGAGCTAATCGGGCCGTCCGTTCAGATCAGCCTGTCTTTCAGCAAACTGACTCGTTGCTGAAAGAAACCGGGTTTCTCAAACAGTTTACGGATAAGTATAGTGAAGGGCGCGGAAAGGCACTGATCTACAGCTGCGCGGCACTGATGATCTTCGCGGTTGTTGCCATCACAGCCTTTCTTCTCTATGAGGGACTGCGCTTGTTTATCGTCGATCACATCAACCCTTTCAAATTTATTATAGGTACGTCATGGATGCCGGCCGCAGGCGGTTTTGGCGCGCTTCCGCTGATCTGCGGCTCATTAGCCGTCACCTTTGCAGCAGGTCTTCTGGCGACACCGATTGCCATTGGTTCCGCCATTTTTATGACGGAGCTGTCAAAAAAGTGGGGCACACGAATCATGCAGCCAGTGCTTGAAATTCTGGCCGGCATTCCCTCGGTCGTTTATGGTTTGATTGGTCTGCTTGTCATTGTGCCTTTCATGCGCATCCATTTCGGCGGATCGGGATTCAGTCTGCTTGCCGGCGCTCTCGTTGTCGGCATCATGATTCTTCCGACAATTACAAGCATTGCCGCGGACAGCATTAATGCCGTGTCAAGCAGCCTTCGCGAAGCTTCGTATGCGATCGGTGGTACGAAGTGGCAGACTATTTGGAACGTTGTCCTTCCGGCTGCCAAATCTAACTTGATTACCGCTGTCGTGCTCGGAATGTCACGGGCGTTCGGTGAGGCGTTGGCCGTTTCCATGGTCGTCGGCAATGCACCGATGATGCCCAATTCGCTTCATTCCTTCGTCGATCCGATTGCAACATTGACAACGGAAATTACGTCGACAATGTCCAGTTCCACCGGCACGCAGCTCGACGCGCTCTGGTCACTGGGTCTTATACTGCTCGTCATTTCTTATGTCTTCATCATCATCATCCGCTTTATTTCCAGAAAGAAGGTCGCGTAAATGAACAGCAAAATAACGAACCGCATTGCACTGACGGTCGTTTACTTATGCGCGGCCGTGATGGCTATCATTCTTGTGGCTCTGCTCGGCTATATTCTCGTAAAGGGCGTCAGCAATATTACGTGGCAGTCGTTGATTAGTCCGTCGGCACTTGTAAACAGCGGCATTCGTGATCAACTGTGGAATTCATTCTATGTGCTGATCATCACGATGATTTTTACCATACCCATCGGCGTGTGCGGCGGCATCTATCTGGCGGAATATGCACGAGCCGGCAAGCTGACCGCTTTTGTCCGCTCTTGCGTTGAGATGCTTGCCTCACTTCCGTCGATCATTGTCGGCATGTTCGGTATGATTATGTTTGTGACCTACCTTCATCTCGGCTTTTCTGTCATCTCGGGCGCACTTGCTTTGACTGTCTTTAATCTGCCGGTCGTTGTCCGTGTGACGGAAGACGGATTCCGCGCGCTATCTCTCAAACAAAAAGAGGGCGGTCTTGCGCTCGGTCTGACGCATTGGCACACGATTAAAAAGATTCTCCTGCCCGCAGCATTCCCAAGCATTCTGACCGGTGTGATTCTTTCTGCCGGGCGCGTGTTCGGCGAGGCGGCCGCTCTTCTTTATACCGGGGGTAACTCGACAAGCTGGGCGCTGGACTTTACAAACTGGAATCCGTTCTCAACCACCTCACCGCTTAACGTCTTGCACAGTGCCGAAACGCTGTCTGTCCATATCTGGTCACTGCGCAACACACCGCTTCCGGGACTGGATTATAACGCGGTTGCGAATGAATCAGCCGCCGTTCTTGTCATTTGCGTGCTGATCTTTAATCTGTTGGCACGTGCCGTCGGCAAATTGATTCACCAAAAATTGACAGGCAAAGCCTGAGGAGGTTACCAATCATGATTGAACTGGAAAATAAAGTGGCGACATTTGCCAAAAAACCGGCCGTTGAGACACCTGTAAAGATCGAGGTGGATAAAGTCAATATTTTTTACGGCAACAATCATGCGGTCAAAGATGTGACAATGCCGATTCACGAAAAATCCATTACGGCACTGATCGGTCCGTCCGGTTGCGGGAAATCGACATTCCTGCGCACGATTAATCGCATGAATGATCTAATTCCCGGTTGCCGCTGCGAGGGAACGCTGGAATACCACGGCATGAACATTCTTGATCCGAAGATTGACGTTGTGAAATTGCGCAAGCAGATCGGTATGGTATTTCAGCAGCCCAATCCTTTTCCAAAGTCCATTCGTGAAAATATTCAGCTGCCGCTCAAATTTGCCGGTGAGCACAGTGCCAAGAAATTAGAACAGACGACTGAGGAATGTCTGAAATATGCGGGGCTTTGGAACGAGGTGCGCGAACGTCTTGACAGTTCGGCGATGGGCCTCTCAGGCGGACAGGCGCAGCGCCTGTGTCTTGCACGTGCGCTCGCTCTGAAACCGGATGTTGTTCTGCTTGATGAGCCGACTTCTGCTCTTGATCCGGTCTCAAGTTCGAAAATTGAGGAATTTCTCCTCGCACTTAAAGAAGACTATACGATCGTGATTGTCACACACAATATGCAGCAGGCCGCTCGCATTGCCGATTACACGGCATTTTTTTACCAAGGCGAACTCGTTGAATTCGGCACAACGGCAGATCTTTTTAACCATCCGGAGAAGAAGGCAACATCGGACTATATTTCAGGACGTTTCGGTTGATCGGCTCGCGCGGTGCATCGGTCTGTGACTGCTCGAAGCAAGGTGCACCGATGAATGAAAAGGCGTATGATAAGGGATAAGGTAAGACTTGAGGAGGGTCCTCATGCCGAAAAAGATTCTCGTTGTTGATGATGAGCCGTCAATTGTTACGCTGCTGACATTTAATTTAAAAAAAGCAGGCTTTGAAGTCATTTCTGCGTCCAAAGGGTCCGATGTATTTTCAAACGTGCAGGAGCAGCATCCCGATTTGATCGTCTTGGATCTGATGCTGCCTGAGATGGACGGCATGGACGTGTGCAAGCAGCTGCGTCAGGAAATGATTACAACGCCGATCATTATGCTTACCGCACGCGATGATGAGCTTGACAAAGTGCTCGGTCTTGAACTTGGGGCCGATGATTACTTGACAAAGCCTTTCAGTCCAAGAGAACTTGTTGCTCGTGTCAAAGCGATTTTTCGCCGGGCTGAGCTGGGTGGACGCGATGACAGCGAGACGCTGATTGCCGGTGACTTGCGCGTTTTTCCCGAGAAATTTGAGGCGTCATTTAAGGGTGCTGAGATGATACTGACACCCAAAGAATTTGAACTGCTGATCTATCTGATGCGCCACAAAGGACGCGTGCTGACGCGGGAGCAACTGCTGAATGCGGTATGGAATTACGACTTTGCCGGCGATACGCGCATTGTTGATGTACATGTCAGCCACCTGCGGGAGAAAATTGAAGATGTTACGCGCAAGCCCATCTATATTAAGACGGTCAGAGGGTTGGGTTATAAATTTGAGGAACCCCGGAATTGATTACAAGAAGCTAATCCGCTGGTTACTTTTAGCCAGTTTTTTAATCTATACTGTTGTCATCAGTGATCATATTATTACGCTCTCATGCAGTCGTCAGGATGAGCAGTTGCTTGGCAGTGAGGCCGCTTGGATTACTGCGCTAGCCGGCACAGCGAGCGGTAAGCAGCTGCTGCAAGAAGGCGCTCTCGAACGTTTTGCCAAACAACAAAAAGTAAGCATTGCGCTCTACGATCTTCGGGGGCGGCAGATTGCAGCTGCCGGTGGTGCAGGCGACCGCCGGCTTTTTTTAAGCCAAACGGATAAAAAATCTTTTTTTTACATAGAAGGAAATCGTGCTGTGTATCAGAGCGTGGTCCAACAAGGAGGACGTGAGAGCGGTTATTTGCGCATTCAGGGCGTGCGTTCGCGAATCTATGGGTTGAACGTCCTGTACAGTCTTTTTCTGCTTCTTGGTCTGGCACTCATGGCCTATCGCGAGCGCCTGGAGGCCTCATACAATGTTCCCGTGCGGTTTGCTGCTCAAATGGCCGAAGCGGTGCTTGACGGCAATTACCGCTTGATTGCTTCCGACAGCGTCGCTCACGAGAGCGTGCTGCATATGAACTTGGCGATGAATCGTTTGTCTGATCGTTTGCATGAATTTGACCGGCTTGTGACGCGGCAGAGGAGCAGCATCGAAACGCTGATTGAAAACATTGGAAATGGCTTGATTTTAATTGACGGCAATCGCCGCGTCAGTTATGTGAATGAAACATTTAAGGAAACCTTTAAAACGACAGCTGCGCACTGGCTGATGGCCGACTTTGATTGGGCTATTCCTTATGAGGACGTTCGAGAGATGGTGGCGGATGTTTTTCAACAAAAGATTCGCATCGCACGCCAACTGCAGCTGGCGATTCGCATTGAGCGCCGCTATTTTGACGTGTCTTGTGCCCCTATTCTTGATTCCGACAAACGGGTGCGCGGCATCGTGGTCGTGTTCCATGATATTACAGACATCAAACGGCTGGAAAACGTTCGAAAGGATTTTGTGGCCAATGTGTCACACGAGTTAAAAACGCCGATTACCTCCATCATCGGGTTTACTGAAACACTGCTTGACGGAGCGAAAGACGATGCTCAGTCGGTGGAGGCCTTTCTGCAGATTATTCTGCATGAAGGCCAGCGTTTGCAAAGCCTTGTGGCGGATCTGCTTGATCTGTCAAAAATTGAGCGTGAGCATTTTACCATTGACTGGCAGCAGGTGTCGCTGTCGCAACTATTGCAAACGGTGCTGCCGCTCTTTCAAGAAAAAGTCAGGGCAAAACAAATTGCATTGACGGTGAAAAATAACGGTGAAGGTGTGGCGGCCGGCGATCCGTATCGCATTCGCCAGATCATGATCAATTTGATTAATAATGCGATTTCCTATACACCGCCGGGGGGCAAAGTCACTGTTTCCATTTTCGATCAGCGGGAGTGGTCTGTTTTTATCGTTTCCGACACGGGCATCGGTATTGCTGCCGATCAAATTCCTCGCATCTTTGAGCGCTTTTATCGCGTCGATAAAGCGCGCAGTCGTGAATCCGGCGGAACCGGACTCGGTCTTGCGATCGTCAAGCATCTCGTTGAGGCCCATAATGGTAACATTGATGTGGCGAGTCAGCCGGGAAAAGGGACGACGTTTACGATTTCTTTTAAGAAAAAGGCACCTGCTGTTGAATAGCGAACCATTGTTGCTTTACAATAGAAAAAGAGCAGAAAAGGATCCGGGAGGGCGCTTCCGGATTTTTTTCTAGTACGTTTAAGAAAGTCTAAAGACCTCAGCGGGACTGAGTATCAGAAAAGACTATGGCTCAGCTGTTGTACAGAGGACTTGGCTTTCCCGAGTTTTTCTAATACGTTAAGAAAGATAGAGCTTTCAAGAGGGACCGAGTCTAAGAAAAAGCTAAGCCTCTGCCGCCGTCCAAAAGACTTGGCAGAGCCAAGTTTTTCTAATACGGTTAAGAAAGATTAAGGATTTCAGCGGGACTAAGTATAAGAAAAGCTAAGTCTCTGCCTTCGTCCAAAGGACTTGGCAGAGCCAAGCTTTTCTAATCGCGTGCTAAAATAAAGCTTGTCCGCTGGGGCGGAACGGAAGATGCAGTATTCCACGCGGACTTTTAGGCGAACTGGGAGAAGAACCGATGTTCGCTTTAAAAGGTACGTATACGGAGTCAGTGGACGGCATCACGTGCGCCCCACTTTGATCCGTCTGCACAGATGGATTAAAACGGGGGCATTGCGGCGGAAAGCTCCGGCGACGCCGGTCGACGGTTCGTCCGGTGACCGGGCTGCCAATAGTTTCACAATTGTAAAATATCCGCTATGAATGAGCGGCCGGAAGGGAAGGACAGCTCATGAAAAAATTATTGCTTATCGACGGTAATAATGTTGTCTATCGCGCTTTTTTTGCATTGCCGATGCTGAATAATCACCAAGGCCGGCCGACCAATGCCGTCTATGGGTTTACGACGATGCTGACCAAGGTCATTGCCGAAGAGCAGCCGACCCATCTGCTCGTGGCTTTCGATGCGGGGAAGATGACTTTTCGCCACAATGTCTACGCTGAATATAAAGGCGGTCGGCAGAAAACACCGCCCGAACTGTCCCAGCAGTTCCCACTTGTATTCCGCATGCTTGAGGCGATGCACGTCAAGTACTACGCGCTCGATCAATATGAAGCGGACGATATTGTTGGCACGCTGTCACGTCAGGCGGCACAAGAGGGTTTTGATGTGACCATTGTGACCGGAGACCGAGATTACTTACAGCTGGTCGATGATCGTGTGACGGTGTCGCTTATCAAAAAGGGAGTCAGCGATACCGAGAGCTATGACCGGGATCACGTTTATTCGCGCTATGGCATCTCGCCTGAAGCTTTTATTGACTTAAAAGGGTTGATGGGCGATGCTTCCGATAATATTCCCGGTGTTCCCGGCGTCGGTGAAAAAACAGCGATGAAGCTAATCGGACAGTACGGTTCGATCGAGGCCGTGTATGCACATCTGGATGACATCAGTGCGAAAAAGTTGCATGAGAACTTGGCTGAACACCGAGAGCAGGCACTGATGAGCAAGCAGATTGCAACCATTAACTGCAAGTCGCCGCTTGCGCTCAAAGCGGCAGACTGTGCGTTCAGCATTGAAACGCCGCCTGAGCTCATCGCTTTTTTCCGTGAACTTGGCTTTCAGTCACTGATTGACAAATACGGCTCGTCCGGCGGCGCCGCTGCCGATACGCCGGCTCAGGCGTCTGAGAATGAGGTGATAAGCGTCAATCGCTTTACCGCACCCGATTCTTCGCAACCGGCGGCGCTGCTTGTCGAACGGCTTGAGCCGAATTACCATCGGGCGGCCATCGTTGGTTTTGCCGTTGCCAGCCCCGCCGGCATATTTGCCAGCGCCGGTGAAGACGCGCTGAGGGATGCCGCTTTTGCGCGCTGGCTGGAAGCGGCGGATAACCGAAAAATTTTGCTTGAGAGCAAGGCGGCAGAAGTTGCGCTCAGACGCAGGGGCATAAGCCTGAAAGGCATAGCTTTTGACGCACAGCTGGCCGCGTATTTAATTGATCCGTCGGAAGCCGGACAGGAACTCGCCGTGCTTGCCGAGAAACGCGGCATTGCCGGCGTGGAGAGCGATGAACACTTTTACGGAAAAGGCGCCAAGCAAACCATTCCCGACAGCCCAGCGTTTGAACGCCATCTCGCGGCAAAGGCAGCCGCACTGCTCAAACTGTATCCGCTGCTGGAGCAGGAACTGGAAGCCAATGAGCAGAAAGAATTGCTTTACGGGTTGGAGCTGCCACTTGCCCGCGTGCTGGCAAAAATGGAGATCAGCGGCGTGTCCGCCAGCGCCCGGACGCTGGCGGACATGGGAACGGAGCTCGACCGGACGATTGCGGCACTGGAGACGGACATTTATCAGATGGCCGGTGTCACTTTTAATATTAATTCGACAAAGCAGCTTGGCGAGATTCTTTTTGAAAAGCTGCAGCTTCCGCCGGTCAAGAAGACAAAAACCGGGTATTCGACAGCTGCTGATGTGCTGGAGAAGTTGCGCGGGCGCCATGAGATCATTGAGCGCATTCTTGATTTCCGGCAACTGATTAAGCTCAAATCCACATACGTCGAAGGTCTTTTGAAAGTTATCGACCCTGTTGACCACAAGATCCATACTTGCTTTAATCAGGCATTGACGCAGACCGGCCGTCTCAGTTCAGTCGATCCCAACCTGCAAAATATTCCGATTCGGCTTGAAGAAGGGCGCAAGATTCGTCAGGCGTTCTTGCCGTCTGAACGCGGTTGGCAGATCTTTTCGGCTGACTATTCACAAATCGAGCTGCGTGTACTGGCGCACATTTCAGGTGACGTCAACTTGCGGCGAGCTTTTATTGAGAAAATGGATATTCATACGAAGACGGCGATGGACGTTTTCGGCGCCAAAGCCAACGAGGTGACTGCGCTGATGCGCCGGCAGGCCAAGGCGGTGAATTTCGGTATCATTTACGGCATCAGCGACTACGGTCTGTCGCAAAACATTGGTATTTCTCGCAAAGAAGCCGCGGAATTTATCGAAAAATATTTGAAAAGTTATCCCGGCGTGCAGGCGTATATGAAAGACATTGTCAGCAAAGCCCGCCAAGACGGCTATGTGACGACGTTGTTGAACCGAAGACGCTATCTGCCTGATTTGCACAGCCATAATTTTAATCAGCGCAGTTTTGCTGAGCGAACGGCGATGAATACGCCGATTCAGGGCAGTGCCGCCGACGTCATTAAACAAGCGATGATTGCCATTGATGCGCGGCTTGCAGATGAAGGCTTGCAGGCCAGAATGCTGCTGCAAGTGCACGACGAACTGATCTTTGAAGTTCCGGAGGCGGAACTGCCGCGTCTGGAACAACTTGTTCCTGAGGTCATGGAACATGCGGTGCCGCTCGAGGTGCCGCTCGAGGTGCACTGCGCGTGGGGACCGACATGGTACGACGCGAAGTAAACGGCGTGCATCACACGTTAAGAAAAATATAAAGATTTCCATGCAAAGGCGGGTCAGCCTTTGTGAGCATGCTGAGCATAATTTTTTGAACGGTCGGGTGAGCGGTTGAGGATTGCCGCGCGGCGCAACAGCGGAGCGCCGCAGATGCCGCATGCAGAATCGCTTTGCGACGCATCACATCTCGCTCACTTCAGACTGGACTAGATGAGGGGGTCAGCATATGCCGGAGCTTCCCGAAGTTGAAACCGTCAGGCAGACATTGGAAACACTTGTTGTCGGCCGTACCATTGAGTCAGTCGACGTTCGCTGCGCGCGCATCATTCAGCGGCCGACAGAGCCGCAGACGTTCGCTGCGCTTCTTTCCGGACAAACCTTCAAGGCGATCAGCCGGCGCGGCAAATTTTTGCTGCTGCAGTTTGAACACCTCGTGCTCGTGTCCCATCTTCGCATGGAAGGGCGCTATGCACTTGAGGAGGACAGTGTACCGGCCGATAAGCATACGCATGTGATTTTTCATCTGACTGACGGCATGTCGCTGCGCTACAGCGATGTGCGCAAATTCGGCACGATGCACCTTTTTGTAAAAGGTGAGGAATATGAACAAGCGCCGCTCAACCGGCTCGGACCGGAACCGCTTTCGAGTGCATTCACGGTTTGCCTCCTGTCTGCCTGCTGCGCAAAAACGGCAAGAGCGATCAAAAATGTGCTGCTCGATCAGCACTGCGTGGCGGGACTTGGTAATATTTATGTCGACGAAACATTATATCGTGCGGGCATTCATCCGTTGAGCCCGGCCGAGGGGCTCAGCACTGAGCAGCTCGCTGCGCTGCACCGCGCCATTCGGGCGACGCTCAGCGAAGCTGTCGCCATGGGAGGCAGCACGGTACGCACTTTTGTCAACAGCCAGGGACATATCGGGGCGTTTCAGACGAGGCTGCGCGTGTACGGCCGCAAAGGCGCGCCGTGCGCACGCTGCGGCCGGCCGATCAAGAAGATAAAGGTCGGCGGGCGCGGAACCCACTATTGTCCAAACTGTCAGAAGGAAGCGAAGCACCTGTGCTTAAAATCGGGATAACCGGGGGCATTGCCACCGGAAAAAGTCTTGTATCTGCGCGGCTGCACCAGCTGGACTTTCCGGTGATAGATGCGGATGCACTGGCGCGCGAGCTCGTCATGCCCGGTGAGCCGGGGTTACAGCGTGTGATCGCGCATTTCGGCAGTGCGCTGCTCAATGCCGACGGCACACTCAACCGGCATGCACTTGGCGCGCTTGTTTTTAATCGTCCCGACGAGCTCAAGGTGCTTAACGCGCTGCTGCACCCGCTGATTCAAAAGCGTATGGAGCGGTGCATCGCACGATGGGCGGCGGCCGGTTCTGCCGCTGTGTTCCTTGACGTGCCGCTGCTGTATGAAAGCAATATGGTGTCAATGTGCGACCGCGTGATTGTCGTCTATACGCCGGCCGATCTTCAGTTGCGCCGGCTCAAGGCGCGCAGTCCGCACGACGCAGATCAGGCGGAAGCACGGATCGCGGCGCAGCTGCCGATCAGCGAGAAATGCCGGCGCGCGACGGCCGTGATTGATAACAGCGGATCAGTGGATATGACGTTTCACCAGCTCGATGAACTGTTAAAGGCGTGGCAGTTGCAGTGACGATGGCGTGCTGAGCCGGGCTTTTCAGAAAGCGTTTGATGCGATAAAATAGGGGAAATAGCAAGTCATGATACTGTTCGCGGGATGTTGCCCGATTGTCCGTTGCACGGCGACTGAAGAGAGCAGAACTCTATGAGCAAAGCCATTGAATGAACGCCAAGTGCGTTCAAAAATGAGGTGAAAGTGATGCGCTGTCCTAACTGCAAGCGGACGGAGTCCAAAGTGCTTGATTCCCGGCCGGTGAATGGTGGACGGGCCATCCGCCGGCGGCGTGAGTGTGAACATTGCCACTACCGGTTTACAACGTTTGAAAAGATAGAGGAGCTGCCGCTCGTTGTCATTAAAAAAGGAGAAACTCGCGAATCCTTTAACCCCGACAAAATCATCAGGGGTCTGCTTAAAGCATGTGAGAAGCGGCCGGTGTCGCTTGAGCGGTTGCAGCAAATTGCCAATCATGTGGAAAAACGGCTGCGTGACAGCGGGAACAGTGAAGTTCAGAGCCATGAAGTCGGTGAGCTTGTCATGAACGAGCTGGCGAAAGTGGACGAGGTCGCTTATGTGCGCTTCGCTTCGGTCTACCGGCAGTTTAAGGATATCAATGTGTTTGCCCGTCAAATTCAGGAACTCAAAGACTTGCTTGAGGCGGAAAAGAATCAGCGAACGCCGGATGTTTCGGAGGACCCATCCGCGCAGGAACCGTGAGTGATGAGAGGAGGCGGCATCAGTTGTGATGCAGTCATGGAAGGACGTGCTGCCGGGTGACCACTATATCGTCAGGACAGGCGGGTTGCTGCATTTTTATCACCAGAAAGTGGTGACGTGTCTTTATCAACCGCTGATCGAGCTTGAGGCGTCCGGGCTTTACTTTACCCTTTGGCAGGAGGGTGAGGGGGGCGCGGGCGAACAATCGCTGACGCATCACCACTTAATGGCTGTGCTCAATCTTCCGCTTAACCGGCTGCTTGCGGCCCGGAAGAAGCTCGAGGCGCTCGGCCTGCTCAGAACATTGAAAAAGAAGGCGGCTGATCCCGCTTTTTTCATATATGAACTCGAGCCGCCGCTCTCGCCGGCTCGTTTTTTTCAGGATGACGTGCTTGCCCCTTTCTTGTATCATCAGCTCGGGCAGCGTGATTATGAACGCACGCGTGAGCAGTTCGAGCGCGCGCCGCTGCCTGTGGCTGAGTTTGAAGATGTGTCAGCCGCATTTGCCGAAGTCTACGGCACGCGCCCATCCGGCGAACAGCCGCCGGGGAAGCGGGATGCTTATGCGGATGAAACCGCCGCTGAGCCGCACTTTCACAGCACGTTTAACTTTCAGGCACTGAGCGGCTATCTGTCCGCAGCGATCGTGTCTGCGGCGGCGTTGACGCCGCAGGTCCGAGAGGTGGTCGCCAAGCTCGCGTTCGTCTATCAAATCGATCCTTATAATATGAGCCGCGCGCTTGAGACGGCGGCGCTGCACACCGGCGACATCGATATCGAAGCGCTGCGCCGCGAAGTGCGTGACTTTTATGCACTCGAGCACGGTCCCGGAGAAGAACCGGCACTTGTTATGTGCCGCCAGCCGGCCGGTGAGCGCGAGATGGACGGACGCCGTCCGCAAGGTGAAGAAGAAGTCCAGATCGCCTGGTACGAATCCATTTCTCCCTATCAGTTGCTTGAAGCGCTGGGGGACGGAGCGAAGCCGGCTGCGACCGATCTGAAACTCGTCGAGTCACTGCTGCTTGACCTCAAGCTGAATCCCGGCGTTGTCAATGTCTTGATTGATTATGTCGTGAAAGTCAATGACAATCATTTGACAAAGGCTTTTGTGGAAAGCATTGCTGCGACGTGGGCACGCGCGCACGTCCGCACGGTTCGCCAGGCGATGACGATCGCGCGCCAAGAGAAGAGAAAGCGCGATGCGCTCAAACAGCAAAAGCCGCAAAAGCATCGCGCCGCGCCCCGTTCCGCCGCCGAGAGCCATCGCGAAATCATTCCTGAATGGATGAACAAAAAAAAAGAAAGCGCCGAACGTCCGCAAGTGTCGCCGGAAGAAGCGGAAAAGCGTGCCAAATGGTTGGACGACTATTTAAACAATATTTAATGACTGTTGAGCTGAAAAGGGGGCGGCATGCAAGTGGAACCGATCAAAGCATTCCTTAAGGGCATCGTGCCTTCCGGTGAAGAGGACGGCGAACGTGAACGGCGCTTTCAATCGCTGGTCCGCGATCCGCGCCTTGCGGCGTTCATCGCCGAGCATCCGGACATGTCCCGCGAGCGATTGCTTCGCCATCTGGCAAAACTCTATCAATTTACCGAGGAGTGGCGGCGCTGCGATCACTGTCCGGGACTCTCAGCCTGTGCGAACATGATGCCCGGCTATCGGCCGGCACTGCGCAATGACCACGGCGATCCGCTGCTTATTTTTGCACCGTGCCCGCTGCTGAGCCGGCAGCGGGAACACCAACGGCAAAGCCGGCTGATTACGAGTTATTATATGCCGAAAGACATCCTTGAAGCATCGTTCAAATCCATTGACAAGCACGAGCCGGGACGCCAGCAAGCGCTAAAAGCGGCCGGTGACTTTGTCCGGGCTTACCTTGATGACTCGGAAACAGCCAAAGGACTCTATGTCTGCGGTGAATTCGGTGTCGGCAAAACGTACCTCATGGGCGCGATCATGAACCGGCTGGCTCAGAGCCGCGGCGTTGCTTCACTGATCGTTTACGCCCCTGATTTCTTTCGCGAGATTAAGGGGGCGATTCAAGACAACAGCGTCGACGAGAAGCTGGATGTGCTGCGCCGGGCGCCTCTGCTCATTCTTGACGATATTGGTTCGGAAACGATGACCCCATGGATACGTGATGAAGTGCTCGGCGGCATTCTTCAGCATCGGATGACCGAGCACTTGCCGACGCTGTACACGTCAAACTTTAATTATGACGAACTTGAAGCTCACTTTGCCTACTCTCAGCGCAGTGGTGTCGAATATGTCAAAGCAAGACGGCTGATGGAACGTGTTCGCCACTTCACCACGCTTGTCACGATGACCGGTACAAACCGCCGCGCACAGCCGAAGTGAAATTTTTGCCTGCCCGCTCGAATGAAAGTTCTCCCGGCCCCATATAGTGGAGGTATAAAGATGGGACGGGGAGGATATGCTTTGTGGAAATTATATTTGAGACGAATAAAGATGCCGTCGGGCTCTATCGCGCGTTGCCAGCCGAATTCAGGCAACAGGCGGATGTGCTGCTCATTAATAACCGCCTGGCCGTCAATCCGCAGAGCGGTGCGGCTGCTGAAAAACTGGAGCGTCTGTTTGCACGGTATATCATTGAACATTTTGAAAAGGCGTGGCTAATTGACATCATTGAGGGCTGCTATTTCTTCACAGACGCCGAAGAGAAAGTGGCCATTTTGGCGATTGTTGCCGCCATCTTTTCCGGAGAGAAAAATGATTTGCCTGAGACGGAAACGTTGCCTGATCGTCGCCAGCTGATCGTCGATGCCTTGAGCGACTTGCTGGTTACCAAAAACAGTTTTACGTTCGCATCGTTCCTGCGTTTTCGCTTGGCAAGTTACCGCGACGTTTTGCGCCGCTATATCGAGGTGGCGATCGACGAGTATAAGCTTGAGCAGGAATATCAAGTATTCATTGATAAGCTGCGCCGCATCATCCGCGCCTATCAGCCGCTCTGTGAGAAGATCGAGGTGTATGACGAGCACCCATTCAGGCTCTATGACGAGCACGGCCGCCTGATTCGCAATGAGCAGTCTGTCCGCTCGTTCTATCCGCTGCTGAAGCAATGGGGCATCGAAGCGGAGCCGTCCATCGTCCTGACGCTGATCGCGCTCGCGCCCAAGCACGTCGTCGTCTATACCGACCGTTCGGATCACAGTATTATGAAGACGCTGCATCAGGTCTTCGAGGAGCGTGTGTGCTTTGTTCCGCTCAGCCTCGGCGCGGCGGGCCGGCTGAGCGACGGGTGAGGCGGGGAATGCCGATCTGGCGAGGGCAGCTGAAGGGTCGAGGCGACACTGCCGAAAATGCAGGTATACACTTCAGTGAGGTCAATAATCAGGGGTATTGGCGGCAAATTAACTGCCGCCTCAGGTGCAGCCCATTCGTCTGTTGAACAATTTGAATATAGCCCAGTCTGATAGTCGAAAAGAGCTTGCCACGCACTAATTATTCGGTTTATTTTTAAATAGATCTATTTTGTTCATTTGAATATTTTCGACTTCTTTCGACATTGTTTTTGAAAAAGAAGGTATATAATAAATACTATGAAGAAATATATTTCTTTACTAAGCACTGCTCAGTGAACATGAAAAAGATGTGAAGAATTTGGGAAAAAAGGAAAGCAGCTTCAATTGTTCATTAATGAAATCTAATAAGGTTTGCCATAAGGTAGTCATGGGAAAGGATCCTCTCTGTTATTATTTTTTGGTGATTTAACTTTAACAGATTAGGATTCTTTTTTGTGCGCTTTTTTCATGCACCGCAATGGACGGGGAAGAGCGATCAAATTAACTTTTTAAACGGTTTAAAGCAATGGCCTGAATAAATCAGGTGAATAATTTAAATCTATTATCCTATTTCTGCAACATGTATCACTGGTTCAGTATGGATCAACTACAATGGCGACATTTCTTTTTTTCCTTTTTCTAGTCCGGAAGAAAACATCATCATCGGGAACATGGACACGTTCGGCGCCCTCTGCACGGATGCCTATGAAGAAAAGTATGATTAACTATTTGAAAAAATAATTGAAAATTACAACTATGAAGCCATAGCCCCTTATGTTCAGTTGCAGAAAGAACTGTTAAGACGAGAGGATTGAAAGCTGATGATTCTTCACTTTTTATGGAAAAAGAATAGAAAATATTTTGCGTTAGCGCTGCTGACGACTGTGTTGTTTGCCACCTACCAGTTGTCGATTGCCCAGTTAGTGTACTATGATATGAAGCTCGTTGAGAAGTGGATCTCATTTCATGTCGGATGGTTTATTTTCATCAACCTGGGGACGTTTGTCTTGATTTGTTTCTTGAATGTCATTTCACAGATCTATACTGAGAAATTTTATGCTTCAAGCCAGAATCTGTTGAACCAAGCCGTCTTTAGCCACCTGCTGCATCTGCGTATTCCGGCGTTAAAGGAGCACTTCAAGCTGTCGGAGATTGCCTCATTATTTAATAACGATATTCCATTGATGATTAGAAGCTATCTTCGACCAATGGATAGCGTCGTCTACTTTATCTCATCCTTCCTGCTGGGTTCCGCCTTTTCGCTCCTTCTTAACTACTGGTTATTTCTTTATCTGATTGTGATTTCCTTACTGGCGTTATGGATCACGAAGGTGATGACGAAGCAGCTTGGTTCAAAGCAGAAAAAATATAATCGCTCGCTGGCTGTTATCATTGCTGCTTTGAATAACTGTTTCGGTAAATTCTCGCTGGTGAAGATTTTTCACGCTGAACCCGTCATGATGTATCAATTTCAAAGCGCCAATCAGCAGATTGCCGATAAGATGCTTCAAGTCAATCTTAGCAAAGGTTATGTCACGGTCGTTAATGATGCCTGCGGATGGATGATCAAGATTGGCCTCTATGCCATCGGTGTGCCGATGATTCTCTATCGGCAACTGGACGTGGCCACGCTGATCGCTATCGGTCAGGCGACCGACACGATTACGACTCCCATCTTCTGGTTTGCCAGCACGTTTGCCCAGCTGGCCTCCACTCACGATATTCGTCAAGATCTCGGCGCGTGCTTGGTTGATAGCCATGAGACGACGCCTGATTCTAAAAAGATTGACGGCAGCATTCAAACCATTTGTTTTGAGAATGTATCGTATGCTTATCCTCAGGGAGCTGCCGTGCTGGAACACGTCAACGTGCATTTAGAACAGGGGAAGACGTATGCGCTGGTCGGAGAGAACGGCAGTGGAAAAAGTACGTTTTTGAAATTATTGACGAAAGAGATTGAACCGACGTCCGGACACATATGGATCAATCAACATCCTCTTGCTCAAATCAGCGACGCTGAATACTTTGAACGACTGGCCATCATGCCCCAGAAAGTGGCGCTGTTTCAAGGCACAGTCGCCGACAATGTCACGCTCTTTGCCCCTGTCGATCAGTCAAAGTTTCAAGTGACGATTCAAAGGCTCGGTCTTGAGGCACTGGATTTAACGGCAGAAATTGGCGAAATTGAGGAACAACTCAGCGGCGGTCAGGCGCAGCGCGTGGCAATTGCCCGCGCCCTGTACGCTGAGCGCGAACTGATCGTCTGCGATGAACCGCTCTCAGCGGTGGATTCAGCCGCTGCCTCTAAGATTCTCGATGTTTTATTACATTTAGACGGCCGCACCGTTGTGATGTCGCTGCATCACGCTCAGCCGGAGCTGCTTCAGCAGTTTGATGCGGTGCTCTCTTTTGATCAGCGGCAGATTCATGTGAAAAAGCGGGAGGCGGCAGCTCAGCAAGACTGATCGGCGGCCGCTAAAAAAACGGGCGATAAGCAAAAGGATCGGCGCGCCCTGTCATGTGCCAAGGCGGGTTGCCGCGGTCGCTCGGTTTTAAAGAGTTGTCACTGTGGACACATGTGTGATACGATCAACGGGAAGACGTAAGGAGGCAGAAGCGGATGACCAAATTTCTTGTGCTGCTTGCCGAAGGATTTGAAGAAACCGAAGCCGTGACAGTGATCGATGTTTTGCGCCGCGGCGGTGTTGAGGTGAGCGTCTGCTCGCTTGTCGGCCTGATGGTTGAGGGCTCGCGGCGGATCGTCATTCAGGCCGATCAGGAGATTGACGGTGTCAGCGCGGCGGATTATGACGGGCTCTACTTGCCGGGCGGGGTCAAGAATGCGCGTTCGCTGCGAGATGACGCGCGCGCGCAGCAATTGATTCGCGCGTTTGCCGCTGCCGGAAAAACGATCGCCGCAATTTGCGCGGCGCCGATTGCGCTGCAACGTGCCGGTGTGCTTGAAGGGCAGCGGGCAACGAGCAACCCGGACTTTGAAGCGGAGGTGCGGCCGGCTGAGTACGTCCGGACGCCTGTCGTGGTCAGCGGTCATGTGCTCACCTCGCGGGCAGCAGGGACGGCCCTTCCTTTTGGACTTGCGATTCTCAAACATGTCGGTTTGGCGAAAGAAGCCGAAGCGGTGAGCCGGGCGATGCTGTTTGATTTTCTGCTGGCGCACAGCAATGAGCTCAGTGTCTGAGTGCGTTAAGCGGCCCATGCGGAAGAAGACGGCGCATCTGGTGCGGACTTGATCTTTGCGTGACGCTGAATTATAATAAGGAACATTGAAGAACATGCATATAAAGTGATGACAGGGATATGGGTTGCCTTGGCGTGTCTGCAGAGAGGAAATGGCTGATGAAAATTTCCGACACGATGGTAGCTTACCGCCCTTAAGCTTCGGCAGGGAACCGCGAGTATCTGCCGACGGGAGGCTTCCGTTACTAAGCGCTTGAGCTGCTGCCCGCTCACGGGTGGCGGAAACAAGGGTGGAACCGCGAGCTACACTCGCCCCTTCTTTAGGGGCGGGTGTTTTTTGTTTACAGCCTGTTTGCGGCGGGGGTGTGTTTGGCAAGAGCGACTTGCGTGAGCACCCCCAGGGAACCTGAACTTCTCCGCGTATCATCGGCTTGAAGGGAGCCTAGGGCGTGCCCGCTTTTAAGCGGGGCAAAGCGTGTGTGCATGTGAACAACGGGTCAGCTGTTTGGAGAAATTTGGAGAAGGCCAGTCCTTCAGACGGCAGTCGCGTCTTGGCTTTTCTTAGACTTGGACCCTCTTGAGCTCTTTAAACTTTTTGAATGCAAGAAAAAGGGAGATGTTGTTGATGTCTGTCATTCAAATTACATTGCCGGATCACACCGTTCGCGAGTATGAGGCGGGCGTGACGGCGGAGGCGATTGCTGCCTCCATCTCAAACAGTCTTCGGAAGAAAGCGGTAGCCGTTAAAGTTGACGGTGAACTGCGCGATCTGAGCCGTCCGATCGATGCGGACGCATCGGTTGAAATGATTACGCTTGAGAGTGAGGACGGGCTTGCCATGATGCGCCACAGCTGCGCGCATCTGCTTGCTCAAGCACTGAGGCGACTTTATGCCGATGTCAAGCTGGGTATTGGTCCGGTCATTGAAAACGGGTTCTATTATGACGTAGACATGGATCATTCTCTGACAAAAGAAGATTTTCCCGCTATTGAAAAGGAAATGAAGAAGATTGTCAGTGAGAATCTACCGATTGTTCGTGAACAAGTGTCGCGCGCCCAAGCGCTTGAAGTGTTCACAGCTCTCGATGATCCGCTGAAGCTGGAGTTGATTCGTGATCTTCCGGAAGGCGAGACGATTACGCTCTATCGTCAAGGCGACTATGTCGATCTCTGCCGCGGACCGCATTTGCCGTCAACAGGAAAAATTAAAGCCTTCAAATTAATGAGCGTAGCCGGTGCCTATTGGCGTGGCAACAGTGACAATAAGATGCTGCAACGTGTCTATGGTACGGCGTTTCTCAGCCAGAAAGATCTCGACAAGCATCTTCATTTCCTTGAAGAAGCGGCGAAACGCGATCACCGCAAACTTGGCAAGCAGCTTGATTTGTTCATGTTCTCTGAAGAAGCGCCGGGGATGCCGTTCTACCTCTCGAACGGTCAAATTATCCGCACGGCGCTGGAAGATTTCTCCCGCGAATTGCAGCGTCAGCGTGATTATGAGGAAGTGCGCACACCGCTGATGATGAACCAGAGGCTTTGGGAGAATTCCGGGCACTGGGATCACTATCATGAGAATATGTATTTCACGAAGGTCGATGACGTGAATTACGCCTTGAAACCGATGAACTGCCCCGGACACATGCTGATCTTTAAAGACACATTGCATTCCTATCGTGAACTGCCGATTCGTATTGCTGAATTCGGCCAGGTGCATCGCCATGAGCTGAGCGGCGCGCTGAACGGCATGCTTCGCGTCCGGACGTTCTGTCAGGATGATGCGCATATCTTCGTTCGCCCGGATCAGATCGAGAGCGAGATTAAGAATATTTTTGAACTGATTGGCAAGATTTATCAGACGTTTGGCTTCCCATACACGGTCGAATTGTCGACGATGCCTGAAGACCATTTGGGCAGCATTGACATGTGGCAGCAGGCGGAAGCGGCGCTCAGTCGGGTGCTCGATAATATCGGGATGCCGTATACGATCAATGCTGGCGACGGCGCGTTCTACGGACCGAAGATCGATTTTCATATCAAAGACGCGATTGGCCGCAGTCATCAATGCGCGACGATTCAGCTCGATTATCAGATGCCTGAGAAATTTGACCTCACGTATATTGATGAAAATAATGAAAAAGTACGTCCGGTCGTTATTCACCGCGCCATCTATGGATCGCTTGACCGTTTTATCGGCATCCTGATCGAACACTTTGCCGGCGCGTTCCCGGCCTGGCTTGCCCCTGTGCAAGTGGAAGTGCTCCCTGTAGCCGATGTGCATCACGATTATGTGGCGAAGCTGACACACGATCTGAAGATGGCTGGCGTCCGCGCCCATGCCGATCAGCGTGCGGAGAAGCTCAGCTATAAAATCCGCGACGCGCAGACGCATAAGATCCCGTATACGCTTGTTATCGGCGATCACGAAGTTGAGGATCAAACGGTCAACGTGCGCAAATACGGAGAAAAGGATTCAACGACGCAGGCTTACGACGCCTTCAAAGCCGGTTTGCTGGACGAAATCGCTAAACGGGTAACGCCGAAACCGGCTGTTGACTAAGCAAATAACCCTTGCGTCAAAAATATATGAATGGTATAATCGAAAAAGTGAGTTAAAATGAGTAAAGCAGAGGCACCCGGCTTCTCACCTGTTCGATGCAGCAATGCTATTGTCAGGTTTGATCAAATGACTGAATGATGCGGGTGTTTTATGCGCCCGCATCTTTATTTTACTGCCGATGTTTTCTCAACTTATTTATGGAGGTGGCTCAATATTAGCAAAGACATGGTTGTGAACGACGGAATCCGTGCATCGCAGGTGCGCTTGATCGGCCGAGACGGCGAACAGATCGGCATCAAGTCCAAATCCGAAGCTTTGGCTATGGCGCAGAACGTCAACCTTGATCTTGTCATGGTTGCTCCCGGCGCGAAACCACCGGTATGCCGGATTATGGATTACGGCAAGTTCCGTTTTGAGCAGCAGAAAAAAGAACGTGAGGCCCGCAAGAATCAGAAAGTGGTCAGCATTAAAGAAATTCGTCTCAGTCCGAGCATTGAGGATCATGACTTTTCGACCAAGATGCATAATGCCCGCAAGTTTCTTGAAAAGGGCAATAAAGTGAAGGCGTCCGTTCGCTTCCGTGGGCGCGCTATCACCCATTCCAATCTTGGTCGCGATGTGCTTGAGAAGCTGGCGGAGGAATGTGCCGACATCAGCGTCATTGAAGCAAGGCCAAAGATGGAGGGGCGAAGCATGTTTCTCATGCTTGCTCCGAAGGCAGAGAAGTAAAGCATTACGGGACTGTCGATGACAAAATGAGGCCCGTCAGGAGGAATTTTTTATGCCAAAGATGAAAACGCACAAAGGCGCTGCAAAGCGTTTCAAGAAAACGGGCAGCGGCAAATTCAAACGCAGCCAAATCAATTCCAATCACTTTAAGCTTCACAAGTCACAGAAGCAGACGCGCAACCGCCGCAAAGCGGTCATCGCGACACCGACACTGGCAAAGAAAATTAAAAAAATGATCAATGCTTGATGCTGAGGATGCAAGGCATTTCTAGGAGGTTTTATCAATGGCAAGAGTAAAAGGCGGCTATGTGACCCGGCGCAGACGCAAGCGGGTATTGAAGCTTGCAAAGGGTTATTTCGGCGCAAAGCATAAACTTTTTAAAGTGGCCCAACAGCAAGTTTTCAAATCACTCAGCTATGCTTACCGTGACCGCCGTCAGACGAAGCGTAACTTCCGCAAGCTGTGGATTGCCCGTATTAACGCGGCAGCCCGCATGAACGGCTTGTCTTACAGCCGGTTGATTCATGGTTTGAAGACAGCGGGCATTGAAGTCAACCGCAAGATGCTTGCCGATCTCGCTGTCCATGACGAGGCGGCATTTGCGGCGATTGCTGAAAAAGCAAAAGCGGCCAATGACTAATTCATGCACTAGAAACTGAAGAAGTCCGGAACTCCTTAAGAGTCCCGGACTTCTTTGTACGTTAAGAAAGTCTATTGATGTCAGCGGGCTAAGTCTAAGAAAAAGCTAAGGTTCAGCCGTCGTCCAAGGACTTGACCTCGCCAAGTTTTTCTAACTGACGTGTAACTGAGCGGCGCAATTAATGTTTCGTTTCACGGCTTGCGTTATCGCCGTCTTTGGCAAGCCGCCCGGAGTGACGCAAAGCATCGCGCAGCACACTTTCGATCTGGCTGTTGACGCTGCGCAGTTCATCGTCCGCCCAGCGCTGCAGCGCATCGTAAAGGCGTGGATCGATGCGCAACAAAAATTTCTTTTTGTCCATTGATTTCGCCTGATATTTTTTAAATTTGAAACAGCGTCAGCGCCCGGTCAAGCGATTCGCTGAAAAAGAACAGGTACGATGGTGTCTTTTGAAAGAAGCGATCCAGCCGATCTCATGCTGTCCGGGGAAGTCCGCGGCAAGGAGGCAACCGAAGCACTTTCGGAAAAAGGATCGGGCACTTTTTGCCCGCCGGACAGACGGTTTTGAGTTTCTGTGACTAAGAAACTCATTGTCCGCCGAACAGAGCGACGCACAATGGGCTTCCCGAGAAACGGTTTAATACAGACTGCCCGCGTTGACGATCGGTTGTGCGCCTTTTTCAGAGACAATTGCGACCATGAGATTGTTAATCATATGCATTTTCCGTTCTTCATCAAGGTCAACGGTATGGTCGGCTTCCAGCCGCGCAATCGCCATCTGTGCCATGGTGACAGCACCTTCGACAATTTGCTGGCGGGCGGCAACGATCGCCGAGGCCTGCTGCCGCTGCAACATGGCTTGTGCAATTTCCATGGAGTAGGCAAGGTGGGTCAGGCGTGTCTCAATGATGTTCACACCGGCAACTTCCAAATGGCTCTGCAGCTCGGCGCTGAGCTGTTCGGAAATTTGCTCGGCATTGCCGCGCAGAGAGAGCCCATCTTCCTGAAAATTATCATAAGGATACTGGGAGGCAATGTGGCGAATGGCCGTCTCGCTTTGAATTTGAACAAATTGGGCGTAATCGTCAACGTTATAGAGCGCTTTTGCCGCGTCAATGACTTTGAAGACGACGACAGCAGCGATCTCGACCGGGTTACCGTCCACGTCATTGACCTTCAGCTTTTCACTGTTGAAGTTGCGTACGCGCAGGGATACCTTTTTTCGGAGCGTGAAAGGCACAGAGTAATAAAGACCGTTCTGATGAACGCTGCCGATGTAGCGCCCAAAGAAGGTGAGCGCTGCGACCTTGTTCGGTGGATTAACACCGAAGCCGCTGGCTGCAAGCGCGACAATGAGGACGGCAATGATGATAAATGGGGATTGAGCTGCAGCGGATGCAACTGCTGAACCGGTGAGTGCAACGAGCATGACAAGCAGCACAGCGTAGCCGTTTGTTGACCAAGCTTGATGTTCTTTCATTTTTCAAACCACCTATTACAGTATATTGTTTTTGGTATTTAAATGATATCATTATAGAATCATTTCGACAAGCTGACGGCGTCTGTTACTGAAAAAGTCACCTCACTTCGGTTAACGGTTCCGGTGACTGGCGGTCATTTTTTTCAGAGAACGATCGGGTCGGAGGCGATTATGCCGTTTGAATGCCTTAAGCGATAGTTCCGTCCAAGTTCAGAGCCGCATCAAAAAGACTTGTCGTTATTTGCATAAAAAAACGGCACAAAGGTGTTTCAGCCGCTTTTTTTCCGTTACAATGACTATATGAAAAACAGTTCATAAAGGCAGTGGTAGCTATTAGTTATCAACCGAATAACCCGCTTATGATTCAATCTGACATGACCGTACTGCTTGAAGTGCACCATCCTGACTATTCGCATATTCGTGATGTACTCAGCCGATTTGCCGAGCTGGAGAAAAGCCCGGAGCATGTGCATACGTACCGGATTACGCCGCTCTCTCTCTGGAATGCGGCATCTTCGGGGCGTGCGGTTGATGAAATCTTAGACTTGTTTGTATCATACAGCAAATTCGACATCGCCCCGAATGTGACAACGGAAATCAGACATGTGTTCGGGCGTTTTGGCGTTTTAAAATTGGAGAGCAATCAAGGGAAACTCGTGCTCTCGAGCAGAGAGCCCAGGGAACTTGCCGCGCTGTTCGGTTATAAGAGCATGGGCGCGTTCATCGACGAGCGCATCGATGCGTGCCACGTCGTGATCCGCCCGCTGCAGCGCGGGCGGCTGAAGCAGGAACTGATGAATCTCGGCCATCCGGTTCAAGACTTGGCGGGTTATACCGCCGGTGCACCGCTTGACTTCTCACTTCGGAAAGTGAGCGTGTCCGGCCATCCGTTTGCCTTGCGCAAGTATCAGCAGGAAGCGGTTGATCATTTCTATGCCGATGGCTCTTCGCTCGGCGGCAGCGGGGTGCTCGTGCTGCCATGCGGTGCGGGAAAAACAGTCATCGGTCTCGGTGCGGCGGTAAGGATCAGTGCTGAGACGTTGATTATGACCTCAAGTGTGACAGCGGCAAGGCAGTGGATGGCCGAATTACTTGACAAGACAACGCTCACGCCGGATCAGATCGGTGAGTATTCCGGTGAGCACAAGGCTATTCGTCCGGTGACTGTCGCGACCTATCAGATTGTCAGCCACCGAAAGAAAAAAGATGAGCCATTCACGCATCTCGACCTGTTTGCCAAAAGAAACTGGGGATTGATCATTTATGATGAAGTACATCTGCTGCCGGCACCTGTCTTTCGCATCACGGCGGATATTCAAGCGAAACGGCGTCTTGGACTGACGGCAACACTCGTGCGCGAGGATGGGCTTGAGACGGACGTCTTCTCGTTGATCGGTCCCAAGAAATATGATGTTCCGTGGAAAGAACTCGAGAAAAGCGGTTGGATTGCGACAGCGAACTGCGAGGAAATCCGCGTGTCACTAACGGAGGAGGAACGGCTGACTTACGCGGCGGCCGATGCCCGGGCACAGATGCGGCTTTCGGCGGAGGCTGAGCAAAAATTGGCGGTCGTTCAGTCTCTTGCTGAGCGTCACCGGACGGACAGCGTGCTCGTCATTGGGCAATATCTGGATCAGCTGCAGCGCGTCGCTAAAGCACTGCATGCGCCGATCATTACCGGAAAAACGCCGATGAGCGAGCGAGATGCACTTTATCAGGCCTTTCGGGACAGGGTGGTCCCGCTGCTCGTCGTTTCGAAGGTGGCAAACTTTGCCATTGATCTGCCCGATGCGAATGTTGCGGTGCAAATCTCCGGACAGTTTGGCTCGCGTCAGGAAGAAGCGCAGCGGCTTGGCCGTATTTTAAGGCCGAAGGCGCTCGGCGCGCAGGCGTATTTCTACAGTGTTGTGACAAAGGATACGAAGGAGCAGGACTTTGCACTGAATCGCCAGCGCTTTCTTACTGAGCAGGGTTACGGGTACGCGATCAAAGAGGCGGACGAGCTGCTGGGGCAACCGCTTGAAGAGCCATCGGTACCGGTTGTTTCGCTGGATGCGTATAGAAAACAGAAAGCAGGAGGGAGGGGCTGAGTTTGACATCAGCACACGACTTACTGAGTGACTTGACGAAGCAGGAATTGCGCCGCATTGCCAGCTCTTTTGCACTCAAGACTGAACAGGCCAAGCAGATGACCTCTGCCGGGCTGATCGATTGGCTGACCGGCTGTTACGAGAATGAAACAGTGTTGTCGGTTGTTGAACGCCTGCCTAAAAATGACCGGCAGCTGCTCGTCAGTCTCGTGCTTTTTGCTCGGAGTAATTCAGAGGGCATCAGCGAGCGCGACATGCAAGCAACCTTTAGAAAAGTGGCCGCCGGCAAAGGCGGTGTGAAGCGTTTGATCGAGGCCGGTGTCGTTTTCCGCAGGCAGAGCGGCTGGCAGTCTGTTCTTGTTGTGCCGAATGAAGTGAGTGTGACGCTCAATGATACTTTTGCGCGGCGCATGGCGGCAGAAGCGATGAAGAAGGTTCCGGAGGGCGACGTTCAATCTGCCACTCATTTTGGTTTGGCCGCTGTCCATGATTTCATGCATTTTCTTGCAATCATTGCCGGGGAAGACGTCGCTGTTACGCAGCAAGGACGGCTTTACAAAAGAATGATGAGACGCATGTCAGCTGATTTTCGGCTGAGTGACGACCTATTTCCGCCAGTGTATGGTGATTTCGAGGCTGTTACCTTTTGGAGTGATTTTGCCAGCTATTATCGGCTTGCTTCCTTTACTTCCGGCATCTGCAAGCTCAATCATCAGCGGCTGCATGAACTGCTGAGTTGTTCCTATGTTCAGTGGTTACTCAGCTTTGTTCAGTTCTACAGATTCTATGCGCGCATCCTCATTCGTTACTTTCCGCTCCATTTGCTGGAGTCCATGCTCTCACTTTGCGGAAGAGATGGCAAGTGGTGTGCCAAAAAGCAATGTATACAAGCGGTTGAGACGTGGGAGAAAGCGTGGGGCGTCAAGGTTGATATGCGGCTGCTTGATCTGTGTTTGCTCTATCCGCTTACTCTTTTCGGTTGCATCGAGACGGCAGTCGGCACCGATAAGCAGGAGTACTGGCGCTGGACGGATTGGGGTGAGCAGCTCAGTGCCGGTGACCAATTGAACACCGGGGCGGCTGCCTCATTGCTCACAGAGGATATGTACGTCCAGCCAAACTTTGAAATCATTTTACCAGAAAATGCTGTGCCCGCCTTGCGCTGGCAAATCGAAACGTTTGCCGAACTGAAAACGGCAGACGTCGCGATGATCTATGAATTGACACGCGACAGTGTATGCCGAGCGGTGGAGTGCGGGTGGCAGGCCGGGCAGATCGTGGCCTGTCTGGATCGCTTCAGCAAAATGCCGGTACCTGACAATGTCAAAGCGATGGTCACAAGCTGGACGGGCCACCTTGGGCAAACGAAGATCTGGGATGTGTGCGTGTTTGAGATCAAAAGCGCTGCACTCGCCGCACAATTGCGCAGCCAGCGACCCATTGCCGCGCTCATCGCTGGCACGTTCTCTGATCGGGCGTGGATCGTGCGCCGCGATCACCAAGAAAAATTGCGCAATCTTTTGCAAAAGGCCGGCTATCCGCCAATGCGCAAAATTTTTTCACCGGAGAATGCCCGCGAGCGCAGAAAAGCTGAGCGCGTGCCGGCCGTGTTTGACGATAATCGTCAGACGCTCGCGCCGGATTGGCTGCCTGATGAAGCGCTTGATCGCTCAAAGGTAGCGGCAGCGGTATGGCGCCCGCTAGATGGCAGTGATGTGAACGTTTGGCAGCTTAATGACTTTAACTACTGATCGGAAGAACTGAGAGGGGGAGCATTTTTCATACGCTAAGAAAGTATAAAGATTTCAGCGGGACCCAGTCTAAGAAAGAGCTTAGACTCCGCTGTCGTCCAAAAGACCTGGCAGAGCCAAGTTTTTCTAATGAACAGCCACTCAGAGGAGCCGGTGCTCCGTTTCTTTCAGGAGACCGATCACGGGCGCTCAGCCGCTGCGAATTTGGGCTGACGCGCTTTTTCAAACCGCGGCTTGAGGGTATGGGGACGACGGACGAAGGCGCAAAGCCTGTGCTCGCTTTTATTAGCCGGGAGAGCTGTTTGGCTTGCTCATTCTTCAGCCGCTCAGCGGCGCGTCGGTGCATAGCACGTATGCTGATGCTGTGCTGCTTCGCGCCCTGTCGATTGACGCGCGCTTTCGCAGGCACGGTGTGGCCAACCCCTTTCTTCGCGCGGCTGCGCATCTTGTCCTCTCCGTGAATGCGGAAGACGATGTCGCAGCCGCGTTATACTTAGCGAGCGGATTCGCCGATGCCGGCAGACGGTTGATGGGAGGAAAAGGGCATGCAGTGCGTTTTTGAAAAGGGGCTTGAGTAAATATGCCGCGCCTGTTCGGATCGCCCCTGCTGCGTGCGACAATCGGGTATCAGCAATTTTTATAGTAAAATACCGCCAGCTGCGTGCGATCACGCAGGACGAGCTTTTCAAGCACCGTACTGATATAGTTGCGCACCGTGCCTTCACTTAAAAAAAGCCGTTCGGCAATCTCGCGGTTGGAAAGCCCCTCGGCGACGAGTGACACGATGTCTGTCTCACGCTCGGTCAGGTTGCTTTGGCTGAAGTCCGGCGTTTTTTTGCGCTCAATCAACGACGGCAGCTTATTGACGACGGCGTCGCCGAAGACGCGCTGTCCGCTCTGGACAGCTTTGAGTGCCGGAACGATGCTTTGAAAATTCTGCTTCAGAATGTAACCTTTCGCGCCGATACGAAGCGCTTCAATGATATAGTCATTGTCAGCAAAAGTCGTTAAGAACAACACGCGCGCGTCCGAGAATGCCTCAAGTATGTGCTTGGCGGCATCGATTCCTGTTGAGCAGCCCATGCGAATATCCATGAGCAGGATGTCGGGCAGATGCTGGCGGAACAACCCGAGCGCCTCGTCGGCACTGTGGCCGGAGGCGCAGACGGTCAGTGAATCGTCTGCTTCAAGTATTGTTTGAATGGAGCGGCAGACGAGCGGGTCATCATCGATAATCAGTACACGAATCATGTGTCGTGTTCCCCTTTCGTTAGCAGACGTCACCGCGGCTGCTTGGATACGTTAAGAAAACCTATAAAATTCAGCGGGACTTAAGCATAAGCGGAACGAAGGCCCCACCTTTGGGAAACGGACTTGGCAGAGCTTGATTTTTCTGAATTAGTAAAAAATATAAAATATTTCGCGGAATTCACAAGACCATAAGACAAAAGCAAGGGCACGATAATACCTGCAAGAGTCTGTCGATGCAGAAGTAGCATCAAAAGAGCCACGGATTGTCCGACTCTGGTGCGTACCCGTATGTATCGCTGTGCCGCAAGATGCGTTGCCTGCCTGACGGACTTCACCTGCCCATCTTCTTAGGCATCGTTATAAACAGTTCAAATCCATTCGCCATATTGATTTGAAATTGACCGTGGAAAGCCTCGACACGGCTTTGCATATTTTTCAGTCCAATACCGTCATGCCTATTCATGGCGCCGGAGCGGCCGTTGTCGGCAATGATCAGCTGGTAAAACGCCGGATGCTCACGCATGGTCATGCGTGCTTGCGTGGCGTGCGAGTGGCGCGCAATATTGTTGAACGCCTCTTTGGTAATGGCAATCAGTGCGTATTTCATGTCGCGTGGCGGCGCCTCGCGGACACTATAAACGACTTCCAGCGGACAGAAATTGAATTGTGCGGCAAGTCCGCTCAGCTGCTCCTGCAGATCAATCGACTCATCATATAAGCGATGAACGCTTGCGCGAATGCTGTTCATCGCCTCCGAGAGCGTCTGGCTGAGTGTGAGCAGCGGATCGGTTTGGGCTTGGTCCCCGCTTCGTGCGGCAAGCAGTGCGCCGACTTGCAGCAGTGCACTCGAGAGCAAGTGGCCGACACCATCGTGAATGTCGCGGGCAATGCGGTTGCGCTCAGCGAGCGTTGCCACCGTGACTTCGCTGTCCTGCTGGCGCAGCAGCTCGCTGTTCTTGCGGCGCAGCTCACGCGCAAGTTCCCGCGACCCATCACGCAGGTCATAGTAGCGGTTGCGCCGCGCGGCAAGCGCTGCCGAACGCCGGCTCACGAGCAGCGCGAGCAGAGTGACGGCGGCTAACGTGAATGCCTCGCGGAGGGTTGCGCCGCTGATATAGCGACAAAAAGGAAGCAGCGCCGTCAGTCCGACGGTGAGTGACTGATCAGCGAGCAAGTCGTAGCCGATCAGCGGCAGAAAGAGGGTGCCAGGTGAGTAGAGGGCAGAAAACACAATGAAGAGTTCCGCGCAGAGTGCGCGCCAGCGCGGCGCCTCCACGTAGCTGAGCAGTCCGGCGGCGATGACAGCAGCGAGCGCCGCTGCGACGTTCGCTGCGGGTAGGCTGGCCAGCAGGCAGGCGATAAAAAGAATGGCTTTGTCAATAAGTCCCTCCATATACTGTTGCTTCACTGCTTTCTGTCTGCCACCTTCCGCCAAACTTTGTGCCTCTTTATTTAACCATGTTTCACGCGCGGCGGCAACGGCATGACAATTGTCACTTGCTTTCATGACTGTGCTCACTGATGGCATGCCTATCATTTGCTGTACGATGAAGCCAGTAAGTCAATAGGGGGAATGATCCATGATTGTTGAAACACATGAACTCGTGAAGCGGTATGGTGAGCTTGTTGCGCTCGATCACCTGTCTCTGCAAGTTCGTGAAGGGGAAATATTCGGGCTGCTCGGCCCAAACGGCTCAGGCAAGAGCACGTCGATCAACTGTATTCTCTCGCTGCTGAGCTATGACAGCGGTGAGGTTGAGATCTTCGGCAAGCCGATGCGTCCCGATGCCTATGACCTCAAGCGCGACATCGGCATCGTCATGCAGAATGTGGCGGTGTTTAATGAGCTGACTGTCTATGAGAATATTGATTACTTCTGCGGCCTTTATGTGCCGGATAAGAAGCGGCGCCGCGCGCTCGTGGAGGAAGCGCTGGCGTTCGTGGAACTTGATGAGTTCCGCAAATTTTATCCAAAGAAACTGAGCGGCGGCCTGCTGCGCCGGCTTAACATCGCCTGCGGCGTTGCTCACAAACCGAAGCTGATTATTTTGGATGAGCCGACGGTGGCTGTTGATCCGCAGAGTCGCAATAAGATTCTGGAAGGCATCGAGCAGTTGAATAAGAATGGGGCGACAATCATTTACACGTCGCATTATATGGAAGAAGTCGAGCAGCTGTGCACGCAGATCGTCATCCTCGACAAAGGACGGGTTATTGCTTCGGGGACCAAAGGTGAATTGAAGGAAATGATCACGATGGGCGAGAAGATTACCGTCGAGACGTTCACGATCAGCGCTGATCAGCTTCAGCGGCTGAAACAGCTGCCCGGCGTGATTGCGGTCGAGGACAACGCTGACCGGCTGGTTATCAAGTCGGCGAAGGAAACGAATAATCTACCCGCCGTGCTCGACTTTCTAAAGGATGAGGCGATCACATTCGGCCGCATCTACTCCGAGATGCCGACGCTCAATGATGTTTTCCTGGAAATTACCGGCAAGCAGCTGCGCGACTGAGGAGGGGACACTATGTTTATTCATCTTTTTGTTTACCGTCTGAGATGCCTTCTGCGTGACCGGATGATGGTGTTCTGGACGCTGATCTTTCCGCTCGTGCTCGGTACATTTTTCAGCATGGCGTTTATGAATTTGACGCAGGACGATGCCTTTTCGCCGATCCATGCGGCGCTCGTCGGCAGCGGTGGGGCCCAAGCGGCGGCATTCGACCGCGCGGTGCGCGCCGCCTCAAGCGGCAAAGCTCATTTGTTTGATCTAAAGGAAGCGGGCAGCGAGGCGGAGGCAGCAAGATGGCTCGACGCCGGTAAAGTTGAGGGCATCTTGAGCTACCGGGACGGTCCGCGCCTGACGGTGAAGCAGACGGGGCTTAACCAGAGCATCATGAAGATGTTCGCCGATGAGTATCGGCAGACGGTAGCCGCCGCTCGCGACATAACCGCCTCACGTCCGGATGCGTTGCAGCATGGCTTAATAGCCGACCTAACGTATGAGAAAGCGCTCATCAGACAAGTGAACGCCGGCGGTGCCAAGCCGAATGACGTGCTGATTTATTTCTTCTCGCTCATTGCGATGGCTTGCCTGTACGGCAGCTTCTGGGGCAACAAGGAAATGGTCGACGTGCAGGCGAATCTGTCCGCGCGTGCGGCGCGGCTGAACATGGCACCGGTGCACAAGCTGAAGCTGTTTCTCGCCGGCGTACTTGCCGACTTTGTGATCCTTTATTCGGAAATCCTGATTCTTCTCGCTTATTTGCATTTTGCACTGGGTATCGATTTCGGAGCGCGCACTGGACTTGTCGTCGTGACCGCCTGCGCCGGTGCACTGCTCGGTCTGTCGTTCGGCACGTTTGTCAGCGCGTTGCTGAAAAAGAGTGAGGGGTTGAAGTTTGCCGTGCTCATCGCCGCAACGATGGCCGGCTGCGTCATGGCCGGCATGATGTCGCCGGATATTAAATATATCATTGATATTTATGCGCCGCCGCTTGCTTGGCTCAATCCGGTCAACTTGCTGACAGACGCCTTCTACGCACTCTATTACTACGATTCGCTCGGGCGCTATGCGGAGAATATGTATGCGATGCTGGCCTTCATCGCTGTTTTTGGGACGTTGACGGTTTTGATCGTGAGGAGGCGCAAATATGCCAGTCTTTAACATTTGTCTGAAAATCTTCAGGAAAAATATTAACATTGTACTTGTGTATCTCATTATTTTCTGCGGACTGAGCGTGCTGTTCGCCTTTTCTTCCAATTCGTCAGGCAGCACGACCGGCTTCGCGCAGGAACGCGTCGACATTGCTTTGATCAGCAAAGAGCAGACACCGCTGACAGCCGGCTTAAAGCAGGCGCTTGCGCCGAGCGCGAACTTCATTGCGCTGCCGGACCAAGTCGAGCAGATGCAGGACGCCTTGTTCTTTAACCGGGTCAGCTATATTCTGCGTATTCCGAGTGGCTTCAGCGCGAGCATCATGCACGGCGGCACGCTCAAGCTGGACAAACGCGTCGTCTCCGGTTCGGCGGACAATGCCTACATCGACCGGGTGGTGCGTCAATACTTTCAGCTCGCGTCGGTGTATGCCAAATATAATCCGGCGCTGAGTCAGGCGCAGATTGCCAAAAAGGTGATCGCCGACCTAGCTGAGACAACGCCGGTCACGCTCAGCAGCCATCCTGTCACCTCGGGCAGCAGCCTTTATCTGTCGCGCTACTTCAACTTTTCGGCTTACGCGCTCACCGTGACGCTTTTGTTTGGCATCGCCACCATTTTCATTGTGCTTAATGACGAAGACATCAGCCGTCGCCTGCGCTGCGCGCCGCTGCGCGCGCTCAGCGTGAATGCCCAGCTTGCGCTCGTCAACTTGCTCTTTGCCGCCATGTGCTGGGCCTTCTTCGCAGCGCTCGGTTTCCTGCTTGACTGGAAGGACGTCGCCGCCTCTCATCCGGGCTTGCTGCTGCTCAACTCCGGCGCCTTTTCTCTGACGATCGCCGGTTTCAGCTATCTCGTCGGCAGCATCGTTACCAAGCGTGAGGCACTGTCGGCGATTGCCAACATCTTCGGTCTTGGTACGGCATTCCTGAGCGGTGCGTTCGTCCCGCAGGAGCTTATGAATGGGACTGTGCTGAAAGTGGCGAGTTTCACGCCGACGTACTGGTTTGTGACGTCCAACGATCGCATTCATAACCTGACGGATGATACCTGGCCGGCGGTCACGCCAATCATCGGGAACGTGCTGATCGTGCTGGCGTTCGGCGTCGCCTTCTTCGTCGTGGCGCTCGTGCTCGGCAGGCGCCGGCAGCTGCGGGCCTGAGTGAGTCAGATGACGATCGAATAGCTGTCTAATTACAAAAGGCGCCGCAGATCATCTGCGGTGCTTTTTGTGCAAGACTTAAGAATCATAATTCTGATCTGTCATGCGGCGCGGACAGTGGAGGGGTGCCCCCATGACGCCCCTGCGTCCATGGCGGCCTAGACGGCTTGACAGACTCTGGCGAGCGACGCCCGCGTAAACGACGATGCGCTGTTTGCTTTTTGCACATGGCATGTTGCGGAGTGACATGCCCAGCACGTTCATGAATGGGTGGTCGGCCATTCAATCGGAACGGCATAGTGAATGGGGTCGGCGAGGCCTGCCGCTTGAAATCCTTTGATGCGCAGCCGGCAGCTGTCACACACGCCGCATGCCAGCGTGCCGCCGTTGTAGCACGAGGTCGTCAGCTCATACGGCACCCCGAGACGCGTGCCGAGGGCAATCGTTTCAGCTTTGCTCAGGTGCATGAGCGGCGTCTGAATCTGCAGCGTCTGTCCATCCGCGCCCGAGCGTGTCGCGAGGTTAGCGGTCGTGTTCATTGCAGCGATGAATGCCGGCCGGCAGTCGGGATAGCCGCTGTAATCGACGGCAGAGACACCGGTGAAAATGGCCGATGCGCCGATGACTTCGGCATACGCGGTCGCAAGCGACAGAAAGATAAGATTGCGTGCCGGTACGTACGTCACCGGAATGCCCGGATTGTCTGCATTTTCCGGTACGGCGATGTCAGGATCGGTGAGCGCGCTGCCGCCCAGTTGGCGAAAAAAATCAAGATCGACGATGTGATGATCGGCGGCATGAAAGTAGTCGGCGATTTTTCTTGCCTGCTCGACTTCGCGGGCATGGCGCTGGCCGTAGCGGAAAGTGAGTGGGTAAAGGACGTATCCCTGCTCACGAGCAATCCCCATACATGTGGCGCTGTCAAGGCCGCCGCTTAATACAATTACTGCTTTCTTGTCCACATTCATTGGTCTCCCCCTTAATTAAGACGTTAGACGGTGGCCGGCGTTCGCCGGCTGATGAGCGGGCAGAATGGCTGTTCATTGCAGGTGGCCCTGCTGAGCTTGCCACCACTGTCATTGCACAGCAGCCGGTGAGCTGCTGGTTGCTGTGCATGATATGACTGTCGTGTTTCACGGCTAGCCGGCTCCTTCGCCCTCAGCGATTATTCACCGCTTCGGGATTCATGTCGTGCCGGCTGAGGCGTTCGAAAGCGACCGCTTCCCAGCGCGTGCCAGACTTGCCGTAATTGACATACGGGTCGATGCTGATGCCGCCTCGCGGCAAAAACTTTCCCCATACTTCCAGGTACTTGGGATCCATCAGTTGAATCAGATCGTCGGCAATCGTATTGACGCAGTCCTCGTGAAACGCGCCGTGATTGCGGAAGCTGAACAAGTAAAGCTTCAGCGATTTGCTTTCAACCATCAGCGCATCCGGCACATAGCTGATATAAAGAACGGCATAATCGGGCTGATGCGTAATGGGGCATAAACTCGTGAATTCCGGACAGTTAAATTTCACGAAATAGTCGCGGCTCGGATGCGTATTTGCGAACGTTTCAAGCCGCTCCGGGCTATAGTCGAACGTATAGCCGGCACTTGGGTTGCCGAGCGCGGCGAGCGGGTTCTTTTGACGATCAGTCATAAGCGACGTCTCCTTTTTTAGCGGTTGGTGAGCGCGACAGGCGGGTGGACCGTGCGGTTGCCGCGAACCCAGCGAACAATTAAATAAATGAACGGCACACCGACCACCGCATAGGCAAATTTGAGTGTATACTCAGTGGCAATAGTCGAACCGATAACGCTGAGCGGCAGCGTGCCCGCAAATCCGACAAGCATAAAGACGCTTGAATCAGCGAGCTGGCTGATCGCGGTGCTTGCGATACTGCGCAGCCAAAGCATCCGACCGTCTGTGCGTCGCTTCAGTCCACTGAAGATGAAAATATCAAGCGACTGCGACAGGCTGTACCCGCACAGGGAGGCCAGTATGGTGCGCGGCATGGCGCCAAGGGTCTGGGCATACGCGCTTTCATGGCCCCAGACCGGCGCCGCCGGCAGCAGAATGGTGAGCTGAAGCAGCGCGATGAACAGCACATTGGCACTCAGGCCGAGCCAGACGATACGCTGAGCAACCGGTTTGCCCCAGCATTCGGTCATTGTATCGAGCACGAGAAAGGTCAGCGGATAGATGATGATGCCGGAGGTCATCGAAAAACCGGCGATGATGAAAAGTTTTGAAGCGGCGAGGTTAGCGGCGATCAGGCATGTCATAAAGATTATGACGAGCATGATCAGTTTGAACGGCACAACTGCGCCATGTTCAGAGGTTTGCATGATTCACACTCCCGTAGTTTTTTTGTTCAGGCAGAGGAGGGTTTCGAACTCTGCCATACCACGCATTGAGTATAACGGCTTTTTGATGATCAGGCAAGCTGTTCAAATATGCAGACAGATCGGAAACTTAGCATTTGAGGCCTGCGCTGTTGCCAGACGCAGGCGACGTTCCGCATGTTAAGACGCCGCGGACAGGGTGAAAGATGGATGCCATCAAGTCATGCCGTTTTTGTACCTTAAGAAAGTATATAGATGTCAGCGGGATCAAGCACAAGAAAAGCTAAGGCTCCGCCGTCGTCCAAAGGACTTGGCAGAGCCAGGTTTTTCTAACGGGAAAACAAAATCGGAGCCGACCCGCAGGCAGGACTCCGATTTTGTTTCGAACAACATGTTGCTTTATAAGGACTGCTCATCAGAGGTCTCACTGTCAATCTGTGACTGTTTGGACGTCTCGGTCATTCGCCAATAGACGATCAGGCTGATAAAGATGCAGATAGAGACATAGAAGAAGAAGAAATTTTCGTGTCCCATATTTTTAAAGGACAGGGCGACGTATTCGGTTGTCCCTCCAAAGATTGCAACGGTCAGGCCGTAAGGGAATCCAACACCGAGCGCGCGGATTTCGGTCGGGAAAAGCTCGGCTTTCACGATTGCATTGATTGACGTGTAGCCGCTCACGATGACAAGGCCGGCCATCATCAGCAGGAAAGCAGTCAGCGGACTGTGTCCCGCCTTCATGAGCAGGAACAGTGGGATGCTGAGCAGTGTGCCGCCGATACCGAAGAAAAAGAGCAGCGGTCGGCGGCCGATGCGGTCTGAGAGCATGCCGGCAAGCGGCTGCAACACGAGAAAGATTAGCAGCGCAGCGAAATTAATGAGGCTGACGGTGTCCTTCGGCAGTCCGACTGAATTAATCATGTATTTTTGCATGTAAGTCGTGTACGTATAGAAAGCAATCGTGCCGCCGAGCGTCAGTCCGACGACAGTCAGCACCGCCCGCGGGTAATTCATCAGTGCACGCAGTGTGCCGGCTTGCTTCTTCTGCTTGGCAGACAGATGATCGTATTGCCCCGACTCGTCCATCGACAGCCGCAGCCAAAGCACGATCAGTGCGCCGGCCGCACCGATAACAAAAGGTATTCGCCATCCCCATGCGGACAGTTCAGCATCGTTCAGGGACAACTGTAGAATGATCTGGACGCCGAGGGCAACAAGCTGTCCGCCGACAAGCGTGACATATTGAAAGCTTGAGAAGAACCCGCGTCGGCCGCGGCTGGCCATCTCAGATAAATAGGTCGCCGATGTACCATATTCACCGCCCAGCGATAATCCCTGAAACAGGCGGATAATAACGAGCAGCACGGGCGCAAAGATGCCGATTGTATGAAATCCCGGCAAAACGGCGATGGCAAGCGAACCGGCAGCCATAATTAAAATGGATAAAGTCAGTGCGGCGCGCCGGCCGTGACGGTCGGCATAGCGCCCCATGATCAGGCTGCCAAACGGCCGCATTAGAAAACCGATGGCAAAGATGGCAGCTGAATTGAGCAGCTGACTTGTTAAATTACCGTTTGGAAAGAAGTCTGGGGAAAAGTAGACGGCGAATGCTGTGTAGACGTACCAGTCGTACCACTCGATCATGTTACCCAGTGACCCTTTAAGAATATTTCCGGCAATTCGCCGTGATGACATCTGCTGCAATGACGAAGTCTCCCCTCCGGCACATGTTTGTTGCCCACATTTTCTGCTCCCTGCTTCTTGAGGCTCTGTTCAAGCTGTTCTGATGCGCTGCAAGCTGCTTTGCCTGTCACCGGCGCGTCCCAACCTTCATGCAAAAGCGAACATATTGATCAGCCGCCTGCGCAATGTGACGGCTAACAGAGTCATTTCTTTATATGGGAGTCAGAAAATTATTCATGTGCTGATTTATTTTTGTTATTGATACTATAACATAATGTTATTGTTTTTTTAAGAGATTTGCCGACTAATTGACCATTTTTTAATACGCTTGCGCTGTATGAGGGGGATGCATGCCCCGTCTGAGCGCGACTCGCCGGTGTTTATTACCGAATTCGAATTTCGAGAATATTTAGACGCCTCTATACGGTGCTCCTGTATTATGTAGTTGTTCCCGGCATATAAAAAAGCCCCCGGCGAGGGCGGCTTTTCTATATGCTCAGAAAGCATTGACGAATGCGCGATATTTTCACGGTTTCAAAACAAGAATCAAGTGTGAAGGCGCCAGCAATCCGGTTTCTCCATGTATTTTTTTAATGAAACGTCAGTCGTCGACGCGCGGGTTGGCAACACCGGCCGAACGCCGTGCATTTCCGGCAAAAGGCCACCAGTTGGCTTTGCCGAATAGGCGGACCATCACCGGAATGAACAGCGGCAGCATGACGAGCGCGTAGAGAACAAGGCCGAAGATGGCGACGCTGGCGATTTGGATGAGCGAGAGCATGCCTGAGGGCAGCATGGCTGCGAACGTGCCGCAGAGAATGATCACGGCGGAAATGATGACACTGCCCATTCGTCCGAGCGTCAGCATCATGCGCTGGCGAATGGAGCCGATCTCGTACTCATTGAACCGCGTCATTACAAAAATAGAGTAGTCGATGCCGAGCGCAATGAGCAGGATGAAACCGAAGAACTGCGTCGTCCACGTCAGGCCTGTATGGTGCAGCAGGCGCATGAATATCATTTCGGAAAAGCCCAGCGCTGAGAAATACGTGACGATCAGCGAAGCCATCAGGTAAATGGGCATCGTGAGCGAGCGCAGGACGATCACAAGGGCGATGAAAACGCCGATCAGCACGCATGCGACAGCACGGTTGTAGTCTGTTGCCGCCAAGTGTTTTAAGTCGCTGTTCACACTGGCGACACCGCCGATGCCGATCTTGGCATTCTCAAGCGCGGTGCCTTTTAAGTCACCGGGCAATGCATTTTTAAGTGCTTCAAAGTGGTCGATGCCCTTATTTGTATAAGGATCGTCTTTCATGACGACCTGTATCAGTGCAATTTTTCCGTCACGGCTCAAATAGGTTTTCAGTGCCTGCTGATAATCAGCGGCGTTCAGCACGGCATCGGGGACGTAAATGCCGGACTGCCGGTAGGAGACGTGTGACCAACCGTCAATTACGGCGTTGGCCGAATCAATGCCGTTCTCAATTTTCCCGGCGCCGGTGACGCTTTGCTGCAGGCCGCTGCTCAGTGCGCCGACTTGTGAGCCGAATGACGTCAATCCGTCTTTGACTTTTGACTGTCCGTCGGCAATCTGTGCCAGTGCCTGCGTCAACTGCGGGGTGCTGGAGACAACTTGATTCTGCGCGGCATCTGCGGTGTTAAGGCCGCTTTGCAGTTGTCCAAGCGCCTGATCGAGTTCTCCGAGGCCGGCGTCGAACTGACTGAGGCCGGTTGCGACCTGTGTTGACTGCGTGTTAAGAGTCTGCATGCCCGAAGACAGTGCAGACACCGATTGGCTGAGCGCGCTCAGCTCGCTTTGTTGTTCGGTCAGCGCCTGTGATAGTCCGCTTAATCCGGAAAAAGCGTGTTGAAGATCGGCATTGGTTTCTGCGGCCGGATTGCTTTTGACATAGTTCTGCAGCCCGCTTTGAACGGCTGAGACAGCTTCTGAAACAGCATTTGATCCGCTGCCGGGCGCGCTGAGCTGCTGGTTAAGCTGCGCGAGGCCGCTGGCAATTTTGCCGTAGCCCTCCTGCAGTGCCTGTTCACCGGATGCTAATGTTTCAAGCTGCGTGCGTGCGCTTTGCACCTGCTCGCCAATCTCACCAGCGCCGGCGCTGCCGGACTGGATGCCGGTCGCGATCTGGCTCAACACGTCTGAGAGCTTACCGATGCCGGCGGCGGTAGCGGTCGTTCCGCTTTGCAGCTTATCAACCGACTGTGCCGCTGACTGAAGCTCGGGGGCTGCGCCGCTCATTTTGTCGGCCGCCTCGTTCAAGCCGCTCTTCAGGCTGCCAAGTCCCGCTGTTGCCTGTTGCAGGCCGTCGTGGACTTTTCTCGATTGATTCGTGACGTAGATTTCATTCAGACGGCTGCCGAGCGGGCGTGAGAGGCTCATCACTTTTTTCACATGGCTGTCTGCCGCGATCGCGGCAGACAGCCGTTCAATCTCTGCGATGTCGCTCGCATTTTTCATGGACACGTCATTTTTCAGATAAATGGTTACCGGAGAGATGTTGCCGGCACCAAAGTCCTTTGTCACCACGTTAAGTCCGGCTTTGGCCGGATACTGATTGCCGATTTCCTCCGGAGAGTTAAATGAGAGCGTGCCGTGGTAAAGCAGAATCGGCGGCACGGTGAACAGAACGACGATCAAAAGGGCAATAAGCGGACGTCCGAGTGCCAAGTGGCCGGCCCGTGTCCACAGATCGCTCTTCGGCTGCGCCATCGATCGTGACATCGGCCAGAACAAGTGGCGGTCGAGCAGCATCGTGAAAAGCGGCAGCAGCGTGAACAGGGCGGCAATCAGAAAGATGATGCCGACACCGACCGCGATGGCGCTGCGGTACAGATTAAAGCGTGCGAAGGAGAGCGCTATGAAAGCGATGAATACGGGTATAGCACTTTGCAGCACAGTCAAGCCGGCCGTCCTCAGCATGACGAGTGTGGCCTGTTGTTTTGACAGCCCGTGCGCCAGTTCCTCTTTAAAGCGGCTCAGCAGCAAAATGCAGTAGTCGGTGCCGATGCCGAACATAATGGTGATCATGAATACTTCCGAGTAGCTGGAGATCGGAAAATTGGCGAATTTGACGAGAATGGCCAGCATCGATTTGGCGGCAAAAAAGCTGATGCCGACACAGAACAGCGGAATGAGCGGTGCGACGGCAGAGCGGAAGACGAACAACAGGACGACAAGGATGAAGATGACGGTCAGCACGCCGGTGCGCTCCATGCCGACTTGGGCCGACGTGTTCTCGTCGTCATTAATCGGCTGTGAGCCGGTGACGTAAGTCATGATGCCGCCCGTCTTGATCGCCTTGTTGATATTGACAATGTAAGGATGAATTCTTGCCAAGTTAGCCGGACTGTCGACTTGCATGGTCGCGATCATCGTGTGGTGATTGCCCGAGAGCAGCTGACTTTTCATTTGCGGCTCGTTGAATGCATCGGTAACGGCATTCACGTGAAGTGATCGCTTATTCTTTTTGACACGTTGCAGCGTTGCTTTGATCCTTTCCAGATCGTGCGCGGTGAGTGCGCTGCTGCGATGAAACACAGCGAGATAAGTCGTGCCGGTGGCCTGCGTGCCCATCTCTTTCTGGATCTTTTCGGCAACACTTGAAGAGTAGTCGCTCGGCAGCGTCATATTGCCCTTTTGACGAACGAGTTCGTTCAAGTCCGGCGAGAACAGAGTCAGCATGAGAAGACCGACGATCCAGGCGGCAAGAAACACCCAGCGTAATGAAACCCATTTTTTCATAGCCCGAAAAACCTCTGCTTTCTATTCATTGTCGGCAACGTCTCATCTGCTTCTATACCGTTCATCAGTTGAGAATGCCCTTTAATATAATATCGACGAGCTCGTCGATCGCTTCGTGCGGGCTCAGCTTTTCTGCCAGCAGAAAGTCATAATCTGTGACGATGTCGGAGACTTTCTCGCACAGCGCCGACAGAATGCTGATGTGAATGCCGCTGCGCACGGTCCCTTCCGCAACAGCTTCCTTGATGATCGCATTTAGTGTGTTGATCTTGAATTGCTTGCAGCGCTCAATTTTTTCATAAATGTCAGGATAGAACAACTTTGCCTCACCGATTAGCGGAACGGGAATGCAGTAATCATGCTCGGCGTAGATCGTGGCGTGAACTTTTTCAGCGAACGTTGTGCTGCGTGCCAGGCCTTCGCCGACGCTTTTTTGGTCACTGAGAAGTGCCGTGTCAAAATAGTCGCGGACGATCGCTTCTTTGCTGTCAAAGTGCTGATAAATCGTTTTTTTGCTGATCTTTAATTCGCGGGCAATCTCATCAACCGTGAATTTGCGCAAGCCGTATTTTGCCATCAGCTGCGCGGCAACGTCAAGGATCCTTTCTTTCAATAAAGATAGAGACCTCCTTCTTTTAACATCATGGGGGTGTCGGAGCCGTCGGCAGCGGGTTCCGTCAAAAAACGGGATACAAGAAAACTAATATCGTTTAAAAAGTTTCTTTGCTACTTGTTAAACATATTTTATAGCTGGAAAAACGTCAATAGAGAATTTTTAATATGTTAAGGTATAAAGATTTCATCGGGACTTAGGTATAAGAAAAGCTAAGCCGCTGCCCTCGTCCAAAAGACTTGGCAGAGCTCAGTTTTTCTAAAAAGAATGCGCTCGCTTTGCGCGTCTGGCTGCATCCGGATAGTCGTCAGCGCTTGTGATTGTTTCACTATAAGCCATAACTTTAAAGCATGATTAAGCACTGAACAAAACTGAAATTTTACAAAACGGACATGCTGACTTAACAATAACTTTTTAAAATAAGTGAGTTTAAAGATTATATTAAAAGAAGACTTTAAGGAGGAGAGAGATGAAACGTTTTCTGGCAGCACTTATGGCACTTGCTTTGATTGCCTGTTCAGCCGCTGAGCCGGCGCAGGCCGCAAGCTACCAAGCGCCTGTGCAAGTGCCGATTAATCAACTTATACCGACGCAGGCCGCGCTCGGCAAGCTGCAGATTGCGGCGAAGGTCAGCGGTTATTACACGGGGAATACGCCGAGCTCAGGCTACTACAACGATTTTAATGATGACAATGGCTACGTGAAAGGGGCTTACCTTGATCAAAGCGGCAATACGTTGACCGGTCTCAAAAAAACGATTTATAACTCCGGCAGCGTCTATGACTATGTGCTGCAAAACAATGGTTTCGCGCCGGGTGTCACAGGGACTCCGTCGGCCGATGTCGTCATCGGGCCGGGACACAAGTATTATCTTGTAGACGGCCACCACGGGGTCAGCGAATATTTGTTTGTGAATCAGCAGACCGGACGCGGTGATACGTCCGTCAATGTCAATGTTGAGCATGATTGGAGCAGTGACAGCGCCGCTCAATTTGCGGCGGATATGAACACTAATCACTATTATTTTGATAAGGCGTACAATGCGGCGACGCGCACATATGAAACCGTCGATCTGTCGACGCTGCCGGCGCAGATGGGCCTTGCCAACTTTATCAATGATCCGTTCCGCAGCCTCAATTATTTCTGGCGCAATTCAGCGATCAATAAGGATTCGGTCACGGCGCTGTACGCAGAATTTTACTGGGGTGAATTTATGGTGGCGACGGGCCAGTTCAAAGACTTGTCGTTTACAAGCGACGCTGATTATATCACAGCCTTTAATCGCGGCAACACGATCTATCAGCAGCTGATCGGCGGTGACGCAGGGCTGACGGCCTTGTTTCAACAAGTTGTGACCGCACCTACCGGCTACACAGCAAGCCAGCTTGGACTTCAATCGACGTTTAACAGTTCAGCGGTCGCTGCTCAGCTGACAAAGCTTCAGAACGCATTAGCATATGCAGATGCGACACCGTCCGTCCTGAACAGCAGCAACAGCGGAAACATTAAGTTTGTGACCGACGAGCAGTCGGCACCGCCTGCCCCGCAGCCGGCACCTGTCGCCTCGTCACCGGGACAGGCATCGGTTGTCGTTGCCACCAGCCCGAGTGCATCAGCGGTTAAAGTGTCGTCGGCACTGCCGGCGACGGGCGATACAATTGACGTACCAATCATGTTAGCCGGTGCTTTCATTTTAGCTGGCGGCGTCTGGCTGCTTAGCCGGCGTCGACTGATTCGTCGGTGAAGCCGAGCGGCAGCTCTTGCAAAGTTGTTGTTTCGCTGCGGACTGCCCAAGACGTTCATGAATATGAGAAGGGACAGCACAGAGCGGGTGTCACGTCACCTCCTCTGTGCTGTTTTTTCTGTTTTTTGATTGTAGTATGACGCGGTGTACATGTTATAGCAAACGACTCGTTCGATTTGTTCGTCGCTTGCTTTTTTAGATAATTATACATATAATAAATATGCTTATTATAAGCTGACTTCTTATATTGTTTTTGGAGGGAAAATGACAATGCAATTTCAATTCAAGCTGAAAGTTCATGCACCGAAAGCAGCCATCTGGCCGTATTATGCCGACCCTGAGAAGCGCTACATTTGGGAAGAAGATCTTGAGCAACTGACGTTTGCCGGTGCGGTCGCAGAAGGAACGACGGGGACAATGAAACTGAAAGGCATGCCCGAACTGGCGTTTACACTGACAAAGATTGTGGACCAGACGTCGTATTGGGATCGCACGGACGTTCCCGGCGTCGGCAGCCTTCACTTTGGACATGACATCGTGCAGGACGGAGAAGACATCTACATCTGTCATTCCGTAGGGCTGGAAAGTGATCATTTGTCAGCGGAAGATCTGCCTTTTCTGACGCAAGTGTTCGCCGATGTGCCCAAAGCGGTCTTTAAGATCAAAGAGGAGGCAGAGGCGCAACGTGCCATTTGATTCACAGTTTAAGCATGATGCCGACGCGTCCGCAGGTCTGTTGTTCATCCGTGCCTATAACCAGTGGCATACGCGCATAAAAAAGGCGCTGCGGCAGCTCGGGCTGACGCATCCGCAGTTTGTTGTGCTGACAACCCTGCATTACTTAAGTCAGCATGATGACAATGTGTCACAGGTCAAACTGGCGAAAATGGCTGAGATGGATGTCATGTCCGTCTCACAAATCGTGCGGGGAATAGAAGCCAGAGGGCTGATCAAGCGAGTGTCGAGTGCCACTGACAGCCGGGCCAATGCTCTGATTTTGCTGCCGAGGGGGCTCGCACTTTCGGCTAAGGCTGTCCCTGTCGTTGAGCAGATTGACGCCGACTTTTTTGGCGCACTTGGAACTGCGGAGGCACCGTTCTGCCGCGCACTGAAGGCGCTCTGCGCCCCTGCGCCGCGTGGTAATGATTAAACAGGGCACTGCGGCAAAGAAAAATTCGATATTTTGTTTCTTAAAGATTTATTCACACGGCTTGTTCGTGTTGTCCGGCTGTGGCCGCCCCGTATGGAACTTGCCTGCCGCTGGCGTATCGTGAGCCTCCTTGAACAATCTGTAATCCGCGAGGGTCGGCACGACATATTCGTCTTGCATTTGGGATTTATCGGGCCAAAAAACAACATTGAATTTTACCATTGCCCTTTTTAAGCGTTTTTTAAGAATGTCCCTCTATACTCAAGAAGATTTAAGTCTATCTGATGGGGGATCACGCATGAGAAAAGCCATTACGATTGCCGTCGTCATTATCGTGCTTGCAGCGGCTGGAGGGCTCTGGTTTCTGACACGTGGCCGAACCGCAGCGGCTGAAACGTTGTATCCGGTGACGACTGTCAAGAAGGGAACGCTGAAGTCTTCGGTCAGTGCGTCCGGAACATTGAAACCGGTCATTGACGAGGACGTGGCCGTCGGCTCCGGTGACGCCGGCAAAACAATCAGTACCGTTGACGTGGCGGCCGGGAACGTCGTCCAGCAAGGCACTGCACTTCTGACCTATACGGACGGAACGACGCTTACTGCACCGGATACCGGTACGGTGACAGCAGTCAATGCCAATGTCGGCGACCGGGTGGCCACCGGAAAGGTCATCGCTCATTTGACAAACTATAGTGACCTGGAAGCGGATGTTCAAGTCGATGAGTTAGATATTCCAAAGGTGGCTGTCGGACAGGCTGTCGATGTCACCGTTAACGCGTTTCCTGATCAGTCGTTTACCGGAACGATCAGTTCGATCGCCAATGCGGGGACAGAAAATGACGGAACAGCTTCCTTCGATGTGCTCATTCAAATGAATGCAGCTTCGCAATTGAAAGCAGGCATGACGCTCACTGCTGACATTATCCAGCAACAGAAAACGAACGTGCTGTATGTTCCGACAGGAGCCGTTCATAAAGACGGCAGTAAATACTATGTATACGTTTCATCCGGCTCTTCCTCTGGGGTCACTTCGAGCCATAAAGGGTCGGGCAGCTTCTCCGGCTATGGCGGTTTTGCCCGAGGAAGTGCGGCGATCTCCGGCGGCTATGTACGCATGGATAAGACGCTTGGGAAAATGGTTGAAGTGCAAGTCGGCATTCACAACGATACGTCGATGGAAATTACGTCCGGCCTGCAAGAAAGCGAAGCTATACAGTTGCCGGCAATTACCCGTCAGTCATCCACGACTTCAACGACCGGTGTCGGCCAGGGCAGTTATCGCAGCATGATGGGCGGTGGACAAGGCTTTGGCGGCGGCGGTCGCACGCAGACAGGCAACCGGGGAGGAGGCGGCCTATGAGTGAACCGGTCATCGTCATGGAGCAGATCAGCAAGCATTATAAAATGGGAGATGCGGTTATCCAGGCCCTTGACCGAATTAACTTGACGATCAATGACGGTGATTTTGTATCCATTGTCGGTCCGTCAGGATCGGGAAAGTCGACATTGATGCACATCATCGGCTGTCTCGACAAGCCGGAAATCGGTGAATACATTCTAGCCGGTCATTCTGTCGCTAAAATGAAGGATAACGAGTTAGCCATGATACGCAATCGTGAGATCGGCTTTATTTTTCAGAGTTTTAATTTACTTATGAAGCTTTCAGCTGTGGAAAATGTCGAACTGCCGCTCCTTTACCGCGGCATGAAGCCGAGAGAGCGGCGGGCTCGTGCCCTTGATTGCCTGAAGCAGGTCGGTCTTACTGAACGCGCCAACCATTTGCCCAATCAGCTTTCAGGCGGCCAGCAGCAGCGTGTTGCGATCGCACGTGCTTTAACGGGTCAGCCGCATATTCTGCTTGCCGACGAACCGACCGGCGCGCTTGACAGCCGCACGAGTGAGGACATCATGAATTTGCTGATTGCGCTCAATGCAAATGGGCGGACGGTCGTGTTAATTACGCACGACATGCACGTCGCTGAAAAAGCAAAGCGCATCGTTAGCATTCGTGACGGGCGGCTCCTGGAAGGAGCACATGTCTGATGAATTTTTCAACGTTAGTTAAAACCGCTTTTCGCAATATCTTTGCCAACAAGTTGCGCACCCTGCTGACAACGCTCGGTATTGTCATCGGCGTTGCGTCGGTTATTGCCTTGCTGGCTATCGGTCAGGGGTCCGGGCAGTCCATCACGAACAGTGTGAACAGCCTCGGCACAAACTTAATTACGGTTGCTATCACCGACACGGAGACCCATTTTACAATTGACAAGCTTAATGAGGTTAAAAGTGTCTATGGGGTCAAAAGTGTCTCGCCGATCGTCAGCGGGCGCGAGACGATTCAGAACGGTAGCACTTCAACGCAGGCAAGCCTGATCGGCACGACGCCGGCTTATCTGGGCATCCGTGGACTGAGCGTGGCAAACGGACGCTTCGTCAGCGATATTGACGATCAATATCGGCAGAAAGTCGTCGTTCTCGGCAGTGATATGGCCAGCACGCTGTTCACGAGCGGTTCGCCTGTCGGTCAGCATGTGCTGCTTAACGGTCAGCGCTATCTTGTTGCCGGTGTGCTCAACAGCAAGGGCGGATCAATGGGACAGAACATGGATGATTCGGTTATTCTGCCTTATACGACAGCACAACGCTTGCTGCAGACGACTTATATCACTCAGTTTTATGCGCAGGCTGACAGCACAGCGGATGTCAATTTTGCCGTGAACGGCATTTCTCGGCTGCTTGCTGAGACGTATAGCAGCACGGATGACTATACGGTTATTAATCAGCAGGACATCATGAATGCTGTCGGTTCGGTCACGGGGACGCTGACCATGTTGCTTGCGGGAATTGCCAGTATCTCGCTGCTTGTCGGCGGCATCGGCATTATGAACATCATGCTTGTGTCGGTGACTGAGCGGACGCGGGAGATTGGCATTCGCAAGGCGATTGGAGCGAAGAACCGTGATATTCTCTTGCAGTTTCTGTTCGAGTCGTCCGTGCTGAGTGCGCTTGGCGGGCTGCTCGGCGTTGCGCTCGGTGTTTTTGCCGCTCATTTGTACGCCTATTTTACGTCCGGTACGGTCCTTTACTCGCCGGCCATCATCGTGTTTGCCTTCCTGTTTTCAGCGGCGGTCGGCATCATCTTCGGTGTCTTTCCGGCGTATAAGGCGTCCCGGCTCAGTCCGATCGACGCTCTGCGCAGTGAATAAAAAAGATAACGCACGGTTTTTAAATCGCTGATGCGCGTTGATTTTTCTTGTAGGTTGGGAAAATATCAAGTCTTCAGCGGAACCGAATCTATGGAAAACTAAGGCGCGGCTTTTGTTCAAGCGGCCCGGCTTCACCAAACTTTTTCTTAACAGACGTTTGCCTGCCTGTCGGCGAGCGTCTGTTTTTTATGACATTAATTGACGATCCCGCCCGTAAGGACACGGGTTCAAGCACGCTTGGTTTAGCGAAGGTTGTATAGCCGGCACCGTCTTGAAAAAGCGTCTTGAGAGGGGATGAGAAGCGGTTGGTTTCGGCAGGGGAAAGCGGAATGGCGGTGCACGTCGGAACGCTTGCTAAACGCGCGCTTCAACACGTCGATTCACAGTGTCGCATGAACGTCGATTGAAAATAGCGAGCCGATTAAAAGAATTTTCACCCGTCATTAACGACGGCATGACTATCAGCCCCTGCTCAGGCAAACACCCATTTCCATTATACTTGCCATCGACGCCCGTTATTCGAAAATAAGGCGGTGCCATTGCTGAACATTTTGCCTTACACGCTCTGTTTGCATTTCCATTGCATTCGTTCTTCTATTCATCTAAACTGGATATAGAAGTCTGTGAGAGAAAAATAAAAGCGCTTTACCTACTGATCAGGATGAAAATAACAAGCTGTGTCGCTGCGTTCGTCTGCCAAAAATTTTTTTTGTACGTTAAGAACGTATAAAAAGGTCAACAGGATTAGGTATTAAGAAAAACTAGGGCGAGCCTTTAGCTACGTTTTTCTAAAAGCAGGCGGATCGGTTCAGTTTAAAGACACGAGGCCTTTTTGCGGGGGGAGAAAAAGCGGATGACTAGACAAAAAAAGACGGTGGACGGCAACGGAGCTGCCGCCTATGTTTCCTATGCTTTCACTGAAGTGGCAGCCATTTATCCGATTACACCGAGTTCACCGATGGCTGAGCAAGTCGATGAGTGGTCGGCGGCAGGAAAAGAAAATCTCTTTGGAAGTCCGGTCAAGGTTGTAGAAATGCAATCTGAGGCTGGGGCTGCCGGGGCGGTGCACGGGTCTCTAAAAACCGGAACGCTGACCTCGACGTTCACGTCGTCGCAAGGGTTGCTGCTGATGATTCCGAATATGTTCAAAATTGCCGGGGAACTGCTGCCGGCAGTCTTCCACGTGGCGGCGCGCGCGGTATCGTCGAATGCCCTTTGCATCTTTGGCGACCATTCCGACGTCATGGCTGCGCGCCAAACCGGATTTGCCATGCTTGCCGAAAGCAGCGTCCAGGAAGTGGCCGATCTGTCGGCTGTCGCACACTTATCGGCGCTTGAAGCTTCTCTGCCCTTCATGAACTTTTTCGATGGTTTCCGCACGAGTCATGAAATTCAAAAGGTGGAGTTGCTCGGCTATGATGAGCTCGGTAAGCTGCTTAACCGCGAAACGCTAGCGGCTTTTCGCAGCCGGAGTATCAGTCCGAATCATCCGCGGGCAAGCGGATCGAGTCAGGGACCGGACATTTTTTTCCAGCAGCGTGAAGCGGTTAACGGATATTATGACAGGCTTCCCGGCATCGTGCGCAGCTATATGGGGAAAGTGAATGAACTGCGCGGAACCGATTATGATCTGGTGAATTATTACGGCGCTGCGGACGCCGACCGAGTGATTGTTGCCATAGGATCGGTCACACAAGTCATCGAACAGGCTATTGACGCACTCGCGGCAAAAGGTGAACGCGTCGGATTGATGAATGTCCGCCTTTACCGTCCGTTTCCCGCCGCTGTTTTTCTGGAAAAACTGCCGCAGACCGCCCGGCGGATCGCTGTGCTTGATCGCACGAAAGAGCCGGGGGCAGGCGGCGAACCGCTGCTGCTCGACGTCCAAAGTGTGCTTTATGAAAGCGGGTTGCACCCGCAGATTATCGGCGGGCGCTATGGACTCGGCTCGAAAGATGTCACGCCTGACGACGTACTGAGCATTTTTGACCACTTGGGGAGCGATCAGCCCATGCGGCGCTTTACGGTCGGTATTGACGACGATGTGACGCACCTGTCCCTGCCCGCCGGCGAGCGGATCGACTTGACGCCGAAAGGCACGTATCAAGCTAAGTTCTGGGGGTTCGGCTCAGACGGAACGGTCGGTGCCAATAAAGCAGCGATTAAACTGATTGGCGACCATACCGACTTATATGCACAAGGTTATTTTTCATATGATTCGAAAAAGTCGGGAGGGTTGACCGTCTCCCACCTGCGTTTTGGCGATCGACCGATCCGTTCGGCCTACTTGATTGCACACGCCGATTTTATCGCCTGCCATAACGCGGCGTATTTGCGCAGCTATGACTTGCTGGAAGGGTTGAAGCCGGGCGGCATTTTTTTGCTGAATACGATCTGGAGCGGCGCTGTGCTCGACCGTCATCTGCCGGCAACCATGAAACACTATTTGGCGAAACATAACATTCGTTTTTATACGATCAACGCCCTTGCACTTGCCGGAGACATCGGTCTCGGCCGGCGTATTAATACAATCATGCAAACGGCTTTCTTTAAGCTGACGGAAATTATTCCTTTTGACAAGGCTATCGAACTGCTGCGTGAATCTGCGCGAGTGACATACGGCAGAAAATCCCCCAAAATTGCTGAATTGAATGTCGAGGCAATTGACCGCACGGTGCCGCTTATCGAGCGGGTTACCATTCCGGACGCGTGGCTGACCCTCGAGGAGACGCCGGCAAAGCTAGCGGCCCTGCCTGCTTTTGTCGAGGATATTATGGAACCGATGCGGCGTCAGGAAGGCGATAAGATTGCGGTCAGTACGCTGCTGAAGCAGGGCATGACCGACGGCTCGCTGCCCCTTGGCACAACGGCATATGAGAAACGTGCGATCGCATTGGAGGTGCCTGCTTGGCATGCCGATGACTGCATCTCCTGCAACCAGTGCTCGTTTGTCTGTCCGCATGCGGCTATCCGGCCGTTTTTGGCGGACGAACAAGAAATGAACGCCGCACCTGCGGACTTTGTCGTACGTCCGATGCGGGGAACGAATGGCTTGAAGTACCGCATACAAGTCGCTGTTGCCGATTGCACCGGCTGCGGGCTTTGTGTTCAGGCATGCCCGAAGTCGGGCAAGGCGCTGACGATGGAACCGATCGACTCACAGAGAGAGCAGGCACATAACTGGGCATTCGCGCTGACGCTTAAGGAGAAACAGACATCTTTTAAACCGGGGACGGTACTCGGTTCGCAGTTCTCCCAGCCGCTGCTTGAGTTTTCCGGTGCGTGCTCAGGTTGCGGTGAAACACCTTATATTAAACTGTTGACGCAGCTTTTCGGAGACCGCATGGTCATTGCCAATGCCACCGGCTGTTCGTCGATCTGGGGTGCCTCAAGTCCAAGTATTCCTTACACAACCAATGCTCAGGGCTTCGGGCCGGCGTGGTCCAACTCGCTGTTTGAAGACAACGCGGAGTACGGTTACGGCATGCAGATTGCCCGTGAAACGCGGCGGGCACGCCTGGCCGGCCGTGTTCGCCGCGCGATGGAGGATGCGGTGCTCACCGAAGCGCTTGGCGCGGCCATGAGCGCATGGCTCGACGGGCTTGAGGAAGGGGAAGCTTCGCGCTCCAGAGCGGCTGCGCTTGAAGCGGAGTTGCTGAAAGCAAAGGAAGGGCAGCCCCTGCTTGAGAAGATTTACCAAGAGCGAGATCTGTTTGTAAAAGTAAGCCAATGGTTGATCGGCGGTGACGGCTGGGCCTATGACATTGGCTATGGCGGCATCGATCACGTGCTGGCCAGCGGCGCTGATGTCAATATTCTTGTCGCCGATAACGAAGTGTACGCCAACACCGGTGGCCAGTCGTCTAAAGCGACGCCTGCCGCAGCGATTGCTCAGTTTGCCGCCTCAGGCAAACGGACGGCAAAAAAAGATTTGGGCATGATGGCGATTCATTATGGCAACGTGTATGTTGCTCAGATTGCTTCTGGCGCCAATCCGATGCAGACGATCAAGGCGCTTCGTGAAGCGGAAAGCTTTCACGGGCCGTCGCTTGTTATTGCCTACACGCCTTGCATTTCACACGGCCTGCGCGGCGGTCTCGGACATGCTCTGAATGAAGCGAGCGAAGCGGTGAAAAGCGGCTATTGGTCGCTATACCGCTACAACCCGGACTTGGAACAGGAAGGCAAGACGGCGATGCAGCTTGATTTCAAAAAACCTGATTTCGGTCAGATGATTGAATTCATGTTGCATCAGACCCGTTTTTCAGCGCTGCAGCTCCATGATGAAAAGACGGCGACACGTCTCTTTGAGAAGACGCGCACCGATGCCGAGCGCCGTTTCTTCAATTATGCGCATCTGGCCGGGCAGGACGAACAGCTGCGTGCAGCGACGACCGGCAAAGCATGATCGGGAGTGGCTGATCCGGATCAGCTGGAAGAGAGAATAATTGGGACTTGAATTTTTGATGATGCGTGTTACAATGAATCTGCAACTTTTTTGTACATTAAGAAGCTACAAAGATCTCGCTGGACCAAGTACAAGAAAAGCTGGCATTCAGCCTGCGTCTAAGAGTTTTTGCTGCTCTGCGTTGTTCTAATAAAGAGGTTTGGTTCATGAATTCAGCGGTATATTTTGCTCAGCGCTTTTATGACAACTTCGCCTGCTTGAGGTAGCCATTCGTTCCCTGACCCGGGTGCGAACGGACTGTCCGCTCGCACTCGGGTCGGAAAGCGCATGTGTATGGCCGACCGATGTGCTTTTTTCATTTATTCGATCGGTAAAGCAAGATGTCCGTCAAACGATATGTTTGTTGCGAAGCCGGTCAGATGAATGTCTGATCGGCTTCGCTTTGTTTTAAGCTGTTTGAACGGGAGGTCGCCGCTGGAGGTGTGTGATGCTGATAAGGGTCCGTTCACGCCGGCAGCTGGTGCAGGAGCAGAAATGGCATGCAGCTGGGATGAGTGAGCTTGGCATCATAAGCGGCAGTTGTTCGGCAGCATCTGGCAGAGACATTCACATAAACATGGGGGAAAAGATGGAAGTCGAGAGGCATTTGCGATTAAAAAGTGTGTTATACATGAATTATGTCGTGCATGGTATCGGATTGATTATTCTGACTCAGAACATGCAGGCACTTCAAAAGAGCTGGGGAACGCCGCTCTCGACGGTCTCTTATGTTGTATCAGCCATCGGTGTCGGTCGGTTGATTGCTTATTATGTTTTTGGCATGCTGTCTGATAAGTTTGGACGCAAGGCACTTGTCCTCAGCGGCATGGCAAGCTACGCCATCTTTTTCGCCGGTGTCGCTCTAACGCATGATTTCCGCGTGGCGTATCTGCTGAGCATCTTGGCCGGTGTCGGAAACTCTGCGCTTGATTCGGGCACTTATCCGACCTTTCTGGAGTTGAAGGGGGAGCGCGGAGCGGCCAATCTGCTGATTAAGGCGGCGATGTCTGCCGGTGAGTTTCTGCTTCCGCTTGCTGTGGCTTACAATGAAGGCAGCGGCGGGTGGTACGGCGTGACGTTCTTAGCAGCTGCCGCGCTGCTTGTGATTAACTTACTGGTTGTGGTTGGGACAAAGTTTCCTGAATATTCGACTGTACCTTCATCTCGGCACACGCAGTCCGCCGGCTGCGGGCACCGCTCTCTGGCACATCTTGGCATGTTCGGTATTCTGTCGGTCTATGGCTATACGTCCATGGCACTGATGCTGATTTTTACACAGTGGATGACGCTTTATGCCGCCGATGTGTTGCACATGAACAATTGGTCGGCTCACCTTCTGCTTTCTCTTTACAGTGCCGGCTCCATCGGCGGCGTCATCCTGTTCTTTCTCCTGCTGCACCGGCCGGTGAATGAAATGCGGCTTGTCTGTCTGTCAAATGGCGCATCCTTTGTCCTGTTTGCAGTCATCACGCTCTTTCACCGCCCGCTTACTGCGATTGCCTGCTCGCTGCTGCTCGGCATAACGGCTGCCGGCGGTGTTATGCAGATTGGATTAAACATTTTCTGCCGGCTTTTTCCGGAATCGAAGGGAAGAATTACCGGAACTTTCTTTACGTTTGGTAGTGTGGCTTCCTTCACCGTGCCGATTGTGACCGGCCGCCTGTCGCAGCTTGGCCTTGAAGCAGTCATGATGTCCGGCACGGTGCTTGCATTTGTCTCGTTCTTGCTTTGTCTTGGGGGTGTGGTCGTGATGGAACTATTTATCCGTGAACAGCATTATAAGCGGGAACGGCAGATGATCGACTGGATGGATCGCCGGATCGTTCGCTTGCTGACTCGCCGGATGCAGCTTGTTCACTTGATCGGTGCAAAGAAATCGGCGCTTAAGACAGACAGCTTTGACGATAAAAGAGAGTGCGAGATGCTTGCGCGCATTGATCAGTCTGTCAGCGACGCGGCGATCGCAGCGTCATGCCGCAAGGTGTACCAAACGATTCTCAGCGAGTCCAAGAGGCATAGCAGGCCTTGAACCGAACGGCAGAGCAGCACGCACCGTTTGACAGTCGCGCAGCGGAGCGGGAAGGTAAGAGGGGGATGTCATGAGAACGCTAATGTGTGGAACGAAACGGCCGCTGGTCGGCCGCCTGTCTGTTCCCGGTGATAAAAGTTTGTCGCATCGCAGTGTTATAATAGGCGCAATCAGTGAGGGAATAACGGTTGTCAATCATTTTTTGATGTCTGAGGACTGCCTCAGTACGGTTGCCGCATTTCGGGACATGGGTGTTGAAATCAGTAAGTCAGGCAATACGCTCGTAATTCACGGGCGGGGGATATCTGCGCTGAGCGCGCCGAAGCATCCGCTGAATATGGGGAACTCCGGAACAACCGCAAGGCTCTTGATCGGATTGCTCAGCGGCCGGCCGTTCCCCACTGAATTAATCGGCGATGCGTCGCTGAGCAGGCGACCCATGCGGCGCATCATTGACCCACTGCGGCCGGCCGGCGCGCGTGTAAGTGCTACTGCCGAGGGCACACTACCTGTGCGCATTCATGCGCGGACCGAACCGCTCAAAGCGATTCGCAGCCGGATGGATGTGGCGAGCGCGCAAGTGAAAAGCGGACTGATCTTTGCGGCGCTACAGGCGGAGGGACCGTCAGTTATTATTGAAAAACAGAAGACGCGCGATCACACGGAACGCATGCTGCGTGCTTTCGGCGCGCGTGTTCAGACAAACGGACTTCGCATTACCGTCGAACCCGGCGCGCCACTCAGTGCGCGTCCCATCGATATTCCGAGCGATTTGTCATCGGCCGCTTTCTTTATCGCTGCCGCCACATTGGTACCGGGCAGCCGGCTATGCTTGGAACACATCGGTGTCAATCCGACACGTACCGGTTTTCTGAGAGCGCTTGAGCGCATGGGAGCGCCGGTTACACTTTGCCGGTTGACCGATGATTTAGAACCTGCGGCGGATGTGTACGTGCAGCCCAGTCCGCTGCGTGCGATTGACATCGGTGCTGCCGATGTGCCCGGCTTAATCGATGAACTGCCGCTGCTTGCGCTGCTTGCCACGCAGGCTGCGGGTATGACGGTCATTACAGGAGCAGGCGAGCTGCGTGTCAAAGAATGCGACCGCATTCGGGCAGTGACTGAAGAACTGAGCAAGCTTGGCGCCGCCATTGAAGAGTTACCCGACGGCATGCGCATTATTGGAGGAACACCGCTTTGCGCGAATCACGAAGTGTGTCTGGATGCTCACGGAGACCATCGTATCGGCATGATGTTGACGATTGCGTCGTTAATTGCGGAAGGCGGCGAGGTTGCTATTTCAGGCAGTGAAAACGTCAATATTTCCTATCCTACTTTTTTCGCCGATCTGGAGCAGCTGCTTCGCGCATGAGCAGGGATGGGATATGGCAATGAAGACTGTTAGGACTGCCGGACTGGGCTTCATCGGTTGCTCGACTGCGTTCGGCATTCGTCGCCGCCGGATCGAGTATTGTCTCTGTGCGGTAGATATGAATCAAGCCGAATTTCATGATGCACGTCGCATCGGTGTCGGTGATTTGCCGCCAGTTCAGCGCTTTGTCGCAGCTGAAAACAAAAGGACGGTGTGATCTTAGCAGATGCGGGAGCCCCGCAGTACAAGTCATGAAACGGGCCAAGCAGCTGTCTGGACGCGGTATTCCATTTGCCGCGCGCCGGCACGCCATTACGACACGTGAGCATGATCGGATGGACGGTCAAGCTGCCGCACATCAATACAGCCTACAGTGTGCGGCTGAGGTGCAATGCGCTTTTGAGCAACACCGATGCGTCTGCGGGGCAACGCTTTGCGTTTATCAGTCAGATCAGCCACGTGCGCTCGGCGCTTTCAAGTCAAGCTCGCGATCAATCTTCCCCCCTATCTGCAACAGACGTACACGCAGCAGATCTCGTCCGCAGGCGGGATGAGAACGTGTCAAATTCAGAGGAAGCACAGGTGAGATGCGATGGTGCAGGCTATTCTGACAGGATTCATGGGAAGCGGAAAAACGACGATCGGTCGTGCACTTGCCGATGCCTTGAACTGTGCCCATCTTGATCTTGATGAATTAATTGTCCGCCGTGAAGCGACGCCGATTCGCCAACTTTTCGCTGAGCGGGGTGAACCGTTTTTCCGTGCCATTGAAACGGAGATGCTGACGGCTTCCCTAGGGCGCCCCGGTATTCTGTCGACCGGCGGCGGAACGCTTGCGACACCTGCCAATGAACAATTGCTGAAGGGGCACGCTGCGCCTGTTATTTATCTGAAAACGTCTTTTGCGGTGATCAGCGTACGGTTGAAGGCAGATCGTTCTCGCCCGCTTTTTCGCGCCGGCAATGCCAATACCCGGCAGCTTTTTCAGACACGCAGTCTTGTGTATGAACGGTCGGCTGATGTAATCGTTTCGACGGACGGTAAGGCACCGGCAGCGCTTGTCGAAGAAATCAGGCAGAAAGTCAGTTTTTAAGGCCGCTGAATGTCCGCAAACCTAAGTGGGTACGCTCTTGTATTGTGAGCGGCGGAGGCCGTTCAGAAATGCAGAAAAAATGTTTGCCTGCCGCCGACAATAAATGGTTCTCAAGCGATAGATTAGTCGCGGCGTTTTTTAAGCCGCCTACGGATAAGATCAGTGCCGAACACAGCGACGGTGGCGAGAAAGATAACTTTGACAAGCATCAACGGAACGATGCCAAAAAAGTAATGCACAACAACAAACAGGGCCAGCGTAAGGCTAAAAGTGATGCTAAGCCATTGCATTGCGATCTTCCCTCTTTCTTTGAACGAACATGATTTTAGAAAATGGCGCGGGGACAGAAGTGAATGCCGTGCGTTGTTTGCAAACGGCATATGAGGGATCGTCTAACCGCAGTGTGACTCGTTGCCGTTTCGACCGTGTGCTGCATAAAAACGGGCAGGCCTTCCCCTTACCCAGAGTGAATAATACAGGCCCTTTAGCATATAGTAACAGTGAACAAGCAACACAGCAGCATCAGCGTAACATAATACCCTCGCTGCGGCAATGTGATTGCAAGAGCAGAATGCCAATATTTCGACTCTTGACAGGCCGGGTGATCAGGTTGACAATGATAGAAGATGAATTGTGCGCGCTGTGCGAAGGAGGCGATAATTCTTGAAACCGAAGAATGTCAGGCGCAGACGGAAAAGTTCGATTCGGAAATGGCTCAAAGAGACGCTTGGGCAACTGCAGCCAAAGTCTCAGGACGTGCCGTCGTCGAATGTCAAGTTGCCGGCATAAGATTGTCATAACGGCTGGGACGAAAGCGATGGGAGAAACCTCGAGGAGGAGGGTTCTCTCTTTTATTTTACGCTTGAATTTACAATCTAAGTGCAACACCTGGAAAATAATAGGACCCGTTGCTGAGCCTTCCTGTACAATAGAGTTTGGAAAAACTATTGAAAGCAGGTGAACAGCAATGAGTCACTATCACTATCCTCATCCATTTGAACGAGAAAGCATACTAAAAAATGTAGCCTTAGGCCAGTCGATACGCGCCATAGCCGCTTTGCTGAAACGCTCGCCTGGCTCCCTCAGCCGTGAATGGGCTTGCAACGCGCCGCAGAAGGAACGGTATTGTCTGTCCGAGCGGAAGAAAACGACCAAGCTCGACGCAAAGCCTGTCACCGTCAGCCACCTGTGTTGATCGATTGACCCGTTTTTTGGGGGGTGCCAAAGCGGCACGTCAGACGGCACACGCCGTCACTGGAAAACTGATCGGCTTATTAGCTGCCTTACCTGATTATCACTAGGTGTTGCACTTGATTTGACAATTCAAGCGTTAGGAAAGTCTAAAGATTTCAGCGGAACAAAGTCTAAGAAAAAGCTAAGACTCTGCCGTTGCCCCAAGGGACTTGGCAGCGCCAAGTTTTTCTAATAACCGGCATCCTCATGAATAGTCTTGTGATGCCTAGCCCCGCCAGAAGCATTGCCGAGCCGCTTGAGCAGTCTCGTCTGCGGTCGGGAGCAACCTCTTATCATTTGCACCTTTGCGAACAATGGGTAAAAGAAAAAAGCAGCAAGGATGTTAACGTAACCAACGAAAAAAATTATCATTGAAATGTGTACAATATGTTACAAATGATTTGCTTTATAAAAAAATAAAAGCAGAGAGAGAGGAATTGTCGAATCGTGTGAAATTTTGCAAACAAAAAAGGCTAGGAAATTTATAAGAATTATTATATAATAAAAAAAGATTAGAAATTCTCAATGCCGCCACAACAGGCACTGACCGTTTAAATGCTATCGGCATCAGTTGGCGATTGACGTTTTAATCGATTCATTTAAAATGCTGTCTTTAAATAAAGGAGGATGAATGATGGTCACTCTTTACACATCTCCAAGCTGTACGTCTTGTAGAAAGGCAAAGGCCTGGCTCAAGGCACATGACATACCGTTTAAAGAACGCAACATATTTCTTGAACCTCTTTCGATCGAAGAGATTAAAGACATCTTGCGAATGACGGAAGACGGCACCGACGAAATCATTTCAACGCGCTCCAAGTCGTTTCAAGAGCTGAACGTTAAATTGGATACAATGTCCATTCAGGATCTATTTGAATTAATTAAGGAGAATCCGGGACTTCTCCGTCGTCCGATTATGATTGATGAGAAGCGTTTGCAAGTCGGTTATAACGACGACGAAATTCGCCGTTTCCTGCCGCGAAAAGTGCGGACGTTCCAACTGCTGGAAGCCCAGCGGCTTGTAAACTGAAAGAGGGCGAAAGAAGGCGCCGGTGACTGCTCAACATTGAGCAGTCACCGGTGCTTTTTTGTACGTTAAGAAAGTCTAAAGATTTCAGCGGAACTAAGTCTAAGAAAAAGCTAAGGCGCTGCCGTCGTTCAAAGGACTTGGCGCAGCCAATTTTTTTTAATTGCTGCCTTTTTTACACCGATGTTGGATCGGTTAACACGGAAAAATTTGGTTATTTATGTTTGCTTTAGCGTCGGTTTTCTTACTCATCTCGGGGGTAAGGCAGATTGAAAGTGTCTACCATGAGAATCCAGTCAGCTGTTTGATGGGTTGGTCGACGCACGTGATGAACGGCCCGGGCGGACAACGTGCCGAAGACCTTGCCGTACATTGATAAACAGCTGCATTATCCTTTTTCAGCAGATTGCTGACGACGGTGAATACAAAGTATACGGGTGCATCCTGATCCGGACCTGCGTGAGAAAAGAAGGAGCGGTCGCGGCGGGCTGACCAGTGAAGCGGTTTGGCGATATTAGAAATTATTAGAAAACTGTTACATCTTTTCTGATATCCCGCTGTTTCCACTGTGCCAATTAATGAACCAGCCAATCAAGGTGACCGCAAGAATCAAAACGGGCGGAAAAAGTGTAACGAGTTCAGGGACATCGCTGTAGAACAAAGCAAGCTTTGGTTCCTCAAGAATCATTTCTGATGCCGTGTATAGCAGCACACCACCGCCCAAGTAGATGAGCAGCGGGAAATGCTCCATGGCGATTAAGATCAGTTTGCTGCCCCAGACGATGATAGGAACAGAAAAGATGAGTCCGACGGCGATATAACCGATGTGTCCGCGGGCAGCACCGGCTATGGCCAGCATATTATCGAGTCCCATGACTGCATCGGCCATCACGATTGTGCGCACGGCGGAGAAAAGTGAACGTCCGGCCTGGATGTGTAGTTTTTCTTCTTTATTGACAATCAAGCGCAAAGCAATGACAATAAGGAAAACACCGCCGATTAACATTAAAAACGGAATGTTCAGCAGTGATACAACGATAGCCGTCAAGCCGATGCGAACGACAACGGCGATGCCTGTGCCAAGAAAAATGGCTTCGTTACGCCGGCGTTCAGGCAACCGCCGGCAGGCAAGCGCAATGACAACAGCGTTATCACCGCCGAGTATAATGTCAATAAAAATGATTTTAATAATGAAAAGCAAGGGGGAAAGATCCCAAGACATCAAGCGCCGCTCCTTTCTGCTGCCACTCTCCCACCTTATGCGGCCTTGTCCCCAATCATTCTATAGATTCTGCTCGGATGACTGGTCATAAGCACGGTATCGTAGCAATAAAATGTGTCAAGAAATAAAAAAGGGGATATTGGCGGAATATTTAAAAAGCGAGGCGTCTGCTATTTCATTTCTGAGCTATTTATCATACAATTAAACTATGGACAATGACAGATATTGAGTGACCGCTGAAGGTTTAAGCTCTGTTATTGTTCTGGGAAGACTTTGTTTTTCAGATGAAAGTGAAAGTCCGGCATTTGTCACTCCCCAAACCTACACCTCATCGAAAGGGAGAGATCTTTATGAAGATTGAGCGGATCAATGAAAATACGCTAAAGTTTTATATCAGCTACATGGACATTGAAGACCGTGGCTTTGACCGCGAAGAGATCTGGTTTAATAAAGATCGCAGTGAAGAACTCTTCTGGCAAATTATGGATGAGGCACATCATCAGGAGTCTTTTGCTCTTGAAGGTCCACTATGGATTCAGGTTCAAGCGCTTGAGAAAGGCATGGAAATTCTTGTCACACGCGCACAGATGATGAAGGAAGGTAACGATGCACCGACAAAAGGTGCATTGACCAACCGCCGGCTTGATGTACCGCTCAAAGCAGAAAAAGAGGGCGAAGAAACGGTCGGTGAGGATGAGAAAGAGGACACTGACGCTTTTCAGAATGACGAACCTCAGGATTTGACTTTCATCATTGAATTCAAGGATATCGAAGACGTGATCAATCTGTCGCATGCGATTGAGGCCAATGAAGGGATAGACTCGGCCCTTTACCACTATCAGAACAACTATTACTTAAAAATTACTTTTTCTGATGAAATGGATGAAGATAAGCAGGACGATTTGCTCAGTCGCATGCTTGAGTTCGGGCTCGACACGGGCATGACTGAATCGCTGATTGATGAATACGGCCACCTGATTATTAAAGAACACGCGCTGGAAACGATACGTCATCAGTTCTAAGGGGTGTTATTGGGCGTGCGACGATAAGGCGGCACGTCAGTGGATCCTTGAGTTTGCTTGGTGTGAATCACACCGAGCAAACTCAAGTGAACAACCAGGCAGACTCAGAGGCTGCCTGGTTGTTTTATCATAGGAGAAACAATATATTGCTTTTGCAAGATTCGCACGGATCAAGAGCAAAATTCAAAGTGAAGGTGCCTGCGTGCTGGGTGGGCCTTGCGGATTCTAACTTGTCGCGGCAAGCGAGCTTCCGGGAGCATCATGCTTTAAAAAGATGTTCATCCGGACTTTCAAAGTGAGGAGAGGGGGGGAGTGTGTATGCTCACGGCCTTGCACGATGACGGAAGCGTCATATCGCTAGCTGATCGGGAGTGGACGCCCGAGCGATTGCAACATCTGCGTAAGTGCGAGCATTTCTTCTGTCGGGATTGCCATGAACCGTTGTGTTTGAAAATGGGTACACATCGGCGCCCACATTTCGCGCATTATGCACATGCGCGGTGCATCAGCACTTATGAACCGGAAAGCCAGTGCCACATCGACGGAAAAATAGCACTTTTAAACTGGTGTCTTGCAGCGGGGCACAAGGCAAAATTAGAGCATTGGTTACCCGCAGCCAATCAGCGCCCTGATATTTATTTGCCCGGCATTGAACCGTTTGCTCTTGAATATCAATGCAGTGCGATCAGTGAAGAGCTGTTACTTGCCCGAACCACAGGTTATTTGCACATCGGTGTTCAACCTCTTTGGATCTTTGGCGACAAACGCTGCCGAAAGTGGGGTCAATATCTCATGTTGACAGCGATGGAAACTGCTGCATTACGCGCCTCACCATGTGCAGACTCGACCTCTGCTTTGTCCTCACCGTATTACCTCTGTTATTACAATCCTGTTCTGCAGCGATTCAGTTTTTACACACAGCTTTATGCCATCTCGGAAAGCCAGTTCATTACCCGGGAAATCAATCAATTACTTCATACAAGTACCACCCATCAACTTCACTGTCCACAGTTAGGCCATCCGACTAACCGTCTTAAAGAACAGTTGCTGGCGGCTAAACGCAAATTCAGACTTCAGTCGAAAGGACGAACGAGCCAGACTGAGCGGTGGCTGCGGGAACAGCTCTATTACCTGCACATCCCCTTTTCACAGTTTACGCCCTATGCGGGTCTGCCGGCAGCACAATATATTCACTTTCGCCAGCCGCCCTGGCTTTGGCAGACATGGGTCTGCTGTATTCTCAATCAGGCAAGGCGCCCGCTTACCCCGGCGCAAATGATACAGCTGACAGCGGCAAAAGGCGGCAGCAGCTTGTTTGCCATGCGATGCCTTCCTCTCGTGGCAGCCTGCACGGCGGAACGGCTCATCGCTGACTACTTGCGGCAACTCGCACGGTTAAAGCTTGTCATGGCATCTGAGGGTGCTTTTCAAGCAAGGGCAGTGCGCGCATTTGGTGCATGGCCGCTTGCCAACTGTTTCCGCGAGGATCAGCGGTTGCTCGACCAACTCATGGAATAAAATTTTGCAGATGCCATGAAAAAGCGGTACGATGGAAAAGAAAAAAGGCACAGACTGGGGGAGCCTCGATGGCGGAACAACAACGGTCGGCATTGCCGACGCGCGCGCAAGTTCCCACCAATGAAAAGTGGGATTTGGAGGCTATTTTTGCGGATACAGACGCATGGGAAGCAGCCTTCCGCAAAGTCGGCACATTAACGGATGGAATTGAAGCATACAAAGGAAAGATCGGGCAGTCGGCCGAAACACTTTATGCGTTTTTAAAAGCGCAGGATGAACTTGGCATTTTGCTTGATCAAGTGTATGTCTACGCGCATATGAAGAACGATCAGGATACAGCTCATCCGACGTATCAAGCGCTTCATGACCGGGCGGCTAGTTTGGCATCGGCAGTGCAAAGCCGACTTGCTTTTGCATTGCCGGAGATTCTTACACTTGATGAAGCTTTGCTGAACGGTTATTTGGCTGAAAAAGCAGAACTGGAATCCTACCGCTATGCGCTGGAAAAAATTACACGAACACGCCCGCATGTGCTGGACGCGGACAAAGAGGCACTGCTTGCCGCAGCAGGCGAGGTAACGGATGCCTCCGCAGCAACTTTCGGCATGCTGAACAATGCCGACCTAAAGTTTCCAACCATCACCGGCGAAGGGGGTCAGCCCGTTGAAATTACGCACGGGCGCTATGGTCGGCTGATGGAAAGCCCGGATCGCCGCGTACGCCGCGATACATTTGAGGGCATCTATAAGACGTATGGCGCTTTCAAAAATACGCTGGCGGCGACGTTGAGCGGCCAGATCAAGCGTGATAACTTCTATGCAAAAGCAAAAAACTACCGAACAGCACGTGAGGCGGCGCTGTTCAATAATCAGATTCCCGAGACGGTCTATGACAATCTCATTGCCGTTGTTCACAAAAACTTGCCGCTTATGTATCGCTACGTCACTTTGCGCAAGCGGGCGCTCCAGCTGGATGAGTTACATATGTACGATTTGTATACCCCGCTCGTTGCTGACGCCACCATACAGGTGACGTATGAAGAAGCTAAAGCGCTCGTGTTAAAAGGACTTGCGCCGCTCGGAGATGACTATTTGGCGCTGATTCGTGACGGTTTTGATAAGCGCTGGATTGATGTGCGTGAAACGCAGAATAAGCGCAGCGGCGGTTATTCCGGTGGCTGTTTCGGGACGATGCCTTATATTTTGCTGAACTGGCAAGATAATATGGACAGTGTCTTCACGCTTGCCCATGAACTTGGTCATTCGTTGCACAGCTATTATTCAAGGACGAATCAGCCGCCCGCATACGCCGATTATTCAATTTTTGTCGCTGAAGTGGCCTCGACGTGCAATGAAGCACTGCTGAATCACTATCTGCTTGAGCACACCGACGACCGCAAGACAAAGCTCTATTACTTGAATAACCAACTGGAACGCTTCAAAGCAACGGTGTTCCGCCAGACAATGTTTGCTGAATTCGAGCATTTCATTCATCAGAAGGCGCAGGAAGGGACGGCACTGACGGCTGACTTCCTGAGTTCCTCATACTATGATTTGAATAAGCTGTACTTCGGCTCAAATATTGTTGTGGATACGGAAATTGGTTTGGAATGGGCGCGCATTCCGCATTTCTACTATAATTATTATGTCTATCAGTATGCGACCGGACAAAGTGCCTCTTCGGCGCTGTCGGCGCAAATTCTTGCGGAGGGCGCTCCGGCAGTCAGCCGCTACAAGAACTATCTAAAATCGGGAAGCGCAAGCGATCCGATCACCATTCTCAAGAGAGCGGGTGTTGACATGACGGACCCCGCTTCCATCCAGCAGGCAATGGATGTATTTGCAGCGACGCTTGATGCGGCTGAGGCATTGCTCTTTTAGTGAGTCAAGGATGCATCATGACAATGGCGGCAGCAAAAGGAGAGGACGCAGTTTGTCAACTGCGTCCTCTCCTTTTGCTGCCATGTATTAGGAAAGGAGCAAAAATGTCAGCGGGACTCAGCCTAAGAAAAGGATAAGTTTTTCTTACAAATCAAGAAAGTATATGATTTTTGCCGTCATACTCGGAAAAGCTTAGGCGCGCGGGAGAAGCGAGCCAAGTGAGATCCCGCAGATCGCCGGTTGTCTGAGGAGACGCGCGGGGCGCCCGCGACTAGCGAAACCGGAGCACTGTTGCTTTAAAGGACCGGGCGCTTTTTGCCCAGTTTGTCTGAGACGTTAAGAAAGTTGAAAAATTTCAATCGAACCAAGTATAAGAGAAGCTAAGGCCCAGCCGCTGTCCAAGGGACTGGGCTGAGCCTAATTTTTTTCCTGATCAGCGAAGGTGGTGGAGCTTGCTATTCTGTCTGCTGCGGTCGCCACGTGAGCAGCCGCACGAGCAGCAGCAATGAAATAAAGAGTACTCCGCCGGAAAGCAGCAGCGACTCGATTCGCATGATGCCGAGTAAAAAGAAACCGAAGCTGAACGTGACAGCAACAAGCAGCAGACAGACACCGATCGTTTTCATGCGCGATCACTTCCTTGCAGGAAAACTTCCTTACGTGCAAACTATATGTGGACTGTCTTATCAATATACTTCCAATACGTGCCGCTTTTTACAGTCACCGGTTCGACAAGATGCTGGAGTTGCAATTCGCGCAGTGTTTTTAACATGGTCTCTTCGCTTTGCCCATATACGACGGCCGCTTCGCGTGTTGTCAGAAAACGTTCAGTCTGAAAGTAGTCAATCAGCGGTGGGAGCGGTTCGGCGTTGAGCGACTCGCCGATCAGTTCTGTGAGCAGGTTGACGTATACCTCGTAAGAGTAACTGCCGTTAATCTTGATCGCTTCATTGTCGCCCTCAGGTGTTGAAAAAACAAAAGAAGGCAGCTCAGTGATTGCCAATTCATTGGCGAGCCGGCGATCCGACTGAATGGCCTTCACCGAGCGACAGGAGTGGAAGTCGCTTGTAAATTCAATACCGCTTAACCCGACTTGTTCGGCGATCTGCAGAAAATCGTCGAACGTCGTCAACCCTTCTTTGCACAAAAATACTTTTTCTCGAAGTCGGCGCAAGAACCTGTGACCGGCGTTCTGTCCCTGAAATTCTGCAGCTTTGATGGCCAACGCGATCGCATAGGGCGACGGTGGATTCTCATACCATATATCGCTGTCGCAACATGTGCCTGTCAATTGAGCATAGCGATCCCATTCTTTAGCAATGGCCTTGGCATGGCAAAACCGGTATCGGTTTGCCGTATCATGCTGCGTCGTTAAAAGATAACGAAGCGTAAAGTAACGATGATACTCGGCCAAGAATTTTTTCATCAGCGGTTCGATGCCCCAACACCTTGCACAAATCGGGTCAATAAAAGACAGAATTTCGACCCGTGAAAAGTGTGCTTTGTTCGTCACGATCGAGCACGTCATATGTTCATTCGTTCCTTCGCACACCATTTTTCCACTGCATCTCGTCATTTGCCATTCACTCCCCGCCTGACTCGACGCTCATCTAACATGTTCATCAATAGTCAACGATCCCTTATCCTGTTGTGAAAAAGCGAGTAAGCAAGCAGCAAGTTGCTGTTTTGGGACAGAAAAACTGTTATTTTTATTCTCCTGAAACTTTCTATATTGTAGCAAGAGTGGCTTAGGAGAGCAAATCATTCACACTTTCAGCGCCGTGCAAAGAGACATCAGGCAGACAAATCGCACAGGCTGCGACGTTGTCCGTCATGGCTGTGCACAGTCGTGCCCGTTTGTCACCCTTTTTTGTATGCCCTGAAGCTCTAATTTATACACAACGAGTTTGTAGTTGTTCCAAGAGGCAAATCGCAGGAAAAAATCAGAAGAACAGTTGAATCCTTCTGAAATCGTGCTATAATTTGAGACCCGTGAATCAAAAGTGACGGTATCACCGCGGCACTGACGGGCATTGCATTCGGAATTCATTATTTATTTTATAATATGAGGGAGATTATCGATGAAAGCAAAGTTGCCGGTTGTAGAACTGGTAAAAAAAGGGTTAGTTGCAGTGATTGCTGCTTTTTTGTGCGCACTAAGCATGAATTTGTTTCTTATTCCCGCTCACGTCTATGCCTCGGGTATAAACGGAGCTGCCCAGCTGATCACGGACATTCTCGCAGATTGGGGACCGTTTCACCTTTCGGTTGGCCTGCTGATTTTACTGCTGAATTTGCCGATTGCTTGGCTCGGCTGGGTGCGCGTGGGACGAAGCTTTACACTTTTCAGCTTCATCACCGTCGGTCTGACCGCCTTGTTCCTTTCGGTTATACCCGTCTATCCGTTGTCAACCGACATCATGCTGAATTCAATTTTTGGCGGAATGATTTCAGCAATTGGCGTCGGACTGGCACTCAAATTTGGTATTTCAACCGGCGGGCTTGATATTATTGCCATCTACTTAACACGCCGCAATCATAACGCGCATTCCGGTCGGTATTTTCTCATTTTAAATGGTATCGTTATTGTGGCGGCCGGCGCCATTTATGAATGGCAGTTCGCTCTCTACACGCTCATTTCTCGCTTTGTCAACAGCTATGTCATCGATATGATCCACACAAAGTATCAAAAATTGACGGTTATGATTATTACCGACAAGAAAGACGAACTGGTCCATGCCATTCAGGACGAATTCGACCGGGGGACGACGGTCATTCCATCAATTGGTGGGTTCACTGGGTCCGCCCATTATACGTTGCTTGTCGTCATTAGCCATTATGAGTTGTACCGCATGGAACAGATTGTCAAAACGGTTGATCCGCGCGCTTTCACTGACATTATGGAAACAAACAAGATTATTGGCCGCTTTTACGGCGAGGAGCAGCAAAAGGCGGTGCAGCAAATGAAGCACGGCTGTGATTCGCCCGAGTTCAAACGGGTGCTCGGCGAAAGTGACTATGACTATTACCGCAAGTTATTCACAGAACACAAATAAGCGGTTGCGCCGACTGATGGGTAGAGTGCTCTACCTGTTGATGCGCGTCACTCTGAGCGGCCAATGCTCTGTTTTGCCAAGTGCGCCGCAACCAGTAGTGACGTCCTTCATGCGCAGTGTGGCAATCTTAATTTGAAAGGTTACAAAAGCAGGCATTGTGCTTGCTGCCCTGCACCGGAAGACGGACGCAAAACCTGCGTCCAAGTCTGCTTTCATGACTATTTTTGGACGTATTAAGGAAGAGCATCGCCTATGCTGCGTGCTTTTCCTTTTGTGTACATTAGGTAAATAAAGGCCGGCCAGTCAACGGCTGACGGAAGCGGCCGCCGTTCATCTAGGCATTTGGCGCACATGAATGAAAAGGTTCAGTTTCGCCTCAACGTTTAGTGTCTTGGTGATAGCGTTTAAAAATAAAGGCCATAAACTGGCGAACAGCCGGTGACAAGTAGCGATCTTCATACCAGGAAAGGCCAATTTGGCGTCTGCATGCCGGCCAGGATATATGCAGCTTTCGCACTTTGTCCTCGTCGATATCCTTTTGGTCAGGCAGCAACGCGACACCGAGCCCGGAGGCAACAAGTGCGACGAGTGTTGTGACGTCTTCGCTTTCAAACGCGATCGTCGGTGTGAATTCGGCTTTTCGGCAGAGCATATCAGCCAGCTTACGCAATTCATAACCGGTCTTCATGGATACGATCGGTTCGCGGGCAATCTCTTTCAACATAATGCTGTTGCGCTTGGCAAGCGGGTGATTGGCCGGTACCATCAAAAAAAGTTCTTCCTCCCAGAGCTTCTCCCACAGGATGTGGGGGTCGCTATAGCCGTGATGGACGAGACACAGATCAATTTCGCCGGTCTCTAGCTGATGCAGCAATGACGTGTTGTTGTTTTGATAAAGTTTAATTTTCGTCCGAGGATGCAGCTTGCGAAAGGCGCAGAGTATGTCGGGAATGACATTGACGCCGAGCGTATGAAGGAAGCCGAGCGACACTTCGCCATATTCCGGATCCATCAGCATCTTGAGTTCACGTTTTGCTTCGCCGATTTCCTTTAAAATATGATTCACATGCTTGAGCAGCAATCTTCCGTATTGATTAAGAATAATGCTTCGTCCTTGACGTTCAAACAGGGAGACGCCGAGTTCCTCCTCCAGTCGCGCAATTGAACGGCTCAGGGCCGGCTGGGAAATGGATAATTCCTCCGCTGCTTTTGTCATGTGCTGCAGTCTGGCGACGACTTGAAAATATTCGATTTGTTGCCACTCCATCCAACCATCCTCGTTTCTTCTGTCTGTGACCGAAAACCTTTTCATTATTAAGATAGCATATTTCGTTGTCATTGCATGCAGATTATGCATATTTTTTTAAAGACAGACGCTACCTTGAGTCCGTGATGGCGAGACCTCGCCGGTGCTCACTTGCCTGCGGGAGAAGCGAGAGGATCTCGCCCCGCCAATCGCCGGCTGTCTGAGGAGACGCGCGGCGAGCGCGGCTAGCGAAACCGGTACGCAGTTGCCTTAAAGCACCGGGCGCGCTTTTCCCGGTTTTTCTTATACGTTAAGAAAGATAAAGATTTCAGCGGGACCAAGTCTAAGAAAAGCTAAGGCTCAGCCGTCGTGCAAGGATTTGGCAGAGCCAAGTTTTTCTGGTAAGAACATGGCGCACTTATCCTGCAAAAACGAGTATGATTCACTCGCATGCATCATTATCATTTACAGAATATATTAGACATCATCGGCATTTTGGCATACCATGAGGTTTACCAGATCAAAGAGATTCAGAAAGGATGACTGTTTCAATGGACTATCTGTCGCCTGAGAACAGAGGATTTAAGAAAACACTGATCGCTCTGTTTCTCGGCAGTTTCATCATGTATGCCAATCTATATAGTACACAACCGGTGATCCCGCAAATTGCCAATCAGTTTCACGTATCGCCGGCTATCGCCAGCCTGTCGCTGTCAGCTGCGACAATCGCACTGGCTGTCTGCCTGTTGTTCATTTCTTTTTCATCGGGCCTGTTTGCCCGGAAAAAAGTCATGATTTTTGCCCTGCTTACTTCGGCGCTGCTCGCTATTTCCATTGGCTTTGTGCATAATCTCTTCTTGCTGATTGCCATTCGTTTCGTTCAAGGCGCGCTGCTGGCCGGGTATCCGTCGATTGCCATGGCTTACATCAATGAAGAGTTTGATAAAAAGTGTCTCGGCACGGTCGTCGGTATTTTCATCAGTGGGAACAGTCTCGGTGGTTTGTCGGGGCGGTTGATTGTCGGATTCATTAGTGACCATTTTTCTTGGAGCTTGGCGATTGCCGGGCTTGGCTTGCTTAACTTGATCATGTGCGTGCTTTTCATTGTTTTTTTGCCAAAGTCTCGGCATTTCAGTGTCAAGACAATGTCGTTGCGGCGCACGATGGCCGGTTTTATTGAAAATGCGGAATCACCGGCGCTGCTGATGCTTTATTTGCTCGGTTTTGTGCTGATGGGCAGTTTTGTGACGGTTTACAACTACGTCGGCATTCCGCTCATGCAACCGCCCTATAATCTTAGTCAGACACTCGTCGGTTTTCTGTTCATCATTTTTCTTGTTGGCACGTTCAGTTCGACGGCGATGGGACATGTGGCTGATCATGCCGGCAAGGCTAATGTCGTCGCGTTCAGTTTGCTACTGATGTTCGTCGGCTTGGTCACAACGCTTGCCGCGCCACTTTGGTTAAAAATTGCCGGACTGGCAATTTTTACCTTTGGTTTCTTTGGCGGGCACGCTGTAGCCAGCGGCTGGGTTGGCCTGCTTGCCAATCGCCGTGAGAAAGCGCAGGCTTCCTCACTTTACCTGCTATTTTTCTACATCGGATCAAGCGCGGTCGGTTATGCGGGCGGGTTGTTTTTACAGGCGTTTGGCTGGTTTGGTGTCGTGGCAGTAGTCGGTGTGCTCAGTCTCATCGGTATTTTTATCGCTTTTGCGACTCAGCATCTTGTGTCGATCGGCGAATGTCACCGCCACCACCGTCGTACTCATCGCGTGACGCATCGTGCGATGTCCGGACAGCATGTGTAACTATTAAAAAGTTTAGTGTGCATTTAAAAAGCTTTCAGAAACTGACCTAAAGTGCAGTTTTCGGAAGCTTTTTGTATGGATAACGAAACAAAGGTGTAGAGGGATCCATCGTTGGCTTGGGCAGCTGAACTGGAGATGGATCTTTTTAGGAAAAGTAAGCCAAAGAATAATTTTAGGAATTTTGGCCCTTCCGGGATAGACGCATGGCGCCTGTGACTGGCAGCGCGGCGTATGCCAGTGGTCAAATTTTTTTGAGTGCGTCAGAAAGACATGCGACAGTCCGTCAAATGCGGGAATATGTGTTCCAATGGGCTTTTAATATAGACAGAGCGGAAGAACTTTTCAATCGGCTTTTGAATCGCCTATAATAGAAAAGTTAGTAAAAATAGAGAGCAGGTGAAGATCATGACAGTGTTTGAAGACTTTTCATATGAACGGCCTGATATAAAGATACTCAGCGCACGTTTTGACGCGGCTTTTCAAGCTTTCCGTGATGCAAAGACGAAGACGGAAGCTGAAGCAGCTTTTGAAAGCGTCAATCAGCTGCGCCGCACGGTTGATACGCAGTTCAATCTGGTAGAAATCAGGCACACGGTCGATACCGACAATGCGTTTTACAAAGCTGAGAATGACTTCATGGATGAGGCTATGCCGCAGATTGAGGGGAAAACGACAGCTTTTTATAAATTGCTGAGCACGTCCCCTTATCGGTCGGCGCTTGAAGCGAAATGGGGCAAGCAACTGTTCAATTTGGCTGACGCGGCACTGAAATCATTCTCTGACGACGTGATTCCGCTTGCTCAGGAAGAAAATAAATGGGCTTCAGAGTATACAAAACTTGTTGCAGCGGCTAAGATTCCGTTTGCCGGCGAAGAGCGCACGCTTGCGCAGCTCGGACCGTTTCGCGAATCAGCTGACCGTGCGGTGCGTAAAGCGGCAACGGACGCGTATTTCGGCTATTTTGAAGCCAACGAGCAGGCATTTGATGATATATACGATCAACTCGTGCGTGTGCGAACCGCCATCGCTCACAAACTCGGCTTTGATAATTATGCAGACATGAGTTACTACCGAATGGCACGCATCGGTTACGATAAACAAAAAGTCACTGATTATCGTGAGACGATTCGCCGATCGGTCGTTCCGGTCGTCAGCAGTCTCTATGAGCGGCAACGCGAACGTATCGGTGTCGATCACTTTTTCTACTATGATGAACCCTATCAGTTCAAAAGCGGTAATCCGAAGCCAAAGGGCGATGCTGACTGGATCATTGCCGGCGGCAGGCAAATGTACCATGACCTCTCGCCGGAGACAGGGCGGTTTTTTGATTTTATGCTTGAGCACCATTTGCTTGATCTGCTGGCGAAAAAGGGTAAGGCGGCAGGCGGTTATTGCACGTATTTATTTGATTATGGCGCTCCGTATATTTTCTCCAACTTTAATGGCACGTCCGATGACATCGATGTGCTGACGCATGAAGCCGGTCACGCCTTTCAAGTCTATACGACGCAGACCGAGCTGCCGGAATATCGCTGGCCCACTTATGAAGGTGCGGAGATTCATTCGATGAGTATGGAATTTTTCACATGGCCGTGGATGAAGCTCTTTTTTGAAGAGGATACTGACAAACGCAAGTTTGCACACCTGAGCGGTACGCTGTTCTTTCTTCCGTATGGCGTGAGTGTCGATGAATTTCAGCACGTCGTATATGAGCATCCGGAGATGACGCCGCGTGCGCGCAAGCAGGCGTGGAAAGCTATTGAAGCGAAATATCTACCGCACCGCAATTACGGTGATAACGCCTATCTTTCAGGCGGCGGTTTTTGGCAGCGCCAGGGACATATCTATGAGTCACCTTTTTATTACATTGACTATACGCTTGCACAAGTTTGCGCCTTGCAGTTTTGGACAAAATCGATGCAAGATTTTCAGTCTGCATGGGGCGATTATTTGAAGCTTTGCCGGGCGGGGGGCAGCCGCTCGTTTCTCGAACTCGTCGCACTGGCCGGTCTCAAGTCGCCGTTCGAGCCGGACTGCGTACCGGGCGTTGTGCGGGCAGCCGAGCAGTGGCTTGCCGCTGCCGACGACCGCTCCTTCTAAAGTTTTTGTCGATAAAAGAGAAACAGGGCTTGCAAGTTGTCGGATCATCCGAATGGCTTGCCGGTCCTGTTTTTTCATGTCTCACTCCATTTGAACGGGCACGCAGCAGGTGCGGGGAGACACGTTAGAAAAGCGATGTACACCACACTTCATGAATCATTCTTACGCGGCGGTCCAATTTCGTAAGGACACGAGAGAAAAGCCGGCGCTTTCGCCGAACGTTACAGCGTGCCCATTACCAGGTGCGGTCGTTTTTATTTAATTTGGCGCAGCGATAGATTGATCTGATAACGACCGTAGTCCAGCAGCGCGGCACAAAACAGATCGAGTAAATCTGAGGGGAGGTGGACGGTCATAAAGTAGCAACCATCACCGGAAATTTTGTCGAGGCGCTCAACGGCGGGATGCTCAGAAAAGGTGGTTTCAAAGTCGCGGTAAGCTGGCGTCTTCATATAGACAGTAATGAAGGCCGTGTTCTCTTCGCGCACGTCGACGGTGAATTTTCTAATGTGCCCGTCACTAATCAAGCGTTCGATGCGTGCACCTACCGCCTGCCCTGTGAGATGCACGCGCATGCCGATGTCTTTCCAAGTCATGCGGCTGTTTTCATGCAGCACATCGATAATTTTTTGATCAATCTCGTCCATCGCGAGCATTCCTTTCATTGTGAAAATAATCTGTGGCTATGCGTTTCAGCAGCTCATTTCCCTGACTGCTGTGATCGATTACGATTAATATATCAAACAGATGGAGGGATAATCATGCATGACGCGCTGGTTGTCATTGATTTGCAGAACGATTATTTTGGAGGTGGCGCTTTTCCGCTTGAAAAAGCGAACGAGGCATTAGCACACTGCCTTGAACTAATCAGTTATTTTATTCACCGCGAGCGGCCGGTCTATCTCATTCAGCATATCAGTCATGGCGAGAATGCCGATTTTTTCCGCGAGGGAACGCTGGGCGCAGACTTGCATACTGAAATAAATGCCTTCCGAAAGAACGCCGGCGTGACGGTCATTCAAAAAGCGTTTCCGAATAGTTTTTTGCAGACCGAGCTGCAAGAGGCGCTTCGGCATGCGGCGATCGACCGTCTGGCGATCTGCGGAATGATGACGCACATGTGCGTTGATTCCACAACGAGACAGGCGCGGGAATTCGGATATGCCGTTGACTTGCTGGCGGATGCGTGTGCCACGCGCAGCTTGAGCTTTCATGATCGGGTGGTGCCTGCCGCTGACGTGCAGTACGCTTTTCTGGCTGCACTGGCTAACTTTGCAACCGTGCGGCAGACAGCAGGTTTTTTGGCGCAACAAAAATAACAGAGTGCTCACGTCGTGGCGCGTTGCCCGAAAAACGGGATACAACGCCACTGAATCCGGCCGTAAGAGATTGTCTAAGCATATGGCGGCAAGACGCATCAGACACTTGCGATGCCTGCTCCGTCGAGCACTTTGACCACGTAATTCTGCGTTTCGGCGTACGGAGGCACACCGCCATATTCTTTCACGCTGCCCGCACCGGCGTTATAGGCGGCGACCGCCAAGCGGGTGTTGCCGTTAAACGTGTCAAGCAATTCACGAAGATACTTTGTTCCGCCTTCAATGTTCTGCGTGGGATCAAAGACATCCGTCACCCCGAGCGCGCGTGCTGTCGCGGGCATCAGTTGCATCAGTCCTTGTGCCCCCGCGCGGCTGACAGCGCGGCTGTCGCCGCCGGACTCAGCCGAAATGACGGATTGAATGAGCGAGGCGGGTACCGAATATTTGCTTGCCATCTGATTAATGATTGTGTCGTAAGCGGAAACACTGGGTGTTTTTGCGGCTGCGGCGGTCGGCTCGGCCGCGACATTGCTGGGTAAAACTGATGAAGACGCTGTTTGTCCGGCAAGCAGCTGCCAGAGTGCCGACTCTGCTGCCGTACCCGGCGGTGTATCGGTCGCTTGCTGCCGCGTTTCGCCGGCTGACAGTTCTTCTCCCATTGATTCAAGCAGTAGCTGGAACAACAACGAAGGTGGAGCGTCCGCATTGTCTGTCGACGAATGGCCGCCGATCAGTGCAGCAGGATCAGGCGCGGCACTGGCGCTCAGCAGACGAGCCAATGAATTTCTGCCAACGGGTGTGGTCATGGGCAATAGTCCTCCTGTTTCAACGACTGTTCAGTGTACGCTGTTATCGTCATGATCTACATGTCCGTCTGTTTCGGCTTTTTCTGCAGAGCTGCGAACAGGCGGGCAATTTTGTTTTCTGCCGGCCGGCGCCCGATCGCAAAGCGATGGAGCAAATCTGCAAACGCCGTGGTGCTGGCCTCAGCATCGGGTCGCTCAAACTCAATTTCATAATCTTCTTGTTTTAAATAAAAACTGTGGTCAAGAAATAGTTCGCCATTGACATAAGGAAACTGGCAGCGTTCAGTTTTCAATCGGCCGAGCGCAACAAGTGTATCCACATTAACGGACAGCTTGGTGACCGCTTGTTCGACCTCACCGGAAGGCACCGTGCCAAAGCGCAGCATGTCACTGCATTCGGCATCCGTCAACCATTGGTGAGTTTCAATCACGCCGCATCCCTGCCGTTGTTTTAGCGTCAGATCGTGCTTGCCGTCAGCGTGGCGGATGCGCAGAGCCGCTTGCTGCGCGCGCAGTCCCAGTGTCGGTGTATCAAAATAGTCATTGATCTGGCAAGAAAAAGAGTCCCGGTTGAGTTTGAAAAAAAGACAGATACTCTCGAACTGTTCTTTGCTCAGCATATTCTTGCATTCATATTCCATGATCTGACCCATTAATCTCCCGCCTTCTGACTCAGCAACGTTGTTGTTCTGTATCTATCCTGTGTTTTTGCTGTTTGGACATCAATAAGCACAGGACAATCGACATCAGCGGCCTTGAGTTGCCTTGAAAGGCAAAGAACATGACCGCATCGTTTGAAACAAAGCACAGCCTGATCAAAACTCGTAACTTATTATAAATTATGACATAATAAAGAAGCAGAAACAACACACCGGACAGAACACACTCACACATTGTCGGAAGACGGCTTTTAGATGCCGTATGTCTTCGCAGCCGCGCGATTTCAGCGCTCCGGATCGTTGAGAAGGACAGGTGAAACGCAGCGATGATGGACTGGACACTGTTTCTTGCCCCTTACCGGCAGGCGGTCGATGAACTGGTTGTGAAACTGCGCGGGTATCACACGCTGCAACCGGCGTCGGCTGAGCGTTCGCCGATTGAGATGGTTACCGGCCGTGTCAAGCCGGTGCCGAGCATTTTGGAGAAGGCAAGGCGAAAGGCGATACCGATCGAACAGATTGGTGAAAAAATGCAGGACCTTGCCGGTGTTCGTGTCATGTGCCAATTTGTTGATGACATCATGAAAGTGGTCGGATGGATTCGCTCGCGCAGCGATTTAACCATTCTTGAGGAACGCGATTATGTGCACAACAAAAAACCGAGCGGCTATCGCTCGTACCACTTGCTGATCGAGTATCCGGTTCAGACGGTCGCCGGGCAGCAAAAAGTGCTTGCGGAGATTCAAATTCGCACGCTGGCTATGAATTTTTGGGCGACGATTGAACACTCGCTGAATTATAAGTATGAAGGCAACATTCCCGCAGACGTGAAAGAACGGTTGATGAATGCAGCCGAAGCTGCGTTCAGGCTCGATGAGGAGATGTCGGAAATTCGCGAGGAAATTGTTGCCGCCCAGAAACGTTTTTCAGAAAAAGAGACAACGCCCGTCATTTGAAATTTATTTATAAAGAGGTGAAAAAATGGCTGCTGAGGCAGATGTGAATGCATATCACAGCAATTTTTCCGGCCGATTTTACCGGTTTGCCGTTGAAACACGCGGTGATTCGCTTTCGAACAAGCTGCGCGCCCGGCTTATCGACGAATTATCGGCGCTCGGCATGCAGAGCGATGAACAAGTGCCTGACTTGGTTGTGTCAATCGGAGGAGACGGCACGATGCTTCAGGCTTTTCACCGTTACGCTGATCGACTGGGTATGACCGCATTTGTCGGCGTCCATACCGGTCACTTAGGTTTTTATGCAGATTGGACCGTGCAAGAACTGCCGGCACTGATTGCCGCTGTATCAAAGGGTTTGTGCACACTCGTTCATTATCCGCTGCTGCGCATGGTCGTCGTCTATACGGATAGCCGTCGCGCCGAGTATTTGGCACTGAATGAGTGCACGGTGCGCAGCAGCACGGGACTCTTGGCCGCCGATCTTTCCATCCGCGATGAATGGTTTGAAAGCTTTCGCGGCGATGGGCTGTGTTTTTCGACACCGACCGGTTCGACAGCTTACAATAAAGGATTGGCAGGAGCTATTGTCCATCCGTCGCTCGAAACGTTTCAGCTTGCCGAGATTGCTTCAATTAATAATCGGGTATACCGTACGCTTGGTTCACCGCTTATATTGCCAAAACATCATGTCTGTCAGGTAAGGCCGATCAGCGGCAGCAGCTTTCAAATTGGCATTGACCACTTGATGGAAGCGCACGATCATGTGCAGGCTCTTCATTTTTCAGTTGCCCAAGAAAAAGTGTGTTTTGCCCGCTTTCGTCCGTTTCCGTTTTGGCGACGGGTACGCGACGCTTTCATTGGCTGATTCGCTGCGCGCGGTGGGTCGACCGCTATGTCGTAAATGAAGGATGGAGAGTGTGAAAAAATTGTTTCAGATTGAAAGAAAAGTGGGACCAGAGAGCGATGGCATGCTGCTGCGCGAGTTTCTGCAAAAGGAGGTGCGTCTCTCACGCCGCGCACTTTCGGCGATCAAGTATAAAGGCGGGCAGTTGCTCGTCAACGGGCAGGAGCGCACAGTGCGCTGCACACTAAGGGCCGGGGAGACGCTTGCAATTGTATTCCCTCCTGAACTGCCGAGCCATTTTCTGCAGGCGCAGATGCGTCCGCTTGATATTGTTTATGAAGATGAGACATTCATCGTTGTCAACAAACCGGCTGGTGTGCCGACAATTCCTTCGACACTCTATCCGGCCGGTACGCTTGCCAACTACGCACTCGCTTACTTTCAGAGCGAAGAATTGGCCTCGACGGTGCATGTTGTCAACAGGCTTGACCGTAATACGTCAGGGCTTGTGCTCATCGCCAAGAATCGCTTCAGCCATGAACGCTTCTTTAATATGCAGAAACGGCGGGAGATTCACCGCCGCTATCTTGCTTTTGCCGGTGGAGCACTGCCGTGCGCCGAGGGAACAATTGACGAGCCGATCGGACGTCGCGGCGGAAGCGTGATCGAGCGCTGCATTGATTGGCAACAAGGTCGCCGCTCGATCACCCACTTCCGTACGCTGCGCTGCTTCGACGGTCGGACGCTCGTTCTTGTTCAGTTGGAAACCGGCCGCACGCACCAAATTCGAGTTCACTTTGCGTCGCTCGGTCACCCGCTGATCGGTGATGATCTTTACGGCGGAGACATGAAACAGCTTGCGCGCCAGGGGCTGCATGCGTTTGAACTGTCTTTTGTTCATCCTTTTACCGGTTGTCCGCTGCGTCTCAGTGCACCTTGCCCTTATGACATGGTCGGACTCGGCGCCGATGTCGATCTGACTTTGCTTTGAAAAAGATGAGATAACCTCAGTCAAACATGAAACGCTGCGTCTGCATGCGGATGTTCTCAATCAGTCCGATGCAGAGCATGCTGGCGAGCAGGGAGCTGCCGCCGTAACTGAGAAAAGGCAGGGTAATGCCGGTAATCGGCATCACTTGGACGGTCATGCCGATGTTCTCAAAAATTTGAAACATCACCATGCCGATGATGCCCGTACAAATGTAGCTGCCGAACGGATCATGCGTATCGACGGCGATGCGAACGATGCGTGAGATCATTAAAAAATAGAGGATAATGACAGTGACGGCGCCGACGAAGCCAAATGTTCCGCCGATGACAGCAAAAATAAAGTCAGTATTGCCTTCAGGCAGGGTGATTGCACTGTTGTAACCAAAGTGGAAAAATTGCCCTGAGCCGATCGAATTCAGTGACTGGATCAGTTGAAAGCCCTCTTGAGACGAATATTTGTATGGATCGCTCCATGCCAGAAAGCGGTCCTTTTGATGCCCGGCAAGCACAATGTCGATCAACGCAGGAAATTTGAACCACGAGATGGCGAAAAAGATCAATGCACCGGTGATAAGCGTGAGCATGCCGGCAATGAATTTCCAATTGACGCCGCTGACGATAATCATGCAGACGACAATGGAAAATAGCAACAGCGCCATGCCGAGATCGGGCTGAACGAAGACAAGAGCAAATGGCGGCAATGAAACAATGCCAATCTTCCTAAGCAGCAGCCAGTCTTCGTGTGAGCCGCGGATCGGATAGCGTTCGTTATGCTGATCAATCACCGTTGCCAGCGAGATAATCAGGAAAATTTTCATGAACTCAGACGGTTCAAGCTTGAGCTGTGATGTGAACGCATACCAACTCCATGCGCCGTTTGTATTGTTTGCTAACGGAATGGGAAGGCCGAGTTTGGCAAAAAAAAGACCGATGAGCATAAACATGCCGAACCAATAGAAAAGCCAGTGCATGCGCCTGAGGCGGTCGTAGTCAAAAAAAGCGATAGCGGCGGTCAGCGCGAAACCCAGAGCATACCAAAACACTTGCTTGTAGGCACTGCCGATCGCCCGCACACCATTGGTTCCCGGCGCATTATAAATGGCGAGAAAACTGATGCAGGCGAGCAGGAAAACGATAAAAATGAGCGAATAATCAAATTTGAATAAAGGCTGCTTACGATTCATGGCGGAATGGATCCTTCTTTAGAAAGAGTACTTTGTCTGCGGATGCAGGGCATCCGCAGCAAATTTTATTATACAGTATTCGCGGTACAGTATTCGCAGCTGTTTTATTTTTTTTGCCGACAGTTGCTCGAAATTCAGATTTGAAAAACATCCAGTCGCAGGAGACAGGACGTTTTTGCAGCACATTATGTCGTGAATCCGGTTCTCACTTTTCTGTACGTTAAGAATGTGTAAAGATTTCAGCGGAACCACGCCTAAGAAAAGCTAGGGCTCCGCCGCCGTCTCAAAGGACGTGACCTCGCCGGGTTTTTCTATACGGTGCCCCTTACGAGCTGTACGCTGCGGCAAAGTCGTACGCGTGCTGAACCGGCAAAAATCAACAAAAGACGGACACTGCTTGTTTCTGCTATAATGAACAATGGAATCGAATTCACGAAGCGGAGGCTTTTGATATGGAACTAACACTCGCGGGACGCACCTATGTCGTCATGGGCGTGGCTAATCATCGCAGCATTGCCTGGGGCATTGCCCAAGCTCTCGATAAGGCGGGAGCTAGGCTCGTTTTTACTTATAATAACGATCGTTTTCGGGAACCGGTCGAGAAGCTGGCGGCTACTCTAAGCGGAAAGGGCAGCCTTTTCTATGCCTGCGACGTCACAAGTGACGAAGAGATAACGGCTGCCTTTGCGGCAATCCAGGCAGACGCCGGTGTTATTCATGGTGTGGCTCATTGCATTGCTTTTGCAAAAAAAGAAGAGCTGGACGGCGATTATATGAACACAACGCGCGACGGTTTTCTTTTGGCGCAGAATATCAGTGCCTACTCACTGACAGCGGTGCTGAAAGCGGCGCGGCCACTGATGAGCGAGGGCGGCAGTGTTGTGACGATGACTTATCTCGGCGGTGAGCGGGTTGTTAAAAATTATAATGTCATGGGTGTGGCCAAAGCCAGCCTTGACGCCAGCGTGAAGTATTTGGCCAGCGACCTCGGCAAGGACAACATCCGTGTCAATGCGATTTCTGCCGGACCGGTGCGCACGTTGTCTGCTAAGGGTATCGCCGAGTTTAACAGCGTATTAAAAGTTATAGAGGAGAAGGCACCGCTGCGCCGCTCCATCAGTCCTGAAGACGTCGGCAATGCAGCGGTCTTCTTATTCAGCGATCTGTCTAAAAACATTACCGGTGAGACGCTCCATGTCGACGCCGGTTATAATATTATTTCGATCTGACGGGCCGGTGGTCGCGCCGACTTGCTGTCCGTCGTTCGTCTCACGCCGAGCAAAAGAGTGTCAGATCAACTAGGGTTCAGCTGTCGCCCGCAGGCTCCGCTTCACCAAGTTTCTCTACACACTGTTTCAGAGCGATTTAAAAAGGGACAGGGCTCAGTGGAAAAGAGTGTCAGATCAACTAGGGTTCAACTGTCGCCCGCAGGCTCCGCTTCACCAAGTTTCTCTACACTTCCTCTTGCGGCTGATGAGGGGCATCCGCCCGCGCACTTGAACAGACGCCGTCATATGATGTGTCAAACAGATAATGGAGGCAGGCACGATATGGCGGAAAATGAGCGGAAAGAGGAACGTACGATTTGCGTCGATAAGTTAGTTATCCATGCCGATCAGGTTATTATTGAAGGAAAGCCTCATAAGCCGCAGCCGGTTCAGTCTGTGCCGGTTGACAAGCCGGTGGCGCAGCAGCCGGTGCGCAGCCCATTTGGTTTTCCAATTTTTCCACCGGCTCCGTGGCAAACACACGATGAGCGTGTAAATCTAAATTGAAGAGAGCATGAAAAAAACCGGAGTATTTCCGGCTTTTTTCACAAGTAAAGAAAGTATATAATTTTTGCCGTCATACCGGGGAAAACGGAGGTGCGAGGGCGCCTTGCGGGCGAAACGTGCCGGGCGGGCACCGCAGACACTGACCTGTTTGAGGAGGCTCGCGTTGCCCGCGACTAGCGAAACCGGAGCGCAGTTGCCTCAAAGAAGGGGGCTGCTTTTTGCCCGGTTTTTTCTAATACGTTAAAAAATATATAGCTGTCAGCGGACTAAGTATAAGAAAAGCTAAGGCGTTTAAAAATTTCATCGAGACGAAGTCTAAGAAAAGGCTGACGTTCTGCGTTTGGGCAAAGGACTTGTCGCAGCCAACCTTTTCTAACACGGGCTGAGAGAAGCGGACCATTTCATTTTAACTGGACAAATAATCCGTCTTCTTGCCGCCATTCAGCCAAAAAAACACTTTTTTCATCGGGAATGGCACGTGCGCATAATTCAGCGTTCAGCCACGCGCGCGTCTTTTCTGCTTGGTGAAGATTGTCCTCAATAACATGTCCGTCACTGATCAGTGTCAGCGGCGGCGCTGTCGCTGCGTGTTTGAGTGATAAATCACGTCTTTTCGGCCATTCATAGTCCGGTTGGCGAATGACGGACAGCTTACCGTTTGGCTCAAGAATGGCATAGTCTACTTCACGTACGGAAAAAATGTCACGGTTACGCAGCAACATTTGCAGATGGTCAATATCCAGCCGATTTTTCTTTAGAATGGCGCGATCGATTTTTCCGGAGCGAATGACCATTTCAGGGCGGCTTTCAAAAAAAGTGCGGGAGCGGCTGAATTTAAGGGTCACTTGATCGATTAAGACAATGAGTGCGCCCCAAAAGAAAATGGCAAACATGACTTTGCCAATCGATGTGCGCGGGTCATAGATGGCTTCGCTGACAAAATCACCGACGACAATCAGTGAAATAAAGTCAAAGGGTGTTGCCTCGGACATCGACGCTCTGCCCATCATTTTGGTGAGCAGAATCAGCCCGAACAGTCCGACGCTCAGTTCAACGGCAATTGCCCCATAGGATTCCACGTTCATTCCTCCGTTTTCATGCAAGAGTTGTGCTTATCATGTGTCGCCAGTCCGCCGGTTATGTACATGTAACGATGACTGTCTCAGAAAGCGGTGCAGCGATAGACTGAATTGGCTTGCATGGAGGGGGCGAATTTGGTGTTATCTGTCATTTTTCCGAACGTCAAATGGACGTAAAATAAGTTTTAAGCGTATTGCAAGAGTTGTCAGACCGTTTGAATGCATGAGCGGGCCGCAGACACTGGCCTGGGTTTGCGCAGCAGCGATCAGCTTGAAATATCGGCCGTTTTCAGCAATAATGATTAAATGCTTAGGGATTGCGCAATGGGACTCGTGCCAGACGCGAGCTGCTTGTTGATAAAGCACAGGCGGCCGCCGGCAACATTTTGATAAGAAGGCGAGGCGGAACGTGATGGACGTTCAAGACAAATTTTCAAAAAAAAGGACTTATTCGCCGGGCTTGCCAGAAGAGGCAACTTTTTATTCAGATAATAAGAAAAGAGTGACTTCCAAGGCGGTAAGTGACGCGGCTGTGCATGCACTTGAGAGCCGCGGTGTACGAATTGAAGACATTGCCGAGATTGTGTTAAGTCTTCAAAAACCGTTTATTCGCGGCTTGACGCTGCAGGTGTGCGCTGAGAATGTGCGCGGTGTACTTGCCAAGCGAGAGCTTCAGCACGCAATTCTTGTCGGTGTGGCACTTGATGAGCTGGCTGAAAAGCAGGTATTACCTGAGCCGCTTCAGTCGCTTGTTGACCAAGACGAGGGATTGTTTGGTGTTGATGAGACGATTGCGCTCGGTGCGGTTTCAAGCTTCGGCAGCATCGCGGCGACAACTTTTGGATACCTTGATAAAGTGAAACCGAAGATTATTGGCAAGCTCGACCAAGCAAAGGGCGGCCGTGTCAACACATTTCTTGATGATCTTGTCGCCAGCATTGCGGCGGATGCCTCCAGCCGTTTGGCACATCGTGTGCGTGATGCGGAAGAGTGCCGCGTTGCTGAAAGTCGTAAAAATGAACGTTAGATGTTATAAAACGGGTGAATCCATTTTCCGGTTGCAGGAAAAGCAGGATCACCCGTTCTGTTTATCTTCTATATTATGCGATCGTGAGTCCCGGGCAATCGGACTATTATCAGACAGCTGCTTCGGCACTGGCCCGGCGCGGCCTTTGCCCGTCACCGTCACCGGCTAAGAATGCCGGCGCAGCGCTACCTGAGCAGGCAAGTCGCCGATAAATCTGCTCAAGGTCGCTGACGGAAAGCTCATAAAGCTGCCGGTTTTTGCATTTATAGACACCTTTGTCGAGCAGCTGGCCAATCAGTCTGTCTTTTTTGCTGCCGCTTTCAGATGGAGAAATGCTTCCCATTTCAAATCGCCTCTCACCGGTCATTATCTTATCCAGTGTTTATTTTATGAAATACAGGCTAAAAAATCCACTAATCTGTTAAAACTTCTGACATTAATATTGAACGTTTTAAATATATATTGTAATATTATCTTACATCAAAAAAGAGCGCATGTTGACGCTTTTGCCACAGATAGGTTTGGGGGGGCAGAGGATGACTGTACATTCACAGAAAGACGCTTATATTTATAAAAAAGTAATTACAATTGGAACGGTGTGTGAACTGACCGGACTGAGTGAGCGGCAAATTCGCTACTACGAAAAAAGAAAATTAATTTTTCCGGAACGTTCTGAACGTGGAAACCGAAAATATTCATTTTCGGATGTAGAAGCGCTGATGGACATTGCTAATAAAATGGAAGACGGCATGCAGACTGCGGAGCTGCGCAAGGAAATGCTTAAAGAACAGGGTAAACGCTACGACAATAAAACGCGTGAGCGCATGATCATGGGACAGCTGAACGCTTATTTTAACAAAAGGGGTTGATGGTTGCGCCTCATAATAATATGGGATGAGCAGTAAGGGCAGCGTTGCACAGGTCAGTTACGGCTTTTTGGACAGGGTAGATAGGTTCTGCTAACTTGAATCTCTATTCTTTATCTTCTTTGCTTTATGCCGGCGGTTACAGAGTAAGGGAGTGGGGCTGACGTTGACCCAGTTGTTGCCGTCCAATCAGCTGCATTCCGATTTTCAATCGCTGCTTATCAATTGATAAGCACTATCAATCTTCAATAAAAGTACACATTTAAGACACATTTTGTTCATTTTTAGCCATATTTGTGGCTTTGAAAGCGTGCAAAAAGTTGTAAAGTAGTAATTGAAGTGTGACATCCGTTACATGTGTGCTTTTTAGAATAGTTTTTAAACGCTTACATGTGCGTATGCTGTTTTTTGATATTTTTGCAGAAAAGGGGAGAGATTATGGACGTATTGAGTTTGGCAAGATTTCAGTACGCGACGACAACGATGTACCATTTCTTTTTCGTGCCATTATCGATTGGTCTCGTTTTGCTCGTTTCGATCATGGAAACGTTGTATGTCGTCAAGAACAAAGAAATCTACAAACAGATGGCAAAGTTTTGGGGAAAGTTTTTTCTGATTAACTTTGCGATCGGCGTCGTAACCGGCATTCTTCAGGAATTCCAGTTTGGTATGAACTGGTCGGAATATTCACGTTTCATGGGTGACATTTTTGGCGCTCCGCTAGCGATCGAAGCCCTGCTTGCCTTTTTCCTGGAGTCAACTTTTATCGGTGTCTGGATCTTCGGCTGGGATCGCATTTCGAAAAAGGCTCACTGCTTATCCATCTGGCTTGTAACGGCCGGTACGACGATCTCCGCTTTATGGATTTTGACCGCCAACTCTTTCATGCAGCATCCGGTTGGCTACCATGTTGCCGGCGGTCGTGCCTTGATGGACAACTTTGGCGCGCTGCTTGCAAATGGTCAATTATGGGTCGAGTTCCCGCACGTGGTGTTCGGTGCGTTTGCCACGGGTGCCGTTATGGTTTCCGGTATCAGTGCGATCGCTCTTCTGAAAAAACGAAATGTGGAATTTTTTAAGAAGTCATTAAAAGTCGCTGTTGTTGTCGGCTTATTCTCGTCGTTGCTGCTGGCATTTTTCGGCCATTTGCAGGGTCAGTATCTCGTTAAAACGCAGCCGATGAAGATGGCGGCAAGCGAAGCGCTGTGGAAAGACAGCGGCAGTCCCGCATCGTGGACGCTGTCGGCCAACATCGATGTGAAGAACCACAGTAATAGTGCAGAGATTAAAATTCCGTATTTGCTAGATCTCCTGTCTTACGGTACGTTCAGCGGTAATGTTCAAGGAATTGATACGTTGCAAAAGGCAGAGGTTCAGAAATATGGACCGGGCAATTATATTCCGCCGGTGAAGACGATGTTTTGGACTTTCCGCATTATGACGCTGCTCGGTCTTGTGCTTTGTTTGCTCGCGATTGCCGCAGCCATTCAGATTTGGCGCAATAAGATCAGTGAAAGCAAATGGTTGCTGCGCTTTCTTGTTGCCGGCATTGCCGTGCCTTATATTGCGAATACGAGCGGCTGGTTCCTAACTGAATTCGGTCGCCAACCGTGGACGGTGTACGGCTTGATTAAGACGGCCCAGAGCGTGTCGCCAAATGTGACGGCCGGTGAACTGCTCTTCTCTATTATTGCATTCCTTGGCATGTACACGTTGCTTGGCATTGTCATGGTCTATCTGTTTGTTCAGACCTTTAAGCAGGGCCCGACGCTCGACGAGACGGAAAAAGTAGAGTCGAGCGATCCGTTCGATGGGGAGGCGTATCACGTTGCTACTGAGTAATTTATGGTTCCTGCTCATTGCCGTATTGTTCATCGGTTTTTTCTTCCTTGAAGGCTATGATTACGGTGTCGGCATGGCAACACGCTTTCTTGCACGCGATGTGTCCGAACGAACTGTGCTTAACGGCACGATCGGTCCGTTCTGGGATGCCAATGAAGTGTGGATGATTACCGCCGGTGGTGCGATGTTTGCCGCTTTTCCCAATTGGTATGCCACGCTGTTCAGCGGTTTCTATGTTCCGCTTGTTGTCATGCTGCTACTGTTGATCGTGCGTGCGACCGCTTTTGAATTTCGCATGCGCGTGAAGAATTCGAGCTGGACCGGCTCTTGGGACTGGGCGATCTTTCTTTCAGGACTGCTTTGTCCATTTTTGTGGGGCGTCGTCTTCTCGGATCTTGTTCAAGGGTTGCCGATCGATAAAAACATGGATATGCATGCCACATTTATCAGCATCGTTAATCCGTACAGTGTTGTTGGCGGACTGCTGATTACGCTGCTCTGTCTCTATCACGGTCTGACTTTTATTACATTACGTGTAACCGGTGATTTGCAGGATCGCGCACGCAAGCTTGCACAAAAAATTGGCCTTGCGCTTGCAGTCGTCGCGCTCGTGTTCATTGTGTACTCTTTCTTTGCAACCGATATTTTCCAAGTGCGCGGTGCGCTTCTCTATCCAATCTATGTACTTGATGTCATTGTGCTGCTGTTGTCCTTCTACTTTCTTAGCAAAAAGAGGGATGGTTGGGCACTTGGCATGAATGCCGGCGTTATTCTACTGACCGTTGGTTCGCTTTTTATCGGCTTGTTCCCTCGAGTGATAGTCAGCAGCATCAAACCGGCATATGATCTTACCGTTAGCAATGCATCTTCCGGTTCGTATTCACTGACAGTCATGACGATTGTGACCGTATGTCTCTTGCCGATTGTGCTGATCTATACAATCTGGGCTTACCATGCCTTTAGACAACGCGTTACGAAGGACAACAATCTTGAGTATTAATTGACTTGTTTGAAAAAGGACTGTGTTAAAATTAAATAGAAGTCAGTTTTATCCCTTTGTCAGCAGGGCTTAAAGAAAGAAGGTGAACGCTTGGCTCTCATGACGGAAGTTGCGAGCTTATGCCAGGCCTCCCCATGAATCGTGAACTGTTTGCTTATCGCGGTGCCAAGCACGTGTTTGCTCTCATTGCCTGCCTGACGGTTATTCAGGGTGCTAGTATCATCGGTCAGGCGGTCTACCTGTCGCAGGCGATTACCCGTTTGTTTGCGGGCAGGCCGCTTCAGAGTATCCGCTGGCCGATGATTTATTTTTTTGTCGCCCTCGCTGTCCGGTACTGTTGTGTTCTGGTTGTCAAGCTGATCGCCGAACGGTTCGCCGAAAGGACGAGTTCGACTGTCAGAAAGACATTTTTGGTCAAGCTTTTTCAGCTGGGCCCGAATTTTGTCAACAGTGAAGGAACAGGTAATTTAGTGAATCTCGCGCTTGAAGGCGTCGCACAGATGCGCCAATATCTTGAATTATTTTTACCGAAAATGGCTGCCAATGGTATTGTTCCAGTCATGATTCTAATCGCTGCATGCATGATTGATCGTGTATCCGCTTTGATCCTGCTCGTGACGATGCCCATTCTTGTTGTGTTCATGATATTGCTTGGCCTTGCCGCGCAGAAGAAGATGGATGACCGCTGGGCGTCTTACCGCGTGCTTTCTAATCATTTTCTTGATTCACTGCGCGGATTGACGACGCTTCGCTATCTTGGGCTCAGCCGTATGCATGTGACATCAATTCGTTATGTCAGTGACCGGTACCGCAGGATGACGATGCGCACGCTCAGTCTTGCGTTTATGTCATCGTTCGCTCTTGACTTTTTCAGTATGCTCTCCATTGCTGTTGTTGCCGTTTTTCTGGGTGTTCGCTTAATTAACGGGCAGATTCTTCTGGAACCGGCTTTGGCTGTGCTTATTCTGGCACCTGAATATTTTTTGCCGGTACGTGAACTCGGACAAGATTATCATGCGACGCTCGACGGCAAGGAAGCTGCCTCGCGCCTTAGCGCATATATTGCGAGGACGAATGCGGCAAGAGGAGATGATGCCAAGCCTGTTCTGATGTGGAATGAGCACTCAAGGCTTACTGTTCAAGCCTTGTCTTTTACGTATGCATCAGCGACGGAACCGGCCATTCGCCAAGTGAGCTTTGCGGCGGAGGGGTTTGAAAAGATTGGGTTGATCGGTGCCAGTGGGTCAGGCAAATCGACGCTCATTGATCTTGTCGGCGGCTTTTTGAAGCCGGCGACGGGTGATGTTCGCATTGACGGCGCGCTGACTGACCTGAACGCGCTCGGTTGGCAGAATCAGCTCACCTACATTCCGCAACATCCCTACTTATTCAGCGGCAGCCTGCGCGATAATATCGCGTTTTATGCGCCAAATTCCACGGCAGATGCGGTGCAAAGAGCGGTGGCGGCCGCCGGGCTTAAGCCGCTGATCAATGCGTTTCCGTCTGGATTGGATGAGCGCATCGGTGCCGGCGGCCGCCAGCTCAGCGGCGGTCAGGAGCAGCGTGTGGCGCTGGCACGAGCTTTTCTGTGTAACCGTCCGATTCTGCTGCTCGATGAGCCGACGGCACATCTTGACGTTGAGACAGAGTATGAGCTGAAAGAGACGATGGTGCGCCTGTTTGCAGGGAAACTTGTGATTATGGCCACCCATCGGCTGCACTGGATGGAGCAGATGGATCGTGTTGTCGTCATGCAGGACGGCCGGATTGCTGAGAGCGGCACACAGTCGGCATTGCTTGGCGCCGGCGGCGTGTATGCCGCACTCGTCCGCTCGCAACTGGAGGGTGTGCAATGAAAACATGGATGATTCCTTATGCCGAGCGGCACTGGAAGGGCATGCTGCTGTCCGTCATTCTCGGTGTGCTGGCCGCGGTATGCGCGGCCGGGTTGTTGTTTACCTCAGGCTACTTGATTTCAAAAGCCGCACTTCGTCCGGAAAATATTTTGTTGATCTACGTGCCGGTCGTCGGGGTGCGCGCCTTCGGTATTTTTCGAGCGGTATTTCAATATTCGACGCGGCTCGTCAGCCATGATACGATCCTGCGCATGCTGTCGGAAATGCGGATCACGCTTTACAAGAAACTTGAACCGATGGCCCTCCACTTGCGTTCGCGCTATCGCACAGGTGATCTGCTCGGCGTGCTCTCAGATGACATTGAACACTTGCAAGACGTTTATTTGCGCACGATTATACCGGCGGCTTCCGCTGTTCTGATCTACGTGCTGTGGATTGCCATGATCGGTGGGCTTGACAGTCTGTTCGGTTTTTTTGCCGCACTGTACTTGCTTATTATTCTGCTCCTGTTTCCTTTTCTATCGCTCGTGATGACGCGCCGCCGCCGCGAGTCCATGTTGCGCCACCGCCATCGCCTTTATGAAACGTTGACCGATGCTGTGCTTGGCATTGGTGATTGGATGCTCTCCGGCCGGCAGTCGGCGTTTCTCGCCAGTCATGAAACCGAGGAGAAGAAGGCGGCGGCGGCCAATCGTTGGCTTCATGATTTTCACAACATTCGTGATTTTCTCAGTCAGCTTGTGTTTGCCGCTTTTATACTCGCTGTGCTGTATTGGTCAGGCGGGATGGCACGTCACGGACAGATCAGTCCGACGCTGATCGCCGCCTTCGTCCTCATTCTGTTTCCGATCGGCGAAGCGCTGCTGCCGGTCGCGGAAGCGGTTGAAAGGAGTCCGCAATACCAGGAAGCCTTTCGCCGTCTGAATGGCATTGCGCTGAACGAGACTCATTTTTACGTTTCTGAGACCGAACAGGTCAATGACGGAGCAACAAGGGAAGCGGTTATTTGTCTCCAACATCTGGCCTACCGCTATCAGCCGGATGACAACTGGGCGGTCAATGATCTCTCACTGACGATCGAGCAAGGCAAGCGTATTGCGCTCATCGGTCGCAGCGGCGCCGGCAAGTCGACTTTGATTCAGCTCATCTATGGGTCACTCATCCCGACATGCGGCAGCGTGACACTTGGCGGCGTGCCGTGTCAGCGCTTTGGTCGGGCAATGGCGAGCCGTATTTCGGTATTAAATCAGAATCCCCATCTGTTTGACACGACGGTGTTGAATAATATCAGTCTTGGCAATCGTGAAGCGAGTGAGGCCGATGTTATAGCCGCTGCGAAAGCAGTTGGCCTGCACGAGACGATTATGCGTCTGGCGCAAGGCTATCAGACTCAGATGCACGAAGCCGGTGACATTTTTTCGGGCGGTGAACAGGAGCGTCTGGCGCTCGCTCGTATTTTGTTGCAGGACAATCCCATCGTCATTTTGGATGAACCGACGGTTGGGCTTGATCCGATAACTGAAAAAACATTGTTGCAAACCATCTTTTCGCTGCTTAAAGGACGAACGCTCATCTGGATTACGCATCACTTAACAGGGACAGAACAGATGGATCAGATTCTGTTCATGGAGCAGGGCACGATCGAAATGCAAGGCACCCACGCCGAGCTGCTTGAGCGCTATCCGCGTTACCGCAGACTGTATGCGCTTGACGTACCACAGCCGCTACGCGAAGCACTGGCAACTCAAGATCATTGATACTGATTGGTAAGTGCAAAGTCGGTAACCGTCAGCTGATGCAAACCTTGCAAGCGACCGGCACGAAGTGGATGGACTGACGTGGCGCTTTGTGCGACTAAAAGCGGTGCGTGCCGCGTCCTTTTTCCCACAGGGTTTCTGGATCTCTGTGTTTGCGTACGCATGGCCGTTGAATATAATAACGAAGGAAGAGAGCGGCGGAGCTCTCTTCCTTCGTGTTTACACATAAAAAATAGGATCGTACCAAGCCGGCCGCGGTGTGCCTTTTATTTAGTCGGTTGGCATATCCGCAACTTTTGTAATGCGCACTTTTAGAATATGGCGGGTGTCGCGGCCAAGCACTTCGAAACGGACATCACCGTTTGCGAGAACATCGCCTTCTTTTAATGTTGCATTTTCAGAGAGCAGCCAGCCACCGATCGTGTCGATGCCTTCTTCCTCAATGTCGGTGCCAAAGCGCTCGTTCACGCGTGCGATCAGCAATTTTCCGCTGACAACAGCCTGATTGGAATTAATGGCTTCGAACATTAGTTCCTCACCTTCATCGAATTCATCGCGAATTTCTCCGACAATTTCTTCAAGTATATCTTCCACGGTGACCATGCCGGATGTACCTCCGTATTCATCGGTCAGCACGGCGAGATGCACGCGTTGGTTTTGCATTTTTTCCAGCAGCAGGCGAATCGGTGTCGTCTCAAGCACGGACAGTACCGGGCGAATATAGCCCGCAAGTGGTTGAATGTCACCACCTAGACAATCGTTAAAAAGATCTTTGACATTGATGATGCCGATGACGTGATCCTTATCATCGCGAATAACCGGATAGCGTGTATATTTCTCGGCGCGAATCGTCTGGAGTGAATCTGCATCGGCATCGCTGCAATCAATGCAAACCATTTCAGTACGAGGCACCATGACTTCGCGGGCCGTTCGCTCATCAAAGTCGAAAATGCGAGTCATGTAGCCGAGTTCTGCCTTTGTAATTTCGCCGCTTCGGAAGCTGTCGGCAAGTGTCAGGCGCAGTTCGCCTTCCGTCAGTGCCTGCTCTTCAGCTTCTTCTGAGCGGAAACCAAACAGGCGAACGGCAGCATTGGACAGGACATTGAGCAGCCATGTAAAAGGGAAGAGAAGTCGATGCAGAAAAACGAGCGGACGCGCAATCTTCAGCGTGATCTGATCGGCACGCTGAATGGCAATCGCTTTTGGTGCAAGCTCTCCGAGCACAACACTAGTGAAAGTAACGACAAGGAAAGCGGCAACAGTGGTAAGCGGCTGAACAATACCGGCCGCGAGTCCGGCGCGGCCGAGCAGCGGTTCAATCAGCGATGATACGGCCGGTTCACCGATCCAGCCAAGTACAAGTGCGGTGACGGAGATGCCGAGTTGGGTCGTTGATAAATAACCGTTCAAATCACTGATAATGCGTTTTGCAGACTGGGCGCGTTTGTCACCTTGTTTGATAAGCTGGCTGATACGAGTGCGGCGTACTTTAACGATTGCAAACTCAGCGGCAACAAAGAAAGCGGTGATGGCAATGAGAAAGACAATAGCAATAAGATCGATCGATTGCTTCACGGGCGGCGCGCATGTGAGCCATACGCGCTGTTCACCTCCGAATGGATTAACTTCTAATGATTAATGATACATGAGTTATCAGAATTTGTGAATGCGCTTGCTGGTTTTTGGGGAAGGAAAGATTTGATGCTCAAAGCGCGGCAATGGACGGGCTGATGAGTCAGAGGAGCTTTCGTCAAGCATAGATCGCCATCAGATACTAAGCCATTGCGCCGGGACTGATCGTTTACAGCTGCAACGACGACTGCAAGTTTATAGGAGCATTCCACGCAGCCATGTCGGTTCTTTTCTCGGCCATTTGTACGTTTTTTTGAACTATTTGTCCTTTCTTGTTTTTTTATAAAATAAGAGAAACAGATCCAAAAGCGCATGCTTCTTCAAGGCCCGGTGTTCCGGCTTCGCACGTCGCAAGTAGCGAGCGGTTCCATGGACAGGTTAAAGTCTGCCAGACCCACCGGCGCGTTTTTCTTGCAAAGCATCATCGCGCCCCGGCATTTGTTTTCTGTCCGCGTGAACTTTGCGAAGTTTTTATGCTTCCTTCTCTTGAAATAAAGAAACGGCCCGGAGAGGCCGTTTCTTTATTTCAATCTTTTTTCATGAAAACAGTGTTCACCTTTGCATGGTATCCCCCGCTGTTCAAACTGCTTTGCTGCTTAGCAAACGAAGGCAGCGCCAACGATAATTAACAAGATGAACAGGACAACGATCAAAGCAAAGCCATTGCCTGTGCCGCCGCAGCCGTAACCACCGGTCGGATAGGATGGATAGCTGCCGCCGCACCCGCATCCGCTGTTTCCGCCATAAGGCGCGTTTGACGAAAATCCGCCGAAACCTGTATTGCCCATTCCAGTCACTCCTTTATCGCGAGATATGATATTCTATGAAAGGCGGGGGCAAATGGCGCAGGAACACGAGCGGATTTTCACAGTTGTGCGGATGCCTAGAAATCTGTGTTCGCAGCAGAAGGATTCATGCGCAGCGGTGGACAGTCAGGGCGGCAGCTATGCGGCTTTGACGCGGGCAAATCCTTTGACGTCCGGCTGGGATTTCGCTTTGACCGACATGGCATCCCGCCCGAAGAGCTATAATTTAAAAGATAAATGAGCAGGGGAGAAAACGAACGTGAACAAGATGGATGAACAAATCATTGTTGTGCCGCGCGCGGCACTTTTTGAAGATGAGCGATTGGCTTTTCAAGGGACGCTGCAACAGCCTGAGCGCGTGGCGACAATCGAACATAATCTGGCCGGGCATTATGAGCTCATGCGCCGCGGCGATGCAGAGGAGGACCCGGCTTACAAGCAGCCGATACCGTATGCGGTCATCCGTCGCGGCGAGAATTATTTCGCGTACCGCCGGCTCAGCGGGGGTGCCGAATCGCGTTTGCACGGCAAGCTGTCGATCGGCGTTGGCGGGCATATGAACCGCGTGGAGGCAAGTCACTTTGCCGACGTGCTGCACATGAACTTGCAGCGCGAAATAAGTGAGGAACTGATCATTAATGAAGCGGGGGCAGAGATGCTTTTTCAAACGATCGGACTCGTCAATGATGATGAAGGCGAGGTGGGACGTGTACACGTCGGCCTGCTTGTACTCATCGATTTGCCGGTAACCGCGAGCGTTTCCGTGCGTGAAGCCGACAAATTGTCCGGCCGGTGGATGACGATCGGTGAACTGCGGCGGCCGGATATCTATGATCGACTGGAGAGCTGGTCGGCACTTGCGGTCGATGCGCTGACGGCCGGCTGAGTTCTTTCTGCCGAAAGCGGCAGCGATTCTGCTCGCGCCTTGCAAACTGCTTTTACATGCTCTTACGCATGCCTAAAAGAAAAATGTTGATAGTATAAAAAACTTGCAGCATGGCAATCCTTCTATGCAGAGATGCAGATGATGAAGGAGCGTAATGGGATGACAAAAGTGAGACAAGATGCGTGGTCACATGAGGACGATTTGCTGCTCGCAGAGACGGTTCTGCGCCACATTCGCGAAGGAAGCACGCAGCTCGATGCTTTTGAAGAAGTCGGCGATCGGCTCAATCGGACCGGCGCCGCCTGCGGCTTTCGCTGGAATGCGATTGTGCGCCGCAAATATGAGCAAGCAATTGTGATTGCCAAAAAGCAGCGCAAGCAAAAGAAACGGGCCGAGCAGGTGAGCCGAAAGACGCTGCACCCGATGACTGCATTGGCGGCGATGGAGACCGCCCGGCTGGACGATCCTGAAGGACTTGCCGATGCGCTGCCGGGAAAGCTGAGCGCGCTGCCCGTTTCACAATCAGACGCTCAGGCAACCGAATCGCTCGGTCAGTTGACGCTCAAAGACGTGATTGCATTTTTGCAAACTCTGGACGGCGGCGAGGCGACAAGTGAGCGTCTCGGCGAGGAGAACCAGCTTTTGCAGGAAGAGAATCGCACGTTGAAGCAGCGCATCGCCGAACTTGAGCACGATGTGGAGGCGCTGCAAAATCGCCGTCAGAGCGTAGAGGACGATTATCAGACACTGATGGGGATCATGGATCGTGCCCGCCGCATGGTTGCGTTTCAGGAACAGGAAAGCGAAGGCGCGACATTTAAGATGGACGCCAATGGCAATTTGGAAAAAGTGGCAAAGTAAGCCAATAGAAGATAATATGAATCGCTACTGCGGCTAACATGCAGCAGCGATTCATTGCGTTTGACAGTGAACGGCTTGGGTTAGGCGCGCCGCACAGTCTGCGTCATGCCTGTTCAAATAATTGGAATAAAAAACGCTGCGGTGCTCAGTGATCGGCAGCGAATGTGAATTGTTGTGATTCATGCATGATTCATCATGCCGTCGCACTTATGGACTTTGCACAATATTAGATGGTTGATTGGATGTCGCACCGATGGTGATGATCGGTGCGGGCTGTGTAGGCGTCACTTGAGCAAGCTCTCCGATATAGATGGAGCCGGCGTTGCTCCAGAAAAAGAAATTCGAACCGGGATCAACATTGATCGTATTGGTCACGACGAGCCCCCTTGCAAAAGTGACAATCCCATTGTTACGTGTCGTGATTTGGCTGGACGGCCCACCGTATGTGCCGGTCCACAAGTTGATCAGTTGTCCGCCGTCGATAAATACGGGCCGATTGAAGAAGATGGTTGCTCCGCTATCTTCCGCGTCAAGTGTCATCATTTTTTCAACGTATACATAACCGTCGTATTCGTCGCTGCCGGCATAGCCATTTTGTGTACTTAAATAACGGTTCACACTTCCCCCGACATAGACATTATCTTTAAAAACCAGGCTGCCACCTGCTGCCGCGCCGCCGCTCGGACCTTGTTCATTTCCATCGATCCAGACAAATTTATTAAACGTGGCCGTTGACTGCCGGTTAACAATCAAGTTGCCGCTGACATAGAGTTTGCCGCCGACAGAGAGTGTGGCACCATTGCTGATCGTCAAGTCACCGTTCACGTAGACGTCGCCGTTGATCGTCGTACTGCCGTAAACGCTCAGTCCGCTGGTGCTGACAAGATTGCCTGCCACGGTCTGGTTGCTGAGGGTACCGGAGGCTGCGGCATTGCTCATCATGGCTGAGGGAAAGCTTGTCTGGTTATACGTTTTATAGGCTTGAAATTGCTGAAGAATAGAACTGAGTCCCTGTACCTGAGCGGGCCACTTTAGAAAACTCCAGATATTACTGACCGCATTTGTCAGCACATTTCCCTGCCACCACTGGCCGTTGTACTGAAAGAACACGTTGCTTAGCAGCGTAAACGGGTTGCTGAAATAAAATTCGCCGGCGTATGCCCAATACGTCTGGTTGCTGGTCCAAGGAAAGTTAGTGATACCCAAATCACCGCTTAAAACAGGAGGCAGCTGAGAACTGTAAGTGAACGTCACATTTTGTGAGAGTGTTTGCGTCCGCTGCGCGCTGCCCGTACCGGCTGTGCCCGTACTTTGCAGTGTGACGGTGCAGCTGCGCGAGAAATTTCCTGAAGGCGTCGCTGATGGATCAAAGGCAGAGACAACGTGTGTGGTGACTGTGCAATTTGGACCGTTCTGTAAACTTTTCAGAGCATTGGCAGTTGATGTGTTGCCGGCATCAGGAATGATTTTTGAGTTCACTGCCGTCTCAAAATCGTTAAAACTCATAGGGTTCGTCGTGTTTTGCGCGATTAACTGCCCCATGTCTTGGTTAATTGTTCCGTGCATCGCTTTTAAACCGATCTCTGCGGCCTCGGTTGCCTGCGTCTGAGACTGAACGGTCGAAATCTGCTGCGCGTGGCTGAGGGCTGTCCCGAGCAGCGCCGCCATGATGATGAGCGTCAGTGTGATGATCATCAGAACAACGAGTAGTACATACCCGTTTTCATGTTTCAACTGCTGAGGCGGATCAGCCGTTTGTTTAATGACCATCATGTCTTTGCTCCCTTCTGATTAATTCCATGTGTCATATAAGGGAATGTTCAACGTATAGACGTAGCCGGCGGCTGCGCCGCTTGAGGCAAGCAATGTAATCTGAACGGCAGTCGTGCTGCTGCTTGACTGCGACGAATTCACACTTGCCGAAGCGGTGCTGCTTGTAAAAAAAGTGGTTGCGCTTGGCCAGCTGAACGTGCCGCTTTGTCCGGCTGCTCGGTAGAGGATGCCCGGGCCGGAGACGACACTTGGCGTCTCCGGATTGCCGCTTACGTCCATGTTAATGATTTGCAGTTGCCCGCTGTCAGTGACCGTCAAGCGAAACGGCTGAGTGCTCCGATTGAAGTAAGCGTTTTCGATTGTTCTCTGCACGATGAGAGCATCCTGCTGTACGCTGCTCTCAGCTGTTGTTTGCGCGGCTGAGCGCTCACTGAATGTATAGAAACCGATCATCATGGCGCAGAGTACAGCGGCAAGCACTGAGACAGCGAGCACTTCGATGAGCGTGACTCCGCTTTGATTGTTTCGCAAGGTCGTTTGACTCCTTCAGCTGCTAAGTATTGAATTATAAATTTCAACATAGTTAGCGGATGCTTCATTGCCATAGTAGCAGCGGACAACGACCATTTGTGGAGCGGCAGTCGATGGTGCGCCGCTACTTGACGCACTTTGCTGCTGAAGGAAGACGTAAAGATGAAAGCTGCCGTTGTTCTGTACGGTCGGGAGTGGCGCTGCATAATAGGTGTAACCGCTTGGCAGATTGTTATTAAATAAAGCGGGGGCGTTGCTGACTGCGTTCAAGTTAAGGCTGCCCGTGTCCCCTTTGTACGCCAGTACACTGTTCATTTCTTGTTTTGCCAGTTGGAGTGCGGTCTGGCGCACCCCATTCGCGGTAACAAACTGCTGCCCTTGAATCAGTGACGACGAAAAGGCAATAAGTACTAGGGTAAAAAGTGTCACGGCGGCGAGCACTTCAACGAGTGTAAACCCCTTTTTTTTCATCCGGGTCATCGGTCGCAGTCCTTTCCTAATTGCTACTTTTATTCTAAACTGTTAGTAGCGGTAAAAAAAGCATGATTTTTGATGTGTTAAGAAAGTGTAAAGATTTCAATGAAACTAAGTCATGAAACTAAGTTTAAGAAAAAGCTAAGCCTCTGCCGTCATCCAAGGATTTGGCAGAGCCAAGTTGTTCTAACCGCCCATCGCAAATATGGGTACAGAATCAGAAAACGTTTTAATTGTGCCGCGCAGTCGCAATTTTTCAGAACAAAGGGTTCATGTAAAATTGTTTAAAAAAGAGGTATATTGGCAGCAGACGGCCGCTCTTAATTTGAAAAGTGTTTATCGCAGCGCCCGCGGCGGGCAGGTAGCCGGAGCACCGCGGGCTGACTTGAACGACTGTTTTTTACGGCCGGGCTGACATTTAAAAAGGGGATGCAAACATGGCGCAGCGTAACCGTCAGCGTCTCGGCGATTTGCTGGTTCATAACGGCTTAATCACTGAGCAGCAGCTGCAGTCGACGCTTGAACAAAAAGCGGCCGGTCAACGCTTGGGCGGCGCGCTGATCGAGCGGGGTTATCTTTCTGAGCAGCAGCTGATCGATACGCTATCCATTCAACTCAACATTCCGCAAGTGCGGCTGTCAACGGCAGATGTGAACAAACAAGTCGTGCGGATGATTGATCAGAAATTTGCGCGCGATAATGAACTGATTGCCTATCAAAGGGCGGACGGGCATCTTAAGGTAGCCATGGTCGATCCGCTCAACTTCTTTGCCATCGATGACTTGCAACTGATGACCGGCTGCGCGGTGGACGTCGTGCTTGCCTTGCCGAGTGAAATTCTTGCGGCCATTAACCGGCTCTACAGTGATGAGGACACCGTGAGTGACTTGCTGCGCGACATGGATCTTCGTCCTTCAGGCGACGATGTGGCCGATGCGGATGCTGACACGCCGATTACAAAAATTATCAATAAAATTCTGCTTACAGCCGCCGAACAGCGGGCAAGTGATGTGCATGTCGACCCGCATGAGTTCAACATTGCCGTCCGCTTTCGCATCGACGGCCGGCTTCACCTGCATACGACTTTTCCGAAAGAGATGCTCAGCGTTCTTGTGACCCGGATCAAGGTCATGAGCCGGCTTGACATCACCGAGCGGCGCTTGCCTCAGGACGGGCGCGTGAAAGTCGGGCTCGGCAAGCAGCGCTTTGATCTGCGTATTTCGATCTTGCCGACGCTGTTCGGCGAGCGGATTGTTATCCGGTTACTGAACACACAAGATCTGCTTTTAAAGATTCCGAACGTCGGCTTCAGCAGGCGGCAGGAGAAGGTGTTCACCGAGTTGATCACGCGCCCGACCGGACTTGTGCTGATTACAGGACCGACCGGTTCCGGAAAGACCTCGACGCTCTATGCGGCGCTTAACTACTTGAATCGCGAAGACGTCAACATCATGACGATCGAAGACCCGGTTGAATACCAGCTCGACGGTGTCAACCAAATCCAGACCAATGCGGCGATTGGCCTAACTTTTGCGGCCGGTCTGCGTTCGATTCTTCGGCAGGACCCGAACATCGTCATGGTCGGTGAAATCCGTGACTCGGAAACGGCGGAGATCGCTATTCGCTCGTCGTTGACCGGGCATCTCGTACTAAGCACGCTGCACACGAACGATGTGGCGACGACAGTGTACCGGTTGATTGATATGGGCGTCGATCCGTTTCTTGTTTCGGTTGCGTTGACCGGTGTGATCGCTCAGCGTCTCGTGCGCCGCGTCTGCCGTGACTGTGCGACGCAAACCGAGCCGACCGTGATCGAGCGTGCGATGTTTGCCAAGGCAGGCATGAGCTGCCCGAGACAGCTGTGGAAAGGCACGGGCTGTGCGTCGTGCCACCATACCGGCTACTTCGGGCGCACAGCCGTGCATGAAGTGCTGGTGATCGACAGTGATGTGGCGCAGGCGCTGATTGATCGCCATTCTTTTCGCGAGATTCAACAGTTGACTGCCTCCTCAGGCAGTCAAACGATGTTGCAGACGGGGCTTGAGAAAGTGGCTGCCGGCATCACGACGGTGGAAGAGCTGCTGAAAATCATGAGTTAAATTACGACTAGCGAGGCGCTTGTGACGATGGAAAATAAGAAGTTAACAGAATGGCTGAGCACTGCTTACGACAAACATGCCTCAGACTTGCATGTGTCCGTCGGCATGGCCCCGACGCTGCGCATTAACGGGATGCTACATGCCCTTGATCAACCGGCTGTCCGACCGGCGGATACAGCAGAGATGGTACGCGACATTTTGTCCGATAAGCAGTACGCGCAGCTGTGCGAGCGCGGTGAACTGGATTTCTCGTTCAGCATTCACGGCGTGTCACGCTTCCGCGTGAACGCTTTTCGCCAGCGCTCATGCTACAGCTTAGCCTTCCGGCTGATTCCCCAGCGTGTGCCAAGGCTTTCGACGCTGCGCATGCCACCTATATTAGAGAAACTGTGCACGCGTGCGCACGGCCTTTTTCTTGTGACCGGTCCGACCGGCAGCGGCAAGTCGACGACACTCGCCGCGCTGATCGATAACATGAACCAGACGCAGCGGCGCCACATTATTACACTTGAAGACCCGATTGAGTACTTGCACAAGCATAATAAATGCATTATTCAGCAGCGCGAAGTGGGCAACGACACGCAGTCGTTCGCGCTCGGGCTGCGCGCTGCTCTGCGTCAGGATCCCGATGTCATCATGGTCGGAGAAATGCGTGATTTGGAGACGATCCGCACGGCGCTGACCGCGGCTGAAACCGGACATCTTGTATTGGCGACGCTGCACACAAACGATTCGGTGCAAACGATTGATCGCATCATCGACGTCTTCACCGCCGACCAGCAGGGTCAGGTACGCATCCAGCTGGCCGCCGAGCTGATTGCGACTGTTGCCCAGCGGCTGTTTCCGACACCGGATTATGACGCTCGCCGAGTGGCGACTGAAATTCTGATTAACAATCCCGCCGTCAGTCATTTAATCCGTGAAAAGAAGATTTATCAGATTCCGAGTGTGATCCAGATGAATCGTGCAGAGGGCATGCAGACGATGGAGGCATGCGTGCAGGACTTGCTCGTCCGCCGCGAGATTGCTTCCGACGCCGTCGAAGCGTCACTGCTGAGGAGGTGAACTGAAACAGATGGCTGTTTTTGATTATGTGGCGACTGACGCGGGCGGCAGACGGCGAAAGGGCCGGCTGACAGCCGCGAGCCGTCAAGAAGCACTCAGTCAGATTGTCAAGCAGGGTCTTGTCATTGAGGCGGTCAAGGAACATCAAGAGACGCTATGGAACAAAAATTTGTCGCTAAGTTCGGGCGTCAGCCTGAAGGAAAAAGTCGTGTTTTTGCGCCAGTTTGCTACGATTATCAAGGCTGGTGTGCCGGTCGCCGAGGCGCTCGATATTATGCACGACCAAGAGGAGAAGAACAAAACGTTTAAGGCCGTGCTGCGCCGCATGGCTGACGACTTGAAGGGGGGTATGACGCTCTCGCGTGCTTTTGAAAGGCATCCGAAAGTGTTCGGTTCAATGATCGTCCATATGGTGCGCGCTGGAGAGGAAGGCGGGCGGCTCGAAGAAAGTCTGAGCCATCTCGCGGAGTATTATGAGAATCAGAACAAATCGCGTCAGAAAATGACGACGGCGATGATCTATCCCTTGTTCATCGTCGTCATGACGCTTGCGGTGACGCTGTTTTTGCTGACATGGATTGTGCCGATGTTTGAGTCAATGTTCAAAAGCATGCATGGCAAATTGCCCGGCATTACCCGCTTCGTCATCGCGCTGTCGCAAGGCATCCAGCACGGCTGGCCGCTGCTGCTTGTCGGACTTTTGACCCTGATCGTCATCGGTGTATTTCTTTTTCGAAATCAATCTAGTAAAAAAGTTCTGGATAGTGCTATACTGAAAGTGCCGATTGCAGGATCAATAGTCTTTAAGTCGGAGTTGTCACGGCTGCTCTGGATGCTGGCGCTGCTTATCGCCAGTTCGGTGCCGATCATTGATGCGCTGCGCTCAATTCGCAAGATTACTAATAATCTGACGCTGCGCGTATCAATCGACCGCGTCACCGAGTCACTCGATTTTGGGAAATCGCTTTCACAGGCGTTTCGTGACCAACCGATCTTTCCGCCGATCATCTACCACATGACCGAGATCGGTGAGCGCACCGGTATGCTTGACCAGATGCTCAATCACATCGCCGAGTACTATAATGACGACGTTGAACAGGCGCTGGAGCGGATGAAGTCGTTGATGGAGCCGGTCGTGATCCTGCTGCTGGCTGTTATCGTCGGATTTGTTGTCATGTCAGTCATCGTGCCGATGTTTCAGCTGTATCAGCAATTTTAAGCTCAAATTTGGGATGGGGGAATTCATGGTGTTAGCCGTATTGCTGAAAAAGAAGGCTGCGTTGTTGAAAAGGGAAGACCAGAGAGGGTTCACGCTGATTGAACTGCTGGCGGTCATTGTCATTCTGGCAATTCTGGCGGCGATCGCTATTCCGGCGGTTGTAACGATTGTCAATAATCAAAATCAAAAATCATATGCGCAAAACGAACTGAATGCTATTCATGCTGCAAAGCTGTATGTGGCTGACCAAAATCCATTCCAAGGGACCAGCGCATCAAGCATAGTGTTAACAACAGCGTCTTCGGCAAGTGGCTCACTAGCAAACTATGTCGATAAAGCGGGCGGAGTAAGCGGCGATTATACAGTAACTGTCACCTCAAGCGGATCCTATACTGTGGCCCCTAATTCGGGAGCTTCCGCACCGACTAGTCAGTCGTCCTCGGTAGGTGAATCAGAACTTATTAAGTTTAGTCAGACAGGAAGCTGGTAAAAAGCTAGAGCTTGTCACTAAATTTTTCAAAAAGAGAGACGATAAAGTGATTTTAAAAAAATTTAAAAATAAACAGGGATTTACCCTTATTGAGCTGCTTGCGGTTATCGTTATTTTAGCAATTTTAGCTGCCATTGCGATTCCTGCGGTTGTAACTATTATCAACAACCAGAATCAAAAATCGTTGGCACAAAATGCGTTAAATGCGATTCATGCTGCAAAATTATATGTTGCGGATAACAATCAAACGAGTCCAATTACATTGACTACAGCAGGCACTGCCGCATCTCAAACTTCTATGGCTAATTATGTGGATAAAGCTGGCGGCGTTAACGGCGATTATGCGGTTTCCGTTACTTTTGATTCAAGTGGCAATGCGACCTACACGGCATGTTCTGGGAATTTGCCTGGCGGCGCTTCTTCAGAGGGGGAATCACAGCTTATTTATTTCAGTAAAAATGGAAGTTACAGTTCTACTGCTGCGGAAACCCCCTAATTATCGCTGCGGCAGCGATATTAAAAAATTAAAAATAGAGGGATGAATCAATATTTAATGTTATGGTTAGATGGTTACATCTTTATCCTCGGTCTCGTCCTCGGCTCGTTTTATAACGTCGTCGGCGGGCGAGTTGCAGCCGGTCAGTCGATCATTGCGCCGCCTTCGCACTGCACGTCGTGCGGGCGGCGTTTGACGTATCGCGACCTTGTGCCGGTGTTTTCTTGGCTGTTTCTGCGCGGGCGCTGCCGCACGTGCGGGGCGAGAATTTCGCCGCTCTATCCGGTGATCGAGGCGGCGACCGGCGTGCTCTTCCTGCTCGCTTTTCTGCGGGCCAATTCGCTTGGCGTTCTGCTGAGCGGCTGGTTGCTTGTGTCTCTGCTGATGATTGTCACAGTGTCCGATATGGAAGCCATGCTTGTTCCCGACAAGATTGTGCTCGTCTTTTTGGGGTTGGCTGGGGCGCTCCGTATGTTCTGGCCGACGACGCCGTGGTGGGATGCGCCCGCCGGTGCGCTTGCCGGTTTCCTGCTTCTCTTGCTCATTGCGGTGCTGTCAAAAGGCGGTATGGGCGGGGGCGACGTCAAACTGTTTGCGGTACTTGGTCTGCTCGTCGGCGTTAAACTCGTGCTGATCGGCTTCTTTTTTTCGACGGCGCTCGGAGCGCTTATCGGCGGTGCCGGCCGGTTGACAGGCAGAATTAAAAAGCGACAGCCGGTGCCGTTCGTACCGTTCATCGCGCTTGGTATGCTTGCCGCTTTCTTTTTCGGGAACTCCCTTTTTGCTTTGTATGTCAGCCTCTTTCTGTAAGTGCCGGCCGGCTGTGATCCGGCGGATGTGTGGAGACGGAAGCGGCGCTTGGCTATAAACTTGAAATTAGGCTTGGAGAATAGGATGGATGACAATGTTTGACAGTCTGCGCGATTTGCTTCGCCCGCGCGCCCGCGCGGGACTTGCCTTTTCCGATCACACCATTCGCATGGTTGTCTTTCGCGGCAATGCCGGTGATCTGACACATTTGCAGTACTGGGAAGACGAACTGGCAGCGGATATTGTTCAGGGCGGAAAAATTGTCGATGAAGAAGCGTTTGTCAGTACGCTGAAAGAGATTGTGCACGCGATCGGGGCCCGCGGCCGGCGCGTGTCGCTGGCTATTCCGGAAACTCAGCTGATTCTGCGCAAGTTTGAATTGCCGGGTTTGATGAATGACAGTGATCTGCGCAACTATTTTTTTGTTGAAATGGGGAAAAAGGTGCAGCTTCCCTTTGAACAAGCAGTCTTTGACTTTCAGACGATCATGCAGGGCGCGGCCGGCACAAAGGTGATTCTCTATGCGGCACCAGAACCGGTTGTTCGTCAATATCAGCGAGTGCTTCGCGCCGCAGGGCTTGAGCCGGTGAGCGCTGAGTTTGCTTCGCTTGGTCTCGAGCGCTGGCTGCAGCACCATCAACCGGAACTCAAGCAGCAGCACCGTCTGTACGTGCAGCTCGAGAGCGACCGTGTTGTTGCGACAATCTTTGACCGCGACATCCCGCTTTTTGTCCGCCAGGTGAATTTGGCACGTTCCTCGGGCGAAACGGAAGAAAACGATCGGATGATTAACGCCGCCGACGAAGTCGAACGCATGGTTGACTTTTACCGGTATTCGCTGCAAGAGGGCGAGGCCGGTTTGTCGAACGTCTACTTACTTGACTGTCGCCGGAGGGCGGCCTCGTTCACTGGAATTTTAAGTGATGCGCTCAGCCTGCCGGTACAGCCGGTCACTTTTGACAGCGAGCGCACGGCGCTGCCCGACGATCTTGACCCGGTATTCATTCCTGAGATCGGTTTGGCCATGAAGGAGGTGCGCGGATGATTGACATCAACCTGCTCCCCTACGAGGAAAAAGCGTCAAAAGCGACGATCTGGCTGATTGCCGCGGCCGCTGCTGTTTGTTTGATTGCCGTGATCACTTTTGCAGGGTATACCCTGCATCTTAGTCAGCAGCTTAGCCGGACACAGGCACTTGAGAGCCAGTGGCAGCAGCGCGCGGCCAAGCTGAGAAAGACTGCGGTGCCGACGCAGCCGCTGCCGAGCAGCAAGCAACTGTCTCAAGCTGATGCCGTGCTGCAGGTGAAAACGGCGCGCATTCCTGTGTATGAGACGCTGCTGTCGGCCGAGCACCAGCTGCCGCTGAAAAGTGATACGCTCGAGCAAGCCACTTTTGACGCAACGGGCAATACGACGATTCAATGCGGCGTTGACAGCTATAATGAGATGCGCCAGTACGTGAACAATCTGCGCGCAGGCGTTTTTAAAAATGTTGTGCTCATGGGTATGACTGAGCAGACGGGAGCTTCGGCGAATGCATACAACGTATCGCTGTCTATGACGAGTGCAGCCAATCAGGCAGGGGGGCAGTGACATGAAAAAACAGGTTTATGTACTGCTCGCTATGCTGTTTTCCCTCGTGCTTATCACCGGATCGTTTTATTTTTTAAAAATCCAACCGCTGAAAAATTCGATCAGTGAGGCGGAAGATAATGCGGATATGTATGAGCAGCAGGTGACATCGGCCCGTCAGGACAAACAGAAAGTGCTCCAGCGGCAGAAAGAGCAGGCAGCTAAGGAGAAAGCCGAGCAGCAGGCCGGTGCGGTTAGTACCGATGTACTGCCGCTACAGCCGGGAATCGAGGACTTCTTTGTGAATTTTAACCAAGAGGCAGCAAAACTCGGCGTGACTGTTGTTTCGGTCAGCCGCGCATCACAGGGCGGATCAAGCGCGACCTCGGCCGGCGGTTCCTCTTCGGCGAGTTCCCCGTCGACTGCGGGATCAGCAGATCGTTCGGCCGCTGCCTCCTCGCCCGGAAACAGCTCCTCTTCCACTTCTGCCGGCGGCTCCTCCTCGTCTGGCGTTGCTGTGTTCTCCCGCGTGCAGCAGCAGCTGTCAGCCGTGCTGAACAGTGACAGCTATACAGTCAACTTGTCGGCGCAGTCGGAGAACGCCGTCACGCAGTTTGTCGGCTATATCGAAGCGCTGCAGCGACTGCTTGTCATTACTAATTTTTCCATGACCTATACGGCGCCTGCGCCGGCAGGCAGCAGCTCGTCTGATGATGGGATATCTGCCGCGCCGCCCGCTTCTGCGTCGATTTCGGCGGGCGTCTCCTACGGCCAGCCGGTCATGGGAAGCGCTTCTGCTTCTTCTGCCCCGACAGCGGGGAGGGCAGCTGCTCTGCCGGTTAGTGCAACGCTCTCATTGACGCTGTACACAGCAAAATGAAACAGGCACTTGCCAATCGCCGACCCTCCGTTCGCACGGTGTTCATCGAAGCAGTCGGTGAACACCGTCTTTCTTTGCGGTCAGCCATCGACAGTGCTTCTCGGCATTACCGTTCATAACCCGATTTGGTATAATGGAAAAAGTTTTAGAATGGGGAAGTGAAATGAATAACGACGGGGAGCGGACTTTCAATGAACATGACACAGACGCAGGCGCGTGCCGTAAGGTCGACGTTCTACGCGATTCTCTTTGCCATAGGGTGCGGGCACTTCTTTAATGATTCCATTCAAGCCGTTATTCCGGCAATGAATCCGATTCTTGAGAGAAGTCTTGATTTAAATTATGCTCAGATCGGCTGGATCGCTTTTGTCGCCAATATGACAGCTTCGGTCATTCAGCCTTTTTTCGGGTATTATGCCGATCTCAGATCCCGCCCGTTTCTGCTGCCGATCGGCATTCTGATGAGTTTGACCGGTTTGATTGTCTTTGCTTTGGCGCCAAGTTATGTCTGGGCGCTGAGCGCTGTATTCTTCATCGGCATCGGCTCGTCAATTTTTCATCCGGAGGGTTCGCGCGTGGCGCACATGGCTGCCGGCGCAAAGCGCGGGCTTGCCCAATCGATTTTTCAGGTCGGCGGTAATTTTGGCCAATCAATGGCCCCTGTTCTTACCGCTCTTCTCTTTCTTCCCCTTGGTCAAAGAGGCGTTTTATTGTTTTCGGCTTTTGCGGTCATCGGCGTGCTCGTTCTGCTGCGTGTCTCGGTCTGGTATAAAGGCCATCTGCCGGCACGCGCACCGCGCATGAGCTCGGCAAGGGTGAAGCCGCGCGATAAACGAGCAGCGTTCATCCATCACAAAGTCGTGGTGGCAATGGGTTTGCTCGTCGCGGTCATTTTCGCACGCTCGTGGTATGCGACGTGTATAACTAACTTTTATCAGTTTTATTTAATCCATGATTATCGGCTGTCCATTCAGATGGCGCAGATATTCATATTCATTTTCATGGGTTCCGGCGTTGTCGGTACGTTTCTCGGCGGACCGCTTGCGGATCGCTTCGGCAAAAAAACGGTGATCCTCGCTTCATTTGTCGGCGCGGCCCCGTTGACGCTGCTGCTGCCCTATCTGCCGCTTGGTCTGATTGCGCCGGTGTTCCTGCTGATTGGCTTGATTATTACGTCAAGCTTCAGCGTAACAGTCATTTATGCGCAGGAACTGATGCCGGGCCGGCTTGGCATGGTGTCCGGTCTGACAATCGGCTTTGCTTTTGGCATGGGAGCGATCGGGGCGGTATTGTTCGGTAACTTGGCGGACTTATTCAGCATTCGCTTTGTCATGATTTTATGCAGTCTGTTTCCGCTCATCGGTGTTCTTGCCGCTCTTCTACCCGGCGACCAAACCGTTCGCCGCTGGAACAGAAGAGGAAGTCTCGCGCGTCTGAGCCGCGGTTTGTCTGCGCAAAGCTATAAGACGGATGAATACAAATGAAGGTGCTCTGGACGACTGCTTGCCGCGGGCATCGCGCGCGTCTTTGCCCAAGAGGCCACGTCTCTTGTAGGACTTCATCGCGCCTGCGGATGCATGATTGAAAGTATAACAAAATTCATCTCTACGTAAAAAAGCGCCCGTCTGAGCGGCCGAAAAAATCGGTGCGTGCTGCGGGCTGCGGGCGTGTACTTTATCGTGCTGCACTGATTAAGGCGCAGACAGACATGTCACAATTCCTCTTCTTGAACGACGTGATCGGGAATCTTGTAAGGATCGTCTTTGTCAATCCGGTCGTAAAATAGTACGCCGTTCAAATGATCAATCTCGTGCTGGATGGCAATTGACGGATAGCCTTTGAGACGAAGCTTGACGGGATGGCCGTCAATATCGAAAGCCTGAATCTTCACACGTGCGTGGCGCGGCACGTAACCCGGGATGTCACGGTCGACGGAAAGACAGCCTTCACCCCCATCCAAATATGTGTTCTCGATCGAATGGCTGACGATCTTCGGGTTGAACAACATATATTCGTAATGTTTGTCATTCTCGTCAAGACAAAGGGCAATCATACGTTTGCTGATGGCAATCTGCGGGGCGGCCAGACCGATACCGGCACGCAAATGATACTTTTTGGCCGTCTCTTCGTCTTGGCTGTTTTTGAGAAAAGCTAGCATGCTCCGTAATGTGTCCTGCTCCTCTGCAGTTGGCGGCAGCGCCACTTCTTCGGCGACCGCACGCAGAATCGGATTGCCTTCACGGATAATGTCTTGCATCGTAAGCATAATTGTTGACACTCCTTCAATACCAAGCTTTAAAGCGTATTGATCGGCTTGTACGGGTAACGTGTCCTCCGCCGACAATACCATAACCCTACCCATAGTGTATCATTAAACCGACGCGCTGTTTACTCACATGCTTGATTTTCGTTTGACAAACGGTTGTGAACGCGTCACAATAGCAGTACGTTCTTTATAAATTGGCGATGACGGGTTTAAGTAGCTGTTCCGATTTCTGTGCAAAGAGAGCCTGCGGGTGGTGTGAGCAGGTCACGTGCGGACGGTGAATTACGTCCCAGCAGTTTCCCTTCTGAACTGCTTGAAGTAGGAGGGGACGGCCGTGTGCCGTTATCTTAAGCGAGTGGATCGGTATTGTGACTTGCGCCGATCAGAAGGATGGTACCGTGCGTTGAGCGCTCCTTTTATAAGGGGCGCTTTTTATTTTTAAATGTAGAACGCAGATGACATTGGCAGATGGATTCGCCGGGCTCGTGTGATTGGCCGCTTGAAAGCGCCTGATGAGGACATGGTGCTGAGGCGGGACACTCTCGGGAGCAAATCGTTTGGCGCAAACGGCTGCGCGCCATTCTGAGCCGGTGCAGTGCCGATGCGCTGGCCAGCAGGCCAACTTCGATGAATGAAAAACAGCCTGTGCAGCACGGACAGGCAGGAAAATGAAAGGTGAGAGAGATGGACATTATTGACGATCTCAAATACCGTGGATTGGTAAATCAAGTGACGGATGAGGAAGGGCTGCGCGAGGCGCTGAAGCAGCCGCTTGCTTTCTACTGCGGTTTTGATCCGACAGCCGACAGTCTGCATGCCGGCAATTTGCTTGTCATTACGATTATGATGCGGCTGCAACGCGCCGGTCATCATCCGATTGCTGTCGTCGGCGGCGGCACGGGCATGATCGGTGACCCGAGCGGGCGCTCGGATGAGCGGCAATTGCATTCGCGTGAAGTCGTTGACGGTTATGTGCAGAAATTGAAAGATCAGCTCGACCGCTTTCTTCATTTCAGCGACGGCAAGGCATCTTACATCAATAACAATGACTGGCTCGGACATGTGTCACTGATTGCCTTCTTGCGTGATGTCGGCAAGCATTTCTCGCTTAACTATATGCTGTCAAAAGAGTCAGTGCAGAAGCGAATTGAGTCGGGTATCTCATTTACCGAATTCTCTTACATGCTCATGCAGTCGTTCGATTACTTGAATTTGTATGAGCGGGAGAATTGCCGGCTGCAAGTCGGCGGCAGCGATCAGTGGGGCAATATCACGGCCGGGCTCGAACTGATTCGCCGCAAGGGACATGCGCAGCCCGCCTTCGGTATGACGTTTCCGCTGATCACGAAGAGTGACGGCACAAAGTTTGGCAAGTCAATGGGCGGCGCCATCTGGCTCGATCCGAAGAAAACGACGCCCTATGAATGGTACCAGTTCTGGATCAACGCATCAGACAGTGACGTCATGCATTACCTCAAGTGGTTCACGTTTTTGACAAAGGAGACGATTGATGCACTTGAGGACGAGGCGAAGGCGCATCCGGAAATGCGCAAAGCGCAGAAAACGCTTGCTGCCGAAATGACGCGGCTCGTTCATGGCGATGAGGCGCTGCATCAAGCCGAGGAGATCACAGCCGCGCTGTTCAGCGGTGAGGTCAGTGCACTCAGCGGGGAAGAGATCGAGCAAGGTTTTCGCGCTTTCCCGCGCTATGATCTGTCCGCCGCCGCGGACGTGAAACTGCTTGATTTGATTGTCGCGGCCGGCGTGACGCCGTCGAAGCGGCAAGGACGAGAAGATATTTCCAACGGCGCGATCACGGTTAACGGCCGGCGCCGCATGGACGTCGATGGCCTTGTGACGACAGGTGAACGGATCGACGGCCGCTTCGTCATTGTCCGCCGCGGCAAGAAGAATTACACGTTGATCCATTTCACATGAGGTTCACCGGATCCCGCAGGAGTCAATGATTGTCTATGCGGGCACTGACAATTTCCGCCTGCTGTGCCACTGAGTGGTGTTCCGTGTAGACCGGTGCGGGAAGGGCCGTTCGTGACCTGATTTGAAAATCTTGCTATACTGGACGAGAAGGGATGTGCCGCGTCTGCATGCTCACTTTGACAAGTGCGGTACGTCGTGCCCACAGCAGCCGTTCAGCTGCGGGAAAGAAAGCGATAGGAGGGCAAGCGATGAATGAAAAAGGACAATGTGGTTGTGGCGGTGAGTGCGGAAAGTTAAGTGCTTCGGCGCTGTTTATTGGCGGGCTCATTGGCGGTGTGACCGGTGCGGTCATGGCGCTGCTGCTGGCCCCGAAGTCCGGTGCTGAACTGCGCAGCAGCTTTGACGTTCAGGCAGCTGTTCGTGCCGGTGCCGGCAAAGCCAGGCAGGTCGCTGCTGACGTTAAGGAACGCGTAGAAAAGAGTTTGTATAAGGAAGACGAACCGTTTTCTTGATGGCCATTAATGAGAAGCCAGTCAAGCTGCCGAAGGCTTATTTCCCTTGGCGGCTTTTTTTCTGCCCTTCAGTTTGTGCTAGTAGGCTTAAAACAGTGCACATCTCAATATAAGAAGGTGTAGGGAGACATATCTTGGATCAGCGTTTGCCGGCGAAGGGGGAGATGTGCCGGCGCGTTGAAGGCACAAAGCTGCAGACGAACCTAGCAGATGCCGGCCGGTTTAAGGAGACTCAAGCGACGCACGAAGATGACGGCACCGCAACTCGCCGCATATTGATGCGGCACTGATTGCCAAACGTTTAAAATGCCGGTTCCTTGAAAGCCATCCCTCAGGACGCTTTGATTGCCCATGTCCTTTTTGACGGCAACTCCAGACAATTCAACTGTCCGCCAAAAACGGCACCGCCGTCGATGGCGATAATCTGATTGTCGGCAAAGTAGACGTCGAATGAATCGTGCAAGTTAATAGTCGGTGTATGGCCGACGATGACAGGTTCGGAGCCGGCATAACCGCTGAAAAACGGCTCACGCATCCAGAGGAATTGCTGAGGCCCTTGTGCCTCCAGCGGACGCGTCGGGTCGACGCCGGCGTGGACGAACAGGCAGCCATCTGTATGCATGGTCATGCTGAGACCGCCGATCCATTCCAAATCGTCCGTGAGTTCGGCGGGCAAAGCAAAGGTTTCGCCGGTGACAGTCGCCCGGCAGAAAGCCTTGACGTCGACGCTGTAACTGGCAAGCGTCTGTGCGCCGCCGTTTGCCGTCCAAAGGGCGACGTCTTCGGCAGCGCGGCCTATCAATGCTTTTTCCATCATATCTTCATGATTTCCCTTAAGCACTGTCGCCCCCTGTTCCTGCAGGAGGCGGACTCGTTGAATCACAGCTTTAGAGTCGCGACCGCGATCCACGTAGTCGCCGAGCAGCAGCAATCGGTCGCTACCGGGTGTGAATGCAACTTTCCCAAGCAATGCATCAAGCAAATGAATTTGTCCGTGAATATCACTGATCACAAGCAAGCGCTGTTCTGGCGCCATACTGCATGCCCCACTTTCTGCCTTGATTATAGCCAATTTCTTCAATAATATGCAATCATGCGAAAGATTAAGAGAGAGGTATTGTAGGAGTAGCCAATCATCTATATGATGAAAGCGAATACATTCGGGGGGTGGGGAGTGGGAAAACGGATGGCTTACCGATTGGAACAAGATGCGATAGGCGAAATACGTATATCTGCAACATTCCTTTAGTGCTTGTAACGACGCTCAATCCTTATATCGGCTATGAGAATGCCGCGAAAAGGTCTAAGAAAGCGTATAAAGAGGGCGTGAGACAACGGTTGAACTCGGAGCGCTGAGTGCTGAACAATTTGATCGCTATGTCAAGCCGGAGCGGATGATTAACTGACTTCCAAATATGCTGCGACAGACCGCATGCGTGCTCTCAAAGCCGCCGCGGGAATGTTTTGGTTCCCTTCACGCTTTCTAATTACAGTCGGATAAAAACGCTTAACCTTTTAGACATGTATCCGCGCCGGCGGTGAATCTTGAAAGCTGCTTATCTTGCCTGCGCGCCTCGGAGCGATCATAAGCCGCGCTGCCGTCGCAACTGCTTCTCATTTTGGCCAACACAACGGAGAAATTGTGGGTAGCGCACAAAAAGCATGGAATATCTGCCCAACAGAAGGGCTCCGATGAATGTCAGATAGACGATAAATGTCGAAGCGCCGATCAGTGCCGGTGTTGGGGAAAGAAAGCGAACGGTGAGTGCATAGAGTGCATAGCGAACAGGAATGGACGTGAGCCAGACACAGGCGGCAAGCAGTGAACCTGAAACATACCATGCGCCGTCATGATGAATAAGCGGCGAGTAGCGCCCTTGCAGAAGACCAAGCGTGAAAGCGACTGCACCGGTTGTCAGCAACATCAACCAATCCGCGCCTGTCAGCGCATGCATAAAAGATAGTGAAAGGCCGGCAAAGAGCAGCAAAGCGGCCGGCTGCCGGTAAAGTTTACCGGTCAGTGCTTTTTCCCGCAGCTGATTCATGAGAACCGCTGCTGCCAATAAGACACCGAGTACGAGAAGCATGCAACCGCCTCCGTTTTTTGAACTGTTAACATGCATATGAGTTCATTAATTTGTCCGATAACGCTGAAAGTTTGCTATAATTCGACAGATGATCAAAAAAACTATTGTTATTACAAATAGATTACAGAGAATAATGGCATTATCTCAGTGAATGACTCGAATTGTTACAAATACATTTCAGCGAGACATATAACCTTAATATCTGTTGAAAAACGGGAATGGTATAATTGTAAACGTCAAAGGAAAAAGAAAACGATCACTGCCGATACATAAGCAAATAAATAATAATAGAGAAAACGTAAAACGCGGGGAGGAAAATTGTCGATTATGAAGACGAATAAAAGAAAAATGACTGTAACGTTGGCCTTAACGGTTGGACTGACATACACTGTTACAGCAGTTCCGAATGTTACATACGCTGAACCTTCGCTTCAGGATCTGCAATCACAAAAATCATCGGTGGCGTCGCTACAGGCACAGCTCAGTGCCCAGCAGAAACAACTGCAGAATGATTTGCAGTCCATCAATGCCAAGCAGCTTGATCTAACAGGACAAGTAACTGAGGCACAAGGTAAGATCAACGAAACAAACAGCCAAATTGAAGCGCTAAAAAGTGAAATATCAACGATTCAGTCGCGTATTGATGCCCGTAAAACGGTTCTTAATAAGAGGCTCGTATCGATTTACAAGAACGGTTCGGAAAGTTACCTTGATGTGCTGTTCGGCGCAAAAAGCTTTAGCGATTTCATTAACCGTTTTACAGTGCTCCACTTGATCACATCACAAGATCAAAAACTGCTTGACCAGCAGAAGAGTGACAAAGAAGCTGTCGCTACAAAGCAAAAGACAGTTGAAGCATCGCAGGCTGCTAATGTTGCCAGACTGGAAAGTCTGAAAAAAGCACTGGCTGACGTTCAGACGCTGCAGGCGCAGAAGCAGATTGCTGTCACTGCTCTTTCAAACAAGCAGACAGATGCCGCCTCCCAGCTTACCTCGCTTTCGGCAGCAGAAGCCGATATGACTGCGGCCGCAGCCAAGCCTGTTGCCAATGTATCACTTGCCAGTGCCAGCTCTGCACAATCGAGTGCATCTGCCCCATCAAACACTTCTGCACAGCCTGCCGGACTGTCAGTCTCACTGGCCACCGGTGGCATTTCCGCTATCCTGAATTACGGAAATCAATTTATCGGTCGTTCAACTTACGTCATGGGTGCGGAAAATCCGAACACGCGCCAATTTGACTGCTCCGGTTTTGTCAATGCCGCTTTTGCTTCGGCAGGTATTGGTGTGGGGCGCACGACAGATGCGCTTGTGAATGAAGGGACGCCGGTCAGCATTAATCAGGCGCAGCCGGGTGACCTTGTGTTCTTTGATACATATAAGACCAACGGGCATGTGGCTATCTATCTCGGCGGCGGACGGTGCATCGGTTCGCAAGACAGCACCGGCATCGCCGTGTTTAGTCTGAGCAATTCGTATTGGAGTTCACACTTTAGCGGTGTTGTGCGTCGCATTTTGAATTGACCGTTTTTCTCTGCGCGGTTTTGGCTGTCAGCACTTGTTGCTGGCGGCTTTTTTTATACGTTAAGAACGTATAAAGATTTCAGCGGGACCTAAGTATAAGAAAAGTTAAGCTTCTGCCGTCGTCCAAAGAACTTGGCAGAGCCAAGTTCTTTGGACGACGCTTGAATTTACACTCTAAGTGCAACACCTAGAAAATAATAGGACCCATTGCTGAGCCTTCCCTGTGCAATAGAGTTTGGGAAAACTATTGAAAGCAGGTGGGCAGCAATGAGTCACTATTACCATTTTAAGGAGAAAACATACATTTTCAACAGATCATATTTATAAACAGCTAATGCCCACTCTTCGTCCATGGACTTAGATCTGTCAATGCTGCGTGCAAATCGCTCAAGGGGGTGCTGGGGTGGAAAAACGGTGATGCGTCAATTTGGCACTGCGGTCACATGAAGAATCCGGTGATTGCCGCTTAATAAAGTTTGATGATGCGAGGCCCCTGTCCGTGACCGCTGTTTCAAGCGGCACATACAGTATAGAAAAAAGGGGAGATCCGTGCATGTTCATTCTAATTGTCGTCATGTTCATCCTGCTTGTCATTGTTGGTTTGTTTTTTTACTGAGACGGCGGCATGTCTTGAACCCCGAAGAGCGGGGCTCTTTTTGTTTGCTGTGAGGGGATGGAAGGAATCTGTTCCCATTTACCGATGGGTAGCGTCACGGAAACGGTGTGCGCATTCAAACGTTGTGCGGCGCCGCAACACATAAATGATTTAAATCGCAGTTTAGAAAAATTTGGCTGTGGTAAGTCCTTGAATGACGGCAGAACCTTAGCTTTTTCTTATACAGTTCCGCTAAAGTCTTTATACTTTTTTAACGTATTATAAAAGTTCGTTTGACTTGGATGCCTCTGCTATTTCGCTACCTGTCATCTGCTTAATGATCGGAGGCACTTATTCAATGTAAAAAACGTCCGCTTAACGTTTGCTATTCCGCTAAAACTAGTGTCTCATCGACAAAAAAACCCCGTTCATCGTTTCACAGAAATATGTGACAATAGATATAAATCAACGATGCGAAAGGAAGTCCAGCAAATGGGAAGCATGATGTCTTTTAAGTTCAGTCCGGTTAAACTCAAATTGAACAAGTTCGTTGATTTTTACAGCTACTGCAGCCAATGGGAGCAAAATATCTACGTCTACGGCGAGCATGAAGCACATAAGATCAATCGCCTGTCCGAACTGCTTTCATTCATCCTGTTCAGCAAAGATGAGGAATGTCTGATTGTTATTGAAGGGAGCGGTATTTCAGAAACAAAAGCATATGTCAACAAGCATTTTGCTAATATGCAATCCGCTTAAATGATGGCCGTCAGTGATGGTGTGAATAGTTGACTATATCTAAAGGAAACGCTCATCCCTTCTGTGTTTTAAGGACGGTCACGTTTTTATCGAGAAAAGTTAGCACTGCAAAGGTTTCTGTGGTAGTAAATGACGGACGTTCTTTCCATTACTTACCGTATCAGTTAAAATGGATACAGGTTGTTAAGTTGAGGGGGAGACGGCGAATGATCGTTGTGACGACTGAAAATATTCCTGGATTTCACGTGAAAGATGTAAAAGGTGAAGTGTTTGGCTTGATTGTCCGCAGCCGCGGATTGGGAGGGAATATCCTGGCGGGACTGCGTACACTGGTCGGCGGAGAAATTCATGAATATACGACGATGCTGGAGGATGCCCGCGAAAAAGCCATCGCTCGGTTAAAAGAGAATGCACAGCGTGCGGGCGGTAATGCAGTTGTCATGATGCGCTTTGATTCCAGTGCCATTGGGCAAACGATGAGTGAAGTGGTCGCGTATGGTACCGCGGTTATTATTGAACAGGATGTATGAAGAGACCATCAGCTATATATTAGAGAGGGTAGTTCGTCACGCAGTGGTGGGGCGGACGGCCCTCTCTTTTTACGTGAATAATGTATAGGAATTTTAAAGTGCATGATGGTGCACATTTTAATTTGCTGAAAGAGGATAGGCGTGCCGATGGCTTATGGGCGTCATGTACCGTAAAGGCATTGACGGCGTGCGAGACTCATTTTTAATTGTCGAAGCAGCCTGCCGTTCGTCCCCCGGCAATGAAAAAAGCTATTGTAAATTATTTGTTAAGATATTGAAAATAGATTGTAAATGCGGCTGGCTCTGTTAAAATAAAATTTGGGTCGCTTTTTCGACCTTTTTTTCAAGTGAGAAAGTGATGCAAACTTGCAAGGCTATTTGCCGGCAAGACAGCTGTGATGTTACGAGTTGTAACTGTTTGGTACTTGTTGCTTCCTCTTTTTCGGAGGTGCCAGCCATGTTCGACAGGCGTTCAAACTCCGGACTGTCATGCCTAATACGCAGGATGAACAATTGAATTAAAGGTGGATGACCATGCATTTTTTGTCCAAAAATGACAAATTTCTTAACATGTTGTCACTTATATCGCTCAATATGGAAGAAGCGGCTCGCTTTTTTGTCGACAATCAAATTAAAAATGATGCAGATTTGCACGAATTTTCGACTAAAATGAAGTCGTATGAGCGCAAAGGAGATTCCTACGTCCATGAACTAATTATTGCTTTGAATAAGACGTTCGTCACGCCGCTGCAGCGTGAAGATATTCTTGAACTTGCATTGAAAATGGATGCGGTTCTTGACGGCTTCGAGGAGTGGTCAATGCGCTTGGAAATCTATGGACTGACACACATTGATCAGTACATGTATCAATTCGTGCACTGTCTTTATGAAGCGGCAAAAGAAATTGCCCAAGCGACAACGCTGCTGAGCAAGAAAAAGATGCCCGGCATTCGCAATAATGTCATTAAGATCAATGACTATGAAACACAATGCGATGATTTGCTCGTCAAATGTATCACGGATCTTTTTAAGACAGAGAAGGATGCTATTAACATTATTAAATATAAAGAACTGTACGAAAAGCTTGAAGATATTGCCGACAGCTGCGAGGATGTTGCCGATGCTTTTGAGTCCATCATCATGCGCAACGTGTAAGTAACCGGTATTTTTCAGCTCAGAACAGAAGGGATTTCTATCTCATGCAGAGTCTGCTTGTCCTTACGTTGATGATTGTTTTTTTTGCTTTCATTTTTGATTTCATCAACGGGTTCCACGATACAGCAAATACAATTGCGACGTCGGTGTCAACTCGGGCACTGCGCCCGACAGTCGCCATTGTGCTTGCAGGTGTTATGAATTTTCTTGGTGCTGTTGCGTTTACGGGTGTTGCCCAGACAATTAGCCAGTCCATTATCAATCCCTTCACAATTGGTGATGAGACGACAGGTCTGACCATTGTCATGGCTGCGCTTTTGTCGGCTATTTTTTGGGATCTGCTAACATGGCTTCTCGGTTTTCCGAGCAGTTCTTCACATGCGATTATCGGTTCGCTTGCCGGTGCGGGTATTTCTGCACTCGGAATCGGTGCATTAAATTATAAAGGGTTTATCGAAATTTTTGAGGCGCTGATTTTTTCACCGCTTGCCGCACTGGTTATCGGCTATATTTTGATGAAATTGTTCGCTTACGGTTTCCACAATTTTTCGCTCGTTAATACGAACCGGCATTTTCGAATTGTGCAGATTTTTACAGCGGCGCTGCAATCTTTTGCTCATGGAACTAATGATGCGCAAAAGACGATGGGCATTATTACGCTAGCACTCGTTGCATCAAAATATCTTCATCACGTAGAAATTCCGCTGTGGGTCCGCGTCGCATCCGGACTTGCGATGGCGGTTGGCACGTCGGTCGGCGGATGGCGAATCATCCGGACAGTCGGTGGGCGAATTATGAGGCTTGAGCCAATCAATGGCACGGCTGCTGACATTTCTTCAGCCTGTATCATCTTCGGATTCACATTTATTCATTTTCCGGTCAGCACAACGCAAGTCATCACCTCATCCATTCTTGGCGTTGGTGCGGCAGACCGTGTCAAAGGCGTGAATTGGGGTGTCGCTCTTAACATCATCATTACTTGGATTGTCACCCTTCCGGCGACTGCGCTTGTTGCCTTTCTGATCTATAAAGTGCTGGGCATGCTGCTCTAAGATCACGCACAACGAATGTACGTTCTTTTTTTACTGATAAAAAAAGACTGACTTGCGTCAAAAAGCGATCAAACAAAAAGAGAACGCACTTCCGCTTCGACGATGAGCTGATCAAGCTCTTGGCTACAAGCGAGTGTTTCCGTAGACTGTAGACCGTACTTCTCGGCAGTTTCAAGTAATTTCTTGCGTTTTTCTTCAATTTGCCGGAAGTGAACCCATGTGCAATCTGCACAGTCAGCTGGCAACATGTATCGTCGATGCATCCGTCTAAGTTCCTCCTTCTTTAGTCGCTTAAACTCATTCATTTCATTTATTATAGCATGTCCGTCTTTTAAGTACCATCAGAAAAGTCTTGAAAATCCAGCTTATCAGTGCAATTGCTAAGTTGCTGCATTTTTGCAGCGTTTGTGTACAAACCGTACACTGCAATATCAAGTATCAGTGCCACTAAGGCTCAGCCGTCGCCGGCAGCGCAGCTTCGCCAAGTGTTCTTTATATTTTGTGGTTTCATGGTAAAATAAGAATGAAACCTGCACAGGTGACGGTGATTTTGATTATATTTCCGGGGGAATGAACATGGAGCAGATGGATGCTTATGAAATTATTGCTTTTCTTCAGCACAGCAAGAAAAAAACACCGGTGAAAGTCTACATAAAGGGCCGGCTGGATCAGATTGATTTGAGCACGGCGGACCATGCATTTATCAGCGACAGCACAGGGACTGTTTTCGGTGATTGGGAAGCTATTCAGCCGGTGCTTGAAGCGAACAAAGACAAACTTGACGATGTCGTCATCGAAAATGTATCACGTTATTCGGCAGTTCCGCTGCTTGATTTAAAAAAGATAAAAGCTCGCATTGAACCGGGGGCATTGATTCGCGATAAAGTGGAAATCGGCGAAAATGCTGTGATTATGATGGGAGCAGTCATCAATATTGGTGCGGTAATTGGCGAAGGAACGATGATCGATATGAACGCCGTACTTGGCGGACGAGCGACAGTCGGCAAGAACTGTCATATTGGTGCCGGTGCTGTGCTGGCGGGTGTTGTTGAGCCGCCGTCGGCAAGCCCGGTCGTGATTGAAGACGATGTGCTAGTCGGAGCTAATGCTGTTGTGCTCGAAGGCGTACATGTCGGAGCAGGAGCGGTCATTGCCGCAGGTGCGATTGTGACGAAAGATGTGCCTGCAGGTGCGGTCATGATTGGCGCTCCGGCGCGCGTTGCAAAAATGATTGATGACAAAACACGTTCAAAAACGGAAATTATGCAGGTACTTCGCGAAATTTGAGTCACGGTCTTGATTTTATAACAAAGAAAAAGGGGACTCTTTTGATGGACTATGTAGCCATCCGCAGGGCGTTGCATCAAATACCTGAGCTCGGGTTTGAAGAATGGAAAACGCAGGCTTTTCTGCAGGAACAGATTGCACATTTTCCCCATCAAGAACGGCTGACGATTAAAACATGGAAAACCGGTTTGCTTGTGCATGTGCAGGGGCAACATCCGTGCCGAACACTCGCTTATCGGACTGACATCGACGCCCTGCCGGTCACTGAACAAACGGGTTATTCATTTGCTTCGCAACACGAGGGGCGCATGCACGCCTGCGGACACGACTTCCATATGACGATTGCGCTCGGCGTGCTTGAGAAATTACTTGAGGAACCGATTGATGACTCTGTGCTGTGCATTTTTCAACCTGCGGAAGAGGGGCCGGGCGGAGCTCTGCCAATGCTTGCGAGCGAGGTATTCAATGCATGGCGTCCGGACTTTATCATTGGTCTTCACGTATCACCGGATTTTCCGACAGGGATGATTGCAACACGTGCAGGCAGTCTCTTTGCAAATACGTCGGAACTGTTTATCGACTTTTTCGGGAAAGGCGGGCACGCGGCTACGCCGCAGCTGACTCATGACACGATCGTTGCCGCTGCCGAATTTATTCTTGGTTTGCAGACGATCGTGGCCCGCCGCGTCGCTCCACTGAAGTCGGCTGTTGTGACGCTGGGAAAGATGAGCGGCGGGACAAAACAGAACATCATTGCTGATCACGCGCGCGTTGAAGGAACGATCCGCACACTTGATCAGGAGACGATGGCGCTGATTAAAGCGGAAATTGAAAGCCGGGTTCAAGCGATTGAGATAGCTTACCATTGCCGCAGCCAGATCGATTATGGGGCGAATTATTACCAAGTTTTTAATTGTGCCGAGCATGTTCTCCCATTTATTGACTTTTTGAAAGATCGCGACTATCCACATGTGGTCTGCGGTGAATCAATGACCGGAGAAGACTTTGGGTATTTTCTTAAAGAGCTTCCGGGTTTCATGTTCTGGCTCGGGGTTGGTAAGACAAGTGCCTTGCATTCTGCTGATTTTAAGCCGGATGAGGCGGCGCTTGATCAAGGTGTCCGAGTGGTTGTTGACTATCTGCGCCATCTCGGTTGATAGCAGATAAGCCGTATCTTTCTCAAATAAGCAATGAAGTCTCAGTGTCGATGGCTGAATCATAAGTGAAGAATATTGGCGGACAGGCAAATGTCATACCCTCTAGTAAACAGCTTGGTGTCGTGCTGCTTTTCTCATTGAAGGATCATGATCGTGCGCGTCTTGATACGGTAAATACTATTAATATCAGCGGTTAAATCATTTTATAATAAGTATTAGTTAAAATTGACTGCTGTTTAATAGTCATTTATAATAAATAACGTAGCAGGATAACCGTGTTGCGCAGATTACAAATCAGGAGGTTTTAATGGATGGCAGAGCGTCTTGTAAGTGCTAAAGCACCATTGTTTAATTTGGATTGTGTGAATGCGGACGGATCATTTGGGAAAGCTAATTTGGAAGAAAATATTGCTGAAAAAAAATGGACAATCTTTTTCTTCTACCCGATGGACTTCACTTTTGTATGTCCGACAGAAATCGTGGCTTTCAGTGACCGCTATGATGAATTTACGGCACAGAATACCGACATTATCGGCTGTTCCTGTGATACGATCTACACCCATCAGGCGTGGATGAAGACATCTCGTCGCGAAGGAGGAATTGGCAAGATTAATTTCCGTCTCGCGGCTGACCATACTCAGGAAGTAGCTGAGAAATACGGCGTTTTAATTAAAGAAGAGGGCGTTGCGCTGCGCGGCTTGTTCATTATCAGTCCCGAGGGGGATTTGCGCTATTCGGTTGTGAACGATAATAATATCGGCCGTGACGTGGATGAAACGCTGCGTGTGCTGGCGGCTCTGCAGACAGGCGGGCTTTGTCCGGCGAACTGGCATCCGGGCGACGAAACCCTGCATGTTTAATGCTCTCAGTTAAAAATGTAAATGTCTAACGGCACCCTTCAAGGGTGCCGTTTTATATACAAAGCGATTGATCGTGCGTGGTGCACGACTGATTAAAACCCTCAAATGCAGAAATGTGTGCCGAGCAGAGGGGATCTCGCGGTGCCTTCGCTGCAGCGCTATATCCTATACGTTTAAGAAAGTTTATCGATTCCAGCGGGACTAAGTATAAGAAAAACTAAGGCGCGGCCGTCGTTCCAAGGAACTTAGCGTAGCCAAGTTTTTCTAATACGTTTAAGAAAGTCTATCGATTTCAGCGGGACTAAGTATAAGAAAAACTAAGGCGCGGCCGTCGTCCCAAGGGACTTAGCGTAGCCAAGTTTTTCTAATACGTTTAAGAAAGTTTATCGATTCCAGCGGGACTAAGTATAAGAAAAAGCTAAGTCTCCGCCGTCGTCCCAAGGGACTTGGCGTAGCCAAGTTTTTCTAAAATATTTTGCCAACTGTTTTTTGTCAGTTGAACTGTAACGAAAAAGCAACAGCCCCTGTCCATATTTACACGGTTGTGCGGCCGTTCGTTTGTTATAATAGTGTGTATCGAGCAAGCGGCAATATTGTACGATGCGGATTTGACGGCAAAGGGGAATGGACGATGAGCGGGCTTTTTATTTTTATAGCACTTTGGACAGCAATCTATGGATACATGATTCTTGCGTCCATCGATTTTGGTGCAGGATTTTACCTGTTCTGGGGTCTGACAAAGAAAAAGGCATTGTTTGAAACGATGAATGAATACCTTTCACCGCTGTCAGAACTGATTAATATTAGCTATATTTTATTTTTCGCTGTCGTCTGTGGCTTTTTTTCTGATTGGATGTTCATGTATCAGCAGGCTTTGGCGATACCGGGTATTGTGGCCATCGGGCTTGTATTAGTCAAAGGGACCTTTTTTGCGATTTCCGAACTTGCGCAGCCGCAAACAAAGTGGTACACAATCGGTATCGCAGGTAGCGGTATCGTAGGGATGCTGATTCCACTCGCGCTTTGTGCAACGCTCGTCGTCAGCGAGGGCGGTTTTTTGCAGGCAGATCTGAGTCATTTGCCGTCTTTTCTTGGACAGCTGCTTGGCAGTTTTTATTTTTGGACCGTCATGATTATCGCCATTGTTAGTATTCTTTATATAAGTGCCGTTTTTTTCGTCGGTTTTGCCCATATTTGTGGCAAGGAGGCACTCAGCGATCGGATGCGGAATTTTGCACTTTTCTGGAGTATGCCGACCGTTATTGCCAGCGGTCTTTCCTTTCTAGGGCTTGAAAGGCAGAATTCTGAACACTTTGCGCAGGCACTCAACCATTACTGGATGTTTCTATTGTCACTTGTTTGTCTACTTGCGGCGGTGACGCTCGTTTTTTTAAAACGTGCCCTTCGTTTGTCGTTTGCCTGTGTCATGATGCAATACTACTTTGCTTTGATGGGATATACGCAAAGTCATCTGCCCTATGTTATTACTCCCAATGTACGAATCCCTGATCAATTGGAGCGAACAGTCGATTCACAACTGTTTTCGTTTCTTATGCTCCCTTTGGCGCTGCTTTTTGTCACTGTTGTACTGTATGTAAAAGAACGTACGGCACGCGAAAGCGATCAATTCAAGCGTTCCGCCGGATAACGCAGGTTTTTGTTCGCGCTGTGGAACGCTGGAAAGGGAGCTCGATCAGCCGGTTGATTGAGCGCAACGGGTGCTTAAAGCCCCGGCATGCGAATCGCTTCGCATGCCGGGGCTTTTTATTGTCAGGGCATGAACTAACAGTTTTTCATACGCTTGGATTTACACGCTAAGTGCAACACCTAGAAAATAGTAGGACTCATTGCTGAGCCTTCTCTGTACAATAAGAGCTTGGAAAAACTATTGAAAGCAGGTGAACAGCAATGAGTCACTATCACCATCTTAGCCCATTCAAAGGGCCTAGCAGGGCAAAGTTTTTCTAATGTGTTTAAAGGGCAGAGCGTGCGCCCCATGAGCGGATCTAAGGAGGCTGTACCAGCCCTCGCGGGAAGCGACAAAAGGGCTTCTTTGCACTGCTTAATGAGTTTTTTCTGTGCTCTTTGTGTCAACCTGCATAATAATCGGCAGAATCATTGGTTTGCGGCGCGTTTTCTCGTAAAGATAGGGGGACAGCAATTCCACAAGATCGCTTCGTATTTCAGAATATTGCACCGGACCCTTTGCCATCATCTCCTGCAAGTGCTGAGCCAGCAGGGCCTGTGCTTCACCGATCAGATCGGCTGATTCGCGCATATAAACGAAGCCGCGCGAGATGAGATCCGGTCCTGCCAAAATCTTCTGCGCCTCACGGTCGAGACTGACGACGACAACGACAAGCCCCTCTTCAGAGAGAATATGCCGGTCGCGCAGGACGACATTGCCAATATCGCCAATGCCGCTGCCGTCGATGTACACGGATCCGGCCGGGATCTTGCCGGCGACAACCGCGTGGTTCTGATCGAGAGCGAGGATGTCGCCGTTCGACATAATAAAGGCATCTTCATACGCGATACCGCACATGTGCGCCGTTTCGACATGCTGTTTGAGCATGCGGTATTCACCGTGAATCGGCATGAAGAATTTCGGCTTCATCAGTCGCAGCATCAGTTTTTCTTCTTCCTGTCCGCCGTGACCTGATGTGTGCACGTTGCTCAACTTGCCGCGAATGACCTCGGCACCTGCATGATAGAGCTGATTAATCGTACGGTCAATGCTGACTTTGTTGCCCGGAATCGGCGACGAAGAGAAAATGACTGTATCACCCGGTTGAATCTGAATCTGTCGGTGAGTACCATTGGCAATGCGTGAAAGGGCGGCCATTGGCTCACCTTGGCTGCCGGTGCAGAGAATGACGACTTCATGATCCGGCAGATGAGTAATCTGCTGATGCTCGACGAACGTATCCTTTGGCGCTTGAACGTAGCCCAGTTCTTCGCCGATGTCGAGCGACGCTTCCATGCTTCGGCCGAAAACGGCAATTTTGCGGCCGGTTGCGACAGAAGCATCGACGACTTGCTGAAGCCTATGGATATTCGAAGCAAAAGTGGCAAAAATAATGCGTCCTTCCACTTTGCGGAAAATATCCTTAATGTTTTGGCCAACTTCGCGTTCGCTCATTGTAAATCCGGGAACCTCGGCATTCGTGCTGTCCGACATGAGGCACAATACGCCTTCTTTGCCGATTTCTGCCATTTTCTCCAAGTTGGCCGTCTGACCGCCGACGGGTGTAAAATCGAACTTGAAATCGCCTGTTTCGACGATGTTCCCTTGTGGTGTCTTGACAACAATGCCGTATGAATCAGGAATGCTGTGCGTCGTACGGAAAAAACTGACCGACGTTTTCTGAAACTTGATCACGTCGTCTTCAGATATTTCATGGATGACGGTTTGGCGCAGCAGGTTATGTTCGTCAAGTTTGTTGCGAATGAGTCCCGCCGCCAATTTGCCGGCATAGATGGGGACGTTCAGTGCCCGCAGAAAGTATGGAACACCACCGATATGATCCTCGTGCCCATGAGTAATGAACAGGCCCTTGACCTTGTCTGCATTTTTGACGAGGTAGCTGTAATCAGGGATGACATAATCAATGCCAAGCAGCTCATCCTCCGGGAACTTAATGCCTGCGTCAATCACGATGATTTCGTCCTGAAATTGGACGGCGTACGTGTTTTTGCCGATCTCGCCCAGTCCGCCGAGCGAGAAAACGGCGGTTTGATGATTTTTCACAAATCGCATGTGATCAGACCGTCTCTAACTTAAAGCCAGCCGAATGCTGTTCAAAGCTGAGAAACTTGCCTTTAAGCGCCTGAATGAATTCGACATTGATGGGCCGATTGGCCAGTTTTTGACGGACATCGCGGACATTATCGGCTTCTAGGTACAGTGTCATCGTGTTTTCACGCACCGGAACTTCTTTTGCCGATTGCTGATAAAAGACTTTGTAAATCATCACTACACACTCCTCAACATTTCAATCTTCATCCATTATATATGAAACGCTTTGAGATTTCATGGTTTTACGGCTGCTTTCCTGATCCAATAATTCGCTGGAGCTATTTTTCCTGTTATAATGGCTGTGGAAAAGATGTGGTACCGCCTGAACATTCCTTTTTAACATGTCCCCAAACATGCAGAGAACGGTTTGGAAAAACTTGTGCTTTAAGCGAAGCCTTGAGGCGTTTGTTGACGACACGCAGCTGCTCTTGTCAACGGTTGTATTTGAAATTTTATATGTGTTTAGTTTTCACAAAAGGTGGATTTGAGTCATGGTAAATATTCGTATGGTTTTTTTTGACATTGATGGGACGCTGTATGATCAGCGCAAAAAGGTGCCGGAGTCGACCGTTAAGGCAATAGCTTTGCTGCAGCGACAAGGCATCGCGACAGCCATTGCGACAGGACGCGCCCCGTTCATGTTTGCTGCGCTTCGTGCGCAGCTTGGCATTGACTCCTATGTCAGCTTCAATGGCTCTTACACAGTTTTTCGCGGTGAGCCGATTGTTCGCACGCCCATTGCGCGGCCGATGCTTGAGATGCTTGCCGAAGAGGCTGGAGAACATGCTCAACGTCTTGTCTTTCAAGATGAACGAACGATGGCGAGCGACGGTCCGCTTGAGGCGCCTGCGGTAGACGGACTGGCGAGTCTGCACCTGAACCTGCCGCTGCCGGCAGTTGATCGCCATTTCTATCAGACACATGATGTGTACCAAGCCCTGCTTTTTTATGACGCACATGCAGATATTGATTACTTGCGGCGTGAACCTTTGAACAGACTGGACTATGTGCGCTGGCATCCGCAGGCTGTCGACGTCATCCCCGGCGGTGGATCCAAAGCGGTCGGCATTCAGCATCTGCTCAATAAGCTTGGACTGACAGCCGATCAGATCTGTGCGTTTGGCGATGGCAATAATGATGTTGAGATGCTGCGCTTGGCAGGAATAGGTGTAGCGATGGGCAACGGTGTGGCACCTGCTAAGCAGGCTGCTGACTACATCACGCGCAGCGCTGATGAAGACGGTATCTATCACGGGCTTCGCGCCATCGGGTTGATTTAAAGTCATCATTGTTTTGCCCACTTTCTCAGCATTTGTGGGAATTAATCGGGATTGACGATCATAAAAAATTGCGGCGCAGGCGGTATATGATGTGAATTTTAAAAGGCGGATATTGTTTTAAGCGACACGCTCGGTGATTGAGATTCGATAGTCGATCGGACTTTGACCGTCGAATTTGTTTGATCTTAGACTTCATCCATACCACGCATGGCAGTTTCCGGCTCTTCGCGTGTCTGATAGGCGTGTGAAGACACGTCCCAGCTTTCATGAGACGGAAGACATTCTCCATCTGGACAGGATCCGGATCCGTCGTCTTCCGGGACACGCTGGCAAATAGGATACCATTTAAGTGCCTTGCGCCAAAAGTCACTTGGGTGTGGAAAGCCCTAATTCATATGAACGTACGCGTGATCGTGATGTTCCGGTAAACGTTCTAGAGCCACGTGAAACGGTCTTCACGCAAAGGCTACAGTCGGAGAAGCACTTATGTTAGGGAATAAGATCACATGTAAATAAAGATCGCTCCGTTTGACGAACAGAATTCACCTATTATAAACTAAAAAGAGAGCGAATGTGACTTTGATCATAGCAAAAAACGGATTTTACAGTATTGCTGGTGCCGTTGCAGTTCACACATGTGATGACATAAGAGCAGCGGGGCGTGCGCAGTACCATTCGGCGGCTACATCATTAGAGAACTTGGGGCAAGACGGTTTTTTCCCGCGTTTTGAGGGTCGGCTAGATCAGGGTATTTACAGTTAAGCTGTTATTGTCAAAAGACTGAAGTCCGCGGCAAAACAGCCTTTTTATTCTGAAGGACGAGGTGAATACGATGACTGATGCATTCCTGCAACAGACAGAAACGGTGTTTTCAACGCTGCAGATACTAGATGAACAAGGTCAACTAGTCGATGAACGTGCAATGCCTGAGCTTGAAAATGATGCGCTGCGCGAGCTAATGCGGCGCATGGCTTATACGCGAGTCTGGGATCAGCGTGCTCTCTCGCTGAACAGACAGGGCCGTCTCGGTTTTTACGCCCCTGTTTCCGGGGAGGAGGCCTCGATGGTCGCCAGTGAGTTTGCTTTGGAGAAAGCAGACTGGTTGCTGCCTTCCTATCGCGATATTCCGCAGATCGTCTGGCACGGCTTTCCGCTGCATCAGGCATTTCTGTATTCGCGCGGTCATTTTGCTGGCGGGCAGATTCCGGAAGGTGTGCACGTGTTGATGCCGCAAATTATTATTGCCGCTCAGTGTACGCAGGCGGCCGGTCTGGCACTTGGATTGAAGAAGCGCGGTAAAGCAAATGTGGCCGCCGCTTTTTTCGGTGACGGAGCGACATCACAAGGTGACTTTTACGAAGGCTTGAACGTTGCCGGTGCTTTCAAAGTGCCAGCTGTGTTCATCTGTCAAAATAACCGTTTTGCAATTTCGGTGCCGGTGGAAAAGCAGACGGCTGCCGCAACGCTCGCTCAGAAAGCTGTCGCCGCAGGTATTCGCGGCGTGCGTGTGGACGGAATGGATGCGCTTGCTGTCTATGCGGCGACGGCCGCTGCCCGCGCGGCTGCGGTCGCGGGAGAAGGTCCGACGCTGATAGAGACATTGACTTACCGATACGGACCGCATACGATGGCCGGTGATGATCCGACGCGCTATCGCACGAAAGAGCTGACCGATGTATGGGAGAAGAAGGATCCGCTCGTGCGCTTCCGCCGCTTTCTTGAAGCGCGTGGCCTATGGGGAGCGAGTGATGACGAACGCGTAGCCGCGGAGGCGAAGGCGGATGTGGCAGCCGCGCTGAAGCAGGCTGATGAGACGCCAAAGCAAACAGTCAGCGATCTGCTGTCTTTCATGTATGAGCAGCCAACGCCGCCCCTGGTCGAACAGCTTGCACTCCACGCGGCAAAGGACAAAGGAAGGTGAACGTTTATGACACAACTGACGATGATTCAGGCGATTAATCAGGCGCTCTGGCAAGAGATGGAGCGCGATGCTGACGTGTTGCTTTTTGGTGAAGACGTGGCGAAGAACGGCGGTGTATTCCGGGCAACGGAAGGACTGCATGCTGCATTTGGTGAAGAACGTGTCTTTGACACCCCGCTTGCGGAGTCGGGGATCGGCGGCCTTGCACTCGGCCTGGCAATGCAGCAGTTCCGCCCGGTAATGGAAATTCAGTTTTTCGGCTTTTCTTTTGAGGCGATGGACAGTATCGTTTCACAAATGGCGCGTCTGCGCTATCGTTCGGGCGGTGTTTATCATGCGCCGGTAACGATTCGTTCGCCGTTCGGCGGTGGCGTCAAAACGCCGGAACTGCATGCCGATAATCTGGAAGGACTGTTTTGCCAAGCACCTGGATTAAAAGTTGTCATTCCGTCCAACCCGTATGACGCAAAGGGGCTGCTGGCTGCGGCCATTCGCGATAACGATCCGGTCATATTCCTTGAACATATGAAACTGTATCGTTCATTTCGCCAAGATGTTCCGGAGGCGCCCTACACGGTCGAGATCGGCAAGGCGCGTCTCGCTCGTGAAGGCCGTGACATCACCGTTATCACATACGGCGCGATGGTGCGTGAGGCACTGAAAGCGGCGGATGCACTGGCCGAGGCAAACATCAGCGCGGAAGTGATTGATTTGCGCACGCTCAGCCCGCTTGACGTGGAGACAATTGTCCGTTCTGTCAAAAAAACAGGTCGGGCGCTTGTCGCTCAAGAAGCCCAGAAGCAGGCCGGTATCGCCGCACAGATTATTGCTGAAATTAATGATCGCGCGCTGCTTCACCTTGAGGCACCGGTCGGCCGCGTGGCTGCACCGGATACGGTGTTTCCGTTTGCTTCGGCAGAAGATGCGTGGCTTCCGAATGCGCAAACGATTATTGAACAAGTGAAGGCGACAGTTGCATTTTAACAGGTGTTGCCATAAAGAGAGGTGAAAGGGATGGCTTACGAATTTAAATTGCCGGACATCGGTGAAGGTATTCATGAGGGAGAAATAGTCAAATGGTTTGTTCAGCCGGGTGACACAGTCAAAGAAGATGACGTGCTCGCCGAAGTGCAGAACGATAAAGCGGTTGTTGAAATTCCGTCTCCGCTGGACGGGCAAGTACTGTCGCTTGGCGCGGCAGAAGGTCAGACGGTCGAAGTCGGCACGGTGATTGTTACACTTACACCCAAGCAAGTCAGCGCAAGCCCGCCGGCGCCCGAGGCCGATGTGCCAAAGGTATCGGCAAAAAAAGAAGACATGTCTGCACCGTTCCCGCAGCCGTCGGAGGCGACAGCAAACGAACGCAGCGTGATAGCGATGCCGTCGGTGCGCAAGTTTGCGCGTGAACGGCAAGTCGATCTTGCCCAAATTACGGGGACTGGCAAAGGCGGCCGTGTACTGCGTGAAGACGTCGAGCACTTTCTTGCCGGTTCGGCGGCGTCCCATTCATTGGCATTAACCGCGTCTCCCGCTGCGGATGAACAGGTTTCGCTCCGCGTTCCATCACAGGCCCCGCAGCCGGCAGCGCCTGTAGCGGTGATTGCCAATGAGCGGCGTGAAAAGTTTCGCGGCATGCGCCGGGCCGTAGCCAAGGCGACGACGCGTGCCATGCAGACGATCCCACACGTGACGCTCATGGATGAAGTCGATGTGACGGCACTCGTCGCTCATCGCAGTCAGTTCAAGGAGGAGGCACGCGCCAAAGGTATCAGGCTGACGTATCTGCCTTATGTGGTTAAGGCACTTATTGCCGTTCTAAAAGCGTATCCGGCGCTCAATGCCTCGCTTGACGAAGAACGGGGAGACATTGTCTATAAATACAACTACAACATTGGCATTGCCGTTGATACACCGCACGGCCTTTACGTGCCGGTCATCCACCAGGCACAGTCGCAATCGCTTTATGAACTGGCGGCGACGCTTGCCGACTTGACCGAGCGCGCGGCAAACGGGAAACTGCATGGCGGCGATATGGACGGCGGAACGTGTTCGATCTCAAACATTGGTTCGGAAGGCGGGCAGTGGTTCACACCGGTCATTCATGCACCGGAAGCTGCTATTCTTGGTGTCGGACGCATTGCGGAGAAGCCGGTCGTTAAGGATGGTCAAATCATCGCAGCGCCGGTGCTGGCTCTGTCGCTCAGCTTTGATCACCGATTGATTGACGGCGCGACGGCCCAAAAGGCGATGAATCAATTGAAACGGTTGCTGGCTGATCCGCAGCGCCTGTTATTGGAGGGATGAGAAATGGTTGTCGGTGAGTTCACAATGGAAGTGGATACGATTGTGCTGGGCGCGGGTCCGGGTGGGTATGTTGCTGCGATCCGAGCGGCGCAGCTCGGACAGAAAGTTGTGATCGTTGAGAAGGAGCATGTCGGCGGTGTTTGCCTGAACGTCGGCTGCATTCCGTCCAAAGCCTTGATAACAGCCAGCCACCGCTATCAGCAGCTCATTGATAGCGAGCGTTTCGGTCTGTCAGCCGAGCACGTCACGGTTGATTTCGCCAAAGTGCAAGCGTGGAAAAATGAAGTCGTCGGCAAGCTGACCGACGGGGTGCGCAGCCTGCTTAAAGCGCACGGCATTGAGCAAGTCGAGGGTGAGGCACTGTTTGTTGCCGCAGATACTGTTCGCGTCAATCACGGGTATGAGTCGGTGAGCTATAAATTCAATCACTGCATTATTGCCACCGGCTCCAGCCCGATCGAGATTCCCGGATTTCAATGGAGCACGCACGTACTTTCTTCAACAGGCGTGCTTGCGCTAAAGACATTGCCCAAAAAGCTGATCGTGATCGGCGGTGGTTATATCGGCATTGAGCTGAGTTCAGCATTTGCCAGCCTTGGTACAGAAGTCGTCATTCTTGAAGGTTCACCGTCGATTCTGCCTAATATCGAGAAGCGTCTGCTCGTCCCTGTCAAGAAAAAGTTGAAAAGCAAGGGCGTGCAAATATTGACTGCCGCGCTTGCCAAAGGCGTCGAAGAATCATCTGTTGGGGTGAGCGTCAGTGCCGAGATCGCCGGTGAGTTGAAAACGTTCGCTGCCGATGCGGTGATGGTCACGGTCGGCAGACGGCCGAACACGAACGAACTCGGACTTGATCTGGCCGGCGTCCGGACAGACGAGCGCGGCCTGATTCATGTGGACCGGCAGGGCAGGACCTCTAATCCGGCCGTGTTTGCCATCGGAGATGTCGTTGCCGGTATGGCGCTTGCCCACAAGGCCTCTTATGAAGGTAAAGTTGCCGCTGAGGCGATCAGCGGACGCCCGTCTGAGGTCGACTACCGCGTGATCCCAGCCATCGTCTTTGCCGATCCTGAGATTGCGACAGTGGGGCTGTCCGAAACTGAGGCAAAAGAAGCAGGGTACAAAGTCAAGACCGGACAATTTCCATATGCGGCAAACGGCCGGGCGCTGACGCTTGGCGAGACCGACGGTTTTCTGAAAATGATTACCCGCTCAAGCGATGGACTCGTTCTCGGTGCACAGATTGTCGGTGCTGATGCAAGTGACCTCATCTCTGAATTTGCTTTGGCGATTGAGTCGGGCATGACTGCAGAGGATATTGCACTGACCATTCACGCCCATCCGACGCTTGGAGAGATGGCGATGGAAGCGGCTGATGATGCGCTCGGCCTGCCGATTCATCTGGTGAAATAGAGTACATGAGTATGGAAGACGGTGCCTTTCCGAGTGAATGTCGGAGGGGGGCACAGCATGTTTGAAGTGTACTATTTGCCCGTGCTCGTTGGATTTAGCGGCTGAAGCGGCGGCTGCGCCTGCAAGCGCTGCGTTCGGCTTGGCACTAGTTGCTGCGCCGCTCTCGGCATTTGATCTTGTTCTGCATCTGCATGGCTTCGCTTGTTTTATGCCATCTGAAAAAGCCAATGTAGCATACTTTTTATTGTCAAAAGGTTGGATAAAATGGTTGGGTTAAAGCACGGCTGTGAACGATCTGATCGTTGACACAACGTCTGCTTTTGGCGCGCGTTTTAATCGGCTGGTAAGTATACAGCGGTAAATGTTTGCGAACTTATGGAGAGGCAAAGAAGCGTCTAAAAAAGGACGGTGGTCGCGTATGAGAAAAACATAGCTTTGTCAAGTCCTTGGACGAGCGCAGTGCTCTAGCTTTTCTGATGCGTGTTTTCGCTGAAATCGATAGACTTTCTTAGCGTATAAAAAAGTGTACGGCTGTGTACACTTTTTTGTCATTGCGCAGCATATGTCGATGCGCTACGATAAATATGGGATAGTTTTATAGTCAAGACTTTAATGCATAATATACCGACTTTAAATGTCTCTCAGAGAGACACGCTTTCTGCTTCAGACGGCACCTTCGAACAGTGTGCCGGCGCGTATCACATATAAATTTTGAAATGGCCAGTCGGTTCATGCACGAGTGCTGCGGCGTGTGACTGGGTCTCTTGATGAGGTAAACAGGCAAAAAATTTTTCATACAAAATAGATGAAAATATGACATGCTTTTAATAATGATATTATATAGTTGAGTAAAAATATGGCGTCAATGTGTTTGCTGAGCGGGGAACGGATTTCAGACGGCATCATGGGGTGGATTCATGTGATGGACAGAGTTGCACATTTTATTGAAAAAACGAATGGCCGAAAACGACAGCCCGCGCACATTTTTTCATTGCTTGTTGCGGCTGGAGTCGGTGCGGTCGTTTTGTCGGTGTTTGTTTTCTTGCGGCTGACTGTCTGGAATCAGGAGGCGATTCAGCTGGCGCCTGCCCAAGTCTTCCCGCTGCAAAAGCAGCCCTACCTAGGTAGCATGCAGGCAAAGAACACTATTATTGAATTCTCGGATTACGGCTGTTATTGGAGTGTTCGTTTTCATCGCACCGTATATCGCCGCATTGTCACCAACCTTGTGCAGACCGGACGCGCCAAACTGTACGAGGTGAACTGCTCGGTGACCGGCGCGGATGCTGAGCGTGCGGCTGTGGCGGCGCGCTATATTTATGAGCGCTACCCGGCGCATTTTTTCGCATTTCATGAAGCGCTGTTCAAACAGATAGAAAAGCACAAAAGTGGGTGGGCAAGCCGCTTATCTCTCCTGAGAGTCGTTAAGCGGATCGTTCCACAAATCAATAAATTGGCGTTTCTGGCGGCCATATCTGACGATAGTTATCGTCGGCAAATCGAGGCAACAAATCACGCTGCTTTTGCCCTTGGTGTGCCGGGCACGCCGACATTGCTTGTGAACGGTAAAGCGGTCGATCCGTTCAATTATACGAAAATATCGAGCCGTATGGTACGCTGAGGCAATAGATGATCAACCGCGCTTGTCGCGGTGTTTATACTGCTGAAAAACGGAGCAGGGCGACGACGCTCAAACTACGTGCGATTGCTCATTGAGCAACATATACTTCACGTCTGTACACAGGAAGTGACCGTTTTCAGAGACGACGTGTCACGCTATCGGCAGCGAGAAGGTGATCGTTGTGCCCACGCCGAGTACGCTGTCGCAGGCGATTTGGCCGCCGTGGCGCTCGATGATCGATCGGGCGATGCTGAGGCCGAGGCCCATGCCGGCGATGCCATGCGTACGCGCTTTATCGCCGCGGTAGAAGCGGTCGAAGACAAGCGGCAGATCAACGGCAGCGATGCCTGCGCCGTCATCGCGTACTGACGTGATAAGCTGCGGACAGGGAGCACTTCTTTTGCTGAAGGCAATGTGAATGTGGCCGCCGCTATGCCCATATTTGCATGCATTGTCGACGAGATTGTTCATCACTTGAGTGATGCGTTTGGCATCCATGTCGATGACGCCATCAGGCCACTTGCCGTGCGTCAATTCAATGCTGTGACTGGCCGCGTCGGCAGCCAGCCCGCTGATAAGTTCCATGAAGAAGGACTGACAATAGACTATTTGTTTGTGAATCGTGAATTGTCCGGATTCGGTCTGCGTATGCGTGCGGATGTCATCAATCAATCGGTTCAGCAGCGCTGCCTTCTCCTCGATTAGTGCGGCATATCGGCGAATATCCACAGGGCTTTCGACAACGCCGCAGACGATGCCTTCAGCGTAGCCGGAGACGGCAGCGATCGGTGTCTTCAAGTCGTGAGAAATGCTGGCGAGCAGCAGTTTCTCACGCTTTTGCTGCTGCTGCTCGCGCCGGCGGCTTTCCTCAAGCTCGGCGCGCATCTTGTCAAAATCATGACAGAGCCCGCCGACGATGCCGTTGTAGTCATAAGCGACCGTCCGGCTGAAGTCGCCGCCAAGAATCGCCTGAGTGGACGCGCGCAACTGGCGGGTGGGACGGAAGATATCACGGTTAATCAGCCGCCAGCCAGCAATCAGGCAGCAAATGATCAGCAATGCCGCCACCGCCTCGCCTGCAAACAGGTCAGTTTGCGCGTCACTCGTTGGTTGATAGTGCCTTTTGTTGAGCGCAATGACGAGGGTTCCGAATTGCCGCCCATCATGCGTAACCGGTACGGTATAAGCCAGATCACTGCCTGAAGAGGCAGCTAATGTATGCAGATTGACGAGTGTTCCGATTGCATAGCCGGGCATGCGGCTGTAACGCACACGGCCGGTTAAATCAATAACGGCAAAGTGATTCTGGGAGCGAATGGCAGCGAATGTCTTATTTTTTTCCGCATGTTCAACAGCGAATGTCAATACGTTACAGTCGACACGCATTTGCCGACCATCATAGCGATCGTCTGCAGGCAGCTGCATGGACAGAGCGAAAAAAGCTATGAGTGCAGAAACCGCACTCACAGCAAGCAAAGTCATTGTAATTAATTTTCGGATGACGAGGTCTCCCATTTATAACCGACTCCCCATACCGTGCAAATCGGGCTGCCGTTTTTGCCGGACAGCTTTTCACGCAGCCGCCCGATATAGACGGTGACGGTATTCAAATCAATATAGTCGTTCTGCTCCCACACGTGCGCGATCAGCTGCTCTTTTGAAAATACTTGACGGGGATGTGCGGACAGAAAGTCAAGCAGCTGAAATTCGCGCAGTGTGAGCGCGAGCATATGGCCCTGATAGGTCGCTTCAAAGCGGGCAGGGTCGATCCGCAGCGCGCCGGCTGTGCGCGCTCCTGATGCGCGTGCCGCATTGCTGAACTGTGTAAAGCGGCGAATCTGCGACTTAATCCGCGCGCCAAGCTCGACGATGGAGAACGGTTTGGTCATATAATCGTCGGCACCGATACCGAGTGACAGCAGCTTATCTGTCTCGCTGCTTTTGGCGGAAATAATGATAATCGGGACGTGTGAGATGAGCCGAATTTGCCGGCACACCTCGATGCCATCGAGCTTCGGCAGCATTAAGTCGAGTAGAATCAGCGTTGGATGCGCGTCTGCGGCAACTGCAACGCCGCTTGCGCCATCTGTGGCGCGCTGCACGGCAAAGCATTCTTTACGCAGAAAATCCATAATAATTCGTGCCAGATCGTCGTCGTCTTCAATGAGCAATATTATGTCTTCCGGCACTCGCTACCCCTCCGCTGTTCATCTCAGACTTATTTTCAGCCGCATGATTAGACTTGTCAATGTTACCAGCCAAGTTCTTTCAAAAACTGTAGCAAGCTCTCTTCGCGTGCCTGCCGTGCCTGCGCGTGATAAGGGCCGAGTCCGATCTCTGCTTCAATGCGGCCGTCCTTCAGATAAAGCAGGCGCGTGGCCCGCACAGCCGCTTGAATATCATGCGTCACCATAACCATCGACTGGCCGGCCGCATTCAATTCAGTGAGCAAGTCGAGCACTTGCTCACTCGTCGTCGAGTTGAGCGCACCGGTCGGCTCGTCACTGAAGACGAGCTTTGGCTGATTAATCAGGGCGCGGGCGATGGCGACGCGCTGCTGCTGGCCGCCGGAAAGCTCGGACGGGAATTTGGTCTTGTCGCCGGCAAGACCGACGCGTTCCAGCAGTTCATCTGTCCGCGAATTAATGACTGATTTGGCCGCTGTGCCATAGCCGATATAAGCAACATTCTCAAAGGCGTTCAAGTCCGGCAGCAGATTAATGCTTTGGAAGATGAATGATAACTCCGTCTTGCGCACGTGCGCTTTGTTTTTCTCCGCCATCGACTGAATGTCGCGCTCGAATAGCCGCACGTGGCCTTCTGTCAATTCATCCATTGTCGAGAGTGCGTAGAGCAGTGTCGACTTGCCGCTGCCGCTGCTGCCCATGATCACGGTAAAGTCACCGTCGTAGATATCAAGATCAATATTTTTTAAGATATGGCTTGCCACCTTGCCGCTGATATAGCTTTTGCACAGGCCGCGTGCTTCGATCAGTGCACGTTTCATGAATGGATCCCCCTTTTTTGTACGTTAAGAAGTATAAAAATTTCAGCGGGACTAAGTATAAGAAAAATTAAGGCTCAACTTCGCCAAGTTTTTCTAATACGTTAAGAAGTATAAAAATTTCAGCGGAACCAAGTATAAGAAAAACTAAGGCTCAACTTCGCCAAGTTTTTCTAATCATGCTGATTGTGTGCCAGCGCTATTCGTCGATCAGTTCTGTCGGTGAGACGTGCCGCACGGGCAAACTGAAGGCAATTGTAATCAGCATGATTGGTACAAGCACGGCGGCAATGACGGCGAGGCTTGTCGGCAGCGGGTTCAGCCCGGGGTTTAGCCCGATCATGGATGAAAAGATGGCGGTGCTCATCGCGGTGTGCAGCACCAATGCGAGGCACGCGCCGGTCAGCGCCAAAAGGCCGATACGTGCCAGATTCTGCCGGCAGATGTAGCCGCTTGTAAAGCCGTATGCCTTCATGATGCCGACTTGGCGGCGGCGTTCGAGCTGATTCATGAATAGCAGGGTGACAACATTCATAAGACTGAACAGCGCAAAGATCGCGATCAGCAGCCGGGTCACCGGTGTGATGGTATTCGCGACACCGTTTGCAGCGTCACTGTAAGTAGAGGGCAGAAAGGCAACACTTGCTTCGGGAAAGTGTGTCATGATTTCTTTCCGAAAGGCGGGTGCATCCGTACCGCGCCGCAGCTTGACAAATGTATAGCGCTCACTTGGCTGCTGGCCATTATTCGTGAGCTGCTGCGAGCGCAGCTCCATGCTCGTGCCGCCGCCGAGCATGGAGCTATAGCTGCCGACGATCAAATAATCGGCGCGCTTGCCGGCGATGGTGAGCGGGATATAGTCACCGACCTGCTTACCGGCGAGTGCGAGCTGCTTCGTTGACAGTGCGATTTCGCTCAAGAGGCGCGGCGCCCGTCCTTTGATATAAGGAATGCGGAGCTGTGCATCGTCGAAGCGGTTGAGATTGAACACTGCGCAATTAGCGAAGGCTTTTCTATTCTCCGGCGCAGTCACGACGGCGTCACCGGTCAATCCGCCGTAGACATAACTTTTCACGTACGAGCTGTGATTCAGCGTACGCCGCAGCTTCGGAGAGACGTTAAGATCAATGCTGACGTCGTGGCGTGGTGCGGCGAACCAGATGTCTGCCTCAGGTTCCATGTGGCTGATCGAGAAGTCGATGAAATAGAAGAGCAGCATCAGAAAGAACGAGACGGTGAGCATGAGTACGGTAATCAAGCTGAGCGCGCGGCGGCGGAAGATGTCATTGACTGCTGTTGCCAGGGCTGATCCAGCGTGCGGCAGCAGCGCGCGATGCAGCTTTGCTTTCGATGAAGTCATGCCGATGCGCAGCGCGGCAACAGGTGAGATCCGGCCGATGCTGCCGAGCGCGAGACGTACGCCGCTCACAAGCAGCAGAAACAGCAGGCCGCCGCCGGTGAGCGCGAGCAGCGGTGAGATCCACGTGAGCCTGAACGAACCCGTGTAGCTCGTGCCGAGACGGCCGAGCAAGGCGCCGAGCGGTACGCCGGCGCAAAGACCGAGACCGATGGCCAGTGCACCGACGAAGGCATAACCTTTCAGATAGAACCCGCGAATCTGCCGAACGGTCATGCCGGTCGCTTTGTAGATGCCGATCGATTTGTATTCCTTCGTCAGGCTGCTTTTCAGCACAAAACGAATAATGACGAGTGAGACGGCAAAAATGACGCAGGCGGCAATTAATCCCGCGCCGCCGGGGATTTGGCTGACCTCGGACAATGCAAATAAAAATGTGCTTCGCGGCAAAGTGGTCAATGTACGCGTAGTGACACTGACGGGCAACTGACTGATCCAGTCGCTGCTGTTTGTCGCGGCTTGCTTAAAGCGGACGGCGATGAGCGAACATGCCGCTTGGCTCGGCATCGCGCGCACATCCTTTGCATTCAGATAGAAAGGATAAATGCCGATCGTTGCCGACGGACACGTCGCCGCGTTGACGAGCGCGCTGACTCGGAAGGCGCGTCCACCGGCGTGCAGTTTGTCGCCGACGTGAATGCCGTGCATATCGGCATAAATTTTCCCGATCCAGATGTCACCGGTGGCAGGGGCAGGCGTGCGTCGACCGGCAGTGATGCTCACTTGCCATGGAAGCTTTCGGTAATCCGTGATCGCCCAAAATTGAGTAAACCCTTTGGCAATCGTCTGTCGACCGACATGAATATTGCCGTCGATCGCACGTCCCGGCAGTGCGTCAATCGCAGCGATTGAGCGGCGTGCGTCGGGGGTATTTAGAATCTGCCGTTTCGCATCCGCCGATTTGACGATCAGCAGCACGTCAGGGAAATGTGCCCGGCTGTAATAGTCGGTCGAGTAACGGCTGATTTCGACAGTGAAGATCAGACAGGCGGAGAAAATGACGGCTGTCAGGCATAAAATAGCGCCGATCATCAGGAATTGCAAACGGTTTTTACGTATTTTTTTAATCCACATCCGGCAACCTCTTTTCCTGTTCATAGCTTCATTGTAGAAAAACAATCTGACAAATCAGCAACAGAAAAATAAATAAAGTCTTACAACTGCCGGTCGGCAAGATAGGTTGACGGAAACAGAGGGGCAAGGGTGATGGCATGCGGTTCGTGGCCAGGCGCGCGTCGCCTGGCCTACTTTCCCTGCCTGTCGCGTGTGCAGAAATAGTCGAGCCGCTTTTGAACCGCGCGTTCGTAGCCGCGCGGTGACGGTTTATAGAAGTGCGCATCAGCCAGCGTTTCGGGCATGTATTGCTGCGGCACATAACCGTCGGTAAAGTCATGCGGGTAGAGGTAACCTTTGCCGTGGCCGAGCCGGGCGGCCCCTTTATAGTGGCTGTCGCGCAGATGAATGGGCACCTCGCTTGTTGCTTCGGCGCGTACGGCGGCAAGTGCCTGATCAATGCCGAGGACGACCGCATTGCTTTTTGGGGCGGTCGCAACATAAAGGGCAGCTTCGGCAAGCGGAATCCGTGCTTCAGGCAGGCCGATGAACGTCGCGGCCGTCACTGCGGCATGGGCGACGAGAACGGCATTGGGGTCAGCGAGGCCGACGTCTTCGCAGGCATGGATGAAGATTCGCCGGGCGATGAATGCCGGGTCTTCCCCAGCAGCAATCATTTTTGCGAGCCAGTAGAGCGTGGCGTCCGGATCGGAGCCGCGCATGCTTTTGATAAAGGCTGACACCGTATCGTAGTGGTTGTCGCCCGTCTTGTCGTATTGCAACACGCGTTCTTGAATCGAGTCTTCCGCGACGTCGCGCGTGATATGGATGACACCGTCTTGATCGGGATCGGTCGTAAGCACGGCCAGTTCCAAGGCATGCAGCGCCGTCCGGCTGTCGCCGGCTGCGACGCGGGCCAGATGTTCGAGTGCGCCGCGCTCGGCGTCAATCGTGTAATGACCGTAACCGCGTTCCGGGTCGCTGATCGCCCGTTTGAGAATGGCACAGATGTCCGACTCCGACAGCGGCAGAAAGCGGAAGAGGCGTGATCTGGAAAGCAGCGCCGCGTTGATTTCGAACATCGGACTCTCCGTCGTCGCACCGATCAGAATAACCGTACCCTTTTCGACAGCAGGCAGGAGCGCGTCCTGCTGACCTTTATTGAATCGGTGAATCTCGTCAATAAACAAAATGGTTCGCTGGTTGTCCAGCTTCAGCCGTTCCTCGGCACCGGTGATCAGGCGCCGCAAGTCGCCGACGCCGGCGGTCACAGCATTAAGCTGTTCGAAAAAAGCGGCAGTCCTCGTCGCAATAATGTGGGCGAGCGTCGTCTTGCCGGTTCCCGGCGGGCCAAAAAAAATCATCGGGGTCAATTTATCGGCTTGAATGGCGCGCCGCAACAGTCTTCCCTTGCCGACGATGTGCGCCTGACCAAAAAAGTTGTCCAGTGAGTCGGGACGCATGCGGTCGGCGAGCGGCCGCGCCTGCTTTGCCCGAGCATCATCCGGTGTATCAAAAAGGTCCATTTATCGTCATCTCCGTCGTGCTGAACGTCTGCCGGTTGAATGATTCCCGCAGCGCTAACTGGCAGACAAACGTGCAAGTTCTTTTATTTTCGTCTATAATATATAAGAATTTATCTATAGTGTAGCATAGTTTGCTCTGAAAACGAACAAACGTTTGAATGCGGCGGCCGATGGGGTGAAAAAACAGTGAAAATTTCAACGAAAGGCCGTTATGGTCTGACGATTATGATGGCTTTGGCCAAATATAAAGGAAAAGGTCCGCTTTCCCTTAAAGCGATTGCTGCTGAACATGACTTGTCGGAGCACTATTTGGAGCAGTTGATCGCGCCGCTGCGCAACGCCGGACTGGTCAGCAGTATACGCGGGGCTTACGGCGGTTACGTGCTGACAAAGTTGCCGTCGGAAATTACGGCGGCCGACGTCATTCGTGTGCTGGAAGGGCCGATTCAACCGGTTGAAGTGATGGATGATGACGACCCGGCCAAACGCGAGTTGTGGATAAAAATTCGTGATGCTGTGAAGGCTGTCCTGCAGGGGACGACGCTCGATGACTTGATTCACTATGGCGGCGATACGCAGGTGCAGGAACCGGATATGTTTTATATCTGAACGATTGGCAGGCGGGACGGATTTTGAAAGGAGGGCGCGCCATGAGGCAGGTTTATTTGGATCACGCGGCGACCGCGCCGATTGATCCGCGCGTGCTGGACGTGGTGATTGATATATATCGGCAAGTGGCAGGTAATCCCGAGAGCGTTCACGCCTTTGGCAGACAGGCGCGCAAAGTGATTGATGAGGCGCGCCACACGATTGCCAAGGCAATCGGCGCCCGCAGCCGTGAGATCGTCTTTACGAGCGGTGGCACCGAGGGGGACAACATGGCACTGATCGGTGTCGCACGTGCACGCCGAGCTTTTGGCCGCCATATCATTACGACTGCGGTGGAGCATCATGCCGTGCTGCGCTCGTGCGCCTATCTTGAGAACTGCGGCTTTGCCGTCGACTATCTTGGCGTCGATCGCGACGGCCGCATCTCGTTGTCTGAGCTTGAGGATAAGCTGCGTGGGGATACGATACTTGTCAGCGTCATGTATGGTAACAATGAAGTCGGCACGCTTCAGCCGATTCGTGAGATTGCCGACTTGCTTGCCCCCCACCAGGCATTGTTTCACACGGATGCTGTTCAGGCGTTCGGCACAGTCGATATCGATGTGCGCGACACACCGGTTGACTTGCTGTCAATGTCCGCTCACAAGATCGGCGGTCCGAAGGGCATCGGTTTTCTGTATGTCAAAGACGGCGTGAACTTAGCGCCGGTCGTCCACGGCGGTGACCAGGAGCGTAAGCGCCGTGCCGGTACACACAATGTGCCGGGCATTGCCGGCCTTGGTGCGGCGGTCGGTTTTGTGCATGATGAGCTGCCGGCGCGCATTGCCGCTTGCCTGAAACTGCGCCAGCAGATGATCGACGGCTTGGCGCGTGCAGGCACATTCTGCCGCGTGAACGGCAGTGCGGTGCATTATTTGCCACAAATTCTCAGCCTTTATTTTCCGGATACGCCGGCTGATGCCCTGCTTGCCCGACTTGACCTGGCCGGTGTGGCTGCTTCGGCGGGATCGGCATGCACCGCGGGATCACTTGAGCCCTCACACGTGCTCCAAGCTATGTTCGGTCAAGATGCGCCCGAGACCAAAGCGTCACTTCGTTTCAGTTTCGGACCTGAGAACACGGCGGATGATGTGGAGCAGGCGGGGAAACTCGTTGCTAAAGTCGTGCGGGAGATCGCATCCGTGCGGGAAGGGGTGCGCCATTGACGAAAAGGAAAGAGGAGACGCGTATTGTCGTCGGCATGTCGGGCGGCGTGGATTCATCTGTCGCCGCGCTGTTGCTCAAGCAATTGGGTTATGATGTCATCGGCGTCTTTATGAAAAACTGGGATGATACTGACGAGCGCGGGGTGTGCACAGCGACAGAAGATTATGAGGACGTGGCGCGCGTCTGCGGCCAGATCGGTATTCCTTATTATGCGGTTAACTTTGAAAAGCAGTATCGCGAACGCGTTTTTCAATATTTTCTTGATGAATATCGGGCGGGACGTACGCCGAATCCTGACGTAATGTGCAATAAAGAAATTAAATTTAAGGCCTTTCTTGATTACGCACTGACGCTTGGGGCGGACTTCGTGGCAACCGGTCACTACGCCCGTGTGGAGCATCAGAACGGTAAAACGTACTTGCTGCGTGCCGAAGACGCCAATAAAGATCAGACGTACTTTCTGAATCAACTGTCGCAGGAGCAACTTTCCAAAGCCCTGTTTCCGCTCGGTGATTTTCTCAAGCCGGACGTTCGCACGATTGCCCGCGAGCACAGGCTTGTCACAGCTGATAAAAAGGACAGTACAGGCATTTGTTTTATCGGCGAACGTCACTTTAAGACCTTTCTAAGCGCGTACTTGCCAGCACAGCGCGGCGATATTCGCACGGTGGACGGAACATTTAAAGGTTACCATGACGGCTTGATGTATTACACGAACGGTCAGCGGCAGGGACTGGGCATCGGCGGTCCCGGTGGTCCGTGGTTTGTTTGCGGCAAGGATGTGGCGCACAATATTCTTTACGTCGCACCCGGCGCCGATCATCCGGCACTTTTTGCGGAAGGACTGCTTGCTGAGGATGTGAACTGGATCAGTGAGGCGCCCGCTTCTGCGACTTTTCACTGCACGGCTAAGTTTCGCTACCGTCAGGCGGACCGGCCGGTGACAGTGAATGTCTGCCGGGGCAATCGCCTTAATGTTCATTTTGATCAACCGGAATGGGCTGTGACGCCGGGTCAGTCTGCCGTATTCTATCAAGATGACGTCTGTCTTGGCGGGGCGACGATTACGACAGTTTTGAATCCGGGAACGGACGCCGCGCTTGACTTTACCGCCTCAGTGGAACTTTGAATGCGGACTTTCAAAGCAGGGGCCTGACGGCTGTGCAGGAGGAAAAATGATGGATCCAAGCCACAAAAAAGTCATTCATGATCTTTATAATCAAAAGCATGCGGAAGCTATTCATGAACTGGAGCTGGCGATTGCCGAACAGCCGGATCATCCACAAGGCTATGTGAATGTCGGCAATCTGCTGATTGCGCTCGGCGCGGCGGAGAAGGCTGATGCTTTTTTTCAAAGAGCATTGGCGCTTGGCAGCAATGATCCGGCAGTGTTTTATGGACGTGGCAGCGTATGTTTTGAGAGCGGCGACTATGAGGCGGCCGCCGTTTTTTTTGAAAAGGCGCGTTCTGTTGGTATGTCCGGCGGCGATCTTTATTACATGATTGGCCGCTGCGCCCTTGCACTCGGTCGTTCTGGGACGGCGCTGGCTGCTTTCCAGCGTGCGATAGAGCTGGCGCCAAATGATCACGAGGCCCGTTTTCAATACGCGCTCGCGCTTGCCCGTTTCGGCAGTACTGATCAAGCTGAACAACACTTTAGAGCCGTTTGTGCGCATAGGCCCCGGCATGCTGACGCTTTGTATAATATCGGTGTCATTCAGGCCCGGCGGGGCGAGCTTGACGAGGCCCGCCACTCGTTTGAACGCGTGCTGATACTTGCGCCGGCGCACCGGCTTGCTCGAGCGGCACTTTCCGGGCTGCATGCGGGCGCCGAGTAAGGGGGAAGGACGATTGGCGACAGAACAGACATCGCTGCATCTCTTTTCAGACGAGCGACGTTCGATCACCGGGGAGCCGTTACGCATTGTGTACCAAAATAGTGATAGTGGCTACACAGTCATGATTGTGCACGTTGTCGAAAGTGAAGAGGACGTGCGTGAACGCGAGCTGTCAATCATCGGCTACTTCCCAACAGTACATCTCAATGAATTGTATCAGTTTTATGGTGAATTAAAAACGCATCCGCGCTACGGTCTGCAATATGAGGTCGATCACTATCGCAAGCTGCTTCCACAGTCCGAGACGGGCATCATTCAATATTTGTCAGGCAAGCTGTTTCCGGGAATCGGGAAAAAGACCGCTCAGATGATTGTTCACACGCTCGGTGCCGAAGCGATCAGCAAAATATTAAGCAACCCCGCCTGTCTGAAGGCTGTGCCCCATCTTGAGGAGGATAAAGCGAAGCAGATCGTCGCGACGCTTCAGGAGAATGAAGGGCTGGAGAGCATTCTTATTGGACTGGCTGATCTCGGCTTTGGAGCACAGCTGGCGACGAGGATCTATCAGCTGTATGGAGATGAGACGCTGGAAGTCATTCACGACAGTCCCTATCAGCTCATTCAGGACATTGATGGCATCGGCTTTCAGCGCGCCGATGAGCTGGCGCGTATGCTCGGCATGTCGCCTCGCGACTCGGCGCGCATTCAAGCGGCCGTCTTGTTTTGGCTTGATGAGCGGGCGTTGAACGACGGGCATGTTTATATGAGTGTCGCGGATACATGCGAAGCAGTGCGACAGCTTCTTGTGGCCTCGGTTCCCGAGGCCCCCGTCTCTGCGGCGGATATCAATCATGAACTGCTCGTGCTTGAAGAAGAAGGTAAGCTCATTGTCGAGTCGGAGGAAGCTTATTTGCCTCCGCTTTTCTACGCTGAGAAGGGCATTGTCACGAGTATTCAGAAACTGACGGAATCGGCGGCCGGAGCACCGGAATTTTCGGAAAGCGAATTTTTCGGCGCTGTCGGCAGTGTTGAGGAACGGCTGCACATGCAGTATGCCGAGCGCCAGCAGCAGGCCATTCGAACGGCCATCCAAGAACCGGCGATGATCTTGACCGGCGGTCCCGGAACCGGCAAGACGACAGTTGTGCGCGGCCTTGTCGAAGTGTATGCCGAAATGAACGGGTTCTCGCTTGATACGAAGGACTACGACAGTGAGCATCCGTATCCGGTACTGCTCGTTGCACCGACCGGTCGAGCGGCAAAACGTTTGAATGAAGCGACTGGTATCCCGGCTGTGACGATTCACCGGCTTCTTGGTTGGAGCGGCGGCGCCAACTATGCGCATGATGAAGATACACCGATCGAGGGCCGGCTGCTGATTGTTGACGAGATGTCAATGGTCGATATTTGGCTTGCCAATCAGCTTTTTAAGTCAATGCCCGCCGGAATGAAGCTCGTGCTCGTCGGTGATGAGGATCAGTTGCCGTCGGTCGGGCCAGGGCAAGTGCTTGCCGACCTTATTGGCTCACAAGTGCTGCCACTCGTGCGGCTGACGGCGATTTTTCGCCAGGCGCAGGGCTCGTCGATTGTTGAACTGGCCCATGCCATTAAGTCGGGCAGTGCCGGCGACGTGACCGAACCGAAACCTGATCGCCGTTTTATTTGCTGCGAGCAGTCGCAAATTGTCACCGCTGTCTGCCAAATTGCATCTGCTGCCGAAAAAAAAGGCTTTGTTCCGCGCGATATTCAGGTGCTGGCACCGATCTATCGCGGCAATGCCGGCATTGAGAAGTTGAATGAAGCGCTGCAACAACTGTTCAATCCACCGTCGCAGCAAAAGCGTTCATGCACAGTCGGAGATCGGACTTTTCGCGTCCATGATAAAGTATTGCAGCTCGTCAATAATCCTGACAATCATGTGTTTAACGGCGATATTGGCGAAATTGTCGCGATATTGACAGCCAAGGAAACGGTCGATAAAGAAGATACGATGGTCGTTTCTTTTGACAATGAGATTGAAGTCAGCTACTTGCGAAGCGATTTCAATCAACTGACACTGGCGTATTGCTGCTCAATTCATAAAGCGCAGGGCAGTGAATTTCCAATCGTCATTTTGCCTGTTGTCAAAGGCTATCACCGCATGCTGCGGCGTAACTTAATTTATACGGCAATTACGCGCAGCAAAAAATTTTTAATGCTTTGCGGCGATCCGCAGGCGTTTATTCAGGCGATTGCACAACACGATGCGGACAGCCGTCACTCCAACTTGGCGCGAAAGCTGCGCGAGCGTCTGCATCTACAGGAGGCCGCGCCGCCCGATCAGGTATTGTAACATTGGGGCAAATCACAGTATTTACAAGGTCGATTCCGCGCTTTCTGGCGGACCTGTGCGGGACGCCGGTAGCTGAGGACATGCGGGCGGGACAAAGTCTGTTCATAAGGTCCGTTCGAGTATAGCTTTTTTTCTTTTTTCACTTTCATTTATTTTATGGTGTGATAGTGTATAAGCAGCGGACTAATCGGGCAATGATGCGAGTAGCGAAGAAAGAGCGCCGCAGAGGCGCCCGGCAAATCAGTTAGAGGTGAAAACATGCATTGTCCGAACTGCGGCAGTAAAAACATTGGTAAAATTGGCACAAACCAATTCTACTGCTGGAATTGCTACATTGAATTGACACTTGACAACGGTCAACTCTCACTTAACCAGGTGGAGGAGGACGGTACACTGACCTCACTTGACGACTTGTTTGCGGCGGAACAGCGCGAGGCGAGAGCAAACGGGTTTTAACGGATTTGCGCGTGTTCCTTGACATGAGGTCGTTTGCGTGTTGGCAGGGATACGAATCGCGGATTACCGCAACACAACATGCGATTATCGAAGAAAAGCGGACAGCATTTACTTTTTTCACGTGTTTGCCGCAAGTCGGCATCCACAGGTCCGTGATGAAAAGCAGCGAGACGGGCAACACTAAGCGCGGAGGGATGTCTGATGCGCCGCTGGTCTGCACTGCAATGGATGAAAGGACTTACTGTCATCTTACTGCTTTTCTTAAACGGTTACTTGTTCTATCGGTTGTTGCCGTTGCTTGGCGTCGTCGCTGGCTTTTTGCTGCGCGTTCTCCTTCCGTTTGCCGTTGCGGCTGCGATTGCTTATTTACTTCACCCGCTTGTGCGGCGCCTACGGGCGATCGGTTTGCCGTGCACCGTTGCCATTTTAATGATTTATGCGGCTTTTTTTAGCGCTTGCGCATTGCTCGTTTATAAAGGCTTGCCTGTTCTCATGCACGAGTTGCAAGGACTCAGCCGACATTTCACCGAGTATGAGCACATGTATCAGACAAAGGTCGATCACCTTTACGGTGCCACACCGGAAGCTGTGCATGATCATGTCAACCGCGTGCTTCTGCGTTTTCAACACACGCTTTCAGCAGTGATTGAGCGGTTTGTTGATTGGTTATCAATGGTTGTTCGCTCGTTTTTTACGCTGATGATTATTCCTTTCTTGTCCTTTTATTTTTTAAAAGACGCAGGACCGATTCTCAAAGGGATACTGCATCTCGTGCCATTGCGCTGGCAGACACAAGTAAGCACGCTCGGGAAGGAGCTCGATCGCTCGATCGGTAATTATGTGCGCGGACAGTTGACGGTGTGCGGCATTCTGGCGGTTATGGGTACACTCGGCCTGTGGTTGCTTCATATTCCTTATCCGCTTGTTTTTGGCTTTTTTATTGGCTTGACGGATCTCATTCCTTATTTTGGTCCATTTATCGGGGCGGCGCCGGCTGTGCTTGTCGCGGCTACGCAGTCATTGCCGCAAGCGGCGGGCGTTGTCGTCATGATCATCATGATTCAATTTCTCGAAGGCAACGTTGTTGAACCGCTTATTATCGGCAGAAGCGTGAACATTCATCCTCTCTATATCATGCTCTCACTCGGCATCGGCGGCGAGATGGCAGGCATTGTAGGTATGCTGCTGGCTGTTCCGAGCTTTATTGTCATTCGTACATGTTTTCAAGAATACAGCAAGCGGCATGAACGATTGACAACAAAAGACAGACTCAACTATAATAACGGCAGAATCACGAAAAAACGGTAAAATGGTGTGAGGGACGCGGTGTTTCTCAGTGCCGGTCGCAACATGTGGCAGAGGGAGGCAAGCAGCCAACCAGATGCTTTCGTTCTTTCTGTGACAGAGGATGAAAGTTTTTTCATATGGTAAGAGAGTCTGAGGGTTGGGACGCTCCAGCCGGCAACACGGTAACTTGGTGATCTTCATGCAACAGGTCGGGCATTGTCAAACAGCTCTGCACGTTTATTCAGAGTGACTTGGAAAAGGACAGAGCGCAGCCCGGAAAGCAGAGAAACAACTGCTAAAGCGAAAAAAATGATTGTTGTCTTGTTTGCGCTGCATGCGGCGCAACACATGAGTCCTGCCGGGCACTTAGCTCCCGGTTTTTATACGCTAAGAAGACATAAAGATTTCAGCGGGATTCAGTCTAAGAAAAAACCAAGACTCAGCCACCCTTCAAAGGATTTGGCTTCGCTAATTTTTTCCAATATGTATGCCTATATTTTTCATATTAAATGTATACGTTATGGTCATGCTTACATAATGGAGTGGGGGTTTACAGAAATGAAACAACTCAGTTCGTCTGAGGTCAGGCAAATGTTTTTGGACTTTTTTAAAGGAAAGGGTCATTCAGTCGAACCGAGTGCGTCGCTCATCCCTGTCGATGATCCGTCGTTGCTGTGGATTAATAGCGGAGTGGCAACACTGAAAAAATATTTTGACGGACGTGTCGCGCCCCCGAGCCCGCGTATTTGCAACGCGCAAAAAGCCATTCGCACAAATGACATTGAGAATGTCGGCTATACGGCTCGACACCACACCTTTTTTGAAATGCTCGGTAATTTTTCGATTGGTGATTATTTTAAGCCGGAAGCCATCACATGGGCATGGGAATTTCTGACGAGCCCCGAGTGGATTGGGTTTGATCCTGACAGGCTGTCGGTGACGGTCCATCCGGAAGATGAGGAAGCCTATCAGCTTTGGCACGGGCGTATTGGCTTGCCGGATGAGCGAATTATAAAGCTTGAACATAATTTTTGGGATCTCGGCGAGGGGCCGAGCGGTCCGAATACGGAAATCTTTTATGACCGCGGTCCGGCTTTCGGCGATGATGACAGTGATCCGGAGCTGTATCCCGGCGGTGAAAATGAACGCTATCTTGAAATCTGGAATCTCGTTTTCTCGCAGTTTAACCATAATCCGGACGGCAGTCATACACCGCTCCCGAAGAAGAACATTGATACCGGCATGGGACTTGAACGCATGGTCAGCGTCATTCAAAATGCCGAAACCAACTTCGATACCGACCTGTTTCTGCCAATTATTCACAAGATTGAGGCATTGTCCGGATCGGGTTACAAAATAAATGAGAAAAACACAGCTTTTAAAGTGATTGCCGATCATGCTCGCACGGTGACGTTTGCCATCGGCGACGGGGCACTGCCGTCGAACGAAGGGCGCGGCTACGTGCTGCGGCGCTTGATTCGTCGCGCGGTTCGCTACGGGATGGACATCGGACTGAACAAACCGTTTTTATATCAGCTTGCCCCGGTTGTCACGGACATCATGAGCAGCTTTTACAGTGAATTGCCTGAAAAGGTGGCATTCGTTGCCAAGGTCATTCGCAGCGAGGAAGAACGTTTTCAGGAGACACTCCACGACGGCATGGCCATTTTAAAAGCGCAGATTGCCGAGGCCAAGTCGGCCGGTAAGGCGGAACTTCCGGGGGAAGCTGTGTTCCGTCTTTACGATACGTTTGGTTTTCCGGTCGAACTCACCGAAGAGTTTGCTCAAGGCAGCGGACTTGCTGTCGACCATGACGGCTTCGAGCGAGAGCTGGACAAGCAGCGCAGCCGTGCACGTTCAGCCCGAAACATCAAGCAGTCAATGCAAGTGCAGAACCTGACACTGCGCAATATTACGACGCCCAGTCAGTTTGTCGGTTACGACACACTTGTTGTAGAAGATGCATGCGTGTTCGCGTTGATTCGTGATGAGCAGGCTGTCGATCAGGCATCCGAAGGTGATGAGATAAAAGTGATGCTTGATCGCACGCCTTTTTATGCGGAGAGCGGCGGGGAGATTGCCGACACCGGCACGCTCAGCAGCGCAGATGTTCGGCTCCGTGTGACCGATGTGCAAAAAGCACCAAACGGTCAGCACTTGCATACGTGTACAATCGTTTTTGGCACGCTCTGCGTCGGCGACCATTTGAATGCGGCTATTGATCGCGTCGGGCGTTTGGCGGCTCAGAAGAATCACACGGCTACTCATTTGCTCCACAGGGCATTGAAAGACACGCTCGGCGTGCATGTGAATCAGGCCGGTTCTTATGTTTCACCGGAGCGGCTGCGCTTTGATTTCTCACATTTTGGCCAAGTCAGTGCAAATGAACTGGAGCACATTGAACACCTGGTCAATGAAAAGATTTGGGAACAACTGCCGGTGACGACGACTGAGCTACCACTTGAGGAGGCTAAGTCGCTTGGTGCGATGGCACTGTTCGGTGAGAAATACGGAAAGATTGTTCGTCTCGTTAAAAGCGGGTCATATAGCCTTGAGCTGTGCGGCGGTTGCCACGTGCGCAACACGGCGGAGATCGGCGTTTTTACGATTGTATCTGAGAGCGGCATCGGTGCGGGTACGCGGCGGATTGAGGCGCTGACTGGCGAGAAAGCCTATGAATGGCTTAATGGCGAAAAACTTGCGCTTCGCGGACTCGCCGCCAAGCTGAAAACGACGAGTGAACAGCTGCCCGAACGCATTGAAGCGTTGCAGCAGCAGATCCGCGGACTGGAAAAAACACACGAAACACTGACGGCGAAGCTTGGCCAATCGAGGCGACAGCAGCTTGAGCAATCGGTCAAACAAGTCGGGAATGTGGCTTATATTGCTGCCAAGGTTGATATTGACGACATGAGCCAACTGCGCGAGATGGCTGACGCTCTCAAGTCGCGCCTGCAATCGCTGGTTGTCGTCCTTGCCGCGTCTTCAGATGGAAAGGTGCAGTTTGTCTGCGGTGTCACGGCTGATTTAGTGAAAACAGGGCTTCATGCAGGAAAGCTTGTCAAGCAAGTTTCGGCCGTTTGCGGCGGCGGCGGCGGCGGACGCGCAGATATGGCGCAAGCAGGCGGCCGTGCACCGGAGAAGCTTGCGGCGGCGCTTCAAGAGTTGCCGACGTTCATTGCTGCCGCCCAGCGTTTTGCCGCTAAATAAGCGCAGCAGGGATTTGAAGAGGACGGGGGATGGTCATGCATATGGATAAAACAATGAAGTTTAATTTTGGTGACGCGGATCGCCACGATGTGCAAAAAGTGTTGTTTCAAGTCTTTGACGCACTTGAGGAAAAAGGCTATAATCCGATCAACCAGATTGTCGGTTACCTGATATCGGGCGACCCTGCCTACATCCCCCGCTATCAGGACGCCCGCAAGATGATTCGGCGCATTGAGCGTGATGAAATCATTGAAGAGTTAGTGACGTCCTATCTAAAGAAAAAGTGGGACAAAGCATGAGAGTGATGGGACTTGATTTTGGCACAATGACGGTTGGCGTTGCCGTATCTGATCCGCTTGGATTGACGGCCCAGGGCATTGAGACAGTCCGCTACAAAGAAGAACGCAAGGATCTGCTGTTTGCCCGTCTCATGGCACTCATTCATCAGTATGAAATCGTGCGTCTTGTTGTCGGTTTGCCAAAGGACATGGGCGGAGGAGAGTCCGTGCGTGCCGCGGCCTCGCGTGGTTTTGCACGGAGTCTGAGCCGCAAAAGCGGTCTGCCGGCTGACTTATGGGATGAACGCCTGACAACTGTTGCCGCTGAACGAGTGCTCATTGAGGCTGACCTGAGCCGCAGCAGGCGGCGCAAGGTGATTGACATGGAGGCGGCTGTTTTAATTTTGCAAGGCTATCTCGACAAAAAAAGATGGGAGCAAGCAAGCGATGAGTGAGACGAACGATTACCAGATTATCCGTCCAAGCGGCGAGGAGCAGGAACGCATCGTTATCCCGATGGATGGCGAGGAAAACCTGTTTGATGTACTGTTTTATTTTGACGTACCTGATACCGGTCGTTCCTACGTTGTTTGCACGTCCGCCGAAGCGGCTGATGAGGACAGCGATGAGGATGAGGAGGTTTTCGCTTTTCGTTATGAAGAAGGCAAAACGGATGAAGATTTTAAACTTTTTCCAATCGAAACCGATGAGGAATGGGAAATTGTCGAGGAAGTCATAGACACGTTCAGTGAGGAAGACGAGTAAGCGGCCCGAGTGACGCCGCAGGCTGTAAATGCTCGGATGACAGAGTGTGTTCGGGAAGGAGAAGCCCGTTGTGAAAAGAAAAAAGGTTCAGCTGATCGCTGTCATTGTAATTGCGCTTGTTCTTGTTGGCGGCGCATCAGTATGGGGATTCTCAGGCTACTATGCGTCCTTGCTGCAACCCGTTAGTACAACTGATCATGCCGTTGTGCTTGTCAAGATTCCGGAAGGTGCCTCGGTCAAGGCTGTCAGCGCTTTACTTGCGAAAGAAGGGCTGATCAGGCAGGCGTGGGCTTTTGAACTTTATGCGCGCTGGCATCATTTGAATCAGTATCGCGCTGGCACTTATTATTTTAATCGCGCACAGTCGGTCAGCCAGCTTGTTGCCTCATTAAAGAGCGGCAAGTTTAGAAGCGTTGTGCGCGTTATTGACATTCAACCGGGGATGTGGGTGAAAGACATGGTGCCGCAACTGGCGGCCATGACAGGACTCTCTCAGGCAGACGTGCAGAAAGATCTGACTGACCGTGATTACATCCGCACGCACATAATGAGTCGTTATTCCTTTTTAACGAATGATGTGCTGGCTGACGGCATCAAGTATCCGCTTGAAGGCTACTTGGCTCCCGGTACGTATACCTTTACTAAAGAGAAGAAGGCCCTTACGCTTGATCAGATCCTCGATGCGATGCTTGCCCACACGGCGCGGGAGCTCAAGCCTTTGGCTTCCGCTCTGCAGAGCAACAGGCTGGGCTCGTTGCACCACGTGTTGACGATGGCCTCACTCGTTGAAGGAGAAGCGTTTGCGTCAAAAGATCAACGGATGATTGCCGGTGTTTTTTACAATCGTCTCGCCAAGAATATGCGGTTGCAGACGGATCCGTCTGTTGCTTACGGTACGCAGAAAGAAGTCAAAAATTATTCGCAAAAGGCTTTCCGCGCTGATTACAAGCAAGACACGCCGTATAACACGTATGTGCATAACGGGTTGCCGATCGGACCGATCTGTAACCCGTCAGCGCAAGCGATTGCAGCTGTTCTGAATCCGACGGCGTCAGACGACTTGTTTTTTTATGCCCGGCCGAATGGACACATCTATTATTCTAAAACATATGCCGAACATCAACAGATCGTTGAAAAGTATGAGCATGAGTGGTCTAATCAATAAAATGAAGGTCGGAAGGGAACGTTCAGCGACGGATTTTGAACAATTGTCACGCTATACCGCAGCTTTTTCTCCATCTGAGGATGAGCGACTGAGACAGATGGAGGAGCAAGCAAGGGCTGTGTATATTCCAATTATGCATCCGCCAGCCATTGCGCTCATTCAGCAGATGATTCATTGGACGCATGCCAAACGCATCCTTGAACTCGGAACCGCAATCGGGTATTCAGCGATTCGAATGCGGCTTGCCGCGGGGCAAGCGGCACACGTGACCAGCGTCGAACGTGACGCGGAAATGATCAGTGAAGCGCAAAAAAATATTGCAGCTTTCGGGTTTGCTGATGCGATTCATATTATTCATGGGGATGCTCTGACGGTGCAGACGTTGGCTGCTGCCAATGCACCTTATGACTTACTGGTTATTGATGCGGCCAAGGGGCAGTATGAAAAACTTTTTCAACAATATAGTACACTTGTCCGTGCAGGAGGTATTGTCATCACTGACAACGTCCTGTTCCACGGATTGATCTGTGAGGTTGATCAGATCAAAAAGCGGTCACTGAACAATCTTGTTCGCAAGATTGATGAGTTTAACCATTTTCTTGCTGAACAGCCCAACTTTGATACCGTGTTTCTGACGGTCGGCGACGGCTTGGCGCTGAGCACTAAGCTCGCAGAAGAAGGTGACTCGTATTGATGGAGAAAGGGCCTATTGTTATTGGTGTCGCAGGCGGCTCAGGATCCGGTAAGACAACCGTTTCCCAAGCCATTTGCCGGCACTTTCCCGAAGGTTCAATTGCATTGATTGAACAGGATGCGTATTATAAAATTCAGGATGACATACCCTTTAAAGAACGCTTAAAGGGTAATTACGATCATCCCTTTGCTTTTGACAATGAGTTGCTCGTTACTCATCTGCAGGCACTTCGCCGGATGCAATCGATTGAAAAGCCGGTCTATGACTATACAGCCTATACAAGATCTGATAAAATGGTAGCCATTGAGCCTCGGGACGTCATTCTTGTGGAAGGTGTTCTAGTGCTGGAAGACGAGCGGCTGCGCAATTTGATGGACATTAAGCTGTATGTTGATACCGATTCGGACTTGCGCGTCATTCGCCGTCTAGAGCGTGACATCGTGGAGCGCGAACGCAGCATGGCATCAGTCATCGAGCAATACATAAAGGTGGTGCGTCCGATGCATCGCCAATTTGTTGAACCGACGAAGCGTTATGCAGACGTTATCATTCCCGAAGGCGGAAGGAATTCAGTGGCTATTGACTTGATAGTGGCGAAGATCCGCATGGTGTTGGAGGCGCGCGGCAGTGCGTCAGATGAAACAGACTGAAAAAAATAAGAATAGCGCAAGAAAGTCCGTGTGTTACTCACTGATTTTTCACTTTTCTTCTATAATCAGTGACGCTGAATGTTTTCATTTTCTTTTGATGTCATCAAAAAATAATTGCTTACCAATTTTTCTTTGTACAGGATAATGAGTGCAAATTAGGTGAATGCTGTTTGACCTTGGCAGCGGGTGTGGATGAATGATGCGCCGCATGTCGGTTGGCAGCGGGGACGCGCAGATAGGAAATTTGCGGGTTAGGCTTCTCGGCTAAGTGAAAGTAAACTTTGACTCACGTGAGACGGCAAGGAAAGCAGGCGAGCGGCACTAAGGCCGCGCAAGCATTTGAAATATTAATTGAACCGCGAGCCGGCATGGCAGAAATGGCTTTGAAAACTTGGGCAGGAGTGTGATTAGTGATGGCAGAAAAAATGCATTATATGACCCTTGAAGGCAAGCAAAAGCTTGAGCAGGAATTGGAGTATTTAAAAACGCAGAAGCGTAAGGAAGTTGTTGAACGCATAAAAATTGCGCGTGGTTTCGGCGATCTATCGGAAAATTCTGAGTATGATGCGGCAAAAGATGAGCAGGCATTTGTCGAAGCCCGCATTTTGCAACTTGAGCAAATGATTCGAAATTCGGTCATTATTGAAGACGATGAGACGACAGATGTCGTTAAAATCGGCAAATCGGTGACATTCAAAGAACTGCCGGACGGCGAGGAAGAAACGTATCAGATTGTCGGCAGTGCTGAATCAGATCCTTTTGCTGGTAAGATTTCTAATGATTCTCCGATGGCAAAGGGATTAATCGGTCTTTCAGTCGGCGAGGAAGTCAGTGTAAGCACGCCGGGCGGAGATATTCGCGTAAAAATTCTTAAAGTCGAATAATTCTTATATTTTAAAGGCAATTTGTGCTTGATTTTGGCAACAGACAGGCAACACTTCATTTTTAATGGCGAAAGATATAGAAATGCTTGCATGTACTGTAAAATGTGCAAAAAAAGAGTGGATTTTAAAGGCCTTAGCGGGTACTGATAATGTACATTCTGCGCAGAAATGTTACCGCGCCGAGGGCTGGCCATTACGAAGGTAGTCGTCCGGCCATGACTGCGTGCATGTGACATTTGGTTTATCCGTGAAGGAGGATCGATCGGATGAGAAGTCAGCGAGGAGACGGATCCTCACGTATGGAGCGTCGCAAAGGTAAGGCTGATCGAATTTTAAAATGGATTATTGCAGCTGTTTCACTGCTTATTCTTGCGGTGGGTTGCGCCATTTTAATTTCGGTCTTTCGTGCGGCAGCACCGAGTGCCGGCTCATCGGTGCAACGTTCGTCAAGCACTGCAAGTCATACAGTGTCCTCATCTTCAAGTAAGAGTGGGAAGAAGAAACATCACATCTCAAAAAAGAAGCCGTCGTCGTCCTCCGCATTGTCACAGACGACGGCGGATGCCGATCATCAAGCCTCATACGATGAGGGGTCGGCAGATTGGAATGCTCAGGTGACAGCCATTGCCAAGGCGACTGGACTTGATCAGAGTCAAATGACTATTCTTTGGCTTGGCAATGGCGGTGCCCAAAACAGTTCACTGGCGCGTGTTTGCCCGAAAGGACAATCAAGTCAAGTATACGTCGTGCATCTTATTTATGCCGGTGGAAAATGGCAGGCTGATAATGTGAAGAAGCCGTCATAAAGGCATGTCACGGTGAGTGAACTTCCGCCGCGTGAGCAGGTTTAACGCTTGCGCTGAGCTTTGCTTTAAAAACGGTTTGCGGTGGTATGATTATTACGTCAGTCATAGCAATGATTTAACAGGCTGCAAAGAGCGAGGCGTCCATTCTCGTCTTTTTGCAGCCTTTATATTGCATTGAGCAATCATTTTTTCAACAGATGGGAAAGCGCAAAGATTTTGCATAATTCTAGTTGCTTAACGGAAAAAGCGGGGGACTCGGCAGCTTTCTAAGACCCGAACTAATTTGAGAGTCAGCACCGCAAGTTATAATGTCAGAGATATAGATATAACAGAAAACCATTAATTGTCGTTTTGTTTGCTTATCATGCTGCGGCTGAGACAATCATGATAGCAACAATAATCAATGGCAGTCGTTGGGGAATAAAAATTGCCGTTGCTTTTTTATCGCTAAAACCTTTGAAACCCTTTATCAATTATGCTAAGTTGTAACTATAAAATAAATTAATCATATAATTAAAGTGGGATTTTAAACGCATTGTACCGGAATATCGGGGTGAGCGAGATGGGGCGTGAATTTATCCCGGCATTTGATCGCTGGGCGGACAGTTATGATCAGACGGTTGCCGGAGCAGACGCAGAGTATCGTGAAGTGTTCCGCAACTACGAACAGATGCTTGATTGCGCAGCCGGTAAGGCGGCTGGACGAGTGCTTGAATTTGGTGTTGGCACGGGCAACTTGACCGTGCATTTGCAGAAGCGCGGGCTGCGTGTGGTAGGCATTGAGCTATCAAAAAAAATGCGTGAAAAAGCGAAGCGCAAAGTCCCGGCATTTGATGTGCTGGACGGTGATTTCCTCAATTTTCCCAACAACTTAGGCCCGGTCGATACAATTATCAGCAGTTTTGCATTTCACCATTTAACGGCCAAAGAAAAATGTCAGGCTGTTGATCTTCAATCCGCTCTGCTTGCCCGCCATGGTAAAATTGTGATCGTAGATACAATGTTTGACAGCATAGAAAAGAAGCAGGCAATTCAGAATTGGGCTGAGACAAAGAAATTTACGCACCTGCTTGGCGACCTGCAGACGGAGTATTATCCACTCTGCGATGAGGTACGTGCCGCTTTAGAGATGGTACACTTTGTCTCCGACTTCCAACAGCTGAATCGATTTGCTTGGCTTGTGACTGCCGAAAGGCGGCCATATGTACAGTCGGAGGTTAGAGATCAGGAGGGTTAAGATGACAATTGCTATTATTGCAGCAATGGAAGAAGAGGCAGACGTACTCAGAAACAAGATTTGTAATTGCCGGACCCTTACGATTGCCGGTTGTCGGTTTGACAACGGCACTTTGGCGGGTGAAGCAGTTGTTTTAATGCAGTCAGGCATTGGCAAGGTTAATGCGGCGCTTGGAACGGCGCTGTTAATTGACCGTTTTCACCCAGATGCTGTTATTAACACCGGCTCTGCGGGAGGAACAGATCCGGCTCTTCAGATCGGTGATGTTATTATTTCCGACGGTGTTTTCCACCATGATGTCGACGCGACCGCTTTTGGTTATGCGCCCGGACAAGTGCCAGGCATGCCGGAAACGTATCGGGCGGACGCGCGCCTTGTGGATCGAGCCGTCAAAGCTGCGCCAAGCGGAATGAATGCGCCGCATTATCTTGTTGGCACAATTGGCAGCGGCGATGTATTCATGGCGGATGACGCGCGCCTTGCCGCATTGAAAGTCAAGTTTCCGGCAATGAAAGCTGTGGAAATGGAAGCAGCGGCGATCGCGCAGACGTGTTACCGCTTCGGTGTGCCTTTTATCATCATTCGCGCCCTGTCTGACATTGCCGGCTCATCCTCGGCCGTTTCCTTTAACCAGTTTTTAAAGACGGCCGCCACGCACTCGGCTGCTTTCGTTCTTGATTTCATTCAGCAAATAAAGGAGTAATCGAGCATGTACACACTCATGACTCACGTTCATCAATCCTTGTTATCAATTGTCGGCTCAGAGGCCGTTCAGCACAGCCTATCGGTTGATCCGGCCGTGGTCTGTTGTTGCCATCGACCGGCGTGAAGGAGCTGCTTCGCGATTCTGATCATCGAGGTGAGCCGTAATGGCTTTGTATGAAAGTATTCATGAATGTGTCGGAAATACGCCGCTTGTCGAACTGCGCGCCTTTCCGCTGCCGGACGGTGTGCACATGTTTGGTAAATGTGAATTTTTGAATCCGGGTGGGAGTGTCAAAGATCGCCTGGGTGAAAAATTGATTAATGAAGCTCTTGCCTCCGGTCAATTGACGACCGGCGGAACACTGATTGAGCCGACGGCCGGCAATACAGGAATCGGCATTGCGTTAGCGGCGGTTGGGAAAGGCATTCACATTATTTTTTGTGTACCGGATAAATTCAGCGCTGAGAAACAAACGTTGATGCGTGCTCTTGGTGCGCAGATCGTACAAACGCCGAGCGCTGACGGCATGGCGGGCGCGGTTGCTAAAGCACAGGCACTTGCGAACGATATTCCCGGCAGTTATGTGCCGAATCAATTTGCGAACCCGCAGAATCCGCGTGCGTACTTTGAAACGCTTGGACCGGAATTGTGGCGTGATTTGCAGGGACATATCGATGTATTCGTCGCCGGTGCCGGTACAGGCGGAACGTTTACAGGAACGGCCTCTTTTCTAAAGACAAAGAATCCGGCCGTTAAAGCGGTCGTTGTCGAACCGGTGGGCTCCATTCTGAACGGTGGTAAACCGGCGCCTCATCGCACGGAAGGCATCGGCATGGATTTCATTCCGCCGTTTGTGCACACCGATGATTTCGACGCCGTTTATACAGTCAGCGACGCCGACGCATTTGCCCGCGTGGCTGAGGCGGCAGAGAAAGAAGGGCTGTTGATCGGCAGTTCTTCGGGGGCGGCGCTCCACGCAGCGCTGCTTGAGGCAAGGCAGGCGAAGGCCGGAACGAACATTGTCGTTCTGTTTCCGGATTCAAGTGAGCGCTATCTCAGCCAGCACATTTATGGCGATGCGGAAAAGGAGGCGCACGTTGGATGAAAGATAAAACAAAAGTGATTCATGCCGGTATTACCGGTGATCCGTTAACAGGCAGTGTTACCGTGCCGATCTACCAGACGAGCACTTATAAGCAGGAGGCTGTTGGTGTAACGAAAGGGTATGACTATTCACGGACAGCGAACCCTACCCGGCACGCACTTGAAGAATTGATTAAGGAGCTTGAATTTGGCACAGCCGGTTTTGCGTTTGGATCGGGAATGGCAGCCATTTCATCAATTTTGATGCTGCTTGAGGCCGGCGATCATGTGATTATAACGGATGACGTCTATGGCGGTACGTTCCGTGTCATAGATAAGGTATTTAAGCGGCTCGGCCTGTCGGCGAGTTTTATTGATACGAGCAGGCATCAGGCCATCGAAGCAGCCGTTACGCCGCAGACAAAAGCCATCTATCTGGAAACGCCGACAAATCCGCTGCTGAAGATTACTGACATTCAGCAGGTTGCCGAGTTTGCTCATCGCCGCCATCTGCTCTTGATCGTCGATAATACATTTGCAACGCCGTACTGGCAGCATCCGCTGCTGCTCGGTGCCGATATCGTATTGCACAGCGCAACAAAGTATATCGGCGGACACAGCGACGTTGTCGCCGGGCTTGTTGCCGTCAGACAAGCTGAGCTTGGTGAGCGTATCGGGTTTATTCAAAATTCGGTTGGCGCGGTTCCCGGCCCGCAAGATGCGTGGTTGCTAATTCGCGGTGTGCGTACACTTGCTTTGCGGATGGAACAGATTGAACGCAATGCACGACAAATTGCTGCTTTTTTGAATGAGCATCCGAAAGTCAAAAAAGTCTACTATCCTGGACTGGATGCTCATCCGGGCCGTGATCTGGCGGCACGACAGGCAGGTGGTTTTGGCGGAATGATCGCTTTTGATGTGGGAAGCAGCGAAGCCGTGACGCAAATTCTTCGTCATGTTCGCTATTTCACGCTGGCCGAAAGTCTGGGAGCGGTGGAAAGTTTGATTTCAGTACCGGCGCAGATGACACATGCGTCGATTCCCAAGCCGCGGCGTGACGCGCTCGGTATTACAGACGGACTGATTCGTCTGTCTGTTGGCATTGAAGACGGTGACGATCTTGTTGATGATTTGCGTGCCGCTCTCTTTTATGTTGCTTAAAAAGACGATGCTCATTAGTGGAACTGTAAGCAGACTTTGCTCACGCAATACCATTAAATGTCCGGTTCCATCTGCTTTCGCTTTTGAAACCATTTCCATCCTGCTTTGGTGGATAGGGCAAATTGACGTTTTACCGTTTATGAAACATATGAAAAAATCCGTACCATGATCACGCACGACAACCGCCGATGAAATGGCGGTTTTTTCATACATTACGAAAGTCTATCGATTTCAGCGGGACCAAGTCTAAGAAAAAGCTAAGCCTTTGCCGTCGTCCAAAGGACTTGGCCGCGCTAAGTTTTTCTAACGGAACGGTCATGTTATTTTCTGATGAGATAAATGCCTGATGTGAGGGCGCTGCGCAAGGCCGCTAAAAAAAGAATTTTTCAAGCCCTTTTTCGCAGAAAAAATGTCTACTGTATTGCGGCTAAGATGTTTTTATAGTGATCGTTGATTCATGGTTGTCAACGGCAGTTTACCACAGCGGATTCCTCCATTAAATAACGCGCTCTGTAGGCCAAGAACATCGCAGAACAGTTGAATAAATATGGTGGCTGCAATGCATGGTCTCATTCAGGGCGATGCTTAACCGAATCCGAGAACTTTTTTTTCGTCTACAAATCTGTCATTTTTAACCGTTGGACTTTTTAAGTCATTTTAACAGCGCACCAGCCGAACACCACAGATTGCTATTTGTCCGAGGAGGCTCGCAGTGCCCCCGTCGCAAACGGGCAAACCGTCTTTAATAACCTGATAGTCGATCCATGCTCGCCGCGCTATGCCATACGTTTTTACAAAAAATACCTTGTTCACAAACCTGAAAATCATGTTAAAGTTGGACATAGAGTTTTGACAGGAGGGGGAAATGAGAATTGAAAGAGGAGAGCAAGAGAGTGGCCGATGCGATTACAGATTATAAAAGAATGGGCCTAATTAGCATGTTTGTCAGCGTTTTTTTCTACATCGGCACACTTCTGCCAAAATATGCTGAGGTACCCGAACAAGTCGGAATTCTCTCACTGGCCAGTCTTATCTTTCTATTGCTTGCCTTCTCAACGTGCTGGCGAATTACTGCTTTAAAGAAAAAATGCCGCTAATGCACTGTTGCTAAGCTTTTTAGTTTAACCATCAACCCACTTGCCGGCGGGAAGCGGATTTACATGGCATCCAATTGCATTCAGCCTTTTTCACGAACAGAGCAGATGATGACAGCAAGTATAGCGGATATCATGCACTGGTGTAAAGCATGAGGTCTATCTTTTGTACGCCTCGTGCACTAAGTATAACTGGTTTCGTTTGCAATGCTGCATTTGCATGATTTATTTGAATAGCAGCCTTGCCAGTTGTGTATTGCAAAATGAAACGCGTTCTGCTTATTGATAGACAGAGTTAGAAAGGTCTGAGCCTTCTGAAATTTTATACTTTTTTAACGTATGACAAAAAGGCTTCCGGGTTTTTAACTCAGAAGTCTTTTAAAGTTGTGCCACACGATTTGTTTGACAGTGCCGCACGTTTTCTCAACTCATAATGCGCGACGTTGGAAAAGCGTGAATGACTGCATGTGCTGTCACAAAAGGAAGAACAGCATGTTCAAAAACGGTTACTCTGACGCATCATCTCCGATTGTTAATAGGGCGACACATCAGCAATTGAAGGGCGGCAACGAGAGGCAAACGGTACTATTATTATATTTTCATGCGGTGTTCTATTCTATTTAGCTGAAACAGCTTCATGATCGGTATAGCGCTCACCTTTGAGTTCACTAATCAGATTAATGGCTGTTTTTGCTCCGTCACCGCTCGTTACGATCGTGTGCACGCTTACGCCCGCGGCAACACCGGCCGCCCATATTCCGTCTACACTTGTATGTCCTTCCGAGTCGGCGGCAATGATTGTGTTAACATATTTTTCCCTGCCGTCCTTGATTTGCAAACCAACCGCTTTAGCCAGCGCGGCATTCGCACCTGTTGCAAGAATAATCTGATGGGCAGTATAGGTATTTCCGTCGTCATCGGTTATTGTCAGGCAGTTTGCTTCTTTAGTGATGCCGGTCACATGTGCTTTTTTAATTATTGCGCCCGCGGCATCGACTTGCTGTTTTCCGGCGGCAATAAGAGTATTGCCGCTTGCTTCGATAAGCCCGTAATGGTTTTTAAGCAGTGCGCGTCGTGTCAATCCTTTTTCATTGTCAAGTACGAGCGTGGAAAGACCTGCGCGCGCGGTAAAAATAGCTGCACTTTGGCCGGCAGGACCGGCACCAATAATAATTACGTCATACATTCATTAATGTCTCCCTTTTTAAATAGTCTTTTAATACATTTTTTGCTGTTTCCAGATCATTTACCGGCAACGTGGGAATGTGCGCCCTGGAAGAAGGATAGAGCGAATCCATTCGCAGACTCCGTTTGAAAAAAGGTTGTTTGAAAACTTTTTCCCAGACGAGCGAATGCTTTGACGCTGTCATACCATTCATCGACAGTCTAAGTTTATATAACAATCTATATCAATTATAACGAATCGAGTATATCAAAGCTTGCGAAATGCTCAAACCGCTGGGGCGAGGTTACAGTGACTGAATCGACGTGTGAGAAACGGTTACCTTTACGAATAACGTCAATAAATTGATCAATAATGTCTGATGAAGCAGAAGCTACTACCTCGACCGATCCGTCATCACGATTCCGGACCCAGCCGGTAACGTCCAGTGAGCGGGCAGCTTGCCACGTGAAGTGACGAAAGCCGACAGCTTGGACGAAACCGGTAATACGAAGATGTACTTGTTTGTTGTGTTGATCAGCTGTCACGGCTATCACCCTTGATTCATTTTTATTTATTAATTGTCGGTCGGTAGACAATGTTGCTCGTCTTTAGTGTTCAGATTTGCGTCGCCATTCATTATAAATCTTCATCAGCGCGCGTTTCTCAATTCTTGAAACGTAACTGCGTGAAATGGACAATTTGCGCGCAATTTCCCTTTGTGTCAATTCATCTTGGTGATTGAGGCCAAAACGGTCGACAATAACTTCCGTTTCGCGTGAATCAAGCACATATAATGAGTTGCGAATTTTGTTAATGTCATCAGTCAGCGAAACTTGTTCGCCAATATCCTTATTTTTGGATTTTAAAATGTCAATTAATGCAATTGCATTACCTTCTTTATCTTGACCAATCGGATCGTTGAGTGAAACATCTTTACGCGTCTTTTTGAGACTTCGGAAGTACATTAAAATCTCATTCTCAATGCATCTCGCTGCAAACGTTGCTAATTTTGTTCCACGTGACGTCGAATAATTTTCTATCGCTTTAATGAGTCCGATTGTGCCGATGGAAATCAGATCATCTTGTTCTTCTTTCGTATTTTCAAATTTTTTGACAATGTGGGCAACAAGACGCAGGTTATGTTCAATTAAAGCATTTCGTGCTTCCTCGTCCCCGGAGGCCATCTGTTCCAAGTATTTGCGTTCCTCTTCTTCCGAAAGCGGTTGGGGGAAGGCATTATTTTTGACGTAGGAAACAAAAAGCAGCATTTGTTTGAAGGCATAAGAAAGACCGCCGATTATAGACAGCATAGGTGTCACTCCTCTGCAGATTCACTAGCTGTCAATCAGTGTATGGGCGATTGCCCCGTCCTGTGTCTGTCCGGATTGATTTGCGGTATACAGCGATGAATGAAATGTGCCTCAGCTTTTTAAATTAAAACAATTTGTAAGTTGCGGCGTGCAATTTCTTTTTCAATAAGAGAAATAAAATCGTCAGCCAATTGATAGTGGCGTGCTTTATAATAGGATTCAAGCAATAGATCATCGGATAGTTGCTCCATTTTTTCCCGTCGCCGGCAACCTCCTTTCGCTATCTTCTGTATAACACTTTATCATGATCTGCCAAGGTGGACAATCGATCAAAAACCTTGCTTAACGTGTGGATAAACTGTTATTGAATTGTTTATGTGTGAAAAAAAAGGCGAAAAACAAGAACGAAATTTGTGGATAAGTTTATCCACAAGCGGAAGACTTGTCGGGCGCTGTCGAAAGTTTTTTGTTCTGAAAGTCTTAATTCTTTCATAAACATAGCTGCCGGGCAAGCCGCCCCTCTGTTTTTGTAAGTCAAGAATTCATGATTTTGAATGTGTTATGACCGGACGGGGCGGGTGTTCCAACAGGCGGACAAGCCTTTGGTATGTATAAAGAGATGTGCGATGATCACGGCAAGCGAATATATGGCACTGCCTATTAAATGATCGAGCGGCTGTTTTCAACTTTCTCGGTCCGTCGTCCTATTTTTCTAAAATATTGACGGCCATTTGTTGAGTTTCAACTAACGCCTTTAGCCTTAGTTGTTCGCTGATGTGGACACATTTTTTGAAAAGAAGGGCATGACAGTCTATCAGAGAAGTGAGCGTGTGCTTGACAACGTGATGCGCCATATGTCCTGTACGGCGGTGTTTTAAACAGAAAAATGAATGTCACTACGCTTGAGTCTGTGTCTAAGACGCCTATTTTTGAAAAGAATTCAATCTTAACACTGACTTTTAATCAGCGATCAATATGCTGAAGAGCATCTGCTTTAGCAGGTGCCGGTTTAGTTGGGAACGGAATTAATAAGATGGGGGTTGGTAATTTCGCTGACATGTGGCAAAATGAAATGAGACGAAGGAGTGGCGAAACGATTGCTTAAATATTTTTTGCCTGAAGTTTATAAAAGATCAATTTATGATATTCAAGTCGACTTTTTAAAAGAAAAAGGTATCTGTGGTGTAATGACTGATTTGGATAACACGCTTGTGGCCTGGAATGAAGCGAGGATGACTCCAAATTTGCGCAAATGGTTTGGCGCGCTTGGTGAAGCGGGCATTCAAACGGTCATTCTATCGAATAACAATGAACGTCGCATTCGAACCTTTATTGGTGATGCATCGATCCCTTATGTTTTTCGTGCCAAGAAACCGCTGCTTACCGGCTATCAAAAAGCACTTCAAATCATGAACCTCACTCCCAACAAAACAGTTGTTATTGGTGATCAATTGATGACCGATATTTGGGGGGCAAACCGTATTGGCGCTCATAGTGTTCTTGTTGCACCGGTTGCAGCCAGTGATGGATGGGCCACTCAGATCAACCGTTTAATTGAACGGTTGATTCTTGGACAATTGCGGCGACGTGGATGGCTGGACAGGGAGGAACGCTGATGACTGATGAAGAGCTTTACTGTATGGGATGCGGCATTAAAATTCAAACGACGGACGAGCAATTGCCCGGTTACACGCCAGTTTCCGCACTCGAACGTGAACCTTTGCTTTGCCGCCGCTGTTTTCGACTGAAACATTATAATGAAATTGAAGATGTTCCATTTAATGCCGCTGATTTTGCGGCGCTGCTTTCCCAAGTGGCCGATGCAGATGCCCTTGTTGTTGCCATTATTGATATTTTTGACGTTGCTGGAAGCTGGATCAGCGAATTACCGCGATTGATTGGCAAAAATCCGGTTTTGCTTGTCGGCAACAAAGTCGATCTATTGCCCAAATCAACGAATATGACCAAATTAAAAATGTGGTTGCAGCGCTCGGCTAAAGGAATGGGGATTCACCCGCTTGACGTTCAACTCATGAGTGCCGAAAAGAACATAGGTATTGATGAGGTGCGCGAACGCATTGAGCAACTGCGCAACGGCCGCGATGTTTACATCGTGGGGGCGACCAACGTCGGAAAGTCGACGTTTATTAATCATTTAATACGCAGTGTCGGGGCGTCTTCCCTTATTACAACCTCGCGTTTTCCCGGGACAACACTTGACTTTATAGGTATTCCGCTTGCAGACGGGAAGATGCTTTATGATACACCCGGACTCATCAACCCTGAGCAGGCTATTCATTTTTTCGATCCGTCTGACTATAAAAAAATAATACCGTCAAAGGAAATTAAGCCTAAAGTCTACCAGTTGAATGAACGGCAATCGCTCTTTCTTGGCGGAATTGGACGGGTGGATTATGAAGGCCCGGGTCGGCGCTCATTAATCGTGTATGCGGCACCGGGCTTAACGATACATCGCACGAAACAGGAGCGCGCCAATGAATTGTATGACCGTCAATACGGCAGGCTGCTGAGTCCGCCAAGCCTTGTCTCAGAGCCGCCGGTTTTGGTGCGTCATGATTTTCGTACGAAAGATGCCGATTCCGATATTGTGTTCGCAGGACTCGGCTGGGTGAGCGTGAAGGGACACGGTGCCCGTTTGTCAGCTTATGCGCCGCGGGCGGTTGGTGTATCAATCCGTTCTTCCATTATTAAAGGGTGAGGGTCTGATCATGAGCAGACATTTTCTATTAATCGGTATGCCGGTTGGGCATTCATTGTCTCCGGCATTACATCGCTTTTGGTTTAGACAATACAAGCTGGACGCGACGTATCGCGCTCAGCAAGTAGCTGCGTCAGAACTGGCTGATTTTGTCGATGCGGTTCGCAAACATGGTGATATTCACGGATTTAATGTGACGGCTCCGCATAAGCAGGCGATAGTGCCGCTGCTTGACCGGTTGGATCATACGGCACAATTGCTTGATGCGGTAAATACGGTGTGCTGCGAAGACGGCATCTTCACCGGGTATAACACGGACGGTGAAGGGTTTAGCGACAGTTTGGCTCCCTACATCAGCGCACGTGAGAGGATGTGTACAAATGTGCTGATTCTTGGTGCGGGTGGGGCGGCGGCGGCGGTGGCACTCACGCTCGCCCAAAAAGGGTACGCTGCGGTTGACGTGGCCAATCGTACGTTAGCGCGCGGACAAGCGCTGAGCGCCCGTTGCAACCGCTATTGTCTCTCCTCCGCTATGCCATTTTCCGACGTGCCACGAAGACTAGGAAAATATCGTCTGGTGATCAATGCGACATCTTCAGGGTTAAACAGCCGGTCGGACATGTTGTTTGACGATTGGTCGGCTGCGCAGCCGGGGACGTTGTTCTGCGATCTTGTGTACCGGCCGCGGCGAACGCCGTTTTTAGCGGCTGCCGAGCGGTTCGGTTTCAACGTCATGGATGGTCTGCCGATGCTCGTTGGGCAGGGTGCCGCCGCTTTTGCTTGCTGGATGGGCGGCATGCAGCCTGACCAACCGTCCGCGTTGAAGTACCTTGAGTCTGCCATCGAGATGAAATCGGAGACTAAGTCGGAAAGCGGTTGTGAGTGATGAGGACAATTGGTTTATTCGGCGGTACGTTTGATCCACCGCATGTCGCTCATTTGATTATTGCACAGGAAGCGCTTGAGGCGTGCCGATTAGACGAAGTATGGTTTGTACCGAGCAATGTTCCACCACATGTGCAGGGGAAGTATGCCTGCGCCTCAGCGCAAGATCGCGCGGAAATGGTGCGCTTGTCTATTCAGAATAATGATCGATTCAAATTGGAAACATCGGAATTATGCCGCAGCGGACCTTCCTACACTGTCGAAACATTGCGTCAGTTGCACCGAAAGTATCCGGATTGCATTTTTTACTTTATTCTCGGGGCTGATATGGTCAGCGATTTGAAGACGTGGCATGGGATTGGCGAGCTATGCCGGCTGACGCGTTTTATCGGTTTTAGCCGGCCCGGTTATTTGCCTGATCCGCCGAAGAGTGCTGATTTGACAATGATTGACATACCGACTTTGGCTATTTCGTCGAGTGCTTTGCGCGGGCGCATCGAGTCTGGGCGATCATGCCGCTATTTTCTCACAGACAGTGTGGCAAGCTATATAAAGGAGAGACAGCTTTATGGATGTGGAAGAGGCACGACAAACGATTGAAAAACGATTGACTGAGAAGCGTTACCGCCACAGTCTGGGTGTATCGGAGACAGCAGGTGTACTGGCCGATCGTTTTGGCGCAAATCGTGATCAAGCGAAATTGGCAGGCATGCTTCACGATGCGTGCAAGTGCCTGCCTGATGAACAGTTGGCTGCTGTGTTGAGTAAGCATCCGGATGCCGCTTGTGACTTTCTGTGCTACTCACCCAAATTGTGGCATGCACCAGCGGGGGCGCTGTTTGCCTCAGAGACGTGCGCAGTCGCCGATCAGGCCGTTCTTAACGCTATCCTTTATCATACGACCGGTCGCGCAGGTATGGATCGTCTGGAAAAAATTATTTTTGTAGCCGATTATATTGAACCCGGTCGCGATTTTTCTGGAGTTGAAACGGTGCGTGAGGCCGCGTTGACGAATCTCGATCAAGCAGTTTTTCTCGAATTAAAACAGACGATCGCTCATCTGCTGTCGCAAAATGAGCGTGTCTATCCAAAAACATTTGAAGCATATAATGATCTTGCAATAACAATACAACGATGAGGTGACTGAATGACGAGTGAAGAATGGGTGAAGTTTCTTGCTGAGGCAGCCGATGACAAAAAAGCAGAAGATCTGGTCATTTTAAAAATGAGAGGCCTTTCAATAATGGCGGATTATTTTATCATCTGTCATGGGAATTCAGATAAACAAGTGCAAGCTATTTCTATGGCTATTAAGAAAGCAGCAGAAACGCAAGGAGTGAGCGTATCGCGTCTTGAAGGGTACGATCAGGCGCGTTGGGTGCTGATTGATTTGGGCGATGTTGTCGCTCACGTTTTCCATAAGGATGAGCGCGATTACTACCAGCTTGAGAAGTTGTGGGGTGACGCGCCGCTGTATACGCTGGAGAAGCATCCGCTCGTTTGAAACGCCTTTTAGAAGACACACTGCGCATTCTGTGCGAGAGAAAAAAATGATTTGGTAAAGAAAGCGCCGCGTGATGAGCCGTTGACAACATGCTGTGAAGGCGCAGCTGCTGGTACAAAATAATAATATTTAAATTAAAATAGGCAGCTGTGCTGCGTTTGCTACAATGATTGAGCCGTTTTATAACGAACGTGCTCATTTTTTGCGTTTTCTTGTCTTTTTCCTTTTGAGAGCGGACCGGTATAATGGGGGCAGGTCAAGTCGAGGTATGGCAGTAGCCGGATATACAGCGTCCCCATGTTTTCTTAACTAACGCCTCGGGAAAGGAATCCTGCCAAAGCGCTGTGGATTGCGCGTCAAAGCAAACGATAAGTAAACATCGACGATCTGCCGGACTTTATGGACGTTACTGAACTTGGCAGTCAGGTGAACTTCAGAGTTGCCGTCAATGTAAAAAAGGACTTAGCGACGGCCAAGTCCTTTGCGGCGATGTTTAATGAAAAAGGGGATCGATGGCTTGATGGTCGGCAACAAATTTTTTCTGTGTCTCCTGAAAAAGTGTTTGGAATACATCTTGGTCACTTGCTTCGAGCACATTCAAACCGACACCTGTAACCCCGCCCTTCACGGTGATCCGCGCTCTGAGTTCATCGAGGGTATAGCTGCCTTGAGCAAGAAGTTTTCCGAACCCTATAACTGTATCAGTCACCAGTGCTCCCGCCTCTTTTTTAGTCAGCGGAGTCACCTCGGTTGCTGCATGAATCATGCGTTCAAGGGCAAAGGATAAAAAAGCGGGTCCGCAGCTTGCAATATCCGATGCAGCACGAATGGCTTCTTCGCGAATTTCAAGCGGGCGGGAAAAGCGGTTCAGTAAATTCCAAACTTTGAATTTCTGATAGTCCGTCAGCCGGCTGCCGAAGGTGACGAGTGTATTGCCGGCGCACGCCTGATTTAAGATGCTCGGGACGACGCGTATAACCGGACCGGGGATGAGCTGCTCAAGCTGGACCGTCGTAATCGGGCTTGTAACGGAAATGGCGATTTGCTCGTAGCGCCAAATGCCGCGAACGGACTGGAGCAGTGGGATATAATCACTCGGTTTCACGCAGATGAAGATGAGTGTTGATTGGCGAATAACGGTTTTAGCGTCCTCACAGATTTTCACTCCCGGATGCCTTTTTTTGAGAGCTTCTGCTTTGCTTAACGTGCGATTTGTAATTGCCAGTTGTCGCGGCTTGGCAGACTTGCTATCAATCAGGACATCGGTAAGCAAGGAACCGATTGTGCCAGTACCAATAATACCGAACTTCATTGTTTTCTCACCTCGAACGGTTGCAGTATCCTTTTGTATCTGTATGAGACGGACCGCCGTTTTATGACAGCAGGCGGTCGATGTGAGCGGGGGAGGCATGTATGAAAAAAAGGTTGCAGTCGAAAAAAGGCTGGATTGCAGCTGCGGCAGTGCTTGCCGGACTTATCATTTTGTTTTTTTATTTCAGCACGCAGTCGGCGGAGAAGCGCGCAGCGGCTGTGCGAGCAGAACAAGTGCTTGCTCGTACGTCGTCTTCCGCACCGCAAATAAAAAAGCCAAGTTCACCAGCAGTCAAGGCGAGCGGCGTCGTGGTCGATGTGAAAGGGGCAGTCAATCGCCCGGGAGTTTACCATCTGAGCGCCGGCAGCCGTGTCGGTGATGCCATTGAACAGGCGGGCGGTGTGGCGGGCGGCGGAGACACGCGCCAAGTGAACTTTGCTCAAAAGCTCTCAGACGAGATGATGGTGTATGTTCCGCACGCAGGTGAAACGCAGCCGGCAGCCGCTGCATCGTCGGTCGGTGAGACCGACTCTTCGTCCAGCGCAAAGGTGAACGTGAACACGGCTGGCGAACAGCAACTGCAAAATTTGCCGGGTATCGGTCCGGCAAAAGCCAAGGCGATCTTGCAGTATCGCCAAACGCACGGTTCTTTTCGTACACTGGATGATCTGGGTAACGTTTCAGGGATCGGTGAGAAGATATTGGAGCGCATCAAGCCGGCGGCGACGGTGGAATAGGGGACGCCAATCGACAATTTTTTGCTCATTTCGGATGATTTAACGACCACTTTTCGTGTGCAGGGTCTGGTAAAATAAACAAGGAACACACCACGGGTATCGCTGGAGGGGCTGGCTATGGACAGGTTATCATGGGATCAATATTTTATGGCACAGAGTTATTTGCTTGCCTCGCGCAGCACGTGCAGGCGACTTGTGGTCGGGGCGACAATCGTGCGCGATAAGCGCATTATCGCGGGTGGCTATAATGGATCGATATCAGGAGGAGAGCATTGCATTGATCACGGTTGCTACATGAAGGACGGCCACTGCGTCCGTACGATCCATGCAGAAATGAATGCTATTCTTCAATGCGCCAAGTTTGGTGAACAGACGGATCACGCGGAGATCTATGTCACTCACTATCCGTGTCTGCAATGTTGCAAAGCAATCATTCAGGCTGGCATTCGCTCTGTCTATTATGCATGCGACTATCACAATGACGATTATGCTGCGGAGTTGTATCATATGGCTGGCGTTACCGTCAAAAAAGTGCCGCTTGAACGCCGCTTTGCACTGTGTGATGAACTCGTATACAGGCAGCAGCATGATTTTGTTCAAGCGGTGCTGAATGTTCTTGGGGAAGAAGACGAAACAAAGCGTCAGCAGCTTCGTGAACGGTTTAAACAGCTGTATGACGAATGAATGCTGCCCAGCTGAGCGGCCGGTTTCATTTGTTGACCTTTTCAGCCTGTCTGTCGGCATGGGCAGCGTCAGCCACCGGATCGGTTCGCGGGCTCCTGATTGGGGTACTGGTTGTGTACCTGCTTTGGCTTAGCGTCAAACGTTGCTTTTTATTTCTCATTCTTTTGACAACTGTGGCTGCACTCATTTTTACAGATTACTGCTTTTTTCAGGAGAGCGGCACGCATCTTAATCGCACGATGACTCAGCTATCGGGGAAAGTTGACGATATTCCAGACGTTGATGGAAATCGTCTGACCTTCACGCTTAAGACGCAGCAAGGTGAGCATGTGAAGGTCAGTTTCAAGTTGCGAACTTTCACTGAAAAAAAAACAGCTGAACGGACAATGAGTCCGGGAGCAGTCATTACGGTCAGTGGTGAAATGAATAAACCGCCACTGCCGAAAAACTTTTATCGTTTTGATTACAGGCGCTACTTAGCTGATCACCATGTGTACTGGATCATGCAAGCCAGTGCATTGCCACATGTCGTTGCACTTGATAGGAGTCCGCTTGAGCGTTTGAAACGATTTAGGCAGACTGAGGTTGCCGCTATTCACCGTTTGTTTTCTGCTCAAACAGCCGCTGTTGCCGCATCACTTATTTACGGTGATGACCGTGAAATGGATGAGGAACTAGCTGAGGCTTATCAGTATCTAGGCCTTGTTCATTTGCTCGTCGTTTCCGGTTCGCATATTGCCGTTGTGTTTGGCGTGCTTTCTTATCTTTTGAAGCGCGCAGGCTGCACGCGCGAGAATGTCAGTCTGATCTGTATGGTGCTCATTCCGTTGTATGTCTTATTGACCGGGGCTGAGCCATCGATTGTGCGCGCAGGGCTGACTGCTTGCCTGTTCTTTTTTGCTCGGCTTGTGAGCGGTAAGCCGCCTCCGGCGAGTGACCTACTCAGTATATCTTGTTTACTGATGTTGTTTGCCGATCCGAAAGTTATCTTTGATCTCGGATTCCAACTTTCCTTTGCCGTCACTTTTGCACTCATTCTCACAGGTCCCAATGTCATTGCAAAATATCATTCGGTGCTTATGCGGTTGTTTGCAGTTGCGCTCATTAGCGAATTAGCGGCATTTCCTATTCTTATCGGCCATTTTTATCGCTTTACTCCGATTAGTTTTTTCCTCAGCGTTGCCTATGTCCCCTATCTCTCTTTTGTTATTTTACCGGCTGCATGCGTTGTCTATTTATTCGCACGCCTCATTCCCGGCGCTGCTTCAGTGACTGGCCTATTTGACGAGCTGCTTGGCTGGCCGCATGAGCTGCTGCGCTTTATTTATGAACATCCGCTTTTTGATCTCAATTACGGTGCTTTGGATGCACCGCTGCTGTTATTCGCTTTTTGTCTGATTGCTGCCACTGTAGCCTTCTGGGAGAAAGTGGGTGGGCGGCGCTCGTTGCTGCTGCTATTTGTCCCTTTTTTAATTCTCTATGCGGCTGTTGAGATTATTGAGCATGCTGATGCGACCGGAACTGTTACCTTTCTTAACGTCGGTCAAGGCGACAGCATTTTAATTAAACTGTCGCATAGTGGAGGCAACGTGCTGATTGATACGGGAGGTTCATTGCCGGTTCATCAACCGTCGTGGGCTCGGCAAAGTCATCCTTACGACGTTGGCAGTGATACCCTTTTGCCTGAACTGCGCGCTCTGCGCGTGAACCAGATTGATGTCGTCGTGTTGACACACGGTGATGCCGATCATATTAACGGGTTTAAGGCACTTATCGGTCAGCTTAGCGTGAAACGTGTGCTGATTTCGCCCTATTTTGATCCGAACGCCGGTGAGCAGCGAATGCTCCGGCAGGCCGCGGCAGCCGGTGCCCAGCTGACGGTTATCCGAAAAGATGACCAGTTCCGCGTCGGGACCGCCACTTTTCATGTTTTGTCCCCGGATCGGCGTGCGGCGGACGGCAACGATAACTCGCTTGTCATTACCGCCCGGTTGGGCGGTTTGCAATTTTTGTTTACGGGTGATCTGTCAGTTAAAGGCGAACAGTTGATCATGGCTGCCGGATCAAAGATACGCGCCGACGTTTTGAAACTCGGACATCACGGTAGCCGCAGCGCGACAAGTGCGGCGTGGCTCGCACGCGTCAATCCAGCGCTTGCTATTGTGTCTTGCGGAGAGAATAATCGCTATGGGCACCCACATCCGGAAGTGATCGCTCGATTACGTCAACGGCACATTCAAGTGCTGCGCACCGATCAGGACGGCGATATACGTCTGAGTTTTCACGATCGGTCCATCACCGCAATCGAAACATCAAAAAAATAAAAGCCAGTATTTCCATGATTTACGCTTTGCTGACAAGAGTTGTCACCCATAGTTTAATGGGGCATAGGATATTCTAAGAAACAGAAAGCGCGCGAATATCGCCAGACGGTCGCTATCCCGGGAAGCGGCAGGCAGGCGTTTATATAAATCCGGAGACGGCTGTGTGTGGCTGCCTCCTTTTGTTTGCGGATATTTCATTGGTGACGACTTAGCGGACCATCCGGTTTTCGGCTTGCCAACTTTGCGGAGGCACGGTAAAGTTAACAGCGGGGGGAAAGACGATGGCTCAAAAATCAACGGCAGATTTGTCGGTTCATCAGCCGCTCTCGCCGGTTTATCTTTTATTCGGTACGCAAGATTATTTGCTGCGGACGCTGACACGCTCGATTATTGCAAAAGCTCTGCCTGCCGAAGAACAAGAATTTAACGTGTTTGTGTATGACATGAATGTCACATTGGTCAGTGAAGCGATTGAGGAGGCCAACACTGTCCCCTTTATGGGAGAGCGCAAGATCATTGTTATGGAGTCGTCATTTTTTTTGTCAGCAGAACATGCACAAAGCAAAGTCGTGCAGGACGTGCATCCGCTTGAGCTTTATCTGGAGCAGCCCTCGCCGAGTGCGGTTGTAATTTTTACCGCACCCTATGAAAAATTGGACCGGCGGAAAAAGGTCGTTAAACTGCTGCTGCAAAGCGCGGAGGTCCGCGAGCTGTCACGGATCAGCGAGGCAGACAGTTACCGGCTGATGGACCAAGTCGCCCGGGCGGCGGGGGCTGTGTATACACGCGAAGGCCACGAACAATTGGTCGCCTCTGTTGGCAGTGATCTCGGCAGATTGGCAAATGAAGTGAATAAATGCGCGTTGTACTGCGGACCGGAAGATGTCATTGACCGTGCCGCCGTTCTTGAAATTGGCTCGCGTTCGCTTGAAACGAACGTTTTTTTGCTTGTGAACGCAGTCATGAAGCGGCAAGGCGAGCGGGCGCTGCATCTCTTTCATGATTTGATACGTATGAGAGAAGAGCCGCTCAAACTGCTTGCGTTGCTCGAGCGGCAGTTGCGGATCGTTTACCGGATTATTATCTATCAGCAAAAAGGAGTCACTGCCGCAGATGCCGCAACAAAAATCGGTATTCATCCCTATGCTGCAAAAATGGCGGCCGAACAGGCAAAAGTTTATGCAGCGCCGCAACTTGAGCGAGCACTTGCCGGCTGCGCGGAGGCGGATTACGCGATTAAAACCGGCGCGGCAAACAAAATACTTGTCTTTGAATTGTTGCTTGAGCAGCTGACGCACAGTTGAGCGACCGATACGCCCATGGACGATTATCGTTGCCGTTGCAGGCCTACCGCAATCCGCCGCAGACCACTTGGAGCTCTTGGGGCCGTCTTGCCGTTTCTTTCGCGAGGCGGCATCATACTTTTCCTTTTGCATTCGATGTGTGCAATCTTTGGACGAACAATATACTTTTTTAGCATGTAAAAAGGGCAATGCCTATAGGCATTGCCCTTTTTACATGCCGTTCCAATCCAATTTAAGCATCGAGGCCGTTAAGCTTTTTCGCAAGACGTGATTTTTCATGAGCGGCTTTATTCTTATGAATCAAACCTTTGCTCGCTGCTTTATCCACTTTCTTAGTCGCAACGATAAATGCGGTTTTTGCGCCGTCAACATCTTTTCCGTCAACCTTGGCATTAAATGTCTTAATCGCCGTGCGCATCGCCGACTTAAACTGCGCATTGTGCAGACGGCGAACTTCACTGGTCTTTACTCTTTTAATGGCTGATTTAATATTTGGCATGTCATTCACCTCCAAGCTATATAATTCACGATTGCACCAACTGACAGGGAGCACCTGGCATTCGTGCCGTCTCTCCCTCCGCACAATCGAAAGAGCGTCAGAGCACCTTACCGCACAAACAAAGGCTGCAAGCGGCGAGGTGTCCGGGAGATGCAGCCCTTCTCGTAAACAGACGCAATACTGACAAAGTGTATTGTATCAAAGCAGGCTTGTATTTGCAACGGTGAATGAAAAAAGCTGCAGAAAGCCATCCTTAAAAAAAGATCAACAGAAGGAGAGTCAAAGGATGGCTGAACGACTTGACGTGCGTCGTTATAGTGTACGAACCGATTTGGCAATTGAATCGACAGAAAAGCAAACCTTTGCGAAAAATGGTGGGCTGTATGATGAAAAAGAAGAAGGCGGTGTACGCATAACAGCGATGCATGTGAGCGCCGCCGCCGCCGAAAAGCTCAATAAAAAAGCTGGAAATTACCTCACGTTTGAAGCCAAGGCGCTGCGAAGCGGTGATACAGATGTTGAAGAGCATGTCGAGCGGCTTTTTGCCCGCGAGTTTGCCGCGTTTCTGGCCAAGTTAAAAATTGATGACAAAGCATCCTGCCTAATCGTCGGACTCGGAAATTGGAAAGTGACGCCTGACGCACTCGGACCGAGCGTCGTCAACAGTATTCTTGTGACCCGCCATTTGTTTGATTTGCAAATGGAGAGTGTGCGTGACGGGTACCGACCGGTTAGCGCCATTACACCGGGCGTCATGGGGGTGACCGGTATCGAGACAAGCGACATTATTCTCGGCGTGATTGAAAAAGTCAAGCCAGACTTCCTGATCGCGATTGACGCGCTGGCCGCGCGATCGATTGAGCACGTCAATACAACCATTCAGGTGGCAGACAGCGGCATTCATCCCGGATCAGGCATTGGTAATAACCGCAAGGAACTAAGCCGTGAAATGCTTGGCATACCTGTTATTGCTGTCGGAGTACCGACGGTTGTCGACGCGGTGACTATCACAAGTGATGTACTGGATTTGCTGCTTAAGCATCTCGACTTAGAAATGTCTGATCAGTCCCCGGCCAAAGCTCTGGCTCCGTCGTGGATGCCTTACGGGAAAAAGCAAGATTACAGTCGGCTTAGCTTGCCCGGCAAAGAAAAAAGTGCCGCGTTCCTTGGGTTGATTGGCACGCTCAGCAGCCGTGAAAAAGCGCAGTTGATTCAAGAAGCATTAGGGGCCGCGGGCACATCGCTGATGGTTACGCCAAAAGAAGTCGATTTTTTTGTTGAAAAAATGGGCAACGTCATTGCGGAAGGTCTTAATGCCGCGCTGCATAGTAAAGTCAATCAGCGTAATGTTGGCACCTATACGCACTGAATCTCGAGTGGTTATACACCAAAAAAGAAGGCATAAGCGGCGAGCAAAACAACGATCAGCACAAATAATGCGGCAAATCCGTATGCAAAGTGTCTATGCACGCACTGCCGGCCGGCCGCTTGTGGTGAAGAGACACTGTTCAACGGCTTGTTGTCGCTAGCCATTTGATTTCCCCCCTCTGTCTATTATTTCTATTATAACGAAAAAAGAGGCGGGTTATTAGTATATTGCTAGATTAGCGGCATAAGATGGCAGTAAAGATGTGCTAAGGAGGGACAGGCAATGCTTAGACGTTTCTTTCTTGAACTCATGGTATTGATTATATTGCTGTTTGCCTGCATCATCTACGGCGCCATCACCGTGCGTGACAATCAGACAGCCGCGGCGAGCGGGGCACTGCAAGTGGCTGTACCCGCTGTGGCTGCGTCTCAGCAGCCGGCTGTGCAAGTGCCAAAGCGGCTTCAAACCGCTGCTGCGCCTCCGGCGGCAAGCGGGCTCTCCAACCACGTATCGCGGCTTTTTTTAGGTGTCGTCAGTACCGGAGCAGGCGCGGTCAACGGCATATTGCAAATGCTTCTTCATTAGCCGTTTGAATCGCCCTACGTCGCTTGTTATACTAGGAAAGAGGAAGAAGACTACAAGCAGCAGAGCGTTTTTGAGCAGGAGGAGCAGCAATGGCAGACACGCAAGACGAGCGGCAGCGGCATATTCGCAATTTTTCAATCATCGCTCATATTGACCACGGCAAGTCGACGCTTGCTGACCGCATTCTGGAAGCGACATCGGCGCTGACCTCGCGTGAAATGAAGGCTCAGACGCTTGACGCCATGGATCTTGAACGTGAGCGCGGTATTACAATTAAACTGAACGCAGTCGAGCTGACTTATCACGCCCCAGACGGGGAAACGTATATCTTTCATCTGATCGACACCCCTGGGCATGTCGATTTTTCTTATGAAGTCTCACGCAGTCTTGCTGCATGCGAGGGAGCGCTGCTCGTCGTTGACGCGGCGCAGGGTGTTGAAGCACAAACGCTTGCGAACGTCTATTTGGCGCTGGAGAATAATCTGGAAATTATCCCGGTCATTAACAAAATTGACTTACCGAATGCGAATCCCGACCGCGTCAAACACGAGATTGAGGATGATATCGGACTTGACGCCTCTGAGGCGGTACTCGCCTCAGCGAAGACGGGGCTAGGAACCGATGATATTTTGCGCCAGATTATTGAAAAAATACCGGCACCCGCGGGTGATCCGCAGGCACCGCTGCGCGCACTTATTTTTGATTCGCTCTATGATGCCTATCGCGGGGTCGTCGTCTATGTCCGCATTGTTGACGGAACGGTTCACGTTGGTGATCAGATTCAAATGATGTCAACCGGCGGCGTTTTTGAGGTGCTGGAAGTAGGCGTGTCAACACCTAAAATTGAAAGACGCCAGCAGCTGTCGGTCGGCGATGTCGGATTTTTAACGGCAGCTATTAAAACGGTGCACGAAACGCGTGTCGGCGACACGATCACGACTGCCAGCCGACCGGCTGCTGAAGCGCTGCCGGGCTACCGGCGGATGAATCCGATGGTTTATTGCGGACTCTACCCGATTGACACGGCGCGCTATGATGATCTGCGTGACGCCCTCGGCAAGCTGGAATTGAATGACGCTGCTCTTCTGTATGAACCTGAGACGTCTGAGGCACTCGGCTTTGGCTTTCGCTGCGGTTTTCTCGGACTGCTTCACATGGATATTGTGCAAGAGCGGCTTGAACGTGAATTTAATCTTGAACTCATTGCGACGGCACCAAGCGTTATCTACCGTATCATGCGCACTGACGGATCAGTCGTTGAACTGGGGAATCCGTCGGAGATGCCGGAACCGAAGTTTATACGCACCATTGAGGAGCCTTACGTTAAAGCAACGATCATGACTCCGAATGACTATGTCGGTGCGGTCATGGAGTTGTGTCAACGCAAACGTGGCATATATAAGACGATGCAGTATTTAGACAGTTCACGCACTCATATCATTTATGAATTGCCGCTTTCTGAAATCATGTACGATTTCTTTGACTCACTGAAGTCGAGTACGAAGGGTTATGCGTCGCTTGATTATGAAATGATTGGCTATCAGGCAGGCGACCTTGTGAAGATGGACGTTTTGCTGAATGGCCAGCCCGTTGACGCATTGTCGGTTATTGTGCATAAGCAGTTTGCTTATGATCGAGGTAAAGCTGTCGTCGAAAAGTTGAAGGAGCTGATTCCGCGCCAGCAGTTTGAAGTGCCCATTCAGGCGGCGCTTGGTCAGAAGGTCATTGCGCGGGCCACAATCAAAGCGCTGCGCAAAAACGTACTGGCCAAATGCTATGGCGGTGATGTCTCACGAAAGCGCAAGCTGCTCGAAAAGCAAAAGGCAGGAAAAAAGCGTATGAAATCGGTTGGCAGTGTCGACGTGCCACAGGAAGCCTTTATGTCGGTCTTTAAGATGAGCCGCGATGACTGAGCGCGGTCTTTATGTCCATGTGCCTTTCTGCGATCACATTTGCTACTATTGCGATTTTAATAAAGTGTTGGCGACGCGCCAACCTGTTGATGATTATCTCGAGGCGGTGGGGAAGGAGCTCATGCTCTATGCAGAGCAAGGCGCTGTGCACACAATCTACATCGGTGGCGGCACGCCAACCGCACTCAGTCAAAAACAGCTGATCCGTTTGTTGCGCGAGATTCGAACGGCGTTTCCTCAAACGGTCACCGAGTTTACGGTGGAAGCCAATCCTGAAAATGTCAGTGACGACAAGCTCTCAGCTATGCGTGCCGCAGGGGTCGACCGGCTCAGCCTCGGCGTTCAGACATTCAATGACCGCCTGCTGCGCCAGATCGGACGTTTGCATACAGGAGAAATCGCTGAACAGGCGGTGCGTCGAGCGCGGGCGCACGGCTTGACAAATATCAGCATTGATTTGATGTTTGCACTTCCCGGGCAGACAGAGGCTGATTTGCATGAATCGCTTGAGCGTGCCTTTGCCCTTGAAGTGCCTCATATATCCGTCTATGCGCTGCAAGTCGAACCGAAAACGGTATATTATAATCAACTTCGCCGCGGGGATCTGCTTCTTCCCGGTGAAGACATCGAAGCGGACATGTATGGGCAAATTATGCTTGCCGCAGAACGCCACGGTTTGTCGCAGTACGAGATCAGCAATTTTGCCAGACCCGGGAGCGAGGGCGTGCATAATTCATTTTACTGGCGCAATGGTGAATATTACGGCGTGGGTGCAGGCGCGCATGGTTATGTCGATGGTGTCCGCTATGCTAACGCAGGACCGGTGAAACAGTACATGGCCGCAGTGAACGCGCATGGCTGCGCGCGCACGAGCACACACGCTGTGTCGGTCAATGAGCAGATCGAAGAGGAATTATTTCTCGGGTTGCGTTTGCGAAAAGGGGTGAGTCGCACGGTATTTGCAGGCAAATTTGGGTGTACACTTGAGAGTATCTATGGGGTGCAGATTTCCGCACTGAAAAAAAAGGGGTTGCTTGAAGAAGAGGGCGATCATATTCGGCTGACGCGGCGCGGTCTGTTTTTCGGCAACGATGTTTTTTCGGCCTTCCTGCTGTCGTGATGAATAATGAAGCAGGCGACGCCGATTATAAAGGTCAAAAAAAGATTTGACAAATGGGCGGGAAGTTGGTAAATTTTTATTGTAGAATTAGCACTCAGGTATAGAGAGTGCTAACAGAGGTGATGAGATGTTAACAGACCGCCAGTTGTTTTTGCTGCAGCTTCTTGTTAATGACTACATCGTCTCTGCCGAACCCGTGGGATCCCGGTCGATCGCGAAGCGCGATGACGTTCATTTTAGCCCGGCAACGATTCGCAATGAACTCGCGGATTTGGAAGAGATGGGTTATTTGGAGAAGACGCATTTGTCTTCCGGGCGTGTCCCTTCAGAAAAAGGATACCGTTTTTATGTTGATCATTTGCTTGCTCCGGCGAAGCTGACGAACGAGGAAATGATTGATATTCGTGGTGCCTACCGGAAAAATTTTATGGAGACTGAGGAACTGATTCATGTAACGGCTCAACTGCTTTCCGAGTTTACCAATTATACGGCAGTCATGCTCGGTCCGGAATTGCTGGAGATGAAGCTGAAGCATATTCAACTCGTCAGACTCTCTCAGCATCAAGGTGTTCTGATTATTGTTACGGATACCGGTCGCGTTGAAAACCGGATGGTCACGTTCCCGGAAGCATTTGCCAGTGACGATATTGAAAAGGTCGTCAATATTCTAAATGAACGTTTGGTTGATGTACCGCTCAGCCAGCTGCAAGGGCGTTTGCAGGCGGAAGTGCGGGAAGTGTTGCGCGCCAATGTGCGTAACTATCAACAAGTCATGACTTTCCTAACAAACGGCATGAAGATGAGTGACCCTGAACGCATCGTCTATAGCGGTAAAAGCAACATGCTCGCGCAGCCGGAATTTCAAGATGTGAGCAAGATTATTTCTTTTTTTAATGTGTTAGAGGGTGAGGACCTCATCCATGAGTTGCTCCGTACACCGTCGGTTGGCGTTCATATCCAGATTGGCAAGGAAATTCAGCTTGACGGTTTTGAGGACTGCAGTTTGATTGCAACCAACTATGCACTCGGTGACGGACATGTGGGTACAGTTGCCGTTATCGGGCCGAAGCGGATGGCTTATCCGCGTGTTGTTACGCTCATTAATGTGATGGCGAACCTTTTGAGCCGTTCGCTGGCCGGAGACAATAAACATCCTCATTAATTAATGACAGTTTTCATAGCTTTTAGGAGGTGGCCTGATGACAGATCAAGTAAATAACGAGGCAAACGATGTGCGGCAGGAGACTGAGGCGGCAAAAACGGTTGAAAATGAACAGCCGGCTACTGCTAAAATAGTTGATGATGCAAAAAACACGACCGAAACTGCCGGTGACGCAGAAACAACGCCTGAGTCCAATGAAGCGCTTCTGCTCGAGCTTAAGCGGCTGAACTCAGAACAGGAGCAGCAGATTGGACAGCTGAGGAAGCAGACTGACGAATTAAAGAACCGCGTGCTGCGCGTGCAGGCCGACTTTGATAATTTTCGCAAGCGCACGGTGCGCGAGAGAGCAGATGCTCGCAAATTTAGGTCTCAAGAACTTGTCAGCGATCTGCTTGATACCGTTGACAATTTTCAACGTGCCCTTGCGATTGAAACGGTATCTGAAGACAGCGCCGCATTGAAAAAAGGGTTGGAGATGGTGCTGGACAAGCTGACCGCCGCTTTAAAAAAGGAAGGTGTCGAGTCCATTGATTCGCTCGGCAAACCCTTTGATCCGACGGTTCATCAAGCGGTTGCTCAAGAGCCGAGCGATGCTTATGCGGCGGGAACGGTGATGGAAGTGTTGCAACCTGGTTACGTGTTGAATGGACGTGTGCTTCGCCCGGCAATGGTTAAAGTCAGTGCCTAAAGTGAGCGGGCACGATATTGAGATTTTTATAGACGACGTTCTTTCTGAAAATATGGGAGGCAAACAGAAATGAGTAAAATTATCGGCATCGACCTAGGAACGACCAATTCTTGCGTAGCAGTGATGGAAGGCGGTGAGCCCGTCGTTATTCCTAATCCTGAAGGCGGAAGGACGACGCCTTCAGCTGTAGCATTCAAAAATGGCGAACGGCAAGTCGGTGAAGTGGCGAAGCGGCAGGCCATTACAAACCCGAACACGATTCTCTCGATCAAGCGCCACATGGGATCCGATTACAAAGTGGATGTGGACGGCAAAAAGTATACACCGCAGGAAATTTCAGCGATTATTCTGCAGAAATTGAAGGCGGATGCCGAGGCTTATCTTGGTGAGACGGTCACGAAAGCTGTCATTACGGTACCGGCTTATTTTAATGATGCACAGCGCCAAGCCACAAAGGATGCCGGCAAGATTGCCGGACTCGACGTACAGCGCATTATCAATGAGCCGACTGCTGCTTCTTTAGCCTACGGACTCGATAAAGGTGAAGATCAGACGATCTTGGTGTTTGACCTTGGCGGCGGCACGTTCGATGTCTCCATTCTCGAACTTGGAGACGGCATCTTTGAAGTGAAGGCGACAGCCGGTAATAACCGTCTTGGCGGCGATGACTTTGATCAGCGCGTGATCGATTATTTAGTCAGTGAATTTAAAAAAGAGACTGGCATTGATTTGTCAAATGACAAGATGGCACTTCAGCGTTTGAAAGATGCGGCGGAAAAGGCGAAAAAAGAACTGTCCGGCGTTTCACAAGCCTCGATCTCGCTACCATTTATTTCGGCTGACGCAAGTGGGCCAAAACATTTGGAAATGAACTTGTCACGGGCAAAATTCGATGAACTGACTGCGGACCTCGTCGAGTCAACAATGGGGCCGGTACGCCGGGCACTGTCCGATGCGGATATGACCATGGACGATATTCATAAGATCATTCTCGTCGGTGGTTCCACGCGTATTCCGGCCGTTCAGAATGCCATTAAAAATCTGACGGGCAAAGAGCCGAGCAAGGGGGTCAACCCTGACGAAGTTGTTGCCGTCGGAGCGGCCATTCAGGGTGGCGTGCTCACAGGTGATGTAAAGGATATTGTGCTGCTTGATGTAACGCCGTTGTCGCTGGGCATCGAGACGATGGGCGGCGTGTTTACCAAATTGATTGATCGCAATACAACGATTCCGACGAGCAAATCACAAGTCTTTTCAACGGCAGCCGATAACCAAACGGCCGTTGACATTCATGTGCTGCAGGGAGAACGCTCGATGGCAGCTGACAATAAAACACTCGGCCGCTTTCAGTTAACAGACATTCCGCCGGCACCGCGCGGCATTCCGCAGATTGAAGTGACTTTTGAGATTGATGCGAACGGTATTGTTAACGTTAAGGCGAAAGATAAAGGGACAAACAAAGAGCAGTCGATCACGATCCAGTCATCCTCAGGTCTCAGTGACGCAGACATCGACAAGATGGTGAAGGATGCTGAAGCGAATGCAGAAGCGGATAAGAAGCGCAAGGAGGCTGTTGATCTGCGCAATGAAGCCGATCAGTTGATTTTTGCCACGGACAAGACGCTGAAAGACCTGGGAGATAAAGTGGATGCCGCTGAGAAAACAAAGGCGGAAGCGGCCAGGGATAAGCTGAAGAAAGCATTGGAAGGCACTGATACCGAGGCTATTCAATCAGCGAAGGACGAATTGAACGAAGTTGTTCAGCAGCTGTCTGTGAAGCTCTACCAGCAGCAAGCAGGTGCCGGCAATGCCGGAGCGGAAGCGGGCAGCAAAAAGAAAAGCGACGATGACGTTGTTGACGCTGATTATCATGAAGTTGACGACGACAAAGACAAAGACAAGAAAAACTGATCGCCGGAGGTTTGCAGTGCCGGAATGATGATATGGTTTTGTGCAGGAAAAGTCGAAGTCGGACTGGGGTCATGGCTTTGGCTTTTTCTTGCGTAGATAACCTTTTCAATGCTATGATTTAAAGCATATGCGATCGGGGTTTTAAACAGATGTAGTGATTGCGGGAGTGATAGGATTGGCAAAGAAAGACTATTATGAGACGCTTGGCGTCAGCAAACAAGCTTCAAAGGAAGAAATTAAGAAAGCCTTTCGGCAGCTGGCACGCAAGTATCATCCGGATGTCAATAAAAGTCCGGATGCACCGGAAAAATTCAAGCAGATTTCGAAGGCTTACGAAGTGCTGAGCGATCCGCAGAAGCGGGCGCAGTATGATCAGTTCGGTGAGGAAGATCCCGGGCAGTCCAGCGGTTTTGGAGGTGCTGGGTTTGGCGGGGCAGATTTTGGCTTCGGAGATATTTTTGACCAGATTTTTGGTGGCGGCGGTCGTCGCCGCGATCCGAATGCCCCCCGTCAAGGAGCTGATCTTCAGTATGAGATGGCGATTACCTTTGAAGAAGCGGCGTTTGGTAAAACAACCGACATTCGTGTACCGAAGGAAGAGACGTGCTCTGTATGTCATGGCAGCGGAGCCCGTCCCGGCACGCATCCGGAGACGTGCCCACATTGTCACGGCAGCGGACAGCTGAACACCGAACAAAGCACACCATTTGGCAAAATGGTCAATCGCAGAGTTTGCCCATACTGTCATGGCAGCGGCAAAATTGTCAAAAATCCATGTTCCACATGCAATGGCAGCGGACGTGTGAAAGTGAACCAAAAAATTGAAGTTAAAATTCCGGCCGGCATTGATGACGGTCAGCAGATTCGTCTTTCGGGGCATGGCGAAGCGGGTGTAAACGGCGGACCTTCCGGCGATTTGTATATTGTCTTCAATGTGAAGCCGCACAAAATCTTTCGCCGGGACGGCGATAACGTCTTTCTTGATGTCCCGTTGAATTTCGTTCAGGTGGCGCTCGGTGATGACATTGAAGTGCCGACCCTTTACGGTAAAGTCAGTCTGCATATTCCGGCAGGAACACAGACCGGGACAAAATTCCGATTGCGCGCAAAGGGCATTAAAAATGTGCGCGGTTACGGACAAGGCGATGAGCACGTCACAGTACACGTCGTGACTCCGAAGCATTTGACGGATGAACAAAAAAAGCTGCTGCATGAATTTGGCGGTTTGAGCCATGAATCTACGTCTGAACCGGACGGCTTCATTGACAAGGTGAAAAAAGTATTCAAGGCAGATTGACGCACCTATGCGCTTCATTATTTGTAGCAAGAACGGAGAAAAAGTGGATGAAATGGTCGGAACTTTGCATACACACGACCGGGGAAGCTGTCGATTCGGTGACGAATATCTTGTATGAAGCAGGGGTAACCGGCGTTGTCATTGAGGACGTAAGCGATTGGCAGCGGATTAAGCAGAGCGGACAAGAGGCGCTTTATGCACTGGATGCCGGTGATTTTCCCCTTGATGGTGTCCATGTTAAAGCCTATTTGCCGGTCAATAGTTCTCTCGGTGAAAGTGTCGCTCAAATTCGCCAGTCGCTTGAAAGACTGCACGCCTGTGATATCCCGCTCGGGGAAAACCGGTTGACACTCAGCGAACGCAGCGAAGAGGAGTGGGCTGACGCATGGAAAACGTACTATCAACCGGTGAGGATAGGCGATCGGCTACTCATCACGCCGACTTGGCTCACTGGGCATGCTGATGACGGCAAGCGAGTGAACATTGCGCTTGACCCCGGCATGGCGTTCGGCACGGGAACGCATCCGACGACGGTCCTTTGTTTGGAAGCTCTTGAGATGCTCGTGCGTCCGGGCATGCATGTTCTGGACGTCGGGACAGGCAGCGGTGTGCTGGCGATTGCCGCCGCGAAACTTGGTGCGGCAGTTGTCGATGCCATCGATCTTGACCCGGTTGCTGTTGAATCAGCACGTCGCAACGTCAAGCAGAACCATGTGGAAGCTTGCGTGAATGTGCGGGCAAGCAACCTGCTTGATGCGGTAAACAGTCATTACGACTTGATCGTTGGCAATTTGCTGGCGGAACTGATTGTTCGTCTGGCAGAAGTCAATGTGGCTGAGCGTTTGTCAGTCGGCGGATGCTTCATTGCGAGCGGCATTATCCGTCATAAGTATGAGACCGTTGTGTCTGCACTTACCGCCGCGGGGCTTTGTGTGTGTCAGACTGAGGAGCGCGATGACTGGGTTTGTCTGAGGGCCACGCGTCACGCGCGACCGTGAAAGCGGATAGTACAGCGGTCTGGAGCTCTTGCTTTGTCAAACGGTTTGCTCTGTTACTGTGCAGTTTTGAAAAAAACGCACATCTTTTTTTACGTAAAGGAACTATTAAAGAATGCCTGTGGGATTAAGCATAATGAAAAATTAAGGATCCCCCTTTCGAACAAAGGACTTGGCGCAGCCAAGTGATTCAAAAAAGTGTGTCAATACAAGCCCGAGGCACATTTGGCTATGTTGTTTTGCGCCGGAGCGTCATGGTGTTTATGGGAACGGAAGACCGGTGCTCACTATTTTAGAGAAAACAAAACGGTCGCTTAGCGCACGCTTGCTGCGCATAGTAAGTATGCGTTTCGGAGAAAGGAGTGGGGATAAAAAGACATGCCGTCAGTTGCTTTCCATACGTTGGGTTGCAAAGTTAATCACTACGAAACCGAATCGATTTGGCAGCTCTTTAAAGCACAAGGTTATGAACGTCGGTCGTTTGAAGCGCAGGCAGACGTTTATATCATTAATACGTGTACGGTGACGAACACGAGCGATCAGAAAAGCCGGCAAATCATCCGCCGAGCCATCCGCCTCAACCCGGAGGCGGTGATTTGTGTAGCCGGTTGTTACGCACAGACTTCACCGGCCGAGGTGCTCTCCATTCCCGGCGTCGATATCGTGATTGGCACACGCGATCATGCCAGGTTGCTCAGCTACGTTGCCCAATATCAGCGTGAACGCGAACCGATCAATGGGGTGAGCGATATCATGAAGGCGAAAGTATTCGAGGAGATGGATGTGCCTTCTTTTACCGACCGCACGCGGGCGTCGCTTAAAATTCAGGAAGGCTGCAATAATTTTTGTACATTCTGTATTATTCCGTGGGCGCGCGGATTGCTCCGCTCTCGGGCACCTGAAGCCGTTATTCGCCAGGCGCAAGAACTGGTAGATGCCGGTTATAAAGAAATTGTATTGACCGGTATTCATACGGCAGGCTATGGAGAGGACATGGACGGCTATCATTTCTCTGATTTGCTGCGCAACTTGGAAACTGGTGTGGTCGGTTTGAAGCGTCTTCGCATCTCTTCAATTGAGGCGAGTCAGATTACGGACAGCGTTATTGATGTTGTCGGGCGTTCAGAGGTCATTGCCCGCCACCTTCACATCCCGCTCCAAGCCGGCTCTGACACGGTGTTAGAGCGGATGCATCGCAAATATAAGACCGCTTTTTTTGCGGATAAGGTTGAGCGCTTGCGCAAGGCACTTCCCGACTTCGCACTCACGTCTGACGTCATTGTCGGTTTCCCTGGAGAAACAGAGGATGAATTTCAAGAGACATGTCGGTTTATTGAGCGCATGCGTTTTTCCGAGCTGCATGTCTTCCCTTATTCACAGCGCACAGGCACCCCGGCTGCAACAATGCCCGGTCAAGTCGATGAGGCTGTGAAGCATGACCGTGTAGTCCGATTAATTGCGCTGTCGAATCGGCTGTCGGAAGACTATGCCGGACGATACTGGGGCAAAACGCTCGATGTCATTCCGGAAGAACCGCTGAATCATGCCGAATCGAATGGATATTATGTCGGTTTTACTAGCAACTATTTGAAAGTGAAATTTGCAGCTGACTCTCGCGATATCGTCGGTCAGCTTGTTCCGGTGCGCATCACTAAAGCCGGTTATCCACTTTGTGAAGGTAAAATGAGCGATTCACCCATTGATTTTTCAGCAGTGACAAGTAAAACGGTCGAATAAACATTGCTTATGGCTGGTATGCTGATCTACAATCGGGTACGCTCGACCCAGCGGCCAAATGGACCTGCTAAAGGCAAGGCAACGAGCGCCGTCATTAAATTAAAGAGGACTGACGTATGCGCGAGGGCCACCTTCCCGCTTCCGGCGATGACCAACGACCAATCGGCGAGACTGGCGATGAATGGAAAAAAGAGTATGACACTAAGCACGTTAAATAAAATGTGTGTATAGGCGCTCCAGCGCGCTTCTCGTCCGGCACCGAGACTGGCGATGTAAGTCGTCAGGCAAGTACCGATATTTGAACCGAACATGATAGCGATCGCTGCAGGCAGTGAGAGAATGTGATGATCAAGGAATCCCATGCAGACGAGCATTGTTGCTGAGCTTGACTGAATGATGGCGGCAAAGAGCGTGCCGACAATGACGGCATAGAAGAGGCTGCCGTTTGCGTCGATGAGCAAATCGCGAATAAACGGTGAGGACACCAGCGGCTCGGCAAGCTGACTGAAGCCGTGCATGGAGGCAAAGAGGCAGCCGATGCCGAAAAAAAAAGAACCGATTGAAATGCTTTTTTTGAAGGGCATGACCATTATCAGCAGCCCGGCACCCAAAAATAAATAATGCATGGATCCGAGCGGCAGCGCAGCGATCTCACCGGTAACGGTTGTGCCAATATTAGCGCCGAGGATAATGCCGACACTTTGGGAAAAACGCATGGCACGTGCGCCGATCAGTCCGACCGTAATGATGGTAACGGCAGAACTGCTTTGCAGCAGCATGGATGCAGCCGTGCCGATGAGCAGACCCTTTAGCGGTGTATCAGCTGTACGTTCGAGCGTCGAGCGCATACGTCGCCCGACAATTTGATGCATGCCGCCGGTCATAACGCCCATGCCGAACAGGAAAAGCAAAATATAAAGCAAAAATAAAAGCACATTATGATCCATGGCGGTCACCTCATTTCATTTTATTGGACGGGCACGACCGTTTAGAACTCCAAATTTATGTTTTTGGAAATAACGGTGTTTGATTAATAGCAGTTAATCGTATATAATGGCAAGTGACATTAATGCATGTCGCACGAAGCTGCTTTGTTTGTTTTTGTCGGAGGGAGGGAAACAGAATGGTCGAGACGAAGGTTCGCAAGAATGAATCGATTGAAGATGCTCTCAGGCGCTTTAAACGGTCGGTTTCCAAATCCGGTACACTTGCTGAAGTCAAGAAGCGGAGAAACTATGAAAAACCGAGTGTCAAGCGGAAGAAAAAATCGGAGGCTGCTCGAAAGAAACGTCATAAATATTGAGTGAGTGCCTGAAAAAGCGATGTGTATGAGTCAGCAGCGGTAAATGAAAAAGGGGTTATATTCGATGGGCCTTAATGAACGTTTGGCTGCAGACATGAAGACAGCAATGAAAGCGCGCGAAAAGGCAAAGCTTTCAGTCATTCGCATGCTCAAGACAGCTGTGCAGAATGAAGCTATCAAAGTCGGCCATTCGCTGTCAGATGATGAGGCGCTGGCAGTCCTCACCCGCGAACTGAAGCAGAGGAAAGACTCCCTCCAAGAGTTTAAGCAGGCAGCGCGGCAGGATCTTGTAGAAGAAGTGACACAGGAAATTGTCATCGTTCAATCTTATCTGCCTGAGCAGCTTTCAGAAGCAGATGTTGCAGCGCTGGTCGATGAAGCAATTGCCGACGCTAGTGCCGCAGGCAAAGCGGATATCGGCAAGGTCATGAAAATGATTATGCCCAAGGTCAAAGGGCGCGCCGATGGCGGCCTAATTAACCGGCTTGTGCGTGAAAAATTAAGTTAACGATTACAGACCTTACGGGATGAATGGGAGGTTCAGAGCCAATGCTCTGAACCTCTTTTATATAAGCGTCGATGGGTAACATAATGTTGTTTTTAGTCAGTGAAATGTCTGAATGCGAGAGCGCCTACGGAAGAAGCGTGCAAAGCGGGCCCTCGCAGATTTCCGGCTGTCTGAGAAGGCGCGCGGCGAGCGCAACTAGCGAAACCGAAGCGCGGCTGCCTTAAAGGACCGGGCTGCTTTTTGCCCGGTTTTTCTAATACGTTAAGAAAGTATATAGATTTTAGCGGGACCAAGTATAAGAAAAAACTAAGCCTCTGCCGTCGTCCAAGGGACTTGGCAGAGCCAAGTTTTTCTAATGGGGACTGAGAATGGTATGAATGCAGAAAGATGAACGCATCACAAGGCAGATGCATCCTGTTTCTGCGAACAATTGGTCCGTTTGAATTAAGGGTGCTTTGCAAAAAAATTGTCACTGTTTACCTTCATGCTTTTTGGGGGCAGATAAATGCTTAATATGGAACGAAGACATCATACAGCAAACGTAAGGTCAAACACCCATTTGGCTAACAGTGCCAAAATTGATAAATCTATCTACCCCAACTCCTTTGCGGGATCCGAATGTAAAAGCAGAAACAAGTTGCAACCTAAGTCCGCCAAGTCACAAGTGTTGGTCTGTTTTATTCTGTTTTGACAAACCATGGATGATTGTACGACATAGCATTGAAATTGTTGTTTTCATCCTGTATGGTAAAAATAGGTTTATCTGCTGCGTCTCTTAGCTGCTAATGGGTCAATGTTCAACATCTCACTTAAGGAGTGAATACCATGCTTGATACGTCGACAGTCGTTGTGTTGGTCGTTGCTGCGTTAATTATTATCGCACTTGTTGTTCTTTTGACGTTCGTTCCGGTTATGCTCTGGATTTCGGCCTTATCATCCGGCGTGCGCATCAGTATCTTCACGTTGATCGGTATGCGCTTGCGACGCGTCGTGCCAAGGCGAGTTATTGATCCGCAAATCAAAGCGACAAAAGCCGGACTTGATTTGCACACCAATCAATTGGAAAGTCACTATTTGGCGGGCGGCAACGTCGACCGCGTCGTCAACGCTCTGATTGCTGCACATCGTGCGAATATCGATTTGACGTTCCAGCGAGCGGCTGCTATTGATTTGGCAGGTCGCAATGTGCTGGAAGCCGTCCAGATGAGTGTTAACCCGAAAGTGATTGAGACGCCATACATTGCCGGTGTGGCAATTAACGGTATTGAAGTGAAAGTCAAAGCAAGAATTACCGTTCGCGCCAATATCGACCGGCTTGTCGGCGGCGCAGGAGAAGAAACCGTTTTAGCCCGAGTCGGTGAAGGGGTCGTCAGCACGATCGGTGCTTCACATACCCACAAAGATGTGCTTAAGAATCCGGATGCGATTTCAAAAACGGTGCTTGAGAAAGGGTTGGATGCGGGGACGGCATTTGAAATTTTATCGATTGACATTGCCGATGTGGATGTCGGCAAGAATATCGGAGCCTTTCTTCAAACCGAGCAGGCCGAAGCCGACAAAAACATTGCCCAGGCAAAGGCTGAAGAGCGCCGGGCGATGGCCGTCGCGAGTGAGCAGGAAATGCGTGCGCGGGTAGAAGAGATGCGTGCGAAAGTTGTGGAAGCCGAATCGGAAGTACCGTTGGCGATGGCAGCCGCTCTCAAAGAAGGGAAACTCGGTGTGATGGATTATATGAACTACAACAACATCAAAGCAGATACAGAAATGCGCCATTCGTTCGGTAACAACGGCCGCCCGGCTGACAACTCATCCGGTGATGAATATAAATAAAAGGTAACGAAGAAGGAGGGAACGTTCGCGATGGGTACATTCATTGTTGTGCTGGTGATCCTCATTGGTATTGTCACACGCATTGCAAAATCGGTAGAATCTCAGAATACGGCAGAGCAGCGGCGGCGTTTGCAGCGCCAGCAACAGCGCGGAGCGCGTCAGCACTCGATGCCTTTGGTTGATTCGGTTAGCCGACAGAGCAGCGGGCAGGCCGCCTCGCCCGGCAGTGAGCCGTCAGAGATGCCTGAGAATACGCGTGCGACACTGGAACATCTGAAAAGAGGGTTGGCAGAACAGCGCTCGGCGCGACATGTGTCTGCTCCTGCCAAATCATTTGCATACGCGTCACGGCAAACGCTTGGCACTGTTCCGGGCGATCGTGACCAAATTCGCCGTGCTTTTCTGTTTTCCGAATGCATTGCAGCACCGAGAGCACGCCGCCCATATCGCTATTTTCAGCCGGATAATCATCCGCGTTCGAACAGCTCGCTTTAACTCGCTTTAACTAAGAAAGGACGTTGTTGATTAAAAGGAACCGACGGCGTGCATAGAGTCTTTTCAATTAGATACAGCTTAACGAGCTGACCCTACCTTGATGCATTTTTCGATGGGATTGTATAAAAAACGCTGTTACTTGGACAGCGTTTTTTATACGTTAAGAACGTATAAAGATTTTAGCGGAATCAAGTATAAGGCAAACTAAGGCTCCTCTTTCATCCGAGAATTTTTGATTTTTCAAGTTTTTCTATTGCAATTAATCAATGCTTGATTTTTTTGAAAGCTTATCCTGATAAGCAATGAAGCGGAGATGCGCGGTATTCATTGTAGGCAAACAGAGGGATCGCGCCTTTTTTAATCCATCTTTAACGCACTCCATCGTTTAAAACGCCTGCTGCCTTGCCCTCAGCTGATTGAACGAAACATGAAGTGGGACTAAGGCGGCACAATGGTCTGATCAAACATTTATCCTCTGCACTTGATTGGCATGTCAACGTACGGGCACAGATTGAAACAGTGCTACGATTTGTGCTCGCGTCATAGGCTATAAGGAGGTGGCCGGCGATGGAGCGAAAGTTAAGCAGACGATTAAAGAAATGGTTTTCAGAAGTAGCAGAAATTCCTGAAGACATCACACTTGGCCTGCCGAAACTGACTGTTATCGGGCAATCCTGTCTATCCGTCGAAAATTATAAAAGTGTGCTGCATTTTTCCAATGAAGAATTGATGCTTGAATTAGAGCAAGGGCAACTGCATATAAGCGGTGAAAACTTTGTGCTGGATGTTATTTTAAAACAGGAAATTGTGCTGAACGGGATGGTGCATACGATTGAATTTGTCGGGCGCTAGGAGGCGAGAAAGCGGTGCATATAGCCATGTTTTCAATCGGTGGGTCAATTAAAGCAGAAATTAGCGGCCGCTCTCCAGAAATGTTTTTAGATCGTTGTGCGGGGCGAGGCATTCGACTTTGGGCAGTTCGGCGCAAAAATAAGACAACCCTCGTCTGCCGCATGCAGCTGCCGTCCCTTAAGGAACTGAAGGCGCTGCTCAAGACATCGGACTGCACCATTCATGTCATTGATAAACGAGGACCGGTTTTTTTTATGAAATGGCTCAAAACGCGTATAGGCCTTGCTGCCGGTTTCCTACTGTTTCTTGCTGTTCTGTTGCTGCTTTCAAACATGGTGTGGTCCATTCAAGTGACGGGTGCCGATCCGAAGTTGGAGAGTCATATTCGCGGATTGCTGAGCAAAGAGCATCTCTACGTCGGTGCGGTTAATTTATTTATCCCTGACAGCGGAAAAATTGAAAGCGATTTGTCTGCACAACTGACGAAAGTAACGTGGATTGGTGTATCTCGCCAGGGGACGAGCTACCATGTTGATGTCGTTCAGAAAAAATATCCGAAAAAACAACGCGCAAGCGGTCCGCGTGACATGATCGCGGCAAAAAGTGCGATTATCCACCGGCTTTATATTGAAAAAGGACAGCCTATCGTCGAAGATAATCAATACGTTAAAAAAGGTGAGACGCTTGTGCTGGGACGTGTCGGTGATGACAAATCCCCGCATCTCGTGTCTGCCACGGGAAAAGTCATCGGCGAAACGTGGTACAAACAGCAGGTGAGTCTGCCGCTTACAAGACGACTTACTTTATATACGGGGAGAAGCAAGACTCATTACCGATTGATAATCGGTGGATTTTCTATGCCGATCTGGGGGTTCGATTCTCATAACTATCGCAGTGAAGATCAGTATCGCTTCTCGCATGCGGTTCGTTTTTTGGCATGGACGCTGCCCATTTCTTTTCAGACAACAGTGCATCGTGAAAAAAAGCAGATTATCCATGATTTAACAATTGAGCAGGCTTTACCGGAAGCACAGCAGCTGGCCAACCGCCAGTTGCTCGATCAACTGGCTCCAGGTGCAGAAATCGTCTCAACCGTCATCGATGCACAACAGGTGGATCAAGGGGTGCTTCATGTCAGCACGCATCTTGTCGTGTATGAAGACATCGCTGACTATCAGCCGATCAGTGACAAATGACAGCTCTAGTCCCCGATTCATCGACATTCATTGGAATTATTGAAGCGACCTATGGTAGAATAAAGTAAAACTGAGCCTTTTCTGAGGAGGACGCATAGAGTTTGTCAGAACGTCACCTGTATACTTTAGCCATGAATTGGCAGCATGCCGGCGAAGCAGCGGCGCTGTTTGGACCGGGAGATACCAATTTAAAAATGATCGAAAAAACATTGGATCTGTCTATTGTGACGCGCGGCGGATCCATCGGTATATCAACGGATCGCGAAGCGGCTGTGCAAACAGTTGAAAATGTGCTGAATGTGCTGCTTAAACTGCAACGACGCGGCATTGCAATTACACCGCGTGACGTCGTCTATGCGCTGAAAATGGCGCAAACCGGGCAACTTGAAACACTTTCTGGCTTGTATGAACATGAAATCTCCGTGAATTTTAAAGGGAAAGCCATTCATGCCAAGACAGCCGGGCAACAGCAATACGTTGAAGCTATCAGAACAAATGATATGATTTTTGCTATCGGACCGGCCGGCACGGGCAAAACCTATTTGGCTGTTGTGCTTGCGACGGCAGCGCTGAAAGCAGGAAAGATCAAGAGGCTGATCTTGACACGTCCCGCGGTGGAGGCGGGGGAAAATCTTGGTTTTCTGCCGGGCGATTTAAAAGAGAAGGTTGATCCGTATCTTCGGCCGCTTTATGATGCTCTGCACGATGTTCTTGGCGTTGAACATACACAGCGGCTGATCGAGCGAGGAACGATTGAGATCGCACCGCTTGCTTATATGCGTGGACGGACACTGGAAGACGCCTATGTCATCCTTGATGAGGCGCAAAACACGACGCAGGAACAAATGAAAATGTTTTTGACCCGGCTTGGGTTTGGATCAAAAATGATTATAACAGGCGATGTGACTCAGATTGATCTGCCACGCGGCAAACAATCAGGTCTGAAAGCAGCGCAAGACATTCTCTATAACGTCAATGGTATTGCTTTCATTGAACTACAGACCATCGACGTTGTACGGCATCCGCTTGTTCAACGTATTGTGGAAGCTTACGAACGGGGATAGGCGGAAAATTGTCGCAGAAAGTGCTGAGTACGGAGGCGAACGCATGAGGGCGGAAACATCATTCGGCTTAAAACTGCGGAATCTGCTTGTTCACCACCTGTCTAGGTGGGGCATTTTTGCTGCGGCAGGTGTGGTTCTTTATGCGCTGATGGTTGGCAGTGTTTTGCCCAAGAGTCCTAATGTGAGACTGCACGAAATTGCGACTGAGGATATTCAGTCGCCGATTGATGCTGTTGATGCGGATGCAACAAAAGCCAAGCGTCAAGAAGCCATGAGTTCAACACCTTCCGCTTATACATATGATCGAAATCTGGCATTAATGCAGGTTGAGATGGCCGGCGATTTGTTTGATACAGTCAAGTCCGTCAAAGATGCGGACAAACTTGGTGGCAGTTCGCCTCAAAGCCAGCTTACTGCTGCCGTTCAAAAAGTCGCGAGTCATTTATCTGCACCCTCTGATCATAATGTATCTGACACCACGTTGCAGACGTTGCTGACGGCGTCTGATCGCGACTTGCAGATTGCCGAGGATATTACGAGTACCGGCATTTATGAAGCGATGAGCGGCAAAGTCGGGTGGACGGATTTGCAGCGTGTACAGGACAAAGCCATTGCCTCGCTCCCGTCGGCCGTACTTAACGATCCAATGCGCACCGCACTTAATGATGTATTAAGAGCCTACATTACGGCAAATTATACGTTTGATGCCGCGGCGACGAAGCGCAACAAGCAGGAAGCTGCAAGCAGTGTTGACGATGTCATGATTCATCAAGGTGAAGTCATTGTCCGCAAGGGCGAGCTCGTAACGAATGATATGATTCGTCAACTGCGCCTCGTCGGTCTGATGGACGGTCACTTTGATGTTTTACCGTTCCTTGGTCTCTTGTTGTTCACCGCCTTTGTGACCGGTATTTTTTCACTGGAGTATCAGCGCTTCAGCCATGGAAGAGGCGGCGGGGTCAAATACTTGTACATGGATTTGCTGATTTTTCTTGGTACCGCGGCAATTATCAATATTTGCAGCTATTTTGTGCAATCGAATATCTCGGGCATTGGTTACATCGTTCCGGTCGCTTTTGCCACGTTGCTGCTCAGATCGCTTCTGAACGAACGTATAGCTGTCGTGTCGAGCATTTTATTTGCGTTGATTGGCAGCGTAGCTTTCGGCGTTAACGTAAAAGCAGCTATTTTTGATGCGCCAATGGCGATTTATCTGTTTTTTTCCAGCGTTTCTGGCGCTGTTATTGTACGGCGCGGGCAGTTGCGTCCAAAGGTGCTGCAGACCGGCGTTTATCTCGCTATTGTGAATATTGCTGCCCTGTTTGCACTTATCCTGTTTCAAAATGTTCCGATCACGTTTGTTTCCACAGGCGCGGAAATTGGCTTTGCGGTGTTATCTGCTTTGTTATCGGTTATTTTAGCCAACGGGTTGTTGCCGCTGTTTGAGACAGCTTTCGATATTCTTTCACCGATGCGCTTGGTCGAGCTATCTAATCCGAGTCAACCGTTGCTCAGAAAAATTTTGCTGGAGGCACCGGGAACTTACCATCACAGCGTCATGGTTGCCAACTTGGCTGAGCGCGCTTGCGAAGCGATCGGTGCGAATGGCTTGCTTGCACGCGTTGCCGCTTATTATCACGATATTGGCAAGACAAAGCGGCCAAGGTTTTTTGTGGAAAATCAGCTTGACGGTGTGAATCCGCACGATAAGATTTCTCCACAACTGAGTCGTACGATTCTTGTTGCTCATCCCAATGAGGGTGCAAAGATTCTGCGCGACAACCGCATACCCAAAGAAATCGTGGCCATCGCCGAACAGCATCATGGCACATCACTCATCCGCTATTTTTACGTTAAAGCATGCGAGATCGCCGGCGAGCAGCTGCCTGAGAGCGAATTCCGTTATCCCGGGCCGAAGGTGCAAACCAAAGAAGCGGCGGTTGTCGAACTGGCGGACAGCGTAGAGGCCGCAGTCAGAGCCATGAAAAAGCCGACGCCGGCAAAAGTTCAAAACGTTATCCAGACAATTTTTAACGAACGGCTCAGCGACGGCCAGTTTGATGAATGCAATATTACGCTCAAGGAACTTAAGCAAGTTGTTAAATCAATTGATGAAACGCTGCGCGGTGTGTATCATTCGCGTGTGGAATACCCGAAGGACATTAAATTAAACAAGGTGAATGAGAAATGACGATGACAATTGATATGAACGATGAGACGAGTCAGGTCACGACCAATGAGCAGCAATGGGTCATTGCGCTCCTCGATCATGCGGCGGCAGTGGTTGGACTCACGGATCATGCGGAAGTCTCAGTGACTTTTACTGATAATGTACGGATTCATCAGATTAACCGCGACTATCGTCATGTTGACCGACCAACTGATGTCATTTCCTTTGCTTTTGAGGAAATGGCAGATGATGAAGTACCCATCATCCGCGAAAAAGAGGAGCCACGCGTGCTGGGTGACATTATTGTGTCGATCGAAAAGGCACGCGAGCAGGCGGACAGCTATGGGCATTCGTTCGAGCGTGAACTTGGTTTTCTGGTCGTTCACGGCTTGTTGCACTTGCTTGGTTACGATCACCAGACGCCCGATCAGGAAAAAGCAATGTTCGGTTTGCAGGATCGCATTCTGTCGTCATTCGGGTTGGACCGGTCTTAAGTGATGGCAAAAAAAAAGGTCCCTCGTCGTCTGCACAAAAGTTTACCGCGAAGTTTTCAAGATGCCATTGCTGGTTTTTGGCTGGCGTTCTGTCAGGAGCGCAATATTCATTTACAACTTTTGGCTGGTATCTGTGTTCTTGTGCTGGCATTCCTACTGCACGTGACTGCAGATGATTTCATCATTATTCTTCTGTTAATTGGCGGTGTAATAAGCCTTGAGCTCGTTAATACGTCCATTGAACGCGTTGTCGACCTGATCACACAGGAGCGCCACCCGATGGCCAAGGCAGCCAAAGACGCGGCGGCGGCGGCAGTTTGGTGGTTTTCAGTGGTTGCTGCGATTATTTTTGCTATCATAATGGTTAATACGTTGAAATAAAGGAGACATGGGATGGACAAACAGCTTTTAATTACCAGGGCACGTCAAGCAATGGCCAACGCCTATGTACCCTATTCGCATTTTTCGGTCGGCGCTGCACTCTTGCTTGATTCCGGAGCGATTGTGACAGGGTGCAATATTGAAAATGCGGCGTATTCACTCTGTAACTGTGCAGAGCGGACAGCGATTTTTAAAGCGCTCTCCGAGGGGTTTCACCGCTTTGCCGGACTGGCGGTCATTGCCGGCGGGCCGCGACCATGTGCGCCATGCGGCGCCTGTAGGCAAGTGCTTGCCGAATTTTGTTCACCAAAGATGCCCGTTTTCCTTGTGAACTTGGACGGTAAAATAAAATGTACGACAGTGGCGGACTTATTGCCCAACGCTTTTTCAGTGGAGGATCTACACTTATGAACGAAGCTTTTAAATCTGGATTTGTTGCTCTGATCGGTCGTCCAAATGTTGGGAAATCAACGCTGATGAATCGTGTACTCGGGCAGAAAATTGCCATTATGAGTGACAAAGCGCAGACGACCCGCAATAAAATTCACGGCATTTATACAACTGACGATGCACAGGTTATTTTTGTGGATACACCGGGTATTCACAAACCGAAGCATAGGCTCGGGGAATGGATGACAGCAACGGCACTGACGGCACTCAATGAGGTTGACCTTGTGCTGTTTTTGATCGATGCCACGCAAGGGTACGGCCGAGGTGATCAATATATTATTGATGCTTTGAAGAAGATCAGCTCACCGGTTTTTTTACTGATCAATAAGATTGATCAAGTGCATCCCGAGCGGCTGCTTCCATTGATTGATCGTTATCGTGAGCTGTATGCATTTGCCGAAGTGATCCCGCTTTCGGCACTTGCCGGCCAAAATATTAGCGCTTTGTTGGAACAGATACGCCGTTACTTGCCAGAGGGACCGAAGTATTATCCAGCTGATCAGGTGACCGACCATCCGGAGCGTTTTATCGTTGCGGAATTGATTCGAGAGAAGGTGCTTCAGCTGACACGTGATGAGGTGCCGCACGCCATTGCAGTCACAATTGACAAAATGAAAACAAATGGAAATCTTTGTGATATTCAGGCGACAATCATGGTCGAGCGGGTTTCACAAAAGGGTATCGTCATTGGCAGGGGTGGGCAGATGCTCAAGCAAATCGGCATGCGCGCCCGCCGAGAGATTGAAACGTTGATCGGAATGAAAGTGTTTCTTGAACTTTGGGTGAAGGTGGATCAAAACTGGCGTGATAAGGAAGACGAACTGCGCCAGTTTGGCTACTTTAACCCTGAGAAACCGCAGAATTAGCAATCATTTCTTCTTATGAATCCCCAGCTTTCGCAAAAGCTAAGACGGTGAAACAAAATGGGGAGGAAAAGTCGCTATGGCGGATCTGACATGGAAAGTTTTTTGTATGACAGGCAGTATTGATACGTATTTGCTAATGAAAGAAATTGAAGCGGACCGCAATCAGCTGTCAGCGGAGACAGAGGAATTAGAGGAGACGGTCCCCCAGCCGACTGACGGTTGCTGATACGAAACGGGTGATCGATTTGCTGGTCAAGTCGGAAGGGATTGTCATCCGAACGACCGATTATGGTGAGTCCGACAAAATCATGACGCTGTTCACGAAAAATTATGGTAAAGTCGGGTTGATTGCAAAGGGAGTAAAAAAGGCGAAAAATTCATTGACAGCTACCGCGCATGTTCTTTTCCGCGGCCTATGTTTTTTTAATAGCGGTCACGGACTTGGCACATTGTATCAGGCAGAATCCCTAAACGGCTACATGGCTATCCGCAGCGACGTCACCAAGATGGCTTATGCGGCATTGATCAGTGAACTGACTGATCGTTTGATGGATGATCGGCGCGCGGCTCCAACTGTTTTTGATCTGCTGACTGGCTGCCTTGACCGAATCGAGCAAGGCGCGGACGCGGCAGTGATTGCCAGCCTTTTTTCGGTAAAAATGATGCCGTTTGCCGGTATTGCCCCGCAGCTGGAATGTTGTGTACATTGCGGAAATAAAGCAGGCCCTTTTACGTTCTCGATCGCCGGAGGAGGGCTGCTTTGTGCCCGCTGCACGCCATTTGATCCGCATGCAATTGCACTTAAAGCGTCTGAGGTTCGGCTGCTTTATCTGCTGCAGTGCGTGCCTTTGAGCCGTGTCGGCAACATATCCGTTCGGACGGCGACGAGCGATTTGATCGGACGGTTGATCGACGCCTGTTATGAACAGAATGCCGGTATTCAGTTGCGCGCCCGCCGTTTTCTGCAGCAACTTTCACATTTTGAAAGTGATCAGCCATAAGCGGGCTGGGTGAGGGTTGGGCAGACTTTGGCGAGCGTCATGCATAGGCAAGATGGCCTGCCGCGTTATCGGGCGTCCATAAAAAGTTTGGCAGGCCTATCGGGAGGGGTTTTATGAAACTGAATGAGCGGCAAGAAAAAATTATTGAAATTGTAAAAGCGGCGGCACCGATCACTGGGGAACAGATTGCTGAGCATTTGAATGTGACACGTGCCACGCTGCGCCCGGATCTTGCCATTCTGACAATGGCAGGTTTCCTTGACGCCCGTCCCCGCGTCGGTTATTTTTACACGGGACAAACGCTGGAATCGCTGTTTGCCGAGCAAATTCAAAAAATGATTGTGAAAGACTACTTGTCCTTTCCGGTTGTTATTAAAGAGGCTGCTTCGGCCTATGAAGCTGTTTGTGATATGTTTCTTGAAGACGTCGGTTCGCTTTTTGTTATTGATGAGACGAATCGTCTGAGCGGTGTTGTATCACGTAAAGATTTGCTGCGCACAGCGATCGGGTCTCAAGATCTGAACAAAGTTCCCGTGGGTATGATTATGTCGCGCATGCCGGTGACGTATTGCCGAAGTTCGGATCTGGTGATCGATGTGGCAGAGATGCTCATTTCCCGCGAGATTGATGCCATGCCCGTTGTGCGCGATGCAGGGGGTGGACTTGAAGTGATCGGGCGAATGACAAAAACCAATATTACAAAGGCCTTCGTGGAACTTGTGTCTGGTGCGCCGAAAGTGTGAACGGCTGTTCTATACGCTAAGAAAGTATCAAGAGGTCAGCAGAGCGAAGTATGAGAAAAACTAAGCCTTTGCCTTCGTCCAAAGGACTTGGCATCGCCAAGTTAAGTTTTTCTAATATGAGGCAGTATTTGAGGAGGCATTCACAGTGAGTGAGCGTCATTTAATTTACATTGTGTCTGATTCACTTGGTGAAACAGCGGAATCGGTTGTTTGGGCGGCAGCCAGCCAGTTTGGGGAAACGGACATCGACGTGCGGCAGTATTCTTTTGTACGCGATCAAGAAAAGATTGATGCGGTGATCGATGCGGCGGCGCAGCATGAAGCATTTGTCGTCTTCACGCTTGTTGTTCCGGAACTCAGCAGCTATTTTAAGAAACGGGCATTGGCAGCGGGAATTGCTCATGTCGACTTAATGAGTCAGATGATCGATAGTTTTGGCCGCTTTTTTGAAAAAAAGCCAATGGGAAAACCCGGTCTCACGCACCTTTTAGATAAAGATTACTTTAAAAAAATGGAAGCCATTGAATTTGCCGTTCGCTATGATGACTGCAAAGATCCCCGTGGTATCATGTGGGCCGACATCGTTCTGCTTGGTATTTCGCGCACGTCAAAGACACCGTTGTCACAATATTTGGCTGTCAAAAAGTATAAAGTGGCCAACGTGCCGGTTGTTCCTGAAATTGATCCGCCGCAGGAATTATTTCAAGTTAGTCCGCAAAAAATTTTTGGGTTGAAAATCAGCACTGAACGGCTGATGTCGATCCGCAGTGAACGCCTGGCGCAGCTCGGATTGAGCGGTGATGCCAATTACGCCAACAATGCGCGCGTGGATGAAGAACTTCATTATTTTGAACAGTTGACCGCCCGCATCGGTTGCCGGACAATCGATGTGTCTTATCGGGCAGTTGAAGAGACAGCCAACGAAATTCTTAGGCTGTTAAATAAGCAATAATTTCCATTTTGTCGAATTATGTTGAATTTAGTAAACTTTTAAAACCTAATGATTGCATCAGTTAAAGCTATTAGTTTATAATATTGTTTTGTGAACAGTCGCATCGGTGCACTTTGCTTTTGGTATTTTTTTGTGTGACGGCAATCACTTGGCAGGAATTTTACAACGGGTGAAGAATTGAATAAACAATAGCAAAAAAAGACGAGCAAAGTCGAGACATTCGCATTTTTCTTTATTCACCAAGAATGGACAGGCGTTATAGCAAAAAATTTTCAGATTGTAATGGCAAAACTGTTATGCCACATGAATGATTGGGATATAAATAAGTAATACGTTGGTGGTGCATGGCAGATTGCAATTGCCACAGGAGAAAATTGAGGAAATCAGAACGTCGCTCGATATTGTCGAAGTGATCGGCGAATATGTACAACTCAGCAAGCAAGGACGCGAATACGTGGGTCTTTGTCCATTCCACAGCGAGAAATCGCCATCCTTCTCCGTCTCAGCAGATAAGCAGCTGTACCATTGCTTTGGGTGCGGAGCAGGAGGCAATTTGTTTACATTCCTAATGGATATTGAAAGTGTGTCGTTTACTGAAGCGGCGCAGCTTCTTGCTGAGCGTGCCCACATTGACTTGGGAGTTGCGCCCACACCGGATACGCGGCAAGCTCGCGCATCTACTGATCAGTCAGTGCTTAACGGTTTTGAACTGCTGACTAAATTTTATCATTATTTGCTGACGACTGCAAAGTTTGGCAGTGAGGCGCAGCAATATCTTCAAAATCGTCGATTCACTTCGGAAATGATTGAACGCTTTCAGATTGGTTTTGCCATCAACAGTTGGCATGCAGCGACCGATTTGCTTGAGAAGCGCGGCATTGATGTTAAACAGATGGCGAAGGTTGGTGTGCTTGCATCCAGAGGATTTGACAATCGTTACTTTGACCGTTTCCGCAATCGGATCATTTTTCCCATTGCGGATCGGCGCGGCCGTACAGTTGCCGTTGCCGGTCGCACGCTCGCAGACGAAAAGCCTAAATATTTAAATACACCGGAGTCTGATCTCTTTCATAAAGGAGATTTGCTTTACGGTTATCACTTGGCCAGGCCGCATATTCGCAAGATGAATCAAGTCATTTTACTGGAAGGCTACGTCGATGTCATCCGTGCACATCAGGCAGGGCTGACGTGGAGCGTGGCTTCGATGGGAACATCGCTCACACCTCAGCAAGCAGCGATGCTTAGACGTTTGGCTCAGAGTATTGTGATTTGCTACGACGGCGATGATGCCGGTGTCGAAGCCGCCGCACGCGCAGCAGAGATGTTGACCGGCGGTGGGCGACTTGTGAAGATTGCGGTCATTCCGCAAAACTTGGACCCCGATGACTACATCGTCAAATTTGGCGGTGAACAGTTTAGGCACGATGTAATAGGGGCGGCACGAACGCTGACTGCTTTTAAAGTGGATTACTTGCGCAGAAAGCGGAATATGAGCGACGAAGGGGATCGGCTGCTCTATGTTGAAGACGTGCTAAAAGTCATTGGCACGCTTGATAAAGCGGTTGAGCGTGATCATTATCTCCGGCAACTCGCCGATGAATTTTCGCTTTCACTGGAAGCTTTGAAAACGCAGGAAAGGCAGCAGCGCCGGGCACTTTTACGGCAGCAACGCCGCACGGAAAGCACAGATGCCAAGCAGTTTGCCAAGCAGCACCACTTACCGCCTGCATATGAAACGGCAGAGCGAAAACTGCTCGCACGAATGATGAGAGACAGGTCGGTCAGCGAGCGCGTTCAGCAAGCTATTGGCGGCAATTTTTTTAATGATTTGCACCAGGCTTTGGCAGCGTATCTGTATGTGTATTATGCGGAAGGCAATCCTCCGGATGAGACGCTGTTTATTCAGACGATCACAGACCGTGATCTTCAAAAATGCGCGGTTGGTATCAGTCTAATGGCCTCAAGTGCCGAGGATGAGGAACGGGAAATTAACGATTGCCTGCAGCAGATTCACAAGCATGCGCAGGATAAGCTGATTGCGGAGAAGGACGAAAAGCGTCGCCTTGCCGAACAAAGCGGACAGGCGGAAGAGGCGGCTCGTCTGCTTGCTGAAGCAATTCAGCTGCGCAAAGGACTGAATGGAACGCCCGACAGTTGAAGCGGGTGTATTAGAAGGAGGGGATCAGATGGCAGGTAAAGTGAGCAAGACCGAGCCGGAATTGACTGTAGATCAGGAGAAAGAACAACTTTTAGAAGTTGGAAAAAAGCGCGGTTCTTTGACCTATCAGGAAATTGTCACTCGGCTCGCCCCATTTGATCAGGAACCGGAGCAGATGGACGAGTTTTATGAAATGCTTGCCGATCAGGGTATTGATGTCTCCGATGAATCAGAAGGCCCGGATTCTTTGGATATCGATAAAACAAAAGAGGAAGAGTTTGACTTAAATGATCTTAGTGTACCGGCTGGCGTCAAGATCAATGACCCGGTGCGCATGTACTTGAAAGAGATCGGCCGCGTCGACCTGCTGTCGGCGGATGAGGAGATCAGCTTGGCCAAAAGAATTAATGGCGGTGACGAGGAAGCGAAACGCCGCCTTGCCGAAGCCAATCTTCGACTTGTTGTCAGCATTGCCAAGCGTTATGTCGGACGCGGTATGCTGTTTCTTGACCTCATTCAAGAAGGTAACATGGGGTTGATTAAGGCTGTCGAAAAATTTGATTACACAAAAGGTTTTAAATTCAGCACTTATGCGACATGGTGGATTCGTCAGGCTATTACCCGAGCGATCGCCGATCAGGCGCGGACGATCCGTATCCCAGTGCATATGGTAGAAACGATTAATAAACTCATTCGCGTCCAGCGTCAGCAGCTACAAGACCTTGGGCGTGAACCAACGCCGGAAGAAATTGGCAACGAAATGGAACTTTCGCCGGAAAAAGTACGGGAGATTTTAAAAATTGCCCAAGAACCGGTATCGCTTGAAACACCGATTGGTGAAGAGGATGATTCCCATCTTGGTGATTTCATTGAGGATCAAGATGCTAAGGCTCCTTCGGATGCAGCAGCCTATGAATTGTTAAAAGAGCAGCTTGAAGATGTGCTGGACACACTGACTGATCGCGAAGAGAATGTCCTTCGTCTTCGCTTTGGTCTAGACGACGGACGCACGCGGACTCTCGAAGAAGTGGGCAAAGTGTTCGGTGTAACACGTGAACGCATCCGCCAGATTGAAGCGAAAGCCTTGCGCAAATTGCGGCATCCAAGTCGCAGCAAACAGCTAAAAGATTTTCTTGACTAAAAGCTCGCTTTTTGAATATAGACGTATTGCTCTTAAAACTGAAAGTTAGAACAGAGTCGCCGCTAATGGTTTTGGCTTTGGTTTAAAAGCGGATATGCATAAGTGTGTTACGCGCACAATATGTTTCTGCTTTTTATTTTATCAGTATATGAAAGCGCTATCAATAGAGAAACGCAATCTATTGGTTTCAGTTGGCTGCTGACTTTGTTATGATAAACTTGTGGCTTGGACGTGCCCTTTAAATGATACGTGCCAAAGCGGTGTGTCCGCAGCAAGTACGCAATCGAAGCATGATTGCTTTAAAGGACCTGAATTTTCCAGCTTTTCCAATACGTTAAGAAAGTCTATCGATTTCAGCGGGACCCAGTATAAGAAAAAGCTAAGTCTCTGCCGTCGTCCTAAGGACTCGGCAGCGCCAAGTTTTTCTAAACACCTTGCTGCTTTTAAACAAAAACGAGCAGTGAATGGCGCCTGCACCAAGCCTCAGAAAAGCATTGCAAGCAATGGATACCGTTAACTGGCTATTTTGGAACGCGCAGAATTGTTATAACGCGATCAGACCGCTGTCGCTCAAGCGGGGAAAAATGGGAGGATAACCCCTGCCTTCGGTGAAGGGATAACGAGCTCAGAGCCCTGCGCTTTACCAATGCAGATTGGCGTTGTGCCTGGGCTGTCACGCCTTCATAAGCGATATGCTTCTGCCTGTTCACATACTATTGTCACAGAAAAAGAGGAACAAAACGATGCAGGAGATTCAGCTTTCCGCAAGACTGCAAGCAGTTTTGCATGCGATACCAAGCGGAGGATGCCTTGCCGACATCGGCTCTGATCATGCCTACATTCCTTGTCAAGCTATCCGTGCCGGCATTGTCTCACGCGCAATTGCCGGTGAGGTGCGGGAAGGTCCCTTTCGGCAATCCGTGTTGAACGTTAGGGCATACGGTCTTGAGACATCCGTTGATGTGCGTTTCGGCGACGGACTTGATGTCATCGCCGGCGGTGAAGCAGACACAATCGTTATTGCAGGGATGGGCGGTGAACTTATTGTTCATCTGCTTGAACGCGGATCTGCTAAAATTGAGAAAGCTTCACTCGTGCTCCAACCTAATATCCGCGAACCGCTTTGCAGAGGTTGGCTTGCCGCACACGGCTGGTTGATTGAAAGGGAGACAATCGTCGAGGAGGCCTCGCATTTTTATGAAATTATCCGTGCTAGGAAGGCTGGAAGTGGAGAGTGCGCCGAGCTCTCTGAATCTGAGCTGTTGCTAGGTCCACAATTGCTCATACAAAAACAGACTATTTTTTTGAAAAAATGGAACAGGCGTGCGAACAAATTGCGACAAATTCTTGGACAGTTACGGGCTGTTAAGCATAACGACGCAGCCAGTGAGCGTAGGCACAGTTGTTTCCGTGAACTTAGCATGATAGAGGCGGTACTCAATGGGCAAGCAACCGCTGCACAGACAAGTCAGAAGGCGAAGGAGTAGATGCAGATGGCGGATTGGATCACTGGACAACGTCTAATTAACAAGTTTGAAGAATGGGCACGTCCTCAGTTTGCTTTTGAAAAGGATAGGATTGGTTTGCTTATTGGCAGTCTTGATAAGCCGGTGCGGCGTGTGATGGTAACACTTGACGTGCTCGAGAATGTCGCGGAAGAGGCGGCAAACAAACACGTCGATCTGATTGTCGCGCACCATCCGGTGATCTTTCACCCGCTTGCACAGGTGCTTACTGACCGCGGCCAGGGGAAGATTATCAGTCAATGCCTCAAACACGATATTGCTGTCTATGCCGCTCATACGAATCTTGATGTTGCAGAAGGCGGAGTGAACGATTTGCTCGCTGAGCGACTCGGTCTGCGCGAGACGGACATCTTGCAAGAGACAGGATGTGAGCCGCTTTATAAAATCGTCATCCATGCACCGGACGCGCATGCGGAATCGATCCGACGCGTGCTGGCCGAGTGCGGCGTTGCCTCAAACGGGCATAACCATTTTTGCACATCTAGTTCACCCGGAATTAGCGCATGCTTTTCGAAACAAGTCATTTACTCTGACATAAGCCGTTCCGGAATACTCGAGCATACTGACAATGTGCGGATAGAAGGGACGGTGACTGAGTGTTTGTTAGAAGCCACTATGGCCCGCGTGCGGACTGTATGTCCGTGTGAACAGCCAGTCTATGAATTGTACCGTCTGCCCGATGCGGGGAAAAGTTATGGCTTGGGACGCCTCGGTAAGCTGGCGGAACCCATGCCTTTCGGAGACTATTGTCGCTTTGTCAAAGAAAGATTCGGGCTCTCAGGGCTTCGTGTAACAGGCAATCTTAAAGAACAAGTCGAAACCGTTGCAATTTGTGGCGGGGACGGCAATAGTTTGATTCCTTTTGCGCGCGAACGCGGGGCGGATGTACTCATCAGCGGCGACATATACTACCATACGGCACATGATGCGTTGCTTTGTGGACTGAAAGTGATTGATGCCGGTCATCATATTGAAGCGATTATGAAGCAAGCGGTTTGTCGGTTCTTGCAGCACGTGATCACTGAGCAGGGCTGCAAAACGGAAGTGATCGTTTCAGAGGCACCGACTGATCCGTTTCAGTTCATCTGCTGAGTCCGGATGTGCTGGCAAGTTCATCAAATATCGACGTTTAACTTACAGGGAAAAGGGAAATGAAGAGGGCACACCGCTTATTCGTTTGGCGGTTGTCTCCCAGACTCAAAGAACATTATCTTGTGCTTCAAAAGCATTTGCTGCCGTTCAGTCATAGGGAACAGACGACAGGGCGACTTCTCAAGCGCGCCGGCCGGATAACCGCAAAAAAGTGAACTCGGCGGTCATGTGTGACCGTTGGAGGTCATTTTGACTTTTGGCAAGATACGTTTACTGTGTGCGGCCTCACTTGTGGTCGACCACGTGGATGCGTCTTGCGGATTGTAGCGGTCGAGAAAAAGAATGACTTCTTTTGTCAACTGCGTCGGTGTAGAAGCTCCCGCTGTAACTGCTACCGTTTGTACATCGCGCAGCCATTCGAGCTTAAGCTCTGACAGATCAGCAATTCGATAGGCCGGTGTGTGGGCAATTTCGACAGATACCTGTGCAAGTCGATTCGAATTGTTGCTGCTCGGATCACCAACCACGATCAGCAAGTCTGCGTCGCGGGCCTGCTCAGCTACTGCTTCTTGACGTGTTTGCGTCGCCAGGCAAATTTCGCTATAGAATTGTGCATGCGGGAAACGCCCGCGAATATGATCCATGACTTCCCGCACATCCCATTGGCTCATCGTTGTTTGATTGGTGACAATGAGCTGCTTTGCTTCAAGGTTGAGAGCATCCACGTCGTTTGCGGTTTCAACGAGATGAACATGGCCGGGTGCGACACCAATCGCTCCCTCAGGTTCTGGGTGGCCCTTCTTCCCGATATAAATAACGTGATAGCCCATAGCAGTTTTGCTCGCAATCAGGTCGTGAGTTTTCGTCACGTCCGGACATGTCGCATCAATCGTTGTCAGTCCCTTTTCTTTGGCGAGATGTCGAACCTCAGGTGAGACGCCGTGCGCGGTAAAAATAACAGTACCGCTGTTAATGGTGCTCAGCAATTCCATTCGCGATTTACCTTTTGCGTCCAGCGTGATAATGCCTTCTTTGCTAAACGCCTCGGTTACGTGATGATTATGGACAATCATGCCGAGTATATAGATTGGTCTTGGTAACGTATGATCCATTGCCGCCCGTTTAGCGATAACAAGTGCATCCACTACGCCGTAACAGTAACCGCGCGGCGATACTTTAAATACTTTCATGCCAAAATGCCCCCGTCTCCCGTTGAATGGGTTCTGCAAAAAAAGTGTGTCGCCATGCCGCGTGAAGTGTTTCAGCGACCGGTCTTCTCTTTTTATTATATAGTGAGCACCATCATCTGTACAACAGGTCGCATGCGGCGTTTGCCATATGAGCCGCTTGAGAAGTTGCCAGTCGTTTGCAGGCTGAGGCAGACCGTTGCAGGGTGGTTGATTGAGTAATACGTTCCTGTTATTCAAAAAAGGAGCGGGTTCAAACAAATAGTCACCTTTTCATTTACGGAAGTGGCAGGATTGTACAAATGTTCTGCAAGAGAAAGAAATCAGACATCAATAATCCATGCTTGTTCAAGGAAAATGACGGTAAGCAGCCACCAAGGGCTTGGCCGAGCCTACTTATTGCTCAGATCAGCCGGAGCCGCCCACGATCCCATGATTTTTAAATATACAGCCGTGGTTTTGAGCGCTTGGGCGTCAGCGGCCGAGAACTTTTGCTCTTTTTCTGATGTCCAGTACGCGTTTGTGCGGCCGTTTCTTGTTTTGTCTGCTCAGTGGCCGTCTCAAGACTTGCTTCGCTGTCAGCTTTTGTATTTGCTGCTTGTTGGTCATGGGTTTCGTTGGCCGCTCTCGCTTCTTCCGCTTTTTTCTTTGCTTCCTCAGCCTTTTTCTGATCCTCTTCTGCTTCTTTCTTTTTTTTTGCTTCTTCTTTATCGTTTAGCCCCTTCAAGCTGTTGATGATTGACGGTGCATTTTTGACGATCGGCCTGAGCTGATTAATCATTGGCAAAACCGTTTGTGCGGCCTCAAGTGCCTTCTGGGCATTGACAAGCATACCGGGCAGATCAATGGCTCCGCTTCCGGAGACACGTTCTGATAGCCCTGTCAGGGCGGAAAGTATGCCACCAGCGTCTGAACGCATTCCCTCGGCTGCGGCGGATTGTTGAGCGGGTGGTGTCGGTGGAGCGGCAGGGGGATAAAGCGGCGGTCCTTGCCGGGCGGGGGGTATACTTATGTTACGCATCGAGTAAGTGGTTTGAGGACGTCCTGCCTCTTGATCAAAGGGTTGCATCATGCTGCCTTCTTTCCTGTTCATCGCTGTTATTCAGTTTATGCTACAATGAGGAAGACGTGATACGTGTGAAGATGTTTGTGTATAAGTGTGAATGGGAGGAGGGACCGTTCGTGTTAAAAATCGGTTCGCACGTCCACATGTCAGGGACGAAAATGTTACTCGGAGCGGCGGAGGAGGCGGCGGGATACGGCGCATCAGTGATGATGATCTATACCGGGGCCCCGCAGAATACCGTGCGCAAGCCGATCAATCAGTTAAACATTGATGCAGGGCGTCTCTACATGCGTGAACACGGAATCAGCGAGATCGTGGTGCATGCGCCTTATATCATCAATTTGGCTAACACGGTGAAAAAAGCGACGTTCGCTCTTGGGGTTGAATTTCTGCGCAAAGAGATTGATCGTGCAGCCGCCCTTGGTGCTAAGCAGATCGTGCTTCATCCGGGTAGTCATGTCGGAGCCGGTCTTGAAGCCGGCCTTGCAAAAATTATTGAAGGGCTTAATGAAGTGCTGACTGCTGATGATCATGTTCAGATTGCACTGGAAACGATGGCCGGAAAGGGCAGTGAATGCGGCTTCCGTTTTGAACATTTGGCAACGATTATGGCAGGTGTCAAGCTTAACGATAAGCTGTCAGTTTGTTTTGACACGTGCCACACGAATGATGCCGGATACGACGTCAGAAACAATTTTGCGGAGGTGCTCTCCGAATTTGACCGAGTCATCGGCTCCGAGCGCATTAAGGTTGTGCACGTGAATGACAGCAAAAACCCGCGAGGAGCTCGTAAGGATAGGCATGAAAATATTGGTTGCGGGACAATCGGCTTCACGGCTCTTGATGCGATCGTCCACCACCCTAAATTTTCAAACGTGCCGAAAATTCTTGAGACGCCTTATGTGACCCTGAGTGATCCAAAAAAGAAAAGGCCTCCGTACCGTTTTGAAATTGAAATGCTGCGCAGCCGTTCTTTTAATCCGCATGTCATTGACGACATTGTGGCACAGCCACTTTGAGGGCCGCTAAATAAAAGAAAACCGTGCCGCTGATGCCGCGCGGTTTTTAACGTCAATTGGGTGCGGTGCCTCCGCAAAGCAGCGAACAAACATTTTGACACGATGTAAAGGCGTATTTTAGCATGTAGGTTTTGCAGTTCGGCTGCTGCAGCATTTCAGAGGATGAATGACCGCAACTTAGTCTTTCGATGATTTTTTAGTTTCCAAAGCAGGCCCATACTTTTAGAGAGGTGAGACGTATGGAGGCTATCGAAAAAGCGGGCATTGCGGTTATAACATCAAGGACCATGCGTCTGGGTGGCACCGGCATCAAATTCTGCGCGAATTCATTGCTGTGCACATATGGAAATGGATTTGTCAGGGGTGTATGAGGGGCATCACCATTCTTCAGGTCAGCGTTGTGGGTAAGGGACATAGGCTAACTCATGTTTGGTCTGCCAAGCTTTGCCCCAAGTTAAACGCCGCAGTATCTTAACGGACGCTCCTCCTGATTATTGCAGGATGAATTTTCTGAGTTGAACAAGAGCTACTGAAGGCAGCACTTAAGGCTAAACAGTTATTCTTGTGCGACTGAAGTCCTCTAAAAGTTCCCACGCCTAACGCGGACTGAAGCACGACTGACACTCAGTCTTCGATTCTGAACGTTGCATCTTTACCGCGCTCGGATTGCGTCGCAATATACTGACGAATGATGTCCCCCGTTATACTGCCGGTAATCTTACCCCTGACGTTCAGTCGGCGACATTCAAGTCGCAGCCCACCTGCTTTGGTAGGTGGGCGTTTAGCAAATTATCCGAATTTTTTAGCTGAATTTGTCAACGAGTGAGTAAAAACGATTTAACAGCTCGTCAGCTGTAGCCTGATCGACAGCTTCACGGATAATAGTGTGGAGTTTTTGCTGACCGTCGGCATTGAACAAGTCGATGCCTTGGCCGTGTACATTGGCGACTATCTGCTCTGCCTGTTCGCGGGAAATAGCAATGTGAAATAATTCGGCTTGTTGCAGCAACTCGCCTGCGGTCACCTGATTAATGCGCTGATTCACGATTTGCTGGACAAAAGAATTCAAAGACGTCCCACTCCTTTGTTGTGCTGGGATGGTGTTCTGTCATTTAGTGTATGAACGCTGTGCCAAAACATGATTATCATGTTTCGTGAGCAAAATCGCTTATTTCGTCGGAATTTGTCTAACGAAAAATGGCGGCCTTTCTACAATAAAAATTATATTTCAAGTATAATTAAATGTGTTCCAGCAGGGAGAGGTGAGTGTCTATGTTCACTAGCTGTTGGCCGGCCCCGATTAGAAAAACTTGGCTAAACTCCTTCCTCCGGATGACAGTTGAGCCTTAACTTTTCATATACTTAATCCCGCTGCCCCTTTTATATTTTAACGTCTGAAAAAATAAAAGGTGGAAGCACGAAGGGCGTGTAAAGCATGCCAATCAGGCAGCATGTTCATGGACTAGCCTGTCTGAGGAGGAGAGGCACGGCCAGTGCCAATCGTGCAAACAAGAGACCCTTTATTTTCTGCCAAACATCAGAAGTGTTGGACAAGAAGCGGCATCATCGTTATAGATCATGACAAGCGTGAAGGAATGGATAGGAGAGTGATCGTTATTATCGATCATAGCGCTTTTTCTTTCAATCATGATGAAGATGTGTTTGAGAACCGCCTGACACTGGAAATTCGTCTGTTGTTAACTTCTGAAGGAACGGTGCTCTCAGGTAACACGAATGGACGCCGACTTGTTGAGCGGTATGGCTCATCATTTTCCCGCTTTTTTGGAGAAGACAATCGACAACTGGCACGGCATTTTTTAAAACGCATTACCGAGCATAAAGGCACAGAAATCAGTGCTTTTTTACGTGAGGCTGACGGTCAGGCAGGAGACGGACTATTTTTCAAAGCTATTTACAAAAAAGGATATATATGGATGGTTGGATATGATGAACGGTTGATTGCGTACGCAAATGCTGAGTTTATTCATGAGCTTCGCAATCCGCTGACAGTCATTCGCGGTTTTGTTCAATTGTCCATGTTTACGAAGCAATTCGATAAATATTATGTGGGTATTCTTTCAGAAATCGACCATATGCGTGACACGCTTGAACATTTTTTATCGCTGGCACGGGGAGAAAACAATAAAAAAAGTATGAAACCGGAAGATATTGCTGAACAATTCATACCGGTGCTTTCAACGGAGTGCCAGCTTCACAACATTGATTTCAACTATGATATTTCTGATTCTAAGCGAACGTGTAGGGCTGACGTCAATAAAATTCGGCAAGTGGCGGTCAATTTATTGCGAAATGCGGTTGAAGCCATTGAAACGGGTCAGGGTTGCCGAAAGTTGATTTTTCATGGGAAATGTGGGGAAGAAGGGTACAGCTTCGCGTTCATTGACAGCGGAACTGGCATGCCACCGGAAGTGATTCGGAAAATTGGAGAGCCGTATTATACGACGAAAGAACATGGAACGGGTGTCGGACTTTGGGTCTGCAAACGCATTATTTCCGAGCATTGCGGAACGTTTTGCCTCACCAGTGTACCGGGGCATGGCACGACGGCAAGTTTTACGCTGCCCTATGAATCGTGAACTCGCCCGTTGGTGCAAACGTCCACTGCGCGCTTACCCATAATATGGATTGTTGAAAAATGAAAAGAAAGGTCAAACTAGTTGTGATCCTAAAAAGAAAGCGAGGGGTCACATTGGACAGTGAGGATCGATTCAACGATGATTCGCTTTATGACAAGCAACACGCTTTTCACAATGAGGAGTACGCCAAGGAATTGGCCGCGGATCAGTATCGCGATGAAGGCGCCACGCGTGACTATCCGCTGCGGCGTGTCAGAGACGAGACGCAACAAGGTAGAGCCAGCGGATGGCTCGCTCTCATTTTGTCAGTTGCCGCTTTATTTTTTTTGCCGCTGCTGCTTGGTATTGCTGGAATTGTCGTCGGTTATTTTGCCCTTCGACAGGGCGCACGAACGCTTGGCGGATGGGCGATTGGCATTGGTCTGGCAGCTATTTTCATCCAACTGCTTTCGCCGCTTTTTGTCCGATAATGCCTTAGAAGAAGGTCCGATCTGAATATCGGACCTTCTTTATTTCAAAATAAGGCCAGATATTGTTTTTGAAAAATTTGTACAAATTGCGAAGATGGAAACGGCTGCCTATTGATGTTTAGACGTGTTGCATGCCCAACGTGTTTGTATGGGGACTAATATCCGATAATACCAAAGCAACTGCCGCACAATGCATGTGCGGCAGTTGCTCGCTGTTAATACATGATGCGCTGAGCGATGATGTTGACCAGATCAGCAGCAGTGGCTGCAGCCGTTGTCAGGATTTGCACCAATTTCGAGCGCTGTCAGGCTGTAGTTTCTGACGTTATCAATAGAAAGCTTGGGCGGTTCGCCGGCCAAACCGATAATGTTAGTCAGAAATGATCCAGGGATGACTGACGTGTCGAGGTCGAGTGTCAAAAAGTAGCGGTTTGCCCCTTTTGAAGGGTTGTTGTCAACAACATGGAAGGGCGTTGTCACAAAGGAGAAGTCGACGCCGTGAATTTCATCGGTGGGTGAGGTGTTGAAAAGATCACCGAGCGTTGAGAGCAGTTGAGCGGTATCCCGGCTTTCGGCAATCGGCGTGCTGCCGTCGGCGTTGCGTTTCCAGACACGAAGCACGCCTGGGATGCCAAAGATTAGTCCGGCATTAATGATACCGATAATACTGCCTAACAATGAGATGCCGTCAGGTTTCCATTCCACGACACCGTCAAGCAGAACGCGTGATGATGTATCTTTGACATTAACGCATACTTCGGCAAACCGGTTGCCGAGCAGCGGGCGCGGCTCGGGCGAAACTTGCAGTGACTGATCAGTTACCACTTCGTGTACAAGACCGGCGTCATTGTCGTCATCGGGTTCTGGTTGAGGCTCGGGGTTGCACGGTGAGTGGAGGCACCCCTCCTCATCAACATAGCTTTCATCGTAATGTTTTTTTCGACTCAATGTGATGATCAACTCCTTAAATTGTGGTACAGTTTATCTTATTAATTTTAAAAAAATAGGTATGGACGATATACGGGGTAATTCTGCGCATTTTATGTTTGGGTTGGGCCTGCAGACAGTTAAAGTGAACGCCGTGTCCAAAATACGGATTTTGATTATTAGAGGGTCACAACAAATGAAGATGAGGCAGAAAAAAATAATATTCAGTGTAAACAGAGAACTTTGGGAAAACTTGGCTGCGCCAAATCCTTTGGGCAAAAGTTGAGCCTTAGTTTTTATCATGCTTAGTCCCGCTGCTTTTTTGATACGCTTTTAACGTAAAAAAACAGCCCATGGGCTGGACTGTCTAAGTAACAGCAATGCTTGAAATTAAACATACCTTATCTGGTATTATAACCATAATGATTAAAAATGTACATAAATGAAAGCTTATTTTATAAAATAAGCCATCTTAATGCTTTGTCGAGATAAAACAGCAGTAATTTTTTTAAACGAATTTTATATGGCTTAACGTCTCGTTTTACTTATGCCCCATTTAATGTCAGATTTAATAGGGCTCTGCAATGGACAATTTTACTTGCGGATATGATATGAAGCAAAATAGATCATTCATCTTTCACTTGCTGATTGCGCGTTATAATTATGAATGGAGCTATTTTAGTTCGCCGATGCGGATTTTATTTTGTGAATAAGATGGCTACATACTGTCCTAGATTTAAAATGATGAGGAGATAAGTGCTTTGAAAAAATCAACAGCCATTCTTTTTCTTATTCTTGCTAACTTTTTTTGGGCTGGTAATTATATTTGTGGTAAATATGTGATTGCTGCCATGCAGCCGATCCAAATCAATTTCTTGCGCTGGTTGATCGCGGCCTTTATTCTGTTTCCGCTTGCACAAATGATTGAAAAGCCGGATTGGAAAACCATTTTGAAAGAATGGAGAGTCTTGTTTGTTCTTTCTGTATTAGGTATCATAGGGTACAATCTTTTGTTATATATGGCTCTTTATTTTACGACATCTTTGGACGCTGCTTTAATCAATTCAGTCAATCCGGCCATGATCGCCATTTTTGCGGCCTGGTTATTGAAGGAAAGATTAAGTAAAAAAAATGTTGTGGGTTTGATTGTATCACTAATTGGTGTACTGTTAGTTCTTACCCATGGCAATCTTCTGCGTGTGTTTGTGATTCACTATAACACCGGAGATCTTTTCATGTTGATAGTCATCATTTTATGGACCTTTTATACACTGCTCAGCAACAGGATGAGAGGTTTACCTCCGATTGGAGCAACGGCGGTTACCGTAGCTCTCGGTTTACTGCTGATGCTGCCATTTTTCATCTATTCACATTTCGATTGGGCTTTTACCCCTCAAACAGCACTTGGTATTCTTTACCTGGCACTTTTTCCGTCCGTAGGTTCGCTGTTATTCTGGAATATTGGCGTACCCATCGTGGGATCAAGCCGCGCAGGTATCTTTCTAAACTTAATTACAGTGTTTACTGCTCTCTTCAGCGTTTTATTAGGGAACGGAATCAACCTCTTTCAGATTATCGGAGGCCTTGTCGTGATTCTCGGTGTCTACTTGACAAATAAAAAACCAGTGAAGCAGCGTGCCAGACCTATACTTCGTTCATAGATCCTGTCAGTGGAGTGATTATTGATAAAAAATACTTTAAAGCAGAAAAATAAAGAATCCAACGTTGCGATTCAATCAGCGACGTTGGATTCTTTTGAAAAAACGGGACAGCGTTTACAACGGAGGAAGAGGGATTCGAACCCCCGCGAGCCGTGAGGCCCCTGTCGGTTTTCAAGACCGATCCCTTCAGCCAAACTTGGGTATTCCTCCACGTTAAAAATGGTGGACCCTGTAGGACTTGAACCTACAACCGGACGGTTATGGGCCGTCTGCTCTAACCAATTGAGCTAAGGGTCCAAGCACAAAGACGGTTAGAAAAGACTTAATCAAGACGTACCGATAAGCAATCTTTATAAAGTTGCTTCTTCAAATAACCGCCGAATAAAAATCAAGCAAACAAAAAATAGCGGCGGGGGGGATCGAACCCTCGACCTTGCGGGTATGAACCGCACGCTCTAGCCAGCTGAGCTACACCGCCATGGCTCCACAGGCAGGGTTCGAACCTGCGACCGATCGGTTAACAGCCGATTGCTCTACCGCTGAGCTACTGTGGAATAAATTCACAACAAAAATTAATTTACCACAAAAAATGAAAGCCTGTCAATCCTTTTTTTGGAAAACACAAGTTGTTTTGACGACAAAAATTACTATATCATATCTGCTCTCATGCAGCAAGTATCTATTTAAATTTCTGACAATGGTCCAATGTTTGAAAAGGGTGTTGGCTCACATACAAATTTGACGAATGCTTATCGATCACGCAGGCAAAGCCAGCAGGGTTTGCTGGCTTTAAGCGGCTTAACAAAACTGTATCGACGTATTATGGCGGGGCCGCTTATGAGAGATGGTGACTGTCAAACGTTTAAAACACATAACAGCCGGCATGCCACTTTTATTGCGTGATCTGTTTTAAAAGATTGCCACTGGCTGACATTGGTTATGGCGTGATCAACGTTCTTGTCCTTTTTGGTTGCAGTCATAAAAAGTAAAAGCGTGCTCAAGCTTGCTCTGCCGTAATTGCTTCGACGACAATTCGTGTGCCGTCAACGGTGACAACGCGAACCGTGATATTTTTCTTCAAAAAAATACCGTTGGTGACTGCGCTGTATTGTCGACCGTCAATCTTTACTGTGCCAACCGGGTGAAAGGGAGTGAGTGTGATGCCTGTCGCACCGGTCAATCCTCGCATCTCATCACTCAATGAGTTAAATCCTCGCTCCCCGCTTAACTGAGTGTGCAATGTCAATTTCTGGAGATAGTCGCGCGGTGGTAGGAAACGGCGGAATAGCAGAGAAGCACATGTACCGATGACAAAGGCAATGGCAACGAGCATGCCATACAGCATCGAGGGCGCCGGAAGTGCACATCCGGCCACCATCAGCGCGAATCCCAGAATGGCGATCACACCGGTCGCCAGTAGCTTACCGTCAATAATGATCAGCAGCAGTCCGCCAGCAAGCAGCGCGACGATCCACGGCGAGGCTGTGTCGGTAAGAAAATACATAAAATACAAAATGAACAACCCACTGCCAATGAGTCCGGCAACGCCTTTTGCCTTGACGTGTAATTCGGCAAACAGTAAGCACGCAGCAATTAAAATGACGATAAACCCTCCGGCAGGGTACGCGAGTACAGCAGCCAATAGAATCACCGCTTTCTTCATTTATCACCGACCATTATCTTCTTTAATTAAACCATATGCGTCTGCGCGGAGAAAGCGTTGTAGAAAAAATAGTATTAAATTTCAAAAAAAAGGCATATCCCGACCGATGGATGCATAGAAATAGATTGGAGATATGCGGCCTGCGTCCGGATGCCTGTGCCGGCCATAGGAGGGGCAATAATGGTGAAAATAAAGGGAAAACTGCTGGCGGCAGTTGTGGTTGTCGCTTGTTGGACAACTTATTCAGATTTGACAAGTGGTACGCTTCCGCAAGATGAAAATGGTGAAACGGCTCAGGCAATCGGGATTGAGCGGGCAACGATTGCCTATAAAACGGTAAAAGTTGAACCGGGAGACACATTGTTGTCAATTTGTGAGCGCATCAATTCGGGCGAGCCTAATATCGAGCAGCTGGCTAAAGATTTTGCTCTGCTGAACCCGTCGGCCGATGCCAATCATTTGAAGGTGGGTCAGATGTACGCCTTTCCTTACTATGGAAATATGAAAAACCATTGACGACTGGTGGGTGCTGCACAAAGGAGTGCTCCGTTTTAATTCACTTTTGCTGCCGTCATTGGTATACTGATAGTGTTTCTTAGGATGGCGCATCAGTACCTACGGTGAAATCATGCTGGCAGGATTTCTGTTGTCTTGCCCGCATTGCCGGACTGTGATTTGGTCGTTTGCCGGCTTTTCTGAACAAAGCGATGACGAATGATCGATCTTTGATGATACGTACTGAAAAAATTGCTGCGCCCAGCGCAAAAGATAGAGGAGCGATTAGCCATGGCTGACATGATACACCGTACGAAGACGAGAAAAGTCAGAGTCGGCAATCTGATCATTGGTGGGTCTGACCAAGTCATTATTCAAAGCATGACGACAACGAAGACGCGTGATGTTGCGGCCACTGTTGCTCAGATAAAACGGCTGGAGGCAGCCGGTTGCCAGCTCGTCCGCGTTGCCTGTCCGACGATGGAAGATGCACTGGCGATCCCCGCGATTAAAAAACAAATTCATATCCCGCTTGTCGTTGATATTCATTTCAACTATAAGTTTGCCCTAAAGGCAATTGAAGGCGGAGCCGATAAAATACGCATTAATCCGGGAAATATTGGAAAAACAGAGAATGTTGAAGCTGTCGTACGAGCGGCAAAGGCTAAGCATGTCCCGATTCGTATTGGCGTCAATGCCGGGTCGCTTGAAAAAGATATTTTGAACAAATATGGGTATCCGACGGCTGATGGCATGGTCGAGAGTGCTCTTCATCACATTCGTATCCTTGAGCGGCTTGATTTTCATGACATCATCGTTTCGCTGAAGGCATCCACTATTGATTTGGCAGTTGCTGCCTATGAAAAAGCGGCTGCCACCTTTGATTATCCGCTGCATCTTGGTATTACAGAGTCAGGAACATTTTTTTCCGGAAGCATTAAGAGTGCTGCCGGACTTGGTATTTTGCTACACCAAGGAATCGGCAATACAATCCGCATTTCGCTGTCGGCTGATCCTGTCGAGGAAATTAAGGTGTGCCGGGAACTTTTGAAAACGTTTGGACTAACGAATGCTGCAACGCTCATTTCCTGCCCGACGTGCGGTCGCATTCAGATCGATCTGATTAAGATTGCCAATGAAGTTGAACAGTATATCGCAAGCATCAATGCACCGATTAAAGTGTCCGTGCTTGGTTGCGCAGTAAATGGACCGGGAGAGGCGCGGGAGGCTGATATTGGCATTGCCGGCGGACGGGGCGAGGGGCTGCTTTTTCGGCATGGTGAAGTGATTCGCAAAGTGCCGGAAGACCGCATGGTGGAAGAGCTCAAGCTTGAGATTGACAAGCTGACAGAAAATTATTTTCGCAAAGTTGCTGTGGAAGAGGCAAGTGAGCCATTATAAGTGGGTCCGATCAGCATTGGCTAAATAAAAAAATTTGACTTTAGCAGAATCGCTGATATAATTATTTTTACCGGTATTGATATCGCGAGGTTTTACCCCGCCGGTATACATAATAATACCCACATGACTAAGCACCCGGGAGTCGCTGAAACATGCACTTCCGGGTGCTTTTTTGCGCGCTTTGATTTTGCGGCGAGCGTCCAATAAGCTTTCGCTGATCGGTTGAAGCCGGCGACGGTGCGTCGATATATGGCGCTTCTAGAGTCGTCTTTTGCTCGTCGTCGTATGGCCGACAAAAAAGCAGCAACCATTCGTGTCAAACTGATTGAGTGCCGGCTTGAACTTGGCCAATACTGACGGGCGTCGTGTTTTTATCAGGGAAGAGGACAAACCAGCTAATATTGATCCGAAGTCGTTTGGTAGGGCATCAAAAAATGTGAACATGCCACAGCATTTTGCCGGGGCAGACGAACGTTTTTAAAATTTTTGGCCCATTGTTTTGCGGTACTGTGGCGCATTTTGACAGGATTTGCGGCTCACGGTACAATAAATAATAATTGAAGGTCGGCGGGTGATGCCAACCGGGTTTTAGCGTCGCTCGTCAGCGTTGGCAGGCGCATCGCTTCAAATCCGTGACGCCGGCGCTGGTCAAGCGTCCATGAAGAAGAAACAGGAAATCAGGCATGAGTTGTCGCTGCCTTGAATTTTTGGGCAGGCTTTCTTGCTTTTTCGGAGTTGATGATCGAGTTCGGCTACGTGCAGACCGTTAACGGCGCGGATTAATGAAGAAAGGGATGCGCGCCTGAAACGACCGGATGGCCATGCTGACTATCAGAGGGTGGCCAAGACGGCTCCAGCACTGACTGACTCAAGCGACCTCAGCCTTATCACAACGCTTGTTTCTTACGCGCGTCTTTATGCTCCCCACAGCTCGCCGTTGCCGTTCCAAGGTGGACGGCAGCGGGAAACTGGCATTCACTGGTTACCTTGGATGGATCTCTATCACTATGCAACCAATCAGACGCAGTAATTTGATGATGTCCGGTTATGTAAAACAGACCGCAAAGGCTGAGCGAAGGCATTCAGTTTCTGCGGTTTTCACTGCGAAGGGGTGCGGATGACCAGCGGAGAAAGGTGTGCAAGGGCAGACGCAGCGCTTTCTGCTGCTGAGAAAAGCGGATCGAGAAAAAGGTAGGTTATCCGCGAGTTGTCAAGGATTGATGCGAATAAATGTAAAGTATTGGCGTCAGGCTGAATGAGGAGGAAATAATTTCGTGAAAGAAGCAATTAAAAGTAAAGAGACGAAAAATAATGTGCCGCTCAGGCTGAACTTGATATTTCTTGTCGTTTTTCTTGCGTTCGCCGGCTTGATCATCCGTCTCGGTTATGTTCAGATTGTCAATGGTGCACACTACAAAAAATTAATGACGGCGCATCATTATCAAACAGCGAGCATTGATTCAGCAAGGGGGCGGATCGTCGATACAAATGGGACGGTGCTGGCTGACAATAACGCAGAGCTAGCTATCGTGTTTGTGCGCAATGCCGGGCTTGATCAATACAAATGCTTGAAGATCGCTCAAGAATTGTCCGGACTTTTGACACTGGATGACAAAACGCTCAGTCAGATCACCGAGCGCGACGAGCGTGAATACTACTTGCTTACGCATTATAAAACGCTTAGCGCTGCTTATCAGACGTTATTCAGCAAGAGCGAGCAAAATAAGCTGCAGAAAAATGCAACAAAGGAATACAAAGCAGCACTCGCCCGTTTGCCGAAAAACGTGCTGACGGGTTTCAATGATCAGGATCGACAAATTATCGCTCTCATGCATCAATTCAATCAAGCATCAAATCTTAATCCTTACGTCATTAAACGCGGGTTGCAAGTGAATGACCCTGAGTACGTTCGCGTTGTCGACCATCTTTCTGAATTCAACGGAGCCATTCAAACAGCAGATGTATCTTCGCGCAACTATATCAGCAATGCACCGTTTTATATCGGCCATGTTGGGGAAATTCCTGCCGACGATCTGAACGGCTTTCTGTCCAAAGGATACAGCCGCAATGCGATTGTCGGCGTCAGCGATCTTGAGCAGCAATATGAATCATACTTGCGCGGCGTGCCGATGAAGCTCATCTATCGAACGAAAAGCGGTGTACCGACCGGCAATCCAACCGTGAAAGCCGGTCAGCGCGGTGATGATATCCGGCTGACGATCGATTGGCGATTGCAGCAAGACGTCAATCAAATCTTGCAGGCCAATGTGCTCTCAGCCCGTTCGCAGCTAGGTAACCAGCAAAACGACAGCGCGTATGCCGTCGTTATGAATGCGCGTACCGGCGCGATTCTTGCACTTGGCGGACAGGTTTATAAAAATGGTAAATTCACCGATGACGCGGAAGCGACGGTGGACGCACAATTCGAGATGGGTTCGGCAGTCAAAGGGGCGACAGAGCTGACTGGTTATCGTTATGGGGCTGTGCCGGAGTCGTTCACTGACAAAGCCATCCAGTATCCGGGAGGAAAGGAATTCACATCTTGGGAGTCAAACACTGGGCTCGGAACTTTGACGCCGGAGCAGGCACTTGAATTTTCATCAAACGTTTTTATGGCAAAAATCGTCTCCAACATGGCAGGTATTAAGTTGACACCGGGTGGACCCGGCTATATTGCCACGCTGCCGCTTGTCACCAATTCTAAATTTGTTCAAGCCGTGCATGACTTGCGCAACGGCTATAATCAAGTCGGACTTGGCGTAAAGACCGGCATTGATCTGCCGACTGAGGGCACCGGCTATAACGGTGGCATGCCTGACAATCCAGGACTGATTCATCAGTTTGCCATTGGCCAGTTCGATACGTATACGCCGCTTGAGATGGCTCAGTATATTGCGACGATTGCCAATGGTGGCAACCGCGTGCAACCCCATCTCTTGCAGTCTGTACATGCACCGAGCGATGATCCGAACGCCTTGGGTTCTGTCCTTTATTCGTTTAAAACAAACGTGCTCAACCGCATTGATAATTCGACGCATGATCTGCAGCGCGTGCAGAATGGATTATATTTAGTGACACACGGTGAGGGCCTTGCTACCGGAAAAGATTTGGGAAACGGACCGAATGCCGTTTATAAAATTGCTGCAAAAACGGGTACGGCACAGATTGATCCAAATAATTTGAATTTGTATAATGAAACCCTCGTTTCTTATGCACCGTATGATAATCCGCAAATTGTTGTCGTGGATATCGTTCCGAAAGTTGAAAAGGGGCATGAGAATCACCAGATTGCGCTCAGCATCTATCAGGCGTATGACAGCATGTATCATTATACGACTAATCAGACTCAGTAAGGATCGGGGATTGAATCTTGGAAGTCGGTGGAGGGAAAAAACGTGTGCAGCAGTGCCTTCCGCAGTGGGTAACTGTTTGCTTGATTTTGCTTAGAGGTGCATGCAGGGCGGCGTAATTTGACAGGTTCGTTTATGCCCTGAGGTGCTTCGGGAAGCTTTTGACGCACTGAGTATGTTAAAAATCACGATCGCCTGTATGTGATGTTGACGAAATCGTGTTAGAAAAACTTGATTTCACCAAATTCTTGAGTTGAAAACGATACTTAAGTTTTTGTTTATTTTAGTATTTTTGGAATTTTATACCTTTTAATATATACAAAAGTCCGGAAGTTACGTCTTCCGGACTTTTTTTAGTTCGTATGATTTTTGGTAATGACTTGTGCAAGCTGCTGGATGGACATCGAACTATTGACTTGAAATGTACCGAGCTGAACGTATTTTTCTAAGTTGTTCTGATGCATGTAACTGTCAAAAGCAGTTTTCTGATCAGCCGGCAGCACATTGGCACTGACAAGGGCGTTGGAGATGTCACCAGGGGTCATTCCGGCATTGATCTGCAGACTGTAGCTGACAGGAGCCGATGAAGACGCACTTGAAGCAGATGAACTGCTGCTGGATGAAGGGACCGCTCCGCCCGGTTTGACTTGCTGCTGCCATTGCTTATACGCGTCAATGTCGATGGCTTTGCGATGGTGGTCGGTCAAATATTTAGTTACTGCCGCCTCTGTCAGAGCAGGGGGTTTGGCGGATGTATTTGTTGCGCCCTGTTCGCCATTAAACACGAGATAATAAAAGAAAGCGAATACGGCCGAAGCAAGCAAAAGGCCCGCTGCAAATCCGCGTATTCCGTTTTTCGTCACTGAACTCACCCTTTGAATTTATCCTGATTGCTAATCATCATTTCTTCCTCAAGGACGTGAATTTTTTTCTTAACTTTGTATAGCTCCTGCATCATCGTAATTGAATTTTCTTCGAGCTGGCTTTCGACTTGTTTGATGCTGTCCTGCTTGTAATAGGAAAGAGCCAGCGCAACAAGACCAATAATAATAAGAATCAAAATGACAAAACCCACACTATTTCCCCCCCTTGCCTGTCCGTTTGTTAAATGAATCCATTCGTGGCCTGCTGTTTTATTGAACAGTTGCATGTCACAAGTCATTTATAACATATGTCAACACATTGCGGAAGAAATATGGGGAAAAAGAAAGATGTTTGTAAATTAACTAGCAGGAATTTCCGCTTAGCAGTTATATCCAAGAAATAAAAAGCTGACAAAAGGACGATAAAAGTTTCCTGAATCCCATTTGAAATGTTGAAACCAGCAGGTGTTTTTGTTAAAATTAAACGTATGTTCTTGGACTTGATTGTTAGAAGTTGATGCATTGGAGGGATAAAAGATGCGCGTAAAAGTCATTCTTGAGAATACGGAAACAGGCGATCGTGACTATATGACGACAAAAAACAAGCAGAAGCATCCGGAACGGCTTGAAGTGAAGAAATATAGCCCGAAGTTGCAGCGTTATGTCGTTTATCGTGAAACGAAGTAATGATTGCCCTGTTGTTTGAAGGAATTTGTCTATGAAGAGTCCGTCCAGTGCGGTAGCGTGCTGGCGGCTTTTTTTGTACGTTAAGAAAGGATAAAGATTTCAGCGAGTTGTATAAAAAGCGAAGGTTCAGCTTTCGGTCAAAGGACCGGCGCAGCCTGGATCCCCACATGCGTTGAGACTGTATATATCTGTCAGTACGATTAAAGCAAACAAGGTGTGATGAATACGCCATCTGTTTACTAAAACGACGAAACAGTTATGATAACAAAAACGTTACTTTGTTCTGAATGCGCTGCGGACAGCATACAGCCAGTCCGGCACTTTTTCAAAGAAGTAGGCAATTTTGGCGAGACTCTCTTATGAAACGCAACCGGCCTTCATTCACCACGGGCTAAAAAAGAAATTGTTGTTGATGAAGCAGGATGGCAGACGAATTGATCAAGTCAGCAAAGCGGTGCAGAGGGATGGATCCATTTGAGTGAAAAGAAAAGAAGCTTGCGCACGATTGTCCGAAAGCGGCTGGCTGGGCTTGATGAGTCTTTTTTTCAATCGGCTTGCCAAAGCATTGCCGGGCGACTGACAACCGATCCATTGTGGCGGCGTGCAAAGATTGTAGCGATCACACTTTCAGTCGGACGTGAGGTGGATACGTCGGCTATTATTCGTTTCGGAAAAGAACAAGGTAAATGCATGGTTGTACCCAGGTGCAGGACAAAAGAACATGAACTTGATTTCTACCGTTTGGATGATAAACAGTTGGCGTATAACAAATTTGGCTTGCTGGAACCCATCCCGGAGCACTGCATACAAGTGGGAATTGAAGCGCTCGACTTGGTCATTGTGCCGGGTGTTGTCTTTGATCGACGAGGATTTCGCATTGGTTATGGCGGGGGATACTATGATCGATTGCTTAGCAAATACGGTGGACCGACGATTGCGTTGCTGCTTAGCGCACAGCTCAGTTTGGCTTTCTTGCCGTCGGAAGCACACGATGTACCGGTGGATCGTTTGATTACCGAGAAAGAAATTATCGATATTGGCGACAACGCATGAAGTATTGTCAGGTGGTCAGACTAACGGCAGTTAATACAATTGTCGGAGGATTCATGCGTATGTTAACGATTAAACGGATACCGTCACTTTTATTTTTAATTGCACTGGTTTATCTTTTTAAAAGACGCCGAACATTGCTGATGCTGGTCGCTGCTTTATTTGGCGGTCATTGGTTTCTCCGCCGCTTTCTGCATCTGTTCAACCGTTGAGTCGGCGCCATACTTTGTTTAGTAAGGGCTCATTAAAATGTCGGCGAAGCGCCAACAAAACTATTTTTTGTTGGCAAATTCACCGATATGAGTGAAAATAAAGGGGTATGGAACTGGAGAAGGAGAGAGGCGGCACGTATGACTGGAAAAATAAATATTGGTGTTGATTTGGGTGGCACGACGATTAAAATGGCCTTTATTGATGATAAAGGAAAAATGATTGACAGTTGGACAATCCCAACTAATATTATTGATAATGGCAGTCACATTGCGGCTGATATTGGTGCGAGTGTTAAAAGGAAAACGGCACAATGGAATTATGCCGATTCAGATGTTCGCGGCATTGGCATGGGGGCGCCCGGCTTTATTAACATGAAAACTGGTTTTATTTATCGTGCAGTGAATATTGGCTGGAAGAACTATCCGTTAAAAGACGAGATTGAACGAATAACCGGCTTTCCGGTGATTATTGAAAACGACGCCAATATGGCGGCACTTGGCGAAATGTGGCTTGGTGCCGGTAAAGGTAAAAAGAATCTTGTTTGTGTTACGCTTGGAACGGGCGTTGGTGGAGGTATTATTGTCGACGGTGAAATTATTCATGGCACGAATGGAATGGCCGGAGAAATCGGACACATTACGGTCATACCCAAAGATGGGGCACCTTGTAATTGTGGTAAAACGGGCTGTCTTGAAACCGTGTCCTCGGCAACCGGCATCCGCCGACTGGCGCTTGAGGCGCTTGACTATAACGATTCGGAAAGCACACTGCGCGATATTTTTGAACAGAAAGGAGATATTTCAGCAGAGGATGTTTTTAACTGCGCAGCGCTTAATGATCCGCTGTCAGAAGCAGTTGCGGATAAGGCGGCATACTTTCTTGGTTATGTACTTGGGGCTATTTCAATCGTTGTCAACCCAGAGCGGATCGTTATCGGCGGTGGCGTGTCGCATGCTCGTGATACATTGCTGAGTCCACTCACCCGCTATTTTAAGCAGTATTCATTACCGCGCATTATTGAGGCATGCTCTATTGAAATTGCACAGCTGGGCAATGACGCCGGTGTCATCGGCGGTGCATGGCTGTCAAAAGAAAAGCTGAAATAAAGTGATCATTATGCAACAATTAATTAGGTTATAAATGATTGAACTTAAGCGATTTTTCCTGATAAAAAGTCAAACAGCTGCGGCGATATTAACTAAAGCAGCAGACTCTTGATTAAGGACATTCGTGCTGTGCCTTGCTATTAACAAAATTTCAGCACCGTCTCACTCCATCTGCATGTATAATCAGCTTTTATCAATGCGTTGGTGGAGTGATGGAGAGGGAGCACATGTATGTTAGATTGGCAACGATTACAAGTTGGAGCAATTCATGAAAATTGTTATCTTGTCAGCGACAGTGAGACAAATGACATGTTGGTTATTGATCCCGGTGATGAGTTTGATCACATTGTGGACACGATCAGAGAACGAGGCACAAAACCGGTGGCTGTTCTTTTGACGCATGCACATTTTGATCACATTGGTGCACTCGAAGCAGTAAGAATGAAATGGCATCTTCCCGTCTATCTTCATGAGCGCGAAAATGACTGGCTGGCTGATCCGGCGAAAAACGGCTCCGCCTATTTTACCTTTATTGATCCAATTTATGCACGACCTGCCGATATCTTATGGCGGCATGATATGCTTCAGAAGATCGGCGGATTTTCTTTTCAAGTACTGGAGACGCCGGGACATTCACCGGGAGGGGTTTCCTTTTATTTTAAAAAAGACGGCTTACTTTTCAGCGGTGATGCTTTGTTCAAGCAAAGTATCGGCCGCTCGGATGGCTTGGGGGCTAACGTTCATGTGTTGATTGAAAGTATTGAGCGCCAGCTTATGACACTCCCGCTTGAGACGCGTGTTTTTCCTGGACATGGAGAAGCAACAACAATCGGAGACGAAAAAGCAACAAATCCGTTTCTCAGCGAATGTTAAGGAAGAAATAAACGGGTTGTCATTCAGTTCATTGATTCCTAAACGGTGCATTTAAGCGGTATTCACCGGACGACTCTTTCCCTCATATGCTGAACGCATGAAGGATGAGGGGGCATTCCGATGAACAAACGCTATCTTGACTTTCTTGCCAAGATGGGTATTGATCATGCACATCCCGGTGGGCGCGAATTAACTGAACGCTTAATACAGCTAACAGGCATTTCGCAGCAGAGTAAAGTTCTTGAAGTGGGCTGCGGCACAGGCGCGACGGCTGCCTATTTAGCATGTAAGAAACAGGCGCAGGTGACAGCTGTTGATTTGCATCCAAAAATGATAGAACAGGCGAAGCGGCGTGCTGAAAAAATGGATTCTTCGTTTACAGTGAGACTTGCTTCAGCTGAGGCACTGCCGTTTGACGACGCTACTTTTGATATTATCCTTTCCGAATCGGTAACAGCGTTTACGGATATTAGACGATCTCTTTCCGAATACTTTCGTGTCCTTGCGCCTGCTGGACGGTTCATTGCTGTTGAAATGACGGTCGAGCATGAGCTTTCCGCGCAAGATACGCAGGTGATTCAAGACGTCTACGGTGTTCCTGAGCTCCATACAGAGGGTGATTGGCTGAAAGGCATGACAGAAGCAGGCTTTAGGGATGCAAGAATCTATAAAGCAGGAGATGTACCGCTTGCAAAGGCAGATGAATCAGAAACATTTTCGCATCTGAATGTAGCTCCTGACCCGGATGATATTGGAGTTTGGCTCGATCACTTGGCGACGATGCAGCGTTATGGGGATGTCCTGACCTATCGCATTCTGCTTGCTAAAAAGGTATAATCGGTCAATTGACGAATTGATAGCCCCCACGCTCTCCGTTATTTTTTTCTTGCTGAGCGACGTAAATTGCGTGCATAGCTTTCGATGGCATCTGGAATCTGTCCAAACAGCTGATTGCGAAGCGGTAGACGTGAATCACGGCGTACCTGCTTTGCTTTTTTTCGTTCGTCTTCCGGCTTTTGCAGATAGCGGACAAATTGTTCCGTAAGAAAACGAACGTAATCTTCTGACTTCACTAGTACATGCAGCTCCTTCATTTTTGCTTCAATGAAAAACGCTTAGTGTTTGTACGAGTATCGCGAATGTATTGCGCAACACTATGTTATTAAGTGTTTCCTGCCTGTCAATTTTCAAACCTGGAACGCATAAGAACGGTTATGGTGGCAAACGTTCCGTCCAGAGCAACGGCTGTTTGGTAACTGCATCGTAAATCATTTGGCTGTTTTGCTGTTTGCCGTTTATAAGAAAGGTGAACTTGACTTTAATCTGTCCGGTGACGGTCTCGCTCTTATATAAAACACTGCCAAGTTCACTTTGCAACACCTCATTGTTTTTGAATTGGCCTGCTTTTATTTTCTCGGATACGATAGCTAAAGTGTTTTCGCGAAGCCTGTCAAACCTGAATGATTCGTAAGCAGACTGAAAAAATTGTTTTTCTGAACCAAGAGCGATGACTGCGCTGAGTGTAAAGGCTAAAAAAATAAACGAAATGATGAGCGTGACCGGAAGCGCAAATCCCCGATCATGGCGGTTAGCTTTGAGCGACGGACTGCTGAAGATAGCTTTTGCCGATCCAAATATAATTTTTACTCTGATCGTCTGTCACCTCAATCGTCACTGTGTTGTCAAATGTCTGAAACGAAACGGTGGATACGTGCTGAAGCACAATTTCGTAGCCGCTGCCGTTAACGCGCCGAATGAGCCGTTTTCCGTTGAGCTGATAAATGACGGATGTCCCGTTGTTTTGAATGATAAGCTGTTGATGATCATCACTACTGCGCATAGATTGTGCTGTGTGCACTTCAAACGCGGTCTGAGTAAAAAAAAGTTGCATGCTTTTTTCCTGTGTCGAATCATCATTCCAGCGACTGACGACGGTTTTCATAACAGATGCAGTCAATATGAGTGCGACAGTAAGCAACATGAGCGCAAGCAACATTGACAGCAACGTATATCCGCCTGCGCGTTTCATTTTTGCGCCTCGCTTTGCAGCTGGTATGCCTTTCCTCTATGTGTCCATGCCACAGTTAATATGGCCTGGTGGTCATTGTTTTGTAACCAATCAAGCCTATACATGGTTGCACGGCCGTGCTGCGGAATCGATGCACCCGTCTCCCATGCCAGTAATTGACGCTGCAGAATATGCATCGCTTCTGTTCGTTCACGAATCATTTGCCTTTCATCATAAACACGCAGTAGAATCATTGATGCTGACAAGGTGACAAAAGTGATAATGGACACGGCACAGATCGTTTCGGCAAGAAAAATGCCGCGATGACTGCCCAATCGCCTCGTCGTTTGCCGCTTTTTGTTCTTTCTAAAAATTAGCTTTGTCAATTGAGAATCTCCCCTGACCAATCTGCATAACGAGTTTATAGCGAATGTTTCCAAGCTGAAACAAGAATGTGCCTGGATTCATAAACGCGCCCTTGGATGTTATCCCGATCCACAGCTTCCCTGTGTTTGTCGTGATATCAATTCTTGAGTCAAAAGAGGCACGATGCGTTGTATGCATGTTTTGACTGACAGCGTAACTGTGATCGGCCATATCAAAAATAATGAGTGTCGTTTGATTGTCAGTCAATGCGCTCATCTGTGCATCGGCAATCATTTGACTGAGTTCATTTGCAAAGTTCTTCATTGTTTGTGCGTTTGCTGCGTGTATTAACGTAAAAAAGGAGAAAGGAATGAGGAGACAAGCGATGGACAAAACAATCATGAGCTCAATTAGCGTAAAGCCGCCTTTGGGAATATCGGCAGATTTACGGCGCATGCACAGTTCCATCTTCACCCATCACTAAATTTTTGCCGTCCGATGTTTTAATGGTGTCGACATAACCGCCCGTGACGAGATCATTGAGAGAGGCAGGCAAAGATCCGTCGTGATCCATTTGGTAGGCGGCAATTTGCCCTTGAACAAGTTTGATTGTTGCTTCCGTACTTTTGCCGCGAACAACAGTCTGCGATTTGATCATATTTGGTACGGCAATAAGTAATAAAATGGAAATAATCAACAATACAATCATCATTTCTATCAGAGTAAAGGCCTGTTTCGAACGGAGAACGGTGTGATGGATAAAAGTAAGCATCGGGACAGCTCCTTATAATGATGTAGTATTTGACGAGAATGATCTGAGGGGGGACGAAGAGGCACTAAACTACGATTAACTGCTTTCTTTATAGCATGTTCCCCGCTTACTAATCAACGCTTAAAAACGGCATATATGTGTCTTGTCGCGTTCATTAGAGCCAAAAAAGGCAAAAAAAAAAGGATGCAGCCGCAAAAAATATGAAATTACACCTGTTTTCATCTTGCGTTAAGAAAGAATCATGATGTCTGCCGAACCAAGTATAAGAAAAAGCTAAGGCTCAGCCTTCGTCTAAGGCCTTGGCATCGCTAAGTTTTTCTAATTATTTTCTCTGCACGGCTGGCTTCTCAGCCCAGTCGCCATACGTTTTTTAATCACTGGTAATTAATAAAGCGCTCACTTTGTTCGCAGAGATGATGAAAGTGCACGGTGAGCATGCGCCGAAGGTGTCTGTTTGCGTGCTCACCATTGCTTTTAACTGGGGTCAATGCAGCCACCGAAGTTGTGGTGAGACGGTCTCGGTTTCATTCGGAGGCGCTGCTTTTAAAGGGTCGCGCCATAATACGTCACTCCACGTTTGACAACATGGGCAAGCTTGCGGCAGGATTCGAGATAGGCGCAACGAGCAATGATAGACATGAATGGCGCAAAAAGGTACTGCTCAGTTAATTTTCCATAGATGATTTCGCAAATTTGCATGGCATTTTTTTCGTCCGACCGAACAGCATTCAACACTTGCTGCAGGCGATAGTTATGTTTTGCACGGATCGCGTCAACACGACTGTTCATATCGGTGATCAGATCACCGTGTCCCGGGAGTGCAAGATGTACGGCTTTCTGTTTTACTTTGATCAGCGACTTGAAGTAGTCGGCCAGTGCTGTTTCATCACCGGCTTCCCAAATGCCGACAATCGGTGACAAATGGGCAAGCACAAGATCACCGGCGACCAGGATGCGCGTCTCGCCATTATAAAAGCAGAAATGATCGGATGCATGTCCCGGTGTCCAGATCGCTTCATAGTCAGACTGACCGAGAGTGATCAACTGATGATCTTGAAACAGGCCGTCAGGCTCAAAATCATTATCGGGGGATTCAAGTTTCAATAGCTCTGCCGACATTTGTGGACCGCCGTGTGCACGAAACAATTCATTTAGCCACGCCCCATTGTCAAGCCCGCGTGATCGCTGTATCTTTTCAGCTCCTTGCTCAGAAAGCAGAACCGGTACATGACAGCGTGTTTGAAACCAGTGAGCAAGACCGACGTGGTCGGGATGCGTATGCGTGAATACGACTTTCTCAACGGTGATACCCGACTTAAACAGACGTTCCCAGTCCTTGATGGCTTCTGCATCGCGGCTACCTGTATCCACAACGGTGAACCCTTTAGTCCCCTTGAATAGATAGCAATTTGTTTCCCGCATGTCAAATGGATAATGGACGGTGAATTGATAAATATTGGTTGCAACTTCTGTTAGCATTGAAAACAATCCCTTGAAAAAAGTTAAAAACAGCGTATGACGAGTTGAATTGAATGAAACGTATAACCATTTTCTATGATAATCCAGACGATACATCGATGCATTGAAAAACGAGGTATCACCGGTTTGATCGTCGCACAGTATGACATGTAACTATTCTGAGCATTTAGCACGGTACGAGTGCCCCGTACTGAAAAAGCGCTCTGATTTCCCGTATCCCGTTGTGTGAATCGTATGTTTCCAAACCGGTTTTGACACGCATGTCCCGCCTGCTTACCATGTTAATAATAGGTCAACCCAGTTCGTTTATCTCGTCCTTAGTCCCAATAAAATTTTTATACGTCCTTAACATATAATCAAAACCACCCTTTAAACAGGGCGGTTTTGATGTTTCACACGCAACACGTATTCAACGGACTAAAGTCCACAAATCAAAATCAGTGAAAATGGCTCGGTATTTAAACAACAAGGCTGCAATTTTGCTAACGTGGGCACATTGCTAGCAAACACAGCACTGCAATTTTGAGAAACAGGGCTTTATTAGGCTGGTTCCATGTCGCGTGAGAAATGACCGGACAGCGTGCTGTTAAATTGAGAAAAGAGCGGTAAAATGTTACGCTTTGGGCGGCATGACAAGGGCTTCGCCTTCGATCACAACTTGACCGCTTTGGTTGCTGCACGTCGTTTTTAATGTCACTCGATTTTTCACTGCGTTGATGGAAATGACTTCCACTTCGGCACGGATGGTGTCACCAATGTGAACAGGGGCAGTAAATTTGAGCTGCTGTCCCATATAGATGGTACCCGGTCCGGGGAGCTGCATGCCGATGGCTGCAGAAATCAAGCCGGAAACAAGGATGCCATGAGCAATCCGGCCTTTGAACATCGTTTTTTCCGCCTCGACTTGGTTGATATGTGCCGGATTCAAATCACCGGTAATGCCGGCAAACGTGTACACGTCTGATTCGGCAATCGTCTTTTCCCAAAAGGCTTTGTCACCGACTGCGATCTTGTCAATTGTCAAACCCTTCATAATCATGACCTTCTTTGTAAGATTTATAAAATAGCCTCTGTTTAAGTGGACTGTTGTGTTTCGCAGACTGTCCCATAAACGGGTGCGATCTGTGATCGGTGTGCCAGATAGGCCGCCAATATTCCACAACGTAAAACGCTGGCAAGATGTATGAGGCAACCCAATCGGACGCGGTGCCCGAAAAGCAACAATCAAAATCAACAGAAGTCATACACTTAAGAACATTTAAAACGTTCAGTGGCAACAGTTTATAAAAAAGCCAAAAATTGTATCCGTTTCGTTGATGGCAACATAGTGGATCTCTCACTTTTGCCGGTTCAATGTATTGTGTTTTTTGGAGTGCCGGTTTCTGCAGGGCTTCTCAATAGCACAGATGCCGGTGTCGCTGTTTCTTCACAACTATGCCTAACTTCTATTTTACCGTTGAAATGGTCGGAGAAATATGAACTTATTGTTAACGCTTTCCAATGTAAGGTTGGTGGATTACGGCCCTTTGCAAGACAATTATTTATAGGATAATTAGGCAGGCTATATTGCTGTATTCACTTTCGGGTCCGCGTTCTGCCGGCATCCCTCCGAAGCAGTAGTATGTAGACTGAAGCCAGCTGCGCGGCCGCTTGGACATCAATAAATCTGCATCATCTATGTGGTAAGCAAAAGAGAAGACGCGGCGCCATAAAATGCTTATACTATCAATATCTAACGGATGTAACTAACAAAGGAAAAAGAGGGTAAAGTTGTGCAAAAAAAACAGGACAAGCCAGTGATTTTGTGGAAAAATATAGTCAAGGCAGGTATTGCCGCAGGTCTTATATCCGGGCTTGTGAAACTTGGCTGGGAGAACATCGCACCGCCGCGCACGAAAGAACGTGAAAAAACGAATCCGCCTCAGCAACTGTTGCAGCAACTTGGGTTACCGGAGTCGTTCACGCATCGAACGTATCGCTATTCCGGGCATGAGCTTCCATGGGTCAGTTACGGTGTTCACTTCGGATTCTCAATTTCTTTTGCTACGCTTTATGAGGCACTCAAGCGCTATGAGCCGGAGATCCGCGCGGGGGGAGGTTCGGTATTCGGTCTTGCCATCTGGGCAGCATTTCATCTGGGTATCATGCCGGCAATGAAAACGATTCCTTCAGCACAGGAACAGCCGGTCGCGGAGCACATGTCAGAAGCGCTCGGCCATATGATATGGATGTGGACCAATGAGGTTGTCGGTGATGCTGTTTATCATCAACTGTCCGGAGATCAGCCACATGACTAACCGAACGATCGGCTGAGCGCCTACAAAGATGTGCGCCTGAGGAAGGGAGCAAGCGTCTTATGAATAGCCAGTGGCAGACAAGGTGGCCGGAACGAATCAGTTACGGCTTGAGTGATGCTGCAGATAATCTTGTTTTTCAAATGATGACAACGTACTTACTGTTCTTCTATACCGACATTTACCGTCTTGATCCGACTGCCGTTGCGGTGCTGTTTATCGTCGCTCGCATCGCGGACGTTCTTGAGAGCTTTATCATTGGCATCATGATTGACCACACTCACTCGCGCTGGGGAAAGAGCCGACCTTTTTTTCTCTGGTATGCTTTACCCTACGTCGTTTTCGCTGTTCTGACTTTTGTAACACCGGACTTTTCGGCGACGGGAAAGCTTGTTTGGGCGTATGTCACCTATCTTGGACTTGGCTTTTTCTACACGACAGTCAATTTGCCTATAACTTCCATTTTACCGACGTTGTCAAAAAATCCGCGTGAACTGACACTGCTTGGTGTGATTCGCCAGTTTTTTGGCAGTTCTGTCCAAATCATTGTGGCGGTTTTTACGCTGCCGCTCGTCGCTATCTTCGGGCATGGAAATGATCAGGCGGGTTTTTTGCTGACGATTGGACTGTTCGGTCTCATTTCTTTACTGCTTATTTTAAATACTTTTTTTCATGTTCATGAACGCGTCAGCCAGCCGGCAATTGCTCATCAGCCGCTGAGGCAGGTGATCGGTATGCTGCGCCACAACCGACCTTGGCTTGTTCTATCCGCTGTTATCTTTTTTTACTGGCTGACGACTGCTATTAAGAATCAAACAATGATTTATTATTTCAAATATAGCCTGAATCGCGAAAATGTTGTGCCCTTTGCCAACAGCTTCACGCTTGCTGCGCTGATCGGCGTTACTCTGATCGTTGCTGTGACGGGTAAGTATGGGAAAAAGATGACAATGTTTGCGGGTATCGTGATCGCCTTTCTTGGTCAACTTCTATTGGCTGGGGGCGTCTATATGCATCTGCTTGCACTGTTGTTTACCGGTATATTTATTAATTCAATCGGCCACGGCTTTATTATCGGACTTGTGTCAATCATGATTGCAGACACGATACGCTATGGGGCAGTGATGGGGGTGCAGGCGGAAGGGTTGCTGGCATCCACTGACGACTTTGGCGTAAACATGGGGCTTGGTGTCGGCGGCATGATCACGGCGGGACTATTCCACGTCTCGGGTTATGTTGCAAACCATCAGCAAAACGCGAGAACACTGATGATGATTAACGTTAACTATGTGTGGTTGCCGCTGCTACTTTATGCGGTCATGTTCTTTGTGTTACTCGCTTACAATGAAGGCCACATCGAACATACGATTGCCGCACATGCGGAATAAAATACGACTACAATTTTGATAAATGTGAAGCTGCCGTTCATTCATACCGGCAGCTGCATCGTGTTTTTCGCAATGAGTTGGGAAGATTCAAGCCTGGCTTATTGCTTCAATTTTTCTCCCAACCAAGCGATTCTGCGCGTGCCTCTTAAAGTGCTGCTCTTTTGGCAACGGTGGGACGCCTGGCGTGTTTGACCTGATATAGAATGCCAATATTACGGGCATGATAGTTGGCATGGAGGAACAAACAACGTGAAAGTCATGTCCACATGGCCGGGCCGTCACCCGTTCATTGTTATTATTGCGACTCTTATTTTAACGGCCGGCCTTGCGGTGGGGATTATTCGTCTGCGTTTGCAGATGAGCATCGACCTGTTTGTCCAGCCGTCTTCCAGTGTCTTTAAAACCACAAAAATGTACCAACGTTATTTTGGCGGTGATTCCATCTATCTGCTGCTTGAAGGCAAGCAGCAGCTGCTGATTTCAAAACGAACCGTTCACGATATTCAGGCGTTCACAAGCAGGGCTTACCGTATTCGTCATATTACGGGAGGTACAAACTATATCAGTCTGATCGACGAGCAACTCTCCCGGCTGAAAACATCAGAACCGGTATTTAACCAACAGGCTTTCGGACAAATGGCTGCGGCGCTAAGTGGCGGACAAACGTTTTCCTCCTCGTCGTACATTCTTGGACTGCTCACGAACAGACAGAAACAGGCAGTCGAAGAGAAGGCATTGCGTCTAATGACAATGGGGCAGAAGCGGCGGTTAATTCACACGATGCGCGAGGCGCTGGAGGCTAACCGGATCGGTCAACTGAAACCGGACCTGCTGATGAGCGGTGGGTTTCTGGGACATAATCAGCTGTTGCGGTTGCAGCAGGAGGTCCTTCGGTTGCTGAACGAGCGGCAAAAACAAATGCTGGCAAGGCGGATGTTCGGCAAAGCACCTCGTATTGAACAACTGAATAACCGGCTTTTGCGAACCCTTGTATTCTCCAATCACGGCCATATTCCACCGCCGCTGCGGGCTTTAATTCCCCGCAATGGTCGCAGCATCGTCCTCATACTGAATATGGCAAGAGGCACCGATGTTGCTGATGAGGTCGACGTCTGCCAAAGCGTGAACAAGCTGCTGCGGCAGCGGCCTTTTGCCGAAGGAATTACTGTTCGGGCCGCCGGTTCACCGATGATCTTTGGCACGCTGGCGCCGGAGATATTGACAACGATGCTGATGATGCTCACCATTGCTTTCACGCTCATGATACTTGTCCTGTCGCTTGTGTTCCGCGTACGGCGCCGGTTAATTACACTTCTCTTTATTCCCATCGCCTTGTTATGGACATTTGGCATCATGGGTTGGACAGGCATCCCCATCACTCTGGCAACGATGGGAACGCTGCCTGTGATCATCGGTCTCGGCACGGACTTCGGTGTGCAGTTTCATAATCGTTATGAAGAAGAGTATCGGAAAAGCAAAGATGCGGATGTCGCCTTTTATTCTGCTTCATCGGCGATAGGGCATGCCATTGGCATGGCCGTGTTGATTATGGCATTGAGTTTCCTGACACTTCTGTTTGCCAGAGCCCCGATGATGCGCCAATTTGGACTGACTCTTGCCATCGGCGTCTGGAGTTGTTTTCTTGTCGAACGATTCATGATGATGAGTGTTTTTCTTGTGCTTGACCGCCGCCTGCGAAGCAAATCATGCGACACTCAAACGTGTCCTGCGCAGGGAATGGGAACGGGGCGGGTAGCCCACTACTCACAATTAGTCGGTCGCTTTGCATTGCCGATTGTTGCGGTAAGCACAATCATAGCCAGCTGTGGATTGGCTGCTGAGGCGTCTATTCCGGTAGAGACGAACATTCAGGACATGATTCCGCAGCGGCTGGAAGCTTTGCAGAGTACACGTCACTTTCAACAAACGGTCGGATCAACGACGTATCTCAGCTTTTTAATTTGCGATCAGGATGTCACGCGCCCTTTGTGTCTCAAATGGATGATGCAGGTAGGCCGCCGCGAAGTGATGCATGAAAAGGCAGTTCGCAGTTTTTTCTGTTTGTCCAGCGCCCTTGCAGAAATTGGCGGAGAACAGACATGTCACGCACGCTCAACCGTTCGTGCCGCCCTGCGTGCCATGCCGGAAACGTTGCGAAAAACACTTGTTGCCGACCACAATCACGTGGCCACGCTGCAATTTGAAATTGACCCGCAGTTAACACCGGCTTTGCAGCAGCGCCTGCTTGAACGGTTGAGAGCAAACATGAATCTTCCAAAGGGAATGCAGGCCGAGCCTGCCGGCACGCAAATGATGATGATTCAAGGTCTCAATGACGTCAGTTCCGGTCGCTTGCTAATGCTCTCAGCCGGGCTGGGAATCATTTTTCTTTGCTTTTTGGCATTCTATCGCCAAATTAGGCGTGCGCTCTATACACTTTTACCGATTCTTTTTGTACTCGGTTTCTCGCCCCTGACACTGCGGATGCTCGGTATGGGATACAATCCAATCACGACGTCGCTGAGTTCACTCGTACTAGGCATCGGCATCGAATTTACCATCCTTATTATCGCCCGTTTCAGTGAACAGCAAGCGTACGGGCAATCAACTGAACAGGCATTGCAGATTACGCTCACGCAAGTGGCTCCGGCCATGCTTGCCTCTGGTCTAACTGTCATTGGTGGTTTTTCGGCGCTGCTGTTTGTCGGATTTCCAATGCTTCAGTCGTTCGGTCTTATTACAGTCATTGATACGGCATATTCATTGCTCAGTGCGCTGCTTATTTTACCGGCACTCATCCGGCTTTTCTGCAAACGGCGTGCACTCTGAGATAGACTGGCATGGATGCATAGAGAGGTCGAATGTTATGTGCGGGTATTTAAAGGTACGGTCAGTGAGCGTACATATTATCCATTGTAACGTCAGTTACGGATGGCTGTGATTCCATCACCCTTTAGGGACGGATTGACAGCGGTGGTAAATCCGCTCATAAAACAGCAAGCAGCGATATCTAATCCTGCCGGTTGTACGGAGACGCATATGCTGACTCATACGAGGTGTTGCTGAGAAGTTGCACAGGGTATGTTTAATAGTCTCTGCAACTGGATAGCAGTCAGCTCATTAGAAACGATTGCCGCTGCGTAAGTCAAAAGATCGATAGGCCAGTTTGGAAGTACCCTTTTTATATTGTGAATTTCCTTTGATTTCAGGAAAAGCAAAATTGCTCTTGATTGCTTTTAGCAGCGGCCGGCAAAGCAGCACGGCCCCTTTTCAACTGAAAGGGTTATATGCGTGCCATATATTCTTTCCATCGTCCATACGTCCGTTTGCATCGACGAGTGTACAAACGGCACGGGAAAAGTAAACCTCAATTTGTAATTAGAGGCGCAGTGCAAACGGGTGATTTTGGGAGCGGCGATAGAAAGGACGCCCTAAGAGAGAATGTACCTCTTTCATAACTCACTTGCCAGAGCGCCTGCTCTACTGCTTAATGCCCGATTGCAACAGATTGACATCCGCTGCTACACGAATGCGAATCCGGGGATAGAGCGTCTGCCAGTGCCGCCTTGCCGTCCATGCTTCATGAGGATATGTTCGATAAAATTGGCGGTACAGGCCAAAAACATCACTTCCCAAGTGTTGGGACGCCTGGACGCTCTGATGGATAAGTGTGCTCATCTTTTTTTCAACCGTTTTGTTGATTCGTTGCACATCGTGTTCGTTTTGCGTGTCAAGCGCCGTTGTATTCTCAAAAATAATTTCGTCTCCTGTAAGACGGACATGCACAAGCCACTGTCCTTGAACGATTTCAGGGGTGATCTTCGCTTTGACGTTTTGCAGATTCAGTCCGATGACGCCATGATTGTGCGGAATTTTTAATGTGAAAGTCGTTTGCCAGAAGCGTCCGGTCATCATCAGCTGTCCAAAAGTCAAATAGTGACTGATTGATCCGACAAGCCGGTCATTTCTAAAAACAGCCGACTGTTCGATGGAAATAGTTTTTTTGGCCTTTTTTACCGGCGAAGCTTGAACACTGATGATCGGTAAAATGTTGGGTCTTGTCGGATAGCTGCGCATCATCAATGCATTTAAAATAGTGACTGACAGATTTCCGTCTTTCTGAATAATTTTATTCATTAGTTCACCTGAATTTTTTTCCAAGAAAGGCGGGTAGGTGAGTAGTTCGGAAATGGAGGTACCACAAATAAACATGTTCACGCGTTCGCGAATTTCGCGGAAACGCAGACAGTAATCGAGTACGTCACGCAGATGGGTACGCGCCATCCGTTTACTGATAAAGATTGCTCGATCGTGGCTGCGAAAAAGCTGACGTGACAGTCGTTTTTCAATATTATTCGTCGCCTCGGTAATAGATGAACCTCGGGCACTCATGATGGCAAACGTGCTGCTTTGTGCGCCACCGGTAGTGGGCATTGTGCTGTTTGCCGGAACAGGCAGAAAGATTTGAGTAATAACTTCAAACTTGCCGTCCGGTGTTATATCAAAGCCCAGCGCAGTAACCACGGCTAAGTCGTTGATTTCCTTCAGATCGGCGCAGCCGCTCAGAGCTGAACAGAGGAAGGAGAAGCAGACGCCTGCCAGTCCCAAGCGCCTCATATATCGGTGAATAGCCATCGGTCAAATCCTTCTTTCTCTTCTATGCTATCTGCGCCGGTTGTTCCACGTGGAGCCGGTGAAATGCGGGCGCGTCTTCATCATCCATAGCGGCGCGCGGATGAACATGTCGAGCGCACCCATTTTTTTTAGTGGTGCAAAGGGCTCCATGTAGGGGACGCCGAATGAACGCAAGGAGCATTGGTGGATCATGATCATGAGAAATGTCACGATGATGCCGAGCAGACCGAACAGGCCGGCCATTAACATCATTGGAAAACGCAGAATGCGAATGGCGTTTGAAGCGCTGTAGTTCGGGATCATGAATGATGCGATGGCTGTAATCGAGACGACGATCACCATCGCCGGCGAGACGATGCTCGCCTGGATGGCGGCTTGGCCGATAACAAGTGCACCGACGATGCTCAGAGCCGGACCGACTTGGCTTGGCAAACGGACGCCGGCTTCACGAAGCCCCTCGAATGTCAGTTCCATTAGCAAAGCTTCAATCATTGAAGGAAAAGGCACTTGCTCATGTGATTGGGCGATGGAAATCAGCAGCGTCGTCGGAATCATTTCCTGATGAAACGTCGTAATCGCGACGTACAACGATGGTCCCATGAGGGCAATCATCAAGTTGATCAGACGCAAAAGGCGAATTACCGAGCCGATAAGGAATCCGCTATAGTAATCTTCCGGCGAACTAATGAACATACTGAAAGTTGTCGGCAAGACGAGAACGTACGGACTGCCGTCGACAATGACGGCGGCCCTGCCTTCGATGAGTGAGGCGCATAGCGAATCAGGGCGCTCCGTTTCGTAAACGGTCGGAAAGACGCTGCAAGGGGCGTCCTGTATATATTCTTGAATGCTGCCGCTGTCATAAATGCCGTCTGTATCGATTTTTTCGATCCGTGTCATGATTTCTTTGACAAGGCGAGGCTCGCAGATGCTGTCGATGTAACTGATCACGATCTGTGTCTGTGTATAGCTGCCGACCGTTATTTTTTTCATCTTTAATTTTGGTGTTCGCACGCGCCGACGAATCAGTGACATGTTCACATCAGCCGACTCGACAAAACTTTCTTTTGGGCCGCGAATGACAGTTTCCGTTGTAGAGTCTTCAATCTGGCGTCCGGGCCATTTGGCAAGGCCAAGCGCAAAGGCAACGTCGAGCTGATCGACAAGCAGAACGGGATGTCCGCACGCGACCTCATGGTGCAGTGCTGAAAAATAACGGATAGTTTTAATAAACGGCACACTCAGCGCATCACTGATGTCGGTTGCCCGGGGATGTTCTTGGAGGTGACAAAGATGCAGCGGACGCAAGACGTGTTGCTCCATCTGCAGCAGATCTACTGTGTTGGCGACGTAAATAAGTAGGCCTTTGTTTTTCTTAGGAACACCGAAGGCAAACGGTTTAATGATAATGTCAGTGCAATCGATATATAATTGGCGAACGAGCCGCTCATTATCGGGCAGACTGGCTGATATAAGCACGGTGTCGTCGCTTTGCAGCTGCTGAGCGTTCACTTTGTGGGGCCATAATTTGCCGAACAGGTTTGTCCGTTTACTCACTGTGCAATCCCTCCGTTCAAAAAATGAGGTTTGTGAATAGGAAACGCTGCCTTTAGTGCTTTTGATCTGACGATCGCTGGCCGCGGGTATCCAACAAGAACGTCCTCTGGCAAGCAGTAACCAGCTAAGTTCTCATGGCACTGATCGAAAAGGGGCCGTCTCATCTGGCGTTTGTATAATTTAATATCGCCAGCAATAAAAAGTCGCGGTCAGAGCTTGGTGACAATTAAGACCGCATTTCTGATTATTCCTTCCCGGCCGAATTTCTTTTGTAAAAGCATGTCACATGATTGGTGCATCTCTCAATTAAACCGGGCAAGCTGCTCGTAGAAGGGCATGACTCAGTCGATCCTATACGCAGTCGCGGTGAAGGATGCCAATTGATTGTTCTAAGGGATGCTGTTCCGATGCGCTTTCCGAACATGAATCCATACCCCAATTAAAATGATGAGCGGCAGAAGGATGTTGCCGGCCGGATTGACAATTATAAAAATGATAAAAGCGTTGGTCAAAATAGATTGCGTACTTGTAAAGAAAACGATGCATAAAGAGAACATAACCGCATGAATCGGAAAATTCAGACTTCGGTAACCATTGAGATTAAAAAGAGAGCGCAAGTCCTGCAGTAGGATATAAAACAAAAAAGTGGTCTTGGCAAACATACCGAGCACCCAGATGCTCATGAACAGCGCCGAGATGCGCTCGATGAATGAGCCGATTTGCACATAGCGCTCGACGATGTGTGTTGGATAGATGAGAATGCCATTTAAGGGGCCGAGTATGCCGAGGTCGACGCTGAAAAAAAGTAGCAACGATAAAGTCGTCAGCGCGACGATGCGGATGCCATATGTGCGCAATTCTTTGCTTTTGTCCCTAGAAATATGGTTCAGAGCAAACAAAATCCATGTGAACTCACTGAACCATACGCAAGGAATGTAGGCGGCCTTCAGCGGCGGAAGAAGTCCGTGTTCCAGTACCGGCAACCATGCGCCCCAGTCCATCTCCGGAAGAGAAAGTGTCAGAACGATGATTGCGAAAATAGCAGTGATCGGCAGGATAATCTGCGAGACGCGGGCGATGACTTCTATGCCGTGGCTGCAAGCATAGAGTGAGGCAGCCATCAGCAGAAGAATCAAAACCGCAGGCGATGTGAATTGGTAGAACCCGAGCGACAAGTAAATTTGGTATTCTTTTGTGATGTAGAGAAGCTGGATGATAAAAATGATCGCAAAAAGAGCGATAAACAGCCTGCCGATCAAAGGTCCGAAAATTTTAATAGTAATTTGCGGTAAGTTCATCTCTGGGTAATGACGATTTAAAAAAGCAGCAACAAGAATGATCGGATAGCCGATACATGAGCCGAGAATAAGTGAGATCCACATGTTTTGCTGCGCGATCACATAAATCGGATGCGGGAGCGTTAAAATGCCGGTGACCATGATGCCGATGTAGAGAAGTAAGTAGAGCTGTACCACCGAGATGGTTTGTTTGTTGGTGTTCATCATATATTGATTTCCTCTCTGGGGCACGGCCTGACTTCAAGGGTTAGTTTGTGGCACCTGGGTCAGTGTTATGCATGAGCGGAATTTTTCCGCTCATCGGCATGCAGCGATCAGCAACAAGCGGCGACGGCTGAGATTTAAGCGTTTATAGAGATAAACATGTCAGTCGTTCAAAAAGGTAATGTTTGTTTTACATTTTGTCTGTGAAAAAAAGTGAGCCATCCGATATCGGATGACTCACTGTAAATGACAAAGCTTTTTTTTGTTAAAAATAGCGGTTAGCGCGGTTCGTTTTTTATTATGTCTCCCTGCCGTGTTATGACGGGAGATGTTCCGCCCGAGGCGTATTGAAGCGCTCAAATTTTTTCAGCATAGATTTAAACTTGATGGAATAAGAGACGATTGTCAATATCAATGCAACGATGATGAAAATAACGAGCATACTGCTGTTAAAAGTCAGCAATTCGGACTGATGGCCGTCAATGATATTGCGGAAGCCATTGACACTGTATGTCATCGGCAGCACGTTCGCTACTCGCTGCAGCCAGTTGGGAATAATTTGAATCGCGTAAGCCCCACCGCTTGAGACGAGCTGCATGATCAAAATGACGATGCAGACGAAGCGGCCTTCATTATCGAATGATCCGGCAAAAAATTCGATGACAGCCATGAAACTCATGCTCGTCAGAATAGTGTAGCCGATGAATAGCGGCACGCTTTCCACGCGCAGCCCCAGTCCAGCGAGTACGACGATGTCAATGAGAAGTGACTGTCCAATTGACATCAGGAATGTGATAAAGAATTTGCTTAACGCGATCGACCAACCGCTTGTGGCGATGCCGGAAGGCCGTCCAAGATCAAAGATGATTGTCAGCAGCAGTGCACCGACGTAGAGGCCGAGCGAAATAAAATAAGGTGCAAAACCCGAGCCAAATGTCTTAACCGCCTGATGGGACTGGTCTGAACCGACAACAGGTTCGGCAAACTGCTGTGCATGTGCACGGTCGGTCGGCGTCTGGAGCAGCTGGCTGTGGGCGGCCGCTAAGCTGCTGCTAAGCTGCGTGCTGCCGTCTGCTAGAGAACTTGCCCCGCCGCTAAGTGCATGCATACCGGACAGCAGCTCGGTCTGTCCGGCTGCCGCATTACTCAGACCGCTTGTCAGCTGACTCGCACCGCTGCTGAGTGATACAGCTCCGTTTTTCAATGCACCGGCACCGCCGGCAAGCGTTGAGGCGCCACCGGCAATTGACGAGGCGCCGGTGCCGAGTCCTGCTGAATTTCCATTCAGTGTGGCTAGACCGCTGGCCAGTTGATTGCCTCCGGCGGCCAGTTGATCTGCATGTGTTGACAATGCTGATGCAGCTTCTGTCAATGTCATGCCCGTTGATGGGTCTTTTTGTGACAATCCGTTGGCAATACCATTTTTAATTTGTCCGGCTGTTGCGGAGGCCGTTTGGCTTATCGTTTGCTCTGCGGACTGCAGTAATGAAGGTTGTAAAGCTGAACTGACAGTTTGCACAGAGCCGGGACTAGTTACATTAGACGCAATTGCCGTTGCCGTCTGATCGGCGATGCTGTCTGCCAAAGAGGGCAGCTGCTTAGCCATTAACTGATCAGCGAGCGCTTTTGCTGCCGTACCGGTTTGACCGAGATTCTGCTCAACGTAAGCGATAAATAATGGTTCGAGTGCAGCAGAAAGTTGTTGATTTTGTTGAATAGATTGGCTGATTTGAGACTTGGAACTGTCACTTGCAATCGACTGGCTAATATTTCCTGTTACATTTTGTGCAATTTGTGAAGCCGAGTCGTTGCTTTGTTCGGTCAAGCCTTGATTCAGGGCATCTTGCACGGCCTGCTTACCAATCGATGTGTCATCAATAGATGCACCCAGCTCTTGCGGCAGATTATTTATCGTTTGCTCAAACTGCTGCATGCCTAAGCTGTACTGATTTAATCCGGCTGCAAGCTGAGTTGCACCGGGAAGCAGCTGATTGCCGACAGCACCGGTATATTGACTGATACCTTGCTGCAGTGTATTGGCGCCGCCGGCAAGCTGCGCTGCCCCTGAGGACAACTGAACAGTGCCATTGGCAAGCTGCGCTGCGCCGGCAGTCAGTTGTCCGGCACCGCTTTGCAGTTGTGCGGTGCCGTCCATCAATGTTTTAAAGCCGGCTTCCAGTTTGTTCAAACCATCCAATTCTTGTTGGCTGCCGCGCGCCAGCTTTCCGGAACCGTCGGCGGCCTTTTGCAGTCCGTTTGTTAATTCATTGATCTGCTTATACATCGTCTCGGCATACAATTTCGTGATGGATGCCGACACTTCCGATTTGAGCTCCTCTGCACCGGCGCTGGCCATGCGTGAAGAGATGAAGTTGTAATCGGCGTTGAGACGATAGATGAGCTTTGCAGGCTGCACCTTCTGATCGGCTAAGGTTGTTGCATGTGCGGAAAAGTCGGATGGAATGCGTACAATCATGAAGTAACGATTGCGGCTGAATCCGTTCTCTGCCTCACGGTTGCTGACAAATTGCCATTTGAATTCATGGTTGGTCCTCAGCTTTTTCACAAGTTCGTTACCGGCATTAAGCCGCTCTCCTGCAATTTTTGCTCCGGCGTCTTCATTGACGACAGCCACCGGTAGTTTGCCGGTTTCGCCGAAGGCATCCCAGAAGCTATAGAGGAACATACCGGCGTAGAGTAGCGGAACGCACATGACAGCGACCATGACAACAATGTTATGCGGTTTGGCAATAATGGCTTTGAACTCCGCCACGATCAGCTGAATGACATTCATTTGATTAACGCTCCTTTGCTTAGTCTGACATTGTCTGTTCAACAATGTGACGGCAGAACATGTGAACTTTAAAATGACTATATCGGTCAAAAAGTCATTTTTATGAAAAGAAACAAACTAATCACGCAAGCCCTGAATAAGATACAGTTCAAACAAGTCAGCAATCTCAGCACTGGAGAGCGGCGGATGGCGCTGTTCCCAATCGAAAACGAGTGCGATATACAAGTGAAGCACGACAAAAGCGGTGACTTTTGCATCACAACAGTGAATTTCTTTTCGTGCCACTGCATCGCCAATCATCTGCTCAAGAAGGGCAAGTATGGCATCCTCCACCCGCGCAAGAGCCTGCTGTGCCTGCACGGTGCCCACCTCTTTAATTTCTTGCGTGAGCTTAATCGTCAGCTGATGTGCTTTTCGAAATTCAAGCACGCCGTATAGCGTCTGATGTAATCTGGATGTGAAATTGTCAGCTTGATTGCTGGCCCGGCTGGCAATCCCTTCGACTGAATGGATGAAACGATCCATGATTTCTGAAAAAAGTTCTTCTTTGTTCTTAAAGAACGTGTAGATCGTTCCTTTGCCAACATTGGCAATCCGAGCAACCGTATCCATTGTCGTAGCTTTGTAACCAAAAGCGGCGAACGCTTGATTTGCCGCGCTGACAATACTTTCTTTTCGATCTAAAACCATCTGACTCACCACGATCTGACCGTATGACTAAAACAGTCATTAAGTTCACAGTCAAAATTTTATCACAAGGCTTAGCAATAAATCAAGAACTTTTCTTGTAAAAGTGTAGGAATTTAAAAATTATTTTCTTCGTTTTTTCTTCTCAGCTCTGACTGTATTCGCCGTCCGTTGGCTCCATCATCAAGTGCTTGATTCGGAAACGATAGCCAAATCGTGGTATAGTTGGACTTGAAAAGACAGGTTGCGAGGGGGATAACGATGGATCATGTGACAATCGGAAGCAGCGGGGTTAAGGTCGCGCCCCTTGGATTGGGGACAAACAAGGTCGGCGGTCATAATTTATTTACGGGTCTATCTGAAACGGATGGGCGCCGGGCAGTGCGTGCTGCTCTTGAGGCAGGCATTGAATTGCTTGATACGGCTTTTATGTACGGTAAGGGGCGTTCGGAAGAATTAATTGGTGAGGTGATCGCTGACTTTCCGAGAGAGAAAGTGATTATTGCTGATAAAGCGGCACATGATTTTTCGAGCGGAGACATGGTGCTGAACAATGCCCCTGCATTTTTGACACGGTCGGTTGACGAAGCATTGCTGCGTTTGAAAACCGACTATATTGATATTTTCTATATTCATTTTCCGGATGAACATACGCCCAAAAGCGAAGCGGTCGGCGCCTTGCAGCGGCTGCGTGAAGCGGGCAAGATTCGTGCAATCGGTATTTCTAATTTCTCATTGGAACAGGCAAAAGAGGCAAACCGGGACGGCTTCGTCGACGTTGTGGAAAACTACTATAGTTTGCTGCACCGCGATGAAGAAAAAGAACTATTTCCCTATTTAAAACGTACAGGCCTCGCGTTTGTTCCCTATTTTCCGCTTGAATCCGGGCTGCTGACCGGGAAATATACAGAGACAACGACATTTGCGGAGGGCGATCCTCGCCTGAAAAATGCGCGATTCAGCGGTGAAACCTTTCGACGCGCGATGCAGTCGATAGACATTGTCCGGCCGATTGCCCGCCGTCATCGTACAGGTGTTATGCAAATTGTCCTCGCCTGGTATTTGGCTAATCCGGATGTGGCGGCTGTTATTCCCGGAGCACGCAATGCCTCGCAAGTCGGAGGATTGGTAGAATCACTGAACGTACAGCTTTCAATAGAAGAGTATGACTTAATTGACCGTGCGTTTTCAGCCGGCGCGTGAGCGTGTATTAGAGAAACTTGGCTCTGCCAAGTCCCTTGGACGACGGCAGAGCCTTAGCTTTTTCTTAGACTTGGTCCCGCTGAAATCAATAGACTTTCTTAACGCTTGAATTGTCAAATCAAGTGCAACACTTGGTGATAAAAGGCCTCATAGGGCGTTCGCCATCCCAAACATTTACGCGGACGGTGGTTGAGTTCATCAACAACAGACTGGATGGCCGCATCGGAGTCCTGCGCTAAATCGTGCCCCTTCGGGAAATACTCCCGCAACAGGCCGTTTGTATTTTCGTTGCTGCCGCGTTGCCAGGGCGCGTGAGGGGCTGGAAAATAAAAGGGAACCCCTAGCTTCTCAGTAATCCGGGCATACCAAGCGAATTCCTTCCCGCGATCCGGTGTGACACTCTGACGTTGCTCTTCAGGTAAGGCACCTAGTAAACCGATCAGTTTTCCAGTGACCGCTTGTGCCGTCTTACGTGCCGCTTTGGCAACCAACAAAAAGCGAGTCGCTCGATCGACACAAGTGACTAAACAATCCGTGCCGAGTTTCCCAAGAACCGTGTCGGCTTCCCAATGGCCAATGACACGGCGCGTCGTCGCCGCAGCCGGGCGATCCTCAATGGAAAGGCCGTAGTCAATCTTGCCCCGGTGTTCCACGTATCCCTTGCTATGTCGCGATTTTCCGCGATGGCGCAGGTGGCGTGCCAGTCCGCGTTGGCCGGGTTGGCGATCAGAGGTATCCAGAAGGTGCCGCTCAATGCCGCGGTAGAGGGTCGTACAGCTGATGCGCCAAGGACTCTGTTCGAAAGCGAGGCGCTGCGCAATTTGTTCGGGCGACCAATGGTGTTCAAGGATCAAGTCTTGCACTCGATCACGAAGCGCCGCATGACGCAGTAACGGCTGACGGTGACAGGCTTTCCGTCGCGCTTGGTAGTTTTCTTCCGCTCGGACAGCCGAATACCGTTCCTTCTGCGGCGCGTTGCGAGCCAATTCACGGCTGACGGTAGCAGGCGAGCGTTTCAGCAAGGCGGCTATGACGCGTATCGATTGGCCTAAGGCTACATTTTTTAGTATGCTTTCTCGTTCAAATGGACTAAGATGGTGATAGTGACTCATTGCTGTTCACCTGCTTTCAATAGTTTTCCCAAACTCTATTGTACAGGGAAGGCTCAGCAATGGGTCCTATTATTTTCTAGGTGTTGCACTTAGAGTGTAAATTCAAGCGTATAAAAAAGGCACTCCCGCGCAGCGACTGACACGGAGTGCACAATCATCATTTTGGGGGAATGAAACGGGGAATGACCAGACGAGTCATGCGTCGGGGAATAACTATGAATGGCTTATGTCCGTTATATCAGCATTTCCGTCCACAGACAAATGAGAGAAATGCTGTTTTACCGTTTTTTCTGGCACTTTTTTTACCGAATTGGGTTAAAAAAGAAACGGATTGCAAAAAATGAAAAAAACAACAGTAAATGAAGTCGAACGAAATATGGTGCATCGCTGACAGACATGATAAGATGTAAAAAAATGGGGGCGTTATAGGATGATGTGCCGAAGATTTGGAAAGCGTCTATACTAAGGCACGTCTGTTCGGCCACAAGCGGTCATCGGAATTTATAGTGCCAGGTAGGGTCAGCCGTGAAAAAAGAAAACAGGGTGGCGTGAATTGAAACAGGGAACAACAATTTTAACACTTGAGAATGGGTACCATCTTTGGACACATACGCGAGGCAACGGCACGATTCATTTGCTGTGCCTGCATGGTGGACCGGGTGGCACACATGAATATTTCGAGAATTTTGCTGATCGGCTTATCGCCGAAGGACTTGACGTGCAAGTGCACATGTACGACCAGCTGGGCTCCTTTTATTCTGATCAGCCGGATTACTCGGACCCGGTGACGGCAGAAAAGTACCTGACTTATGACTACTATCTTGAAGAAGTAGAGGAAGTACGGCAGAGGCTTGAGCTTGAGCATTTCTATCTCATCGGTCAAAGCTGGGGAGGGCTGCTTGTCCAACTGTACGCTTTAAAATACGGTCAACATCTTAAAGGCGCAATTATTTCATCGATGGTTGATAACATCGATGACTATGTGGCCAATATCAACCGCCTTCGCGAGCAGGCACTGCCAGCCGATGCAGTGGCTTATATGAAGCAGTGCGAAGCTGAAGGCAACTACAATAATGCCCGTTATCAAGACTATGTTGATCTCTTAGATCGCGGCTATGTTGACCGCCGGCAGCCGTTCGCCATTTCACATCTCATCAGCACGGAAGCCTCTCCGGTGTACCATGACTTTCAGGGAGACAACGAATTTGTTGTGACCGGAAAACTGAAAACATGGGATGTGCGTGATCGGCTGCACAATATCACCGTACCGACGCTTGTAACTTTTGGGGAACACGAGACGATGCCGATCGCAGCCGCAGAGCGTATGGTAAAAACGATGCCGCATGCCCGGTTGGCAACGACACCGGACGGTGGGCACCACCATATGATTGACAACGCGCCTGTTTATTTTAGCCATCTCGCTGATTTTATCCGTGATGTTGAGAACGGAGACTTTTAATGGATACCGTTTAATAGGTTGGACGAAGACGGAAGAAGCCTTCCGTTTTTTTGACGTTGATGGCGGCATGCATGTTTTGCAATTGGTTCCGATATATATAAGGTACCGCTTGGTGACAAAAAGGTTGAGCATTGGCTCGGCTTCATTTATGGTAAAGATAACCGGTTTTCAGACAGCCCGGTTTACGGACAAACGGCGAGAAAAAGAAAAGTACCGGGAGAGGTGAGGCATTATAAGAAAAATAATCATAATTGCGACGGCGAGTCTTGGCGCACTTGTTCTAATCGCTGCCGCCGGTCTCTTCACGCATCAGATGACGCATTTTAATGCGCATGTGTCAATCAACGGAGAGCCGGTCGGCGGGTTGACCGCCGAGCAGGCGTTAAAAAAAATGAGAATGCTGACGCTGAAAAATCAGGTTGTCATCGGTACGCAAACTATCGTTAATGATAAAGATACACGAACGAGTTTTGCGTCGGGCGATTTGCCCAGTGTCCAGAGATTATTGGAGCAGCAGCGTTCTTTCTGGCCATCCAACAAGCGGATAACCGATGTCATCGTGCCCAAAGAAGCCGACCCTTTCCGCACGGTAACGTTAAAAAGACAAGTCACCGCGCGGCTTGAAGCTCTGAACCAACAGTTGAGAGCGCCGGTGGATGCTGAGGTTCGACTTGTGGACGGCAACGAATTGGTGACAAGGAGCGTTAATGGTACTCAATATGACATTCCGAAACTGCTGAAAGCTTATGACGCCCATGCCTATGACAGCGTGATTCGCCTGGATGTGTCACTTGAGCAGCCAGTCCGAGAGAACAGCACGCTCATCCGGAAAGAAAAGGCGCTGCTGCATCAGTTTCTGCAACGCAGTGTCAGCTACGTATTGCAAGGTAAGCCGTATTCTTTTGCGGCTGCTGAGTTGGTCAAGAACGCTGTATTATCAAAAACAATGGCCATCACCGTTGAGGATGCCGGAGTAACAGCGAAGATGAATGAACTCAACAATACGTTGTCGACGCTTCATAAAAATTATACGTTTCGTAACAATGCCGGACAGGTCATTGCAGTTCAGGGCCAATCTTATGGCTGGGCAATCGATGTGCCTGCCGAAACAAAAAGAGTGGTCGATGCGCTGATCAAAGGGGAGCCGACTGTTAAAGCTTACAATATTTATGGCATCGGTTATAGTACCTATGGTGTCGGGTACCGCAATCCGGATAACAATGGTATCGGCACAACCTATGCAGAAGTGTCGATCAGTCAGCAGCGTGTTTGGCTGTATAAAAATGGTCAGATGGTGCTGACGACTAATGTAGTCACAGGCAAGCACAGCACGGGAGAAGATACGCCAACCGGCGTTTGGTACGTGGAATACAAGCAATCACCTTCTGTATTAAAAGGCAGCGAAGTCGGCAAAGCTGATTATCAAGTCAATGTTAACTATTGGGCGCCCTTTACGCTAAGCGGCTGCGGATTTCACGATGCACCATGGCGCAGCAACTGGGCCCCCGATGCATATCTCACGCAAGGATCAGGCGGTTGCATTAACACACCGCCAGCGGTTATGCCACAAGTGTATAATTTGCTCGTACAAAACGAACCTGTCGTTATTTATTAATTAACGGGCCATACGCATCGCTTGGCGCAGATGCTTTCTGATTATCGCGGCTGAACGGTAGGCGTTGTAACGGTTTGTTCAATGTATCACGGAGAATGTTTTTAATCGTCTCCGTGTTTTTTTGCCTAAAAACGCTCAGACTGACGAATCGTGGCGCTTAACGCCGCTCTCGGCGTTTGATGAAGCGACTCAGTGCGAGTATGCCTAGTATCAGGGCGGACAGCACGACGCTGACGCGCTGATGACGGTCAGTTAAAGCACCTGTCAGGCTGAAAAGAATGGTGCCGGCCCCGATGCCGGCTGCCAGCCGCTGATAGCGAAAGCGCCAGTGCGCACCTTGATAAGTCCGACGAATTTTCAAGTCGGACAGCAGGATGTTAAGCCAGTTCAGCAACAGCATCGTGCCGGCTGCCGCAGCCAGATATTCATAGACGGTTTTCGGTAAAAAATAAGAAACGCTGATCAGTGCGACGAGTAGTATGAAGGTCACAGCCAAACAGCGGAGACGCTGCGTACTTTGCTGGCGAAAAAAATGAGGGGCTGCTCCATCGTCGGCCAGTACAGCCAAGATCGTTGTCATGGAGTAGAGGGCGCCGATCATCGTTGAAAAGGCGGCGGATAAAATAATGATATTAAAAAAGCTGTCAATGAAGGGCAGGTGAATGCTTGCCAGCGCAGTGACGAACGGACTTTGATCGGCGTGAATCAAAGTTTGTTTTACCATCATAAAGACAGCAGTCATAGCCAGTAAATAAAGTGACGTCAATACAAAAATCATGGAAAAGCCGGCTTTCAGCACATCGTTTTCCGTTCGGCAGCTGCTGGCTGTGATGCCGACGATCTCAATACCGCCAAAGGAAAGTAAGGTGAAGATAAGGCTCTGATACCAGCCTGAGAAGCCATGCAACGACGATGAGCCAGACCAAAGAGTATAGAGAGCGGCGTGCGGCATCCGGCCACCCTGAAGTACATAGGCAAAGGCAAAAAGTATAAAGGCAGCCAATGCACCGGTCTTAATGACAGCAAAAAAGGACTCAATCGTTCCAAAATTGTGCAGCCCGCTTAAGACGATACCACTTCCGCAAGCGGCAAAAAAAAAGCAAAACAACCAGAGTGGAACGTCGGGGAACCAGAAACGAGAGAATGTTGCCAGTGCGGTAATTTCGCTGGAAACGATCAGCAGTCCGGCCAGCCAGTAAATCCAGCCGGTCACAAATGCGTAGCTGTCGCCAAATGCTTGTTTAGCATACGTACGAAATGAACCGATCTGTGGGTCATTGACTGTCATTTCAACCAGTGCTGAAAAAACGGTAAATGCAGCCAGCCCGGATACGAAATAACTCAATAGCACAGCACGTCCCGCTGATTGAATGGCGACGCTAGATCCGAGAAAAAAACCAGCACCAATGACTGAACTGATACCGATCAATGCAAGTTGCTGCCAGCTGAGTGTCTCTTTTTTTTCGCCCTGCTTGTTTACTGTTGCTGCACTTTGCCTGACTCTGGCAAGGATCGGGTGATCAAATTTTTTCATGTTACAGGCCTCCTTTAAAACAAATGCTATCGAAGCGTTGTTTCCGGTCGGTCCTGCCGCCGGACAGAAGTTCCGTATATCGTGCGTGTTGCAAACAGCGATGAATGAACCTCTGATGTTCACAAATGAATGCACTGAAGCGAGCGAGAAAATATAATGCATTGTATCAAGCAGCATGGAAGCCTTCATGCAACTGCTATCAGACAGTTTGTGCCAAGAGACGAAACCTATGCCTATTCAACGTGTCAATCACCATTCTTTTTGGATATAACTAGGATTTTAGAGCATTTTTAACGATAAATTATGAACGTTTGGATGAAAGCATGAGGCTAAAATAGCTTGCGAAAATAACCGGTCGCGCGTACATATAACAAACAAGGTTCTGAGTAAGAAATTCAAAGCATGTTCGCCGTTAGCAAAGCTGACCGTTTTTAAACGAGTAAACATTTTTTCTCTTTTCGTGCTAAGCGAAAGAATACGCTTTCAAAACAATGGAAAGATAGATTATAATATAAGCGTGCAGTCAATCAATGGTTAAAGGGGTGCCCGCGTATGAAAAAAATTATTAATAAACCCGAAGATGTTGTCAAGGAGATGCTGGACGGGTTAGCATTTGTCAATGAATCACAAGTCAGACGTGTGCCGGGTAGCGACATTATCGTTCGGCGTAACAAAGATGTGGGAAAAGTCGCTTTAATCAGCGGTGGTGGCAGCGGTCATGAGCCGTCCCACGCCGGTTTTGTCGGCCGAGGGATGCTCTCCGCCGCTGTCTGCGGTGCCGTATTTACGTCCCCTGCCCCCGATCAGATTCTCACGGCAATAAAAGAAGCCGATCAAGGGGCCGGCGTGCTGATGATCGTGAAAAACTATACAGGTGACGTGATGAACTTCGAAATGGCAGAGGAACTCGCGCAGTTGGAGGACATTCATGTCGCGCACGTCGTTGTTGACGACGATGTGGCTGTGGAGAACAGCACATACACGGCGGGGCGCCGCGGTGTGGCCGGTACCGTGCTCGTGCACAAGGTCCTCGGCGCAGCTGCCGAGGCAGGGTTAAGTCTTGAGGAACTTGTCGCTCTCGGACAAACCCTTATTTCTTCCATTAAGACGATCGGTGTTGCTTTGTCGGCGGCCACCGTGCCTGAATCGGGTAAACCGGGATTCGAACTGGCAGATGATGAGATGGAGTATGGGGTAGGCATTCACAGTGAACCCGGATATCGCCGTGAAAAAATCAAGCCTTCCGCAGTCATCGCCGATGAACTTGTTCAACGATTAAAGTCAGAATTTAAATGGCAGCGTGGCGACAGCTACGGTGTGTTCGTCAACGGCTTAGGGGCAACTCCGCTCATGGAACAATATGTATTCATCAATGACGTCCATCGCTTGCTGGCAGCTGAACAATTGAATTTGATTTTCCGCAAAGTAGGTTCACTAATGACGTCGATTGACATGGCGGGTTTGTCGCTGACGTTAATTCATTTTCAAGACGAGAGATGGGTTGATTATTTGCGGCTGCCGGTTGAACCGGCAGCATGGTGAGGAGGAACCAGCAATGCAGACAGAAGAAGCAATTACTTGGCTCAATCGGTTTGCGAACCGGGTTATTGACAACAAAGTGTATTTGAGTGATCTTGATCAGGCCATCGGTGACGGTGATCACGGAGTCAATATGGCACGCGGTACAGCGGCTATGAAAGACGCAATTAATGGCAAAACGTTCGACAGTGTTCAGGAGGTCTTTAAAGCGGCGGCCATGGCACTGCTGAGTAAAGTCGGCGGTGCCTCGGGACCGCTCTATGGGTCGGCATTCCTGGCGATGGCTAAAGCACCGGCGGATGCCGATCTGTGCACGCTCATCACAGCCGGTGCCGAGGGCATTCAGAAGCGCGGCAAGGCGCTTCCCGGGGACAAGACAATGGTTGACGTGTGGGTACCGGCCGCAGGAGCGCTCAAAAACGGCACGCTTAATGCGGAGGCGGTGCAGCAGTTTGTGGAAGCCACTAAGGCGTTGCAGGCGAAAAAGGGGCGTGCTTCCTATCTTGGCGAGCGTTCTGTCGGGCACGTTGATCCCGGATCAGCGTCAAGCGGCTATTTGCTGGATGCACTGCCGGAGGTAGGTGAGGCAGATGGCTGATTATGGCGTTGTTTTCGTCTCGCATGTCGCGGAAATTGCTTTCGGACTGAGCAGGTTACTCGGTGAAATTGCCAAAAATGTTCCTGTTACCTATACAGGCGGCGATGAAGACGGCGGTGTCGGCAGCAGCTTTGAACGCGTTATGCAGGCGATTGAAAGCAATTCTGCTGAGCATTTACTCGCCTTTTATGACCTTGGCAGTTCAAAGATGAATCTGGAAATGGCGATTGAAACGACTGGTAAAGAGGTCATGCTTTTTGATACGGCATTAATCGAAAGCGCTTATACGGCAACGGCACTCCTGGCAGCGGGTGTGTCGATCGAAGACATCAAGGCACAGCTTGATTCACTGACGATCAAAAGATGAAGGTCACGCCTTTTAGACTTGTGCGGTCACACAACAGTGTGACTTTTTTGTACGTTAAGACCGTATAAAAATGTCATCGGTACCAAGTATAAGACAAGCATGCACGATTTTTCTAGCCGCCCAGTGACGAATAGGGGATCGGATATGAACGCGTTATCCTTTTTTGGCTGTCTTGTCAAAAGATTGTCTAAAAAAGGTGGTAACGATCAGCAATTTGAGCGGCAACACTTGTGCGCCGTGTAGTTTTGCAGTATTCGGCCAAGCTAAAATCTTTGACGTGCTTACCTATATGAAAATCAAAGCAAACGGTTTGCCGACTGGCCGCGCCGGAGCGATGGACAAACGACCAACTGAGGCTGGTGTAACAAAGCGTATAGGTATCTGTTTAACAGACTGTCGCTTGACAGTCAATGGCTGGGCATAGTACAATTCATTTTGTTGATTTTTTAATGTCAAATGCTTAGCGGAAAGTAGCTCAGCTTGGTAGAGCACATGGCTGGGGGCCATGCGGTCGCAGGTTCAAATCCTGTCTTTCCGATTATGAAGAGAACGTTTTATGATTTCACTGTTGTGACAGTTGAGTGCTGGCACAGCGGTTTTTTTACATATTTATTTTTGAAAATTCAATAAATATTATTTTTTTTGCGATATTACTTTTTATTCAGTTGGAAAGTGCGCATATGAACAGCTTGAATGGAAGCAAATTGTAATTTTACGTGTTATATTAGAACCATCGGAAAGCGAGGCGCGGCTAAAACCCTTGGATACCGCTGAGCCTCAGCTTTTTCTTGTGATTAGTTCCACTAACATGTTTATGCTTCCTTAACTTATAAAAAGCGTACAGCAACAGAAGAGTTAAGAGGGGGATCAATGACAAAAGAGATAGAACAATCTAACAAAAGAAGGCCACTTTTAAAAAAAACACATACACTTTATGTCTATGATCGGCCGCAGGAGTATGTTTCCCATGCCGTTTCTTTTATTTGCGCCGTGATAAATCATGGTGATAATGTTTTTTTTTATGACGATGAAGTTTGGCAACAAACGATTTCGGAAGCAACGAAGGATGGTTTGAATGCTCAGCAAATCGAACGGTTCCATTTTCGCCCGCTATCTTCATCTGCTAAGCGTTTTAAGATAAAGCACATACAGCAATTAATAGATGAAATCATTCAAAGCGCAAAAGCATGTGGTGAACACGTTCAGTTATGGCTACATGTTACCATTGAAAGCAAACTGTCAATCGCTGAGGAGCAAATAATAATTAGTGAGACGAATCGGCTGTTGCTTCATGTTCCAATGGTGCTTGTTTGTGCCATCGATGGCACAAAAATCTCTGCACGTCTGGAAAATGAATTGAAGAAATACTATGAATGGTTTATGACCGATGAAAATTTGGTCATGTCCAATTTGTATGATTGGCGAAAGCTTCATGATGTGGAATATGAAATTGCAAAAGACGAGCTGCCAGCAGTCGGTGAATGGCGAGCGACACAAACTCAACTAGAATCTTTTATTATTGACTATCTTGATCCGATTATTATTTTTAAACAAAATGGAGAAATCGTCGCGGTGAATCGAGCGTTTGAAGCTTTTTTGGGTTGGGATATTGACGATATAATAGGGACCAAAGCGGAACGGCTGCCCATTCTCAAATCCATTCCGTCTAACGTGCTTACCCGGATGTTGCTCACTGTGCAAAGTAATAAGCAAAATCAATCTGAAGAAATCACACTTCAGACACGTGCCGGAATCATTGTTAATATGCAAATGACAGGCTATCCCTTGACTGATAGCAAAGGAAATGTGAACGGATGCATCATCACACTGCATGATATGACCGCGATGAAGCAAGCAAGGCGACTGCTGCTTCAGTCCGAGAAACTATCAGAAGCAGGAGAATTGGCAGCCGGCATTGCTCATGAAATACGCAATCCGGTAACTGCAATTAAAGGCTTTTTGCAGCTCATGAAGCATGAACAGATAAAGAAACATGATTATTTTGCGATTATTGAAGAAGAAATCAGTCATGTTGAAACAACACTTAATGAACTGATCGTGCTTGCAAAGCCAAAGATTTCCAATGTCGGATGTCACTGTCTGAATGATCTTATCCATGAGGCGATGCTATTACTTGGAGCCCAGGCGGATTTGCGGCTTGTGACATTTAAGACGGAGTTTGATGATGAGGCAGCAATGATGAAATGTGAGCGGCAGCAAATCAAACAAATTTGTATTTGTTTTTTGCAGAACGCAATTGAAGCGATGCCGAATGGAGGCGTGATTCGCGTCCAGATTCGCTGTAAGGCACATCATTTAGTGCTGCGTTTTATTGATCACGGCGACGGAATAGCCGGTGACTTGCTCAAAAAAATCGGACATTCACTTTTTACAACTAAGCGCAGTGGGACAGGTCTCGGATGCATGCTGAGTAGCGAAATTATCAAAAAGCATGGGGGAACGCTTCGAATATTTAGCAAGGTTCGTCAAGGCACAATTGTTGACGTCAGATTTCCGAAACCGATACTTCAAACGTCCAATCGTTGAAACAATAGGTGTATTTAAAACTTATGCCGCTTTTAGCTAACGGAGTGATCGTGCGCAGATGCTTTGCGGACATTGTGTGACAGGTAACCTGGGCAGGGCCGTCTTCATTTTTGAGGAAAGGATGGGCTTTGACGATGAAACATGAATTGTCGCAGTTAAAGCAGCTAAATCCCAGTCTCGTGCATGCTGACATTCTCTATGTTTATGACAACGAAGAACAATACATCAACCAGCTTGCCGATGCGGTTCAATTGAGTCGGGAGGATGGCATGCCGTTTGTTTTGCTGGATACAACTGCTCATTATGAACAATTGAAGACGTTGGGTGATTGGTCTGTTCAAGGCAAGTTTTCCCTGGAATTTTATCATGTTAACTCAATTGTTAATTGCGAATTTTCCGAGCAATCGACAGATAGTTACTTTACACTGTTCAGTAGATTGCTGAACAGTCTGCATTTTTTTAGGACATGGATTTATTTTCCGAATATGAACATGGCGAGTATGGATGATGATCGTCAGTTGCAGATTGTAACGCTTTTTTTACAGGCCAATCGACAATTACTAAAGTTTCGCGATCATTGGTTCGTAGTTGTCCTTTCCGAGCAAAGCACGTCCGCCTCGTTGCAAAATCGTTTGAAACGGGATTTTAATATTTTCATGACGGACAACGATTTTGTTCATTCGGATTTATATGCGCCCAGTGCATGTCAGGCGCATGTGACGTCCTTTAAGCAGGCGACCCGGACATTGTACAACCGGTTAAAGCCATATATGAATCAGTGGCAAACGTTTATTGCTAATAGTGCCAATCCAATTTTAATACTTGACGAGAGTGACCGGATTGTTAGCGTGAACGCTGCATATGTCAAACTGTTTCAATGGCCGCCTGAACAGTTGCTCGGTTTGTCGGAAGCGAGCATGCCAAGCATTTCGGAGGATCGTCGCTTTGAAATTCATCGGGATCGCAGTTTTGCGCTCAGCGGTCGGCCGGTTGAACCTTATCGCACGAAACGTTTGAAAAAGGACGGGACGTGGGTGAATGTTACGGTGTGCAGTTTTCCTTTGCGCGACAAAGCCATGCAACTATGCGGGCGGGGTGTTATCTTGCACGATATGACGGAAAGTGACCATGCGCTTGCCGAATTCTTAGAAACTGAACAGCTTGCGGTTGCCGGGCAACTGGCAGATAGCATTGCCCGTGAACTATTGCAGCCGATTACGGCGATCAAGGGCTTTACGCAGCTGCTTGAACAAGAGCAAAGCGGAAACGAAGATTATTTTTCCGTCATCCACACAGAAATTGATCGCATTGTCGGTATCTTGCGTGAAATGCTCGCTTTTTCGCAGCCTAAAGAACATCTTAGTGTGATGGAAGAATTACCGGCAGTGCTTGACGAGGTCATTGCGTTAATGCGGCCGCAGGCACTGCTCAATCACGTAACCATCATCCGCCATTATGCAGAGGGCTCATTTCCAATTATTGGTGACCGAAACCAATTAAAACAGGCGTTCATTAATTATGTCAAAAATGCCATTGAGGCCATGCCTCAGGGAGGTAAGCTGAGGATTGATTGTGAACGTCAATCGTCACAATTGTTCTGCATTCGTTTCGTTGATCAAGGCACTGGCATACCCAAGCAACTGTTGCGTGAGATTGGCAGACCCTTTTTCACCACAAAAAAAAACGGAACGGGCCTTGGTTTCATGATCAGCCGAAAAATGATGGAAGCGAACGGTGCTACAGTGCATATAGACAGCAAGGAGCATGTCGGGACGACGATTGAAATCTGCTTTCATTCGGCGACTGCGTTCGCCAATCGGTGAAAAGACTTTCAGCGGGCAAGTGATCGTTTTGGAATGTTTGACCTGAACGTCTTTTCGGAAAGCCGATTGTCGTTTCGTACAGATAACCGAGTGTGATAATTGCTGAACCAACGGCCTCCATCCAAGAACCTTGTGTGACTTTGCGGTTAAAAAAGGCCGCATCATCTGCTTTTCTGAGAATTTCAGTGCGTCCCAATGCTTCAAGCAGGTTGCCGAGTGCCACAATGATTGCACCGATCGTCCAGTAAAAGCGTTCTCGAATGTCGGGATCGCTTACGATGACAAAATTACCAAGCACTTCTTTTAAGTTTGCCGAACGTGCACGCACGGTTAAAATAACAGGATCGTCGACGTCACGAATAAACTGCAACACAAATGACCCGTAACCAATGACAGTCAAGTTAATACCGAGTTGTGCCGTCGGATTATCGGTAAAGAAATCAATCAGCATGACACCTGCCGCTACTTGAATAAGGCTGGCGTAAAAGACAAGATCATTTTGCACATCTTGATCCAGTCCCTCAATCGGCGTCTGTCCGATCGCTGCCATAATTTTCCCCAGAGTAAATGAAGCGTGAGCGACATTGCCTTGAAATTCGTCGAGATTCATGTAGTTATCACCTGCCTGCAGCCTAGATGCTGAAAGCTCTTTGCATTTTTTATACGTTCAGAAAGTCTATAGATTTCAGCGAGACTAAGTATAAGAACAGCTAAGCCTCTGCCGTCGTCCAAAAGACTTGGCAGCGCCAAGTTTTTCTAATACGTTCAGAAAGTATATGGATTTCAGCGGGACCAAGTATAAGAAAAGCTAGGGCTCAGCCGTCGTCCAAAGGACTTGGCCTCGCCAAGTTTTTCTAATAAACGCTTGCCTTAGTTGCAGTTTATTCATGAAGCGGGCAAATGACCATTTTTTCAATGCAATTGTCTGCCTGAACAATAATTGAACATCTGACGGCTGAGTGGGGTCAGCCGTCGTTTGTATTTTACGCCGGCTCTTTCGGTCAAATGTAATTCAAGTCCAAAGCAATCGGCGTCTGAAGCAGCTGTTTGACTTCAGTTATTATATGAGTTTGCGCAAGAATCCACATCAGTTTAGCGACGATCGCCTCAGTGTTCATATCGCCGGCGGTCATGCCGCCGGCCTCAGCAGCGCGCTTGCCGACTTCGTAGAGTTCAAGGTTCTGTCCTTCTTCAAGACACTGTGTCGTGACAACGACAGGAATGCCCGCCTGATGGAGTTTGCGCACGCCGGCAGTCAAGTCGCGGCCTTCAAACGGCACGCCGCCGTTGCCGAAGCTTTCAATAATGACGCCTTTGGCATGTTCAAGCAAAAAGTCAAAGATGATCGGTGAGAGTCCCGGGAAGAGGCGCAGCAGCAGCACATCGGGGCAAAGGGCCATCGATACGGGCAGATGGTCCGATTGCTCTTTTTTGTAGTCAGCCATCTGGCACACGTTGCCGTTTTCAATCGACGCAATCACCGGATAATTAACACTTTTGAAAGCATCGTAACTTTTTGTCCGCATTTTAACTGCTCGTGTGCCGGCAATGGCAATGCCGTCAAAGACAACGAAAACGCCGGGCAGAACGGATTGAGTTGCGAAAGTTAACGCATCTTGAATGTTGCGCCTTGCATCTGTCTTGTGAAAGCTGGCTGGAATTTGTGAGCCGGTGAGGACGACGGTCCGGCTTAAGTCATGCAGTAAATAGGACAGAGCCGCCGCGGTAAAAGCCATCGTATCGGTGCCGTGTGTGATGATAAAGCTGTCGTAACATGCGCTGCTGCGGCGAATGGTTTTGGCGATCTCCAGCCAGTCTTCCGGTTGCATATTCGTACTGTCTTTATTCATGAGCGACAAAAAAGCAATGGTCACGGTGCGTGATGGGCTGTACTGTTTAAAGTAATCAGCCAGTTGGTCAATGTTGATACCGGGTGCGAGCCCTTTCTTTTGAGCGGTTGAGGCAATTGTTCCGCCTGTTGCGAGGACAAGTATTCGTTTCATGTGTTGTTCCTCCGCCATTTTGCCAATTTTTAGCAATTTGTTTGTTTTGTATAAAAGTAGAGTGTGCAATGAGTACCGGACGGGAACAGCATGCCTGCGAGGCCGCGTAGATTCCAACTTGTCTGAGGAGACGCGCTGCGAACGCGACTAACGAAACCGAAGCGCGGTCGCCTTAAAGGACCTGGCTGCTTTTTGCCCGGTTTTCCTGATACGTTAAGAAAGTATAAAAATCGCAGCGGGACTATGTATAAGGAATTAAGGTTCAGCTGTCTTATAAAGGACTTGGCAGAGCCAAGTTTTTCTAATCAAGCAGTCAAGTCGTATAAGAAGAACTGTGACAAACTTCATTATAATCTATACTTGGGAACATTTGAAAGGGACGCCCAGTCTTTTTTATCGATCATGCGGACGCGAGCGCCTTCAGTTTACAAGGCGTCTGGGCTGTCGTATACTCAGCTTTGTATCATTAATATAAATGCTGGAGAAAAGGGGCAGCTGCCTCCGATTTTTGAAATGTAAAAGCATGCGAAAAAAGCCAGGTTTGGGGGCACATATATGGAATCAAAGTTTGATGTACGCAATGAAAGAGATTTAACAATGCTCGTTGATTTCTATGAACTGACGATGGGCAACAGCTACATGGAAGAAGGCGCAGGTGAACAAATCGTTTACTTTGATATGTATTTCCGTCGCGTGCCGGACGGGGGCGGCTATTGCGTCATGGCCGGGGTTGATCAATTAATTGAATATCTTGAAGATTTACGGTTCACGAAGGCAGACATTGATTATCTGCGTTCTTTGGCTATTTTTTCAGATAAATTTCTTGCCTATTTGACTCATTTTAAGTTTTGCTGCGATGTATGGGCAGTACCGGAGGGCTATCCTGTCTTTCCCAATGAGCCGCTTGTCACCGTGCGCGGGCCGGCTATTCAGGCGCAGTTACTTGAGACGATGGTGCTTGTGACGATCAATCATCAAACGTTGATCGCCACAAAGGCTAGCCGCATCTGCCGTGCTGCCGGTGAGCGTCCGGTCATGGAATTCGGTTCACGCCGGGCGCAGGGGTACGATGGCGCCATTTATGGCGCACGGGCAGCGGTGATCGGCGGCTGCTCGGCAACAGCGAACACACTGGCCGGCATGATGTTTGATATTCCGGTGTCCGGGACGATGGCGCACAGCTGGGTGCAGCTTTTCGACAATGAACTCGAGGCTTTTCGAGCTTGGGCACGTGCTTATCCCGATCAATGCCTCGTGCTGATCGACACGTACAACGTGCTGAAATCAGGGTTGCCGAATGCCATTAAGGTTTTTAAAGAGCTGCGGACAAGCGGTCATGAACCGCTTGGCGTGCGCATCGATTCGGGTGATATTACGTATTTGACACGCCATGTGCGCCGCGAGCTGGATGAGGCAGGTTTCCCACATGCCTCCATTGTCATTTCTAATTCGCTTGACGAACACATCATTCGTGAGGTGCTCGTCGAGGGGGCGCAGATCAATTCGTTTGGTGTCGGTGAGCGGTTGATTACGGCCCGTTCGGAACCGGTATTTGGCGGCGTCTATAAACTGGCGGCGGTCGAGCAAGACGGACGCATTGTGCCGCGCATCAAGATTAGTGAGAGTGAGGAGAAGATCACCAATCCGGGCTTTAAAGACATCTATCGCATTTATGATGAAAGCGACAAAGCCATTGCGGATTTAATTTGTGATTTTAATGAAACGATTGATGAAACCAAACCGCTAACTCTCTTTGATCCCGTCTATACGTGGAAAAAGAAGACGTTAAAGCACTATCGGTTGGAGCGGCTGCGACGACAAATCTTCAAGGACGGAGAGCTTGTGTATAAAAGTCCGAAAGTGTGGGAGATACGCGAGTTTGCCAATCAACAGCTTGAGAGACAGTGGGCAGAAGTGCTGCGGTTTGAAAATCCTCATAATTATTATGTTGATTTGTCGCAGCGTGTTTGGAATGTCAAGCAGCGATTGTTGAACAGCTATTCCGAGCGTTTCAGCGGTAAAGATTGAATGCTTTTTACAGGGAGTCAGAGCGGGGGTGACATTTGGCAATACCGAACGTTTTGGTAGGGTCCTGTGACACTATGGCATGTGAACCGTTGGAATACATCGTCAGAAGGCATTTTACTCCGCTTTTTTCCTAAATGATGGAGTTCGGCAGATGCTCGATTGAAAAGAGAGGCAGAACAAGTGAAACTTATTTCGTGGAATGTGAACGGTTTCCGCGCGCTCCAGCGCAAAATGGATGTATTCACGTGGATGGTGCACGAACAGGCAGATTTTTTGTGCGTTCAGGAAACAAAATTACAGGCCGAACAGATTGCTTTTGAGACGCCCGGCTATTTCCAATATTGGAATCATGCCGTGCGCAAAGGCTACTCTGGTACGGCCATTTTTACACGAACAAAGCCGATCGGTGTCAGCTACGGTATGGGTTCAAGCATCTATGATACCGAGGGGCGTCTGATTACTCTCGAGTATGCCGATTACTACGTGATGACGTGTTACACGCCAAATTCTCAGCGTGATCTGGCGCGTTTGAACTTTCGACTTGGCTGGGGAAAAGCGTTTGCCGGCTATGTGACGACACTCGATCAAAAAAAACCGTTGCTGTTTTGCGGGGATTTGAATGTTGCTCATCGTGCAATTGACTTGCGCTACCCAAAGAACAATGAGCGCAACTCGGGCTTCACAATCGAGGAACGTGATGACTTCTCGGCATTGCTTGATCGGGGATTTGTTGATACGTTTCGCGATCGACATGGCGATGTCGAAGGTGCCTATACGTGGTGGTCGTATTTGAATCATGCGCGCTCGCGGAATATTGGCTGGCGCATTGACTACGTCGTAGTGTCAGAACGGTTGCGTGGGCAGCTCATTTCGGCCGATATTCTCAGCGATATTCAGGGATCGGATCATTGTCCGGTTTCGCTGACAATTGATTTGTAAGAAAACGTTATGAATATAAAGAAGCGTTTTTGTGAGTGTTTGTCTGATGCACCCAGCGCGGACGTACGGCGTGCACTCAGTCAATCAATCCGAATGTTTGAGAGAAGAGGGACAGAAGGGGGCCATGCAGTCTCCGATTTGTTTCATAAGCCCCGTGTGCGCTTGCAACTCACGCTGGGCACCATTTTCTTAAAAACCAAGCGCTTTTGCTTTGTTTTTCTCGTACGTTAAGACAGATTAAAGATTTCAGCGGGACTAAGTATAAGAAAAGCTAAGACTTGGACGTCGTCCCAAAGGACTTGGCAGAGTCAAGTTTTTCTAATACGTTTGAGACAGATTAAAGATTTCAGTGGGACTAAGTATAAGAAAAGGCTAAGACTCGGCCGTCGTCTCAAAGGATTTGGCAGAGTCAAGTTTTTCTAATACGTTTGAGACAGATTAAAGATTTCAGTGGG
>JBDNZQ010000001.1:479184-522033 GCA_047722915.1 Sporolactobacillus sp.
AGGCTAAGACTCGGCCGTCGTCTCAAAGGATTTGGCAGAGTCAAGTTTTTCTAATGTGGTCAAGCCGTTTGAATTGATGGATCAGCTGCTAAATTTTATACTTGAATATAGTATGAAAATGGCTGGTTTTTTAACGCAAGAAAGAAGGAGTTTCATTGACTGATTATCCTCCCTTATTTGAACCGATTGTCCTGACAAACGGCGTCATTCTTCGTGATCGGCTGGCGATTGCACCAATGACAACATGGTCCGGAAATGATAATGGCTCCATATCGGATCAGGAACTGGCGTACTATCAGCGCCGCAGTGATATTGCAGGGCTGTTTATTTCGGCTTGCATGGCAGTTTCACCAACGGGTCTTGCATTTGATCATCAATTTATCGGTTACAGCGCGGCGGTCATGCCACGACTGAAACGCTTGGCTGCAGCCATGAAATCATCGGGCAGTAAGGCGGTCCTTCAGATTCAGCACGGCGGCAGTGAGGTGGAGAAAAATCTGCCGCTTTACGGACAGCCGGTGAGTGCCAGCGCTGTTCCGGCGTTTTCTAATCCGAACATTGTGCCGCGGGCGCTGACGGAAGAGGAGATCGAGGACATTATTACAGAATTTGCTGAGGCAACCAGAGTGGCTGTTCGCGCCGGCTTTGACGGTGTGGAAATTCATGGTGCTAATCATTACTTGATTCAGCAGTTTGTGTCCGCCCACTTTAATCGTCGCCAAGACAGCTGGGGAGGGACGCTTGAGAACCGCTTGCGTTTTCCATTTGCGGTTTTTGATGCGGTGCAGGCGGCGGCAAGAGCAGCCGGCGGCGCTCATTTTATTGTAGGCTATCGTTTTTCACCGGAAGAAATTCATCGAGATTGCGGCTATACGCTGAGTGACACGATGCGGCTTGTGGATGGGTTGCTCGCAAGGGGTGTCGATTATCTGCATGTTTCTCAGCAGATGATTCGCGCGCTTCCGGCCGGCGCACCGGCCGGCGCACCGACGATAGTACAACGGCTGGCCGATCATATTGCCGGACGTGTTCCGTTGATTGCTGTTGGTGGCATTCACCGTCCGAATGAAGCGACAGCCGCTCTGCAAGACGGAGCGGATATTGTTGCCATTGGACGCGAAGCGATTATTGATCCGGATTGGACAAAGAAAGTCAGAGAAGGACGAGCATCCGAAATTCAAACTGTTGTGTTCCCCGGCACGCGCGAACAGCTTGTCGTTCCGGAACGGTTGTGGCAGATTGTCATGAACCGAACCGGTTGGTTTCCTGTTTCAAAGTAAGATGACGAAACGGGCAAATTGAAGCAGACGCCGATGGACCTCTGCTTTGCATCAGACAGGCGTGGGAGTGGCTGTGTCATCCTGACAAGGCACTGCACGCATTGATGAATCGCCGGATGCGCTGGTATCGGTGTGCATACCCTGTCATTAATGTGTTGAGAAAATGGGTTGAGGTTTTCAACCCGTTATTTTGTTTACGTACCAATGTAAGGGCCGGACATGTAGGGTGATGAATCCCTAGGCACCGCTTAGAGTTGGCTATTTACGGCTCTTTGTGGTGCATGTCAAACTGAATCGGGGGAACAAGTGGTGGGAAAAACAGTTGTTTTTGGTTTTCGTTCGGACTTTCAGATACTACCTGAGCGATGGCAGGCACTGAAACAGGAGTTTGCCGATCAATACCGGCTGATTGCCCGCGACGACTGCTCGGCAGAAACACTTGCTGAGGCTGAAATTTTTATCGGCTGGCCAAGTATGGAAACGCTGCGCGCCATGCCGCACTTGCAATGGCTCCAGCTTCCAAGCGCCGGTGCAGATGTGTACAGCGACCAATGTACGGCCATGAGTCCACAAGTCACCGTCACGAATGCCAGCGGTGTGTATAACAGTGCAGGTGCCGAGCATATTCTTGCCTCATTGCTTGCTTTGGCGCGCCGGCTTGACCGCCATGTGGCCCAGCAGATGCGCCATGAATGGCGCGCCATTGAGCCGGCTTGTCAACTGGATGGGGCGACGGCAACGATTGTCGGTCTTGGCAATATCGGATGTGCCACCGCCGAAAGATTGGCAGCCTTTGGCGTCAAAGTTCTTGGTATCAAGCGTTCATCTGTAATTGAGCTGCCTAGTGGTGTGACTAAGATTTATACGTTGGACGACATCACTTCGGCCGTTTCCGCCAGTGACTTTGTCATCAATATTTTGCCGCTGACTCCTGAGACGGTCCATTTGTTTGATCGGCTCCTGTTTGCAGCTTTTAAGCCAAATTCCATTTTTATCAATGCGGGTCGTGGCCAATCAGTCGTTGAGACCGACTTGATCGATGCACTTGCTGAGGGTCTGCTGGCCGGCGCGGCGCTCGATGTGACTGAACAGGAACCGCTGCCGGCTGACAGTCCGCTTTGGGATATGCCGAACGTTTTAATGACCTCCCATTCCCTGGGACTTAGCCGGTCCAAACTTGATAAGCAAGTCGCCCTTTTTCGTGACAATCTGACGCGTTACGTTCACGGCACGCCTTTAAAAAATAGAGTGGACCGTGCGCTCGGTTATTGACAGTTTGCTTTGTGGGCACGGTTTGACTGGTGAGCAGGACAGACTATAATAAAGGAGATTTATATTCTATTAAAAAAGAAGGCAGAGAGAGATGACGTTTACAAAAGAGAAACTGGCGGATCAGTTGTTCCATGCATATCAGGCGAACGAACCGCTGAGTCAGCAGGCTGTTGAGCAGTCCGGGTTGACTCCGGAAAATGCTTATGATGTGCAACACGCCTTTAACCGGACAAAGGGTGAGATGCTCAGCGGCTACAAGATCAGCCTGACCAGCAAGGAGACACAAGATCTTTTTCACTCAGACTCCCCGCTTTATGGTGAAATCGTGGCATCCAAGCTGAGAAAAAATGGCGCAACACTCAAACGGGCGGATATGAATGTGCCGCTGCTTGAACTGGAAATTGAATGCCTGGTCAAGGAAGAGTTATCGGCGACGGATAGTTTGCCAGATCTGCTTGCTAAATGCGACTTGGCGCCCGGCGTGGAAGTGCCGGATTCACGTTTCAAAGACTGGTTTCCATCATTGCCGCTTGTTCTTGTTATCGCGGACAGTGCGGTTTGCGGCTGCGTCGTTGTCGGCGATGCGGCCGAAAATAAGCCTGACGTCACTGATCTGAGTGACGTACACGCAAGTCTAACACGCGACGGCAAGCTGCTGGAGGAAGGCAATTCTTCGGAAGTGCTGGGCAATCCGCTTCATGCCCTGAAATGGCTTGTCGATAAGCTGGCGCAGGAGGGGCGCGCGTTGAAAGCGGGAACCGTTGTGTCGACCGGCACGTTCTGCATGCCGCAAAAAATGACCGTGGGGCATTATGAGGCGGTCTTTGACCATGGACTGGGCTGCGTTTCCTTCGATGTTCAGTGAGAACGAGAGATATTTTTCTGCCGAATGGCAGAAGGCAGAGTTCATGCCGCTCTTGTGTTTCGCGAAAAAACAATACAGATGATTTCATGAATGGGCAAGCGTACTTGGAGTGCATGCACTCCGGGTTCGCTCATATGTGTAAAAAGCCGGAGTCAGATATCCGGCTTTTTTTTGTACGTTAAGAAAGTCTATCGATGTCAGCGGGGCCAAGTATAAGAAAAGCTAAGGCTCGGCTTTTGTCCAAAGGGCTTGGCAGATCTAAGTTTTTCTGATAGACAAAAAAATATTTTTAAAAAACGTTATTTATTAAAAAGGATGACGTTGTGTTATTTAAAAACAAAGGATGGGTCTGCCGGCATGACTCTGCAGACGGTAAAAGGTTCTTGAAGGCTGCTAGGCGACCGCGGCATTTGTGTAACCCAACTCCATATTCTAAAGGATTTGAACACTCTCATTTTTTGATTGGTCACGATTGATGCAACCAATTATCGGTTAATTAAGTGGAACATTTTATTTAATAGTATAATTTTTGCAATAATTGTCATATTTTTAACAATCATTTTATTTTTGTATCGCTTTTTAATGCGAAAATGAATGTATTTGAACAAATGTACGTTTCCTTTTTTGCTATTTTGCCGCTATAATCGGCAGTGTTAACTAACGGAATGGGGGGAGTGCAATGGAACATGAGAAAAATGGCAATGATGTCAGCGCGCACTGTTTAGCTTTGTTGAGACGCGCGCATACGGCGGATGCTTCGGACATTCATTTTGTGCCGCGTGAGGATGATGTCCTCATCGAATTGCGTATTCGCGGCTACCTTTGCCATGAATCGATTACTTCTCATGCCGAAGCGAGGCGGGCGGTGAATCATTTTAAGTTTTTGGCGGGCATGGATATTGCCCAAACACGGCTCCCGCAGAGCGGTGCTATGCCGGTTGTGTTAAATGGTGTGCCGATTTCACTACGCTTCTCAACGCTGCCGACACCATGGGCAGAGAGCCTTGTTATTCGGCTGCTGCCGCAAGACCGAGCACTCGGTATTCATGATCTTTCCATTTTCAAAGAATGCGTCAGCGGGTTAAAGCAGTTGCTCAATTATGAGAGTGGACTTATTCTCATTTCAGGACCGACCGGATCCGGCAAAACGACGACGCTCTACACGCTGCTCCACGCCTTTCAGCGCAAATATCATGCACGGGTGATTACACTTGAAGATCCGATCGAAGAACGCCATGACACATTCGTGCAGATGGAGATCAATGAGCGGTCGCAGCTGACCTATGCCAGTGGATTCAAAGCATTACTCCGGCACGATCCTGATGTCGTCATGATCGGTGAAATTCGAGATGAGGAAACAGCACGTGTGGCGGTCAAAGCAGCGCTAAGTGGGCATCTTGTTCTCTCTACTGTCCATGCTTCGCATGCGCTGGCAACCATTGAACGGTTGAATGAGCTTGGGCTTCAGCGCTTTGATCTCAAGGAGACGCTTGTCGCTGTCATTGCTGAACGACTCGTCACCATCCTGTGCCCGTCATGCGGCGCTCAATGTAGCCCGGATTGTGCAAATAAGCGCCACCGTAAACGAACCGGTTTGTTTGAAATTGTATCAGGCATGCCTCTGCATCGCCAACTGACTTCAATTCCTCGCCGCGGGGTGCAAAGTGATTATAAAACAATCGACGATTATATGGCGGAGGGCATCTCGCTTGGCTTGATTGAAAAAAACGCCTGGCAAAAAGGAGGGGCTGTGCGTGCGACTGAGATCCCGGTGGACCGGCGCTGAGCGGGCACAATTATTTTTGCAAATTGGCCGTTGTCTAAAGGACGGACATCCGCTCCATGCAGCTGTCAGGCTTCAGTCCTATAGGCGTGTCAAACAACAGCAGGCTGATTTGATGCAAATGATTGCTGCTTTATCAGAAGGTGAACCGTTTCATCGCGTCCTTAAGAAAATCGGATCCTCAGATGAAGCGATCGCCTACATTTACTTTTCCGAGATGCGCGGCGACCTCGCTCAGGGGCTGTGTGATTACGGCGCAATCATTGCACGGCGAGAGGCGAACCGGCAACAGCTGCGGCAACTTCTCCGCTATCCGCTCATGCTGTTTTGGCTGTTCGCCTTGCTGCTGTATCTTATCGGTCACTACCTCCTGCCTAATTTTTTACTGCTTTATGCCTCGCTTCGCATTGAACTTCCCCTTTCAACACGGGTTATTTTGTGGATTGCCCGCCATTTTATGATGATCTGTTTTGTTGCTGTGCTGCTGATCGCTGGCGCTGGCGCCTGCTTCATGCTTCTTCGGCAACAACCTGTCATGCGCCGAATTTCCGCTGCCCTTCACATTCCTGTCATATCTATGTATGTACGCCGCATCTTGACACAAAAGACAGCGTTTCAGCTCGGCAGTATGCTGCGTACAGGCCTATCCATGCGCCAATGTATTCAATTGATGAATGAATACGCGGCGACCCCTTTTCTGCGGGCGGAAGCGAGACGGCTTGATCAAGCGCTCCTTAATGGTCAAGACATCGAACAGATGATAGCAGACGTCCGTTATTATCTTCACGACTTTTCTACTGTGATTCAGCAGGGGGCGGCCACCGGCATGCTGGGTGAGGCTATGTATCGATACAGCGAAGCGGTGATGACTGCACATGACGCGAAGACACGTCAGCTCATTGCACTCTGCCAGCCGCTTATGCTGATCAGTATAGGCGTGCTTATGCTCATTTTGTTTGCCTCCGTCCTATTGCCCGTTTTTGAAACCATTAACGGCCTTTAGTTTGCCTCTGGCAAGAAAGAGGCGGACTGTAGAAAATAGAAACTCGCGTTAACTAACCGCACGTCGATGTGCGGTTCATACTGTCGTCGGAGTGCATCGCTTTCTTGAAAGTAGCTGTCTGGTTTTTTCAATTCACGTTCGTAAAAAGAGTCAAGTAATTGTTGGTCACGCTGCCATCGTTTAGCGGAATCTTCAGCCCACTGGTTGTCCTCCTCTGAGAGCTGCTGCATTAAATAATGATTGATGCGCTGAATGCCACTTTTTACCGTGATGAGCGAACGCAGTGTGTAGCAATAGTCAGGAAGTTTCGGTTGGAGAGTCAAGCGCTTTGTCATATCGGAGAAACCGTCAATGAGCGTGCCGTTGATGAGCTGGAGGCCGATGGAAGCAATGCGGCTGCGCATCAAATCGCAGTGGTAGCTGATCTTCATGGTCAGGCCAATCCAAGGCTCAAGCGCGGCAGCCTGCTTCGGCAGATCACTTTGGAACAGACGAATGAAGCGGCCAAGCTGCTCGGCTGTGTCGAAAATATGCTGCAAGCGGGGAGATCCAAGATACATGAGCTCGCCTTGCGTCGCTTGTTTGTTCGTCCGCAGCTCGAGTGTCTTCGTTTCGGCGACAAGTCCTGTTTGATGAATATAGTGCCAGTAAAACGGACGATTCATCAGCAACTGATCCATTTCTTCTGTCAATTTAACCTTCAGAGTACCGCTTTCTGATCCGGGACGGAGCGTGCAGCCCGTTGCAGAAAAGAAACGCACGAGATAGTTATAGATTTGCGCTTGCTGCATGGTACTTTTCCCCTTTGTTTGTTGTTTGTTCCGCACGGATAACGCTGCTTAAATTGTTGAGTTTGATACGGAGCTCTCCCTCTGAATCTGATCCTTCAAATATCTGTGAAATTTCATGACCGATGTCCCGAAGATCTATTTTTTCAAGAATGGCATCGAGCTCACCAACGACTTGTTCAAAAAGATGAATCTTGTTATAAAGCAAGTACAAAATATGACTCTCCACTGTGTTTTCAACGGCAAGATTGTAGATATGAACATCGCTTTCCTGACCGATCCGGTGAATACGCCCGATGCGCTGTTCGATGCGCATTGGATTCCACGGTAAATCGTAGTTAATCAGGTGGCAGGCAAATTGAAGATTAATTCCTTCACCTCCCGCTTCGGTAGCGATAAGCACTTGCACTCGATTTTGAAACAGGTTGCGCATCCAGTCTTTTTTATTTCGCCGGAATCCGCCGCTGAACGGTACAGAAGAGATGCCGTTGCGTTTTAGAAACCATTGCAGGTAAAGCTGCGTGGCGCGGTATTCTGTGAAAATAATGACTTTGTCGTTAATCTGTTTAATCAATGCCAACGTTTTTTCAGCCTTCGAGTGGTGCTCAATGGCGTTTAATTTTAAAAATAGGGTGTGCCATAGCCGTTCGGATGAAGGCGAGGCCGTTCGACGGTAGATTTTATTCAATGTTTGAAACGCAGCTTCACGACTGCTACACGCTTCGCGCTGAAGGGTGAGAAGTGAAAAATTTTCGATCAGTCCTGCATTTTTTAGGCTGCTTAGACAGTTGTAGAACGCTTGTTCTTCGCTTGATAGCGGAACATTGATTGATGTGATTAGGCGCCGTGACCAGCGCAGCTTGGTATCTTCACGACGGTTGCGCACCATGACCTGATTCACAAGAGCCTTGAGTTTTTGCTCGTTTTTAACGGTGCGTACACTTGATTTGTAGGTCCGTGAGAATTGTTGTTCGTCGCCTAAATAGCCGGGTTTGAGTAAAGAAATGAGGTAAAAAATATCACTCAATTGATTTTGAATGGGTGTTGCTGTTAAAAGTAAACAAAATCTTTTTTTTAACAGGCGGATGAATTCATAATTTTTTGTTTTGTTGTTTTTTAATTTATGTGCCTCGTCAATAATAACAAGATCGTAATTTTGCTGGAGGACAAGCGAGCGATGCGGTTCACGCTTTGCTGTATCAATCGATGATACAATGATATTGCAGCGACTCCACGCATAGGTTTTACGCTGCGCTACGGCAGGAATAGAAAATTTATCATTAAGTTCCGCCACCCATTGGAGAACGAGGGAAGCCGGTACAAGAATGAGCACTTTTTTGACGAGTCCACGAATCAAGTATTCTTTGATGATCAGTCCTGCTTCAATGGTTTTGCCGAGACCGACTTCATCAGCGAGAACGGCTTTGCCGTGCATCTGCTCGACGACGGTGCGTGCCGTTTCAATCTGATGGTCGTGCAGATGCAAATTTGGCAGTTGTGCGGGCGCCAGTAACCCGTGAAATGAATCGATAAGCTGCGCTGATGCAGCTTCAGCGGCAAGCGAATACAGCAGTGGATTAGCCCACGGACCATCGGCTTCGATGCGTTGAATAAATTCATGTTCCCAAGTCTGATCAAATTGAATGACAGGTTCCATCATAGCACACCTTCATCATTTGTTAATTTTTTGTGAACAAAACAGTTGCCTGAAGTGGGCAGAAGATGATAGGATAATGGTTGTTAGTATATGCGATTAGCGGACGGACTAAACGAAAACTGAAAAAATGCGAATGACGTCGTGAGGAGAAAGCGCATGGTTGCGTGGCCGAAGGAGCAACCGGTCAGTGAATCTCTCAGGCAAAAAGACTTGCGACTGATGCGACTCTGGAGAGAGCGGACTGCCTAGCAGACAAGCCACCAAAGGAGCAACCGGTCGAGCGCTTGATCTGCTCGGACGATAAACTCTCAGGTATCAGGACAGAGAACAGACATTGTGCTGTTTTCTGTCTTTTTTTGTTTGTCCGCCGCTAATGCTTAGTCAATCAGGAGGTCAATATGGCTGAACAGAAAGTAACGCCGCTTTATTCGTATTATCGGCAAGTCGGTGCTAAACTCATTGATTTTGGCGGCTATCTGTTGCCTGTCCAGCTGTCGACGATTAAACAGGAACATGAAGCAGTCCGCACGCACGCCGGTCTGTTTGATGTATCGCACATGGGAGAATTTTTGTTGACTGGTACGGATTCGGCCTCATTTTTGCAGCGGATGGTTACCAATGATGTCGCGCGTGCGCACGTCGGTCAGGCATTGTACACGGCCATGTGCTATGAGAACGGCGGGACGGTCGATGATTTACTGATCTATCGTTTAGCGGAGAATCATTTCTTACTTGTTGTTAATGCAGCCAATATTCAGAAAGATTATCAATGGCTCAGCAGTCATTTAGAGGGGGATGTCAGGCTGACTGACCGCTCTGAATGGATTGCGCTGCTGGCTGTTCAAGGACCGCTTGCCGCACAGGTGCTGCAAAAACTAACCGATGCAGATTTGCAGTCCATTAACCGCTTTACTTTTCAAAACAATGTCGAAGTGGCTGGCGTCAAGTTGCTGCTTTCCCGCACAGGATATACCGGTGAAGATGGTTTTGAACTCTATTGCCCGGGGAATGCAGCGCGTGCGCTCTGGGATGCAGTGCTTGCGGCAGGTGAAGCAGACGGATTGTTGCCCTGCGGATTGGGTGCGCGTGATACGCTGCGTTTTGAGGCTTGTTTGCCGCTGTATGGGCATGAGCTCAGCGCTGCCATTACGCCGCTTCAGGCCGGTATCGGTTTTGCTGTCCGATTAAAAAAAGACGCTGATTTTATTGGGAAGTCTGCTCTTAGGGTTCAGAAACAACAAGGATTGGCATCGCATATCGTCGGACTCGAAATGACTGAACGTGCAATTGCGCGAAACGGTTATGACGTATGGGCAGGGGAACAGTTCGCCGGCACAGTGACGACGGGCAGTTACGCACCGACATTGGAGAAAAATGTGGCACTCGCTTTAGTCGACAGCAAATGGGCGGCTATCGGGACAGTTGTATCAGTTAATGTGCGCGGTAAACTAAAACAGGCAAAAGTAGTAGCCACACCTTTTTACCGGCGTGGCTTATAATCTGTTTCTGCGAATGAGGTGAAATGTTGCGGCGCAGCCGCTTATCAAATCTGGCGCTGTTCACATGGCGCGTCATCTTTATTGTGTTTCTCATCCTTGCATTGTGCAGGCGCAGCTTAGCCTATCTTCTCCAGACATGGATTGTTTAAAAAGAGCACTCAACTCAGGTCGAGTCACACAAATGAGGACATAAAGAGCGGACATCTTTAGCAAGCTGGCTCCATTTTAATGAACAGCCGGCAGATATCACGCAACTGCCGGGCTGAACAGGAGTACGTGTTAACTTTCAAACTTGTGATACGGGGGAGAGACTGTTTTGAAACACTTTCGTTATTTACCGATAACCGATGACGATCGGCGGGAGATGCTGGGGACAATCGGCAAGAGCAGTGTTGAAGAGCTGTTTGCTGATATACCGAAAGCGCTCCGTTGCAGCCATTCGCTTGCCCTTGAGCCGGCACTCTCAGAACCGGCACTCGTTTCTTTATTTAGAACATTTGCTGAGAGTAATAGTAGTTCCACTCAATTTCCATCGTTTCTCGGAGCCGGTGTTTATGAGCATTATATACCGGCAGTCGTTGACAGTGTGCTTTCGCGCAGCGAGTTCTACACGGCCTATACGCCTTATCAGGCAGAGGTATCCCAAGGTGAATTGCAGGCCATTTTCGAGTTTCAAACGATGATCTGCCGGTTGACGGGTATGGATGCAGCAAATTCTTCAATGTATGATGCCTCGACGGCGCTTGCGGAAGCAGCGCTACTTTCGGCTGGAGCAAGTGGTCGCAAGCAGATTGTTGTTTTCGACACCCTTCATCCCCATTACCGGGACGTGCTGACGACGTACGCGCACGGTCGGGGGCTTCAGGTTGTCAGTGTGCCTGAACACGACGGGCACGCTGATCTGTCTGTGCTTGAACAAACGATCAGCGAAGCAACGGCCTGCGTCATTGTGCAATATCCTAACTTTTATGGACAGATTGAAGACTTGAGGACGATTGAACAACTTGTGCACCAGACGGCGAAAGTGCATGTCATTGTCTCCGCCGATCCGCTTGCGCTTGCGCTTTTAAAGTCACCCGGAGAGCTTGGAGCTGATATAGTTACCGGGGATTGCCAGCCACTCGGCATCCCGGCTGCATTCGGCGGTCCACATTGTGGTTATTTTGCCGTGCGCAAGCCGCTTATTCGTAAAATGCCGGGCCGAATTGTCGGAGAGACTCTTGATCAAGACGGACATCGTGGGTATGTCCTGACTCTTCAAGCCCGGGAACAACATATTCGCCGCGACAAAGCGACGTCGAATATTTGCTCAAATCAGGCCTTGTATGCGTTGGCGGCGGCGGTGGCCATGACGGCATTTGGTAAAAGTGGATTGCGCGAACTTGCTGAGCAAAATGTTCAGAAAGCTTATTATGCAGCCCGGCAGTTGCAGGCATCGGGACTTGAGGTCAGCTCAACTGGTTTTTTTAACGAATTTGTCGTTAACTGCAAGCAGAATGTTACTCTTGTCAACCATCAGCTGCTGGAGAAGGGATTGATTGGCGGCTTTGACTTGGAACGTATTCATGCGAAACGAAAAGGCCAGATGCTCGTTGCGGTGACTGAACTGCGCACCAAGGCAGACATTGAGAGACTGACAGCCGAACTGGGGGCGATCGTGAATGCTTGATTCAAACAATCAACCGCTGATTTTTGAACTGTCGAAACCGGGACGCTCGGCGAGTGGTCTGGGTGAACTCGACGTACCAAAATTACCGCTTCATGAGCTCATCAATTCGGATGATCTGCGAAGCCATGATGTGGAGTTGCCGGAAGTTTCCGAGCTGCAACTTGTTCGTCATTATACCGCGCTTTCACGACGGAATTTCGGTGTAGATAACGGATTTTATCCGCTTGGGTCGTGCACGATGAAATACAATCCGAAAGTCAATGAACAGCTGGCAAGGCTTGATGGGTTGACAAATATTCATCCGCTGCAGCCGACAGAAACCGTTCAGGGTGCGCTTGAGCTGCTTTATCGACTTCAGCAAAGCCTTCAGGAAATAACAGGCATGGATGCGATGACCTTGCAGCCGGCGGCCGGTGCGCACGGCGAGTGGACGGGATTGATGATCATTCGTGCTTACCATGAGTCACGCGGTGACCGGCAACGGACGCGCGTGATTATTCCGGATACCGCACACGGAACGAACCCAGCATCTGCTTCAGTCGCCGGTTTTGAGGTCGTTACTGTCAAATCCGGTGCGGATGGGCTGGTCGACCTCGACGACTTGCGGCGCATGGTTGACGAGCACACCGCAGCGCTCATGTTAACAAATCCGAATACACTCGGCCTTTTTGAGACGCGGATTGAGGAAATTGCCGAGATTGTGCATGGGGCGGGAGGAAAAGTCTATTACGACGGCGCGAATTTGAATGCGATCATGGGCATCGCGCGTCCGGGTGATATGGGGTATGACGCCGTACATCTTAATTTGCATAAAACATTCAGTGGCCCGCATGGTGGAGGTGGACCGGGTTCCGGTCCGGTCGGTGTCAAGCTGGAACTCGCTCCCTTCTTGCCCAAGCCGGTGATTATCCAAAAAGAGGACGGTAGCTATGATTTTGATAGTAACCGACCGCTGTCGATTGGACGTGTCAAAGCCTATTACGGCAATTTTTCTGTGAACGTCCGCGCATACGCTTATATCCGCACGATGGGAGCGGAAGGACTTGTTCAAGTTTCAAAAGATGCGGTTCTAAATGCCAATTATTTGCTAAAAAGGCTTGCCGGCAGCTATGATGTGCCGTTCAATCGAATCTGCAAGCATGAGTTTGTGCTCTCAGGCGTCCGCCAACGTCGTCTCGGTGTACGCACACTTGATATTGCCAAGCGGTTGCTTGATTTCGGCTACTATCCGCCGACGATTTATTTCCCGCTGCTCGTCGATGAGGCTATGATGATTGAACCGACAGAAACGGAGACGAAGGAAGAGCTTGATGCGTTTGCCGACCGTCTGATTCAGATAGCCGCCGAGGCGGAAGAAGCGCCGGCGACCGTTCAGGAGGCACCGCATCAGACCGTTGTCAGTCGCCTTGATGAGACGCGCGCAGCGCGCCATCCGCGGCTCGTCTATTCCGATCAGTTATAACATCACGTAAAGGCAGACAGCAAAAAACAGCAGACGCTTAAACAGTCTGCTGTTTTTTGCTGTCTTCATGAATCGCTTTTGACACGGCCTTGCCATTTTTTAAATCCGCCTTTAAGTTGAAATAAGTTTCTATAGCCGAGCCTCTTTAAAACAGACGCCGCACGGGCACTGCCATTGCCGTTATTATCATAAAGATAGATCGGCATGTCATGGCGAATCTCCAACTGGCGCATTTTTAATTGCGTCAGCGGAATGTTACGCGCACCGAGAATATGCCCACTTTTAAATTGATCGGGCTCGCGCACATCAATTAACTGTGCTTTGCGATAACCGCCTCGAAAAACCGTTTCTTCCAATGTTGTTAAATAGCGTTTTTGCATCCAACGTGTGCCGAACACGTAGCCGATATAGACAGCGGCAATAATAATTAAACCAATCCATCCCATAAGAAAACGTCCCCCTGCCAGTTCTTTAATCTATTATAGCGATTTGTCCGTTGTTTTGAAAGAGAATTAAGCCGGTAAACAAACGTTGCGCTCGTTTGGACGGGAACCTAGCGTAGGTGCAGGAAAACTCATACGTCGTAAAAAAAGAATGCTGCACAACGTTGGAGGGGGGCATGGCTGATAGGTAAAGGTCCGGTAATAGACCGTGTATTAAAACGATAATCCTTGTATATGAAACCGCATTATCTTGTTTTTTTTCACCTCTTATAGTAAGATTAAGTGGATCATGTCATAGTGGGTTAGGGGGAGAGACGATGACGCCTACTCCGAGTATGGAAGACTACATTGAACGCATCTATTGGTTAATTCAAGACAAAGGCTACGCGCGTGTTTCCGATATAGCCGAGGCACTCGATGTGCATTCGTCGTCAGTTACAAAGATGGTCCAGAAGCTAGATAAAGATCAATATTTGATTTATGAGAAGTATCGGGGATTCATCTTGACACCTAAGGGCAAAAAAATGGGGAAGCGGCTCGTTTATCGCCATGAGTTGCTGGAAGGGTTTTTAAAGCTGATCGGCGTAGACGACGACAACGTGTATAAAGACGTCGAAGGGATCGAACATCACTTGAGCTGGAATTCGATTGATCGCATCGGTGATGTTGTGCAATATTTCGAAGAAGATCCGAAGCGGCTTGAGCAGCTGATGGAACTAAAAGAACGAGGCGAAGAGGCTGATGAGTAATCTCGTCGGTCGATGGAGCGGGGAGTGCCGTGCATAGTTGCATGTCCATTCCCCGCTTTTTAAAAATCTGGAAGAAACTGTTCTGCCTCCTGTCGTTCAAAAGGCACAGGGACATCCGGGGATAGAGGCGGGCCAAAGGGAGATTGGCATGGTTTTAGAGTGAGCGCGGCTGTCTCCCGTTGTTTCGTTACATAGTGTTAAGTTTGTATGAAATTGCTGTCAGTGCGGTGCAATTTGAATGCCCCGGGTGAATATACTGAATAACGGTATGGTGATTACAAGCCGGGGGGTGTTCAGAATGTGGATTGATATAGTGTTTTCCGGCGGCGGTGTCAAAGGTTTTGCTTTTCCCGGCGCTTTACATGTGCTCGAACAAGCGGGATTTCGTTTCAAAAGAGCAGCCGGAACAAGTGCTGGCGCTATTACGGCTGCTTTGCTTGCTGCCGGATATACGTCGGTCGAAATGAGGCACCTGATGGAGCAGATGGACGCAGGCATGCTGCTTGATCGCCAAAAACGTCCGAGCTTTTCACTTTTTCGCTGGCTAAACATTTATCAGCACATGGGCGTAGACAGCGGTGACTCTCTTGAACAGTGGATTGAAGACGCACTTGACCAAAAGAACGTGCATACGTTTGCGGACATAGATAGAGACCGTTTGAAAATTATTGTTACCGACGTCACACGGGGGCGACTTGTCGTTTTGCCGGATGAACTGAGTACCTACGGCATTGATGCCGGCACTTTTTCTGTTGCCCATGCGGCGAGGATGAGCGCCGGATTGCCCTTTTTTTTTCGGCCGGTGCCGCTGAATGATGCTGAGGGTACGTGTTCTTTAATCGTTGACGGTGGGCTGCTCAGTAACTTTCCGCTTTGGATTTTTGACAGGGACGACGGGCGACCCGTGCGTCCGTTTCTCGGCTTGCAGACGACCAGTGGCATTGCCAATGCCCCGCGAGTCATTAATAATGCTACCGATTTATTTAAAGGTATTTTTTCGACGATGCAGGACGCTTTTGATGAGAAAACAGTCGAGAAGCTCAGAGATTCGAACGTGATTGTTATTCCGATTAACCACGTTGACACAAAAAATTTTTCAATTTCAATGGCGGAAAAACAACGGTTATATAGGCTTGGCGAAGATGAAACGAAGATTTTTCTTAAGAAATGGTCGTATTGATCGGTTCAGCCTCAGACACTGTTTTGTCAGAAGCAAGGCACTATTTGCATTCTCGCTGTGAGCTGCTTCACATCGTAAAAAATGACTTCGACACGACGCTGAATGATGTCTCTGACTTCAATGAAATGGCGCACTTAACAGGCTGTATCTCCTCAGCGCTTTGTCGTTCCGTCTCTCATTACTAAAAAATATCACTGAATGAACTGAATTTAAATAAACAAAGTTCCGTGCACGAAGGTTGAGTCGTATTTTTTCTTATGCTTGATTCCGCTGGAGTCTTTATACTTTCTTAGTATATAAAAAATCGCCTCAAAAAAGCAGACGGTTTCTTTTTTTGCTTTTTTTTCCTTCAATAACGGTTAAATGATTCTGTTCTTTAACTGTTTCTGTTTTCAGGCGACCGGCACGTTGAAACGTATTGCTACTGGAAATCACTTTTAAATGAGACGCACGGATACTGCGCAGTCGCTTGTAAGCAGTCAGCCGATGCTTTTTTTGTATGGATTGCCGTGATGCTGCTTTGCGATAGCGGCTTTGGTCGGTTGCGGGGTGAACGTGGCGAACAATGAACCAAACGACTGCAATCATGCCTAAAATGAGTGCCAGCTCGGCAACAAAAGATATCGGTTGTCTAAAAACCATGGATAAGAACCCGAAAAGGGCCGATCCGAGAATAATAATAAAGGCTAACGAGTAGACAACTGCCTTCATGACCGCTCACCTCCTGAAAGTTACAGCACTTGAGAAGTTGATTGTCTGTCTGACGCCCTTTCACAATCTAACATGCGCATGCGTTCAAAAGCTCTAATGCCGACTTCAATCTGATCGTCGCTTGGTTCTTTTGTCGTCAGCAGTTGAACAGAAAGTCCGGGAAAACCAAGCCAGCGCAGTATCGGAATATGGCGGATGCTGTTTGTTAAACGCAGAATTTCAAAGGCCAGACCAAGGTCGATAGGAATGAGCAACAGGCGGCTGACCAGTCGCAGCCAAAGCGGATTGACCGGGAAAAAGAGGTAGAGAAAAATACTGATGATGGCCGTGAATACAATAAAACTTGATCCACAACGATAGTGGAAGCGGCTGTGTTTCCGGACATTTTCCACGCTCAGTGACTCGCCCGCTTCAAAGGTATTAATCACTTTATGCTCCGCGCCGTGATATTGAAACAATCTTTTAATTAGCGGCGTCTCAGCGATTAAAGCAATGTACCCGATGAGCAGTGCGACTTTAATGGCACCTTCAAGTAATATTTGCCCAACGGCGCTGCCAATCACGGGTTCAAAAAGGCTGGCAAGCAGTGCCGGCGCCAAATCAAACACGAACTTGGCAAAGATAAAAGACAAAATGCCAATAGCCGATAGACCAATCACAAGCCCGGTCTTCTTTTTTTGTTTTGACTGTTCGGAAGCGAGACGCGCCTCATCGTTTTCCGGACTTTCATCATAGGCATCCGAGGCATACTGTAAATGGCGACTGCCGACGGCGCTTGATTCCATAATTGCCACAATGCCGCGGATGAGCGGCACTTTTTTTAAAAAACGGAATGCGCCAATCGTTTGTTTTGGATATTCAAAATAACTGATAGTCTGATCATTGCGACGAACGGCAGTCACTGTCACGGTCTGCCCGGCCATCATAACCCCTTCAATAACTGCCTGCCCGCCATAGATTGGTTTTTGCCCTGTCATTACTGCTTCATTCCATTTCAATTCATGATTTTATTTTCGACTCGACGCGTTTGATTGACGTGCACACTTCGCACTCATTTTTAAACCTTACCTTTACTTATTCTACTCGAAATGAAAGAAAACCTCTAGAGAATAACTTTCTTTTCAGATTCCTAATGCTTCGTTGATTATTTCGTCAGCGAATAGAGCTCTTTGTCCGCCGGTCGCTGATTTCATGAATGACAGATGTAAGCTCAGGAGAAACTAGATGGTATAGCGGTTGCACGCTGACTCGAAAAGCAGGGCCCTAAATGAATACATGCGTTTGAGCATCGGAGGCGGGGCGGTCATGGCCAGACGTTTAATTTTTAAAAGGAAAAAACAGGACGGCAGCAAGCAAGGCAAAACGCAGCCAACGCAATCATTCAAAAAGTCATACGGACGGACCGCAGTTATCGGCTTGTTCGGTGGTCTGTTTTGGAGCTTTACCGGACTCATCTGCCATTTACTGAACTTTTCAAAAATAGGTCCGGAACTCATCCTGCTGCCCTTGCCACTCCCAGGGTGGAAAGCACAGATGGCCGGGGGCTGGCTGGCTGTTGCGCTTTTGACACTATTGTCGGTTCCCGTGGCCTTTATGTATTCACTTTTACTCGGGCGCCTGCAGTCGTTTTGGATTGGTCCGTGCTTTGGACTATTGATGTGGGGTGTCATTTTTTTAGTTTTGCCGCTTGGGTTTCAGGCGCTGCCTTCTCTGATTGACCGTAAGTTTATTGACTGGAACACAGCGACGACTACGTGGTGTCTTTTTTTACTTTACGGTTTATTTATCGGTCGATCGATTACATTTGAAACGGATACAGCTAATTCATCACAGGGCAACTATTCAAACGACTAAGACTGTGATAAAATGGGAAAGTGGTTTTTGTTCAGTAGTGAAAAAGGTAAAATGGCTGCTTTTATCCGCCTTTAGGAGAAACAAATGTTTCTTCTGGCAGGGACTGTTCATTGCCTTTCAGGACGCAGCCTCACTGGATCGCTGTTTAGGCTGTTCAGATGGGGCGGGGTCTTTTCGCTCTGATAACGTTCACTTTATTTTTTGTGCACAGCTGTCTTGAATGAACGGCAGTGACAGGCACGTCCGGTGGGAAAAAGCGCTGTTTCTTTGAAAGATGCTCAAAGAGAAATGAGTGACAGCCGGCTGCGTCCGTGCGTGTGCGGCTTTCGCTTAGCCGATTTGCCGTCGGATTGAGTATAAAAGGAGGAAGACAGTTGATTTCTGTAAATGATTTTCGAACAGGTCTGACCATTGAAGTTGACGGCGATATTTATTCCGTCATTGAGTTTCAGCATGTTAAACCAGGAAAGGGTGCGGCTTTCGTCCGCTCAAAGCTTCGCAATCTTCGCACCGGCGCGATTCAGGATAAAACATTCCGCGGCGGTGAACGTGTTAATCCGGCGCGTATTGAGAACCGCAAAATGCAGTATTTGTATGCAGGCGGCACAACCTATACGTTTATGGACATGGAATCGTTTGAGCAGCTTGAACTTGAGGGAAGCCAGATTAAAGAACAGTTGAACTTTCTGAAAGAGAACATGGAAGTCAGCGTTCAGTCTTACAATGGTGAAACACTCGGGGTTGTGCTGCCGAATACCGTTGTTCTTGAGGTGTCTCAGACGGAGCCGGGCATTAAAGGGGACACGGCTTCCGGCGGTTCAAAACCGGCAACACTTGAAACCGGTTATGTTGTCAGCGTGCCTTTTTTTGTCAATGAAGGCGACAAACTCGTCATTGACACGCGGTCGGGCCTTTATGTTTCCCGCGCCTGAGACCGTTGCCATGCAGTGACTTTTAAGCATGTGCCTTTTTAAATGTAGTCCATCATTTTAATATTTTAGATTAAGACGGATAAGCGGCCCTTGCAGGCGGATGCTCATCCGTCTTTTATTGTGCCTTTCTCGCGTAACAGGCGGGTTGTCATCGGTTTATTGACGATGTCTTCGCAATATTTGTATTAACCCTGTTTAACGCGGTTAAGGAGATTGATTAACAAGTGGCGGACAGAGGGCAAGCGATGGGCGTCGCTCTTGGCATTAACACGCATAAAGCGTGCCGGCGGGCATATAGTTTTTGAAGACGTGGACGGGTATGAGATTCAATGTCAGGCGGGTGATAAATGTGACGCTGCAACAAATTCTGCCCCTGTTGCCGGAAAACATATCAAAAGCAATCGCAGGGCTTCCGGCGAGCATCTGCTCAGAAGTTGAGGAGATTCGCTGCCGCAGTGGGCAGCCCATTGAACTCATTGTCTCTGGATGTGCGCTGAGCCGTACCATTGCTGCACTGCCGACCTTTTCAGCCCGCGATGCTGAGGAAATGATGCAGCGCATCGGCCACTATTCGCTCTATACACTGGAAGAAGAGCTGCGCTGCGGCTTTGTTACGGTGCGCGGCGGCCACCGCATCGGGCTTGCCGGTCATGTAATAACCGAGCGAGGAAAGGTTCTCCGTTTACGCGAGGTAACCTTTTTTAATATCCGCCTTGCCCGTGAACGGATTGGTGTGGCCGGACAGATCATTCCCTATATTTTTCAAAACAGCTGCTGGTTAAGTACACTCATTATCGGCGCACCGCTGAGCGGCAAAACGACATTGCTCCGTGACTTGGCCCGGCAAATTAGCGACGGCGTTCCGGCTCTTGCGATCGCCGGGAGAAAGACAGCGATAGTCGATGAACGCTCAGAGCTCGCCGGTTGCATTGCAGGCGTTCCGCAAAACGATATCGGAGCGCGCAGTGACGTGCTGGATGCTTGCCCGAAAGCAGAAGGCATGATGATGATGATACGGTCGATGAGTCCCGATGTACTGATCGTCGATGAGATCGGCAATCAAGCCGACGCTGATGCTTTGCAGGAGGCAATGAATGCCGGCGTTGTTGTCATGGCGACAGCGCATGGCGGCTCGTTAAAAGATATTCGGCATCGTCCGGCTTTTGAAAGCTTGCTCAGCAGTGGTGTATTTAGCCGCTTTGCCGTGCTGAATCGAAAAAATTACGGGCCGCAGGCGTCGGGGGCGAATCTGCTTGTGACCGATGCGTCGGGGCGGGTGCTCGCAGCGCAGGAGCCGGAACGATGATTCGCATGATTGGCGCGCTACTTGTAGTCGCTGCTTCAACACTGATCGGTTTTTATCTGGCTGACCGCTATAGTCAGCGGCCGCGCCAGCTCCGGCAGTGGCGCTCCGCCCTGCAGTCGATCGAAGCGGAGATCGTGTACGGACGCGTGCCCATTGCCGAGCTCGCCGATCATCTGGCGAGGCAACTGCCTCAGCCGCTTGCCCGCTTTTTTAGTTATCTTCGCGATGACCTACTTAGCGAGGGAAAGCCGCTGCCGCACGCATGGAAAACGGCGATTGAACGCTTTTGGCCGGAGACCGCATTAAAAGAGGCGGAACGTGAAGTGTTGCTGCAGTTTGGGGCGGTGCTGGGTACAGATGATGTTGAAAATGAAAAAAAGCATGTTCGGCTGGCCATGTCACATTTGGAGCGGGAAGAGGCGGAGGCGCGCGCCGAACAAATCACTCACGAACGGATGATGCGCAGCCTTGGCTTTCTCGCGGGCGTGCTGATTGTTCTTGTTCTCATCTAGATGAAAAAGCGGGCGGCAGCCGGTCCGAGACCAGGGGGAGAATGGGATGTCACTGGACGTTAACACGATTTTCCAAATTGCCGGCATTGGCATCATTGTTGCAATGATTCAAACCGTACTTAAACAAATGGGCAAAGATGACTGGGCGCAGTGGGTGACGCTGATCGGTTTTGTTGTCATTCTCTATATGGCAGCGACACTGATCGATGATTTGTTCGAAAAACTGAAAAGTGTTTTTTTGTTCTTTTAATGCAGTTGAATGGACGAGGTTCCATTACACGGACCGTCAGTCAGGCAGACGGTTAAACAAAGAAAGGCGTGCAGATCCAATAGGATTCAGTTGTGCATAAGACGATGAATGCTGTCCAGCAGAAGCGCAGTGCGGTTGTTTTGGACAAAGAAAAAAGATGGAGCGAATGGCAGACTCCATCTTTACTTCTGCTTCCAAGTCAGTCAACCCAAAAGTATTGGCGTGACTGATGACAGAGAATTTTATTGGTCGTCCAGTTCGGCATCGCCGTTTGCCTGCCCATGTGAACGGCGCATCAGTACCATAACGCCGGCAATTACAGCGAGCAGATTAACCACAATGTTATAGAAGTCAGCAAGGCAAAGCACGATGCCGACGACGAGGACGAGAGCGCCCCAGTAAGGGCGGTTGTTGTGAACGGCAAACGCAGCAATCCAGAAAAAAATGGCTACGATGAGATGAATGGCAATTAAGTACAAGGTCGGATGAACAGACACATTAAAAAAGTGTTTAAAAAGCAAGGGCGAGAAGATCACAGCGATACTAATCAGTGTCTGCCAAAGAGCAACAATTAACAGCAAGATAAATTCAGTCGTTCGTTTCAAAGGGAATCCTCCGTTCACCGGCCGCTTCTGTCAAGTCGCTTGGCCTTAATTTCTATTTTACCACAAGCACCTATTTAAAACTGAATTCATCCATAAAAAGCGGCACACATGGGGGTCACTGCCCGTTTGCTGCCTGTCCGCATAGCCGACGCCGCACAAGCATAAGGTGTAACAGACAGACATAAAACGTGCGTGAGAAAAAGGACGATGACGATGGATATTATCCAAATTGTCGGACTCGGACTGGCGGCAACATTTCTGGTTCTTGTTCTAAAGGAAAATAATCCGGCTTTTGCCTCGCTGCTAGCGGTCGTGGTCGGTACAATGATCTTTTTGTCGTTGATTGACCAGATCAAATCTATCATCGACATGCTTCGGCAAATTGCTGAAACGGCGCACCTCAATAGTGTCTATGTGGCAACGTTATTGAAAATTATTGGTATCGCTTATATTGCTGAGTTTGGGGCGCAAATTGCTAAGGACGCCGGTCAGGCAGGCTTGGCCGGCAAGATTGAACTTGGTGGGAAAGTCATCATTTTAGTGATGGCGATTCCCATTTTAACCGCGATCGTTGAAACAGTGATGAAGCTCATGCCGCAGATGGGAGGAGGTTAAATGAGAGGCGGATTGCACGTCATCTTAGCTGTGCTGCTGCTTGCCTGTCTTTGCTGGAGCGCGCGTCCTGCACATGCTGAAGCGCAGCAGCAGAGCAGTCCGGCGACTGTTGCCGACACGCAATTGCAGCAAATTGACACGCAGCAGATCAATGCATATTGGGATAGGCTTGTGAACACGTATGACGGTTTTGTGCCCGATAGTGATCCTGGTTTTAAAGGATTGATGAAATCAGGGACGAGTCAGGGGTTCTTTAAGAAATTATTAGAAGGCATGCTTCACTATTTTTTAAACGAGTTGATCGTCAGCAGCAAACTGCTTGGCACATTGATTCTGCTTTCAGTCTTTGCCACCATTTTGCAAGCTATTCAAACGGCTTTTGAACAGAAAACGGTCTCGAAAGTCGCCCAATTTGTGGTGATGATGGCCTTGCTGATTCTGCTGCTTAATAGCTTTGATGTGTCCGCAGACTATACTCGCAATACGGTTGAGCAGATGAGCCATTTTCTGCTTGCTATAATGCCGCTGCTTCTTGGTTTAACTGCAGCTTCCGGAGGTGCGGTGTCAGTTGCGTTCTTTCATCCGCTCATTCTGCTGCTTGTCAATTTGTCCGGCTGGATCGTCTCTTTGTTCATCTTGCCGCTGCTCTTTATGTCAGCGCTTGTTGCTATTGTCAGTACGCTGTCGGATCACTATAAGCTGACACGTCTCAGCAAACTGATGCAGAATGTCGCGCTTTTTTCCATGGCTGCTTTTTTTGCTATTTTTCTTGGCGTTATGGCTGTACAGGGGGCGGCAGTTTCGATTTCGGACGGCCTTCTTGTCAAATCAACCAAATTTTTCACAGCGAATTTTTTGCCTGTTGTCGGGCGCATGTTTACCGAGGCTGCTGACACGGTGCTCGGCGCATCGGTTTTGTTGAAAAATACGGTCGGCATCGCCGGACTGATTGTATTGTTTTGCATTGTCGGGTTTCCGCTGCTGAAGGTCCTGTCGCTTGCTTTTATCTATAATGTTGCCGCAGCCCTTTTGCAGCCGCTTGGCGGTGGTCCAGTTATTGACTGTCTTGGCATCATGGCTAAAACGATGTTTTATCTGTTCTCTGCGCTGGCGATCGTGTCGCTGATGTTCTTTCTGGCACTGACAATCATTATTGCCTCGGGCAATTTGTCACTGATGGTGCGTTAGGGGGCTGTCATGAATTATTTGCAGGCATGGGTTTCTCAGCTTGTCGTTATTGTACTGTTTGCCGTCATTCTTGAATTGTTGCTTCCGGCAGGCACTTATCAAAAGTATGTGCGGCTCGTTGTCGGCCTCGTATTGATTGTCGCGCTGCTTGATCCACTGATTGCTCTCTTTCATATGAATCCAAGTGATTTTTTGCCGCATATCGAGAGCAGCCAGGCAGAGAGTGATTGGCTGACATCGCAAACAAATCGGCAAAAAAAAGAGATAGAACAACAGCAAGATGCATATATTCAAAAACAGATGGCTGTCCAGATGAAAGAGCAGGTGAAGGAGGGGCTGCGTGATCGATACGGAGTAAAAATTGAAAAGCTGTCGCTTTCGGCCAGACAAGACGGACAAGACCAGTTAGTCGTCCGCCGCGTCACTGTCAGTCTTGTCAATGCGAAAGCAGATGCAGCCACGTTCCGTGAAGTAGAGCCGGTGACGATCAATGTTGAAAAGGAACAGGCACAGCCCAAACAAGGGAAGCGCAAAGCTGATATTAAGCACATTCGCGCGTTTCTGGCACAGCAGTGGCAACTGGATGAGCGCCTTGTCTGGGTTGCCGGCGGAGAGGGGGACTGACAACGCGTTGAACCGTTGGATCGATTGGATCAAGACGTGGCTTGGCATCGGACAGGCAGAAGCGCGTGGTAGGCCACCTGTCAAGCAGTCGCGGCACTACGTGCGCCGGTTGCTGGTGCTCGCTTTATGTGGTATTCTCCTGCTTGTTTTCAGCAGAGTTGTTGCACCGGCCGCCGCGCCGCAAAAACAAAATGAGGCGGCTTTCAATCAAAAAGATGCCAAAGTGCTCTCGGATGTCAAATCAAAAATCAGCTCATCATCTTCAGCCGAATATGATGAGAATTATGTCGGCCAGAATTTGAAAAACATTTTGGATCAAATGGACGGCGTTTCTGACGTGTCAGTGATGATCACCTTTTCATCTACGGTTAAGAACATTTATCAAAACAACATAAAAACGCAAGACAACGAAACAGTGGAAAAAGATGAGAAGGGCGGTACGCGGCGCATCAATGCACGTGATCAGGACAGCGAGGTCGTGATGGTCGATAAAAACGGGATTAAAGAACCTGTTGTCATCGGCAAGGAGCAGCCAAGCGTGAGGGGTGTCATTGTCGCTGCGCGGGGAGCGGAGCAACCGGCCACACGGGCAGCCATTATGGAAGCAGTCGCAACTGTCCTAGATATTCCGGAATATAAGGTGAAGGTATTGCAGAAAAGCGAATGAGGAGGCTACGCCCATTATGTTGAAGAAACAGACAGTTTGGCTGCTGACGATGCTCAGTCTCATTGTCGTTTTATCGGTGTATGCGTTGACGACGGAAAATCAGAAAGCAAATCAGGCGGCTGACCAGTCCGCGCAGCAGACGACAGCTAAGACGCAAAAATCGGTCACTGTCAGCGCGTCGGACAATAAGCTTGGTCAAATTGAACTTGATAAGGCCGATGAACGTAGCCGGCTTCAGAAAAACTATGAACAAGTGATTGCATCAAAGAAGAGTTCTGCCCAGCAAGTCAGTGCCGCCTATGATAAAATGCAGGCCCTGCAGACGTTGTCGAACAGCGAGACAATGCTTGAAGACGTGATTCAGTCAAAAGGCTTTAAGAATACTGTTGTGAAGACAAGTGGCAATGCAGTGCAAGTGTTTGTCGATGCTGAAAAGTTGACACAAAACCAAGCCAATCAGATTATTCGACTGACCGATCAATATTTGGGAAGCAATAAAGTCGTCAGTGTCAGCTACGCGCTCGATAAGAAATAATCTGTTTTAGTCAGACAATTAAACCGAAAGAATACGGCTCTGCTTACGCAGAACCTTTTATTTTTTTTACGTCAATAAAGTATAAAGATCTCAGTGAGACTCAGCATACGAAAAAACTAAGGCCTATCCTCATCTGAGCACTTGGCAGAGTCTTAGTTTTTCTAATGTTGGCAGTTAAATGAATCACATTCAAGGTTCATTTCGTAAGTTAAGGGCGTCTTCGGTTAATCAATCGGCAGAGGCAGGAATGAGGGCGGTCGGGCCGCACTTTTTTAATACGTTTAGAAAAGTGTAAAAATCTCAACGGGACTAAGTATAAGAAAAACTAAGACTCAGCTCTCTTCCAAGGGACTTGGCTTCGTCAAGTTTTTCTAACAAGTAAAGGAAGTATATAATTTTTGCCGTCGTAACGGGAAAAAACGGAGGAGTCAGAGCGCCTGCGTCCGAGGCGTGCCAGATGGACCCCGCAGATTTCCATTTGCTTGAGAAGGCTCGCGGTGTATCCACATAAGCGGGCATCATACGGCAAAAATGACAGTCAATGTTAACAGGTCTTAAAGTAAGACAAGAAAGGAGAAGATTGCACGGAAGTTAGGCAGAGACAAGCGCATGCTGCAAAAAGCTGAATGCTGTCAAACTTATGTTTGCCTTTGGGTACAACAAGCGGCCGAGTGGGCGCTCGCATCCCCCGGCGCACGATGATTGACTGAAATTTTATCTCCGTTTTGTTTTTTTCGTGCAATATTGAATGATGTTCTGCAAGTCGCTTGATTCAGACGGTTGCTGTCGTTATGCTATAATAAAAAAGTTGAAAAGCGGACAGGTCAAAGGAGTGCTGTTTGTGTTTAGTATTGATGATATTAAGACGTTAATGAAAGAAATGGACCAGTCTTCAATCAGCGAATTGCGCGTTGAAGATGAGAACGGGAAAGTGCTGTTGCGAAAGGCCGACGCCATTGCGTCCAAGCATGTGCAGGCGATTCAGGCGCCGGCCGCGCTGTCATCAGGACCCGCAGTTACGCCGCCGCAGCCGGTCGCTCCTGTATCAAAAGAACAGACGGCCAACCCGTCTGCCCGCGATGAGTCGCTTCATCAGATTACTTCACCGATGGTAGGTACGTTTTATGCTGCACCGGCGCCGGACGCAGATTCCTACGTTAAAGTGGGGACAAAAGTTGAGAAAAAAACGGTTGTCTGCACGCTTGAGGCAATGAAACTGTTTAACGAAATTGAAGCTGACTGCAAAGGCACGATTGTCGACATTTTGGCGCAGGATGGTCAGCTCGTTGAATATGGACAGCCGCTTTTTCTGGTGAAAGAAGACTGAGAGGTTTTGGAAATGATAAAGAAACTATTGATTGCCAACCGAGGAGAAATTGCGGTACGCATTATCCGTGCATGCAAGGAGCTGGGCATTGAGACAGTGGCCGTCTACTCCCAACCTGACCGTGATGCCCTTCACGTGCAGCTTGCCGATGAGGCACTGTGTGTCGGTCCGGCGTCGTCGAAAGATAGCTATTTGAATTATACAAATATTATAAGCGCAGCAACAGTTACCGGCTGCGATGCGGTGCATCCCGGCTATGGATTTCTCGCTGAAAATGCCGATTTTGCGGAAATGTGCGAGGCATGCAATCTGACTTTTGTTGGGCCGTCTTCAGCGGCCATCAGCAAAATGGGCATAAAGGACGTTGCCAAACAGACGATGAAATTAGCGGGTGTTCCTGTTGTCCCCGGATCAGATGGTATCATTAAGGGAACAGAAGACGGTGTGCAGGTTGCGGAGCAGATCGGTTATCCCGTTTTAATTAAAGCGACTGCCGGCGGCGGCGGCAAAGGTATTCGCGTTGCCCATGATGAGGCTGAACTTAGGCATGGCCTTGCCGTGACCCAGCAAGAGGCCGAAAAAGCATTTGGCGACTCCGGTGTGTATATGGAAAAGTACATTGAGAACTTTCGCCACGTGGAAATTCAAGTGCTGGCGGACAAACAGGGGCACACTGTTCATCTTGGCGAGCGTGATTGCACGATTCAGCGCCGCCTTCAGAAGTTGCTTGAAGAGACGCCGTCTCCGGCACTGACAGCAGAGAAACGCGCAGAGATGGGGGCGGCGGCAGTGCGTGCCGCGGAAGCCGTCCATTATGTCGGTGCGGGTACGGTTGAATTTATCTATGAACCGGACGGCTCATTCTACTTTATGGAGATGAACACGCGCATCCAGGTTGAGCACGGCGTGACGGAGCTTGTGACAGGCATTGATTTAATCAAAGCGCAGATTCAAATTGCAAATGATCAGCCGCTACCCTTTTGCCAGAAGGATATTCAGCTGCACGGCCATGCAATTGAATGCCGTATTAACGCGGAGAATCCTTGGAAAAATTTTATGCCCTCTTGTGGACGGATAACGACTTATCTGGCACCTGGCGGACCGGGAGTAAGAATTGATTCGGCTGTCTATCAAGATTATGCGATTCCACCTTACTATGATTCGATGGTCGCCAAAGTCATGACGTACGGAAGAACACGTGAGGAAGCCATTGCTGTCATGTCGCGTGCTCTCGGCGAATACGTCATTGAAGGTATCCACACGACATTGCCATTCCATCAAAAATTATTGCAGCATCCGCTGTTTCACAGCGGAACTTTTGACACAAAATTTCTGGAGAAACATCCGATCAGCGAGACGGATTAACTGTGGAGGTGTGTGTAATGCCTGATATTGAATCCCAATCTAATGCCTCAAGCAATCGACGCGAGGATCTTGGTAAAATTGAAATTTCGCCGACTGTTATTGAAATTATTGCTGCCATTGCCGCTTCGGAAGTTGACGGGATCGGGGATAGACGCGGTCATTTTTCGTCGGAAACGGCAGAGAAAATTGGCAGTCGCAAGTTGAGGCGCAATGTGAAAGTTGATCTTGCAGATGAGGGAATGGTGATTAATTTGTACTTAACATTTCGATTTGGCACCTCCATTCCCAAGGTGGCAGAAGCAGTGCAACGTCATGTTGTGCAGACGCTGCACAACATGACGGCACTCGATGCTCCGCGTGTCAACGTGCATGTCGTCGGTGTTCGTTTTAATGAGAAAGGCGACGAAGAGCATCTGTTTGAGTGAAAGGCGAAGCCAGCAATCGAAACGACAAATCATGACCTTTAATTATATGCCCTACCGGAAGGAAGCTAATGAATGAATCGAAGAGAGGCTAGACAGGCTGCGCTGCAGGTGCTCTTTCAAATGACTGTGAGCGGGACTGACAAGCAAACAGCAGTGGACGCGGTCAGTGACAATGGCACGGTACCTGACAGTTTTGCGCAAATGTTAGTCCAGCGTACACTGGATAACCGCCAAAGAATTGATCAGACGATTAGTGGCAGTTTGAAGAATTGGAAAATCGGCCGTATTGGAAACATTGACCGTGCAATCTTACGACTGGCTGTTTGTGAAATGTTATATTTTAAAGATATTCCAAATTCTGTAAGCATTAACGAAGCTGTTGAATTGTGCAAAATCTACAGCGACGATCAGTCGCGTATTTTCGTAAACGGTGTTCTCTCAGGTATTGCGGCGGAGCACGGGCAGCAAGGCGTGAAGTGAACGGGCGGCATCGGCCGCCTGTTGCAGGATGGACCGAGTGTTTGGTTGAATTTTTCCGCACACTAATTGAAACCGATTGAGTGAGAAACCAAAAGCATTAGCGGAAAGAAGTGTAAGAAAAACTAAAGCGTTGCTGCGCACCGCTAAGTTTTTCCGCACACTAATTGAAACCGATTGAGTGAGAAACCAAAAGTATTAGTGGAAAGAAGTGTAAGAAAAACTAAAGCGTTGCTGCGCACCGCTAAGTTTTTCTAATAACGGGAACGTCAAAGAGGAGTACGGTCATGCTGGCACAGTTGATCAATGGGAAACAAATTGCGGCTGATATGCGTGTGCAAATTAAAGCACGCGTGTCCGCCTTAAAAGAGCGCGGCCTTGTTCCCGGACTGGCAGTTATTCTTGTCGGTAATAATGTCGCCTCGGCGTCTTACGTGAAAGGCAAAATCCGCGACTGTCAGGAAACTGGCATTTTTTCAGAATTGATTCGTTTGCCGGAGACAGTCAGTGAAAGCGAACTGCTTCAAGCCATTGCAGAGCTTAATCATCGAAGTGACATTCACGGGCTGCTCGTTCAGCTACCCCTTCCGCGCCATATCAGCGAGGAACGAGTCATTCTCGCGATTGCACCCGAAAAGGATGTGGATGGATTTCACCCGGAAAATTTAGGCAAACTCATGATTGGCCAGCGCGGTTTTGTTCCCTGCACACCTGCCGGCATTATTGAAATGCTGCATGTCTGTAACATCGAAATTGCCGGCAAACACGTCGTGATTGTCGGACGCAGTAGGATTGTCGGACGTCCCGCCTCGCAGTTGTTTTTGAATTACGATGCGACAGTAACGGTTTGCCATTCGAAGACGGCGCGACTCGGCGAGTACACGAGAAAAGCAGATATTCTCGTTGCCGCGGCCGGACATATCGGCCTGATCGGTGCCGAAGATATCAAACCCGGTGCGGTTGTGATTGACGTCGGAATGAACCGGACAGAGCATGGTCATCTGACCGGCGATGTCGCTTTTTCTTCGGTGTGTGAAAAGGCGGGGTTTCTCACGCCGGTTCCGGGTGGGGTCGGCCCGATGACGCGGGTGATGCTGCTGGAAAACACGTTGCTGGCTGCAACGCAGATCGGCGGAGTTGAGGATATTTGACACTTACGGATCGCTACCTAAGCGTTACTCACTTGACGCGTTATATAAAGCAGAAACTTGAAACTGATCAAGCCTTGCAGCACGTTTGGTTGAAGGGCGAAATTTCTAACTTCAAGCGCCATTCGCGCGGTCATCTGTACTTGACGCTGAAAGACAGCGGGGCGCGCATTCGTGCTGTCATGTTTGTCGGTGCTGCAAGAGCTCTGTCTTTCCAGCCTGAAGACGGAATGAAAGTGCTTGTTGAAGGTGCCATATCGCTTTATGAACCGTACGGTGACTATCAGATCTACATTCAGAGGATGGAGCAGGACGGACTGGGCAGGCTGCACCTCGCCTATGAGGCTCTGAAACGCAAACTTGAACAAAAAGGCTGGTTTGACGTCGCACGCAAGCGGCCGTTGCCTGCGGTATCACGCGAGATCGGCATTGTCACGTCTCCGACAGGTGCGGTCATTCGCGATTTGTTTGTAACGATCAAACGTCGTTTTCCGGCAGCTCGCGTCACGCTTTTTCCTGTTCTCGTTCAAGGACCGGCGGCAGCGTCTGCGATTTCCAAGGCCATCCGGCAAGCCAATACCTGCAAAGAACTTGATCTGCTGATTGTTGGCAGGGGGGGGGGGTCAATTGAGGATTTGTGGGCGTTCAATGAAGAAATTGTAGCTGAAGCGATCGTTCATTCCCGGCTCCCTGTCATCTCCGCAGTCGGGCATGAAACTGATTTTACGATTGCAGATTTTGTGGCGGATAAGCGTGCGGCGACGCCGACTGCTGCGGGTGAGTTTGCTGTTGCTGATTATCGTGAATTGAAAAATCAACTTGAACAGCTGCGTGCTCGGGCCACCGCGGCGCTGCGTGCCCGGGTGAGGCGGCAGCATGACCGTTTGGATCGACTGCGCCATGCTTATGCTTTTAGCTATCCCCGCCAGCTGCTGCTTCAGAAAGAGCAGCAGCTTGACCAACTAACCGAAGCGTGCGGCAAAGCGGCGCTGCGCGGACTTGCACAGAAGAAAGAACGCGTTCAACTGCTTGCGCGGTTGCTCCGGCGCTCTCACCCCAATGCACGCATTGCTCAAATCGACGAGCGGCTCAGTTCGGTGCGGCACAGACTCACGCAGGCATTCTTCGTACAATTCAGCAAAAGACAGTCCACATGTGAGCGGCTGATCGTTCATTTGAATGCACTCAGTCCGCTGCGCGTCATGGCACGCGGTTACAGTCTGGCTTACACAGATAGCCATGAACTGATTAAATCGGTGCGGCAAGTGTCGCCGGGTGATGAGTTGCAGCTTTGCTTGTATGATGGGAAAATAGATTGTCAGATCTGGGGCATTGACGAGGAGGAAAGCCATGAGTGAAGACCATTTGAATGAACAATTGAACACACTGACTTTTGAAGACGCAATGGACAAGCTGGAGATGATTGTTCGCCAACTGGAAGAAAATGATGTACCATTGGAAAAATCAATTGAACTGTTTCAAACAGGCATGGATTTATCAAAACTGTGCCACGATAAACTGGAGAATGTCGGTGAAAAAATGGATCGGCTTATTAAAGAAAACGGCGAAGTTGAACCATTTTCCGTTTCCGGAGAGGAACGTCCCCAATGAGCGTGTCACTGGATGACTATATGGCTGATTGCAGGCGCCTGCTGTCCGCACAGCTACCCGGCTTTTTTGAACGTGAAACCATTCCCCCGACACTCAGAGAAGCCATGCTTTATTCACTGACCGCAGGCGGCAAGCGCATTCGGCCGATCTTGCTGTTTGCGACCCTTGATGCTCTGGGTCATGAGCGCGAGGCGGGATTGTCAGTGGCTGTTGCACTGGAAATGATTCATACGTATTCACTGATTCACGATGATTTGCCGGCTATGGATAACGATGATTTGCGACGCGGTCGATTAACCAATCATAAGGTGTACGGCGAAGGAACTGCTATCCTTGCCGGTGACGGTTTGCTGACCGCCGCTTTTCAAATCGTGGCAGAAGAGTCAACCATTGCGCCTGACATGCGTGTCCGCTTGATTGCTATGCTTGCCGCAGCAGCGGGTCCGGCAGGCATGGTCGGCGGACAGGAAGATGATCTTGAGGCAGAGCAGCAAAGCCTGACGCTCGATGCGCTGCAGTCCGTTCACAGCCGTAAAACAGGAAAGCTGATCTGTTTTCCCGTTGAGGCCGCTGCTTTGCTGTCTCAGGCGACGGTGGATCAAAGCGCGGCACTTTTGCGATATGCGGAATGCCTTGGGCTTGCCTTTCAGATCGGCGACGATGTGCTTGACGTGGCAGGCCGACAGGATGAAATCGGAAAACCGATCGGCAGCGATGCGGTGAATCATAAAAATACATATGTCAGTCTGCTCGGTTTGGCAGGTGCGACTGACGCGCTGAAGCGGCAGATTGATCGCGCCATTGCCGCACTGCAAAGCATTGGCCTGGAGCGAAGCATGCTTGCCCGCCTTGCCACTTATTTACTTGAGCGCGCGAATTGAGTACTTGCTTTTTTTATGCTATGATTAACCTTGTATATTTTTAGGCGGCGCAGTATTCTAGTCATTCCACTTTATTTGAAGACGGGGCTAAAAATCCGTTGAAGGGCACATCGATGAAGTTCTTGGTTCCGGCTTAAGGCGCCCAGCTTTGGGTTGGTTCTGGGAGTAAAGGGCGTAGGGCGATCCGCAACGGCATGTGGGCGAAGACCCTGCGCCCGTGGAGACACGTACGTTGTTTGCTTTTTGCAAGGGACGATGTGGAAAACCTGTTTTGCGAAGTACTCAGCAGTAGGAAAAGCAGACAGCGTAGCCTGCCTTGAGTGGGAGAGAGGGGATAGGGGCACGTAACCTGTGACTTGCTTGGCCGGCATCGCAGGCGTGTGCAGCCTTGAAATCAATTCTGCAAAAGAGGCTAGAATAAAGTAAAAGAATGCCTGAGGAAATCTCCTAGACTGTCCGTATATACGGCACAGAAAGAGGATTATAGTGCGGTCTGAGTGGCGTTCCAGTTCGGTGTTTGGCGACGGCATTGGTTTGACTTTAAAGGGAAACCGCCTCAATGGCGACATGGGGTAGTCAAACGGGAAAACCTACTGGACCTAAGCCGTAATGTTTACTCTTTTTGTGGCCCCACATTTACATAGTTGCATATGAGTGTGCTCGGTTGACCGGTGCTTGCCTATCGGCACGCGTTGTGCCAGCCCGCTAAGGATGTGAAAGAGGATTGGCTCTCTGCTTTTAAAAGCGTGACGTCAACTCGATCGGATGAAAAAAGATTTGAATAAATCATTGCGGTGGGCGTTCCCTTTGGCCGTTGTCACGTTAGTGCTGGCGGCCATTTTGTCCATTATTGCAACGGCGATACTGAATCAGTCCAATCTTGTTGTCAGCATCCTTGTCGTTATTGTTATTATCCTAATCGCCCTGTTTTTTGATATCATAGGAGTTGCGGCAACGGCCTCACACGAAGCGCCCTTTCATGCCATGGCCTCAAAAAAAATGTGCGGTGCCAAGTATGCCGTTTGGCTTTCCAAAAATGCGGATCGTGTGAACACATTTTGTACGGATGTAATCGGTGATGTCAGCGCAATTGTCAGTGGCACGGCGGCATCGGTTGTCGTGCTGGAAATTGTAGAACTGTTGCACAATTCCAGTCATGGTGCTGAATATGTGCTCTCAGTGGCGATAACGTGTCTGGTTGCTGCCTCAACTGTTTTCGTTAAGGCACTCGGGAAATCGTTTGCCATTACGAACTCGACGACTATTGTGTACCGCGTCGGCTATGTGCTTTATTTTGTCGAATATCGCCTGCATTTGCCCATACTATCAGCAACGCTCGTTAATCGGCACAAAGCGAAAAGCAGAAGAGGAAAATAGGGGGATTCAGCGATGAATCTGGAAAAAATAAAGAACCCAAAGTTTTTGAAGAAGTTATCAGTGTCACAAATGACGGACTTGGCCGCTGATATTCGCTCTTTTCTCATTCGTAAGCTGTCAAAGACGGGTGGGCATCTCGGTCCCAATCTTGGTGTTGTGGAATTAACGCTGGCACTCCACCGTGTCTTTAACAGTCCAAAGGATAAACTGGTGTGGGATGTCGGCCATCAGACTTATGTGCACAAGATTTTGACCGGACGGGCAGGGCAATTTGACACACTTAGGCAGTTTCATGGACTGTGCGGTTTTCCAAAACGCAGTGAAAGCGAGCACGATGTGTGGGAAACCGGGCACAGTTCTACCTCTCTCTCGGCGGCTCTTGGAATGGCAGTGGCGCGCGATCTGAAAAAGGAGAACTATGAAGTCGTTGCCATCATCGGTGATGGGGCGATGACAGGCGGTATGGCTTTCGAGGCTTTGAACGATATCGGTCACTTAAAAAAACATCTGATTATTATTTTAAACGATAACGAAATGTCGATCGCTCCGAATGTGGGGGCTATGCATAACATGCTTGACCGCATTCGGTCGGCTAATCAATACAATCGGGCAAAAGAAGATATTGAATATTTGATGAAGCGGATACCTGCATTCGGTGGGAAGCTAGCCTCCGTCGCAGAACGCATGAAAGACCGTTTGAAGTATCTTTTTGTTTCAGGCATTTTCTTTGAAGAACTTGGATTGACCTATATCGGCCCGGTCGACGGGCACAATCTCGATTTGCTTATTGAGAACTTGAAACGTGCCCGCACGCGAAAAGGTCCGGTGCTTATTCACGTGTTGACTCAGAAGGGCAAGGGCTATAAACCGGCGGAAAATGATGAGATCGGCACGTGGCATGGACCGGGACCTTATAAGATTGAGTCCGGTGCCTTCATCAAACCGGTGACAAGTGCACCGGCGTACAGCCAGGTCGTGAATGATGTACTGCAAGATGTGGCACGCACCGATTCTCGCGTTGTTGTTGTATCACCGGCTATGGTCGTGGGGTCTAAACTGGAAAAGTTCAAACAGGAGTTTCCTGATCGGTTGTTTGACGTCGGTATCGCCGAGCAGCACGCAGCCACGTTTGCTGCGGGACTGGCAACCCAAGGACTCAAGCCTGTGCTGTCGATTTATTCGACTTTCATGCAGCGCGCTTACGATCAGATTCTCCATGACATTTGCCGGCAGAAGTTGAACGTTACGATCGCTGTTGATCGTGCCGGACTGGTCGGCGCTGACGGTGAAACGCATCAGGGCATTTTTGACATTGAATTCATGCGTGCTATTCCGAATCTTGTCATTGCGATGGGTAAGGATGAAAATGAACTGCGCAATCTAATGTATACTGCGCTTCACTATGGCGAAGGCCCGATTGCTGTTCGCTATCCCCGCGGAGCGGGACTGGGCGTCCCATTTGATGAACAGCTTCAGCTCATTTCTATTGGCAGTTGGGAACTTTTAAAAGATGGTGAAGATGCAGCCATTTTAACGTTTGGGCCGATGGTTCAAGTTGCACTTGCAGCAGCTCGGGTCATGCAGGCACGCGGTCTGCGAGTGGCGGTCGTTAATGCCCGTTTCATTAAACCGCTTGACGTGACCATGCTTAATTGGCTGGCCGCCCGTCGGCGCCCCATGCTAACGCTTGAGGAAGGTATGTTGGCCGGAGGTTTTGGATCGAGTGTGCTGGAGTATTATGAACAAGCAAAAATGCACGATGTTGTCGTTGAACGCATGGGTATTCCTGATTGCTTTGTGGCACATGGCAGCGTTCATGAACTTCTTGAAGAACTGGAACTGACGGGACGAGAAGCAGCAGCAAGGCTTGAACAGCTTATTCACGATGTCTCCCAGCAGCGAAAGGACTTTCGCAAGGTATCACTGTCATGAAGGAACGGGTGGATATGCTGCTCGTTAGCCGGGGGCTGTTTCCGTCGCGAGAGCAGGCGCAGAGGGCGGTCATGGCTGGAGAAATCTATAGCGGTCAGCAGCGCATTGACAAACCGGGGAATAAGGTTAAGCCAGACATGCCGCTTGAATTCCACGGGCATAAGCTGCCTTATGTCGGGCGTGGCGGGCTGAAACTGGAGAAAGCGCTCACTGTTTTTCCGGTGTCTGTACAGGAGCAAATCATGCTGGACATCGGAGCCTCGACGGGGGGATTCACTGACTGTGCGCTTCAGCGGGGCGCGCGGCTTGTTTACGCGCTGGATGTCGGTTACAATCAGTTGGCTTGGAAACTGCGCTGCGATGAGCGTGTTGTTGTAATGGAACGAACAAATTTTCGCTATTGCACGCGTGCGGATTTCATGGAAGGCCCACCGAGTGTGGCAACGATTGATGTATCTTTTATCTCACTTGAAAAAATACTGCCTCCACTTGCGGGCATCTTGCAGCCCGGTGGCAATGCGCTCGTGCTTATTAAGCCTCAATTTGAAGCGGGGCGAGAAGACGTCGGAAAGAGAGGCGTCGTACGCGATTTGGCTGTGCATGACCGCGTCGTCGCACACATGTTAACGTTTGCTGAGGACAGTGGGTTTGTGGTCGGCGGACTGGATTTTTCACCGATCACCGGAGGCGATGGCAACATTGAATTTTTAGCGTGGCTCTGCCTTCAACCCGAGCGGTTGCCGGCATTTGATTGGCGCAAGCAATATAAGTTCACCGTCTCTGCTGCTCATCGCGCCTTCTCCGCACCAAAAGAATAATGTTTAAAAGAGCAGCATGCTGCTCTTTTTGCGCACATAAAAAAGTAAAAATTTAATGAAATCAAATGACAATATGAAAGCACGAGTCCCCGTGAACCCTATCCTGTTCGATGAGGCTTCGCGGAGCGTGAATGCAACGATTGTTTTGAAGGATCGGGCGCTTTGTTTGCCCAGTTTTTCTAGCACGTGAAGAAAATCTATAGATTTCAGCGGCACTAAGTTTAAGAAAAAGCTAAGGCTAGGCCTTCGTCCAAAGGACTTGGCAGCACCAAATTTTTCTAAATGACTGCTAGGAGGATTAACGGTTCCGAATAGTCATTGTCCGCTAAGGAATGGTCAAACTGTAGTTGCTCACGCCGGCTTCCCTTTGCCGCGGTTGGCGAAAAAAGGATGATTGTCTCACATTAACAATTGACGCCTGCGTATAAACGGAGCAAAATAGAAATAGAACCTTTGTTCGCTAATTAAAGGAGTACTGACTGTCATGCTGAGTGAGCTTCAAATTGACAATTTTGTAATTATTGAGCATCTTGTGTTATCTTTCGACGGCGGCATGACGGTTTTTACAGGAGAGACCGGTGCCGGTAAGTCAATTATCATTGATGCTATTGCTCTTTTGACTGGCGCCGCGAGAAGCTCGTCTGAGTATGTCCGTCATGGCGCACAGAAGGCGGAGATTGAGGGGCTTTTTGAGCTGACCAACGACGGTGAACTGACTGAGATGTTGAGCGACATGGACTTGGCGGACGGTAGCCAGCAGTTGACACTGCGCCGCCTCATTTCCGCAAAAGGAAAAAGCGTTTGCCGCGTCAATGGAAAAATTGTGACGCTCGGTCAGTTAGAACAAATCGGTAAGCGACTGCTTGACTTTCATAATCAGCAAGATCAGCAGCTTTTGCTTGATCATAGCCGGCATTTGATGCTGGTTGATCAGTTCGGTGGTTTGGCATTACAAAAAATGCAAACGGCCTATCAGGCAGATTACACGGCAGCGGCTCAATTACATGAACAATGCATGGCTATGCGCCAAAATGCTCAGCAGCTTGCTCAGCGTCTTGATATGCTTCGATATCAGATTCAAGACATTGAAAACGCTGCGTTAAAAGAAGGCGAAGAAGAGCAGCTTGCTGAAGAAAAACAACGTCTTGTCCATTTTGAAAAAATTTTTTCCGCGATGAAGATGGCTTATGAGGCACTGGACGGTGAAAACCATGGCCTTGATTGGCTGCGACAGGCTGCCACCAGTTTGGAATCCGCGCAGTCTGTCGATCCGCGTGTTCAAAAAACGGCGGAGACTGTGTCCGGCAGTTACTATGAATTGGAAGAAGCTGCTACCGCCTTGCGTGATGGGCTGGAGGAGATGTCCTATGACCCGCAGCGACTCGACGATATTGAATCACGTCTGAGTGAGCTGCGCTCGCTTGAAAAAAAATATGGAAACACCGTTCACGATATACTTACCTATCTTGAAAATATTAAGAAAGAGTGCGATCAGTTGTTGCACCATGATGATCGCCTCGAGGAACTACAGCAGGCGTTCTCAGAGCGTTTTCGCATGCTTAGGGCCTCCGCTGCCGCACTTAGCGAAAGCAGGCAACAGACGGCGGCACGCTTGGCTGTGCTGATTAATCGGCAACTGAAGGACTTGTGTATGGAGCACGCCCGATTTGCCATTAACGTGTACCAACCGAATGATTTCAACCAATTTTTGGCATACAAAGCGACCGGTGCCGACGATGTGGAGTTTTTAATGGCTACCAATCCCGGTGAACCAATGAAGCCACTTGAGAAAGTTGCATCCGGGGGCGAGCTGTCTCGAGTCATGCTGGCGATTAAGTCCAACTTCAAAAACGTGCTTGAGGTGGCGACAATCATTTTCGATGAAGTCGACACCGGTGTAAGCGGACGAGCTGCGCAAGCTATGGCCGAAAAAATGTACCAGCTATCCAAAAGCGTACAGGTACTGTGCATTACGCATTTGCCGCAAGTGGCAGCCATGGCGGACCGCCATTTGCTGATCGCTAAAGAGGTCACAGGTGCGGAACGCACTGAAACACATGTGGTTGCGCTTGATATGTCCCAGCGAATTGAGGAAATCGGTCGCATGATTTCTGGCGTGAAGATGACGCGGCTGACCAAGCAACACGCCAGTGAACTGCTTCAGCTTGCCGATAAAATTAAGGTCAAATCTTGACAAGAAGCGTTGCCACTTGTAACCACTAATGGGATGAATCCTTCACTTTTTTAACTCATAAATCCGCCCGCAACGTGCACTTTAAGTAAGGTGCAGCACGAGAATATGCAAGCCAGGGGCGGAGGAACATGAGTAATGACAAGAAGAAACTGGTGGGTATGGAGCATCATCCTTTTTTTTATCGCCTTTGCAGTCGCGGGCAGCGGCCTGAAAGTCGGTAAAATCTTCAATAAAACATTGTGTAGTGAGACACAAGAGCTGCATAGCGAAGAGAAAAAAATTGTCGGGTTCCTGTTGCCGGGTACTTCGCCAATTGTCATGGAAAATTACAAGCTGAAAAATTTAGCGTTGCTCGGCGAGAGAAAAAATAGCAGCATATCTCGGCAGCAAGCGTTGCCGACTTGGGGCGATCGGTCGTTACAAACGGTTCGTCTGATCCCCGGAGGCCAGTCAATTGGGGTGAAAGTAAGCACAAAAGGCGTGCTTGTCGTTGGGTATCGTCTCATTGACGGTATGCGCGGCCAGGCCTCGCCCGGCGAAAATGCGGGCGTTCGCATTGGTGATGTCATTACAAAAATAAATGATAAGACCGTTCATTCAATCGATGATGTGCAAAAAGCAATGAGTGGCAATGCAGCAACACCTTTAAAGCTGTCGGTAATTCGCCAGAAAAAGATACTTGTTAAAACACTCGTGCCTGTTGAAGACCGCAATGATCGAAAATTGCAGCTCGGTCTTTACGTTCGAGATTCCGCATCGGGTATCGGAACAATGACGTTCTATGATCCGGTGAGTGGCCGTTATGGGGCATTGGGTCACATCATTTCAGATCGTGATACCGGCCAGCCAATTTTAATTAACAACGGCCGAATTCTGGCTTCAACCGTTCAAGCCATTGAAAAAGGCGCGGAGGGTAAACCCGGTGAAAAAATAGCCTTCTTTTCCGAACATGATAAAAGTCTCGGCAGCGTAGACCAAAATACTCCTTTTGGCATTTACGGTAAACTGTTACAAACGCGCGGTCAGGCTGCCTTTACATGCCGAGCGCTTCCTATTGCCAGGGCTGATGAGGTGCATGAAGGTCGGGCTCAGATTTTAACCGTTCTGTCCGGACATAGGGTAGAAACGTTTGATATTAAAATTTTGAATACAATGCCGCAACAGTACCCGGCGACAAAAAGCATGGTCATAAAAATTATTGATCCTCGTCTTCTGCGGGCGACAGGCGGTATTATTCAAGGTATGAGCGGCAGTCCAATCATTCAGGACGGCAAACTTGTCGGTGCGGTGACTCACGTTTTTGTAAATGATCCGACTTGCGGATATGGTGTGCATATTGAATGGATGTTGCGTGGTTCCGGGATTATGGGCGGAGAAAAAGCAGCTAATAAAGCACGTGACGCTAGTTGAAAGAAACAGTCGACAAAATTTGACAGCATGTGCTCGAAACCTGTTAATAAGCAACAAATGGCGGACTATATTGTCGACAATAAAGAAAAAAAACAAAAAATGAAGGGAAATGAATCGTTTTTTTCTTCTCTTCTTAAAAAGGTTTGCTTCCCCCTCTTGTCGAAAATGTAATATATCGAATTTTCATGAGGGGGATTTCTGTTGCAAAAGATCAAAGTTGGCCTGACGGATGATAATCAAGAACTGCTCACTATGGTGTGCGACTATTTAAATTCAACGGAAGACATCGAAGTTGTCGCCACTGCTCGAAATGGGCAGGAGTGTATCGAAATGCTTAAGGACGCTGTTCCTGATGTACTGTTGCTCGACATTATTATGCCGCATCTTGATGGACTTGGTGTGCTGGAACGATTGCGTTCGGATAGCCGCTTGGCACAGCTTAAAATTATTATGCTCACTGCTTTTGGGCAAGAGAATGTTATGAAAAAAGCTGCGGATATGGGCGCGGCATATTTTATTCTCAAGCCATTTGATATGGATAATTTGGCCGATCAGATTCGCCTTGTTACGGGGAAAAAAGAGGCTGCGTCAGTATACAGTCATAATGCGGCGGTTCGCCGTGAAGTCGAGCAGTCCTCGCCCAAAGTATTAACGGCTCACGCACTAAATGCGAGCATTACTAACATTATTCATGAAATCGGCGTTCCGGCACATATTAAGGGGTATATGTACCTTCGCGAGGCAATTACGATGGTTTATCGTGATATCGACTTGCTTGGATCGATTACTAAAATTCTTTATCCGGATATTGCTAAAAAATACAAGACGACGCCAAGCCGCGTTGAACGGGCAATTCGTCATGCCATTGAAGTGGCTTGGAGTCGGGGGGATATTGAAGCCATCGCTAATTTGTTCGGCTACACGATCTCGAATTCCAAAGCCAAGCCGACCAATTCGGAGTTCATCGCCATGGTCGCCGACAAGCTGCGCATTGAAAATCGTGCCGAAGAACTGGATAAAACGGGCGTATAATAGGATGACAAGCGAAAAGTTTGTGACCGCCTGATGACGTGCCTGATGCATCAAATAGGCATCTACGAATTTGGTATCATAACGTCTAAATAAAAACACTTGCTGAATAAACAGAAAGTACTTTTTGTATGATCAGAAAAATTTAAAATGTTAACGCAATACAACGGTGCAAAGTGGAGAGCCGGTCATTGATTTGAAAATAATAGCGGGGATAATTGCTTGCTGTTATTATTTATCTGTACACTTTTTTCTGCGCTAATTAATGAATGAATGACCGGCGCCCTGCATACATATGGAAATAATCGGAAACTTGATATGGTGCATGTTTTGAAAAAAGTCGTGTACACTGTTTATGGAGCATGGGCAAGCTGATGGCTACTCAGCTGTGTGCGTTTAAAAATTTTTTCCTTTTTATATTTTTCAATGACATGGATGACAATAAATGATAAAATATGCAATGAGATACATGAAGCTGTGCGCCTACAAACTGTTTTGTTAAGCAATTTTTGTATGCGTCTTCTTGTCAAATCTACGAGTGAATGGAGAGACTACTTCGATGGAAAAAACGTTTGTTGTTACGGATGAAACAGGAATTCACGCAAGACCGGCTACGGTGCTTGTGAGTGAAGCCAGCAAGTTTGATTCGAATATTTCGATCGAATATAATGGCAAAAAAGCAAACTTGAAAAGCATTATGGGCGTGATGGCACTCGGTATTATGCAAGGAGCAGAATTTAAGGTTGCTGCAGAGGGTTCAGACGCGGATGATGCGGTTGCTGCTATCGAGAAAGTGATTACCGCTCAAGGAATTGGTAAAGAAAAGTGAAAAGCTGTGATTTTTGCGTCAGATTTTGTTAATCATTGATGTGGCTTTTGCTCATGTGTACGGCATGAAACGTGCTGAAGGAATGGAATATGCTTGAAAAGCATGATTTATCGGACAATTGAATAATTTTTTAAGTGCACGATGGTCGTGCAATAAGGCGTGGCAGGGACTTTTCACCAATGTGGATGTCACTGCTTTTTTTAATATAAAGGCATATGCGTTTTTGCATTATTATTTTCGATGAACAAAAGTAAATCAGCAGAACACATGCTGCTCGACCTACCGATGATTTGCTGCGGGTGAATGACAAAATATATGCTGCACATAATAGATCGTGATAATCGGTTAAATCGCTGTTAGTTCGGTATGTAATGTGTACAGCGGCGTAAACTGTCGCTTTTTCTGTTGACAAATGATGTTGATATTAGTAAAATAATGACACACAGTTGTGAATTGCTTTTGTTGTTGACATGTGTTTTTTTTACTGTTAGACTTGTTAAGTTGTTCTTTATGAAAGATAAGAAATGCTCCTTGAAAACTGAACAAAAGCCAAGCGTAAGCCAAGCAGAAATGCTTT
>JBDNZQ010000002.1:0-20120 GCA_047722915.1 Sporolactobacillus sp.
GTCCTATTATTTTCTAGGTGTTGCACTTAGAGTGTAAATTCAAGCGTATAAAAAAAACTTGGAAAATCCAAGCTTTTTGAGTGAAAGCTCACCCCTTAATTTTTTCATATTTCGCTTGGCTGAAATTTTTTATACTTTCTTAAACGTATTACGAAAATTTGGCAAGACCAAGTCCCCGGACGACGGCGGAGCCTTAGCTTTTCTTATACTTAGTCCCGCTGAAAGCTATATACTTTCTTAACGTATTAGAAAAACCGGGCAAAAAGCGGCCCGGTCCTTTGAGGCACCTCGGCTCCGGTTGCGCTAGTCGCGGGCGCACCGCGAGTCTCCTCAAACAGGCCGCTGTCTGCGGGGCCCGCCTGGCACGCGTCTCCCGCAAGGCGCTCTTGCACCTCCGCTTTTCCCGGTATGACGGCAAAAATCATATACTTTCTTTACTTGCAAAAAAAGAACCGCCTGAGGCGATTCTCTGAGGCGGCGCAAGGCCGGATCAACCAGCAGCGCTGAACGGTTTGTCACCGACCTGAATAGATTCGGTCGGACAGCCTTCATAGGCATCCATCAAATCTTCCGACAGTGTCTCACTGACGGGGGTTATCCCTTGATTTTGGTCAAGCATGGCAAACGCAAGACCGTCTTCGTCGTTGTCAAACAGGTCGGGTGCGGTTGCTGCACAGGCACCGCAGGCGATGCATGTGTCTTTGTCAACACGTGTGTATAAAGCCATTGTAAGTCATCCTTTCGTTGGTCACTCAGCGATGAGTGCGGTTGATGTTCATAGTTTACTATTTTAAGAGATTTTGTTTGTTTTTTCAAATCGCTGCGCCAGGCATGACCGCAATCCACTCATAAGTGAAGGGGTTAGTATGGACGATTCGCTTTCTCTCATTCTCTATCTCATCCGGCAGTTTGCCGGCGAGCGATCATTGTCAGGCATTTACCATGTCTTGCGTGGCAAGCCGTCTGCTCAACCGCAGCAGGATAGCTTTTTGTTCGGTGTCCGGCGTTTTTTTCATGTGTTTGATCAGCTTGAACGCCAGGCATTCAATGCTTGGATTGCCCGTCTTGACAAGCAGCAGGCCATCAAGCCGCTTCATGATGAATCCGACCGTTTTGTCATAACAGAAACCGGGGAGGCTGCTTATGCGCAGTGGCAAAGCCGGCACTCCTTTCCCGACGGCTTGCTCTATACCCATCATATTCAAGAAGAACAGCTTTTTTGGCAAAAGTTGCAGTTGCTTACGCAGACTTTATCCGAATTGTCCGGCGGTGAGCGGGCCTTTGTTCCGGTGACGCGCAGCGCGCAGGCCGCAGAATACGTTCGGCTGTATGTTCACCACTTTCAAAGACAGTATGCACTTCCGGCGCTGGCCGCCCGGTTCTGCCGGCAGCTATCTGCCCATTTGCAAAGTTTGCCTATGCTTGAAGCGAATATTCTCGTTGCGCAGCTTAGCGGCTATCGCTCAGGTGGAATGACAACAGCGCAAATTGCCTCCGCACTTACACTTGACCCGGTGCGTGTGCAGCTGCTTTTCAAGTCAGCACTGCGCACACTCATGCACCGAATAGAACTTGCCTCAGCCGATGCCCCTGATTTAGTCGGAATGATTAAGATTGAATCATCCGGTTTATCGCATTCAGCAGAAAGGACACTTCACATTTTGCAGCACGGACTGTCGATCGAGGAACTGGCGACGCGGCGTCAGTTGAAACGAGGCACCATTGAAGACCACTTAGTGGAAATTGTTTTAAAGGTGGATGCGTTTGACGTTTCATGTTATTTGTCAGATAAAGAACAACGGTTGATTCTGGAGGCGGCAAGGGAGCTGAAGACAAAAGAACTGAGAGTACTGAAGCACCGCTTAGGGCACCGCTTCACTTTTTTTCAAATTCGTCTGGCGCTGGCACTGCAGGCCGTGGCAGAAAGGAACTTTGCTGATGGATGAACACAAGCGGGCCGGGAATGGAGGAGAACCCGATCGACTCCGCGTCCTTTTGCAGAAGCATTTTGGTTTTTCTGACTTTCGTCCCGGTCAACGGGAAGTCATTGAGGCCGTGTGCGGCGGTGAAGATGTGCTGGCGATTATGCCGACCGGACAAGGCAAATCGCTCTGTTATCAAGTGCCGGCTCATGTCATCGGTGGCTTGACGCTCGTCGTTTCGCCGCTTCTGGCGCTGATTGAGGACCAAGTCTACAGCTTGCGAAAAAGCGGGGAGAAACGCGTGCGAGCCCTTACTGGCAATGTCCATTCGAATGAGCGCACACGAGTGCTTGAGCAGCTCAGTACGCTGCGTTTTCTGCTGCTTTCACCGGAAATGCTGCGGCGCGAGGCCGTCATAGCCGCGCTTGCAAGAGTGAAGGTCAACTTGTTCGTTGTCGATGAGGCCCACTGCGTCTCACAATGGGGCCATGAGTTTCGGCCTGATTACTTGCATCTGCTGGAGGTCAGGCAACAGATCGGTCTGCCAGCCTGTCTTGCTTTGACTGCGACGGCGCGACCCCGAGTTCGCAAGGACATTATTCGCTACCTGGGGCTGGAGCGGGCGCGCGTTTTCTGCAGTTCTGCTGACCGTCCCAATATTGCTGTATGTGCGCGCACGGTTGCCGGTAATCATGAAAAGGTTGAACGCTTGCTCGTGCTGCTGAGCCGCGTGAAGCTGCCGGCCATCGTGTATTGTGCAAGCCGTCAGTGGTGTGAGCGCCTGACAGTGCTGATCGGCAGCCGTCTGCCGTTTCGGGCCGCCTTCTATCACGGGGGGATGACCGGTGAAGACCGGCTGCGCATTCAGAATCAGTTTCTTCAAGGAGAACTTGACATCCTCTGTTGCACCAATGCCTTTGGCATGGGCATTGACATGGCTCACGTGCGGCTTGTCGTGCATTTCCATCTGCCGGCAAGCCTTGATGCCTATCTGCAAGAAATCGGTCGTGCCGGACGTGACGGAGCCGGCGCCCTTGCCGTCCTTTATTATGCGTCCGGAGATGAGCAGCTGCAGCGCGTGCTGATTGCCAGTAATTATCCGGAAGATGTGTTGCTTCAGTACGTTCTTTTCGAGCTGGACAGGGGCATGCTGTCACTTGAAAATGAAGAAAGCTTTGTCGCGCGGTTAAGTGAGCATGGGGCAGGCGAAACGGCAATCCGGTTTTTATTGGAGCAACTGCGGGATAACTTCTCAGCGGATACATATACTGAGCGACTCGGTTCACTGCGCCTAGTGATCGCTGAACGGTTGCAGCAAAAAACAACTGAACTTGATGAGATGCTGCACTGGATTGACGCACCGGGCTGCCGGCGCGAGGCTTATCTGCGTTCTTATCATGAAATGCTCAGACAGCGACCGCAGCCTTGCTGCGACCGCTGTGGAATGGATTGGGCCGCTTTTTTCGCTCCAACGCGACCGGCGACCGTGAGTGCCACGTTGGATTGGCGACGCCGGCTTGACCATTTATTCATCAGTCGCTCATAAAACATCGGGGGCTGTCCTATTTTGCCATATCCTCTCATAGACTGTGGCATGGGGGTGGCATGTATTGTGGCTTGAAGACTGGCAGAAGGCCGGAATGATTACACCGCTTGGCTGTGTCCTTTTTACTGAACTGATGCGTCGAAAAAAAGAGGAAGCGCGTTTGGAACGCAAGGCGAAGTTGGCTGGCGCCGTTCTGCTGGCGCTGGCAACTTTGCTGATCGTCGATCTGTTCTTTATTCGGACCGGCGATATTGCCTCACTTTCCGGCTTAATGCGTATGGTCCGCGATCCGTTCATCATTGTACTGGCGCTGCTTGTTGTTGCGGTGCTGACTATCTATCGGCACTACCAGCATGGAGCCGACGATGCGGGGGACGATCTCGACGACTTGCGTGCCGAGGTGATCGATCGCTCTTGGGAAATGTGGCCAAAAGAATTGGCACAGGAGTCGCGCAACCAGGTGATGGAAAAACTGCTAAAGGAAGGCGGTATTAATCTTTACTACAAATGAAAGCAAGGCGCGCATGTTTTGTTTCACGATAAGAAAAGCCATAAACTATTTTGCGATATTTAAATGATTAAAAATAAGAACGCAGGTGTGAGACGCCTGCGGGGACCGTCAATGTGCTGAAACCAGTTGATACCTGTGTGCTCGTCTGTTTCATTTTCGAATCGGTTGGAAAAAGTGTCAGCTGTCAACGAAACGTATATTTTTAAAAATAAAACTTATTTCCTTGGCGGGACCTTCTTAGTTATGCTTGGTCTCGCTAAAATGTTTGTGCTTTTTTAAAGTATGAGAAAACGACTGCCTCCGGTAGCCGCCGGATGACTGAACGGTGAGGTTGTTTAATACACTTTTTTTGCTCCCTGATCTGTTTTAATCAAATCGACTGCTTCTCGAAAACGTTGCGAATGAACGACTTCTCGTTCACGCAAGTAGCCAAGTGCGTCGTTGATCAGCGGGTCATCCGAGATATTGATCAGCCATTGATAAGTCGATCTCGCCTTTTCTTCAGCCGCAATATCTTCGTACAAGTCAGCAATCGGGTCACCTTTAGCCTGAATGCTGAGCTGATAAGTCTGTCCGGCGGCATTTTCATAATAGATCGCTTTACCATGGTCTACGTAATGCGGTCCAAGTCCGGCTTCCTCCATTTGTTCGGGGGTTAAGTCCTTTGTTAATTTGTACACCATTGTGGCGATCATTTCCAGATGGGCAAACTCCTCAGTGCCGATGTCATTGAGCAGTCCCATGACGCGATCAGGAATCGTATAGCGTTGGTTAAGGTAGCGGAGTGCGGCAGCAAGTTCACCGTCCGCACCGCCATACTGTTCAATCAAAAATTTGGCCAGACGTGGATTACATGTACCGACCCTGACCGGATATTGCAACTTTTTTTCATAGTACCACATCAGCCTCGCTCCTTTACCATATGAAAAAATGAAAGTTCTTGCCCCAAAGCACAAACAATATGAACGGTTCATTGCGGGCAAATTAAAGGATGCTTACGCGCCTCACACTTGCCATGGCCACGGGGCTTCGACCCATTGCCACGGAAAGGCCGAAAAGCTGTTTCCAAACCCCTGCAACGGGCCGTATTTTTTTTCGAAATCAGTACGAAGTTCATGACTTTTCAACGCGGCGGAGTTAAATTGTTTGAGCGCATCCAAATCGTCCGGATGGGTATCAAGATAAAGATTCAGTTCAACAACGGTAAAGTCAATGGCCTGAAGTGCTTGAAGGTCCTTATAGTAGTCTGGCGGCAATGCCTTTTGTGCGACCATTTATTTGCTCACCCTTTCTTTTTGTAAGGATTCGTATAAGGCGAATACAGTCCCGGCCAGAGCGTGCCATGAGCCAGAGCCTGAAGCGGTGAAAATTGTTCCATGCCAGCCGGCTGAAAACCGAGATAGAGCTGTACCGGTGTTTCATAGGCGACCGGACCGAGCGGCGGACACGGGTCAAAGGGACTGACGTAAGGCTGATACCACCTTCTGCTAGGTTGCAACATGCTGTGCCTCCTTTTGAAAATGTTGTTCGCTGTTTTATATGCACGACCAGCTTGTCACTAGACCGGAAAAAATAAGGAAGCGGCGTTGTGGTTTTCGGCGTCGCCGATCATGCCTGCCGGAGGGGTATTAGGCGGATGGGTGAATGAAGCGGTCGGAGACTATGACGGCTTTTCGCGCAAAACGCTCAGGATTCGAAGGCTGTAAGAGCCAGCGACTTCAATGATTGATACGGTGAATTTATCCGTTGCCACGATTTTTTTGCGGAGCGTCGTTCCTGCTTGGCGCGCTGTCATGATTGTTCTTAGTCTGGTGAGCACTTAGTAGTGCGGGCCACAAACTCGCACCGTTTGCAAAAAAAGCTGCCTAAGCAGCTTCCGAAGCAATAAAAACGTATTCTTTTTGTGGCAGGCTTATGCCATACACGATGATTTAAGCAAAGGCGCACCCGCGCTGGGCGGGGACTGCAAGTTGCCGGAACGCCTATTCAATAAAGAACTCACTATGCTTTAGCATTAGATGGTTCATCACTTTTTCAGATCAGTCGGCGGTCCCGGCAGCTTGTCCGCAGTTCGCGCGCCGATAGATCATGGTGTGCATCACACTTGCAGCGAGATGTGTTGCAGCTCTTTTGACATGGAGGCAATTTCTTGGAGACTGGCTGAGATTTCTTCACTGGCTGCGGCCTGTTCCTCGCTGGCGGAGAGCGACTGCTTGCTCATTCGATTGGAACGTTGAACGGCTGCTGCAATCTCGTCAGTGAGCTTTTGAATTTTTGGCACGGTCTCTTTCGATTGGCCGGATAGTTTTCGAATCTCATCAGCCACGACGTTGAAGCCTCTACCTGCTTCGCCGGCTCGCGCAGCCTCAATAGCTGCATTTAAGCCGAGCAAGTGCGTCTGATCGCTGACTTCTTTAATGAAAGCAGAGGCTTCTTTGATTTGCTTTGTAAATGTAGTGATCGCGTCAATGCTCTCATTAAGCTTTTGCTCACTGGCATGGATCTCTGACGCCGAGGCGGCCAGTTCTTCAACTGTGGAGGCAATTTCAGTCAGGCTTTGTTCCATGTTTTTCGACATGTCTCTTAATTTTGCTGCAGTTACTTTTGGAATAACGATGCCAAAAGTCGCAACGAGTTCGCCGGTTTCATCGTTAAACAAGGGTCTGACAGCGGTCTGTACAGGCACACCGAATGCTTCGGCACCATACTCACGTGTTATGCCTTTTTTTGTTTTAATCACCTCGGCAGGAGGCGTATTTTCTTTAATATTTTCTCCTTTTTGGATGCCGGGTAAGGTGAACGCTTCCGAATGAGCGACCGCAGCGAATTTGGTCAAGTCGGTAGCGTAAACGATCGCTCCGCCGGGGAACATATCTTTTAAAACGGGTGCAAATTCGTTAAATGCTTTAAAGATGGAGTGCTCAAGCGGAAAAACCATTGTAAATGCGCCGACTGGCTCACCGGCGTCACTGATAATCGGCTGAGCGACAATCTTGAGGCGCAAGCCATAGAGAGACCGTGGTACGTTTTCAATCAGTGTTTTGTTTTCCTGAATGGCGCGGCCGGTTACACTCTTTGCATTCAAAGGCTCACCGACTTGAAAAATATTGAGATCAAAGGCTTGGGAAGCTTTTCGCCATGTAAAGACCGAACGGTCACTCGTTAAATAGATCACGCCGCCGGGAATGAGTTCCGCCTGCGTGTCTGATAAATTCTTCACATGCTCTATACCTTGTTCTAAAATCAAAAAAAAGCCTCCCTTTCGTGTCAGTTGGCACGCTATACTATCAATATCGACTGATTGTTTGATTTCCTTTATGCAAAAAATAAATATAAACCCAAGGGGCTTACCATCGAAATCTAATGGGGCTGGTGGCGGTAAAGCAATCATTTTGAAGGTTCCTTGCTATGGCCTTTTTGTCACAATTTAGCCTTAACCGTATGTCTCTTTCTTTGCACATATTGGATAGGCCTTGTCATGAATTGTACAGATCAAATTAAATCGACTCTTTAAACAGTTAAAGAAAATGTTAAATCAATCAGTATAAATAGTTTGATCCGCTATCTTGGGATGACAGGCATTTGAAAAATAGCAAAAAAGGCAGAAAGAGACGTGCTTCTCATTGCTCATTCGTCCTTTTTCACTAAGAGATTGCCATTTCAAGCCTAAAAATTTATAATAACATCACTGAATGCGGACAATGAAGAACCGGCATCTGCCATAGCCGCTGCCGCCAGTCGTGCCGTGGATAATGTGTATATGAAGGAAGCCGGTGCTGTCAACGCATTGAATGGAAAATGGAAACAGCGACGTGCACGACATTTTTTCAACATTGCTCGTGTCCGTTAAAAATGCTGTTTACCCATGCAGGAGTGAAAACTTTGACCGCACTTTGGATTTTTTACGGGTTGCTCGTACTGGCTCTGTTCATACTAATTGTACTAATGTGCAAGGAAGCCTTTCTGAACCGCCTTGTGCCGCTGACATTGACCATTGATGAGCTGCCGGAGGCACTTGACGGACTGACCATTTTTTTCATTTCCGATATTCATCGTCGTCTTGTTTCAGAAGAGTTGCTGCGCCAGTTGCCCAAGCGCCCGGACTATGTTGTCATCGGCGGCGATCTTGCCGAACGCTTTGTGCCCTCGCAGCGGATTCGTGAGAATCTTAGCCGCCTGCGTCAATTAGCACCGATTTTTTTTGTCTGGGGTAATCATGATCGATTTGCGGGGAAACAAAGAATTGAAACCTTGCTGAGGGAAGCAGGCGTGACTGTATTAAATAATGATACGGCTGTTATTACCCGCAACGGAGCAGCCATTAATTTCAGCGGTGTTGATGATGAAACGCATCATCATGACGACCTTGAGCGGGCGTTGTCACGGCGCCGTGCAGGTGTGCCGACGCTGCTCTTCAGCCATAATCCGGGTATTCAGAAACAACTTCATGCGACGATGCAGCTAGCTTACACCATTTGCGGACACACACACGGTGGGCAGATTAATTTGTTTGGTTTCACCATCAAAGAAAAAGGGGGAGTAAAGCAAGGCACTTTCGGCACACTAATCATCAGCAACGGATATGGTACAACAAAGCTGCCTTTGCGCTTCGGCGCGCCTCCTGAAACTCATTTTTTTACGCTCGGACGAAAATGATAATTAGCCGCAGAGGCAGGGCATGTACTTTTTATCAATGCCGCTGTATACTTGAGACAGGCTTGGTTCTCTACCCAAAAGACCGGTGTGACTTAGCGGTAGTATCGCGCGCATTTGCGCTGATTTGAGAACAATAGCGGCAGGATTAGCCGTCAGGCGGACGTCAAGCTCTTCCCGGCAGATCAGGCACCGAAAGGAACAGCAAACATATAGTAAAGAAAAAGGTCTGCGCTTGGTAAGTGATTAGCTGGATGGCGAGGGGGCGTTTGTGATGCGGCTGGAACGGCTGAATGGTGACCGAATTAAGATTTTTTTAACCTTTGATGATCTCGATGAGCGGGGAATCTCCAAAGAGGACATGTGGCATGACCTGCCGAGGATTGAACAGCTTTTTCGCGACATGATGCTCGAAGCCGGCGACGAACTTGGTTTTGAAGCGCGAGGTCCGATTGATGTTGAGATTTTTTCACTTCCTGCCCAAGGTATGGTTGTGATCGTTTCCAAAGGGCGCCAAGAGGAAGAGGGAGACGACGGCGACGACTTTGAAGACGATGACGACTTCATTCAAATGCAGGTGACACTTGATGAAAGTCAAGATATTCTGTATCAATTTGATCAGTTTGAGGAAGTTGTCCGGCTGGCAACCGTCTTAGATCGGCTCGGCATTGACGGGGGCAGTCTATACTTATTTGAACACAAATACTATCTTTACTTTAGAGAACAGGAATCCGCTGTTGAACTTGAAACGCTGATTGCGCTTCTTGCAGAGTTCGGCGATACATCGACGATGACGATCTACCGACTGGATGAGTACGGCAAGCGGCTGATGACTGATCATGCAGTCGCTGAACTTTGTCAATATTTTGGCGGCCATCGTGATGGCCATGCATTTTCATGAGTCCATTCGTTCATTCATGCATATGTCACTGAATCACGCATGATGCCTATTGTTAGGGTTGATAAAAAACATTGCAAGCAGTTAAAATAGCCGCTTTTTGAGCGCGTTGATTGGACAACACTTTGCTTTTTGAGCAAGGTGTTTTTCATGCGTTAAGAAAAGTATATAGATGTCAGCGGGACTAAGTATAAGAAAAGCTAAGGCTCAGTTGGCGTCAAAAGACTTGGTTCAGCCAAGTTTTGCTAACAAGTCAAGAAAGTATATGATTGTTGCCGCCATACCGGGAAAAGAGAGGTGCGAGGGCGCCTTGCGGGAGAAGCGAGCCAAGTGAGACCCCGCCGATCGCCGGCTGTCTGAGGAGACGCGCGGCGCTTGCGACTAGCGAAGCCGAAGCATCCCCCGTAGAAAGGACCACGCGTTTTGTGCTTGGCCCTTTATGAATAAGAGTAGAAAGTGCTAAGTTGTCCGGCATACTGAAAAAGCCCGATGACAAAGAGTGATGAGCTCGCGCGGGAAGCGTGTGCCGAACAAACGGTTCAAATTGTAACTGATCTGAGGAGGTATGGTGTCCTGCGACCGGTAAGCCGTAGCGCCATGTCCAGAGGATTTGGCGCAAACAGTTTTTCTCACGCATGAGCACAAAACGCGTTCGATGTTCAGATGAACGGGGTGCGGCAACGTTCGTTTCATACAAAGAACGTTGCCGCACTCATTTTGTGTTCCGTTCGCATATTTTTTGATGTTCAAGGCATTATAAAGCTTGATTTCTGCTACCTTTCCAGCAGCAGTTTCGAAGAGCTCCAAACTGTTAAAAGGAACAACCAGGAGGATAAGCCAGTGAACGTTCAACGGATATGCAGCGCCTTGCTTGTAGTCGGTCTGCTGTTTACACATGTTAGTTTGGCATCTGCTTTTACGAATCAGGTGCTCGAACGGGGCGATCAAGGAAGCAACGTCGTCGAACTGCAGGCGCGCTTGCAGTACATCAGCTTCTATAAAGGGAAGATCGACGGACAGTTTGGTTACGGAACATATTGGGCGTTGCGCAATTTTCAACAAAAATATGGGCTTACCGTTGATGGCATCGCCGGCAGCCGCGTCAAAAATAAACTTGTAACGGTGTCACAATACAATCAGACATTCGTCGAAAGCAATCTGAAAGCCGGCCGTTCGTTTACTTATTACGGCGGCGTGCCACTTAACCAGCAGGTTGTCACAAAGAAAGGTTCTGCGCCAGCTGCAGGATCAAATGCTGCGAACACCCCACAATCCAATCTCCCTCAGGGATATTCCAAGTCAGATATTGACCTTATGGCCAATGCGGTCTATGGGGAATCGCGCGGTGAACCATATGTCGGCCAAGTGGCTGTCTCCGCCGTTATTATCAACCGCGTCGCCGATCCACGTTTTCCCAAAACAATATCGGATGTGATTTTTCAGCCTGGTGCCTTCACCGCCGTGTCAGACGGGCAGATATGGCTGACACCTAACAACATCGCTAAAAAGGCCGTTATGGATGCAGTGAACGGATGGGACCCGACAAACGGTGCACTTTATTATTTTAATCCGGACACGGCAACATCTGCCTGGATTTGGTCACGTCCGCAGCTTGAGAAAATTGGCAAACATATTTTTTGTAAATAGGAGGGCTTCTAGTGAATAAACGCATATTGTTGTGGACACTGTCTGTTCTCGGAATGGCCGCGATCGCTGTACTTAGTGTGTTGCTTTACCATGAGCATCAGTTACGCAGGAGCGTCACCATTGCGGCGGAAAATCATTATCAACAAGCTTACCATGAGCTGTCCTATGATGTTGATGCGCTTGAGGATTCACTGGGTACGGCACTTGCCATGCATTCACGAGAATCCATGCGCCCCCAACTCACCGATGCTTGGCGGCTGAGCACATTGGCCCATGCGGCAATCGGCGAATTGCCGCTTACCCTTCTGCCATTTAATCGAACGAGCGAATTTCTTTCGCACGTCAGCGAGTTTACGTACCAGTCTAGTGTGCGGGCGATCAGCGACCGTGCGTTTTCCGATAAAGAGTATCGTCAGCTGCAGACCCTTTATAAAGAATCACAGAGCATCTCCTCCGCCCTGCGCCGTCTGCAAAGCCAAGTGATGCGGCACCACCTGCGCTGGATGGACGTCGAGCTTGCCCTGCGCTCAAAAAAGCAAAATGAGGACAATCAGGTGATTGACGGGCTGAAGCGTGTGGACGGTCAAGCGAGCGATTATACGCAAAGTTTCAGCCCGGAAAATCCGCGTAACCTACTCTTTAAAAAAAACAGCTACCGTGATCTGTCGGGTCAAGCAATCAGTCGCAACGATGTTTTACCCATTCTGAAAAAATGGCTGAACGATCCCGATGCGTATATTGATAAAATAACGGCAACGGGCAAGGGTGCGGGTATTCCGGCATATCTAGCAAACGGTCATGATGTTCATGCCCGTTTTTATGCGGCGATCAGCCGAAAGGGCGGACATGTGATCTGGTTCTTGTCGGAGCAGCCAAGCGCTTCTGATCGCTATGGTATGCATGACGCTGAACAATCAGCCGCAACCTTTTTGAAAGATCAAGGTTTTTCAGACATGTTGCAAACGAAGGTGACTCGCATTGACCACACAGCATTGCTGACTTATGTTCCGGTCAAATCTACGGTACGCCTCTATCCGGCATCCGTTAAGGTGAAGGTCGCGCTTGATACGAAACGTGTCGTCGGATTTGATCAAAGCGATTATTTGGCCAATACGTGCGACTTACCGCTGCAAGCCAAACTAAGCGAAGCAGACGCGCGCAAGCAGTTGAATGCCAATCTGCATGTCGAGGAAAGCCATCTTGCCGTGTTGCAGAGCGCTTCTTTAAAAAACATGTTGTGCTATGAATTCTTCGTGACAAGTGGCGTGAACACGTACCGCGTGTTGATCAACGCACTGAACGGCGATCAGGAAAAGGCTGAACTTATGCAGGATTAGGAACGGACGCAGCCTTGCTCAGCCGCGATTAACGTGATCACCGGTTATGGGTAGGCTCTGTATGTGTTCTTGCTGAGCGTTTGTAAAAAATTTTGGTCAACTCATGTCATGTCATGTATAATGATCTCAGAAGGTTCGGGAGAGAGATTCCGCCGGTTGGTGTTCATTAGCACGGCAGGCAGAGATGAATGAGCGGGGGCTGTGCTTCACATGGTATTTGCTGTTGGAGAAACACTTCGGTTGAAATGCATACGCCCGGATGATGTAGAACAGATTCTGCGCTGCAAGCTGGCTGAGGAAAGCGACAATGAGCTGATTGTCAATTATCCAATCGATGTCAAAACAGGCAAAGCACCCGTGATGATCGATGGTGCTAAGTTTGAAGTGAGTGTTGTGTCAGGTAATCAGGTACTTGTTTTTCGTGCTGTTTTCGAACGCAGAATTCACGGAAAAGTACCGCTCATCGCTCTATCATATGGCGGTGATTCAACGATTACCAGAGTGCAGCGTCGTAACTTTGTCAGAGTAGAAACGTATCAGAATGTCGCGATTTATTCAAGGGAGGGTACGTTTTCTCCATTTGTTTCATTGACTGGCGACATCAGCGGCGGCGGTACCCTTATTTCACTGACCGAGCCAACAGATATGAAAATGGGCGATCCTGTCGAGCTCTGGTTCAGCCTGTTTTCAAGCATTTCACCGATTCGTTACTTGCGTATTAATGGACAGGTGATGCGAATATTTGAGGAGCGTGAAACAAACTTGAAGAAGGCGTCGATCGGTTTTGAATTTGAGAGCGAGTCCGATCGCCAGCCTATCATTCGTTTTTGCTTTGAGAAGCAGCTGGAAGAGCGCCGCAAACTGCTCAATATGGGACAGAGATTGCATCGCAGGTAGTAGCTCTGACGGGTCGCACGTTTTTGGCCGGCTGCGTATTTTGCATGTCTGGAGGGGCCGAGCAGCTGCCCTCCCTTCAGCTGGTTCGGGGAAACGGACGGTTTTGTGTTTTTCTTGACCATTAGGTAGGCATGGAGAGACTTGCACTTATTAAATTTGTTAACAGGCACTTTATTCAAATAGCAGGCTTCCCGGCGGTTACTGGTGAACTGCCTAAGCGACGATTCTTTTATTGCGTATCGCGGTTTGGACGAGACGAGTGAAGGAATTGCAGAATGCAGCACGCGAAAGGCTGAAATTGGAGACTGTTGGTTGGTCTTTTTACTGAAAGCAAAAGTATGGACTGAAAAATGAGGTCAGCGACAAATGAGACAACGTTATTTTCAAGTGGCCATTGATGGTCCGGCAGCAGCCGGTAAAAGCACGGTCGCAAAAATTACCGCGCAAAAGCTGGGATTTATTTATATTGACACGGGAGCGATGTATCGCTCGCTGACGCATAAGGCGCTGGCATGCGGCGTCGATATGCACGATGAACAAGTACTAAAAGCGCTGCTTGATCGGACAGTGATTGATTTATGCCAGACGGCAGAAGGCCAGCACGTCTTTGTTGACGGTGAAGACGTAACCGAACAAATTCGCTGGCCGGAGGTGACAGCCAATGTATCACTTGTCTCAGCGTTCCGGGCAGTGCGAAAGGAAATGGTAACGCGCCAGCGCGAATTAGCTGCGAGCCGTTCGGTTGTCATGGACGGACGCGACATCGGCACGCATGTTTTGCCGAATGCGGACCTAAAGATCTTTATGAAAGCCTCTGTTGAAGAACGGGCGGCGCGTCGTTACCGTGAAGAAACGATGAAGGGCTTGCACCCCAGATTGGACGATTTGCGCACAGCCATTGCTGTGCGTGACCGAAAAGACAGCCAACGTGAGGTGTCACCGCTTGAACAAGCAAAAGATGCAATCGAGTTGGATACGACCAGGCTGACGATTGACGAGGTTGTGAACCGTATTTTAGAACTTGTGAAGGAGAGGCGCGCGCAATGAGCCTATATGCAATCGGTCGACCGATTGTTGCCTCTTTTTTTCGGTTGAGTTTCAAGCTTCGAATTAAAGGTGCCGATTTTATTCCGGAAGATGGACCGCTATTGGTCTGTTCCAATCACCGTTCTTTGCTCGACCCACCGCTCATCGGTATGGCCATGCCGCGTACGCTCAGCTATATGGCGAAAGAAGAGCTGTTTAAAGTGCCGCTGTTTGGTTCACTGATCCGCAGTCTGCATGCCTTTCCGGTCAAGCGGGGAGCGGGTGATCGTGCGGCCATTCGGACGGCACTTGCTATTTTAAAGGACAATCACGCATTGCTGATGTTTCCGGAGGGCACGCGCAACCGTAGTGATACGTTAAAAAAAGCGATGTCTGGTGTTGGCTTTTTTGCTCTTCATTCCAACGCGGCTGTTGTCCCGTGTGCCATTATCGGTAACTATAAGTGCCGTCGGCCGTTAACCGTTGTTTTTGGTAAACCCATTGATATTGCTGATATGCGGGCGCGTGGACTGAAAGCAGCAGCGGCAGCGGCGGAAATAACGGCACATATACAAACGTTGATTGAAGAAAATGGCGGTCAACCCAAATCTTAAAGCTGATCTGCTTGACAAATGCGCCCAATTGTAAGAAGTTAAGAATAGAATGATTTTCGTGTGTTGAATAAAGGAGGTCCCGGATGATGGCTGAAGACTTGAATCAAGAAATGGCGTCGTTTGATGCACTGAAAGTCGGCGACGTTGTCAATGGAAAGGTAACAAAAGTAGAAGAAAAACATGCACTCGTGGGTGTTGGATATAAAGTGGACGGCATTTTGCCGATCAGCGAACTCTCCAGTCTGCACGTTGAAAAAGTGGACGATGTGTTAAAGGAAGGCGATGAAGTTAAAGTCAAGGTGACAAAGCTTGAAGACGATGAACTTGTCCTTTCCAAGCGCGAAGTCGATGCTGATCTGGCATGGAATGACTTGGAGGATAAGTACGAGGCGAAAACGACTTTTTCGGTTGAGATTGCCGACGTCGTAAAGGGCGGCCTCGTTGTTGATCTTGGCGTTCGCGGATTTATTCCCGCCTCACTAGTTGAACGTCACTTTGTTGAGGACTTCGCCGATTATAAGAACAAGCCCCTTGACGTAAAAATTGTTGAACTGGACCGAGAAAAGCGAAAGGTTATCCTGTCACATCGGGCGGTGCTTGATGAAGAGGCTGATCGCCGTAAGAAAGATACACTCTCCGGCATTCATGAGGGCAGCATATTGGAAGGAACGGTCCAGCGTCTGACTGATTTTGGTGCTTTTGTCGACATCGGCGGTGTTGATGGTCTTGTTCATATTTCACAACTGGCTCATTACCATGTTGAGACACCGTCGGAAGTCGTGCATGAAGGCGATAAGGTGAAAGTCAAAGTGTTGTCTGTTGATCCGGAAAACGAGCGCATTTCGCTATCAATTAAAGCGACGCAGCCCGGTCCGTGGGAGACAGCAAAGGATAAAATTCATCCGGACGATGTGCTTGAGGGTACGGTTAAGCGCATTGTGCCGTTTGGCGCATTTGTTGAACTGTTGCCTGGCGTCGAAGGACTTGTTCACGTGTCCGAAATTTCCCGCCAGCACGTTGGTACCCCGGATGAGGTACTCTCTGAGGGGCAACAAGTGAAGGTTAAGGTGCTTGATGTTAACTTCGCTGATCAGCGTGTGTCACTTAGTATCAAAGCACTGGATGATGGAATTCCGGCTCCTTCACACGGGCCACGTTCTTCTGCTCAAAAGCAGACACAATATGTGCCGGATGATGAGGTTACCGGTTTTTCACTTGGTGACGTGATTGGTGATAAGCTGAAAAAGCTGAGATAAAAGACGGTCTATGCTTTGAAAAGCCAGAATTGTAAATGGATTGTAGCCCCAAGGCTGTGCGAATCATGACGGCTTTGGGGTTTTTTGCGGCATGAATTGCGCCTAGTGAACGTACATTGAGTCTGCTGCTCTTTTTTGATACGATAGAAGAGCATGGGCAATGAAGGCGTTATCGTGGTATTGTATTATTATAGATTGAAGCGGTGCGGGTCTGGGGGCAAACACAGACACCAGCCCTTTTTCAGGAGGAAATGATGACTAAATCAACACTTGCGATTGTCGGACGACCAAATGTCGGTAAATCCACGCTTTTTAACCGCATGGTGGGCGGACGGACGGCAATCGTTGAAGATATGCCGGGAGTCACGCGTGATCGGCTGTACGGTGAGGCAAACTGGTTGAACCATACCTTTCATGTGATTGACACCGGAGGCATTGAACTGAGCACAGAACCGCTCATAACAGAGATGCGAGCGCAGGCTGAAATTGCGGTAGACGAAGCGGATGTAATCCTTTTCCTTGTTGACGGTAAGTCTGGATTGACAGATGCGGACAAAGAAGTCGCCGCGCTATTGCGGCGCTCAAAAAAACCGATCGTGCTCGGCGTGAATAAAATTGATAATTTTGAACAACGTGACCGCCTGTATGAATTTTATGCACTGGGACTCGGTGACCCCCTTAACGTGTCGGGAGCACATGGGACAGGACTCGGCGATGTACTTGAACGCGTCGTTGCGCTGTTTCCAAAGACAGCTAATGAGGATAAAAGTGATGACGTGATTCGTTTTGCACTCGTCGGCCGACCGAATGTCGGAAAGTCTTCACTAGTTAATCGTCTGCTTGGCCGCGAACGCGTCATTGTCAGCGATATTGCCGGGACAACGCGCGATGCCATTGACACACCGCTTCATCGGAACGGTCGTGATTATGTAATCGTCGATACGGCAGGTATCCGCAGGCGCGGCCGTGTGTACGAGAAAACTGAGAAGTACAGTGTGCTACGCGCCCAGCGTGCCATTGAGGAGGCTGACGTCGTTTTATTTTTAATCGATGGTGAGGAAGGTATCATCGACCAAGATAAAAAAATTGCCGGTTACGCGCACGATGCGGGGCGAGCGTTGCTGATTGTGGTGAACAAGTGGGATGCGGTCGAGAAGGACACGCAGACAATGGAACAGTTTAAGAAAAAAATACGTGATCATTTTCAATTCATCAGTTATGCGCCGATCCTATTTCTGTCGGCATTGACCGGTTCGCGGGCTGATTTGCTTTTTCCGGCCATTAACGAAGTGGCTGAAAATCATAATTTACGCGTGCAGACGAGCTTGTTGAATGACTGCATCATGGATACGTTGGCGATGACGCCGCCGCCATCAGATAAAGGCAAGCGTCTGAAAGTTTACTACGCGACCCAAGTTGGCGTCAGGCCGCCGACCTTTGTACTCTTTGTTAATGATCCGGAGCTGATGCATTTTTCCTACATTCGCCATATTGAAAACCGGTTCAGGGAAACTTTCGGCTTTGTCGGCACACCCATTCGAATTTTAGTGCGTAAAAAAAACAGAGACGCATAAAGCGCCATGTCAAGTGAGAGGGCTGATTCTGATGTTGATTGCATGTACCGTTATCTTTTCTTATTTGATCGGGGCAATCAGTTTTAGCTATATTTTGACGAAAAAGATGAAGAAGATTGACATCCGTCAAGTCGGCAGCGGCAATGCCGGAGCAACAAACACGCAGCGCGTGCTCGGCACCGGACCGGCACTCATTGTCCTTGCACTTGATGTATGCAAAGGGATCGCTTGCCTGCTAATTGCCCGTTTGCTTGTGTTGCCTGACTGGGCGGTAGCGCTTGCCGGGCTCGCTGCGATTGCCGGTCATGATTTTCCGATCTATTATCGATTCAAGGGCGGAAAAGGTGTCGCGACGACGATCGGCGTCTTTTTCATGCTCATGCCGTTTGAGGCGCTGTGTGCCGCATTTGTGACAATTATTATCATTGCGCTCAGCCGTTACGTGTCTCTTGGCTCGTTATTCTTTTTACTTGCAACGCCGCTTTTGGGTCTTTTTTTCGGTTCGTTTTCTGTCGGTGTGATTGCGATCATGTTTGTTATTGCGGCGTTGACGTATGTTCAGCATCGGACTAATATCAATCGTTTGGTGCACGGCTGTGAAAATAAAATCGGCCATAAAAAGGCTGATATGTAACAGGGAGGTTTTTCATTGGAAAAAATTGCGGTGCTTGGTGCCGGAAGTTGGGGAACAGCCCTTTCAATGGTGCTTGCTGACAACGGCTATAGTGTTCAGTTGTGGAGCCATCGCAGCAACCAAACTGAGGAGATTAATAGCAGCCGTTGCAATTCTAAGTATTTGCCGAATGTCATACTGCCCGTGACAATTCATGCGACGAATGACATTGGTGAAGCATTGAGTGGTGTAAAAACTGTTGTGCTCGTTGTTCCGGCAAAGGCGCTGCGCGATGTATTGGAGAAATTGCGAGAAAAAGCCAAGCAGCCGTTGCTTATTGTTCATGGCATCAAAGGGGTTGAACCCGGCACGTTCAAACGCATGTCGGAGGTCATTGCCGAGGAAATTCCAGAAGTGATGCGACAGGCTATTGTCGTCATTTCCGGACCGAGTCATGCCGAAGAAGTAGGTCTGCGCCGTCCGACAACGGTTGCTGTTGCGTCTGAGGACGCTAAAGCGGCTCGGCAAGTACAAGATATTTTTTTTAATCCCTATTTTCGCGTGTACACAAACGATGACATCATAGGTGTGGAAATCGGCGGCGCGCTTAAAAATATTATTGCGCTTGGCGCCGGCATTTCAGACGGTCTCGGTTATGGTGACAATGCGCGGGCTGCGCTGATTACACGAGGGTTGTCGGAAATTTCCAGACTGGGGACGGCACTCGGTGCTTTTCCACTCACTTTTATTGGATTAACAGGTATGGGTGATTTGATTGTGACGTGCACGAGTACGCACAGTCGTAACTGGCGTGCCGGCCATATGCTTGGTAAAGGACACGTGCTTGAAGATGTGCTTCATTCAATGGGAATGGTTGTTGAAGGCGTGCGTACAGCTGAGGCTGCTTATGCGCTCGCCGAACGGGAACATGTAGATATGCCTATTACTTCTGCCATCTATCACGTACTGTTTGCCGGAAAAAAGCCAAAAGATGCGGTGGACGAATTAATGGGGCGCGATAAGAAGGATGAAATCGACGCGCTGTCAGAATCGCTCGTTCGCAAAATAGAAGAAGAATTGTAAATCGTCCGCACCCCGATTTTCTGCTCGCATACGCTATAAAAGAATGCAGGGGAAAGGGAGGACATTTTAAGTGGACGCGAACAATCCTTTTTTTGATCACATTGAGAAAAAGGCACATGTCGATAAAGATCAAATTTATCAGATCGCTCACTCTGTGTCGGACGCTGATTTCAGCGATCCGGAAGTCGTTCGGCAGTTAATTGGACGAATTGGCGCTGCGGCAGGCGTCAATGTACCGAAGGACAAGGAAGATGCGCTGATTAAAACGATTACCTCAGGTAATCTGCCGTCAAATTTCTCCTCTTTGTCTAAAATGTTCGGTCAGAATAAGTGATACCGGTGGGCTGACGTCAGCGGCAAAACGTGCAGGGACGGCATACGGTATAGCGTGCGTCACTATTATGCAAGTGCCGGCAGGCGTGGAAGGGTTTAGTCATGCGGTGAGAGGGGTTTTCGCCTCTCTCCCGCTTTTTTTATACGCTTGAATTGTCAAGTCAAGTGTTAAGAAAGTCTATCGATGTCAGCGGGACTAAGTATAAGAAA
>JBDNZQ010000002.1:20220-462800 GCA_047722915.1 Sporolactobacillus sp.
AAGCTAAGGCTCTGCCGTCGTCTAAGGGACTGGGCAGAGCCAAGTTTTTCTAATACGTTTAAGAAAGCTTAAAGATGTCAGCGGGACTAAGTATAAGAAAAAGCTAAGGCTCTGCCGTCGTCTAAGGGACTGGGCAGAGCCAAGTTTTTCTAATAATTAGGAATGAAAGACTTAGTGCAACTTGCACGCTTCTATCCGCCTCTCCGGTTTTGCTGACGGTCAATTCAGATATTGGTGCATTATATTCACCCTGTTTGCTAGAATCATCTGCCCTGTTCATGGGACAGGGGGCACGCGATTGGGTGTGGTGTAAACTGACCTTCGCCAACAATGGATTGATGGTTAAACTGTAAATTTTAGAGACAGTGTACTAGGCCCGGTCCATCGCATCGGAAAGTGTTTAATTAAAAGGTAAGTAGCATAAAAATAGCCCGCTCAAATACGCTGTTTAAAGGCGGTAAGTTTTGCAGCTTGTCCGGCAAGTTTTTGGCATAATCAATGGACAAATTCATATGCATGAGTATATCACCGATCGTCAGCGATAGAAGGAGGAGCGGGAGGGTGCAAACTTTGGAGCGTTTAGAGCGGGTGGATATTTTCAAAGACATTGCTGAGCGGACTGGCGGGGACATTTATCTCGGCGTTGTCGGTGCCGTGCGGACAGGGAAATCAACGTTTATAAAAAAGTTCATGGAGCTGGTCGTGCTTCCAAACATCGAGAGCGAAGCAGATCGTGTGCGTGCGCAAGATGAGCTACCGCAAAGTGCGGCAGGCAAGCAAATTATGACGACAGAGCCGAAATTTGTTCCCAATCATGCAGTGAGTGTCAAGGTGGAAGACGGTCTGGAAGTCAATATTCGTCTCGTCGACTGTGTGGGTTATGCGGTTAAAGGGGCAAAAGGCTTTGAGGATGAGAACGGGCCGCGCATGGTGCATACGCCGTGGTATGATGAGCCGATTCCATTTCAAGAAGCGGCGGAAATTGGCACGCGAAAAGTTATTCAGGAGCACTCAACACTTGGCATTGTAGTGACGACGGATGGATCGATAGGCGAGATTGGCAGAGAGGAATACGTCGGTGCAGAGGAACGAATTGTCGATGAGCTGAAAGAAGTCGGCAAACCGTTCATATTAATCATTAATTCATCGCACCCGTATCATCCGGATACAGAATCGCTGCGCAAAGAACTTGCCAATAAATACGATATACCTGTGCTGTCTCAAAGCGTGGAAAATTTGACGGAGCATGATATTAATAATATTTTGCGGGAAACGTTATTTGAATTTCCAGTGCTCGAAGTGAACGTCAATCTGCCAAGTTGGGTCATGGTACTGCAAGAAGATCACTGGCTGCGGAAAAGCTATGAGGATGCAGTCAAAGAAACAGTTAAAGACATCAAGCGCCTTCGCGATGTGGATCGCGTTGTCGGTCAGTTTGGCAACTATGATTTCATTGAAAATGCGCAGCTTTCCGGCATTGAAATGGGCAAAGGAACAGCAGAGATCGATTTGTTTGCACCGGATAACCTGTATGATCAAGTGCTTAAGGAAGTTGTCGGTGTCGAAATTCGCGGCAAAGATCATTTGCTTCAGCTCATGCAGGATTTTGCTCATGCCAAGCGTGAATACGATCAAGTTGCTGATGCGCTGAAGATGGTGAAACAGACGGGGTATGGCATTGCGGCACCGTCTGTCAGCGACATGAGTCTTGACGAACCGGAAATTATTAAACAAGGGTCACGATTTGGTGTCCGTTTGAAGGCTGTCGCACCGTCGATTCACATGATCAAAGTTGACGTCGAGTCCGAATTTGCACCGATCATCGGCACAGAAAAGCAAAGTGAGGAACTCGTGCGCTATCTTATGCAGGACTTTGAAGATGATCCACTGTCGATTTGGAACTCTGACATCTTCGGCCGCTCACTGAACTCTATTGTGCGTGAAGGTATTTCCGCTAAGTTAGCGTTAATGCCTGAAAATGCGCGCTATAAACTAAAGGAAACACTCGAACGCATCATCAACGAAGGGTCGGGGGGGCTGATTGCAATCATTCTCTAATGTACCCATAATTTGGCCTGTGTGTCCCGTATGTTTTACCCGAATGTTTTTTCTAAGAACAAACGGCAGAATAAAGTTTAATAGACTGTTGTTGGCACAAGCAAAAATGCGATGACGCGGTGTCGATGGAATAAGCGTGGTACTGTACGCTGTTTTAAAAAAACAGAGCATGGTCAAGTGGCGAGGAAAGTCAAGAGTGCATGGTAAGCACATGCCAAGATTGACAAAAGCGGCATGCCTTCGCCGGGCATGCGGACTGTGGAACTCAAGGCACAGTGCCAACAAATTGCGATTTGAGTGGACCGCCCTGGCTAGGCGGTTTTTTTTAATACGCTTGAATTGTCAAGTCAAGCGTTAAGAACGTCTATCGATTTCAGCGCAATTACGTATAAGAAAAAGCTAAAGCTTCGCTGTCGTCCCAAGGGACTTGGCGTAGCCAAGTTTTTCTAACAAGTAAAGAAAGTATGTGATTTTTGCTGTCATACCGGGAAAAACAGAGGTGCGAAGGCACTTTGCGGGAGAAGCGGGTCAGGTGAGGCCCCGCGGATTGCCGACCGTTTGTGGAGACGCGCGGCGAGCGCGACCAGCAAAGCCGGAGCGCCAGAGGCTTGGCGAAGCACAAGCGAATGAGCAAGAATCAGATAGTAGTTGTTTAAAACGCAGACTATCCGGCTATGATAGTAGCGAGAAAAACAGGGCGCATATATAAAGCTTGTGCGCTGGCTCATGACAGTCTGCCGCGCAGCGAGGCTGAAACAGGTAAGATTTTGTAAAAAGCGGTTGAATTCTCGTATCAACTCGTATATGATAAGCGTTGTTGATGTTTTTGCTGCGCATAAGGGAATGATTCCCGGCCTAAGGAGGTGAACGTGTTGAATAAGACTGAATTGATTACGGCTGTTGCTGAAAGCACTGAGCTTTCCAAGAAGGACGCGACAAAAGCAGTTGAATCTGTTCTTGAGACGATTGAGTCGGAGCTTAAGAGCGGAGGCAAAGTCCAACTGATCGGTTTCGGTAATTTCGAAGTTCGCGAACGTTCTGCACGCAAGGGGCGTAATCCGCAAACTGGCGAAGAAATTGAAATTAAAGCAAGCAAAGTTCCTGCGTTTAAGCCAGGCAAAGCGCTGAAGGATGCTGTTCAGTAAGTGATAAGCGAAGCCGGCTACATATGAACGTTAGGTAAAAAGTCATCTTTTTTTGAGATGGCTTTTTTTGCAGACATGTGCCCTCCTGAAACGCATACGTGGCAGCAGACACTTTTAGAAATGACTTTGTTTGATAGCGTGACGGCATCATTCTGGCTGTCTCGACAGCAGACATTCATTCAGTTATTCAGTGAATTAGCGCACGAAGCCATGAAGCGCTGGCTTTGTCAAAACATAAAGCTTAAGTGTGGTGCATTAAGGACTCTGTGTCACCGTTTTTTCAATCGGTTCCAATCATTTGTTAAACACTTGTACCTGCACGAACAGGTTTTCTTTACTTTGTTACCGGCGGTGTGCTAAAATTTTTATAATATAGAGAACAAAAATCGTGTTGCGGACATAGAAATATTGTTCGGGCGGACATACATAAAATTGTTGGCGTATCTTTGCAGCAGGCGGATTTAGGCATCGTCGGTGGAAGGAAGGTGGTGTTTTACATGGAATTTAGAAATGAAGAAGTGTTGGGTGATTACTTCGTTATTAAAGCGGAGGAAGACGGAGTAAATGTGATTGGATTGACGCGCGGGGCAGAGACACGTTTTTTTCATACGGAGAAGCTCGATCGCGGTGAAGTGATGATCGCGCAGTTTACAGAGCACACCTCAGCGATCAAAGTGCATGGCAAGGCGACGATTCAGACGAAGCATGGCGTTATTACGTCAGAATAAGGAACACGCCAGCGGTCAATAAGTTGGGAGAACATGATGCTAATCACTGAAAAAATAGATGATTTGTGTGAGAAACTCAGGCTTCAAATCGCACATCCGTATATCGAAGCGACGATCGGTCGGCCGGCCATTGACCGTGATAGACTGGCCGTGTATTATGCACTGTTTCAATATAGAGAGAACGCTGCCGGCGAAACATGTGTACTGAGTCTGATGGCGGCTGAGATTGCGCTTGCCACTCACGAACGCATGACTAATGAACCCGTCGCTTGTGCCATGTCGGTCAAAGAAAGGCAATTACTTGCCCTTTCAGGCGATTATTACAGTGCGCTTTATTATCGACTGTTGGCCGACGCTGGCGAAATCGAAGTGACACGTTGGGTGGCCGAAGCTATTCAATACTATAATTCATCAAAGTGTGCTTTATTCTATCCACAACAACGGATGAATTGGCAGGATGCCATGCGCATGTTGCGTGCGTTTGAGAGCGCGTTGATGAACACTATGGCGGTTAAGCTTGGGCTCTCTGAATGGACATCATTATTTGAATCTTTTTTCTTGTTGAAACGTCTCCATCATGAATATGCGCATTATTCATTAAATGATTCTGTGTTATCGGGTGCTTTGATGCGACATTTGTCACGAGGAACGGCAACGTTGAAACAACATATTAATCAAGAAATTGAAAAAACAAAGCATTTTTTGAGTCATCAGATTTTGGCAAATGAGCATGCCTTGTCAGGCACGGGCAAATCCCTTTTTCAATATTTGAAGGTGCAAAGTGCCGGTTATGGCTCGCCGATTGTGAAAGAAGGCGAAAATGGATGAATGCACAAGACGAGAAGCATGAAAGAGTGCACGACGTGTTTCAAACCATCTATAAAAGATATGATGTCATGAACTCACTAATCAGCTTTAACTGCCATAAGCTCTGGCGCCGCCTTGCGGATCGTATGGTCAACGCACAATCGGGGCAAAGCGCACTTGATGTATGCTGCGGCACTGGGGACTGGGCACTCTCTCTTGCCCATGCTGTCGGTCCTTCAGGACATGTGATCGGTCTTGATTTCAGTGAAAATATGTTAAAAGTGGCTGCAGTGAAAATCAAAAAGGCAAAGGCAACTAATATTGAATTTGTTCACGGCGATGCAATGCAGCTTCCTTTTGTCGACAATTCATTCGATCGGGTAACAATCGGGTTTGGTCTGCGGAACGTGCCGGATTATTTGACAGTCCTGAAAGAGATGCGGCGCGTTCTGAAACCGAACGGCCGAATTGTATGTCTGGAGACTTCGCAGCCTGCCCTTCCGGTCTATCGGCAGATTTACTTTTTCTATTTCCAGCGAATTATGCCTTTGCTCGGAAAGCTTTTTGCCAGCAGCTATAAAGAATATGCATGGTTAAATGAATCGACGCAGAAATTTCCTGACCGTGAGACACTGGCACACTTGTTTGAACAAGCGGGATTTCATTCGGTCTGTTTTCGTTCCTTGATGGGCGGTATCGCCGCGATCCATCAGGCGGATAAATAGGAAGTGTTTTGACAACTTGCGAAAGCGGATACACGTGCAGACCGAATGAAGGGTGAATGAACATGGCAATTGCACAAATATATAGCCGGCAAAAGAAGAATTTAAGTCGGATTGAAGAACAGCTCAAGATGTCGGTCGCGAGTGAGCACCGCTATATCGAGCAAGCCGCACTGGACTTGATTGATGCAGGCGGTAAACGCATTCGGCCCTTATTGACACTGCTTGCGGCCCGCTTTGGCGATCCCCAGCGCACGGAAGTGCTTGATGCTGCGGTGGCACTTGAGCTTATTCACATGGCTTCGCTTATTCACGATGATGTGGTTGACAACTCGGATTTGCGGCGGGGAAAGCCAACGGTTAAAGCGAGATGGGATAATCGTTTCGCCATGTTTACTGGCGATTTCATCTTTTCACGCGCGATTGAGCGCATCTCTCATTTTCAAAGCGTACCCGCGCATCGGCAGATCTCAAAAGTGATCTGTGAACTAAGTCTGGGCGAAATTGATCAGATTCGCGCATTGTTTCAACCCGACCAGAACCTGCGTTGTTATTTGCGGCGCATTAAGCGTAAAACGGCCCTGTTAATGGCATTAAGCTGTCAGCTGGGCGCATTGGCTGCCGGTTGCGACGAACGGTTGGCGCGCAGGTTATACTATTTTGGCTATTTTCTTGGCATGAGCTATCAGATCACTGACGACGTTCTGGATATGACGGGAAATGCGAAGCAACTCGGTAAGCCGGCGGGCAGTGATTTGCGCAATGGCAACCTGACGTTGCCAACCCTGTTTGCCATTTATGATAACGAGGAACTTTGCAACCGGGTCAGCAAGGCGCTTGCTGACGTCAAACATGCGGATTGGCCGGCAGTGATTACCGGCATTGTCGAGAGTAACGCACTTTGCCGTGCACAGCGGCTGAGCGACTTGTACTTGCGCAAAGCAGAAGCCATGCTCGCTCAATTGCCCTCAGACAATCATGCCACTCGAGAATTGCGTGAAATTGCTAATTATATTGGCAGACGCAAAAAATAACGGATTGCCGGCTGCGGTGGACTGGTCGTTTTGACCGCAAATGCATATTGCAGGTAACGGCATAGTTGGTTGATAAAAGACAAGCACTGTGTCTGCTTTTAAACGATTTTTCAATGATACGGCAGGGCATGTCGCCGACTGGCCATGCGATCTGCACGAGGAGGCTTTTGTATGAGTGAACGCACATTTTTGATGGTTAAACCAGACGGCGTCAGGCGGGGATTAATTGGCGAGATCATCGGTCGCTTTGAAGCGAAAGGATTTAAAATGGTTGCCGGTAAATTAGTGCAATTGTCTGATGAGACGGTGCGCCGCCATTATGCAGAACATGAGGGAAAATCGTTCTACGATGATCTTTTAACTTTTATGACGTCCGGCCCGGTGTTTGCGATGGTTTGGGAAGGCGAACATATTATTGAACTGGCTCGTCTGATGATGGGAGCGACCAATCCGGTGCAAGCAGCGCCGGGAACTATACGCGGTGATTATGCAACGCTTGTCAACCGCAATGTCATCCATGGGTCAGATTCCCCGTTCAGCGCGGCGCGGGAAATTAGCCTGTTTTTTAGTGAAGGAGAGGCTGTGGAATGGTAAGCCAGCTGACCCCGGTTTCTGAGGCGGAGCTGCTGAACTAATGATATAACGCTATCTGAGGGAATCGGGACGGTATGGGAGTGGCAGAGAGATGAATCAGGATTATGAAGCGTTTAAGATGATGATTTTTCGCTATACGGGAATCAATCTCTCGCTCTATAAAGAGGAGCAGATGCTAAGATGGCTGAATACGCTGCGCGTTAAGCGCGGCATGCCGTCTTTTGTTGCCTATTTTCAGGCCATGCAGACATCGAATGAACTACTGGCCGAGTTTCTCAGCCGAATGACGATTAATGTCACTGAATTTTTCCGCAATCGTCCGCGCTGGCAAGTGCTGGAAGAGAAGATGCATGAATTGGCGGCCAAAAAGCAGAAGCTGGCTGTCTGGAGTGCCGCCTGTTCAAGCGGCGAAGAACCTTATTCGCTCGGTATTATGCTGCGCCGATTTCTGCCGGTCGAACGCTTCACTATTTTAGCCACTGATTTGGATCGCGAAGTGCTGGGTAGAGCAGAACAGGGCCGTTATCCAGAGCAAGCGGTCGCGGCGCTGACGGAGAAAGAGCGACAACGCTATTTTACAAAAGAAGGTGCGGCTTACGTTGTTGACAGGCAGTTGCGACACAATATGCGCTTTCAGTCACATGATTTGCTGAAAGATCCGGCTCCGGGCCGCTTTGATTTAATTGTGTGCCGCAATGTGTTGATTTATTTCACGGAGGATGGCAAGTCACTGATTTATCGCAAGCTTAGTGACGCGCTTTATTCCGACGGTGTTCTTTTTGTCGGAAGTACCGAACAAATTTTTCATCCGGAAAATTACAAGCTTGAACCGGCCGGTACGTTCTTTTATACGGTAAAAAAGTAAAGTGCGTGGTGAGCGGTGGATTAGAAGCCAAAGGCTACTGTTTTATACAAAAAGTGTTCATTGTATTTTTTAAAGGTGAAGGCAGCTAGGACCTGTTGGCTGCCCACAGGCGGATAGAAACCGGTTTGCAAAATGAACGTAATGACACGAATGGAATGGGTGATGCCGACTTGATGACGAAAAGCAAGCGGCTGGGGGGGACGGTCATTTAAAGATATGTGGCAGCCAAGTGGAATGTGCACTTTGAACAAGCCTTTGCCAATTCCAAGCTGCAAGGGAAGTCGCTGTACCGTGTCTCGAAGCCTTTAATTTGTTCTTGCGTTTTAACCTTGTTTCGTGCCATTTAAAATAAGTAAAGCAGCGCGAATGAGCGCCCGTTCAGCTCATATTCAGCAGGCGTGCAGAGCCCATTCGAACAAGACATCATTATGCACTAAGAGCCAATCATGGGGGAGAGAACGCATGCGTTTTTTGACAGCCGGTGAATCGCACGGCCGGCAGCTTATGGCAATCATTGAAGGTCTGCCGTCCGGCCTATCGATCGATATTGCACAAATTAACGCCGATTTGAAACGGCGTCAGTCGGGCTACGGACGCGGCCGACGCATGCAGATCGAATCTGATGCGGTGCAGATTATGTCCGGCATGCGCCACGGGTCTACGACCGGAGCGCCCCTATCCTTGCTGATTGAGAATCGCGATTGGAGCCACTGGGAAAAAATTATGGCTGTTGAGCCTACTGATGATCTGGAGGCATTAAGCCGGCGAGTTTCTCGTCCGCGCCCCGGCCATGCTGATTTGGTAGGCGGCATAAAATATAATCATCACGATTTGAGAGATATACTTGAACGCTCATCAGCGCGTGAAACGGCTGTTCGTGTTGCAGTTGGATCGTTGGCCAAGCAACTGGTCGCCCCTTTTGGTCTGAAAACCGGTTCGCGCGTTGTAGAAATTGGCGGTGTTCGTGATGATACAGCGCTTCCGGCCGACACAGATGAACTCAATCAGCTCGTCGATCAATCCCCTGTACGCGTGCTGAGCAAATCAGCCGCCGAACACATGAAGCAGGCGATTGACTTAGCCAGGCAGGGAGGGGATTCACTAGGCGGAATTGTGGAAGTGATGATGACGGGAACGCCGGTTGGACTGGGCAGCCATGTGCATTACGACCGCAAGCTCGATGCACGCATTGCCTTGTCAGTCATGAGCATTAATGCAATGAAGGGTGTTGAGTTTGGCATCGGTTTTGACATGGCGCATTTGCCGGGGAGCCGCGTGCAGGATGAGATATCCTGGTCAAAACGGCGCGGATATACGCGGCTGTCAAACCGGCTCGGCGGTTTTGAGGGCGGCATGACAACAGGCATGCCAATTATTGTTCGAGCAGTTATGAAACCGATCCCAACGCTTTACAAACCGCTGGCAAGTGTGGATATTGACACCAAGCAGCCGCTTGCTGCCAGCATAGAGCGTGCGGACAATTGCGCGGTACCGGCTGCCAGCATTGTCTGTGAGGCAGCGGTTGCCTGGGAAGTGGCTGTTGCCCTCAGCGAAAAGTTTGCCGGTGACAGCATGACTGACAAGCTGTCCGCTTTTGCCGCTTATCAGGAGCGTGTGTCGCATTTTTAAGCGGATGCTGGTTGAATGTCCATGTTTTTTGGCGGCTTCTCGATCACAGTTTCAGAGGCAACGGTGATGAATATATGCATTGACGCTTTTGGTCAGATGCGTGCCCAATGCCTATGCTTTGGCGACTTGCTCAAACAGCGCGTCAGATGGGCCTTTCAAGCCCTGGTGTATCCGCAAAAAACTTGCGGTGACGGGTCATTAACAAAGCCGATTACAGTGCGGCGGTCAATGTTAACACAACCAGAGAAGAAACAATAAATGCATGAAATAAAAAGGGTTGAAGCAGATATGTCATTGGAAAGGGGTGAGCGGATGGCGATTAATAAAATAGAACGCGCTGAAGCGTGGCTCTCAGCGGGTCAAACAGATAAAGGGCTGGCACTGCTCAGAGCACTCGCAGCAAATGGTGAAGATTCAGAACAGTATGCGGCAGCTACCTTGTTTCAACATTACGGGTTTCTTGACGAAGCTGAAGGCATCTACAGGATGCTGCTGCGCCACTATCCAGATGAGAGCGATCTTCTGCTTCAGCTCAGCGATCTGCTCATTGATCAGGACCGCGAAGATGAGGCCATCCTTTTACTGCAGCACATTGATGAGAACGACACAAATTATCTGAGCGCACAAGTGCTTTTAGCTGACTTGTATCAGCTGGAAGGGCTGGACGAGGCTGCCGAGCATAGGCTGCTGCATGCTCAGCAACTGAGCCCCAATCAGCCGCTTTTGCTTGAAGCTCTTGGTGAATTGTATTTGGCAACCGGTCAGGCACTCAAAGCCGTACAGGCGTTCGAGTCGATTCGCAGCAACCGTGACATTGAACTCAGGCTGGCAGAGGCTTACAGCTTGAGCGGAGCGTTTGAACAGGCGTTTGAAGCTTACAGCCGAGGTCTCGGTAAGGAAAAAACGCTGGACGGATTGTTCGGTTATGCAATGACGGCGGTGCGTCTGAAGAAAGACGATGTAGCAGTGCAAGTGCTGGAAGAGCTGCGCGGACGTGATCCTGGTTATAGTTCCTTATATGCACCGCTGTCCGCCGCTTATGAGCGGTGCGGCGATCAAGTGAGGGCGTTGCAAACTGTTGAAGCAGGCTTGAGAGAGGATGCATTTAATGGAAGACTGTATCAGGAAGCCGCTCATCTGTCACTGGATATGCATCAAAATGACAAAGCAGCATATTATCTTCAGAAGTGGCTCAGCATTGATCCTGAGAATGAACAGGCCTTGCTACATCTTGTTGAGTTATTGATGCAGCAAGAAGATTATTCGTCAGTTATCAAACGATTGGCACAACAGCAGACAGACGATCCGATGCTGCAATGGTTTTTGGCGAGCGCTTATAATCATACTGACGCTTTGGCTGACGCAGAAGCTTGCTATGCGCTCTGCGCGCCTGCATGGCAAAGCAATCCGGAATTTTTGCGCGAGTATGGTGAATTTAAGCGCGATTGTGGAAAAACAGCCGAAGCGGTTCAACTGTTTGAGCGGGCGCTTGCACTTGATCCTGAGAATGATGAACTTGCAACATTTATTGAACGTATCAGGCAGGATGATTTGAGTTAAGCGACGAATAGTATACAATAGAAGAAAGATATAGTGCATGGCAGCAGAACGGAGGGGAGATGTGCAAAAGTGGAACAAATAGTGACGAATGTGCAGAAAAAGCGCTTTATTAAGTGGCTGATTGAGCAGCGTGTCATTGTCAATCGCGAGACGATTTGGTTGCTCAATTATTTGCGTAGTAATGAGCATTTGTTGAACATCATTCACTTTGTGGAAGTCAACCGCGGCAGATCCCGTTCCATGACAATTAATTGTGGAGCGCGGCGTGATAATGATTTCATGTACATGAAGCTGTCTGTGTCAACCAATGATCCGGAGAAGGCGTTTCATGATTTGCGTTTGAATCAGGAAGACCCATTGTATATTAAAATTGAGCTTGCAGCCGAACAATTTGGCGCGGAATATTTTGCTGTGATAGAAGATGATCCGGAGGTTTCCTCGTCGTTTGTCCATCGAACCTATGGAAAGGCAGCAGCTCTTGCTGCCAGTGCAGCTGAATTAGCCTATGCCGAAACTATTTTATATGAGCAGATCAACACAGCGCTTGACGAGGGGGATGAATCACGCTTTTTGGAGCTTTCGGCACGCTGGAAAGCTCTTCACTGTTCGCCAAAGCACTAGTTTTCTTTGCTGTAAAATGAAAGCGCAATCATTAAAACGGACTGGCACAATATGAGTGCTTGGTCTATTTTTTTTGTACGGACATAGGGTGAGAAACAAGGGGGCAGAATCATGACGTTGCGATTTATGACTGCACTGCTTTGCGTTGTTTTTATGTCCTGTTCAGCTTCCGTCGCCTACGCATCAGGAACCGCAAATCATGCTGTCAACCAATTAGAAGAGCTGTCCGGACAGATTGATGAGTATGTCGGTGCCGATCAGATGAATGCGGCAAGAAGCCTGCTGAATCATTTCATATCACAAGTAAACAGCGGAGGCATGCAAGCGGTGTCGGCACATGACCGAGAAGTGATTGTCACCGCTGCCGGCAAGCTGCTGGTTGCGCTTCAGTTCAGCACGTCGCCAAACGAGGTAAAGGCGTGTGCAGATGCCTTCTATCTGGGGATGGATGCACTCACAAGTCCAAATCGTGATCCCATTTGGGTGAGCTTTCGTGGGCGGATGCTGACTTTAATCAGTCAGCTGCAGCACTCGGCAGTTGCTCATGCGACGGATCGCTATCAAGATCAATTCAATCGTTTTTTGAATGACTATGCGATTGTGTATCCGGCAATGATAATCAATGGAAATACCGCAGCCGTTGCGACCATTGATCAACAGATGAACAAGTTAAAAGAAGAGGCAAACACAGAATCGGCCGGCAAGCAACAGTTGCGCATGCTCAGTTTGTTGCGTCAGTCGGTTGCCGCTGCCTTCGTCCGTCCAGCAACCGCACGGCCCGCTCAAACAACACGTCTACTCTTGATGTGGGGGGCCCTGTTTTTACTAAGCAGTGGCTGCCTGGTTCTTGTCCGTAAGACGGCTAAATTTCGCTGATTTGTTGAAACTTTTCACTTGCAAACGGTATTATTAATAGAGATGCGCAATCGTGTGATGAAAAAATGCATTAAAAAAATCAACGGAGGTGTCTGAATGGTCCAATATTTGATCTACTTGGCCATTTTAATGCTTATTCCCCTCTGGGCGCAAATGCACGTGAAAAGTACGTATGCCCATTATTCGCAGATCGAGAATTCAACAGGCATGACCGGGTCGCAGACGGCCAGGCGAATTCTGGACGAAAACGGGCTGTACGATGTGGCGGTCCGCGAAGTCGAGGGGGCATTGACCGATCACTACGATCCGCGTGAAAAGACGGTCAACTTATCAACGGCTATCTATCACGGCGAATCGATTGCGGGAACGGCTGTAGCCGCCCATGAAGTCGGACATGCAATTCAAGATGCAACGGATTATACGTTTATGCGCGTGCGCAGTGCACTTGTTCCTGTGGCCAATTTGGGATCAAATCTATCCTATTTGCTTATCATTGCCGGTTTTATATTTGGGGCGATGCAGCTGGCGATGATCGGTGTGCTTTTTTTCGCAGCGGCGGTACTCTTTCAGCTCGTTACGCTGCCAGTCGAATTTGATGCATCCAGCCGAGCACTGAAGCAAATCGTGGCATTGGGTATTGTTAGGGACGACGAACGGCCTGCTGCGCGGAAAGTTCTGTCGGCGGCGGCGATGACTTACGTTGCGGCAGCCCTTGTCGCTGTTATGGAACTTGTCCGCTTTGTGTTAATGATTGTTTTTGCCAATAATCGCGAAGAGTAACAGCATGCATACACGGGTAGAAATAAAACGAAATGTCACACAAGCTATTTCTGCCGGAAAGCTTTTTTTGAATGGTCGAATCAAACGGAGCGGTTTGCAGCGGCGCCCTGTAGTTATTGTGTAATAAGTGAGTGGCAGGGAACATGGCAACAGTCAATCGTCATAAAGCAAAAAGAGTGCCGGTAGAGGCACTCTTTTTGTCGAATGTACGGTAGCCGAATATGCGTGTGACCAATACTTGATCAGTAGCAGTATGAAGCACCGATAATGATTAACAGAATGAACAAGACAACAAGCAGGGCGAAGCCGCTCCCAAGACTAGATCCACCGCAACCGCAACCGCCCGATACTGGAGCACCCATCGACAAACACCTCCTCCTCAGGTGATAGTACAGTATATGAATGTCTGGTGAAGTGTGCGTGGGCAGACGGCTGATAGGCAAAGCGTCTTGACAGTGAGCGGCTAGCGCTATACAGTGTATACGCTTTATACTTTCGATCACGTGGTTCGCAACCATCCCACGTTTATCAAAAAACTAGGAGGCTCTTTCGTGAAACTTAAATGGCTTGCTATTAATGCAATTGTTGCCGCTCTCTACATTGTGCTCACCTATCTGATTCAACCAATAGGTTTTTACGCCATCCAGCTACGCCTTTCTGAAATGCTTAATCAACTCATCGTCTTTGACAGAAAGTACATTTACGGTATTTGCGGCGGCGTTTTTTTGGCCAACTTGCTTTTTTCGCCGATGTTGCCCTTCGATTTAACATTTGGTTTTGGACAATCGGTCATCTCTCTGCTGCTAACGATTGTTCTTACGCATCGCCTGCACAGTGTCTGGTTGAAAATGAGCGTTAATGCACTTATTTTTGCATCATCGATGAGTATTATAGCCTGGGAATTAAGTCTTGCCGGTGTTGCCGGGCATGTTCCGTTTTGGTTTAACTGGCTGAGCGTTGCGACAGGTGAACTTGTCGTCATGGGAATTGCCATGCCGCTTGTATACGCGATTAATAAACGAATGAATCTTTCAAAACAATTTTAAAAAATGAATCGTCGGTCAGGTGAACAACGTCTCTTGCAACGAGTGAGGCGTTTTATTATATTTTCTAATAAATCAAAAATATGATGTTGACAAACTCAAGTTATCTGATGTTAAAAGAAGGCACAAGTGTCGGCAACATATGCAGCTGTGAAACAACTGTCGTTTCGATGTCCATTGCTTATTCAACACGCTGTTCGTCTGTTCAACTTGGACGGATGTGAACGATCCGTCAAAAAGTGAAATTAAATTCTTGTTTCTGACACATAAAAAATAGTCATTAAAGAGGAAAAACAAAAGATTTGGCGAAATTATTAATATCAAAGATTATCGGACAGGGCGTGAGCGAGAGTGTTGACAATGGAAGATGTTTCGCAAAAATTTCCGAGCGACTTTGATCTGTATTTGTTTCATGAAGGAACACTGTACGAAGGGTATAAAGTGTTCGGTGCACACTATCTGGAAGGCGACATGCAGCACTGCGTCTATCGTTTTACAGTGTGGGCACCCGCCGCTCTGAGTGTGTCGGTAGTCGGCGATTTCAATGATTGGCAGCCGGATGAACATCCGCTTGAAACCGTTAAAAACGCCGGTGTATGGACGGGTGTTATTGCCGAATTAAATGAAAATGAGCGTTATAAATATGCGATTAAAACAAAGGATGGACAAGTTATTTTAAAGGCTGATCCCTATGCATTTTTTGCCGAAAAGCGGCCGGATACCGCTTCGTTGACGTGCAGGTTGGATCGCTACGACTGGAATGACCGCAAATGGCTCAGTACCCGTCAAAAAACGGACAGTTATCACCGTCCGATGGCGATTTATGAGTGTAATTTGCGTTCATGGCGAACGAAAGCCGACGGGAAACTATGCAGCTATCGCGAATTGGCAGATGAACTGCCCGATTACCTTGTCGAGCACGGGTTCTCACATATCGAATTCATGCCGATTATGGAGCACCCGTTTGACCGGTCATGGGGGTATCAAGTCACAGGTTTTTTTGCACCGACGAGCCGCTTCGGTTCACCCGAAGACTTCATGTATCTTGTCGATGCTTTCCACGCGCGCGGTATCGGCGTCATTCTTGACTGGGCACCGGCACATTTTTGCAGGGATTCACACGGGCTCAGTCGTTTTGACGGTTCACCGCTTTACGAGCCTTCTGATTCGCGCCTTGCTGATCGTCCACAGTGGGGCACGTATAATTTTGATTTTTCTAAGAAAGAGGTCAACAGTTTTCTCATTTCCAATGCACGTTTCTGGATGGATGTCTATCACGTGGAAGGCTTCCGCATCGACGCCGTATCGTCCATCGTCTACTTGAATCATAACGGGGATTTGCCGTTTCATTTGACGAATCGTTTAGGCGGGGAAGAGAATCTGGAAGGTATTGAATTTCTAAAAAAATTAAATGCAACGATCTTTATCAAGTTTCCTGACGCACTGATGATTGCAGAAGAGGCGACGGATTATCCGCTTGTCACCTCACCGATCGACCAAGGTGGTCTTGGATTTAATTACAAGTGGAACATGGGCTGGGTTCACGATATCTTAAAATATATGGAGACCTCATCCAATGAGCGCCAAAATCAACATCATCTTATTACATTTTCAATGCTTTACGCGCATTCTGAAAATTTCATTTTATCGTTCTCACACGATGAGGTTGTCTATGGTAAGCGTTCGCTGCTTAACAAAATGCCGGGCGATATGTGGCAAAAGTTTGCCGGTTACCGCTCACTTTATGGGTACTTTATGACTCATCCGGGTAAAAAGCTGCTGTTCATGGGCAGTGAGTTTGCTCAGTTTGACGAATGGAAAGACACGCAGCAGCTGGATTGGCAGCTTCTCGATGAATATGACACACATCGCAGCTTTTTGCGCTATACGACGGCCGTGAACCATTTTTATTTGGAACACTCCTGCCTGTGGCGGCTTGATCGTGAGTCGGAAGGGTTTGAATGGATTGATGCCGACAATGCCGGACAATGTCTGATCAGCTTTATCCGCAACGGTAAGCGGCGTGGCGATTTCTGCGTTGTTGTCTGCAACTTTACGGCCGCTGTCCATCACGAGTTCAAAGTGGGGGTACCGCTTGGCGGCAGTTATCTGGAAATGTTGAACAGTGACGACGAGACTTTCGGCGGTAGCGGGCAGTGCAACCGGCAGCCGCTCGAGGCAGAAGAGGCTGTGTGGAACGGTCGCCCGTTCACTTTGAAGCTGACGATTCCACCACTTGGCATGATCGTTCTTATGCGGCAAACCAAAAAGCGACTGCAAGAACTTAAGAATATTAAAAATGATCAATGACGCCTATTGTGAATGGAAGAAAGGGGAACGACAATGAACGTTCTGTTTGCAGCATCTGAATGTGCACCATTTATTAAAACGGGAGGGCTTGGTGACGTAGCAGGTGCTTTGCCCAAAGCGCTCACTAAGCAAGGTGCGCATGTCAGTGTGGTTTTACCAAAATATGAGGACATCCCTTATCGTTTCCAGCGTCAAATGACTTTTCTCACTTGGCTTAGCGTGCCGGTCGGATGGCGCAATCAATATTGCGGCATTTTTTTCATTTTGGTTGACGATGTAACGTATTACTTTTTGGATAATGAATATTATTTTAAGAGGCGCAATTGTTATGGGTACGCGGATGACGGAGAACGATTTGCCTTTTTTAGCCGTGCCGTGCTCGATGTGCTTCCTCATCTATCTGAATGGCCGTCTGTCATTCACTGTCACGACTGGCAAACGGCGCCGATTTGCGCGCTGTTAAAAAACGATTATTTTCAAAGTATGGAACGTTATCGGAAAATTAAAACGGTCTTTACTATTCATAATCTTAAATATCAAGGCGTTTTTCCACATTCGGTTCTGCACGATTTACTTGCTTTGGATGATCGCTTTTTCCAGCCGAACGGCGTGGAGTTCTATGGCTGCGTCAGTTATATGAAAGCGGGGCTCGCTTACGCGGATCACTTGACCACTGTCAGTCCCAGCTATGCCGAAGAAATACAGACGCCCTATTATGGCGAGCGGCTTGACGGTTTTTTGCGTCACCGCAGCATTTATTTATCCGGCATTGTCAACGGCATTGACCGCTTCCTTTATGACCCTAAGTGTGACACGGCCCTCGTTCAGCCCTTTACTGACCCCAAACAGCGCGCAGCTAACAAAGCAGCCTTGCAGCGTCAGTTGAATTTGTCGGTGGATAAACACATGCCGATGATCGGTATGGTGACCCGGCTTGTTGAGCAAAAAGGGATTGATCTTGTTCTGCACGTTTTTCGCGAACTGATGCAGCTGAACGTGCAGTTTGTCCTGCTTGGTACAGGTGATTCAGTATACGAAGATGCATTCCGCACGCAAGCCCAGAACTATGCCCAACATGTGTCTGCCAATATCTTTTTTGACGACACACTTGCCCGCAGAATCTACGCGTCAGCTGATCTTTTTTTGATGCCTTCCAAATTTGAGCCGTGCGGTATCGGCCAACTCATTGCTATGCGCTATGGTTGTCTGCCACTCGTGCGTGAAACGGGTGGATTGAAAGACACCGTGCAGCCTTACAACTATTATACCGGTGAAGGATGCGGTTTCAGCTTTGCGAACTACAATGCGCATGATCTGTTAAAAGTCACTGAAATGGCGGTGAATCTCTACCGATCAGACCCCACATGCTGGCTTGATTTGTGCGGACGGGCGATGGCGCTTGATTTTGGCTGGTCAGCATCAGCTGCTTTATACTTGTCCATTTATCATGAAATTGTGGGAGGGATTGACTGATAGACAGCAATATTTTCTCTGTTTGCAAACGCCTAAAATTAACAACATTTTTAGTCTGAAATAATAAAAAATAAATAAAATTTATATTATAATAGAAGGGTAGGAGGAAACAAATTTCTTTTCAAAATGTTTTGTTTCCTTTCAAACATTGAAAGCGTTACCATCTTTGCGCAAGGTGACAGGTCACGGTACATTTGACAGTAAGAATAGTGCTTTATATCAGCGAAGGAGGTGGACGGAAAGAGAAGTCAGTCATTCTTTTTCCCGGCGATGAAAAACGAAATGATTGCCATGGTGCTGGCTGGAGGGCAAGGGACAAGACTTGGAAAGCTGACGCGGACGATTGCCAAACCGGCAGTTCCGTTTGGGGGGAAGTTTCGCATCATTGATTTTTCGCTCAGCAATTGTTCCAATTCAGGCATTCATACGGTTGGTGTGATTACGCAGTATCAACCGCTTGAGCTGAACAATCACATTGGTAACGGATCTTATTGGGGACTTGACTATCGCGACGGGGGTGTCACCATTCTTCAACCGCACTCAAGCCTTGACGGCGAAAAGTGGTTTGCAGGAACGGCGCATGCCATTTACCAAAATATCGCTTTTATCGACAGCAAGCACCCCACTTACCTGTTGATTTTATCAGGTGATCACATCTATAAAATGGATTACAAACACATGCTCGACTTTCATAAAGCCAAAAAAGCAACGGTGTCAGTGGCTGTCATTCGAGTGCCGCTTGCTGAAGCGTCGCGCTTCGGTATTATGAATACTGATAATACGGATCGAATTATTGAATTCGAGGAAAAACCCGCCCATCCGAAAAGCAACCTTGCATCAATGGGTATTTACATTTTTAACTGGGAGGAGCTGCGCCGATGCCTGATTGAAAGCCATTCGACCGGGCAGACAATGGATGATTTTGGCAAGCATGTGATTCCTGCCTTTTTGGCGAACGGTGAGAATGTGTTTGCCTATGCCTACGACGGATACTGGAAAGATGTCGGCACGATCGAAAGTCTGTGGGAAGCGAATATGGCTTTTATTGATCCGGAACATGAGCTCAGCATTCGTGATCGTTCATGGCGCATTTATTCTAAAAATCCGGTTGCCCCTCCCCACTATATCGCGCGCGAGGCAAGGGTCAGTGAGTCACTCGTTGTTGACGGGTGCTACGTTGCCGGTGAAGTCGATCATTCAATCGTCTCACAGAATGTAAAAATCGGCGCGGGCAGCAAAATTAAGGATTCTGTCATTATGGCAAACGCCGTCATTGGCAAAAATGTAGTGATTGATCATGCAATTGTTGGCGAGCGGGCTATCTTTGCAGACAATGCGCAAGTGGTCGGGGAACGCAAAATTGAAGTGGTCGGCTATGATGAAATTGTGGGAGGGTTGAGCGATGAAAATGAATAAAATGTGCGGTATTTTGAACTTGACGGAAATGGGACAGCCGACGTATCCGCTGACACGTTACCGCCCGCTCGCGACACTGCCCTTCTGCTGCCGCTACCGGTTGATTGATCTGCCGCTGACCAACATGACGACTGCCGGAATTGATACGATCGGCATATTTTGCCGAGGGAACTTTCGCTCTGTCTACGATCATGTGCACAGCGGCAATGAGTGGGGGTTGGACAGTGTACACGGGGGATTGTTTTATTTCACTCAAGACAGCACGGAGCGGCATGAATACGGTCTGCCCGGCCGAGACAGTGACATCTATAATTATTATGAAAATCTCGAATTTGTTGAAAAATCAGAAGCTGAATACGTTGTCATTATGGGATCGCGGACGCTGTGCAACATTGACCTTCAGGCTGTGCTGCGCAGTCATATTGAGCAAGGCCGGACGATGACGGCTGTCTATAAGTCAGTCGAACATCTGACGGCTGACGACCGCCAGATGTCGTATGTGTTGATCGATGAAGACGGTGTTGTTCGTTCATTGAAGTCGTGCAGCACGCAAAGCGGGTCTGACAAGACATTTATTAATATGGAAATCTATTTGCTCAAAACAGAAATGTTCAGCAAACTGGTTCGCAATGCGGTTGCCGAAAATGAACACTGCAATTTGAGCGATGTGCTGCACCGAGCGATTATTCAGTGGCCGACAAACGGTTTTGAATATACCGGTTATTTAAAAAATATTAATTCAATCCATGCGTATTATCATGCCAATATGGATATGCTGCAAGATGCGAACTTAACGGCGTTGCTGAAGGGCAGTCAGAATGTGCATACCAAAGTGAAGAACGAAGCGCCGACTTACTACGCGCGGACATCTGACGTGCATAACGCACTTGTGGCTAACGGTTGTCTGCTCAAGGGCACGGTGCATGATTCCATCGTGTTCCGCAACGTTACCGTGGAGAAAAGCGCATGCGTTGATCAATCCATTGTGATGCAGGGCAGTTTTATCGGTGCCGGGGCGCAGCTGCGCTACGTCATTCTCGATAAGCAAGTGCGTATTGAAGCAAACACAAAACTGATTGGTACGCAGGAGCATCCGATTGTGATTGAAAAGAATTCGATTATCAGCCGAATCGTTGAGGAAAAACCGAGTGCCGTGGCTGCTGATCGGACAGCTGTCGATGCCCGCAGTGGCAAACCCTCATTGCTGTCTTAGCATGCACTGAATCTAGCATCAGTTGTTGTAGAATAAGAAGAGGATGGGTGATTCATGGATTTGACGAAAAAGAGATTTCAAGCGGACTTTAAGCGAATGCTGAATGAACTGTACTCAATGGATCTCTCCCAGACGTCCTCGACCGAGCAATATGAGGCACTCGGCAATCTTGTCCGTGCATACTGTGCCGCCGATTGGACAAAAACAAATGAACGCTATCTTGGACGTCGAAAAAAACAAGCTTATTATTTTTCGATGGAATTCTTGCTTGGGCGCATGCTGAAGAGCAACTTGCTGAATCTTGGTATTTTACAAACGGTGCGTGAAGGATTGACTGAACTTGGGCTTGATCTCGATGACATTGCCGAAGCTGAAGCAGATCCGGGTCTCGGCAATGGTGGCCTTGGGCGACTTGCTGCATGCTTTATTGATTCGATGGCGACCTGCAATATTCCCGGCAATGGCAATGGTATTCGTTTTAAGTCCGGCCTTTTTAAACAAAAATTTGTGAATGGTTATCAAGTGGAACTGCCGGAGAATTGGCTGCAAAATGGAAATGTTTGGGAAACTAGGCGGTTAAATATGGCAGTAACCGTCTCCTTTTATGGAAAGGTATGGCTCGAGCAACAGCCCGGCGGCTATTTGCAGCCCCACTACGAGCAAACTGAGGACATTCTTGCCGTGCCCTACGACACGCCTGTCATTGGTTTTGGCAATCATACGGTGAATACGCTGCGGCTTTGGTCGGCGGAAATGCCGGCCGGAGAGGCCACACTGGACTATTGGTCATATGTCGAAAAGCGTAGCCGCATTGAAAGCGTGTCCGAAGTGCTTTATCCTGATGATTCGAACTACGATGGCCGCCTTTTGCGGCTTAAACAAGAGTACTTTTTTGTATCTGCGGGCTTGCAGAGCATCGTTCGTTATTACAAGAAAATGGGATTGACGATGACTCACCTGGCTGAAAAAGTAGCCATTCATATCAATGACACCCATCCTGCGCTCTGCGTACCGGAACTGATGCGTATCTTGCTTGACAGTGAGCGGCTTGACTGGCAGCATGCCTGGAACATTACTGTGAATGTGATGAGTTATACGAATCATACGATTATGTCAGAAGCGATGGAAAAATGGCCGATCGATATGATTAAGATGCTGCTTCCGCGCATTTTTCAAATTATCTGCGAAATTGACAGCCGGTATGCTGAGCAGATGCGGGCACTCCATGATGATGATCAAGTTCGGCGTACACGCATTGTTGAGGCAGGATACGTTAAGATGGCTCATCTTGCCATCATTGGCAGTCACAGCATTAATGGAGTGGCTAAGTTGCATACGGATATTTTGAAAGAGAATGTGTTGCATGACTTTTATCTCATCTATCCGTCCCGTTTTAATAACAAAACGAACGGCATTACGCAGCGGCGCTGGTTGATGCTTGCCAATGAGCCGTTGCGCCGACTTATAAATGAAAAGATCGGCAATGATTGGGAGAGTTCGCCAACTGAGCTGAAGATGCTCAAGTCATTTCGCCACGACGAGGCAACGCTTCGCGAGTTGGCACAGGTGAAACGGGAAAACAAAGTTCGCTTTGCGGCGTTCATTGCCCGCACGATGGGACTGACCATTAATCCTGACGCGATTTATGATGTCCAAATCAAGCGGCTGCATGCCTATAAAAGGCAGTTACTGAACGTGTTGCACATTTTAAAACTATACCTTGATGTGAAAAACAACCCGGATGTAGACATCGTTCCGCGTGTCTTTATTTTTGGAGCAAAAGCGGCACCAAGCTACAAGTATGCCAAAGCCATCATTAAAGTCATGAATGCGACAGCTGATTTCATTAATCAAGATAAGACAATTCAAGATAAACTTAAAATTGTATTTGTTGAGAATTATGGTGTTTCGCTCGCAGAACGCATTATTCCGGCGGCAGACGTCAGTGAACAAATTTCATTAGCGTCAAAAGAGGCGTCGGGAACGAGCAATATGAAGCTGATGCTCAACGGCGCCATTACGCTGGCGACGCTTGACGGGGCCAACGTCGAGATACGCGACCGTGTCGGCGAAGAGAATATCGTGACTTTCGGACTGACAGCAAGCGATGTATACCAATATTACCGGGACGGCTCGTACCATTCAAAAAGTTATTATGAAAAGCATCCGCAGTTGCATCGTGTACTTGACGCTTTAATTGACGGAACGATTCCCAATATGGAAGCGGAGGGACGCAGCATCTTTGATTCGCTTGTTAACTACGGCGATGAGTTTTTTGTTCTGCGCGACTTTGAGGCATATGTTGAAGCGCAAGAGAAAATAGACCGGCTTTATCGTGATCCTTTGCAATGGCAGCGCATGGCGCTGATCAATATTGCCGGCGCCGGCGTCTTTTCCTCAGACTACACCGTTCTTCAATATGCCAGTGATATTTGGAATGTGTCCTCACGTACGATGGGAACGGTGAATTGAACTTGCTCGTTTGGCGTGCTGCTGTCCCACGGCGAGCAGTAACTGATGGGAGAATAAATGAGTCAAATGGAGAATTTTTCGGCGTACTTTAATTCGTGGTCGAGCACGTCCATTGATCCGGTTGGTGCCGTCCAGATTGGCACGGCTGTGACATTTACCTTTCGTGTTCGACTCGAATGTGTTGAATGCGTGGAACTCGTCATTCAGCGTGACGGCTCTACTTCCCAGGCGTTATCAATGCAGCATGGCGAAGCGGCGGACAGCTATTGCACGCGCTTTGAGACGTCAGGTGAAAGTGGGCTATACTTTTACCATTTTCGTGTGCGAAGCGGCGACGAAGGCCATGCACGGACTTTTTTCTATGGCAGGCAGGCCGACGATCTTGGCGGAGAGGGGCGTTTACTCGAGAGTCTTGATGGTCTTAGCCAGTATCAATTGACATGTTACCGCCAGCCAGATCCGGCACCCGCTTGGTATTTGAATGGAATCATATACCACATTTTTGTTGACCGCTTCTGTAATGGCAATCGGTTTGAGCGAATCAATGCACCGAAAGCCAATACGTTCATTTATGCGACTAAAAATGATACACCTTATTATGTGCGTGACGAGAGCGGCAGAATTGCACGCTGGGATTTTTACGGTGGAAATTTAAAAGGAATTATTTGTAAACTGGCCGATCTGCACCGGTTCGGCGTTACGATCTTATATTTAAGCCCGATTTTTAAGGCAAGCAGCAATCATCGCTATGATACGGCCGACTATCTTGCGATTGATCCGATGCTTGGTGATTTGGCCACGTTTAAAAAGCTCGTTAAAAAGGCCAAAAAACTCGGTATGAGAATTTTACTTGACGGCGTCTTTAACCACGTCGGCGCAGACAGCGTCTATTTCAATCGCTTTGGTCATTACGGCACAGGCGGTGCCTGCCAAGATCTCAAGTCTCCCTACTACTCATGGTTCACCTTTCATGATTATCCGGGTAGCTATGACTGCTGGTGGAATGTTGATGACTTGCCGACTGTCAATAAAGCACATCCTGATTATCGGCGCTACATCTTCGGCGGGGATCAGTCAGTGATCGCCTATTGGACTCGTCTCGGCGTCGGCGGCTGGCGCCTGGACGTGGCTGACGAGCTGCCCGATGACTTCATTGCCGGTATTCGGGCGGCGGTCGACGGTCATGATCAGGAACATGACGGGAAAGTTGTGATTGGCGAGGTGTGGGAGGATGCCTCGAATAAGTTGGCTTACGGCAAACGTCATCACTATTTGGAAGGCGATATGCTGCACGGAGTGATGAATTATCCGCTGCGCACGCTGATTATTCAACTTGTGAACAGGCAGACCAGTGCTGAAAAAACGGCGCGTCAGCTCTTGACTTTAAAAGCCAACTATCCACCAGATGCATTTGCTGCAGCTATGAACAATATTGGAACGCACGATACTGAACGCATTTTGACCGTACTTGGCGGCAGCCGCACAAAGTTGAGCCTTGCCGTTCAATTGTTATTCTTTTTTCCAGGTGTGCCATGCATTTATTATGGCGACGAGGCCGGGCTGCTTGGTGGAAAGGATCCTGATAACCGCCGCTTTTACCCGTGGCAGTCAGTCGATCAAACCATTTATGCGTGCTATCGCGAGGCGATTGACCAGCGACGGCAGGATGATGATTTGCGTTCGGGTGACTTTTTGCCGTTTTCTCTTGGTCCGATTTTTGCGTGTTTGCGCTATCGGTCGGTGACAAAGTGGACGTTGTTAATTGTGAACCCCGGCCCCCAGGAACAGACACTCAATTGGGATATGCTAGCAGATGAGACCGGTGCAGGCGAACTGCTGAGGTCAGTGCGCGCGGCTCTGCACGCTGTTCAGACAGTCGCTCCTGAGGCGTCCCTCGTCATTCGCAGCGAGGATGGGAGCATTTAAGCAAGGCGTTGCGAAAAAATCGTTTGTTTTAAACATTGAGAACATAAAAAATGGTTGATGATATTCAAAGAAGCCAGTGTAGAGCACTTGTTTGGAAAGCGAGTCGGCGAGATCCGCGCACCCGATCTTTTTTGGGGAGGCTCAGCGCCCACGACAAGTGAGCAACCGGAGTGCCGGACTTCAATGAAATTGCTATTTTTTTCAATATAATGCCTTTTACACCTTCGTTGGGGGCGCCCGGTTGGACAGTCAGTTGCAACAAATCCTAAAGGTATCTGAAAAAAATTAAGGTTTTGGAAAATGCTCGGATAATTTTGTGCTATGATAGAACCACATACAGTAACAGTTAGTCAACCGGCACGCTTAGTGCGGTTGATTGGCAGTTATACGCACAGAGAAGAATAGGAGGAGTTTACGTGTCGGAATCGTATGTTTTCTATCAGGGAGAAGTAGTGAAGGAAGAGGACGTAAAGATCGGTGTCCGGAGCAAGGCTTTTAATTACGGACTTGGGGTATTTGAAGGGATTCGTGCTTATTGGGACGAAGAAAAAGGACAGCTTTACGGTTTTAAGCTTAAGGATCATTATGAACGTTTAAAGCAGTCGGCTAAGACGGTCAATTTGAATTTTGACCTGTCGGTTGACGATCTTTGCCGCGGAACGGTAGAGTTGCTTCGCAAAAATAATTGCAGGCAGACGACATACGTGCGACCTATTGTCTATAATGATGCCCAAGATATCGGACCGACGCTGGATAACCCGGATGTAAAAGTGGTTATTTATACACAACCGTTGAATAAATACGCTGGCAAATCTGAACTAAGTGTTGGCGTTAGCTCATGGCGGCGTCTGACGGACAACCAGCTGCCTCCGCGTACGAAAGCGACTGCTGCCTATTTAAATTCGGCGCTTGCTGCACTGGAGACAAAGCGTGCTGGTTTTGATGAAGCTATTTTCCTGACAAGCGGCGATCATGTCTGCGAAGGATCAGGAGAAAATATTTTCATGTTTAAAAAGGGTAAGCTGGTGACGCCTTCACTTTCAGATAACATTCTTGAAGGCATCACCCGTGAACTTGTTATTCGCCTCGCTAAAGAGGAAATGGGTCTTGAAGTTGTTGAACGCAGCGTGTCGCGGACTGAACTGTATGCTGCCGATGAGGTGTTTTTCAGCGGCACAGCGATGGAAGTGACGCCAGTCGTTGCGGTTGACCATCGCACAATTGGCACCGGTCACGAAGGTGACGTTTGCAAACGCCTCAAACAGCTGTTCTTTGGGTTGACACTCGGTCAAAATCCAAAGTATGCGGAATGTTGTACACCGGTATATGACAAATAAAGTGGGTCGCTTAACCCAACTTTTGGGGAGCGAAAAAGGAATCGGGCCATGGCTTCCGATTCTTTTTTTTTGTACGTTAAAAAGTATTAAGATTTCAGCGGGACTAAGTATAAGAAAAGCTAAGGCTCTGCCGTTGCCCGAAGGATTTGGCAGAGCCAAGCTTTTCTAATACGTTAAAAAAGTATCAAGATTTCAGCGGGACCAAGTATAAGAAAAACTAAGGCTCTGCTGTTGCCTAAAGGATTTGGCAGAGCCAAGTTTTTCTAATGTTCCGGGAAGCCTTATGGCTGAACGCTTGACTACTTCGCTCAGCTAATGAAACGGTGACAGAAATGTACGTGTTGGCAGACCTGAGATACAATGAGATTTGAAACTTATTTTTACATGAGACGTAAAAACGATACAGGAATAAACAGAAAGAGACTATCTATCGACTGTTAGGAATTATATAATGAGCATGAGTTTTTGTGTTTATCGTTTTTGCGAGTCACGGCGACACAGAAACAAATGGGTATGCATTGTTTGAATTCGAAGGAGCGAACATTGATGAGATTAGCAATTGACGCGATGGGCGGAGATCACGCACCGAAAGCGATCGTGGAAGGTATTCTTCAGGCGGTCAGAACGGATGCGGAACTGTCTGTTCTGCTTGTGGGTGACAGCGCGCAGTTAAAACCGCTTGTGGGTGAGGAGCCGCGCATTGAAATTTTGCATACAACGGAGAAAATCGAGGGCACCGATGCGCCGGTTCAGTCTGTCCGCCGTAAAAAGCAGGCATCGATGGTGCTGGCTATTCAAGAAGTACGTGAAAAACGCTGTGATGCTGTCATTTCCGCTGGCAATACGGGGGCGCTGATGGCTGCCGGGCTGTTCGGCATCGGACGCATCCAAGGTATTGAGCGTCCGGCGCTTGCACCGACATTGCCGACTGTCGACAAGGGAGGCGGTTTTCTTTTTCTTGACGTTGGTGCAAATGCAGATTGTCGGCCGGAGAATCTGCTGCAATATGCCATTATGGGAACCGTGTACGCTGAAAGAGTCTGGAAGCGAAAGAATCCCCGAGTCGGCTTGTTGAATATTGGTACAGAGCCTGGAAAAGGTAATGAAATGACCAAAAAAGCTTACCAGCTGCTCAGCGAGGCACCGATCCATTTTATCGGCAATGTGGAATCTCGTGAACTGTTGCAGGGGGCGGCAGACGTTGTCGTTGCCGATGGTTTCTCCGGCAATCTTGTGTTGAAAAGTATCGAAGGCACTGCTTTTTCGATTCTAACCATGTTGAAAAATACATTGACGCAATCACTGTACACGAAAGTGTTGGCGGGTTTGCTATATGGTAAGTTAAAGAGTGTCAAAGAGCGGATGGACTACTCAAAGTATGGCGGTGCGCTGCTGCTTGGCCTGTCTGCTCCAGTTATTAAGGCACATGGGGCTTCGGGGCCTGAGGCTGTCGCTTCTGCTGTCGCCCAAGCACGGGCCATCGTCGAAGAAAAGGTTGTTGACACCATTGCCAAAGCGATCTGCGAATCGGATATATCGGTTCAACACGATGCTAAGTGAAGCGGGCTGCTGCTGTGCAACTGTTTGTATACTTTTCCGTTACCCCGATGCAGCAGCAACTTGACTTTGTTGAATGATCAGTGTTTCGGGAAGGGAAACAGTAAGCACATCATCTGTTTTTACCGATTCGGCGTTTGGCGTGTCTCTCTCGATTTAAAATACTAGGCAATTTTAAAGCCCCCACGTCTGCAGATGCACCAGCATCTGCAGACGTGGGGGCTTGCGGTATTTAAAAACATGCTTTAGGAAAGTTGTGTCAAATGAAGAATAAAGACACACTTAAAGGCATTTACTGCCAGCGATACGGCGTTTCCTGATAGACGTAATAATTAAGCCAGTTGGAAAAAAAGAGATGGGCATGCGCGCGCCACGTATTGACAGGCAGAAGCGTCCGGTCATTGCCCGGATAATAGTGATCGGGTAGAAAAGGATGGATACCTTTTGCCAGGTCGCGTTCATACTCAAGCCCCAGTGTGTTGACATCATATTCAAAGTGACCGGTTGCCATGATTTGTTTTCCGCCGTTTGCCATCAGGATGAATGGACCAGCTTCCTCAGAAGAGGCCAGCACTTGAACTTGTGACGACTGGGCGAGCGCCCGTTCGTCAATACCGGTATATCGAGAATGGGGGGCGGCGAATGTATCATCAAAGCCGCGCAATAATTTTTCATTTTTCTCAAGCAGCCTATGCTGATAAATGCCGGACAATTTATGCGGAAGCATTATTTTACCTATATTAAAATGATGGTAGAGAGCAGCTTGAGCGGCCCAGCAAATGTAGAGTGTCGACGTGACGGCCGTCTTTGCCCATTCCATAATGCTTTGTAGTTCTTTCCAGTAATCAACGGACTCAAACGGATATTTTTCGACAGGTGCACCCGTAATGATTAACCCATCGTATTTTCGGTGGCGAATTTCATTAAAAACAGAGTAAAATTGTTCTAAATGAAGAGCACTGGCGTGTTTTGCTTCATGTGTGGCTGTATGAAAAAAAGTGACATTGACTTGGAGCGGCGTATTGCCAAGCAGACGAAGCAATTGTGCCTCTTCTCTTTCCTTTTCCGGCATTAAGTTCAGAATTAATATGTTCAGTGCGCGAATGTCTTGTGATCGAGCACGATTTTCATCCATCACAAAGATATTTTCACTTTCCAGTATTTTACGTGCCGGCAGTTTATTCGGAATTTTAATCGGCATCGGTCACACTCCCGATCTTTTTTGTTTTTAACGACAATTATACATGAATGATTCAGGCAAAGGGTTATCAATAAAAATATTAAATTGATGGGAAAAAATTTAGAATAAATTAAAAATATATGTCAGATAATCTGACAAATAATGAGACGCCGTTGCGAGAAAGAGATAGTATAAATTTTATAAGAATTAAGATTTAGTGCTTAATTCTGAAAAATAATAATAGTGTTAAAAGAGAGAAACGGGGGATGCGAAGGCAGAATGTCCTGTAGTACTGTTTTTGGTGGCTGTGTTCAAAAAAAGGAGGGTAAAAATGAAATTAAAGAGAGTTATCCCACTGATTGCGATTCTGGCTTTGGTTGTTGGTTTGATTTCAGGCTGCTCAAGTTCATCATCTTCCTCAAAGAAAAGTCTGAAAGTGATTAAGATCGCTACTCAAACACCACTTTCCGGAGCGAATGCAACACTTGGTGAAGCGATTAAATTGGGTGCACAGCTTGCCGTGCAAGACTACCAGAAAAAGTTTGCGGCAAAAGGTTTTAAGATTGTTCTTGCCCCCTATGACGATATGGCCGATCCTAAAAAAGGCGTGTCCAATGCTCAGGACATTGCCGCTGACAGTACCATTCTCGGCGTGGTCGGTCACTTGAACTCAGGGGTCGCCATTCCTTCTTCAACGGTTTATGAACAGAACCACATTGCGATGGTTTCTCCGGCCAACACAGCAACCGCAGTAACAGATCGCGGGTTGAAAGTTGTTAACCGAATTTGCGCGCGTGACGATTTTCAAGGACCTGCCGGTGCAAGCTATGCTGTTAAAAAATTAAAAGCAAAGAAAATTTTTGTAATTCAGGATAAAACAGCATATGGTTCAGGCGTTGCTGAACAATTCCGTGATGAGGCGAAAAAGCTCGGTGCGGATGTTGTCGGATATGAAGGTATTACGGTTGGTGAAAAGGACTTCAGCGGTGTGATCAGCCAGGCGGTTGCAGCAAAGCCCGACCTGATCTACTATGGCGGTGTTTATGCTGAAGGCGGTCTAATTATTAAGCAAGCTCGTCAGCAAGGACTAAATATCCCGATCATGAGCGATGACGGTATTGACTCCTCAAGCACTGTATCTATCGCCGGTGATGCAGTTAAAGGGGTTTATTACACAACGGTTGTTGGTGACGTGACGAAGACAGCGGCCGGAAGAAAGTTTGCCGATGCCTATAAAAAAGCGTTTGGTAAAAATATTGAAGGTTATTCATCATATGGCTATGATAGCGCCGGTGTATTGTTGACAGCGATTTTGAACGCGATCTCGAAAGATAGCGGAAAGCTGCCGACACGCTCCGATGTTGTAACGGCTGTTCGAGCCATTCATGACTATAACGGCATTGCAACGAAGGTCGACTTTGATGCCAAGGGCGACAATAAGTATGCTAAAATTTATGTCTATAAGTTTGACAAAGTTGCTTATCCGGCAACCGAAGTCACTGAAATTCAGAAATCAGCAAAATAATTTCATAACTTTCACTGCAAGCTTATGAATTTTTGCCTGCACATGATGATTGTCTAAAAGGGTATGGACTCAGCTATACCCTTTTAGAAATTTTATGAGAAACAATTTTTATAAATGCAGACGGACATCTTCCAATGCCGGACAGAGAGCCGTAAATCGTATGAAATACGCGGTTTATGCGAACACCAAACATATTTCAAAACAACAATTGTATATTTTTTCAAACGTTTGTGCCAGACTTGGCAGACGCAGTCAAAGCAACTGCAATGAAAAAAAGAGAGAGTGGTGAAATTATGCTGCAACACATCATTTTAATGCTTCCTCAAGTGCTTGTTGATGGCTTGACACTTGGTTTTGTTTATGCCGTTGTTGCGATCGGCTACACGATGGTTTACGGCATTTTGGAGTTAATCAACTTTGCTCACGGCGATATTTTTATGACAGGTGCATTTATTGGTGCCGGATTGCTTTCCCTTTTTATTGGTCTTGGCATGACAAGCGTACTTCCGGCGTTGATTGTTTTTCTGATCGTCATTATTATTTCGGCTTTAATTACCGGTAGTATGGGCGTTGTTATCGAGCAAGTCGCTTACCGTCCGCTGCGACGACGGCATGCTCCAAAGCTCATTGCTTTAATTACTTCGCTGGGTATTTCTTTCATTCTTGAGGATCTTGTCCGTTTTATCGCTGAACTAAAAACAGGTAACTATATTGTGACTCCGCCCTCGCTGTTTAGCCATACAATCACTCTGAATATTCATTCGATCCTTCCTTTTTTCTCAAATGCCAAGTTTCAAAGCACATTTCTTATTGTACTTGTTGTGACGATTGTCATGCTGGTCGGGTTGGATTTGTTTGTTAATCGGACGAAATGGGGCATGGCGATGCGGGCGGTCGCACAAGATATGGAAACGGCGTCTCTCATGTCAATTAATGTGAATCGAGTGATTTCGGTTACGTTTTTCGTCGGTTCGGCGCTGGGCGGAGCGACCGGCGTTCTCTTCATGCTGCAATACGGCTCAATTGATCCATATATCGGTTTTATTTTAGGTATTAAAGCTTTTACCGCTGCAGTGCTTGGCGGAATCGGAAACATTCGCGGTGCAATGTTCGGCGGTCTATTGCTTGGTTTGATTGAAATGTTTGCGGCAGCCAATCTTTCGACGCTGACTGGCGGAATGTTCGGTTCTGAATACAAGGACGTTTTTGCCTTCATTATTCTGATTCTTGTGCTGATATTTAAACCGGAAGGCCTGTTCGGCAAAGCTACAGTAGAGAAGGTGTGAGCGGATGTTTAAAGAATGGATGAACAAATTTTCAAAAAGTACGAAGGGACAGCTGATCGGTTTTGTCGTTTACGTCCTAATTACGTGTGCGGGACTGTTCCTGTTAGGTGATTCAGCGACCGCCATTTTTCCGTTCTTGCTACTTTTGCTGTCAATTCTTATTTTGTATTACATGAAAATGAATGTTCGTTTAAAATGGATTGTTGGATTTTTCATCATTGCGGTCATGGTTCCGCTCTCGTCCAGTCAAGGGCAGAATTTTCAGTCATTTATGGATGTCGGTACACTCGTTTTGATCTATGCTGCCATGTCGTGTGGCCTAAACATCGTTGTCGGTTTTGCCGGATTGCTTGACCTTGGCTTTATTGCATTCTTTGCTGTCGGCGCTTATACATATGGCATATTCGGCAGTTCACAGGCCAATCATTTTATGCCATTTGGCCACTTTCCGTTGCCGGGTGATACATTTTGGATTTTCATTTTTGTTGGCGCCATTGTTGCGTCTATTTTCGGTATCTTGCTTGGTATTCCGGTGCTCCGTGTCCGCGGAGATTATCTGGCGATCGTCACGCTTGGGTTCGGTGAAATCATCCGTATTGTTCTCAATAACATGGATCATCCTCTCAACATTACGAACGGGTCGCTCGGTATTTCTCAAATTGAACCGCCGCGCATTTTCGGTTATCCAATCAATACACCGAGCCAGTTTTACTTTGTTGCGCTTGTGATCTTTGCGCTCGTTCTCTACGTTGTCATGCATCTTGAGCATTCCCGGCTCGGACGTTCATGGAAGGCGGTGCGTGATAATGAGATCGCGGCACAGGCCATGGGCATTCCTCTTGTCAGAACGAAGTTGGCTGCATTTGCTATCGGTGCATCCTTTTCTGGTATGATGGGAACGGTGTTTGCGGCAAAGCAGATGTATGTCGATGCGACGAGCTTTACTTATTTGGAATCAACAATGATTCTTGTCATGGTCATTCTGGGCGGTATGGGCAGTGTTCCGGGCGTTATTCTCGGTGCGGCCGTCGTTATCATTCTAAATAATCAAGTGCTGACCGATTTGTCAAACTGGCTGAGCAGCTTAAGCAGCGCAGGTATTTTGAATGTACCGGATGCTCTTTCGCCGGCGAAAATGCAGCGCTTCATTTTCGGCATCTTGCTCGTTTGCTTTGCGCTCTACCGAACGCAAGGGTTAATTCCGCATAAGAACCGAAAAATTGACGCGGAAAAACTGAAAAAAGAAGCGGCTGCCGAACCGCCGCTCGGTGCGGCAGAGGTCAAACCGAAACTGGAGGGTTCAGACCAATGAATATTCTTGAAGTCAAACATCTGACCAAGCAGTTTGGCGGCTTGACAGCGACCTCTGATATTACGATGGATGTTGAAAAAAATTCGATTACAGCAGTGATTGGTCCTAACGGTGCTGGAAAGACAACATTTTTCAATATGGTCACCGCAGTATATAAACCGACTTCCGGTGATATTCTTTTAAATGGCAAATCCCTCGTCGGATTAAAGCCTCATGAGGTGTGCCATTTCGGTATCACACGCACGTTTCAGAACATTCGGCTGTTTGACACGCTTTCTGTTCTTGATAATGTGCTGATTGGCATGCACCAGCGACTAAAGGCTCATTGGGTCGGGACATTGCTGCGACTGCCGTCCATCCGCAAGGAAGAAGAAGCAGCAAAAATCAAAGCCTATAAAATTTTGCAGTACGTCGGTCTTGAGGACTATGTGAATGAAACAGCTGGCGGCCTTGCTTACGGGGCGCAGCGTCGGTTGGAAATTGCGCGAGCCATTGCTGCCAAACCAAAAGTGTTGCTACTCGATGAACCGGCAGCCGGCATGAACCCAAAGGAAACAAAGAAATTGACTGACTTAATCCATGATATGCGCACGCGGCTTGACGTCACCATCGTTTTGATTGAACATGATATGAAGCTTGTTATGGAAATTTCAGACTATATCTATGTTCTTGATCACGGTGAACTCATTGCGCAGGGCAAGCCAAACGACATTCGCACGAACCAGCGAGTCATTGAGGCTTACCTCGGAAAGGAGGCCATGAAGCATGTCTGAGATTGAGCAGGCGAAAACAGGACAATTCTTGGAAATCCGTGGATTAGAAAGTTTTTATGGCCCCATTCAAGCATTGAATGGTATTGATTTGCACGTCAATCAAGGTGAAATTGTAACGTTGATCGGCAGTAATGGCGCAGGCAAATCAACGACTTTAAAATCAATTAGTGGTCAGGTTCGTCCGAAAAACGGAACAATCGTATTTGAAAGTCATGAAATTCAAAAAAATCAGGCACATAAGACGGCACTTCTCGGTATTGCTCAAGTGCCGGAAGGACGGCGTATTTTTCCAAAGTTGACCGTTCGTGAAAATCTGCAAATCGGCGCTTTTTCAATTAAAGACAAGAAAATAATCAATGAGCGGATGGAACGTGTATTTGGCTATTTTCCTCGTCTCAAGGAACGGTTTGAGCAAAAAGGAGGGACGATGAGCGGCGGTGAGCAGCAGATGCTGGCGATTGGCCGTGCACTGATGATGGCACCTAAGCTGCTGATGCTTGACGAACCGTCAATGGGGCTTGCACCGATTATCGTTGAACAAATTTTTCAGATCATTAAAGATCTTAATAAAGAGGGCGTGACGATTTTGCTTGTTGAGCAAAATGCTTATCAGGCGTTACAAATTGCTGACCGCGGCTATGTCATTCAAACAGGTAGTATTGTTCTGGAAGGCCTTGGAACAGAGCTGATGACGAATCAGCTTGTTCGCGAAGCTTATCTCGCTTAAATTAAGCGCCGCAAGCTTAAAGCAGGGGAACGTGCCCCTGCTTTTTTGTGTACGTAAGGATTGTGAGAAGGGAGCAGTCTTAGAAGACTACAGGCGCTGACTTATTTTTAGGAGGCGTGTGCTGTGCTTAGTGGCAGCTGGCATACGGTCAAATTTGAGCGCTTTCTGAGCAGCAGACAACATCTGAAACCTTCAGAGGCTTGCAGTTGCTTTCATAAAAGAAGAGCCGATATAATAAAAAGACCAACCGCGGAAGTGAAACAGTAGACGACATATAATATGGATTGAATTCTATGAAGATAGGAGCTGTATAAATGACGGAGCAACACTCACATTATAGAGCCGAAAGTGCGGACGTCAAACACTTCATCTCGGGAACCATGCAAAGAAATGATCACACGCTGCACGCCCTTTTGCAGCTGGACGGACAGTTGAACGTCGATCTGCTGCGCCAAGCGGTAACGCTAACCTTTGCGTCCATGCCGCAGTTGACCTGCCGATTTGTGCGGACGCTTGAGCGCGCCTACTGGGAAGAAGCGGGTTGGAGTGCGGAGGACATGATTTGTTTGATCAACAGTCACTCTCTGGCTGCTGACATTGAGCAGCAGCTCGTCATAAAGCCGGATGAAACTCAGGGGCCACAGATGAAGCTCTCGGTTATCCGCTCCGACGGCAAGGATACGCTTGCCATTGTACTGAATCATATGATTTGCGACGCGGGTGGGTTACGTGACTACCTTTACCTACTTGCTGCTTGTTATACAGCGCTCGCTGCGGGGGATAAAGGCGTTGCCATGGCCATGCCTGACCCGGCAAGGCGCAGTTTTATGCAAGTCTTTGATCACCTGCCTGCAAGTCAGCTCGAACAAGTCAAGTTAGCAACTGTTCATCATTATCCGCAGGAGCAGGCCGACTACTTGCCACTTGAAGGTGATCCATCGCAGCCCTTTATCTTGCGGCATCGGCTGTCGTCCCGACAATTTGCGGTTCTGCGGTCATATGCGAAGCGGATTGGGGCGACGCTCAACGATGCACTATTCGCAGCATATGCGCTAGCGATGGCGGACGTGCTAAAGCGCGAATTGATCGTTCTTGACTGTCCGGTCAATGCGCGAACCTACCTCCCTGCCGGTTATGTACCGGGATTTTGCAATCTGACAACCAATCTTGTGTGCGTGTTTCCCGCGAGTCAAGTTAACGGTTATCAGGAGGCACTGCTCACGGTGAAGGCACAAATGGATGAACAAAAGCGCAGCTTTGCACCGCTGAAAGTGTACTGGGACTTGGAAAATGCTTATCTTCAGCGCCCGCTTGGCGAAGCGATTGCCGCATTCCCACACATTTATAAAATTCCGATAAATGGTATGACCAATATTGGTATTATTGACGAACAGCGATTGCATTTTGCACAGATCGCACCTGAACATACCTCGCTGTCCGGTTCGATTAAATATGCGCCGTACTTCCAGATTGCAGTTACGACCTTTGGTGGTGAGATGACATTCACGACGAACTTCCACGGCACACCTGCTGATCGGCGACTGATCGATGGATTGCTTGACCGGCTTATTGCTTATCTGCCAAGTGAAGCACATTTTTAAGCTTTGTCAATACTGCCCCAGACGGCATGCTTGTCCGTTTCACCGGCCGTCAGACAGACTGCAAGCGGCTTTTTTAATGGGCTTAGTTAGTTAAGCGCCGGCATCTTCACCACTGTTGCCGAAACCCTGAATAAGTGTCCGGCGGCATTACCTGCTGTTTGGGGTCGGCGTTGCTGTGAGTTCACATTTGGAAACGACGGATAACCGCTTGTCAAATTCATAGAGAATGGGAATGCCCGTCGGCACATCAAACCGAACGATGGCTTCGTCTGAGAGTGCCTCGATATATTTAATCAATGCGCGCAGCGTATTGCGGTGACTGACGATAAGTACATCTTCCCCCCGGAGCAAATGGGGCACGATCTGATCGCTCCAATAAGGCATGACGCGTTGCAGCGTGGTCTCCAGACTTTCGCCTGCCGGGAGCAGGCGCGGATCAACGCAGTGATAGCGCGGATCGTGTGACGGATGACGCGGATCCTCAGCCGTAAGCAGCGGCGGGAGCGCACGGTAGCCCTTACGCCAGCGGTTCACGAGCTCGCGGCCGCGATTGACGGCTGTTTCTTCTTTATTCAGTCGTTGAAGCGCCCCGTAGCTGCGCTCATTTAATCTCCACGATTTCTCGACCGGCAGCCATTCCTGACCCGTTTCTTCAAGAATCAAGTTGAGTGACCGGATCGAGCGCTGAAGGACAGAGGTAAAGGCTACATCAAACAAGCAGCCGGCGGCTTTGATTTGCCTGCCGGCTTGTCTGGCTTCTTCAACACCTGTTGCCGTCAAAGGCACGTCTTCCCAGCCCGAAAATAAATTAAGTTTGTTATACTCACTTTCTCCGTGCCGGACGACGACTAGTTTCATGGTCTATTCCTCCGCAGTCAGCCGGATCATCCGACTTTATTTTCAATGTTAAGTATAAAACATTAAAATTTATTTTCCAACGCCTGAGACGTGACGAAAACTGGACGTTACCGGTTTAATACGTTTTTTTGAATAGGCAGAAAGGTATAAGCAGAATGAATTTTTTATACATGTGAAGAAATGAAAAATGTCAGCGGGGCTCACGCGGCTAAGTATTAAAAAATTATAGTTTCGTCTGGGTCAAAGGACTTGACTTCACTAAGTTTTCCTAATCGGTTTTCAAGCATTACATGACGTAATATAATGAAAGAGCTTGAGACGCAGGTGGATCAAAAGGGGGATTCAGGGTGAAACTGACAGCGACAGAAATTGAAATTGCAGGCATTCTGGAAAAAGACGCGCGCCTGAGCAATGAAGATGTGGCAAAGATGATGAATCTTAGCACAGAGCAAACAGCGGAAATCATTAAGAAATTGGAAGAACAAAAAGTGATTGTCCGCTATGTCACACTCGTCGATTGGACAAAAATCGACGGCCATCAAGGCGTATCAGCCATGATTGATGTCAAGGTGACTCCTAAGCGCGATGTGGGCTTCAACGATGTTGCCGAGCGGATCTATCGGTATAAAGAAGTCAATTCGGTGTATTTGATGAGTGGCACGTACGACTTGTCGGTGCTGATCGAAGGGGAGACGGTCAACGAAGTGGCGCACTTTGTGACACAAAAATTGTCAACCATTGACGGTGTCATTTCGACGACGACGCATTTTGTATTAAAAAAATACAAACACGACGGCACGCTGTACGATCCGGAACAGGGTGATCACCGAATCGCGGTGTCGCCATAATGAAGGTAAAAATGAATTATCTTGCGCGTCATGTGCGTGATTTAAAGCCGTCGGGTATCCGTAAATTTTTTGATGCAACAGCCGGCATGACAGGTGTGATTTCGCTCGGTGTGGGTGAACCGGATTTCGTCACGCCGTGGCCGGTGCGCGCGGCGGCTATTCAGTCGCTGGAGGACGGATATACTTCCTATTCGGCCAATGCTGGATTGCCGGCATTGCGTGAGGAGATCAGCGGATATATCGACAGCTATTTTTGCGTCCCCTATGCTCCTGAATCGGAAGTCATTGTCACGGTTGGTGCAAGCGAAGCCATTGATATTGCATTGCGCGCAATTCTTAATCCCGGTGAAGAAGTGCTCGTCATCGAGCCATGCTTCGTGTCTTATGCGCCACTCGTGATAATGGCCGGCGGTGTGCCTGTCATTGTCGCTGCTGAAGCCGAGCAACAGTTCAAGATCAGGCCGGAGCAACTAGAGCGGGCGATAACGGACAAGACAAAGGCGGTCATGATTTGCTCACCAAATAACCCGACTGGTGCGATGCTCAGCAAAGCTGAGATGGAAGCGGTGGCGTCCGTTATCAGAAAGCATGACTTGCTGTTGATTTCAGATGAAATTTATGCGGAACTTGTCTACGACGAATTGTATACAAGTTTTGCGGCGCTTCACGGAATGCGCGAGCGGACGATCCTGATCAGTGGTTTCTCAAAAGATCTAGCCATGACGGGTTGGCGTCTCGGTTTTGCCTGCGCACCCAAAGAGATTATTGAAGGCATGCTGAAAATTCACCAATACGCGATTATGTGTGCGGCCACGATGGCTCAACACGCCGCCCTGGAAGGATTGAAGAACGGGCGCAAAGATGTGAAAGCGATGCGCCAGAGCTACCGCCAGCGCCGTAATTTCATTGTTCAATCACTTAATGAAATGGGACTGTCCTGTCCCAATCCAGAAGGTGCTTTTTATACTTTTCCGTCAATTATCTCGACCGGTATGGATTCAGAACTATTTGCACACCGGCTGCTTGAAGAGGAAAAAGTGGTTGTGGTGCCAGGCAATGCTTTCGGTGAAAGCGGTGAAGGCTATGTGCGCTGCTCCTATGCGACGTCGATGCAGCAAATTCGTGAAGCGATGGATCGAATGAAACGATTTATTGATCGATTGTAATTTGCGTTCTTTCCGCGTATGGACGGAATCGACGCGAGCAATAGAGCAGTGGCAATATGTGTCATAAGTGGACTCAGCGAGGATCATTGGCTGAGTTTCATTTTTTTGATACGGAACGTTCACAGGCGACATCGGGAAATAGGAAGGGCATGGTGCAATAAGGTTGATTGTTGACTGGCTTATCCGCTATATTCGTTTGACAAATAACGGCAGATGCGCTATAAAAATAATGTTAGCACTCTTTACTATTGAGTGCTAACCTACTTTAGGTCATGCTGAACATATTTAAAGATGCTGAGATGGAAAAGGGGAGAACGGACGTGTCGACTAAAGCCTTTAAAGCCGAGTCAAAACGATTGCTCGACATGATGATTCACTCAATTTATTCGCAAAAAGAAATTTTTCTGCGCGAGATTATCTCGAATGCGAGTGACGCCATCGATAAAATTTACTACAAGACACTCAGTGATGAGTCGCTTACTTTTAACCGAGAGGATTACTACATTCGCATTGTCACAGATAAGGGCAAGCGTACACTAACGGTTTCCGATACTGGCATGGGTATGACGGAAGAAGAGCTGGAACACAATCTTGGAACAATTGCTGAGAGTGGTTCGCTGCATTTTAAAAATGAGAATGCATCCAAGGACGACCATACGATCATCGGTCAGTTTGGCGTCGGCTTCTACTCGGCGTTCATTGTTGCCGACCACGTGACAGTCATCTCTCGCGCGCTTGGCAGTGATCAGGCGTTCAAATGGGAGTCCTCAGGAGCAGAAGGTTACACGATTGAGCCAGCCGATCGTGAACATGTCGGGACAGATGTGATCCTCCATCTGAAACCCAATGACGAGGATGATAATTACGATGACTATCTGGAAGACTATCGTCTCAAGGATATTATTAAGAAGTATTCTGATTTCATTCGTTACCCCATTAAAATGAACGTCACCGAAAGCCGCCCAAAAAAGGATAATGATAAAGAATTTGAGGAAGTGACAGAAGAGCAGACGGTCAACAGCATGGTTCCGCTCTGGCGCAAAAATAAGAGCGAACTGAGCGACGAGGATTATGATCAGTTTTATCGCGACAAGCATTACGGCTACGATGCGCCGCTGCGCCACATCAATGTTCAAGCCGATGGTGCGGTGCGCTACCACGCCATTCTATATATTCCTGCAAGTACACCTTTTGACTACTATACAAAGGAATTTGAAAAAGGTTTGGAACTGTATTCCAATGGCGTGTTGATTATGGAAAAATGCGCTGATTTGCTGCCCGACTTTTTCAGCTTTGTTAAAGGCATGGTCGATTCTGAAGATCTGTCGCTGAACATCTCCCGTGAAATTTTGCAGCAGAGCAAGCAAGTGCAGCTGATTGCTAAAAATATTAAAAATAAGATTAAAAAAGAACTCGAACAGTTATTGAAGAACGACCGCGATAAATACGAGCAGTTCTTTAAAAACTTCGGGCGTCAGCTGAAATATGGTTGTTATGCAGATTTTGGCGCGAATAAAGAGGATCTTCAGCAGTTGCTCCTCTTTTATTCCAATAAGGAAAAGAAACCGGTGACGCTTGAGGAGTACGTGGCTCGCATGGCGGAGACGCAAAAAGACATTTACTATGCGGTCGGTGCCTCTATTGAAAAAATAGATCGGCTTCCGCAGACTGAACTCGTCGCTGACAAAGGGTTTGAAATTCTGTATCTCACCGAAGATGTGGACGAGTTTGCAATTAAAATGCTTGTGAATTATAAAGACAAACCGTTCAAATCAGTAGCGAGCGGTGACCTTGATATTGAAAGTGAAGAAGAGAAGAAGGAAGCTGAAGCAGAGGCAACCGTCAATAAAGATTTGTTTGAAAAAATGAGGAACATTTTAAGTGATAACGTAAAGGCGGTTCGCGCCTCCAAGCGCCTTAAAACCCATGCCGTTTGCTTTGCCACCGAAGGCGACGTGTCACTTGAGATGGAAAAGGTGCTTAATCAAATGCCCGGTACTGAGCAAGCGGTAAAGGCAGAAAAAATTTTGGAAATCAACACGCACCACAACGTTTTCAAAGCGCTTAAAGCTGCCTTCGATTTGGGCGACGAGGCGAAAGTGACGCGCTATACCCGGCTGCTTTTTAATCAGGCACTGCTTGTTGAAGGTATGCCGATTCAAGATCCATCGGCATTCGCTGACGACATTTGCACGTTAATGGCTTAAAAAGCAAATCAACGGTCGGTTTGGTAAAACATTTGAGATACCGGTCTGTCTTCATGGCAGTCATTGATTAAAATAGAGAAAAGCGTTTATCCAGCTTCATTTGGATAAACGCTTTTTTGGCAAGACGATTGAAGTGCCAACGTCGTTACACATAGGGAACGTGCCCGGCACGTTTAGCGCGAAGGACAATCAGTGTGCGGAAGTAGTTGCCTGCTTCCCAACGACATCTAGTGCTGCCAAAAAGTCGCAAATTAAGTCGTCTGCGTCCTCCAACCCAACCGATAGTCGTAGCAGTCCGCTGCCAATGCCTGCGGCTGCTTGTTCCGCAGGCGAGAGTTCGGCGTGCGACATTGCCGGCGGATAGGACAGAATCGACTCCACGGCACCAAGGCTGACCGCAAAAATCGGCAGACGCACGTGATCGACAAACGTGCGTGCCGCCTCCTTATCGGCTAACTCAAATGACAGCACGGCACCGCCGCATGTGGCTTGGCGGGCTTGGAGCTCGGCCTGTGCATGGCTTTTTAATCCGGGGTAATACACGGCGCGAACAGCCGGTTGATTCTCAAGAAAGCGTGCCACATGCAGCGCCGAATCGGCGGCTTTTCGGACGCGGACCTCAAGCGTCTTCATGCCGCGCAGCAGCAACCATGAGTCTTGCACGCCGAGCACAGCTCCCATGGCATTTTGCAAAAAGTATATCCGGTCGGCGAGTTCATCGGTTGCTGCCACAGCCAGACCAGCGACGACGTCGCTGTGTCCGCTGAGAAATTTTGTGGCACTATGGACAACGAGGTCCGCGCCTAGCGCGAGCGGTTGCTGGAAAACGGGAGTCATGAATGTATTATCGACGACTGTCAAACAACGGTAGCGTTTGGCAAGCTTAGCAATCGCTGCGATGTCGCTGACTTTCAACGTCGGATTTGACGGCGTTTCAATATAAATGAGTTTGGTAGTCGGTCGGATGGCCTGTTCGATAGCCGCCAGATCGGTCATATTGACAAATGTATGCGCAATGCCAAAACGCTCAAGCACTTGCGCCAGAATGCGAAATGTTCCGCCATAAACGTTGTTTGGTACGACGGCATGATCGCCGGAGGACAGCAGCAAAAACGCTGTCGAGATGGCCGCCATCCCTGAGGAGAAGGCAAAACCGCGCACACCCCCTTCTAAGTCTGTAATCGCTGCTTCTAGAGCGGCGCGTGTCGGGTTGCCGGAGCGACTGTAATCATAAGCGCCAAAATGGTCAAAATCTTTTTGATGGAAGGTTGAGGATAGGTAAACAGGAACATTGACCGACCCGGTCTCGTGATCCACCACCGTCGTCGTGTGAATCAGCCGGCTGGAGAAGTGCAGCGTATCAGTCATGCAGAACGGCCTCCTTTTGCAGCGATGCAAAGGCACGCTCGAGATCGGCAATTAAATCTTCGGGCGCTTCGATACCGGTTGACAGACGCAGTAGGGTGTTGGTCAATCCGTACTTCAAGCGCAGCGCTTCCGGAATATCCGCGTGTGTCTGTGTAGCCGGATAGGTGATTAGGCTTTCTACACCGCCAAGGCTTTCAGCAAAAGTAATGAGTTGAAGCGCTTTTAAAAATGGCTCAACATCGGATTGGTTGGTGATTTCAAAGCTGATCATACCGCCTTTTCCTGGATAATGGATCTTTGCCACGAGCGGCTGACTGTGCAAATATTCGACGACTTTTCTGGCGTTGGACTGATGACGTTCCATCCGCAATGCCAGTGTCTTCATGCCGCGAATAAGCAGCCATGAGTCAAAAGGATCAAGCACCGCACCGCAGGCATTATGATATTCGCGCAATTTTTCTGACACCTTTAGCGTATTTGAAACGACAATGCCTGCGAGCACATCATTGTGCCCGCCGAGGTATTTTGTTGCACTGTGAATAACAAGGTTGGCACCGAGCGTGAGCGGCCGCTGCAAAATTGGAGTGTAGAACGTGTTGTCAACGATCAGCAGTATATCTTTTGCCTTGGCCAAAGCAGACACTTCAACAAGGTTGACTTCGCGCATGAGCGGATTGGTTGGTGTCTCAATAAAAAGTGCTTTTGTTTCCGGACGAATCAAAGCTTCGAGTTGCTCGGTGCTCTCACCGTCCCACGGTGAAAAACAAATGTGGTAGTGATCCGCCAGTATTTGGAACAGCCGGTACGTGCCGCCATACAAATCGCGGGAAGCAATGATGTGATCGCCGCTTGAGAAAAGCATAAAAATGAGCTGGATTGCGCTCATGCCCGAACTACAGGCAAATGCTTCCTGACCGCCTTCAATATCTGCAATCGTACGCTCAAGGATTGAACGTGTCGGATTGCCGGTGCGAATGTAGTCGTATCCCTTTGAAATGCCAATACCACGATGGCGGTAGGCCGTCGAAAGATAGATCGGTGCGCTTACGGCACCAAGCTCATCAAATCCGTTTCCGATTTGCGCTAATTTTGTGTCTGGTCGGTCATTTGCCATGTGTTTTCCCTCTTTCAATAAAAACCTGTTTTGACGAAGCATGCACGCATCCCCTGTAAAAATAAATGAAACAGCAAAAACCCTCTCCGGATAACGAAGAGGGCATACAGTCTCGGCTCTTCTTATCCCCCAGGTTTTTAAATGACCTGCTGGAATTAGCACCTTGCTCATCGCACTGAGCAGGTTGCTGAAGTGTCATCGGGCCAGTCCCTCGACTTCTCTTGATAAGAATTCATGTGCATTTAGTTATCTTTTAAGATACAGTAATTCACGTGATTCTTCAAGTCTTTTTTTATTCGCTGGGACATTATTTGTATATAGCTGTACAAAGCCAATTCCTCGTAGTCACCAAATTTATTTTAATCACCTGCTATGTTTTTTGAGCCCAGCAAACACGATTGAGTATGGGCATCCGTTGTGATAAACGGTCACGTCACTTGCCAGCGACGGATTGACGATTCAGTTGAAAATCTTAGAGACGGCGCAACAGGCTGCTGGGTACAGGTTGTGCACAATGACATATAAGAAAGTGAATGTGGACTGTTCATATGTCTTATGGCCTGTTGACTTTTATTTAAACGGGTCATTAGTTTTGTTTTGGGTCGATAGAGTTGAGAGCATCTCTATGTCTGCCGATATATAACTGCATGTGCTTTTTGGTGATGAGAGGTGGAATGAAAGATTATTAACGCGTTCACTAAACCTATCGATGGTTTTTTCAGGAGGATAATGATGAAGAAACGCTTTAAACACGGGATAAGCATTCGCGTTTTTCTAATGCTCTCAATGCTTGTCGTCACGATCATTCCCGTTTTGATCGTCGGTCTGTCAAGCTATTTGAATGCAAGTGCGGCCATTGGTGGGCAAATTGACAGTGATGGGAGGAGTAAAGTTCAGCTCATTAATCAGCAAATCACCGATTTGATTAACAGTCAAGAGAAGGCCGTGAACTTTCTGTCGACACACGTATCCGGTAACCAGATCGCCTCAGGGGGCGCAGCGGGACGGCAAGAAGTGCTCGGAGTATTAGCGGGTGTCTATTCGACTGCTTCTGACGTTTCTGAGGTATCGGTTATTTCGCCGAACGATGAAATCATTGTGGCACCGCAGATGTATCAAAAGAATGCCATTGCCCATCCGACAACGCTGATCTGGTATCAACAAGCGATTAATCATCCGGGTGAGATCTACGTCTCTCTGCCCCGCCAATCCACTTTGAGCCACAATTATGTTGTGACAGTGGCTAAAGAAACACAGGACGGAATGGCTGCCGTGGCAATCAGCATTGATTTAAAGGATTTGCTGAAAAAGACGCAGCAAGTGAAAATCGGGCAACATGGCTATGCTGTCATTGTCAGCCCGAACAAACAGTGGATCGCTCATCCAGTACATAAACCCGGCAGCAAAGTGGCAAGCAGCGCAGCGACAAATCCGCTTTGGAAAGCCAAATCCGGCAGCTATGAGGCCACTGTCAATGGTGATATGCGCCATTATTATTACGAAACAAACCGTCTCACGGGCTGGAAAGTTATCGGTTCCATGGACAGCAATGAAATTACTGCGCAAACTCGCGGCATTCTTGTGATGACGGGAGCGATCACAGCCGGTTTTATCGTGCTTTCACTGATTATAACCTTTATCATCGTCCGCTTCATCAATCGTGGCGTCAATGAACTCATGCGTATTTCCCAGCGTCTCGAAAAGCGTGACTTGAGCGCGTTTGCTCAGCTCAGAGGCAATAGTGAATTCCGTCTGCTCGCGCTTGGTTTTAATAAAATTATCGAAACGTTGCGCCAGGTCGTCGGCAGTATTTCAAAGCGGGCGACGGATCTGGCCTCCTCGTCTGAAGAATTGACAGCTTCGACGGAAGAAAACAGAGCAACCGCCGATCAAGTCGCTCAATCCATCCAGCAAATTTCTGAACACGCGTTCGAATTAGAAAACCAGTCGAAAAAAATGAATGAGTATGCCGGAAATATTAACCAAGAGGTCGAAGCCATCTCTACGCGTACAGTCGCGTTGAATGAGCAGGCCACTCAAACGCTTGAAGCTGTCGATGGCGGTCAACAACGTATTAATCAAGTGGCTAAACAGATGCAGTCGATTGAGACCATGACGCAGGCCACCGGTCAGGCGCTGAATGAATTGACGGAAAAACTGCAGGCTATTGGCGGATTCAACGAGATGATCAGCGAAATTTCGCAACAGACGCATCTTTTGTCGCTGAATGCAGCCATAGAGGCCGCACGTGCCGGAGAGAATGGCAAGGGGTTCTCGGTCGTTGCCGATGAAATCCGCAAGCTTGCGCAGCAGACGGCGTCGTCGACGCTTCAGATTGAGGATATGGTTCGACAGATGCAAGACAGCGCAGCACAGTTGAATGAGCGGTTTAATAAAGGCAATGCGGAAGTCAGACGCGGTTTGGTCGAAACGACTGAGACAGCGAAAGCTTTCGATGTTATTGCGGAAGCGAGCCGTCGTGTTAATGAGCAAGTCGGAGAAACGACCGCTTCCCTTAAGACGATTCATCAGCAGACGACACGCGTTGTCAGTGCGTTAGGGGCGATGCAGGAGCGAATTGACCAGACGGGTGCTAGTGCAGAGAGTGTCAGCGCAGCGGCTGAAGAACAATCGTCGGCTACGCAGGAGCTGGCAGCAAGTGCAGAGGAACTTGCAAAAATGGCGGACGCACTTCAACAGCTTGTCGCTCAGTTCAAAGTGTCGTAACCAAGTGTTCTAAAATGTGTTGCTTGAACAACGGAAAAACAAGTCAATATAGTTTGCTTGGCATGTTGTTTTTACAAGACGTTTTTTCTTTTTTGCACCGTCGATGAAAAAATATTAAGAAGGGTCAGCTTGTCTTAACAAATAAGAAGGACAATGAACAGCGGTCCGTAAATGACATTTGTCATCTGCGGACCGCTGTTTGACGCCGAATTTAGAGGCGGACGGCTTTAATCAGCTCAGGACTATCGTTTTGCACGGTATTAACGGCAGAAGAAACGGGGTATACAGTGAGTGGGGCGTCCGTTGTCCGCAGCATGTGGGCGAGGCTGTCTTTGCCCATGGCTGAGCGGCGAAGCCATTGACATTCTTCGGCTTGAGCAAAGATGACGGGCATACGATCATGAAAAGGCTGCACCTCATGATTGGCTACAGTTGTGACAATCGTGCACGTATACGTTCTCAGGGCCGACGACGGATTTATCCAGCTTTCCCATAAGCCGGCCATAGCAAATAATGCATTGTCTTTCAGCTGAAAGCGATAAGGTTGTTTTGTCTTTTCTCCGGTTGCGCTGTGCCTCCATTCATAGAAGCTGTCAGCAATAATAAGACAGCGTCGTTTCTGAAAAGCATCACGAAAACTCGGCTTTTGCTCCAGCGTTTCCGCACGCGCATTAATCAGCCGATAACCGATGCGTTCATCGGAAGCCCAGTGGGGCACGAGGCCCCAGCGCAGATAACCCAGTCGGTTCATCGTTCCGTCATTAATGATGGCGAGCACGAGTTGCCCGGGCGCGATATTGTAAGCCGGATGATAGGATGGAATATGGCTTGCTTTGCCAATCTCAAATCTATGCATGATGTCGGCAAGCAGCGCGGTTAATGTAAAGCGTCCACACATCGTCTTCACCTCGCAGGATAAATAACAGATTACGCCGCATTTTCTCACTGCGCAAGTCCGCGAGCTGACTAGGCCAGCAGCAGTCCGCCGGTCGCGCCGTATATCTGGCCGCTGATGTAGCTTCCATCATTGGAGGCCAGCAGCACGTAGACAGCCGCCATTTCCGCAGGCTGTCCGGCTCGATGAAAAGGCGACGTGTGGCCAAAGGTTGACATCGAGCCAGGCAGTTGACCGCCGCTCACTTGCAGCGGTGTCCAAACGGGCCCCGGTGCGACACCGTTGACGCGAATGCCTTTCGACGCAAGCTCCAGCGCAAGTCCCTTTGTCAAGGCGGCAATCGCTGCCTTTGTCGGTGCATAAGAAAGCAGGTCAGGCGTCGGCTGATAAGCTTGAATTGACGTAGTCGTCACGATGGATGATCCGCGCGGCAGTTGCGGTAAAGCAGCCTGAACGAGCCAATAAAGTGAAAAAACATTAATTTCAAATGTTTTACGCAATATCGAACTCTCTACGTCGGCAATACCAGAATAGGCGTGCTGCATGCCGGCAACAAACGTCAGCACATCAAGACCACCAAGTGCCTGTCTTGCCTCTGTCACTAGCTGGCGACAGAAATGTTCGTCGCTCAAATCGCCTGGAATCAAAGCTGCTTTCCTACCGGCTGCCTGAATGAGTAATTCGACTTCGCGTGCGTCGCTTTCTTCCTGCGGTAAATAATGGATGGCGACATCGGCTCCTTCGCGTGCAAAAGCAATGGCTGCAGCGCGACCAATGCCTGAATCCGCGCCGGTGATGAGCGCCTTTCGTCCGAGCAATTTCCCGGAGCCAAGATAACTTTTTTCACCACAGTCGGGGATGGGTGTCATTTTCGATTGTAAACCCGGACGCTCTTGTCGCTGCTCGGGGTAGGGTAGGGATGTGAAGAGTTTTGTTGGATCACTTGTCGTTGTTTGCACGAATACAGTCGCTCCTTTAATAAAGAAAGGTCGATTATATTATGTGCACATTGGCATTTTTGATCGCTCATCACGAAAAGAGAAATCTGCGCTGATGAGTTTGCAAACACTTCATGACCATTCGCAGGTAAATCATTTAAAAAGGTTGTTATGCGGTTTGGAATGGTAACGGTTCTGTCTTAGCCGATCGTTTTCTCTCGTTTCCTCTGTCCCGAGTGCGCGCCTACCCTTTCTTAAAACAGTTCTGTCATTTTTATCTGCGCACACAGTCGATGTCTTTCGTTGTCTTTATGAAAGAATATCATTCAAGTCGCCGGTGCGCCCGTTCAGTTCTTCGGCTGCTGCTTCGACGTTTTGAAAAGATTGAAAGGCGGATTCAACTTTATGGCGGCCATCTTGAATGTTTTGCTGCAGCGTCTGCGTACCCTCTGAAATGTTGTCGACCCCGGCGATAATTTGGGCAGCCTGCTCCTCAATTTGCTGAATCGAGTGTTTGACTTGATCGGCGAGTGTCTGCATTTCTTTGGCAACGACGTTAAAACCACGGCCGGAATCGCCGGCATGGGCTGCTTCGATGGAGGCGTTAATAGCCAGAATGTTAGTCTGCTGAGCGATATCGTTGATCATGCCGATGATGCCATAGATTTGATTGGCACGCTGCTGCAAAGCGTCCAACGTTTTGGTATTCTCACTTGAATACTGTGCAATACGCTCCATTTCATCTAATAAATCTTTGTTTTGTTGGGCGCCTGACGTGGATTGTTCATGCAATTCTGTCGCCATTGCTTTCAATTCATCGGCAAGCTGTTTCACTTTTTTTTCACGTTCAGTGATGTCCGTCGCCACTTTCATAATGGCGACCTCTTGCTTGTTTCCATCAAAAACAGGCATATAAGTCGCTTCAAGCCAGACACTGCTTCCAGATGCACTTCTTCGTTCAATTTTGTCTTGAAAGCTATTGCCGGTCAGCAACTGTTTCCAAAAGGCGGTATAGCGATCGCTTTGCGTAAAAACAGGAAAGCAGAGCTGTGCATGATCCATTCCGATCATCTCACGATCATTATAACCCATTGCTTCGGCAAATCGCTTGTTGACATAAATGATTTTATGATTGGTATTGAAGATAATTATTGTAAGATTTTGATCAATGGCTGTGAACAAAAATTCAGTGGCCAGCTGACCGCGTGTGTCTCCCATCGTCCATTCACTCCCCGCATAATTGCAAATGATCTTTGACAATCATAACATTTTTTGTCGAACAATGGCAGCTTATAAACGCCTTTTGGCAGTGGTACGTTAGCTTCTTACTTTAGGTATTCTTTAAATCTGATGTGGTTTTTTGGTGAAATAGATACCTCAATGCGTGGCCTACGGGAACAGCGTGCCAGATGGGATTCGTAGATTGCAGATTGTCCGGGAGAACTCGCGGTGCGCCTGCGGCAAGCAAGCTTCATACGGAAAAAATAGCGTAAAAAATCTATGTTAATAAAGCTTTTCTTTAAGCAACATGTGGAACGACAGACGCTGCTAAGAGTGAGGTGATAGAATAATGTGAGAATGAATAGAATAGAACAGTTCTTGAATCAGTCCAACGAGACGAGGATTGGAGGCGGTTGCTCGTGAGACGAAAGTCGGCAGCATACATGCGACTGGCGGTTCTTGCTTTCACTATTCTAATGGCTGTTCTAGTCTTTTTTTTCGTGATCTATAAGCTGACCGGTTTTGCGCTCAGCGCTCACGGAATGGTGCTTCTTCTGTCAGCCGATTTTCTCATCCTGTTCGTGTTGTACCGCAACACCTTTCAGTTTCGCGGTTTTTATACGGGAAGAAGCAAAGAACGCTTGTCGCATCAGCTGACGCTCACGCTCAGCGCTTTGTCGGCCATTCTTATTCTATTCGCTTTGTTTGTGAAATGAACGGAATCTCCATTATCTTCCAATTATGACGGTGTGCGGCGGCTTTTGTTTAGTGTTATCGTCTGCAACTTGCCGCTTGTTTTAATTCATTAGCAGGCGCCTTTTATTTGAAAATAGCGTTAAAATAAAAGTAGCGTGAAAAGCAGGAATTGAGCGATCGAGTATCAAAGTTATTTATTTATAGAAAAATTTGACGAGACCAAGTCAAGTTCTTTTGACGAAGGTTGCGTCCCAGCCCTTCTGTTACTTAGTCGCGCTGAACTGTTTATGTTTTTTTTCGTACGATAAAGGCAATCGATCGGAGCGTAAATGAATGATAAATGACAATCAAGAAAAATATGCATTGACAAAAGAAGTGCTTGATCAACTCAACCTTTCCTATAGTAAACTGCGACGAATGGCAACTGCGCTGGAAAAAGCAGGATATAACTTTATGCGCAGTAAAAACAATCAACGCTTATTTAAATTGGAAGATATCAAACTGTTACAGTTAATGTTGGGGAAGACTGCATCCGGACTGTCCTATAAGGCAGCTGCGGATGTGCTCACCGGACAGCAAGTTCAGCAGCTGCTTGGCAGCGACGCACAAGTGGCTGCGGCAGAACGGCCGCAGGTTGAGATTGTGCAGAAGATGGATAAGCCGGATTCAGAGACAGATCGGAAAATGATTCAGCGTGATCAAGAGGTAATCATGCGTTTTCGGCAAGCAAGTGAAAACAATCAGCAGCACAAAAAAAAGTGGCTGGCAAAAGTCTTGAGCAGACTGCGATAAATGAGGCGCTTGCAAAAAAACCACCAATACCCTGGTTTCTTTGTCCATTCATCTCCTGCTTTTACACATATGGTATGGATGTAAGACGATATTAAGTCTACAGGGGGTATTCCATTTTATGTGTTGGAACAATATGGTATATGGCGGAAGTTGCGGCTGTGGTAATGGCGGATCGGACAATGGCTCTGACAATAGCAACACCGGATGCAACGGTGCTGATCTTTTTGATGGTGTGTCTAAGAATGATTGTGTAAAGGTTTTTTTGAATAATGCGCATGCCATTAAAGGTTATTTTGGCGGAATTTCTGGCAATACGGTATCGCTGTTCACATGCGACCGCTCCGGCATTTCAACAACGGTGATTTGTCTGGATGATGTGTCTGCCGTCAGAACTTTTAGCCGCCGCGACTGCGCCTGCGAATAAGCCCTCAGCTATAAGGCTATTGACGAGTGCCGTTCTGAAAAAGAGCGGTACTTTTTTTACAGACAATTTAAAGATGAGAGCATGGCAAAATACTCACTGTTTTAAAAGCAACGGCAAAGTCGTGGCGCCTCGCGGGAGACGCTGGACGGACAAGCTTGTTTTGCAGACTCTAGCTTGTTTGCAAAGATTTGCTGTACACCCATGATATGTGCTGTCGATGGATTACTTTTTTTGAAGATCGAGCGTTTTTTACCGTTTATTTAAGCAAAGGCAAAAGAGAGAGCCGGAATTATCAGATGATACGGCAGAGAAGCTCTGTCTCATTTTTTCGGCACGTTAACAGCCGCTGCATTTATTCTATGCAAGTGCCCTGCATTTGCGCTTTGTGATGAGATAAGGGTGCAGCCATCGATTGCCCCTCAGCTGGACGCTGTGGAAAATTGTTGCGCGAGAGGACGGCGTTTGCAAGTCTGTTCTTTAAAAGGTAGTATGATAATAACCCTAAATGACTCGTTAGATGTTACTTTTTAATGAGGTGAACTCATGTCCAAGAGAAAAAAATTTGCATTTGCGGCCGCGCTGACAGGCGCAACGGCTGCAGCCGTGACCGCAGGCATGTTTGTTCGGCACGAAGTTGCGCGGCGCAGGCCGTTCGTGATCGAAGAAGCGTCGATTGCTGACTTGCAGAAGGCAATGAAGCTCGGGATGTTGACTGCAAAGCAACTGACTGATTGGTACCTTGAACGCATTCAACATTTTTCCAAGCTTCATGCCATCATTGAGATTAATCCGCAGGCGTTGCGGGATGCTGAAGCCAGTGATGTCAAACGGATGGTCAAGCCCGATGTGGGTCCGCTTTTTGGCATTCCTGTTGTCGTGAAAGATAATATCAAAGCGAGCGGTATGCATACGACCGTTGGTGCTTTCGCGCTCAAAGATTATTGCCCGTCCGAGGATGCCTTTCTTGTCAGTCGGTTGAAAGCTGCGGGGGCGATCATCATCGGCAAAGCCAATCTGACCGAATTTGCTAATTTTATAAGTGAAAGTATGCCGGATGGCTTCAGTACGATCGGCGGGCAAACGCTCAATCCGTATGATTCAGCGTGCAATGTTGGCGGGTCAAGTTCTGGCAGCGCCGTGGCGGTGGCGGCTAATCTTGCCGCGGCAGCAATTGGAACGGAAACGTCCGGTTCTATTCTTGACCCCGCAGCTGCCAATGCGGTCGTGGGCATCAAACCGACTGTCGGCCTCATCAGCCGCAGCGGCATCGTTCCGATCGCACACAGTCAGGATACGGCGGGCACTTTGGCCAAAACCGTGTACGATGCCGCATTGTTGCTGAGTGTGATCGCCGGTTTGGATGAAGAAGATGAAGAAACGGTATGGAGCCAAGGTGAAGTGAAGAAAGACTATACTGTTTTTCTAAAAAGTAAAGGTTTAAGAGGTGCACGTGTCGGCATTGACCGCAGCTTTCTTGCTCAAGAGAGTGAGGAGGCGACAGCGCTCATCGATCGTGCGTTGCAAATCATGCGAACTCAAGGAGCGGCCGTTGTTGATCCGATTGCCATTCCGTCAGCCGATACACTGGAACATCGATATTCAAGTGTTTTGCAGCAGGAATTTCACCGGGATATTAATCATTTTTTGTCTGACTTGCCGGAGTCGCTTCCCGTGCATTCTTTGCCAGAATTAATCGCTTACAATCAGGCTCATGCTGGCGACGCATTGGCTTACGGACAAGCTGTTTTTGAACAGGTAAACGCTCGCAGCGGCGACTTAAGTGAGCGCTCTTATCTTGTTGATCGCGCCGATGACATTCGCTTGTCACGAAAAGAAGGCATTGACGCTGTCATGCGCACACATCATTTGGACGCGCTGCTTTTTATCGACAGCAGCGGTGCTGACCTAGCGGCTAAAGCCGGTTATCCGTCGATTACGGTACCTGCCGGATTCACTGCGTCCGGCGTTCCGGTCGGCTTGACATTCACGGGTATGGCCTTCAGTGAACCACGGTTGCTTGAACTCGCTTATGCCTTTGAGCAGACGACTCATTTTCGCCGGGCACCGCAGCTTGAACAGTAGGATGCGGCGAGGTTTGATGAAAATCCAATGAACCTCATCAAGTGAGTACTTCGCGTTCTTGCTTCAGAGGGTTTGTTCATGACCGTATTCATCATACATTGATAGTGCACTGGGAAAGTGGAAAACTTTGCTTGATTGGCAAAAAAGAGGACTGGAAAGGGGGGCGACCGCAAAGAGCGGTCCATTTTGCCGCTTGCATCAATGGATCGGCATGCCTTAATAGCTTCACAGTAATTGCCCTCTTCTTGTCTGGCTAATGGAAGCAGGTCAGGACTTATAGACGGTGATTGTCGTGCACTGACCTATCGTATGTTAACGACAGTCATAGGGATTGAGAAGCTAAAGTCGAAAGGAAGCGGCGAGTTGTCTGCAGAACAAAAAGTCGGTATTGATGCGGGTGGAACATTAATTAAGTTGGCAGTAAGCGGCAGGCAAACTGATCTTCACCTTTTTCCTTCTGAAGCTCCGCAGCAATGCATGGAATGGCTGTCGGTACATGCGCCGACAGCCGAGCTTTGTCTGACGGGTGGGCAGGCCAGCCAATTTTCCACCGTTTTCGGTCGTGCGCAACTGCCGATATTGGCTGAATTTGATGCACTGGTCAATGGCACACGATACTTGCTTGAACAGGAAGATGGCACGTGTCCAAAGGAGTCATTCATTCTGGTCAACGTTGGAACGGGAACGTCTATTCACCATGTGTGTGGGCAGCAGGCGATTCGAGTTGGTGGCAGCGGTGTCGGAGGCGGCACGATCATCGGTCTGTCTTCACTCATACTAGGAATCAGCAATTATCGTACCATTGTAGAACTCAGTGCACAAGGCAAACGCGATGCTGTTGATTTGACGGTCGGTCACATTTATGCCGGAGCGACGCCGCCCATTCCAGGTGATTTAACAGCGAGCAACTTCGGTCTTGTTGCTGAACTTTCCCATGCAACGGACTGCGACAAGGCGGCCGGAATCGTGGGGCTCGTGGCGGAGACTGTCACTTCCATGGCCATACTAGCTGCGGAAACCGTGCAGACTAAGAGAATTGTGTTCATCGGCACGACCTTTTTAAATAATCCGTTGATGCGAAGCCTTTCGGAGAGGTACAGCCGGTTTTGCGGCAAGCAGCCGCGCTATTTAAAAAACGGTCATTTCAGCGGAGCGCTCGGTGCAATGCTCCATCTGTTGGAACACTAAGCGGACACGCAGAGCAGCGTGCTGAGCTGAGCAAATCGCATGCCTAAGACGGAAATTTTGTTTTTTTGTACGTTAAGAGAGTATATAGATTTCAGCGGGAATAAGTATGAGAAAAACTTGGCTCGGCCGTCGTCCAAAGGACTTGGCAGAGCCAAGTTTTTCTAATGTGCACGTTGATTGACCAGCATCAAAATACTTGCTGCGGGGAGCACCGCTCATCTTATTATGAAGGACGCGGTCTTTTTCTGCCCAGAGATTCTTGTAGTCCGTTTCTGCGAACAAACAGATAGCCGACAAATATATGACTTTTGAAAGTGTATTAAAAAAACAGATTGCGCTGAGTGATCCGGACGAATGCAGAGCTTTATCTTTTGCTTATGCTGGATATTGCTAAAATTTTTATAGTTGCTTAGCGGCAAAAAAGAGACGGTTGCGTCTCTTTTTTGCCCAAACTTTTGATTTTCCGGGCGGTTAAGAGGGTTTGTCCGGAGGCACTGTTCTGTCAAACGTAAAACCCTCACCGAATACTTCATGGACATCATTAACAGTAACGAAAGCTTCCGGATCAATGCTTTGAATCAAATTTTTCAACCGAAACACTTCATTTCGGCTGACGACACAATAAAGAACGTTCATATTTTGTTGCGTATAGCCCCCTTTGCCATTGAGCAGCGTCAGGCTTCGGTCAAGCGACTGAATAACAGCTTTGGAGATGTCATCACTTTTTCGTGAAAAAATCATGACAGCTTTTCCGGCATAAGCCCCCTTCTGAATGGTGTCGATCAGGCGCGACTCGACAAAAACAGCAACAAGCGTGTACATCATCTGGCGGTAATCAAGGTAAATGAGCGAGATGACGATCACGAATGCATCAATGATCAGCATCGTCTTACTCATTGACCAGCCGTAATATTTGTGGGTGATGCGGGCAACGATGTCCGATCCGCCGGTCGTTCCGCCGTAGCGAAAGATAATACCAAGCCCTGATCCAATAAACAGCCCGGCAAACAGCGCGGCAAGCAGCAAATCATGGCTTAATGAAAAATTGAAAGTGATCCAGTATTGAAACACGAAAAGAAACAGCGAGAGTGAGAAGGTGCCGATAATCGTGTAGACAAATTCATTCTTGCGGAAAAATTTCCAACCTGCGAAAAAAAGCGGGATGTTTAACACAATATTGCTGATGCCCGGATCAACGTGAAACAGATTATAAAGAATGAGCGTAATACCCGTCACGCCGCCTTCAGCCAGTTGATTTTTCATATTAAAGTTCACGAGTCCGAAGGCATACAGCGCTGCGCCAAGTAGAATAAACAGAATATCTTTTGTCTTTAGGCCTAACTTCAACTGTGTCCACATCCTTATGTCATCTACACCTATCGTCACTATGTAATCTTTATCATAATCGCTGCACGTGATGGATTCAACAGGTAAATGTACTGCTAAATCGTGCAATTGCTCTTTGCGTCTGTCCGCCTGCTACGCTAAAATAATAGGCAGACAGGGGTGAGAACAGTTGACACAGAAGACGATCCGGCAGCGTCAGTACGATGTCGATCAATATATCGGCCAGTTTGAAAGGGGCTATTTTTCGCCGCTGGCACTGCTTGCCCGGCTGACCGAAGAACTTGGCGAACTTGCGCGTGAGGTCAACCATTATTACGGTGAAAAGCCGAAAAAAACGACCGAAGCAGAGAAAACGGTTGATGAAGAGTTGGGCGATCTGCTGTTTGTCGTTATCTGCCTGGCGAACCGCTTGCACCTTGACCTTGACCAGTCACTCTCAGCTGTACTGGATAAGTTCAATACACGAGATAAAGACCGCTGGAAGCGGAAAAACGAAGCGGAGTGATCAGACAATGGTAGAAACAAAGAAACTAAAAATTGTAGTGGCCGGGCCGCGAGGACGGATGGGATCAGCGACGGTACGGATGATTTTAAACCAAGCGGATTTTACACTGGTAGGCGCCGTTGACGTGCGTCATGAAGGTGAATCTATTGCCGACGTACTCGGTGTTTCCGGCACCGATGCACGCATCTACACGGACATTGGCCGCTGTTTTGCGGAGAGTGAGCCGGACGTGCTCGTTGACTTTACCAACCCCGCGTCCGGAAAAATGAATTTGCGGCAGGCTATTGCCGACCGTGTGCGTCCTGTCATCGGTACATCCGGCTTTACCACTGAAGACGTGGAGCGATTTAAAATTGAGATGGACGAGGCGAAGCTGGGCGGCATCATCGCACCTAATTTTGCACTTGGCGCTGTGTTGCTCATGAAATTTAGCCAACTTGCTGCCAAGTACTTTCCCGATGTTGAAATTATTGAACTGCACCATGACCAAAAAAAAGACGCGCCGTCCGGAACAGCAGTCAAAACGGCCGAGCTGATCGCAGAAACACGACGGAAGAAAAGACAGGGTGCCGAGGGTGAGCAAGAAACGCTGCCGGGGGCTCGTGGGGCTGATTATGACGGGATGCGGATTCACAGCGTTCGGCTACCCGGACTAATTGCACATCAAGAGGTGTTATTTGGCGGCCAAGGAGAATTGCTGACGCTGCGTCACGATTCAATGGACCGTGCTTCTTTTATGACAGGTGTTGCCTACGCCGTCCGTACTGTGCCGGTGCTGGATACCCTTGTCTATGGTTTGGACAAGATTATTGACTAAAGCCGGCGCTGGCTGCAGTAATCATTTGTGAGTGCTGATCCACGAGTTTTAACACAGGAGACGTTGATTTAAGAGCTGTGAAAGAAGGGAAACCAATGAAAATTGCTTTAATTGCACATGATGCGAAAAAAAAAGAGATGGTGAACTTTGCCATGGCCTACAAAAACGTGTTGAAGGCGCATCAGCTTTATGCAACCGGAACGACGGGACTCAAGGTGCAACAGGCAACTGGCTTAGCCGTACACCGCTTTCAGTCGGGTCCTTTAGGCGGAGATCAACAGATCGGCGCGATGATCGCTTCCAACGCACTTGATATGGTTGTTTTTTTACGTGATCCGCTGACGGTTCAGCCCCATGAACCTGATGTGAATGCGCTGCTGCGTCTCAGTGATGTCTATCGAATTCCACTGGCGACCAACCTCGCCTCAGCAGATATTCTCATGTTTGCGTTAAGCAAGGGGGAGCTGCATTGGCGTGAATTAATCCACGAGCGTCATGCCGCTCACGACAAATGAAAGCGACCATCAAGTCAACAGAAGGAATGAGGCAATTGTAATGGATTTTCCTTTCAGTGGTGCTGACAAAGTTATCGATCGCCTGCTGGCGCACGGATACGCTGCCTATGTGGTCGGGGGTGCGGTGCGTGATTTTTTAATCGGTCGTCCCGTTCATGATGTGGATATTGCAACATCGGCACACCCAGAGGAAGTCACGCGACTTTTTAAGCGAACAGTACCGATCGGCATCGCTCACGGTACCGTTGCCGTTCTTGAAGACGGCAACAGTTATGAGGTGACAACGTTTCGCTCGGAGTCAAGTTATGAAGACTTCCGTCACCCCAATCATGTTTCGTTTGAACGTTCTTTGGATAAAGACCTAATGCGCCGGGATTTCACGATCAATGCGCTGGCAATGGATCGTAGCGGCTGCTTGATTGACCATTTTGGTGGTGCGGCAGATTTGAAGGCAAAGCGCATCCGAATGGTCGGTAAACCCCAAGCACGCATCAGGGAAGATCCGCTACGTATGCTGCGCGGTCTGCGCTTTGCGGCGGAACTCGGCTTTGAGATTGGCGAAGGCGAACAAATCGCATTCATCGATTCTGCGCCGCTGCTCAAAAAATTATCGATGGAGCGGGTCGATCAGGAAATGACGAAGTTGCTGGCCGGCAAGCAGGCGGCCCATGCCATTCATATGCTGTTTGAAACCGGTTGCGCGCGCCAACTCCCATTTTTGGACGTACCGATTAAACGGCCGGTTCTGCACTTGCACTTTCTCAATGATAACGATGAGCGCTGGAGTGCTTTTTTGGAATGCATTTCGCTTTCCTTGCCGCAAACAGCTGCTTTTGCTCGTGCGTGGAAGTGGCCTAACGCGCGCCGGAAACGTGTACAACTTTACCGAAGTGCCCTTGCTCTTTGCCGTGTTCAAGACTGGAACCGCTTATCGGTCTATACCTTTTCGGCTGCGGTTGCCGCAAGCGCTGAGCGGCTGCGCGCCGCACTTGGAGAGAGCACAACAGACGCGCTCAAGGCAATAATTGAAACAATCAATCGGATTGACGGCCGCCTCCCCATTCATTCTTCAAAGGAATTGGCAGTCAGCGGACGAGATGTGTTGCAATGGGTAGGCCGCCCGGCCGGACGGTGGCTGGCCGGCGAGTTGGCAGCGGTTGAACAGGCTGTCATCACCGGGCAGCTGGAAAATGAGAAGGAGGCCATTGCCGCATGGTTCCAAAAAAGATCGGTGTAACAAAACGTGCGGTTCTGCAGCTGCTCTATGCGCATCGCAGCGGCTATCTTTCCGGCCAGCGTATATCCGAAGAACTGGGTTGCTCGCGCACAGCGGTGTGGAAACATGTCCGCGAACTTGAAAACGATGGGTACCACATTGAAGCCGTGCAAAAAAGTGGTTATCGGCTGCAATCGGCACCTGAAGGCGTCAGCGATGCCGCCATCCTCGCGCTGCTCACCACCAAGCGGCTTGGACGGCAGATTGTTTTTTATGACCGTCTTGATTCGACGCAGAAACTGGCACTGCAACTGGCTGATGAAGGAGCAGAAGAGGGGACGCTCGTCGTGACGAATGAGCAAACGGCCGGACGCGGACGTCTCGGGCATGCATGGCAGTCCGCACGCGGAGCGAACATTGCAATGAGCTTCATTCTGCGTCCTGAGTTAGCGATTGATCGCACGCCGCAGCTCACATTATTGACGGCAGTGGCCGCAGCCGATGCGATTGAGCGCGTCTCCGGCCTATGTTGCGCGATCAAGTGGCCGAACGACATCCTGTATGAGGGTGCCAAACTGGTCGGCATTCTGACTGAGCTTCAAGCAGAAGCCACTTATGTGAAAGCGATCGTGATTGGCATCGGTATGAATGTGAATACCGACGCCGAGGCATTTAAAGGAGCATTGTGCCACAAAGCTACCTCGCTTCGCACGGTAACGGGCCAAAGCTATGAGCCGGCAGTTCTAATTTGCCAGTTTCTTGAGCGTTTTGAAACGCTTTATCACGCCTATCTGACAGATGGTTTTGCAGTCATTAAACCGCTTTGGATGTCCCGGGCACTCAGCCTTGGAAAATACATCAGCGTGCGCAAACCGGGCGGTCAAATACTGCGCGGCAAAGCGGTTGGCATTGACGATGATGGAGTATTGCTTCTCGAGGCGAGCGATGGCAGTCTTACTCATGTCTATTCTGCCGATATTGAATGGTCATAAGTGCTGTTAGTGCAGACATCTGCTAAAAACAAGCACGCGGGTGTGAAGGTGCTTGCAAAACCAGCGAGATCCCGCAGGTTTTCATTATTTGTCAGAGGAGACGCGCGGCGAGCGCGGCGAGTGAAACCGAAGCGCGGTTGCCTTAAAGGATAATGTGAACCCCAAAAGTTGGACATAGTTTTTAGCAACAAGCTCGGTGGTTGAAATCCGATAATCAATTGGACTTGGCGTAGCCAAGTTTTTCTATACTCTTTGCATGATTTTTCTTTGCAGCCATCTAATGAATGAAAAATGTCTGGTATACTTGTACTGAGATTTTTAAAAAATGAAAGATACACGCCTGCTGATTTGGAATATGGCGTGAGAGAGCGACTGGTGAGATGAATTGGAAAACGGGACAAATCATGCTTCGGTTCGAGTCATTGAAACGCCTTCTGACATGCATCGCTACATTGAAGAACAAAGACGAGAAGGAAAAACAGTCGGCTACGTGCCGACGATGGGCTTTCTCCATGCCGGACACTTCTCTTTATTTGAGCGAGCGGTAAAAGAAAACGATTGCGCAGTGGCCAGCGTCTTTGTCAATCCAACGCAATTTGGTGATGAAAAAGATTTTTTGACCTACCCCCAAGATCGCGAACGTGATTTACAGTTTGCCGAGCAAGCGGGAATCGCTGCCGTGTTTTGTCCAAGCCGAGAAGCGATGTATCCGAACGGCACAGATGTGACGGTGAAAGTCGCCTCAAAAACTGATGTGCTGTGCGGAAAAAGCCGGCCTGGTCACTTTGACGGCGTTGCGACTGTGCTGACAAAATTATTCACCATCATCCAACCTCAGCGGGTGTATTTCGGTATGAAAGATGCGCAGCAAGTGGCCATCGTCGCTGATTTGATCCGCGCCTTTCATTTTCCCATTGAACTGGTGGCCTGTCCGATCATTCGCGAAAGCGATGGGTTGGCCAAAAGTTCGCGCAATGTGCATCTTTCTGCGGCAGAACGCGTCGAAGCTGCATATTTGCACCGTGCGCTGGAGCAGGCGCTTGAGGAAGTCAAGCGCGGTTGTCGCAGTGACCAAGCAGTCGTTACTCTTATTCAGAATGACCTGCTGAATCATCTTAAGCTTGGCAAGATCGATTATGTGGACGCTCTGAGCTATCCGGCACTGAGGCGTGCGAAAGACGGTCAGCTTAACGGGCGCTTTATTCTTGCACTTGCGGTTTATTATAAAAATGCACGGCTGATTGACAATGTGACCGGTGAAATTTAAGATGGTAGTCGGCGGTCGAAACGATAATCGTCGAGCGATCACCTGGAAGGCACATCCCGTAGAAAGCAAGGAGGATGCGGAGTGAAAAAATGGTGGCTGACTTTAACCGCTGCACTGTTGGTTTTTATTGGCTGGGGCGCGTGGTATATCTATGATAGCAATAGGGTTGTGAGTATACACGCAGCTGACCAAGCGGTGACCAAGGCGCGCAGCCACTATGCGATCGGCAAGGTCGAAGATGTGACCTCTTACTACGGCAGTAACGCTTATCAAGTTATTAAAGCGCTACGCAACGGGCGGCGAGTGTACGTATGGGTGCCAGAGAGCGGCGAGAAAGCGCCGATGTTCATGCGCACCGCTAATCAAGGCATCTCGCGCTCGCACGCATTGGCTATTTTCAGCACGATGCACTTTAATGTGCAACGTGTCGTCTCCGTGCGACTCGGTGCAATCAATGCGACGCCCGTTTGGCAAGTCACTTTCGTTGCGCCTAACCACACCTACAATTATATTGCCTTGAATTTTAGCAATGGCAGAGAAGTGCAGCGTATACTAAATATTTAAAAAATAGGGGCAAAGGGAGAGTTGAAAGATGAAACTTGCAGATCGCGTAGCGGCCATTACACCGTCGAGTACATTGGCGATTACTGCGAAAGCGGGAGAATTGTCGGCCCAAGGTTTTGATGTAGTCGGACTTGGTGCCGGTCAGCCTGACTTTAATACACCGAACTACATCATTGAAGCGGCGATTCAGGCGATGCGAGAGGGCAAGACGAAGTATACGCCGACAGCCGGCCTGCTTGAATTAAAGCAGGCCATAGCCGGCAAACTAAGGCGCGATCAGGGGTTCACGTTTGCCCCTTCTGAGATCATTGTCGGAAACGGTGCCAAGCACGTTCTCTACTTACTATTTCAGGCGCTGCTTGATCCCGGCGATGAAGTCCTTATTCCTGCACCGTTTTGGGTGAGCTACCCTGAACAAGTCAAATTGGCCGACGGCGTCCCGGTTGCGATTTCCACGACTGAGAAGCAGCAGTTCAAGATCACGGTGAACGACCTTGAGCGTACGTGTTCTCCGCGGACAAAGGCACTCATTTTGAACTCGCCGAGCAACCCGACCGGCATGATCTACACGAAAGATGAGCTGAAGCCGATTGCTGAATTTTGTCTGTCGCACGGCATTCTTATCATTTCTGACGAGATCTATGAAAAGCTTGTCTATAATAATCATACGTTTTACTCGATTGCGCAGCTCTCAGATGCGGTGAAAGCCAATACGATCATCGTTAACGGCGTTTCAAAATCACATGCGATGACGGGTTGGCGCATCGGGTATGCGGCCGGCAATGCGGCGCTGATCAAGGCGATGACAACTGTCGCAAGTCATAGTACCTCCAACCCGACATCGATTTCTCAGTACGCGGCCATTGCTGCCTATAATGGCTCGCAGGATAGTATCGAGACGATGCGAAAAGCGTTTGAAAAACGGCTGAACACCGTCTATCCGCGTCTTACGGCGCTTCCCGGACTGACGTGTGTCAAACCACAAGGCGCGTTCTATTTGTTTGCCAACATTCGCGGAACGTATGAAGCTTGCGGCTTTCATTCGGCGGCCGAGTGGACCTCAGCGCTGCTTGAAGAAGAAAAAGTAGCAGTTGTTCCGGGGGCCGGGTTTGGCGCGGCCGACTATGTTCGTCTGTCCTATGCGACGTCTCTCGAACAATTTGAGACTGCACTTGACCGGATTGAGCGTTTCATTCAAAATCATACAAAATAAGCCTTGACACAGGAGGCAAAAAAATATTATGCAGGTCACGATTTCACAAGTCCAGCATCACGTCGGCTTAGCAGTCTCAATTGGCGTCTGGCTTGCTAATAAGCGTTCAAGCGGCAAAATTCAGTTCCTTGAACTGCGTGACGGCACTGGCTTTATCCAAGGCGTTGTGCTGAAAAATGAAGTGAATGAACGCGTTTGGACAGACGCCAAAACACTGACGCAGGAAAGTGCGTTCTACGTTGACGGGACGGTACGCGAAGACAGACGGTCGCCCTCCGGTTTTGAACTGACTGTGACGGGGCTGACCATCATTCAGATTGCACATGATTATCCGATTACCCCGAAGGAGCACGGTGTTGAATTTCTGATGGATCACCGGCACCTGTGGCTGCGGTCCGGCCGTCAGCATGCCATTTTGCGGATCCGCAATGAAATCATCAAAGCCACGTATGACTTCTTTTATGAGCATGACTTTGTCAAGATTGATCCGCCAATTTTAACAGGCAGCTCGGCCGAGGGGACAACCGATCTTTTTCATACGACGTACTTTGACCGTGACGCCTACTTATCGCAGAGCGGACAGCTTTATATGGAAGCGGCAGCGATGGCTTTCGGTAAGGTATTCTCCTTTGGTCCGGCGTTTCGAGCAGAGAAATCGAAGACACGGCGCCACCTGATCGAATTTTGGATGATTGAACCGGAAATGGCGTTTTGTGACCACGAAACCAGCCTCCGTGTTCAGGAAAAATATGTCAACTTTCTTGTTATGCGCGTACTGGAACGCTGCACCTCCGAGTTGAAGACGCTTGGGCGTGATACAAGCAAGTTGGAAAAAATCAAAGCTCCATTTCCGCGCATCAGTTACGACGAAGCAATCGATTTTTTGAAGAGCAACGGATTTGATGACATCGAATGGGGCGATGATTTCGGTTCTCCGCATGAGACGGCTATTGCCGAACATTTTGACGTGCCCGTCTTTGTTACTCATTATCCGGCAAAGGTCAAAGCATTCTATATGAAGCCTGTTCCAGAGCGGGAGGAAGTTGTACTTTGCGCTGACCTGCTGGCACCGGAAGGCTATGGCGAGATTATCGGCGGCAGCCAGCGCATCGATGATCTTGAGCTGATGAAAAAAAGATACGATCAATACGGTTTGAACGACCCCTCCTATGCTTGGTATTTGGAGCTGCGTCAATACGGCAGTGTGCCGCATGCTGGCTTCGGTCTGGGGTTGGAGCGTGCGGTTGCATGGATATGCGGTTTGGAGCATATTCGCGAGGCAGCGCCCTTCCCGCGGTTGCTCAACCGTCTGTATCCATAAATGTCGACACACAAACGTCTATCTAATTTGTATGTGCACGCGCGGAGAAGATGCCTGCGCAAGTTAGCAAGCCATACAAACGTCTACCAAAAAGAGTGCTTCGCCGCCAGGATTGGCGCTGCGGGCTCTCTTTTTTTAAAAGTTTTGTGAACAATGACGGATTTTGTCTCTTTTGTCTGCGGATGCACCACAAATCGGACTAAGTGCCCGGCGCGGCTTATAGCTCTAATGACAGACGCATGCTGCCAGAATCCGTCATGGAGGCGCCACGGTGTCACCCTAACCCAACGTGCTTGTGGCTCTTTATGGAGCAGGCGGCAGAATTTACTTTTATCACACCCTCTGACGTGTTGCCCATGCTATAATGTTTGAATGAGGTGCAATCTATGACTACAAAATTTTTACTTGACTTAATGCTGCGGGGAAGTGTTTCTGTTCCCGCTCTTCTCATTGAACATTATCGCCGGATCGGCCTGAATGAGCAGGAGTGCATGCTGCTGATTGAGCTGCATGCTTTTCTTGCATCCGGCACTGATTTTCCAACATTCAGTCAGCTGGCCGAGCGAATGAGCTTTGACGAAACGTTTTGTGCGGATTTGCTCCGTGATTTGATTCGACGCGGATGTTTGTCCATCGTTCAGAAAAATGAAGATCACATTTATTCAGAGTCCTATTCTTTGCTGCCTCTATGGGAAAAGCTGCTTCATTATGCTGCCGGTAACTTGCAGACGGAAAATGGCAAGGAAAAAAGTGAAAACGCACTCTATACACTGTTTGAAAATGAATTTGGCCGGCCGCTCTCACCCATCGAATGCGAGACGTTGGCCATGTGGATGGATGAAGACCGGCAGACGCCGGTACTCATCCGGGCAGCCTTGCGTGAAGCGGTCATTTCCGGCAAACTTAATTTCCGTTATATCGACCGTATCTTGCTGGATTGGCGCAAGAACGGCATTCGCACACCCGAGCAGGCAAAAGCTCGAGGCGAAGCCATGCGCCATCGTCAGCAGACTGCCGCAACTGCCGAGAACAGGAACGATAGCAAGCCAATGCTAAAAATGCCGGCTTATGACTGGCTTGATAAGAACTGAAGGGGGAGGGCCGTGTGTTAACTCAAAAGCAAGTTGATGAGACGCTGAAAACCATTGCCGGCATGTTCCCTGAGGCACACTGTGAGTTGAATCATACGAGCGCACTCGAACTTACCATTGCCGTGATGCTCTCCGCCCAATGCACCGATGCGCTTGTCAACCGCGTAACGCCGGCGCTGTTTCAAAAATATCATGATCCTGAAGATTATCTTGCGGTTCCGCTTGAGGAATTGGAAGGTGACATCCGCTCGATCGGCCTTTACCATAACAAGGCACGGCACATTCGCCAGATGTGCGAAAAATTGATTGGTAATTATGGCGGTCGAGTGCCTGAGACGCAGGAGGAATTGCTAAGTTTGCCCGGCATTGGGCGCAAAACAGCCAACGTTATTCTTTCCGTTGCCTTTGGTGTACCTGCACTTGCCGTTGATACACACGTCGAGCGGGTGGCAAAACGACTCGGTATTTGTCGCTGGAAAGACAGCGTACGTGAAGTGGAGGAGACGCTGATGCGGCGCGTGCCGCGCGAACGTTGGTCACAGACGCATCACCAGTTGATTTTTTTTGGCCGCTATCACTGCCGCGCACAGCATCCGGCATGTTTGACATGCCCGTTGCTTGCCTGCTGCCGTGAAGGTCAGAAGCGCATGAAGAACAAGGGACAGCGCGGCACACTGCGTATTTCTGAATATTAGTCCCGCTTGTCTATTTTCTTTACGTATTGGAAAGGGCTGATAACTTCTATAAGTTATCAGCCCTTTTCTACTGAGAATGTATAAAAATTTTTATTTAACTCAGTTTTTATTTATTTAAATGTTTTTTCTTTTCAAGGCGAAGAACTGGATGAGGAACTGGTACTTGAAGAACTTGACTTGTTACCCTCTGTCCCTCCACTTGCATTTCCGTTAGTTCCTTGCCCATTTGTTACCTGATTATTATTAGTTACTGGCGCTGCATTGGATAATGAACTGCTGGAGATGCTGCTTGACGACAGTAGGGCACTGCTTGAACTCGGCGCACTTGAACTGCTGGATGACTGAAAGTGGTTCGCCACTGACGAATTGACGACGCCCAATTCACCGCCTCCGAGACTGACAACTGAACTGGGTTGTTTAAAGTCCTGTGAGCCAATCACGTAATCACTCATGATATTTTTGAATATTAATTTGGCGTAGCTTTGCTCGTCCGCGCTTAAGTAAGTCCCAAAGTTCGACTGCTGATAACGCTTGGCAGCAATGTCCTGCTTGGTTACATCGTAACCGGTCCATATTGCCGCTGTCAGTCTTGTCGTATAGCCGACAAACCAGGCATCCATTGCCCCACTGGAGACGCCTCGCGCTGGGATTCCGACTTGAGCCGCATAGGCGCTGTCGATGTTCTGTGTGCCGGTTTTACCTGCAAGGTTGGCACCGGGAATGTTGGCACCGACGCCCGTTCCTTTTGTCATGACGTCTTTAAGCATATTGGTCACCATATAAGCGGTGTAGTCATGCATGGCGATAGTCGGCGTTGTCTTGAAATTAATAACCTCGCCGTCCGGCTTAACGATTTTACGGACTGCAAAGGGCGCATTGTAAACGCCGTTATTGCCGAAAGCGGCAAATGCACCTGACATGGTCAGCGGCGACGAAAAGAAAGAACCGATGGCATAGCTTTCATCAAAGCTGGACGGCGAGAAATTCATGCCGAGTTTGTTGGCAAACGAAATCACCGGACGCGTGCTTCCCATCGCTTGGTCAACTGCCTGCAGCGTTTCGACTGCCGGCACGTTGCGCGATAAATACAGCGCGGTGCGCATTGACATCGGTCCCATATATTTGCCGTCCCAGTCATTAATGATTTTACCGCTGTTATTTGACGAGGAGTAGCGGACGCCGTCCTTATCGTCAAGTGCATAATCGGTTGGCCACTTCAAATATTCGATAGCCGGTCCATAATCGACAATCGGCTTAGCGGTCGAACCGACACTGCCGACATTCTGATACGAATGATTCGTCGTCAGTAAGTAGGCGTAATTGCGGCCGCCGCCAAGGGCACGAATGGCACCAGTTTGTGTATCAATAATCGACACGCCTGCTTGAAAATTATCTCTGACGTTTTTGTAGAGATTGGAATCACTCAGCACGTTTTGTGCTTGCTGTTGCAGCGACGGATCAAGCGTTGTGTAAATTTTTAAGCCGCCGGAGTCAAATTCTTTTTCTGTAACGACTTTTTTGACGTCGACAAGCACGTGGCGCACATAATCAATAAAAGCGCCGTATTTGCGATCACTGTAGACGACCGACTGATGGCCAGCTGTCATCTCGGCAATCGATTCACTTTTCGCTTGGTCAGCCTGTGCTTTGTCAATTGCGTGATTTTGAAGCATCAAGTTAATAACAAGATCTCGTCTTGCCTTGGCCTCCGCCGGATGGACAAGCGGATTATAGTAACCGGGGTTTCGGGTCATTGCAGCGAGCATCGCTGACTGAGCCAGATCGACATTTTTAATATTTTTGCCGAAATAAAGTTCGGAAGCAGCTGCAACGCCATAAGTCGGCCCTTCGCCAAGATAAATTTGATTTAAATACATTTCCAGAATCTGTTTTTTTGTGTAGTGCTTATCGAGCTGAATGGCAAGATAGGCTTCCTGAATTTTGCGTGTAAATGTCTTGTTTTGTGTCAGCATCGCATTGCGGACAACTTGTTGATCAATCGTACTGCCGCCTTCTGATTTGTAGCCGTGCGTAAACTGAGCCACGGCTGCTCCTGCGATGCGAATGGGGTCAATACCAAAATGCTGATAAAAACGCAAGTCTTCCGTAGAAATAAAGGCATCTTGGACTGACAGCGGAATGGAATTGATATTGGCGTAAAGTCGATGTACACCGGCGTCAACAACTGCCGCCTGCTTATTCTGATCGTCGTAAAGGATTGACGAAATTTCATTGTGCAGTGCATCGCTACTTAGTGCCGGTGCGCTGCGGATAGCCAGATAAATAAAAACTGCACCTGCCAAGACGGCAAAAAGAAAAGCAAGCAGAATGATGATTAAAATGCGTTTGAACCAGCTGCGTTTTCTTTTTCCGCCGCCGGCACCTTTTTTTGCATGTTTGGCAGCAGGCTGCTGCGTACCTCCGTTTCCTTTCGATGCGGCCTGCCGTTTTTCCATTCTTGATCGATATTCAACCATGCGTGAATCCTACCTTTCCGAAAAAGCTGCCCATGACCGAGACTTGCTAATACAAAATATTCGGTCGAAAAGCCAAAATCTGACTAAATTTAAAAGTATAGGCGGTCAACAACCGTTAAATAGTCGATACGCGGCGAAAAACGGATCGGTACAAGATGGCCTTTTTCCTGAAACAGACTTTTGGGTATAGAACGCCTTGTAGTTTGATGCTTGGCATCCTGCCAGAACGCTTCAAGAAAAGAAGCATCAAGTAAAAAGATGTCATTATCGGCGGTAAAGCGCACAATAATGAATCCGATGCCGCCATGCCGTCGAATGCGGCTGATATGGCTGATTTGATGGGCATGAAAATTTTTGAGCGGCAGAGCTGCTGCTTGTCCGGTTTCTTTTGCCTCGAAGTCAATGTATTTTCCCCGATAGACACCGTTATAATCGGTTGTTGACGCTTTGCGATAATAGGCCTCGGTAATTTTGGCTGCGCTGCGTGCCGGATAGTCGACATGCACGACTTGAATCGGTGTCGGCTTTTTGTAAATAACAGCGCGATCCGTGCTGAGGTAATATGCGTTCGTCAGGTTAAGTGCCTCCTCAAGCGGCATGCCGCGATGCCCATAGTGTACCCCAGACGGTGCACCCGGAAAAGCCTGGGTCGGTTGTTCTTTATAAGGCTGACCATTCGGATAATAAAGCGTCAAGTTGGCCTATACTCCTTTCAAAAAAGTGTCCGCCTTTTCACAGTATACCAAAAAGGCAGCTGAAAACGGAAAATTTTTTATAAAAGCGCTGGTGTCACTAATTAAAGCGATCATTATCACTGAAATGGGCAAAGATAGGGGGGCACTGCTTCTAATCAAAAACAAGAAAATGGCATGTTGAGGTTGTTAATTAGGGAAAGAAATGTTAAACAACAAAGGATTCGGCAGATGTCAGGGATCTCAAAGCAGAGCGCGGACACGATGGGCCCGTTATCCAAAGTCTTTCATTTAAGGTATGCGTTGTTTTTTATCAAAATGGTTGATGTGGCAAAAACAAACGAGCATACACTTCTTTTGCCGGATCTCTTCGAGTTTTGTCATTGAGGCAGGAGTCAGCTGCATCGGCACGTATGTATCTAAATATAACCCCAATAAGACAGATATGGTCCTCACACGCGTCAGTTCAAATGGATGATAATAGGATAGAAAAGAGGAAGAGACAATGGATAAACAGACGTCGAAACATGCAATGACAGACATGGAATATGAGGTGGCGCGCATGCAGCTGCAAATTGAGCAGATTGCTTGGAAAATACAAAGGTGCACGTGCGCGCAGTTCGAACATGCGGCGGTTAAGTCGATCAGGCACACCACCGAGCAAATTTTGACATGTAAAAAAAGTGGGCTGGCCTGCCCACCGAATGACATGGAACAGAGTAAGGCGGCTCGAAGTTCTCAGTGTGTCATGTGAATGAATGTCCAAAGAACGAACAGAAAGTACGGTACTCCAAGCAAAAGAATGGCACGGAACATCAGGGCACTTAAAGCATCCATGCGATTGGCGGCTGCTTCGTCAGTGCGATGCAGTATCACGTGTTTGATGCGTTTGACAACGGATAATTGAACGGTACGGTGTTTGAAAGGGGAGATCGTTTTTTTCATGTTTGTTCCTCCGTAAAGTTTGTCCTATCAAACGATATGGAGGGCACCCGGTTTTTATGACAATCCTCATTTAAAATGGCTGTACTTTTGTCTCGGACGGCAAGGCATTAACGACGTGAACAGGCTGAAAAGTTAAACAAATGTTAGTCTCAAGGGGACGAGATGCCAAGCGCAGCTTTTAGTTCTGCCGGCGTTTTGCTGCCAAATTCTGAAAAACCCTGATCAAGGGCAATTGTTTTTCCATCATACAAAGGATAGACAGCACTGAAACCACCGTTCAGCAAAAAATCGCAGCCGATGCCGTATTTTTTGAGAAACAGTGCGTAGTCGCCTTCTGCCAGCGGACCGGTGTAAAGAAGATTAAGCGAGCTGTGCGGCGGCGGAAGCGGCTGCACCCCCGTCGTCAGCAAGCAGGCCGTGCTCAGCGCCCGACCCTTCAGTGTGGAGGAAATACGCAGGGTCTGTCGAGCATTCATCAACCTATGCCCACTGTCCGTCCGCTTGCCCGTTGACCAGCTCCGCTCGTCTTCATTGACGTGTGCGATAACAATAGTGTCCGCCGTGTGTTTCAGTTCTTCTGCGCTCCTAAACTGTCGGCTAGGGAACAAGGTCGTTGGTTTGGAAAGTTGTGCATGTGTTAAGGCGGCCGGCCCGATCAGAAAGAGGCATACAACACTTAAAATGATAAACATCCGCTTCATATTGTTCCTCCCTGGGACTAAAACAGTTACGTATAGCATGCCACACCACCCAAAAAGTATTGGCTTAAGCCCGTTTTTTAGTGAAGGTTACTGCTGCTTTTGGGAATTTTACCCTGCTCAATCTGCTTTGCGGTAACATATAGGCGACAAACCGGCCACTCGCTTTACTTGTTTTTTTTCAGGGTAAGCAGTATAGTCAAAAAGAAAACTGAATACGAAACTGTTTCACTGGGGGCGCATAGTTGCTGAGAGAAGCGTTGGCTTCGACCCTTTGGACCTGATCTGGATAATTCCAGCGTAGGGAAGTGGCGAATGAATGAACACATGTACGACGACAGTGCCGCTTTTCTGATTGCAGAAAAACGGCTTTTTTATTTGCTTGCTAAAAAGACGGGGGAGAAGCTGGGCGAATGCACCCGTGAAACATTGGCGTACAGTTAATCTGCATGTTGGATCGGGAGGTTTGACTAATGGATCAGACAAAAAAGGGACACAACCAGTTGAACTTGACAGATATTCTTGTCACGATTGTCGTCTCGCTCGTCTTTGGACTTGTTTTTCGCTTGATGGGTCCGGTATATGATGTGCTGCAGTCGTTCGGACTTCAGCTTGATGCTTTGATTTACGGTCTCTGGTTCATTGCCGGCCCATTTGCCGCGCTGCTGATTCGCAAGCCCGGAGTTGCTTTTCTGGCCGAAACGGTTGCCGCACTTGCCGAACTGCTTTTCGGCGGCAGCGGAGGCATCGTTAACTTGTATTACGGACTGATTCAAGGCGTATGTTCAGAAGCGGTTTTTGCCGCATGCCGTTACCGCCGCTTTACACTCGCTACAGCGGTGCTTGCCGGGGTCGCCGCTACCGCCGGTTCCTTTATTCTGGACTTGGCTTACGGCTATCTGGCCGGTTTGGCTGACTGGAATCTGACGCTGAACATCATTTTTCGACTGGTCGGCGCAGCGCTTCTGGCTGGAGTTTTCCCGACTGTTCTTGTGGAAGGGCTGGAGAAAACAGGCGTGACACAGCTTGTCCGTCCCGTCAATCAAGAGGATTATCATGTGCTCGGCAAGTGAGGGGGACGTTTGGGGCGTCACTGCATTGCGCCTAGCCTTTCCGGGTCAGCGACACATGCATTTTAAAGATTTGAGTTTTCATTACCGGCGAGGTGAGCGCATTCTCTTGCTCGGTCCGTCCGGTTGCGGAAAGTCAACGCTGCTGCAAGTGCTCTGCGGCTTGATTCCGGATCACGTACCCATGGCAATGAAGGCGGAGAGCCGGGCAATTCCAAACAGTTGGGGATTCATTTTTCAAGATCCGAACACGCAATTTTGCATGCCGCATGCCGATGAAGAAATTGCTTTTGTTCTTGAGAATCGGCAAATTCCACGGGCGATGATGGCTGAACGAATTCGCACGTATTTGCGTCAAGTGGGTTTGCAGTTGAGTGATGTGCACCAATCGATTACTGCCTTCTCAGGCGGCATGAAGCAGCGCCTGGCCATTGCCAGTATACTGGCACTTGAACCGGACGTGCTTTTTCTTGATGAACCGACTGCGCTACTTGATCCGGAAGGCACTGAACAGTTCTGGCACACGCTGGCGGCTGTCACCCGCGAGCGAACATTGGTCATCATCGAGCACAAAATCGACAAGTTGATCAAGCACGTTGACCGCGTGGCTCTGTTCAATGCCGAAGGCGACATCGTGGCTGACGGCACACCGACTGAAGTGATGACTAACAAGGCAAAAAACATTGAGGCGGCCGGTATTTGGTATCCGGGGGCGTGGACAGGTTACCGCGAGCGACATCAGGTCGCAGCCGCTCCGGCAACTGCGCCAATTAAGTTGTTTGAACTGCACAACTTTGCGATTAAACGAGGAAAAACCGTCTGTTGCTTTGTCCCTCAGCTATCGGTCGCGCGCGGAGATTGGTTGGCGATCATTGGAAAAAATGGTGCAGGTAAAAGTACATTTCTGGAAGGATTAGCCGGTTTGCTAAGCGTTAAAGGGAGTTGCGACTGGCACATTCCCATTCAACGCGGATCCATCGGTTTTGTCTTTCAAAATCCGGAATATCAGTTTGTCTGTGACCGCGTCGATGATGAGCTTGCCTTTGGTCTGCGGCAGAGAGGAGATGCCGATCAAGATGTGAGACGGCTTGTTGAGGCCATGCTGGGCACTTGCGGACTGGCTCACATCCGTGCTCACCATCCGTTTCAACTGTCTGTCGGGCAAAAAAGAAGGCTGAGCGTGGCGACGGCGCTTATTCAATCACCGGCAGTATTAATGCTTGATGAGCCAACTTTCGGTCAGGATGCAAAAAACACCTTTCGGCTGCTTGAACTGTTGCGCTCCGCTCGGCAAAAGGGGACGACTATTCTTATGATTACGCATGAGATGGATATCGTGCGCGCAGAAGCAACACGTGTTCTGACCTTTGAGAACGGTCGTTTAATAACTGATCAACCTGCCGGTTCAGAGGGAGAGGAGGCCAATGTCTGATCGAGAGTTCAAGCGTCATAGGTGGCTGAATGCGGTCAACCCATCCTTTAAATTGCTTGTTATCGCCATGCTTTTTATCATTTACTTAGCTGTACATGATTTAAATACGATGTTGTGGGCGGCTTTGTTATTTTCATTCATCTATTTATCCATGTCAGGTTTTTCTCGGGGCCTCGCTTTGATGCTGTTTGTGCTCTCAGTTGTACTTGCACTGCTCAGCACGACGGCCATGGTTTGCTTTGGACAAGGGATGCACATTCTTTTTGAATTTGGCCTCATCCGCATTTCGCGCGAAAGTCTGGGGCGCGGCATGCTGCTCGGCTTGCGGACACTGACTTTTGCCGTGATCAGTCTTGTCTTTGCCTCGACAACGGAACCGGTTCCGTTTTTTTATAGCTTAATGCAGCAGCTGCGTCTGCCGGCCCGCTATGCTTATGGATTTTTGGCAGCGTTCCGGCTGCTGCCGATGATGGCGGGTGAATTCGTGACACTGCGACAGGCCATGAAGGTGCGCGGACTTGCTGAAAAAAAAGGCCCGAAAGCTTTTTATGCACGCATGAGGCGTTATAGCCTGACGATGCTGGCGCAGGCGATCCGCAGGGCGCAGCGGACTGCGGTAGCTATGGCCGCAAAACGCTTTTCACTGACAGGTAAACGGACATATTATTACTCGATCGGCTGGAGCGGCCGTGACATAGAGTTTGTTCTTATCATTTTGGGTACCGTTGTTCTTGCTTTTTGGCTTGGCACATTTGCTCCATTGACGCCTTTTGTCAACGTCTTTGATAATTACTGACGAGTAGGACTTGACGATTCCTGCTCTGATCCGCTAAGCTTGATGCATTAAGGCTTACGGAGGGTGAGAGGGGTATAAGATGGGCGAAACCGCACTGATCACCGGCGCATCAAGCGGCATTGGTCATGAGCTGGCACACGTTCTGGCGCGTGCCGGATACGATCTCATTGTCGTGGCCAGAAGCGCCGGGAAACTTGAAGAACTGAAAGCTGCGCTGCCGGAGCGCAAAGTAACAGTCATTATCCAGGATCTCGCCGCACCGGGTGCGGCGCAAACGGTATTTCGCCGTGTTCGTGAACTTGGACTTAGCGTCAACGTGTTGATTAACAATGCCGGCTTTGGTCTAGTCGGTGCTTTTGATACACTGGAGTTTGCCGAACAATCCGACATGATTCATGTCAACGTCTTGGCGTTAACGCAACTGACATATCTTTTTTTGCCGGAATTGAAAAAAAATAGCGGAAAGATTCTAAATGTGGCCAGTACGGCTGCTTTTCAGCCCGGACCTTTCATGGCAGTTTATTTTGCCAGCAAGGCGTACGTGCTGTCGCTGTCTCGCGCGCTTGCAGAGGAGCTGCGAGGAAGTGGAGTGACTGTGACAACACTTTGTCCGGGACCGACACATACGCAATTTGGTGCGGTCGCACACGCGGAAAAGACGCGGATGTTTGCCAAAACGATGGATGTGCGCCGCGTGGCTGCTACTGCGTTTCAGGCGATGTTAAACGGAAAAGTATGTGTGATTCCGGGTACGCTCAATGCAGCAGGCGCTATCGGCGCCAAGCTGCTGCCCGCAGGTGTCGGCGCAAAGGTCGTTCGGTTTGTCACAAACCAAACCAGTAAGTCAAATGACATGAAGAAGTAAGAGGCGTTAAAAAAGGCCGCCCGGTTTTTCGGGCGGCCTTTTTTAATTTGAGAAAGCATTGTCTTTGTATAAACAAAGCAAAAGAGTGAGGGCGCCTTGTAAGCACAGTGTGGCTGACGCACTGTGCAGACGTCAACTCGCCTGCCGACAATCGCGACGCTGATCAATCTGGGTGCAGCGCACGCAGTCTGTCTCGCAGCTAATGAATACTTGACCCATTTGTCTCATTTTATGGGCAGCCTGCTTGGTTCAATGGGTGACATTGCCCTTGTCCTGCGCGCGCCGTGCTTCGAGTAAGCGAAGATCCGACCGTTTGATTTTGCCGGACACTGTTTTTGGCAGCTCGTCGATATACTCAATCTCGCGCGGATACTTGTAGGGTGCAGTGTCCTTTTTAACGAGCGATTGAATCTCATGTGACAGTGATTTGTTGCCGGTCACTCCATCTTTAAGCACGATAAACGCTTTGACAATGTTACCACGCAGTGGGTGTGGGCTTGCGACAACAGCGCAGTCCTTTACAAGTGGATGCTTGAGAATGGCATCTTCCACTTCTGCCGGTCCGATCGTGTAACCGGAACTGATAATGACGTCGTCGCGACGACCATGAAACCAGAAATAACCGTCTTTGTCGCGCGAGGCACGGTCCCCGGTAAGAAAATAATTGCCGACGACAGATGAGCGGTAGCGGTCGGGTTGTTTGTAATACGTTTTAAACAGTGCAGGAAAATCACGTCGAACGGCAATGTTGCCGATTTCACCAACCGGAGCCGGCTCACCGTCTTCATCGATAATGGTTACAAATTCATCGAGAATGGGCTTACCCATTGCGCCAATCCGCACGTCGTCACCAACCATCGTACCGACAAGCAGCGTGCTTTCAGTTTGACCGTAACCGTCTTTGAGTGTGATGCCAAATGTATCTTTGAACGTATCAAAAACGCCTCGGTTGAGTGCTTCACCTGCGGAGCAGGCATTGCGCAGATGGGAGAGATCGTACTTGCCCAAGTCGTCCACCTTTGCCATCAGCCGATATTCCGTCGGTGTACAGCAGAAGACAGACACATGATAGTCTTGCAGCAACTGCAACTGTTTCTGCGGATGAAAGCGACCGTTATACACTAGACCGGTTACACCGCGCCCAAGAACCGTCAGAAAAGGACTCCAAATCCATTTTTGCCAACCGGGGCTTGCTGTCGCCCAAAAAATATCATTATCGTGAATATCAAGCCAGCGTGTCGAGGCAATCCGCAGATGGGCGTAAGCCCAGGCATGAGAGTGCATAACGCCTTTTGGCGTGCCGCTTGTTCCGGACGTATACGTCAGAAAAGCTAAGTCATCGCGCATCGTGTCAACCGTTTCAAAATCGGCCGGAGCTTCAGCCATTAACTGGTCCATCGACAGCCATCCGTCTGTTTCACCGGCCACCGATACCTTGTATTTGAGCGACGGCACCGGTTCGTCCATTTTATTAACCTCGGCCGCATAGCTGTGATAGGTAATGATCGCTTTGGCTTCCCCTTGATTCAGGCGAAAAGCGATGTCACTGGCACGAAGCAGGTCTGAGCCGGGAATGACAGCCACGCCGGCACGCAGCGCGCCAAGATAGATCACATAGGCGTCAATGATACGCGGAACAATCGTCATAATTTTATCGCCTTTACCGATGCCGAGCCGGCTTAGAACATTGGCAAATGTTTTGCCGAGTGCAATGAGCTCATGGTAGCTGTACTGTTTTTTGTTTCCCTGTTCGTCTTCCCACAGAATGGCTGCTTTATCAGAATCAAATTGATCGATTTCGTTTGTCAAGTTGTAATGTTCAGGCGCGATCAGATCGTGAAGTTCCATTTGGAGTCTCTCCTTGTTATTTTTTAGTGGCAATCAATGTAACTTAATATTAATACCAGGTACTATAATTTGCAACTTTTTTTACTGTAATCACGAATACCTCGTTGCCGAGCCGGCTCCAGAACTAGCATCAATCGTCATTAGCCGCAGCAACAGACCCATCAGGAAGACGTGCGGGCAATAAAAGCAGCGAGCGCGTTACCGAAGGCTTCAGAACTGCGTTTCACCTCGTCAAGCGAGTTGTCGATGCCGCCGATTTCGACGAGGATGGCATGCTCGGATAAGTCTTGGTTATAGATCCCGTTGCCGTCATTTTTTGTTTTTCCGACGATACCGCGCACAAGTCCGGGGTACGTCTTATCAAGTTCATCTTTGATTTGTTCAGCCATGTAAAGATTTGGTGAATAATTCGCATTGGCTTCACCGATGATGATGCTGATCCGTGCGTATGAAGTCGAGCCGATTGTCGTCGTCGTCAGTGAGGCGCCCGAGGAGTCGCGGTGAATATCAATAAAGTAGCGGAGCGTTGGATTAGCTTTCATCGCATCCTGCACAACAAGACGTGAATAAGTATAAGCCTCATTGTAGGTCCATCCTCTTTTTCGCAATTCTTCATTTTTATTGCTTGTATCTTGTACATAGCCAATTCCCTTTGCTGCCAGTGTATCACCGACAATCCGGCCGTCGTAGATCACATCTTTTGTCGGATCAGCGCTGACTGGGTTGTCACTGCGTGTAGCCAGTGCCGGATTGTACGCTTCCCAGCTGTGCGTATGGTAGATAAAGACAAGCTTTTTAAGCTTGTCGTTCGCCGTTGTCTTCTCCTGCTCTTTCTGATCCGGTTTATGAGACTTCGGCGCTTTAAGCCGAATGTTTGGCGGAGGACTGTCCTTTGGCAACGTATTGTAATTGAGTCCTTGTCCGGCATAGAAGATCTTCGTGTTATAGACGGTGAAGCCGGGAAGTTCGGCACCAAACAGACTGCGTACATCATCAAAGCGCAGGCTTGTTAGTCCTTCTGTCAGAAAATGTCCAAGACTCTTCGGTCGATCGTCTTTTGAAATCGCTTGATTAAAAAAAACATTCTCATTGCCAAACGTCTCAATCAGCAACGTCGACGCTGATAGATCAGTATCTGCCATTGCACGGTCAATATAGACCATACGCATTCCTGAAAGCGAAATCAAGGCGCTTAGAACCAGGGCGAGCACGACAAGAATAAAGGGACTTAGTGCCAGAAACCGCAAAAGTATAGGATTCAATTGATGTTTAGGTCGATGTTTTGTGTACATGGGTAGCCTCCGCACTTTAAATCTTTTTAAACTCTATGAACGAGAGGCAGAAAGATAGACTATTTTTTGAGAAGAATAAGGAGAATAAATAGAAAAGCAGCGATTGCTTTAGAGAAGCTGGCTGTGTCATTCTCGACAGCAACTGCATTTGGGCTGCTCTCAGTCCATGTCGCGCCGCATCAAATAAATTTTCATCTTTGCGACTCTCATAGGCAGAGCAACAGCATGCCTAGCCGCGCGACGTCTTTGCATACGGACAGAGCACACGGGGCGAATAAAGCAGCAGCAGAGGGGGGAAAAGCTCAACTTTTTAAACGGTCACTTAGACGTGTAATACCTTCGTGAATGCAATGTAAAATTCTTTTAAAACGAAGTTTACAAAAAATACCTTGTTCACAATTATTTTTCTGATGATACTAAAAAGAGAGATTCAGCTGACTTGGAGGGCATCATGAGACTAAAAACATTGAACCGTCGAATAAGCCTAAAGCAACCGCAAATCAGATGGTCACACTTGAGTATTAACCAACGTTACTTAGTCAATATCGGCCTTGTCTTTGCCATGATGACGGCTTCTGTTATTCTGTCAGCCCTCTTTCTCGTACAGGCGTCCGAGGCAGTGAATGTCGTCGGAGCGGCAGGCAGGCACATTGATGACATTACTGAAATCGGTGCCATGTTCCGCATAAAAGATAGCCGAATTGCTGACTACGTCGTCGATCCCGGTGACCGAACGATCAATGCGTATACGGCCGATCAGCGGCCGCTGACGCTCGCAGAACAGAAGTTGCAACAGGAAGTCCAAACACCGCAGCAAAAAGATCTCGTCATGCAAATCATGCGAACAGATTCGCAAATGTACAATCTTTTTCAAAATGAATTTATTCCTGCAACGCTGATGGGAGAGCATGCAAACATTCTTCATCTTCGTGATGAACAAAATACCTTTCAGCAGCAGACAGTTAAAACAATCGGCGAGTTGCGCAACTCGATCGTCGCTGAACAACAGCAGGCCGTCAACAACGCGCACATTAAAATTTTTTTAGCGATTGGCAGCGGTTTTTTCAGTCTGCTTACCGCAATTGCCATTTGTATGGTTATTACTTTACGCATTCAAACGAGAGTGCGTTATTCAATGAAGCAAGTCATGGCTGTCACCGGCAAAATGGCTGAAGGCAATTTGGCAATCGGAGCGGTAAACATCAACCGCCACGATGAAATTGGCAAGATCGGCTATGCTGTCATTCAACTTAACCATTATTTGAAGGACATGATCGGTGCCATTGGCCAGCTGACGGGCACAACGAAAAAAAGCAGTAAAACACTGGCCGGATCCGTTGAAGTCGTAACTGATCATACATTGCAAGTACAAGAGACTTTAAAAGAACTCTCAGCAGGCATTAGACAGCAGGCGCTGCAAATGGAGCAGGTCTCGGAACAAGTTGATTCATTTACAGACCGCTTAACAAAGGAAGCGAAGAAAACCGGACATGTACTCCTGTTGACCCAAGTTGCCATAGCTGATACGCATAGTGGACAAGAGGCGATGGAGCGATCCGTAGCCCTGATCACGGGCATTGAAAAAGCCGCTGCGGCAAGCGTTGAAAAGTTGAAACGTCTGGAGACGAATGTCGGACGGATTTCCGAGTCGACGGTATCGATTGAAAAAATTGCCAAACAGACAAAGCTGCTGGCGCTCAACGCGTCGATTGAGGCTGCTCGGTCGCAAAGTGATCAGGATGGCTTTTCTGTGATTTCTGTTTCTATTCGGCAGCTGGCTGATCGAACGGCTGTGCTGACAAAACAGATAGTTGAGTTAATAGCTAACGTCAGTTTTGAGACAATGAATGTCCGTCGCTCACTTGTGGAGAATTTTAATAAAGCAGAGGCAGGGCTCGTGCAAATTCAGCAGACAAAAACTCAGTTTGAACATATACGCACGCAAACGCTGCAGATTGGAGAGGAGATGACTCTCATGAACAGCAGCTTTCAAACTGTGACCCAGATTGGCGTAGCCATTGGTCAAGCCGTCGAAGACATTGTTGCCATTTTTGAGCAAACATCAGCGGGGATTAGCGAAATTTCACAATCTAATGAAGGGATTAGCACGACCGTTCAAAATTTTTCGGAAGACGCGAAACAAATGGCAGATCAATCCAACGCGCTGGAAAAACTCGTTAATCGCTTTTCATTTTAACTGTTTTTATATCACATGAGGCGCAAAGTCAAGACAGTTATTCACTCAAAAAATAAAAAATACAAAAAACAGAATAGTAAAAGCGGGTGAGTGGGCTAATTTTGCCGCTTTGTTGAAATCATCGGCAAGAGTTGCCGATGATTGTTTTTACAGGAAATCTAAAGGATTTTCAACATTTAAATGATTGAAGACAGAAACGAAACGGTAAGAATGCCTGCGGAATAAGCACGCGAATCCCAGACTCTGCAAGTTCTAACTTGTCTGAGGAGGCTTACCGCACGCGTGCGGTAAGCAGACACCAAAGCGATAGCCTTTATTTAAGTACGCCAGTATTCAGTATTTAATGAAAAGCTAAAGGAGTTGATACGACCAGCCAGAAAAAATACATACTTAAAATTATGTAAACTAAAAAACAACAGTTGATATGATTAGAAATTGAAAGCAATTCGCCTCGTAATAACGTCTGCCCCTATTGAAGAATAAAACACGTGGTAGAGAAAAGACAACGGACGGCCGGTAAGACAAGCCAGGCAGGACTTTCCATTATTACTTCGTAATTACTTCGTAAAATATAATTTTGACGAAGTAATTCTGGGAAGTAATATATGAACTATATTTTACTGCTGAATCTTCGCTGCATGTGTCAGCCTTGTTGCCACCACCCGAGTCACTAAGGTTTCTAAAGAGTGCTTCTTAGTAAGAATAAATTCTGTGGTGGTGTAAAATATCAGTATTCTTTTAATTGATAAAGATAATACCATCGTTTACCCGTGAATGATGCCTGTTTTAAATCACGCGGCCTGACTGATCGCATACCGAACAGGCTGTGATTTAATTGGCAATTGAATGCTCGCTCAACAAACCCTATTTCGTTAACTCATGCGCCCTATCGAGCCAGCGCCTAGCGCTTTATTTACTGTTTTTTATCACCCGAAGTGTCAGTTCCTGTGCCTTTGAAATGGCGCGCACGTGCTGAAGACGGTTACCGCTGAACACGGCCTCATAGTAATCTGCATCTGTTTTTGAAAGGACGTGAACAAAAATAGCCCGCTCCCCTTTTACTGAAAAAAGATAACGCACTGTTTTCCCTGTTTCTAACTCTACAAGCCGTGTCATCATCGCCTGCTGGTGTCCGACCTTTAGAGACAGTTCATAGTTGGACCAACTGTTTTTGAATAACAACATGCTTAAAATCAGCAACACAATCGAAAATAGAATCGCAAAGCGGTATGAAAATCCGTCTTTCGGCTGCCGTTCATTTTGCTTGAGACGTCGGCGAAACATCGTCGCGCTGGTCATGACAACGATGGCAAATGCCAGCAGCAAGCCTCCGCCAAGCAGTGATAGAACGACAATTTCATTCAGCACATACACATTTTTCATTCCCAATCCTCCAAATAGCCAAACATCTAATGGCGTAAAGCTTTCTTTATCTTACATCATATCTTTCGACTAAAAAAGCCATTTTTCCCGCTATTTTTCACTGTTGGTCAAATCTGAATGCCTGTCAGCCGCAAGCTGCCGGCCCCCATGAATAACGTCTCTTTCACCTTTTTTTAAAAATACTGAGAAGTCCTCGGATCGCAAACTATCCCCCATTGCTGCTTTTTCCCTGCATGCAATAGGCGTGCTTATCGCAGCCGAACCCGCTAATACGTGTTAAAAATAGCTGTCTTCTTGACGCAGCCAAACGATCTGAACCACTGAGAGCCTGTGCTATACTTAGAAGTATCGATATAGCCCATTTTGAACGCTTGATTTAGACAGGATCGGAGGAAATAAATGATGGCAGATGCTCGCACCGATCATCTTTATGAACGCATCGATGAAAAAACTGCACAATTGCCATGGTATGTCGGAGAATATGTTGCCAAAAAAATGCGAACGATGTCGCCACGTTCATTGCTTAACTATTGTCACGACTATTTGATTTTTTTTAAATGGCTCACTGCCGAAGGCCTTTTTACCGGAAACTGTGCTGCTGTTCCGTTGACATGCCTTGAGAAGCTGACACCACAAACAGTTGAAAACTTCTTAAGCTATTTACAATTTCGACTTCACAATGATCGGTTCACGATTAATCGCAAGCTGTCTGCGCTTAAATCACTATTTCACTATTTACAAAATGTCGCCGAAACAGATGATTTGCAACCGTACCTCATCCGCAACGTGATGGCCAAGATTGCCTTCAATAAAGTAAAAGAAGATCAAGAAACCATCGCACAAAAAATGGCCGGCAAAATCTTGTGGCACGATGAATATGAAGCCTTTCGTCTGTTTGTCGCTGCCGGTTATCGCGACACGATCGCTGGCAACCGTAAACTACTCCACTTTCACGTACAGAATGTTGAACGGGATACGGCGATCATTTCGCTGATACTTGGATCTGGACTGCGTTTGTCTGAAGTTACTGGCCTCGACTTAAGCGACATCGATTTAAGTAAACGCCTGGCGCGAGTAATTCGCAAAGGGAATAAAGAACAATTTGTCTTTTTCAGTGAGCAAGCCGCACTTGATTTGCAGGACTACTTGGCTGCGCGTGTAGAAAAATATCATTTGTCTCCAGCGGAAAAAGCTCTCTTTGTCGCAGCACAGATGGGGCCTAAAAGCATGTCGCGTCGTCTGAGTCCGCGAGCCGTTGAAAATCTTGTCAAAAAGTATGCCGTCGCTTTCGGTAAGCCGTCATTATCCGTTCACAAGTTGCGCCATTCCTTTGCCACGCGCTATCAAGCAGAGAACAACGACATTCCAAAACTGCGTCGCCAGCTCGGTCACGCGTCGATTCAGACAACCATGATCTACACACACCTATCTAATGACGAATTAAAAAAAGCAGTCGACCACATGGACAGCCACTTTCAAGAGGGTGATAATTCGCCATTCTCCGATGACAGTTAACTGCCGATTATGCCTCTGCGGCAAGTTAGACGACACTCGCTTGAATCAGTCGTCAAACCAACCCTTTTTGCGGAACCAGAAGTACATGGCAAAGGCAATGCCGGCCATGACGCTCAGCACAACAAAGTAGCCGTAGTGCCAGCGAAGCTCGGGCATGTATGAAAAGTTCATACCATACACGCCAACAATGAACGTCAACGGCATGAAGATAACCGTGATCACCGTCAGTGTCTGCATGATACTGTTCATCCGGTATGATGTGAGTGCCATGTAGCTGTCACGTATGTCCGCTGTGATCTCCATGTTCGACTCAATAATGTGCATGAGACGTGACAGGCTCTCATCCATTTCCTTGAAAAAATCGATGTCTTGCTGACTCGTGTCGACGAACGGCGAGGTAAGCATACGTTGGATAATTGCCTGCAGTGGTGAAACGCAGCGGCGGAAGCCAAGCAGGCAGCTGCGAATACGGAACACTTGCCGATTCAACTGGCGCATGGGTGCACGCTTAATATTTAAATCAAGTTCATCGACTTTCTCTTCAAGTTGGTCGATCGCCATAAAATACTGCTCAATTAGGCGTTCAAACAGGCGGCGCAAAACAGCCGTACTTGCTTCATTTTTTTGACCCTGAGACCCCCTCAGCCGGCTTTCATGCCAAATGTCATTAACTGCCTTTAGATTATCTGAATGATGTGTCAGCACAAAGCGCTTGCCGACAAAAAGTCGGAGCTCATGCACCTTCAACGTGTCTGGATGAATGACCATGAAAGTCAACCGATAGTAATCATTAAATACTTTCAGCTGTGGATGCCGGCGCGTGCGGCGCTCATCTTTCTGTTGCAGACGAAGCTGAGGAAAAAGCGTCTCAACTGCCCGCTGCTCCCCTTCCGTCGGCTGGCTGACATCGAGCCAATGCCATGCCGCCGGCGCTGCTTTGCACTCGCTGAGCTTGCATTCATCTGAGAGCTGTCCGTCATCCTGTCTGACTAGCAAGCGTATCATTCTGCCATCTCCTAAATATCAAGAAATTCCCCGTCTCTAATCTCGCGGATAGAACAAAGTAAATCGTCCGGCACATGACCGGCCAGAGCGTCAAGCGTCTGAAAGATTTCAAGCCGTCTGATATCTGTCACATCGTCCTCGAAATTGACGGGAAGCGGTTGGGTGCAGTGCGCTTTCCCAGCCAGTTTCTCAATGATCCGCCGCTCCAATTCGCGTTCGACCGATTCTTCAAGCGGTAACTTTTTCTTGACCGTCACAAAAACAGCATAACGGCCGTGTGCAGTCTCATAAACCACGTAGTTGGTCTGACGTTGCCCCTTCTGATCGTTCACAGCTGCGGAAGCCAGCTCCCGCCCGATAAACCGTTTGCGCTTAAAAGTACCACTTTCGCCTTCCGAGACTTCAATATGTGCAAAGCCGCGTCCCTCGCCAATTTTTGTATAAAAACGCAAAGCATGTACAATCGTCGCTGATAAGTTTTTTCCGGAAACCTGCTGAGCATCATCGAACACTTGCAGATCGCTGTCAGGGACATAAATGGTTTTATTAGGCATCGTTCCACCCCCGTTTACGCATTTTATACGTATAAATATAGCATTTGTATACATATGTTTCAAATGTCTATGCAACTTTTTATATGTAATATATGCATATATGCTAGTTCATTAAGTAGGTATTGCAATCATGCATGGCGCGCACACCTTTCATTCCGTTTAATTTGCTGATCGTTCAGAATCTATTCCTGATAAGCGGTTCACATGTTGGCATCTTGCAGTCGCACACTATCAGCCGTTCCTATACTGATTTGAGAAGACTGACGTGATGGCGGGTTGACCGCAGGCTTAAAACAGAATAAGTCGCTGTTCATTATATTAATTAAACGTTTGTTTAATACGCGGACAGATAAAATAACGTAAAGCATATACCTGGTATTGCCAACTAAAACCTGCAGTTTATTCGCCAATGGATACACTCACCTTTCCTTTCTCTGCCTGATTATACCTTTTTACCTCATGTCGCAGCTGCTTTCCCTCCGCATGTGAAAAAGCTGCACTCGGCTGGGAGTAAAAGTCTCCCTGTTCAGTGCAGCTTGCTCGCCTACATTCATTTATCCATTGAGTACTCCCAAATACATAAAGTGAGTTGATTGTTTCACTTTTCAAAAAATATATGCTACCCTATCTGCCATTTAATTGCTTAACGTGTCTCCTGCTTCACACTTCCACTCTTTATGACAATGTTTAAGCCCTTCAATGATCTGCTTTTGCTGTTTACGTGCCAGGCATTGAAACTGGTCGAAAAAAAATTGCTTTTGGTCAGGGTCAATCTCGCGGCACAACGCCATGCCGCTGTCCGTCAATGTCACATATTTGGTTTTCCATTCCTGCTCACGCTGAACATAGCCCGCACGCTCAAGGCGGACAATTAATTGTGTGATATTGCCCTTTGAGACAAAAAGGGCATCAGCAAGTGCCTTTTGCGACAACTTACCGGCATTGCGAATCGCCACAAGTGAATCGTATTGCGCCGGAGACAGACCCCATTTATTCAAAAAGCGGCTGCGCGCCTTCATCTGCAAATGAACGGTTTGTGACAATGTATGCCACAGTTCAGCTCCGATATTTAATTTCTTTTCCGACGGAACAGGCTTGTGATCGGCTTTCATACACATCGACCTTCTCTGAACGCGGGTGGCAAAATTGTTCGCTGCGGGCAAACATGATTGCTATTCTTCAGAAGCTGTGCCGCCGGGCTTTTATTTTCCACATTGCCTGCCTGCTATAGCAGGCAACACCCCGCAACTTTTGTCCCTTATTTTTGAAACCATTCACCGGCGCTTGAACTGTGCAACGGCTGGGTCCTGGCATCAGGATCAATGAAATGTTTGGCATTGTTAACAGCTGTCGGGGCTTCTCCGAAAGCCGCGGCGATTAACTTAATTTTCCCTGGATAGGTAGCAATATCTCCGGCTGCATAGACACCGGGAATATTCGTTTCCATCTTTGAATTGACAACAATAGCACTTTTCTCCAGCATCAGTCCCCAATCCTGGATCGGACCAAGGGCTGAAACGAATCCATAATTGACAATCAGATCGTCAAGGCGCAGTGTTTCCTCATGCGCTCCCTTAACTTCTTCAATAATCAATTCATCAATGCACCGACCGCTGCGGTGAATAGCTTTAGCCACAAAAGGGGTATAGATCTTGACCGAGGAATGCTGCAGCTGATTCACACTGCTCTCATGTGCGCGAAACGCGTTGCGGCGATGGACAATCGAAACATCCTTGGCAACGGTTGTAAGCGTATTGGCCCAATCAACGGCCGAATCACCGCCGCCCAGAATGACGACTGAACGTCCGGAAAACTGCTGCAAATCATCAACATAATAGTACATGTTGTCCGCCTCAGTCTCGTTCTGCTCCACCTTGAGCGGTCGAGGTGAAAAAGCGCCGACACCTGCACTGATAAGCACCGTTCGACTGAGGTGGCTTGCCCCCTCGTCGGTTTTTAACTCGATGAATCCGTTTTCCAACCGTCGCAAGCCGGTCACACTTCTGCCAAGCAAAATATCGGGCTTGAACGGTTGCATTTGCGTCTTCAAGCTGTTCACAAGCGCTTTTGCTTTAATAGTGGGGAAACCGGCAACGTCAAAAATGTCCTTCTCCGGATAGAGAGTAGTCAGCTGTCCGCCGAGCTGGGGCAGACTTTCAATCAGTTTGACCCGCATTTGGCGTATCCCTGCATAGAAAGCGGCAAAAAGACCCGTCGGTCCGCCGCCGATGATTGTTATATCAAATAGTGTTTCTTCATTTGATGGCATAAGTATCCTCCTCTGTGCAGCCAGTCCGCCCATTCGGCATTCGGCTGTCGAGTCATTCTCTCTTTTTTTATTGTATCTGATTTCCGTTCCATTTAGAAATAAAAATAACACCGACAATCGAGCGGTGTTCAGTCGTGTCCCGACATCGGTAGTGCTTTCCACAATTCAGTAAGCGTTCCGTCGTTGTCTTGATCAAAGATAAATGAGCCGTTTGTAAAACGGTCGCTGCGGCGCACATCAGACACCGGAAGGGTTATTTCCTTTTTGGCATCGGTACGCAGTGTGACCCGATCGTCTGCACCAACAACAAGCGCCGTGACGACCCGATGCGGTTTTGTTTTTAGTTCACGAAGCAGCGGCAATCCACGGTGAGCCCGGCTGCCACATGCCACTTCATGTTGAATCGCCATCTTTTTAATCGCGCCACGGTCGGTTGCAAGCAGAACATCGGTCGATTTGTCCGCAGCAAAAGCAACAGCTGCGGCAAGACGCTCGTCATTGCGTAACATCATCGCCTTCACGCCGGCCGCTCGTTGACCGATTTCTCCGGCTTCACTTTCGGGGAAACGAAGGCCGTAACCGGATGTAGCAATGGCGAGCAAGTGCTGATCACCGTCCGTCGCAAGCACTTGAATGCAACGATCCTCTTTTTTTAACTTTAGTGCGGTGAGCGGGCGGGAACGCCGCTGCGCCTCATAAAGGGTGAGCGCCGTGCGTTTGACCATGCCCAAAGCAGTAACAAAAACAAGATAGCGTTTATCTGACGTGAAATCAGCCACAGAAACGGCAGCAATAATAGATTCATCATCATCAATTGGCACGAGACCGGCGACATGCTGGCCGATTTCTTTCCAGCGCTTGTCGGGAATTTCATGCACAGGCAAATAGAGATAACGCCCCTTATCAGTAAAAACAAGTAACGTATCGGTCGTGTTCAACTGCACGCATAGCAACGGATAATCGCTATCCTTCATCATCAAGTCATCCGGACTGCTCGCGGTAAATGAACGAAGACTCGAGCGTTTAAGGTAGCCATGCTTAGTCAGCGAAACGATCACGTCTTCTGCGGCCACCGTTACCCCAAGATCAATTTTAATTTCCTCAATGTCGCGCTCAATGGTCGTGCGCCGGGCATCACCGTACGTTTTGCGGATGTCAGTCAGTTCGCGACGAATGACCGCAATCAGCCTTTTCTCAGACTGCAAGATATTTTCCAAACGCCCGATCCCAGCAGCCAGTTCACGTGCCTCATTTTGCAATGTCGTAATATCGGTGTTTGTCAGTCGATACAGCTGCAAGGTCACAATAGCTTCTGCCTGCGGTTCAGTGAAGTCGAATTCACGTTCCAAATTCAGCTTGGCATCTTTCTTGTCCTTGGATGCGCGGATAGCTCGGATGACCTCGTCAAGAATGGAGACCGCTTTAATCAGACCCTCGACAACATGAAGCCGTTCGCGGTTCTTTTTCAGTTCAAACGTCGAGCGCCTGGTGATGATTTCTTTTTGATGCGCAATATACGCCTGAAGCATGTCTTTCAGACCAAATTGTCGTGGCCTCTTTCGGTCGATGACAACCATATTGAAATTGTAGGAAACTTGCAGATCCGAATTTTTAAAATAGTAGTTCAGGATACCGTCAGCGTCAGCGTCCTTTTTAAGTTCAATAATGACGCGCAACCCGCTGCGATCTGTTTCATCACGCACTTCAGCAACGCCTTCCACTTTATGATCGAGGCGCAGTTCATCCATCCGCTTAACAAGTTGCGCTTTGTTGACCTCATAAGGCAGCTCGGTGACAAGGATCTGGCGCCGGCCCGTACGAAGCGTCTCGATGCTGCTGCGTGCACGAATGACAATTCGTCCCTTGCCGGTGCGATAGGCGTCACGAATGCCTTTAATACCCTGAACGATGCCGCCTGACGGGAAGTCTGGCCCCTTCACGATCGTCATCAGCTCATCGACTGTTGCCTCCGGATGCTCCATCAACATGATCGTCGCATCAATAATTTCAGTCAACGCATGAGGAGGAATTTCAGTGGCATAACCGGCTGAAATGCCGGTTGAACCGTTGACTAGCAAGTTTGGAAATTTTGACGGAAAAACAATCGGCTCCTGCAAAGAATCATCAAAGTTGGGAACGAAGTCGACGGTTTCCGAGTCAAGATCACGAATGAGCTCGGCCGCAATGGTTGAAAGACGCGCTTCCGTATAGCGCATCGCGGCCGGTGGGTCACCGTCCGGGCTGCCGTTGTTGCCATGCATTTCGATCAGCGGCATGCGTACCTTCCAGTCCTGACTCATCCGTACCATCGCTTCGTACACAGACGCATCGCCGTGCGGATGATAATTACCGATCACATTGCCGACCGTTTTTGCCGACTTACGAAAAGGTTTGTCGCTCGTATTGCCATCGCGGAACATGGCGTACAAAATCCGACGTTGCACCGGTTTGAGACCATCACGCACATCAGGCAACGCCCGCTCCTGAATAATGTATTTACTGTAGATACCGAAGCGGTCGCCAATGACCTCTTCAAGCGGCAGATCAAGCAGTTGATCGTCTCGTGCCATCAGTTCGCCTCTCCTTTCACAACGATCAAATTCTCATTCTCCAAAATATTTGTCTCCTCATCCAGACCGAAAGCAATATGGGCTTCAATCCACTTTCGACGCGGTTCCACTTTATCGCCCATCAGCGTTGTCACACGGCGCTCAGCATATGAGAGATCATCGATGCGGACACGAATCAGCGTCCGCGTCTCAGGATTCATTGTCGTCTCCCACAGCTGGTCCGCGTTCATTTCACCAAGTCCTTTATAGCGCTGAATAATGTAGCCACGCCCGACCTTTTTGATGGCCGCCTTCAGTCCATCTTCATTCCAAGCATATTCGATCATTTCTTTGCGTCCGCTGCCTTTGCTCACCTTATATAACGGCGGCAGAGCAATAAATACCTTCCCGGCTTCAATCAGAGGGCGCATATAGCGAAAGAAAAATGTCAGCAGCAGGATCTGAATATGCGCTCCATCGTTATCGGCATCGGTCATAATAATCACTTTATCATAATTGCTGTCGGCAACCGAGAAGTCAGAACCGACACCTGCTCCGATGGCATGAATGAGCGTGTTGATTTCCTCATTTTTAAATATTTCGTCAAGACGTGCCTTCTGCGTATTAATGACTTTGCCGCGCAGCGGCAGGACGGCCTGAAATTTGCGGTCACGTCCCTGTTTGGCTGAGCCGCCGGCAGAGTCACCCTCGACAAGATAAAGTTCGTTGCGGCGTGAATCTTTCGAAGCGGCAGGCGTCAGTTTGCCACTCAAGAGTGTGTCTTTGCGACGATTTTTTTTACCGCTGCGTGCCTCATCGCGCGCCTTGCGTGCGGCCAGACGCACTTGACGCGCCTTAACTGCCTTGCGAATCAACAACTCGCTCGTCTGCGGATTCTCTTGAAAAAAATACGCCAAGTGATCGGAGACGACCGCATCCACCGCCGAGCGCGCCTCACTCGTCCCAAGCTTTTCTTTTGTCTGTCCCTCGAACTGTAACAGTTGCTCAGGAATACGTACCGACACAATGCCCATGAATCCTTCGCGAACATCGCTGCCTTCGAGGTTTTTATCTTTTTCCTTTAACAATCCGCTTTTACGCGCATAATCATTGAAGACACGCGTCAGCGCGGTGCGAAAACCAGACTCATGAGTGCCGCCATCTTTCGTGCGCACATTATTAACGAAGGAAATCAAGTTTTCGGAATAGCCGTCATTGTACTGGAAAGCAATATCGACAGCCATCTCGGCCGCTTCTCCTTCAAAAGCAACAACCGAATGCAGTGTGTCCTTCTCTTCATTTAAGTAAGTGACAAAGTCTTTTAGTCCGTCTTCATATTTAAAAATATCCTGTTTGCCGCTGCGCTTATCATCCAAAACGATCTTCGTGCCTTTAAGCAGAAAAGCCGATTCGCGCAAGCGTTCGCTAAGCACGTCAAACTGGAATGATACGGTGCTGAAAATGGCTGAATCAGGTTTAAAACGGATGAGTGAGCCACTCATTTTCAGCGGTGCGCTGCCGGTCATCTCAAGCGATGTGACCGGATGTCCCCCATTATGGAAACGTTGCCGAAACACATGGCCGTCACGCCAAACCGTCACTTCAAGCCATTCTGACAAAGCATTAACGACCGAAGCGCCGACGCCATGCAGACCACCGCTCGTTTTATAACCACCGCTTTGACCAAACTTTCCACCCGCATGAAGGACAGTAAAAATAACTTCAATCGTCGGCTTACCGCTGCGATGCATCCCAGTCGGCATGCCGCGACCAAAGTCGCGCACCGACACGCTGCCGTCCTCATGCAGCGTAACAATAATCTCTTCACCACACCCGGCCAGCACCTCGTCAACCGCATTATCAACAATTTCATAGACAAGGTGATGCAGTCCGCGGGCATCTGTTGAGCCGATATACATACCCGGACGCTTGCGAACCGCCTCAAGTCCCTCTAAAATCTGGATTGTATCATCATCGTAAGCTGATGCCTGTCTCACCAAATTCAAAACTCCTTTCGCCTGAGGCCTTGCCTCCGGCACTCATCGCCGCTTACCCGCTCCTTACAGCTTATAAATGCCGCGATATTTTTCCTTCAAATAAGCGATTAAATAGTCTGGATTGGGTCCTTCACCGGTCGCGTCACGGAGGATCTCAAGCGGCTTTTTTAAACTGCCGAATACATGCACATTGCGGCTGAGCCAACCCGTGACCGCCTCAAGTTTCCCTCCGGCCACCCGTTCATTAAAGTCCGGCAATTCTTCTTGCATTTTATGCCTGAACTGCGCCGCGTACACATAACCAAGTGCATAGGACGGAAAATAACCGAAGTCACCGCTTGGCCAATGGATGTCCTGAAGCACACCGTCACGGTCATTCTCCGGCACGATGCCGAGATAGGCTTGCATTTTTTCATTCCATGCGCCGGGCAAGTCGCACACATTCAAATCTGCGTTAAAAAGAGCTTTTTCAAGCTCATAGCGCACCATAATGTGCAGCGGATACGTCAGTTCGTCAGCATAAATGCGGATAAGCGACGGGCGGGAGACGTTAATCGCCCGGTAAAAGTCATCAAGCGACACGTTTTCAAGCGCCGCACCACCATAAATTTTAAGTTTGGGCAGGTGCCGTTGCCAGAAAGGCTTGCTGCGGCCGATAAAGTTTTCAAAGAACAGGGACTGCGACTCATGAATGCCCATTGAAGTACCTTGACAAAGCGGCGTGCCGACAAGTTCTCTTGAAATATGCTGCTCATAGAGCGCGTGACCACCTTCGTGAACCGTGCCGAGTACTGTCGACATAAAGTCGTGCGTCAAGTAATGGGTCGTTACCCGCACATCCCCAGGATTCAGTGTAATTTCAAACGGATGCTCCGTTTCGTCCAAACGACCGGCACCAAAATCATAGCCGATCTCATGCAGCAGATGCAGGCAGAAGGCCTTCAACTTCGGTTGCGGGAAGTCTTTGAACAAAAAATGATTAGACGGCTGTGTCCCCGAGTCAGTCACCTCGCGTACAAGCGGCACGATGGCTTGTTGCAACTTGTCGAAGATGTCGTCGATGGTCGTCACCGTCAAGCCGGGTTCATATAAGTCCAACAGCGCATCGTAAGCGTGCTTCTCCTTACCCCAGTAAGCAATGAAACGGCGTTTTAACGTCACCATTTTCTCAAGGTAGGGCGACAAAAGTGCAAAATTCCCTTTAGCTTTTGCCTCTTCCCACACAGTTTGCGCCTCTGACTGTAAAACGATATACGCTTTATTTTCCTCTTGGGGAATACGGACATTGCGCTCGTATTCTTTCTTGGACTGCTCAAGCATCCGCTGCGTCACCTGATCGAGCGTTTCCAGCACTGACACATCGGTCAATTCATCGATATAAGCTTTCATTTGCGGCGCAATCGAACGTGTGTACACTTCATCGGCCAGCGTACCAATCACTGCTGAGCGCTGTGACACGCCCTTTTTTGGTGCGCCGGTGCGCAAATCCCACTCAGCAAGCGCAATGGCTTCTTTAAAATCCATGATTTTTTTGACATATTCACGATAGTCCTGTTTCGTCTGTTCAATCGTCACAACGGTCCCTCTTTTCTATTTTGCATTTTTCAATATGTTAGGTTTTCGTTCTGTTTCTACTTTTTTCCTGCAAACTCTTTTCATTCACGACGATGTCGCGGTTGTCTATAGCCGAAATATTGATAATAATCCGCTCGAATACGCCCATTATAAAGCTTTCTTTTTTTGTTGGCAGGTCGGCCGAATACGTGCTCAAAATCTTCGAATGCTGAGATTATGTAGAAAGACCACGTCTCATAACGACTGAACAGCTGACCAAGCGTACGGCAGATGGCTTCTACTTGTTCTTGGTCTCCGATACGTTCACCGTACGGTGGGTTACCGATCAGGCAACCGCGCGCCTTATCGGTCGTAAAGTCAGCCACTTGCATTTGCTTGAAACATATGAGCTCGCTTAACCCTGCTTCAGCTGCATTATGCACCGACAGCTCAATCATGCGAGGGTCAATATCGCTGCCGAGAATATCGAGCGGCTGAGCATAGTCGGCCAGCGCGTCGGCCTCTTCACGCGCCTGCTTCCATAACGCCTTTGGACATAGCGGCCACCTTTCACTGATAAAGTTGCGGTTGAAACCTGGCGCAATGTGCTGACCGATCATCGCCGCTTCGATTGGAAACGTTCCCGATCCGCAAAACGGATCGACAAACGGTTGTTCTGCTCGCCAGTGGCTGAGCAAAATCATCGCTGCCGCGAGCGTTTCTTTCAATGGTGCCGCGCTGTGCAGCTGCCGGTAACCACGCATGTGCAACCCATTGCCGCTCGTATCGATGGACAGCGTCGCCACATCTTTTTGAAGAGCCACTTGAATCTTAAAGATCGGGCCGTTTTCGTCGAACCAGTCACAGCAATACGTCTGCCTCATTCGTTCAACAATCGCTTTTTTGACAATAGCCTGACAATCCGGTACGCTGTGCAGTACTGAACCGTGCGATTTTCCAATCACCGGAAACGCGGCATCTCGCGGCAGAATATCCGGCCAGGGCAGTGCCTTTGTCTTCTCGAACAATTCGTCGAACGTCACCGCGTGAAATGATGCGACCTTCAGGCGCACGCGGTCGGCAGTGCGCAGCCACAGATTTGCCCGGCAAAGATCGTAAGGCCCGCCTGAAAAAGTAATTGCTCCATTATCCACCTTCAAATCTGTGTATCCGAGAGCTCGCAGTTCTGTAGCCGCCACTGCTTCAAGTCCCATCGCTGTCGTCGCCACAAACGTTAAGTTGCCGCTCATGCCTGCTTCTCACCATCCCCGTGCATTGGAAAAAAGATGCACAGATTTTATTATAGCGCAAAAGTATCTCATTACGGAAGTTAGACAGGCGAACATAGTCACGCAAATGAAACTCGCTCACCCGCAAGGTTCCGATCACTGCGCACTTACTGGGCAGACCAGTGGAGAGCCACCGGCAAAACACAGGCTTTATTGCACATTGCCTTCACTTATCCGTGCCCAGCCGGTCATTGAGGTGCTCTATCTCCCTATTAGACCCACTTGGCAAAGCCACATGCCCCTAATTGACTGACGAGACGATGCGCGTCCCCATCCCCCTTTCAAGTGCATGCGAAAGCTTGGCGAAACCGAGTCATTGGACGAACATCGATCCTTTATTTCCTGATGTTTAGCCCGCTGAAATCTTTATATTCTTAATATGCATTAAAAAAAGCCCCGCAAAGGGCTTCTTTCTGTGCATTGCACCTGTTCTGTAAGCCATGTTCTGTGCTTCCGTACTGCTGACGGAGTGACTACTCCTCGTACAGAAGTGGCAATCATCTATCTGCAGATTGCTCTGCCCCTTCTTTCGTTCATTTCCTGCCGAAGGGTTCCTCCACCAAGTTTGAGTTTCCCGCTCGAGGGGTTTACCGCGTTCCACTTCTTCCGTTTCCAGAAGAATTCGTCACTATGGCACTTTTCAGGAATAGAGCGCCATATCTGCCTAAGCAAACACAGGCGTTTTTTCCGCCGTTAGACCAGATCACTCCAGACTACCCTGACTTATGACTTCGTCAGGCACGAACACTACAGCCATCACAGGCTGTGCGAGCATGGACTTTCCTCAACATTCCTAAAGAATGCCGCGATTGCCCGAGCAGAAGCAATGTCACAGGAAAAAATTATAACACGCATGCGTCTTTAAAGCAACTGTCCAATCAGATTCGTTTGTTCCTTCCAAATTCCTAATAAATCTTCTATACTATCCATTGAGAGAAGGTCTCTATTCACGATGTATTCACCTTGCCAGGTATACATTCAGAATAAGGAACCTTCTCCTTTTCGTCCAGCCGAGGAAGGAAAAAGAAGAAATCTTGCGTTAGGGTGGAGCGGCACGCCGCTCCACCCTAACGCTGCCTAATCCCACTCATCCACTGAGAAACATTTTACACATAGAACGATCACGCGTTTGAAAACTAAAGCACATTAAGAGTTACTAATTCGGCTCCCGAAGACATGCTTTTCAAGATTGGACAGGCGACGCAAAATATCGTAATTGGTTTGTCCCTGGTCTTCGTTATAAGACGAGTGGTGCGGCGATTCACTTTGGGACGCTGATAATTCGCTGCGCAGCCGCTTGTTTTCCTCGCGCAGGCGCGTAAGTTCGGCAATAAACACGTCATAATCTTTGATGACAATATCAAGAAACTGATCCACCTCATCGGGCTGATACCCGTGAAAAGCGGACTTAAACTCTTTATGGAGAATTTCATCTTTTGTCAGTACGACCGTTTTCTGATCCACCATTACCCATCACCTCAGCTAAGCTCTATGCTTTATTTTTTCAAACAAACGGTAGCTTGTCAATCCTCTTTGTGCCAATCAGTACAAGTGCTGCCAGCGAAGGTCTTCCGCAGCTGTTTCAAGATCATTCCCATCAATTCGCATGATTGAATAGTGACCGCCGGCTGCCTTTTTTTCTGCTGCGGACAGCAAATAGCGCGGCGACCCTTCTCGCTTCTCGTCATAGATAAGCAGTAGGCCCTCCGTATGCGCAACAAGAAACTGATCCTTTTGTTTAAGCTGCAACGGACTTTCGTAAGGACGGTTGCTGATCGGCCGATAGAAGTCGGCTTGATCCCTGATCTCAGCATAAAGCGTCTGCAGCCACGGACGGTAGTGGCTGTCCTGATCGAGAAACGGTGGCAGAAAAGCAAGACGCAGCGGCAGCTGTGCTTTTTCTCTCAGTGCGAACACCGCCTGCGCTGCCCACAACTCGGTTCCTTGCTGACCGCTGATGACAAACCACTCCACGCCTTCTGCGGCAAGAGAAGATATTCTCTCGCTCAGGCAATGGAGAATGGCAGGAATACCCGGATGTTCAGCCGTAAAAATACCGAATTCAGTCGCCGTATAACCCGATATAAGGACCGCTCGAGCCACCTAAGACTCAACTCCTTTGACCATTTTAAAAAAAGCCCTAAAAACATGCCTATCTGCACGACCCGCTTAAAAACATCCTATTTCTGGTGAAACCTAAGTATGAAAAAGCGGTATATGGACAGACCCCTTTGCAAAAAACGGACTGTATCACGTGTTGTCGACGTCCAAAACATGCCACGTTCAACCGTGCCGGAGAAGCCGGCGGAATGACAGCCTTCAGTGGCAGCGCCAAACACATTTTGCCGGCCGCTGCTCTGTATTTCCCGGCAAGTCTTTTGTCTCTTTAGCATATGCCGATCGATATAAAGCAAGTCTATAAAATAAAAATTCGTCTGTCATGCCCCGAAAAGTGTCGAAAACCAAAAAATTCAATGGGTGTTTTTGACGATTTTCGGTACTTTCTGCGCTTGCCCGGGCAATAAAAGGCCGTCAATATATTGGCACTCTTTTTATTTTTCGATGCAGTCTGTCAAGCCGATACAAGCAGTCGCGCCGGCGTGACGCCTGTCCGCTTGTTTCCGCATGATAACTGTTTAGTTTATCAAGTGCCTTCTCCGTGTAAAGAGCCGCCAGCATACTGTCATTCAATTGATGCTCAAGCAGCTTGGCAGCTTCAATGTAAGTGTCCGCATCTGCCGCACCGGCCTGAATAATCTCATTCAAAAACCGGAGCGCCGCCGCGTAGTCCCCGTCGCGTTTCGCATAACGGAAAAGTATTGCCTTGGCACGTGCGGACTCCGGGGATACCCCGTCAGCCAATGATCGAAACAGCGGTTCGGCACGCGAACGCGCGCCGAGCTGATCACACCAGCGGGCAATGGCATAAGCTTCTTTGCAATCAACGGCAGCCTGTCCGTTGAGTTTAAATGAAAGCAGGATATAAAGCGCAATCAGCGAGAGTACATCCTCACGATTATGCTGAAGAATGCCGGCAATCAGCTGGGCATCCGGACGTTTGAGAAACTGGAAATAAAGAAAAGGAGCCATTTTCCCGGGCACATCATCATCACGTTTCCATCCAAGAATATGCTGCTCAACCGCCTGCAGCCCGACGCTTTCCAGACGGTCCGCCCAAAGCCGGCGCGAGGCGTGGAGCAAATCAAAATGACCGAAAGCCGGAAGCAACGGCACGCGATCACGCACAAATTGGTAACGTGTCTTGACGCGCGGCCAGTCGAATGCCTTGCCGTTAAAAGTCACAAGGTTTTTGAGCGACGCCGCCTCATGCAAAAAGGCATTGTAAAACGCGACTTCATGACCCGGACCGGGAAGAAAATACTGCCGCAGTTCAAAGCCTGCGGCAGTGAATCTGGCAAGCCCGATCAGGAAGATCATTTGCCCTGCTCCCGAAGACAGGCCGGTCGTCTCCGTGTCAAAAAACAGCAGATCATTCGCCGCTAGACCATGCGCCGACAACGGGTGGGCTTTCATACCGTTCTGCCAGAGGGCAACCGCTTGCGGCAGAGAGCCAAGTTCACAGGAACCGACACATCTCCCAAGCGGAATATGTTCGTGATGCACGAGCACGTATTGATCGCCAAATTGGCGAATGGATGCTTCAAGTTGCCGAGCGGCCATTTCCAATTTTGCCGCACTTTCCAGCGCATCATGCCTCGAGGCGGTATGAGTAAATGCCGCCGGCTGCTGCGCCTCATGAAGCTTCTGTCGGTAAATCTCCAGTTTTCGTTTTAATGACAAGACGCGAAATCCTCCAGCAGGTCCAGCAGCGCCCCTTTCGCCGATTGACCGTGATCAACAAAACCAATACATGACGGGCAGCCGGAGTCGCAATGACAGCCGGCAACTAGTTCACGTGTGCGGGCAAGCAGCTGCGGCAATTGGTCATAAATTTTTTCGCTCAGACCGATACCGCCGGGATACTTATCGGAAATGAACACCGTCGGCCGGCCAATTCGAGGCGCTTTGAATTTGGCAACGACCGACAAATCAGAAGGATCACACAGTACGAACAGCGGCGCCACGTGTCGGAGCACGTGACAGAGTCCGACAAGTGCACTTTGAAATACGTCATTGTCATACCGTTGCGGCGCACTTTCCGGAAAGCTCAGCCAAACCGCATTGGTCTGAATCTCAATTTCCGGCAAATGAATGTGACCCCAGCCAATATTTTCATACGTTTCAAAACGAATCTTCTTAAACACAGTCGGGAGTGCCCGCACACTGACATCCCCATAACTTTTTATACAACCGGAATGGCCGAGCCTATCTTGACGATCAATGTCCAGCACATCAAGCTGAACTGCCAGATCGGAATCGGTATAATAATTGACTGTGACGCGGCGGATATAGGCGCGTCGCTCCTGCAAATTCAGTTCGTCGACATGGTATTGCACGCCCTGATGAATATAAATAGCGTCTTCATACAGCATTGTCATCGCTCCAAAACGATCCATTTCACCGATGACGCTTGCGTGTCCCCGATTTGTCACGTCAATGATGGCAAACGAATCCTGCACAGCTGAACGCAGGCTGATTTCATTAGCCGGAAACGCGTCGCTCATCCAATACCATTTGCCCGCTTGAAAGTGGAGCACATCTTCGTCCGTCAGAAATTCACAAAGCTCATCCGCACCGTTGTTGCCAAACGTGTCACCTTTTTTAAACGGCAACTCATAGGCCGAACATTTGACATGTTCGGCAAGAATCATCAAATTGTCTGGATTGATACGAACTTCTTCCGGACAGCCATTGAAAATATAGTCAGGATGCGCAAGCATGAACTGATCAAGCGGACTCGATGAGGCAACAAAAATAACTAGCGCATCCTGTGCCCGGCGCCCGGCACGCCCCGCCTGCTGCCAGAGACTCGATAGACTGCCCGGATACCCGGTCATCAAACAAACTTGTAGCTGCCCGATATCAACGCCCAACTCAAGCGCATTGGTACTGACAACGCCGGCAATGTCACCGGCACGCAGCCCTCGCTCGATTCGGCGCCGTTCAGTGGGCAAGTAACCGCCCCGGTAAGCGCAAATTTTGGCCTTTTCGTTCATCCCGCTGTTAATGGCCTGCAAATGGCTGGCAATTAGTTCAACCTTAAGTTTGCTGCGCGCAAAAACGATCGTCTGAATGCCGTTTTTAATGAAGCGGGCGGAAAGCTCGGTGACAATTGGCAATTCATCGGCACGCACATTCAACTGACGGTTTACAACCGGCGGATTATAGAACGCAAAGTGTTTGCGGGCCGAGGGTGCACCATTACAATCAATCAGTGTGACCTTGCGTCCCGTCAGCGTTTCGGCGTGCTCACGCGGGTTGGCGATCGTCGCCGATGTGCAGATGAACTGTGGGCGGCTGCCGTAGTAAGAACAAAGCCGTTCCATTCGACGCATGACGTTGGCGACGTGGCTGCCAAATACACCTTTATACACGTGAAGTTCATCAATAACAATAAATTTCAAATTTTCAAATAGGGATACCCATTTGGTATGGTGCGGCAAGATGGAGGTATGCAGCATATCCGGATTGGTCATGACGATCTGACCGGCCGCACGAATCTTCTGACGAATCGACCCCGGCGTGTCACCGTCGTACGTATAACTTTTCAACGGCAGACCAAGTCTTTCAATAAGGTCTGAAAGTTCGCTCTTTTGATCTTGCGCCAGCGCTTTCGTCGGGAAAAAATAGAGCGCACGGCTTGACGGATCATTTAGAATCGTCTGCAATACCGGTAAATTGTAACAAAGCGTTTTACCCGAAGCAGTGGGCGTCTCCAGCACGAGATCCTCACCTGCCAGCGCCGCATTATAAGCACATGCCTGATGAGTATACAATGAAGAAATACCCCGTGACTGAAGGGCCTGCTGCAGCCGGCGGTCAAGCGTATCCGGAAAAGGTTGCAGGCGGGCCCCGCGCGCGGGAATCGTATGCCAGCCGGACAAATTCGGATCACGTTTCAATTCTGCCAGCAGTGCACCCATGGATTGTGTCGCCTGCATGCCGCATCCCTCCATTTTTCAACATTTGATGTGAATCATACATGAAACATGCCTGCCCTTTTCTGTCCGCTCCCAGCGTTGTGATTTCCTAAACGTTCCTGCCGAAAAGAGTGAGTGCGGCGAATTGTCGCAAAACATTTGTGTTCAAAAAATAGCCAATCTGACTCGCACGCTCATCTTAGAGCGGTCGTCAGCCGGCTACGGTTAGTATAACACATCGAATGAATGTTCGCTGCTTAGTTTTCCTCAAGCACCAGTTGAATCAATTCGCGAACGTCTGTCCAGAAGTAGTCCGGACCCGCCGGATAAGATCCGGACTGTGAGAGCGCCATCCACTGAACAGCAGCTGTTTGAATGCCGGCTGCCTTGCCGGCCACAACATCTGAATTGCTGTCGCCGATATAAATCGTTGTTGCCGGATTGGCATGGAAATTTTCTATCATTTGTATAATGCCTTCCGGATTCGGCTTCGGATGCACAACATCATCCCCCGTAATCACGTGTTCCACAAGTCGCGATAAACCAAGTGCGTCCTCTGACAAGCGGTAGGAGCGCCTACTTTTTCCTGTAATGATGCCGACCGATAGCTGCCGCCGTTTCAGAAGTTCAAGCAATTCAATAATGGCAGTATCGCGCTCGACATATTGCCGGTGCTCACTGGCATAAATGTCATAGTAACAGGCGATAGCGGCCTGTACTTGTTCTTTATTATGAAGATTTTTTTTAATCATACCGTCCTCAGTCGGTCCAAACATGGCAATAATATCAGTTGCGCTCAGCCTGCGCCCGTCATATTGGGCGAACACGGTCTGCATACCGTAAATCGTCAGCGGTAACGTGTTAGCAAGCGTCCCGTCAAAGTCAAAAAGCAATGTTTCCAAAGCCATTCTTTTCCCTCCAAATGACAGTCTGTCCTCCAATTATTTCAGACTTATTTAGTTTAACATAAGCCGATATATCTCGCCCAATCGATAATACGCTTTAATCATCACGCACAAGAGAGTTTACATAATTTATTTTATGGATTATATCTTATTGACCATGCGCCATGTTGACGGATTACTCAATCAATGATTGGGCATCGAATGAAGAGCAAAACTAATGCTCGGGGCGCGCGGCAGAGTGACCACGTCCTGTCGCGCAGCAATCTCCGGTTCAATAATGTCTGCCAGCCATGCACACGCTGTTCCAAGCTAAAGATAGACCCTGTTGATGGATAAATTCTTATTTATCTTCCTTCATTTGTGTGCCTCGCAACGTGATTGGCAGCGCTATGTCACAAACCGGTTAACCAATCGCAGAATCGCTCTGACCATGCTTCTCGCAGCAGCACTTGTGCCATGCAGATCATGCGCAATAAATGAAGACAAGGGCCATACAATATAAAAACAAGCCCAGCAAGCCAATCTTTTCAACAGTATGTCTAAAAAGCTGAACTGTTCCAAAGTGCTTGACGACAATGTTACTCCGGTTGTTCGTTTGTCGGGGGCATCATGCGCGTCCTTGAGCAAGTGAGCCCAATTTGGCTCGCTTCTTTCGCCAAGCGCCGACACGTCCGGGATCCCGTCAATAAATGACTGGTTAAAAGATGTACTTGCCTATCTTTAAAAAAAGTCAACACCATTAGCTTATCTGGTTCGCAACGCCGACACGTCCAAACTCCATTAAATTAGTCTCCCTCATTCATAACACGCATAGACAAGGGAGCGCAAATCTGCGTCCAAGGGTTTGATGCACAGGATGTTTAAACACAAAAAAATAATATGGAAACGCTTTGCTGTTCTGTATGTCTGCGTCTATCTGTCACTAAGCCTTGTCACTTTTTTGCTCACACACCAAATCATCCATCTCATGATCATCTGGAACTTGTTTCTGGCTGTGCTGCCGTTTGGCTTTTCCACTTTATATGTCGCATCGTTTGCGGCAAGGCGAGCGCAACAGGCACGGTTATGGGGCATGCTGTGGTTATTTTTCTTCCCAAACTCCCCTTATCTGGTGACCGATTTCATCCACCTTCAAGGAACCACGTTCATTTATGACGTCCCGAATACCTTTTCATCTGTTTCCTATTCGACCGCGCTGATTAACTGGATGAGCCTTATTCAAATTGGTATCGCCGTGTTGGCCGGCACGTGGTGCGGCATGCTCTCTCTTCAGATTGTAGATACACAACTTCGCCGGCGTTGGGGCACGTTCATTGCCGATCTTTCCATTATCATTTTCTGCTTAATCAGCGGCTACGCCGTCTATATCGGACGTTTTCTTCGACTGAACTCGTGGGATATCCTTCATCCGCTCTTGCTTCTTAACACGCTGAAGCTTGGACTTAACCACTTTGCCATCGAGTTTTCACTGATGTTTGCCTCTTTTATTTTCATGATTTACGGCGTCTTTGTCCTGCTCTTTGCCCACGTCTTCTCCGTTCAGCGTTTGCCCTTCCGCAGAAAATAAAACGAGCAGTTGCCAGCCACCTCTCGCCGGTTGGCTTTATTATGCATTGCTTCCAACCTCAAACATTTATATAATTGAAAATGGAAAATAAATAAAAATAACTAGGTAATATTTACTATAATAGGTCCCAATAACTATAAAATGAATGGATATGAGAAGACACATGGACATTTACGTCGCAAGACAACCCATCTATCGTTCCAACATGACTGTTTTTGGCTACGAGTTGCTGTACCGCAGTGATTTGCACAATGAATATAAGGGAAGCAATGACGAAAAGGCAACCGCAACGCTGCTGACCAATTCTGTACTCGTCATGAACTTTAACGAATTGATTAGTGATAAAAAAGGGTTTATTAACTTCTCCGGCCCGCTTCTTGAACAAAGACTGCCTCAGCTCCTGCCCAATGATAAACTCATCATTGAGATACTCGAACGTGTGACATTCACTGAAGATGTACTCGAAGCCTGCCGCGCTCTCAAAGGCCAAGGCTATATGCTGGCTCTGGACGATTTTGCCCTTGAGCCGGCAGTCATTGCCTCGGGAATCGTTGAACTGGCTGATATCATTAAGATCGAATTTAGCCGTGTGTCACTGGCCCAGCAGCTCAGTTTTATGTCAAAATACCGTTCCTCGGTCACCTTTCTGGCAGAAAAAATTGCAACGATCGAAGAATTCGAGCTGGCCAAACGCCTCGGTTACTCACTGTTTCAAGGCTTTTATTTCAGCCATCCGAAAATGCTGAACGCGACGGACATCACAGCCAACCGACAAAATACATTACAGATTCTGAGTGAACTCGATACCAGTGAGCCGAACTTTTTTAAACTGGCACGCATCTTTCAAAATGATCTCGGACTGATGTACAAGATTCTTAGGCTGGCTAATACGACGAATTATGGCTCCAAGTTTTCCATCAATTCCGTTCAGGCAGCCTTGGCACGAATCGGTACAAAAGATCTCAGACAGTGGATGCACATCTTGTTGATGCGAGATATAACGAATGTGCAAAATGAGGAATTGATCCAACAATCGATGATTCGTGCCAAAATGCTAGAACAACTCGCCTTTGAACTCCACTTGACGCGAGACACGAGCGCATACTTCATCGCCGGTATGTTCTCATCGCTCGACGTGCTGACAAATCAAACGATGGCAGAAGTAACTGCTGAGCTCCCTCTGCCACGGATCGTCAAAGATGCTTTGAACGGCGTCCGCAACCCATTGCGTATTCATCTGGATTCCGTGTTGGCTTTTGAAAGGGCCGATTGGCAAACGTTTTTTCAGTATCTCAGGCAGTTTGGTATACCAGAAGGGCGCTATATGGGCACTTATTTGACAGCCATTAAATGGCAAAAAAATTTGATCAAGTAAGTGTCCTAATATCGTTCACTCTTCATCTGCAAACAGTGCACGACTGACATACATTTGATAATAAAGCCCGTGTTTGGAAAGCAGTTGCTCATGGGTGCCGCGTTCGGCAATCCGTCCCTGCTCAACCACAAAAATGCAGTCGGCGTGACGAACGGTCGAGAGCCGATGTGCAATGATGAAGCTCGTGCGCCCCGCCATCAGGTCATGGCTTGCGCGTAAAAGTCTCGATTCGGTCTGCGGATCAACGTGGCTTGTTGCTTCGTCAAAAATAAGAATACGCGGATTTTTAAGCAGTGCCCGAGCAATCGTGAGCAGCTGCTTCTGTCCCTCGCTCAGTGTTCCCGCATTCTCACTGATCTCAGTCTCATAACCTTTCGGCAACGCGTTCACAAAAGGCGCGCATCCTGCCCGTTCAGCGGCAGCAATGACGTCCGTGCGTGTTGCCGACGGACGAGCGTAGCGAATATTATCAAGTATGCTGCCATGAAACAAATAAGGATCTTGCAGCACCATGCCAAAGGCGGCGCGATAGTCGGCACGCCGGTAGCGGCGACTATCAATGCCATTAAGCAGGATAACCCCACTACTAATTTCATAAAAGCGCGTGAGCAAGTTAATGATTGTTGTTTTTCCAGCGCCGGTCGGGCCGACAAAAGCAATGTGCTGACCGGCGTTCACTGCAAACGTCAGCTCGTGAACAACCGGATGTCCCGCTTCATAGGCAAAGTTGACGCGTTCAAAACGAATCTCAGATACAGCGCTGATAAGCGGCAAAGCATCGGGTGCATCCGCGCGCTCTTCTTGTTCATCAAAGATTTCAAACACACGTTCTGCCCCGGCAACCGCGGAGAGCAGCGTATTGAAAATACTGGCGACGTCATTGAGCGGACGTGTGAATTGTCGCGAATAGGTGAGAAAGCTGGCAATCATACCAACAGTGATCAAGTGGTTGAGTGCAAGGAAACCGCCGACTGCCGCAACAGCTGCAAAACCAAGATTATTAATAGCGTTCATAAGCGGCATGAGAAAACCGGAGATGATTTGAGCGCGCGTGCCGACCCCATTGAGCTGCGTATTAATCTGACTGAAGCGGGCCAGCTCTTCCGCTTCACGGCTGAACGCTTTGACAAGATGAAGTCCGGCAATTGATTCTTCGATATGGCTGTTTAGGTGGCCCAGTTCCCGCTGCATGTCGACGAACAGTGGGGTCGTGTGTTTAGCAATCACCATGGTGAGCACAAAAACGAGCGGCACCGTGATCAAACTGGCCGCCGTCAGAACCGGGCTGATGCAAAGCATGAGTACAAGTGACCCCGCGATCATCAACACATCATTAATCAATTGCACGGAGGACTGGGCAATCGTGACGTCAACATTTTCAATGTCATTGGTCAGTCTGCTCATCAAGTCGCCATTGTAATGCCTGTCAAAAAAGACAACAGGAAGCTTTTGAAACTTCTTAAAGAGGCCGCTCCGCAGACCCATAACAATTTTTTGTCCGGCACTGGCCATCAACCAACCTTGGACGAGCGTCAATGCCGCGTCCATGACATAAAAGGCAGCCAGCGCAAGCAGCATCCGAAACAAATCGGCAAACCGGACATGTCCGACAGCCGTGCCTATCTGGTCAACAGCCCGGCCGATCAGATAAGGAATGACAAGTGAAACGCCGCAATCCGCCAGCACGATCAGCCCGACGAACAGCACCGTTCCCTTGACCGGATAAAAACAGCTCAGCAAACGTTTGAGCGTCTGCCGGGTATGCCGTGGTTTTTCAGTTGGGGCAAAGCGTGCCGCACCGCGCGGTCTGGCCGGCCGGCCCGGACGCTGCCCACTCGCCGAACGTGTTGTATTTGCCATCAATTTTCCCCTCCCAGCACGATCTGCGAACCGGAAATCGCTTGATAATAGGCGGACGTCTTGAGTAGCTCCGCAGGTGTCCCAAACGCTTCAATGCCGCCTGCGTTCAGCACTAGCAACTGATCCACTCCAGCCAGTGACGCGGCACGTTGTGAAATTAAAATAACTGTCATGTCTCCCTTCATGTCCGCAAGATGGGCCATCACCTTTTGATCGGTAATCGCATCGACCGCGCTCGTCGCGTCATCCAAAATCAACAACTCCGGCCTGCGGATCAGTGCACGTGCAAGTGAAAGCCGTTGTTTCTGACCCCCTGAGAGATTCACACCGCCTTCGCCGATGACCGACTCGTAACCGTGCGGCGTGCGGCAAATGAAGGCATCTGCTTCAGCAAGGCGCGCGGCACGCACCAGTTCTTCCTCACTGGCTTCAGGTCTGCCCCAGCGAATGTTGTCGGCGACAGTGCCGGAGAACAAAAATGGGGTTTGGGGAACAAAGGCGATGCGCTGCCGTAAATCTCGCTCACTAAATGTCAAAAGCGATACACCATCAAGGCAGATGCGACCGCTCTGCGGATCATAAAACCGCAACATGAGCTTGGCAAGTGTTGTCTTTCCCGAGCCGATCGGTCCTGTCACGCCAAAGACTTGTCCATGCGCGACGTCAAAACTCAGCTGTTTCAAAGACCAATTGCCCAATTTGGAAGGATAGGCAAAATGAACATCTGAAAAAGTGAGTGACGCTCCGTTTTTGGCACGTTTCTGGGGGCGCGTACCAAACGTCATCGTCTGCTTCTCGCCCATGACTGCACCTATACGTTCAGCTGAAGCGCGTGCACGAACAAGCGTACTTAATGCATTGTTGACAATCATAATGGCAAAGAGCAGCTGCATCACATAGTTTGTAAAAGCAACGACAACACCGACGTGTACTGATCCGCTATTCACGCCGATCCCTCCGAAGAGCAAAACAGCAACAATGGCTGCGTTGACCGTCAGATTAACAACGGCTCCCCACGATGCGTTAACCCGCGTGGCCGAGACCGACAAGTGGCCAAGCCTGCGGTTCTTTTCATCGAATCGCTCAGCTTCATCTGACATTCGGTCGAAAATTTTAACGACACGCACCCCTTCAAGATAATCCTGAACCGACCGGTTAATGCTGTCGAGCGCGCGTTGAATGTTCTGATAGTAAGGAAAACTCAAACGCATGTTCAAGCGAATCAATCCGGCAATGAGCGGAATGAGTGCAAACAAGATGAGTGCGAGACGCCAGTCAAGCAGAATGGCCATAACGAGACTGCCGGCACCGATAATCGGGGCTTTCATCATAATGCGCATCATGCCGTTTGCAAACGTCTGCACGCGCGTCACATCCGCTGTCAATCGCGTGATAAGCGTCGCCCGACCGAATGATTCCACCCGTTCGATCGGAAGATCAACAACATGCCGGTAAAGGTCATGACGCAAGTCTCGGGCAAAGCGCTGTGATACTGACACCGACAGCACATTGCGTGCGCTGGCACACAGTGCACCGCCGGCTGTGACAAGCAGCATCAGCAGTCCATAATGAACGATAATGCTCATCCGATGGGTGGCCACGCCGCGGTCAATAATCTGAGCCATGAGTGTCGGTTGTGCCAAGTCAGCAAACGCTTCAAGCGTCAAGAAAAAAAGAGCGAAGAAAAAACCAGGGGCATACTTTCTCCAATAATGTCTAAGATAGTTCACACTTAAAGCTCCTTTTACCATGCTGATACAGCCGGAACAGCCGCGCCTATCATCGCTGTCCCTCGATGAGCTGACGGGCCAGCAGCGCCATCTCCAGACTATAGCGCCGATTGGGGGACGCAAAATCATCGCCAAGGATGTCTCGAATTTTATCAAGCCGATTATACAGCGTTTGACGGTGGATAAACAATTGTTTTGCTGTTTCACCTTTACTCAGTCCAGTACGAAAAAATATGGTAAGCGTTTCCTCCAACTTGAGCTCGCGCCCTCGCTCGCTCGTAAGCAAGTCGCCAATTTGTTCGTGGACAAAGTACTCAAGAAAGTCATGTGACACGTTCATCAGCAATTGATAGATGCCAAGATCTTTGTAAAAGTGACAGGTACGCATAGAATTGATCCGAGATTGAACAACGATGACTTGCTCACCCTCCTGAAAGCAGCGGTACGCCTCCAGCAGACGCAAAGTCGGGTTGCCAAACCCGGCGCGGAAAGTCAATCCATCCAGCTGCTTGCGTGCAAATTTATCAAGCGCATCGAGCAAATGCTGCATTTGTTGCAGCAGATTACCGTCACCTTCCCTGCTTTCCACCGCACACAGTACATACATGCGATTATTTTGCTGCATCATCAAGTGATGGACGCGTGTTGTTTTTAGCAGTGCACGAATGAGCACTGCAAGATCTTGATTCAGCGTCTCCATGCGTTCGGCACCACTGGCAAGCACGTCATGTTCGCAGGCGATAACACCGCCGATGAAAAGATAGCTGGCGCTGCCCGGCACCGGCAAACCCATTTGCAATTCCGCCTGTTCTTCAGTGTCAATACGCCGATTTAAAATATCTTGGATGAGTTGGTTATGGCTGCGCATGATTCGCTCTTCCAGAAACTGGGTGCGTAGCAGTACCGTTGCGATCGCTTTTGCTGTGTAATCCAACACGAGCGTCAAATATTCACCGGGCTGCGGTTGATCAGCAACAACAGCAACATATGAAAACACCTGACCAAAGCAAGTGACCGGCTGAAGCAATAAGTGCCGCGCGGGACCGAGCGGCAGCAGGCAGACTGACTCAATGGGTCCGCCGCTCTTTTTCAACTGGGCGCGAAACCAATCATTGATTGAGGCGGCTTCTTTGCCCGAGGCGGCCGGATAATAGGCCGGCAACGCGACAGGTGACAAGTAGAAGACCGCATGGTTCGTATAATCATGAAAAAGTCGGAGCAGAGCCGCAATATCTGAGCTTTGGACAATGAGTTGCTGCTGCTTACGTGAATATTGCTCAAGCCGCTGCAACAATTCAAAATGACGGTTAATAATGAATGAATGAATATCTTGCGTAATTTCTTCAAAGCGAATCGGCTGCCGGAACAAAATAAGCGGAAAATCATGAGCTTCGCAAAGCGCGATCATTTCTTCCGGAATCTCATCAACGGTCGTGCCAAACTCGATGCACAGGCCTGCTGTTCGATGTTCTATAATTTGACGCATAAAATCGAGTTCTGAGCGCAGTGACTGCTTCAACCAGAGCCCGGTCGTCAAGATCAAATCATTCTCGCTCACATAAGGGGCGGCATGCGTAATTTCGAGAATGTGGACCCAGCGTACTTCACGGTACTGCCCTTTTGCCCCTGCAATGAGTTGCGCTCTTTTGAAAATCGGGCGTTCCAATACATCTTTTACACAAAATGAAAAATCGGCAGCCATTTTGTCACATCCGTTATTTTATCTAACGTATCATGTAATGATAATTAACATTAAACGATAATGTCAAGAGTTTTGCTGGATTAATAGACAAAGTGTATGATGTTATCCCATTCAAACCCGGCTATGATTAGTTTATCAAAAGTTGTTCGGTTCGGCGTAACAAAAGATAACTTATCTTTATGAATGTCGGCCGACAAAAACTTTCAGGAGGCGGAAACAAGTGATCATCGGTATCCCTAAGGAATTAAAGAACAATGAGCGTCGCGTGGCTATTACCCCGGCGGGTGTGTTTCACTTGAAACATGAAGGTCACAGCGTACGCGTTGAAACACTGGCGGGCGCAGGCGCAGGATTTACAGACGAAGAATACGCGAAAGCAGGCGCTGAAATTGTCACTGCCAAGCAGGCATGGGCTGCGGAAATGGTAATCAAAGTTAAAGAACCTGAACCTGAAGAGTACGTTCTGTTTCATGAAGGCCTGATCCTTTTCACTTATTTGCATCTTGCGCCGGCCGTTGCCGCCGGACTCACGAAAGCACTTGTCGACAACAAAGTGACAGCGATTGCTTACGAAACGGTTCAGCGTGCAGACCGCGTGTTACCGCTGCTTCAGCCGATGAGCGAAGTCGCCGGACGCATGGCCGTTCAGATTGGTGCCCAGTACCTTGAGAAATTCAGCGACGCAGACGGCAAAGGAATTCTGCTTGGCGGTGTGCCGGGTGTATCACGCGGCAAAGTCACGATTGTCGGCGGCGGCATTGTCGGCACAAACGCAGCCAAAATCGCTGTCGGACTCGGAGCTGACGTCACAATTCTTGATATAAGCGCAGACCGTCTGCGTGACTTGGACGATATTTTCGGCACATCGGTTAACACAGTCATGTCCAATCCGTACAATATTGCCGAAGCGGTCAAAACAGCCGATCTCGTTGTCGGCTGTGTACTCATTCCCGGTGCTAAAGCACCGAAGCTCGTCACTGAGGCAATGGTCGCTACGATGCCGAAAAACTCAGTCATTGTCGACGTCGCTATCGATCAGGGCGGCATCGTCGAAACATCCGACCACAGCACGACGCATGATGACCCCACTTACCTCAAGCACGGCGTTATTCATTATGCAGTCGCCAATATGCCCGGCGCTGTTCCGCGCACGTCAACATTGGCGCTGACGAATGTCACGATTCCTTACGCTGAAAAAATAGCGAGCAAAGGCTACGTAAAAGCATGTCTCGATGATGAAGCGTTGCTGAACGGGCTGAACACGCTCGACGGCTATGTCACATTCAAAGCAGTTGCCGATGCGCACGGCTATACCTATAAAGACGCGCGCGATTTGCTCAGCGCCGCCGCTCACGTATAATAAAACAAATAATTCATAGTTCACGCAAAAAACCGGTGACTTGAACTGACCCCCTAAAGTTGGACAACAAAATTCAACTTCAGGGGGGTTTTACTATTGACCAAATACTCAGCTGATTTTAAGACAAAGGTGATCAGTGAGTAACCTCAAGGGGATGGGGAGTACGTCATTGTGCCGTAAATATCACATTCCATCAGACAAGACCGTTTTATATTGGGTGCATCCTTATCAAACACAAAAGTGCGAAGCCATATCAAATCCGTTCTTCTTGGGAGGCAGACAAATGCCGGCGCTGCTTAGCAAGCCGCGCGACAGCTAGGCAATAACAAACTGTGACTCATACAACGATCGGTATACACCGCCGCGCGCCATCAGTTCCTCATGGCTGCCCACTTCGGCAATACCGTGATCAGCCACAACGACAATGCGATCGGCGTTACGGACGGTAGCCAACCTGTGGGCAATGATCAGCGTTGTCCGACCGCGAGCAAGCGCAGCAAGCGACGACTGCACAGCCGATTCCGTTTCCGCATCCAGCGCAGATGTCGCTTCATCAAGAATTAAAATCGACGGGTTCTTTAAAAACATACGAGCGATCGAGAGCCGCTGCTTTTGCCCGCCCGAGAGCTTGACACCGCGCTCGCCGATCACCGTATCAAGCTGCTGCGGCATGCTCAGCACAGTCTCTTTCAGCTGCGCATCACCGAGCGCCTGCCAGACCGCATCATCTGAAGCGCCCAGTGCACCGTATGCTACATTTTCACGAATCGTCCCGGAAAAAAGAAAGACATCCTGTTGGACAAGTCCGATGTGGCGCCGCAAAGAGGCGAGTTGAAGTTCGCGAACGTCGTGTCCATCCAAACACACCGCGCCGCTTTCCACATCATAGAAACGAGGCAACAGGCTGCATAGCGTCGTCTTCCCCGCGCCGGTCGGGCCGACAAAAGCGACGGTTTCACCGGGGGCAACACGCAAATTCACATGCGCAAGCACCGGCCGGGCGCCTCCGTAAGCAAACGATACATCTGTATAAGTAATGTCACCGCGCACACAGTCTAGCACTTTCGCATTCGTCCGGTCAACAATGTCCGGACTCAGTGCCATCAGTTCGCAAAACCGTTTAAACCCGGCAATGCCCTGTGGATAAATTTCAATGACTGCATTAATTTTTTCAATCGGACGCACGAACAAGTTGGTTAGCAGCAAAAAAGCGACAAACTGTCCGTCTGTAAGCTCGCCGTGAATGACAAACCACGATCCGGTAAAAAGGGTGAGTAGCGTGAGCAGGCGCATCAGGAAATAATTAATTGTATTATTGGCGCCCATGATTTGATAAGACAGCAGCTTTGCTGCGCGATATAGACCGTTGTTGCGCTTGAACTTTTCGTTCTCAAAGCGTTCGTTTACGAAAGCCTGTACGACGCGAATACCACCGACAGCATTCTCGACATTGTTATTAAAAGAGGCAATGTCCTGATAGATACGACCGGTAGCACGCGTCATTTTGGCATTGAACAGGATGATAAAAGCAGCGATGAACGGCACGGCTGCAAACGTGATTAGCGCGAGCGACACATTGATGGACAGCATCACTGCTAACGCTCCGGCAAGTGACATGATGGCAATAAATATATCTTCGGGACCGTGATGTGCCGTTTCACCGATATTAAACAAATCAGACGTCAGACGTGCCATGAGATGTCCGGTCTTATGTTCATCAAAAAAGCGAAATGACAGTGATTCAATCTTTTCAAAAAGTTCCTGACGCATATCACCCTCAATGTTAATACCGAGCTTATGACCGAAATAAGTCACAATATACTGCATCAGTGTGTTAATCATATAAAACACAAGCAAAACAGCCGAAGCAAGAGCGATCAATGACCAATCTCTGCCGGGCAGCAGCCGGTCAATGACTGCATTGACGGCAATCGGAAAAGCAAGTTCAAGCAGCGCCGCCACCACGGCGCAGGAAAAATCGAGTATAAACAGTTTTTTATAGGGGCGATAATACGAAAAAAAACGGTGAATCAAAAGATTTCCCCCTCTTATCAAGTCAAAACTGATGGATTGACCAGTCACTCATTCATTGAGCGCAGTCGTCAAAACTATTGGTGTCATCAGATCAGTACATGGAAGCGCAAACATGCAATGAGCTACGGCACTTCAACGACTTACAAACTTTACTAACATGATATTTTTATACCAGTCCATTCAGCCAATCACTGACCGACCCGTCAGAAGGCATGCGCCAGTCACCGCGTGGCGACAGGCTGACCGTTCCAACCTTTGGCCCGTCCGGAATCGCCGAGCGTTTGAATTGCTGCGAAAAGAAACGCTTCAGAAAAACTTTAAGCCATTTTACAATGACCGGTCGATCAAAATCGCTGGCGAATGCCTGCTCGGCCAAAAACAGAATGTGGTTCGGTGTATAGCCGCACCTGACAAAGTAATAGAGAAAAAAATCATGGAGCATGTATGGACCGACAATGTCTTCTGTCTTTTGTGCAATTTTCCCTTCACTGTCTTTCGGGAGCAATTCCGGAGAAACCGGTGTATCTAAGATGTCCAGTAAAATGTGCGACGTCTCTGCCCCAACGTTGCCATCTTCAGCTACATAGCGGACAAGATAGCGCACGAGTGTCTTCGGCACTGAACAATTAACCGCATACATAGACATATGATCGCCGTTATACGTACTCCAGCCAAGTGCCAGCTCCGACAAATCACCGGTGCCGATGACAAGTCCACCCTCCTTATTGGCTATGTCCATCAATAGTTGTGTGCGTTCCCGCGCTTGAACATTTTCATAGGTGATATCATGAACGGCAGGATCATGCCCAATGTCCTTAAAATGCTGGAGGCAAGCCGCGACAATGTTCACTTCCCTAAACTCCGCTCCGACTTGCCGGCAAAGGCTGACAGCATTGGCATACGTGCGGTCCGTCGTGCCGAATCCGGGAAGCGTAACGGCAACGATGTCGCGACGGGGACGCTTGAGTAAGTCAAACGTCTTTGCCACAACGAGAAGAGCAAGCGTGGAATCAAGCCCACCGGAGACACCGATGACTGCCCGATCAAGTCTGGTGTGTTCAAAGCGTTTGGCAAGCGCTGCGGTCTGGATGCTGAAAATTTCCGCACAGCGTTCCGCCCGTTCACTCTGATCCGCCGGCACAAACGGATAGCGGTCGACAAAGCGGTCAAAACGGCCAAAGCCTTCATCTTTATAGGCAAAAGTAATCCGCCGCCATGGATTGGTGCAAGCAGCGGCAGCATCACGAAAACTAATGTTTTTCAGCCGCTGGTTATTCAGCCGGTTAAGGTCAATCAAGGCTGTCTTTACCGTGTTTTGCCGCCGAAAACGCGCGCCGTCGGCAAGTATTATCCCATTTTCTGCAATCAGCAGTTCACCACCAAAAACAACATCCGTCGTCGATTCTCCGACACCGGCACCGGCATAGATATATGCACCGATGCAGCGTGCACTTTGATGCTCAACAAGGCCGCGACGATAGGCCGATTTGCTGACTATTTCATTAGACGCCGACAAATTGCCAATGACGGTCGCCCCGGCTAGACACTGCTCGCCACTCGGCGGAATGACTGTCCACAGGTCCTCGCAGATTTCTACCGCGAAGGTAAAGTCGTTGTGTTTAAAAAGCAGATCACTGCCGAACGGGATGTCATGTTGGAAGCGCAGATCAACCGTCTGATTCTTGATACCGAGTCCCGAAGTAAACCAGCGCCGCTCATAATATTCTTCATAATTTGGTATGTACTGTTTGGGTACAATGCCAAGCAGATGACCTTCAAAAATCAGGCAGGCACAATTATAGAGCGATGAACAGACACGAAGCGGCGCACCGACAGCAATGAGCATGTCTTTTCCCGCCGAGTAGCGGCAGAGCGCCTCAAGTCCTGATACGGCTGCTTCAAGCAGCTGTTGCTGTAAAAACAAGTCGCCACACGTGTAGCCGGTCAATGACAGTTCAGGAAAGATGATTACTTTTGCCTGCTCGTCTCTTCCCTCTTCAATACAAGCCTGTATAGCCGACACATTATAGGTTACATTTGCGGGTCGCAGCTGTGGACACGCAGCTGCGACCCGCAAATAATCAATCTTTGACATCTTTTCCTCCGATTGGCGGCCGGACGCAGCGGCCTTGATTTACCGGCATGGCACACATATACAAACCCATCGCGCGCTGCCACCGGCTATGTTAGTTTTCATTGTATTAGCATGCGTTATGCCTGTCAAACTTTGCTAATTGCTGCCGCATCCTCTTTTGAATTGCAGCAAACGCCCGGTTCAATAACAAATCGGTGTATGAGATATGAAGAACGGCATCCTAGCGGAGTCGTATCAGCTGAAAAAACTGAGAAAAAAGCTGCCGCGAGAGAAGGAAACAGTGCCAGCGACAAAGTCAGCGCCAAGCATTGGTGGATGAAACGTGACCAAGCCGGTCACTGGGCAAGAAACCGTATCAAATAATATGATAGTGTTGTACTTCCAGAAAATTTTCGGATGGCGGAAAATTAGATCAACAATTGATCTGGTCAGTAGGCCTCGCGATCCCAAATCCACCACGGGAACAACTCATTGCTCTGGTCGCATCGTCGGCAAAAATATTTGAAGACCGTCCGATTCCTGCGTTCGCTTTCAACCGAATACCTCGCCAGGTTCACGATGCCGATCAAATTAGCTTCGTTCAAATGGTTAAAGAACAAGGGCTGCTTTGTTGTTCCCCTCTCCGGTTGCCGGCTAAAACTGAATGAAAACAACCGGTTTGTTCAAAACTAACCCTTAGCATTTATTGACCCGGTGCAAAGCATTGCGGCACATTAGGATCGGAGGAATGGCGGATGTCACGGTCCAAACAAACGAACCTCTCTTCACTTGGCGTGGTGCAACTCACCGCCCATAATCCCTATGTCATTGCCTGGTGGTCAGCAGCTTTTCCAGGTTTTGGACACATGCTTCTGAACATGCATTTGAAAGGCAATCTTTTTTTCATTTTTGAAATCATTATCAATGTGCATGCACGTCTTAATGAAGCGATGGTCGCGAGCTTTGAAGGTCACTTTGAACTCGTCAGACAGGAGCTCGATCCGCGGTGGACGATGCTCTACATCCCGTTCTATTTATTTTGTATTTTTGACAGCTACCACTCCGCAATCAATATCAATGCGCGATGCTACATTGACAGGCATCAGACACTGCCGCAAGCCACGTTCCACATCAATGGCTTTGAAGTCTGCTCGCTTGAGCGGCGATCCCCCTTGATCGCTAGCGTTGCTTCGCTCTTTATGCCGGGTCTGGGACAAATATATGTTTGCCGGCATGTTCCGGCAACTGCGCTGCTCATTTGGACCGTCATCATTACTTACTACTCCAATGATCTAACGGCACTACAGCAATTATTCGATGGACATGTCGACAAAGCGCGTGAACTCATTAATATGGAATGGCTGATGTTTGCTCCGTCGCTTGCCTTTGGTACTTCATACGACGCACTCATTTCGGCGGTCGCGCAAAATAAATTATTTATTCAACAACAGGACGATCTTTTTCGCCTTCACTGGCCCGCACGTCCGATCATCGTGCCGCATACAAAGACAGGTGATCAGCCTTGAATCAGGTGATCGGTCTTTTTGATCATTCATTTTCCGTTGAGATGGCGCTTACCGCCCTCATGGAAGCAGGCATTAAAAAGCAAGATATTGCCGTTATACCCTTTGAAGAACCGCCCTCGTGCCAACCCTCGTGGAACAACAACACTGAGCACGCTTTCGAGCTGGCTTTCATTTTAGCCACGATAGCCTCCGTCATCGCCGCAAGCATCGGCTACCGACTGTATCTCGGCCCAATTATTTGGGGAACCGGTGCGGCTGTTTTTGGCTTTTTCTGCGGCCTGCTCATCCAATGGTTACAAAGCCGCTCAAAAGTCACCAAGAAGGAGATGCCGATTTTAATCGTCATCACCAGTACCCGCAGCCAAGAGCACGTCATCAAGGACATCTTATGGACGTTCCGTGTCATCGGTCAGATCTTCATTAGTCATTCTTAATCGACTCACCGGTACCGCTGAGTGCCCGCTGGCATGCTTTGCAGTAACCGTAAATCTCAAACTTATGCCCGGTTACAAGAAAACCGGAGCTCAGTAGCGACAAGTCACCCATCGGGCAGCCCTCAACCGTCTCTGTCCGCCCACATCGTAGGCAGATCAAATGATGGTGATGGTGATCGCTGCAGTGAAACTGAAACATTTTTTCTCCGTCAAGCTCCGTCTCTTCCAAAATATTCAAATCGCAAAACAAAGCAAGGTTACGATAAATTGTATCAAAGCTAATGCCGGGATAAGCATCTTTTAATGCAAGATGAATTTCCTTTGCCGACAGATAACCGTCTTTCCTGTCAAATAATTCAAGAATATCTTCACGCTTGTCCGTATGCTTGTAACCTTGCGCTTTTAAAACAATTAAAGCATCATGTTTGTCCATCGCTGTCCGCCCCTTTTATTCGGCAGTCAGACCTTCCCGCTGAATTCAAAATCCTTGTTTATTAATTTCAGCATAACAATTTTTTTCATAAATGAACAGCAAATGCCGTCAAAAAAGCCCGCTTCTTTAAAACAATCACGCTCCGATCGCTCGTTTGCCAGAAACACCGCGCGCCTCCTCAGACAAGTTGACATTGGCGTTTTTATACTTAGTCCCCGAGATCTTTATACTTAACAGTTAAAAAAAGCAGCCGTTAAAGCCACTTATTAAAACAACCCGCTTTTTGCCGGCACCAAAGCATTCAGTCCCATCTTTTTTTAATCAACCGGTTGCCCTCCCATAAGACCTGCCAAACGTTTGCGTCTGCCTTTTCCTTAATTATTGACACACGGCCGTCAAGCGAAACGACGGCTGTGCCGTTCTCAAGTGCGATGGCCTGCCCGGAGGCCGTACGCATCAGTTTATCAAAGGTGTGCCCGACCTCGTCGTAGTGAGGACAATGCAAATAAGGCAGAAATCCAAAGCCTTTCGTCCAGCCGTTTGTCACAGATTGCGTTTCACTCTCATCAAACAGGCTGTCAGACGGACCCGCTTTGAACAGGCAAATCGCTCCGGCACTGATTCCGGCAAGCACCGTGCCTTGATCGCACGCCTCATGTAAATCATATTGAAGGTGAAGGGACGTGCATATTGTCATGAGTTGAGACGTGCTGCCGCCGCCGATGTAGACAATGTCAGACGACAGAATACGTTGGCGGACCTGCTCGCGCTCAGACGAAGGGTTAAGCAGCCGAAGGACTGACACACGGCATCCAAGTCTGCTGAAACAGCGATCAACCGTTTCAATGTATCCTTCCGCATCACCGCTTGCCGTCGGCAAAAAAAGCAGCGACGGAAGCGCCTTGCCGCTCAGCTGCACAATACGCCGGTCAATATGCGTCGTTTCTCCCAGACCGATCTCACCACCACCGATTGCAACGATCTTTCTCACCATGAGGCGCCCCCATCACTTTTTTCTGACCAATCGCTAAGATTGCAAACCATTAGTAAACGGAGCCAGTCCCTTTAAAGGGACGGCCCATCGCTCCACATCCCACACTTTGTTGACCCATGACTGATAAAAGGGCGGCTCGTGACTGACGACAATGACAGTCCCCTCGTAACGGCTCAGTGCCTCTGACAGCGCTGCTTTTGCCTCTACATCCAAATGATTGGTCGGTTCATCAAAGATCAGCACATTGCAATCAAGCAGCATTAGTCTGGCAATACGCACTTTTGATTCTTCGCCACCGCTGAGTGTTTCCATCGACTGACGCATGTGCTCTGCTGACACACCGCATTGAGCCAAATGTTGACGCAGCACGCGGTCCTCAAGACGCGGAAACTGATCTTTCATCCACTCAAGTGCCGTTTCATGCGGAGGCGCAGCGAGCTGGGCAAAGTAACCCGGATCGACGCGATCACCGCGGTGCACTGTTCCGGCAAGCGGCACCAGCTCACCGAGTATCGTCCGCAAAAAAGTGGTTTTCCCAATGCCGTTATGACCGATAATGGCAAGCTTCTCGCCGCGGACGATCTGACGGTCAATTGCGGGAAACAGTGGCCGGTCATAGCCGATACGCATCCCTTCCATGTCAAACAGCACCCGTACCGGCTGATGGTTGACATGGAAATGAAAATGCGGGGCGCGGACGGCGGACGGCGGATCGACACGATCGAGGCGATTTAATTGCTTTTCGCGGCTTTTGGCCTGCTTAGCTGTCGACGCTCGAGCCTTATTTTTTTGAATGTAAGTTTCCAATTTTTTAATTTCGCGCTGCTGCTGGCGGTACGCAATCGCCTGTTGTTCTTGACGCGCTTCATGCTGACGGATAAATGACGTATAATTACCGACGTAGCGAGTGAGCGAGCGATTCTCCAAATGGTAAACAACCTGCGCAATCCGGTCGAGAAAAGCAGTATCGTGAGAAATGACTAGAAAAGCGTGACGATACCCTTTCAGATACCCGGTCAGCCAATCAATATGTGCCGTATCCAAATAGTTTGTCGGCTCATCAAGCAACAGCATTTCCGGTTGCTGAAGCAGCAACTTGCCGAGGCTCAACTTCGTTAGCTGTCCGCCGCTCATGCGTCCGACCGTTACATCCAGACCGATCGCTGTCAGTCCGAGACCGTCCGCCAGTTCACGAATGCGTGCATCAATTGTATAAAAGTCTTGGTTGATCAGCTGCTCCTGCAGTTTACCGTACCGCTCCAGCAATTCATCTGAGGCACCGGGATCACCCATGGATTCCGCCAGTCCATTCATTTCATGTTCGGCATCGATCAGCGGTTGAAATGCGCTTTGCAGCACATCATAAATGGTTTTCTGTTTCTGAAAATGCAAGTGCTGCTCAATGACACCGACATGAAGTGCTGCTTTGCGCTCAAGCATGCCGCCGTCTGCTAAAAGTTCACCGGTTATCAGCTTGAGAAAAGTTGATTTCCCGGCACCATTTTGACCGACAAGAGCGATGTGCTCCCCCTCGCCAAGACGGAAGTCGACGGCTTGAAAAATTGTTTTATCGCCGTAAGAAAAATTAAGCTGCTTGGCTTCAATCAATAACATCGTTCATTCTCCTCTCTGAACAATCCGCGTTGCCAAAAAAAAACGGCCGCACTCTTCATGCCAAACATGCGGCCCGCTTGACACGGGTTGTTGCAAACACAAGCGAGCAGGCGCCTGCCCGCTCCCTCCGGGTTTAACTGTTTTAAAACACGTGACGAAGCTGTACTTTAAAGGCGGATGCTCGCGCTTGACACCAAGGGCTGTGACCCTCCATATACAACACGAACCCCGCGTCCGTCCATTGCATCTTCATCTCATTTCATTTGGCAAACGGCTTAGAAAAATTGCATAAAAAAAGGATGGAATCGGACGCTCCACCCCCCACACCACGCTAAAGATCGCTTCGCCTGTGACCGCACCCCGCCCACTTTTGTACTTTGCCGGCTGCTTCTTTCCTAATTAAAGGACACACTTATCCTTTTTCAGCCTATCAAAGTTCATGTGGAGCGGAATTATGCACGTATGCAGTCACTTCCCTTTTAATATTACGAACAGTTTACTCTCTTTCCTTCATTTACGCAAATCGTATTGAGATTCAAATTCGTGTGCATTAGGGATACGTTGCGCATCGAACTCAGAAATTTCCGGTGTATGCCAACAGATGCAAGTCATGTACAAGCATCATTGTCAGCTTCACGCATTCGTTAAACAGACGGGTCTGTGCTGCAGCCGTCTCAGCGATAGGATCAATGAGTATTGCAGGCTTCTGTCATTTCCTTAAATTTTCCCCTGAGCAGATATTGATTTACGACTTCAGAGGCAATGCGCCTATCCATTGCCCGTGACGCCAGCATACAGTGACAATAGGCGTCAGTGACCTGAGGCGGGCACAAAATGCCTATTGAAACGTTTTTGCGAAGGAGGAAAGTATAAATGGCGAGCTACGAAGAACTGATTGGTTTCGTTCATCAACCCGTTGAACTTCAGTTAAGCGATGGTTCAGTTCAACACGGTATTGTCGAATCCATTGATGAAGAGAATGTCTATCTGCAGCCCATTGGCGCAGACGGTCAGCCGATTCAACCCATGCAACAGCAGCCGGACACGCGTAACGAACGCTTTTTCGGTCCATTTCTTGGCGGCGGTGCGTTCCTGGGCGGACTCACCGGCGGTCTGCTTGGGGTCGGACTCGGTAATGTTATCACCGCACGTCCGTGGGGACCCGGTTGGGGGTGTGGCCCGGGGCCATGCGGTCCCGGACCGTGGGGACCGCCACCTGGTCCGTGGGGACCGCCCGGACCTTGGGGACCCGCACCGTGGTAAGCACAATGATAACACGTGAGACGTCTTCGAAAACTCGTGTCTCTTAAAAAGCCAGCTTTTTTCTCTGCTGCGACTCACCATTTTTCGGTCAGGCGGCCAGCGTCGATGTGAATACGGCAAACAAAAAACGTCTGAATCGCCACTAAGGCCGCTCAGACGTTTTTTGTTTGCAACATACTGCTATAAATACAACATCAGCAATTATTTTAAATTGAGAACCGTTACACGCTGACGGGTCATTGAAAGCAGGCTATTATGAATGCCTTGAACACCCATGCCCGAATTTTTGACGCCAAGAAATGGAAAATGATCCGGACCTCGTTCCGTGCGTCCGTTAATTTGTACGGTTCCGGCCTCAACTTGGCGGGCAACAGCCAGCGCGCGATCAATGTCCTGCGAGAAAACGCTTGCCTGCAAGCCAAACTCCGAGCGATTAGCAATAGAAATTGCTTCATCGTCGCCTGCCACGCGAATCACCGGCAGGATCGGTCCGAACGGTTCGATCCATGCGACATCCATCTCCTCCGTCACATTGTCAAGCAATGTCGGATAGATCAGGTTGTCGTGTCGGGTGTTGCCTGTGATCAACGTCGCCTTTTTACTCAATGCATCATCAATTAAGCTCTGAACAAAATCAGCCGACTTGTCATCAATAAGCGGAACAATCGTTGCATTGTCTTCAGGTGACCCGACGGACAATTTTTCAATAGCGTCTTTCAGGCGGGCAACGAGCTCATCAGCCACTTTTTCATTTACAAGCACACGTTTAATGGCCGTACAGCGTTGCCCAGAGTAAGAGAAGGCCCCGTTGATAATGCTGCTGATCGCCACATCAAGATCAGCGTCATCGCAAACGATCGCCGGGTCTTTCCCCCCCAACTCTAGAACAAGCGGGATCATCGAGGACAGCTTTGACAGCCGCCGGCCGGTACCGGACCCGCCTGTGAAACTGATCATATCAATTCCTTTATGCTCCACGAGATAGTCACCAATGACCGATCCGCGCCCAGTTGTCAAGCTGAGCAATCCTTTTGGCAAGCCGACCTTGTCAAGCGACCGAATCATTTTAATACCGCTGATCGCGCCTTGCGTGGCCGGTTTAAAAATAACACCGTTACCCGCCACAAGCGCCGGCGCAATTTTCGATGCTGCCAGATTAATCGGATAGTTGAACGGACTAATCGCCAGCACAACACCGAGCGGAGCACGCTCGACAATGCCAATCTTATTGCGCGATCCGCCCGGGAATGATTCACCGCTGAGACTTTCGCCGTGCAAATGCATCGCTTCCTCCACCGTATAGCGAATCAGGTCAGCCGTCCGAACAACTTCTTTAACAGCGTCTTTATAACCCTTACCGACTTCCTGCATAACGGTCCGGGCGATGTCCTCTTGATCCTCTATCAACGCATCCGCCCAGGCAAGCAAATACTCTCCGCGCTTGCTGAGTGTCAACTCAGCCCACGCTTGCTGTGCAACGCGTGCACCGGCAATCGCTTGATCAACTTCATGTTGTGTCACAGCCTGCACATAACCGATCGTTTTTCTTAAATAAGGCGACTTGATCGCGATGGTCTCGCCGGATTCACTTGTTTTCCATTCTCCGTTCAAATAAGCCGAATACGTTTCTAATTCTGAAACATTTGCAGTCATTGCTCATCATTACTCCCTTCAATCAGTCCCGTTTGAAAAAATAAGGCCGCAATCAAAACATTGCACCAAATATTTTTTCAGTTAATACCTTAATACTTGCACATTAGATTGGGCAATGCCACTCTTTTGCTCAATTAGCATCTTAAAAAATGCATTTTTTACTATTTTATCTTGTTCTCTGTATTTTTAAAAGCGTATTGCTCATCGTTTCTTCAAAAATTTCGGTAAAATTTTTCAGAGTGAATAAAATGATTACATTTGAATGACATTTCCACTTTACTCAGCGAAATTTTTTTTAGCATTTTTCATTTATTTAAATGAAAGATGCTGGCTTGTCCAACTAAGCCCGCCGCAAAGCGACAGAAACGATTTTTCATGTCCGAAACTGCGCTTTGATATGCACTGCATTTTCCCTTTGACAGAGCGGCTTAATCGCATAATTTGCGTGCGCTTTCAATCTCCTTCTTCACCGCATTGTGCTGCCATCCGGGCGATCGGTGCGGTCAGCAACGCAAGCAGTGACAGCGGGAACCACAAAAGCAAGAAAAGTGTAAAAAGCATAATCTGTTTATTGCTTATCTTCCATTTCACAGGAAAGAGACCGAGCAGACTGGTGAGAATTAAACCGCTTACCGCGTAACAAACGACAACTTGCGCGATTGCCGCCATCATCATATTCCACTCCCTCGCGCTTTTTAACAGTTTATGCGCGCGGGTCCGGGTGGTGAGAAAAACAACAAAAAGAAGGCACAGAATGCGGACTGCAGCTACCTTTTCGCATATGCTGAAGAGCGGCCAACTATCCAAAAGCGGGCGCAAAGTACCGGTTCTCCGTGCGCCACCTGCTGCCGGTTCAGCTGCGTTCGTAGATGAAAAACGTGTGCGGATAGATATTCTCGGCATCCATTTTTCCCGTGTTCTCAGATACAAGATGCCAGCTTTTATCCGGAACAAAGTGAAAAAAAGTATCACCTTCAAATTCAGCATCAATTTTTGTCACATAAAAGCGATCGGCAAACGGCCAAAAAGCATCGAAAACCGATGCTCCACCAATGACGAAACAGTTTTGACCGAAAGTGATGCCACCGGTTAATAACGCGTCCGCCGATGCCGCTGTTTCAACACCCGCTAATGATTGCGTTCGACTCAAAACAATATTGCGCCTGCCCGGCAGCGGGTGGCCGATCGCTTCGTATGTTTTTCTTCCCATAATCACAGGATAACCGAGCGTTTGTTTTCTGAAATATTGTAAATCTTCAGGCAAGTGCCAGGGTAAGCTTCCATCTCGACCGATCAGTCCGTTGCGGTCTACCGCCAGTATTATTGAAATCACCGGTTGCTCTCCCTCCCCCTTTTTTCCCCGTCATTGCAGGCTTAACAAGCATTGATCGACACCCCTTCTGCTGCGCGCAGTGTGTGCAAAATCTCGGGCAGCAAGCGCGTTGCAAGGCATCATAATTCTCGACACCTTCGCATAAGCATGCCTTTAAGAGCCATAGAAAGGTGAGGTGCTGATGCCTGATTTTTTTCCGCAAGATAACCCGTTGAACAACTGGCGCAACGAGCGTCCGGCTGCATTAATTGAACATTGGCGCAGTGCGGTAGAACGAGATGCTGCCTCTGCCTATCAATACATCAACGACCCTCAACTCGACTATCCGGCACTGTTTTTGTTGCGCGATCAGCTCGACGTGCGCGGGGCCGATTTGAATCCGCGCGTACGCATCGCGCTCTCACACGTGCAAAATGTGCTTCACGGTGCCGATAACGGTTTGGAAACGACGGCCTCCCTGACTGATCAACACGATCAAGTTGTCAATGCATTAAAGTGGGTGCTCAGCAGCGGGTGGAAGCATATCCTGTCTACTGATTATACACAAACCATTGACCAGACAGCTATTCAACTGCTAAATACCTATCACAGCGGTGTACTCAAGCAAATGACCGATTTAATTGTCTATCGTTACAAAAATAAAAGTCAGCGCCACTATTTGATTAGCGCGTGGCTTGAAACTGCCGATCCTCGTCTGCTCGTGCACCTTGCCAATTATTTGCTTTCTGACCAGAATGTTGAACAAACGTTTGCCCGGCGAATGCTTGGTTTCATCCCGGAAGTCCGCCATGCCGCCGATCAGCAAACCGCTTTTCTTTCCTTTGAAACATGGTATGAAACAAACAGTCCCTACCTCATCTATACCGGAGAGACAAATGACGTACTGCCCGGGGGCAAACCGTTTCGCATCCATTACAGCGCAAAATATCTTGGCAAAACTGTCGATCCGAAAAGCGGTGAACCGATTCAGTGCTTGATTGCCAAAGAGAAGACAAACTATCAGCAGTTTATTCGCTTGCCTCTGCGTATGCAAATCCATCTCTCCATTTTTTCTGCCCGGCTGCGTCAACAGCAGCCGATCGTTTGGCGTCACTGGATCTGCCAACCGCTTGCACATCAGCTCGCGTCCTCGGGAAGCCGTGTTGAAGGAGGAACCGCCAATGATTATCACGGATAACCAGGAACTGAGCTCAACGGATGCGTCGCAGTTCGCGACAAGCGGCACGCACGGAGCGCTTATTTTTCAGGCCATGCTTGTCTCGCCGGAAATGTTTGCTTTCCCGAGCAAGAAAGAACTTACATTTGAACTGATGATGCGCAGCGCAACGATCAATGCGGCCCAGGCACTGAACGAAAGTGGAGCCGCCTTTGCCACGTTTTATTACTCGCAGTGCAATCCGGATTTTTGGAATTTGACAGGCGACGGTGGTTTCGAACTGCGTGCGGGCCGCCAACCGGCCGAAGCCATTCTGGATATTTTCTACAATGGTAGTGCCTATGCCTTTGAATGCGCAACGGCAATGATGATTGTTCTCTATAAGGCATTGATTGACACGATCGGTAATGAGCGGTTTAACCAAACATTTCAACATCTTTACCTTTGGGACTGGCAGAATCATCCAGCGCTATCCTTGCGTAATGTGTACCGCGTCGGAGCCGGTATTCCCGGCGATGTACGCTACTTTAAAAATCCAGACGTGAACCCTGCGACCCCGCAATGGCAGGGTGAGAATGTCGTCGATTTGTCGGATGATCATTACTACGGCCACGGCATCGGGATTATGCCCGCACATACCATTATTGCCGAGCTAAACAAATACCGCCGCATCGGGTCAACGACGTCCGCCTTTTTGATGACAAGCGCCACCCGGCCGGATTTTCTCACGCTTGCTGCCTTGGCGGAAGGTCGCCAGATGGACGGCATACGCATTGCTGCCGGTTCTTCTTTTTACGCTCTGTAATCGGTCCTTTTGTCCTTGTATTGCACGCACGGAAACCTCGTTTTAATGAGCCGTCTTACACACGGACTGCTGTTTTTAATTCTTTTTTGCCTAACGGCCCGTTTGCCGCGGGCACACCAAGATCTTCCTTGGGCAAACGGAAGCATTCCGGACTCTTCCGGCACGTGTTTGAGACCGTTGAAAAATAGATGAAAAAGATGCTATCCTTATAGAAAGCGATGCTTAGAAACGAATGTAAGACCTTGTGTTTTTATCTATAAATTGTCATTTTAACATGTTGGGCTTTCTCAGTGATTGTGCGTGTTTCTCATCATGCGCCAGCATCATTGACGGTTATTCCAACAAAAAGCAACGAATATTTAAACATGGCCTCGCAAAAAATATCCACGGAGCATAGGTGCGAAAAAATCGGCAGGGCAAACCGGCGGTGCAACGTCATGCCGTAATCTCATGCTTCGTGTCAATAAGCATGGTTCATCTAACTGCGCGAAAGGCCGGTGGCATATACACACAGTACGGTTCTGGTGCCTTGTAATCTCCGGTGACGGCATATGCTCTGGCACGTGACCCACCGCAAATGTGGCGGTACTCACAGACTCCGCATTTCCCTTTTGTCGAATCCGGATCGCGGAGCGTTTTAAAAACGAAATGGTTTCTATAAATATCTTCCAGCCTTGTCATCTTGACATTTCCACATTTTATCGGCAGAAAGCCGGAAGGCTGCACATCACCTGTGTGGCTGATAAAAACAAAACCATTGCCGTCGTTCGTGCCGCGCGGTGCGCTCGCCAAATCATCATGGTTCCTTCCGAGCGGTTTTAATCCGAGCTGTTTGCGCCGTTGATTTTCCTGAAAAACAACTCGTCTGAAAAATTGGGCCTCAGTCGTTGTGACAGTATATGGCACTTGCTCTTGCAAATCGAACGCCCAGCGTAAAACGTCTTCATGCTGCTTCGGAGAGATCGGTCTAAGCGCGCTGCCGCGTCCGGTGGGCACAAGAAAAAAAAGCGTCCAAACAGAAACACCGCACGCTTTCATCAATTCTGCCATCTCCGGCAAGCGCTGGACATTGTAGGGCGTCACTGTCGTGTTCATTTGTAAGCTGACGCCGTACTCACTCAGATAGGATGCCGCCTTCATCGTCCGGTCAAAAATACCGGGCACACCTCTGAAGTCATCATGTGAAGCCGCATCAGGTCCGTCAAGCGAGAGAGCCCAGCGCACAATCCCCGCCTCCTTCGACCGTCTGACCGCTTCTTTGGTCAGTCGCGGCGTTGCCGAAGGCGTCATGGACACTCGCATGCCCTTGCTTGCCGCGTATGCAATCAATTCAAATATGTCACTTCGCATCAGCGGGTCACCGCCTGAGAACACAAGCAAAGGATTGTTCATCGCATAGATCTGATCGATCAGCTGCTTTCCCTCCTCGGTTGTCAGCTCACCCGGATATGGGTGAAGCTGAGCAGCCGCTCGGCAATGCTTGCAGTGAAATGCGCACATTCGTGTCACTTCCCAGATGACAATAAAAGGATCATGGTCATAGTCGCGAGCCATCATTGTGTTATCACTCTCTTTCCATAAACCTTCATTTGTGATGTGCAGGCTAAGCACACTTATATCTGTGCTGCCTTGTTTTAATACACAATCTTTTTCAATTCAGTCCATCAGCGCTGTCAATTTTTAACACGATGATTTCAAAAGATCCGGCCGCTCTCCCGCACGACGCTTCCCGTCAATCGCTCCGCACGCTCTTAATCCTTTTACAACGTATACTCAATAGCACAAAAGTGCAATGGCATAAGTCACGCCGACACATCTTAAAGCTTTCATTCTTGCAGCACAACGGTTTAAATACAATGAATAGGTACGCCTGTGGTATGACCCTCTTCTTTTGCTGCGCGTTCGGCTTAAGTCTTGTCTTCAATTGTTATTCTGCCGGCAGCCGTGCCTATTGAGAAGCATTAGAATACAAGCGTTGCAGTTAATCGGACGTGCACCCACGAATTATTTTTGATACAGTGGGAAGATGGAAAAGGGGTGGAGACAATGAATGATCCGATCATCATCGGCGGCGGTCCGGCCGGCCTAATGGCAGCCATTGCGGCGGCGGAGTGCGGAGCCGGACCACTGCTGCTTGAAAAGGGTGACAAGTTCGGGCGTAAGCTGGCTATTTCCGGAGGCGGTCGCTGCAATGTGACCAACGCCATGCCGACCGATGCGCTCATTCAGCACATTCCAGGCAACGGCCGGTTTTTATACAGTGCGCTGTCAACTTTTAATAACACTGATATTATGGCTTTCTTCCAACGACTCGGCATTTCGTTAAAAGAGGAAGACCACGGCCGCGTCTTTCCGGCATCCGATCGTGCGACGCAAGTTGTCGATGCACTCACTCGTTACGCCCGTCAGCTTGGCGTCAGCATGCGTCTTAACGCCAAGGTCGATCATTTGCGCTTTGCCGGCAACGCGTGCGTCGGCGTCACACTCGCATCCGGAGAAATGATTGACGCGCCGCAGCTCATTATCGCAACCGGCGGCAAGAGTGTACCAAAAACAGGCAGCAGCGGCGACGGTTATGGCTGGGCGCGAACGGCCGGGCACACCGTCACACCACTCTATCCGACCGAAGTGCCGCTGATCTCGCCAGCGACATTTATCCGATCTAAAGCGCTTCAAGGACTTGCTTTACGCGACGTCGCTGTAACATTGATTGATCCAAACGGCAAAGCGATACAGACACACCGCTGGGATGTGCTGTTCACGCATGTCGGTCTTTCCGGACCGGCGATTCTCCGACTGAGCCAATTTGTTGTCAAAGCCTTTAAAAAATATCGAACGGATACCCTGCCGATACGCATCGACGTGTATCCGGACACGAGTGTCGACGCTTTGTATACCCGCCTTCTCGGCCTTGCCGAAGACGCACCGGACAAATCGGTGCAAAACGCATGGAAAGCGGTCGCTCCGGAGCGTTATTTGTTGTTGCTGCTCGAAGGTATTGACTTAGCCCCGTCCACCCGCTGCCGGCACATCAAGCGCGACGTTATCAGAAAAATGGTTGAACAATTGAAAGCATTCAGCGTCCCCGTCAACGGTACGCTGCCGATTGAAAAAGCCTTCGTTACAGGTGGCGGCGTTTCACTAAAAGAAATCGATCCGCGTTCAATGGCTTCCCGAAAAATCAAAGGGCTGTTCTTTTGCGGGGAAATTCTTGACGTTCACGGCTACACCGGCGGATACAATATAACCGCCGCTTTCACGACCGGCCATGCGGCCGGCATCGCGGCTGCTCAGTCACCCGCACGTCAATAATGCAATTTGAAACCAAAGCTGGAACTGCGCGATGAACAGCTTGCTGCATGGAGACGACGCCTTGCAGTATCCAATGGTCGAAAGACCGGTGCCACGGTTAAACAAAATGAAAGATCGCTTTTTTGTTTCTGAACTACCCGCACCGACTGTTGACTAGCTTCTACTCCACGCCATTAAAATTCAGCAGCCGGGGAGCGCGCTTGATACCAGCTGAACGCCTAACGGAGTTCGCACTGCCATTGATTGGTTTAAACTTTTGCACATTCTTATACTAAGTCATAAAAACGTGCCGGATGGTCTCTCATCCGGCACGTTTTTATGACACAACCTTACCTATTGTTAAAATAAGCCGGTCACCTTTCCATCCGCAGTGACATCCATATCAAGTGCAGCCGGACGTTTTGGCAGTCCTGGCATCGTGAGTACATTTCCAGTCAGTGCGACGATGAATCCTGCGCCAAGTGACACCTTCAGTTCGCGGACATGAACCGTGAAATGCTTAGGACGGCCAAGCTGCTTGGGATCGTCCGACAATGAATACTGAGTCTTGGCCATGCAGACCGGCAGCTTATCCCATCCGTATTTTTTGAACGTTTTCAGCTGGCGGCGCGCCTGTGACGACAGCTCCACCCCGTCGCCGCCATAGACGGTTGTGACAATTGTGTGCAGCTTGTCTTCAAACTCCGCCTGCGAGTCATAGAGCGGTTGATAATGATTCTCTGAGGCGTCAACGGTCTCTACAACAAGTCGCGCGAGCGCTTCTCCGCCAGCGCCGCCGGCTTCCCAAACGCGCGAAAGTGCCACAGGATGACCGCCGGCCTGACACCAAGACTGAACATAAGCAACTTCACGCGCCGTGTCGGCAGAGAAATGATTAATTGCAATAACATATGGCAGCCCAAAGGCACGAATGGTGTCAATGTGGCAAGCTAAGTTGTCCATGCCACGGGCAAGGGCATCGATATTCTCATGCCCCAGCTCCTCTTTGCTCAACCCACCGTGCATTTTCAAAGCGCGGATTGTAGCAACAATAACTACAGCTGCTGGTTTAAAATGGCCGGCTTGAGCCGTAATATCAAGAAACTTTTCAGCGCCGAGGTCCGCGCCGAACCCCGCTTCCGTAATTAAATAATCACCGAGCTTAGCCCCGATTTTAGTTGCCAGCACCGAGTTACAGCCGTGAGCAATGTTGGCGAACGGCCCGCCGTGAACGAAGGCCGGTGTATGCTCAAGCGTCTGCACAAGATTGGGATTAATTGCGTCTTTCAACAGAAGTGTCAACGCACCCTGCACCTGCAGATCTTTGACAAAGACCGGTTCGCCATCCGTATTATAGGCGATGAGCATGCGGCCAAGGCGTTCTTTCAAGTCGTCGAGATGACGGGCAAGGCAAAGAATGGCCATGATTTCTGAGGCGACCGTAATGTCAAAACCATCTTCGCGCGGCACACCATTTGCTTTGCCACCAAGACCAATAATAACATGACGCAGTGCGCGGTCATTCAAATCAAGCACGCGTTTCCAGATGATGCGGCGCGGGTCAATGTGCAGCGCGTTCCCTTGCTGCAGGTGATTATCTATGAAGGCAGCAAGCGCGTTATGAGCCGTTGTAATGGCGTGAAAGTCACCGGTAAAATGAAGATTAATCTCCTCCATCGGTACAACCTGGGAATAGCCGCCGCCTGCGGCGCCGCCTTTCATGCCCATCGTCGGTCCAAGTGATGGCTCACGCAGCGCGATCACTGTTTTTTTGCCAATTCGGTTCAATGCCTGTCCAAGCCCGACAGTCACTGTCGACTTGCCTTCTCCGGCAGGTGTCGGATTAATTGACGTGACAAGTACAATCTTTCCGTCCTTGCGTTCAGATAGTTTTTCAAGCAGTTGAGCCGATACTTTCGCCTTATATTTGCCGTAAGGTTCCCAGTCCTCTTCCTTAAGTCCTATCTGCGTCGCAATGTCTTGAATCGACTGCAGAACAGCGTCTTGTGCAATATCAATATCTGTCTTGAAAGCTTTTTGTTCATCTGACATCATGCAACAACCACCCGATTTTCATAATGTTGATCAAGCGTCATATATTATCATAGCATAAAAGCTCAAGAAAGAGGCCGGCACAAAATTTTTGTTCCCTATTTAATCACTTTTGTTGTATGCTAAATGAGTGACGAAAAGGAAGGATGAGCAGCATTTTGATCAGCGCATCATTTGACGGCGCCGCAAGCGGCAATCCAGGTATAGCCGGGGCCGGCCTGTCCATTCATTTCACCGATGGCAAAGTTATGAACTTTCATTTTCCGCTTGGTACACTTTCGAGCAATCACGAGGCGGAGTTTGCCGCGCTGCTTGCCGCATTGAACTACTGCTTCTCGCACGGTTACACGTCTGCCTCCTTCCGCACCGACTCTAAGCTTGTCGCAGACGCCTTAGAAAAACGGTTTGTCAAAAATCGCATTTATGCGGGCTATTTGACCGAGGCACTTGCCTTGATTGATCAATTTAGTCTTTTTTTCTGCAAATGGATTCCGGACGTGCAGAATAAAACAGCCGATCAGCTGGCTCGGCAAGCCATCCACGCTCAACAATTTCACACAATTGAGGAATAGAATCATTAATGAGAACACGAATCCTACTTGCCGACAGTGCCCTGCTCGGCATTACATTCATTTGGGGTACCACATTCATTATCGTTCAAAATACACTGGACAAGCTGCCGCCACTCGCTTTTAACGCTTGGCGTTTTTTACTGGCTGCCTTATTTTTAATTGCCTGGCAACTGTTTTTTCGTAAACGTCCCGCATCCACCCGCACACCTCTCTATTCGCCGCGTATGTTGCTGACCGGCTCACTGCTTGGCATCTTTCTATTTGTCGGCTATCTGTGCCAGACGGTCGGACTGCTCTATACGTCCGCTTCCAATGCCGCTTTTATTACTGGATTGAGCGTTGTTTTTGTACCCATTCTTTCTGCATTACTCTTGCGCCGCCGACCTCCGCTTAACGCGGTTGCAGGTGTTGCCTTTTCAACGGCCGGTCTGTTCTTTCTAACAACAAGAGGGACTTTGGCCTTGAACCGCGGCGACTGGATTGTACTGATTTGCGCCCTTGCTTTTGCCATGCAAATTGTTTTCACTGAAAAATGGACAGCCGAATTTGCCAGTTTGCCGTTGACCATCGTCCAACTCACAACGGTCGCCCTGCTTTTCTTTTTGTTCGGTGCCTTTTTTGATGCGGGCAAATTAGTGAACGTCCGCCTTTTGCTCGAGCCGGGTGTCTTTCTTGTCGTCTTATTTTTGGCACTTGCAGCAACTGCAATCGCTTTTTTACTGCAAACCGTACTTCAAAAAGAAACGCCCGCGACGCACGTCGGTATCATTTACATCATGGAACCCGTATTTGCCGCTTTTACGTCTATTCTTTTCCAGCATGTAACGCTCGGTATCGCTGAGCTGAGTGGATGTGCTTTGATTTTACTCGGCATGCTGCTTGCCGAACTGCGCATCACGTCCAAATAATTTTTATCCGGTTGATACCCGCTGCGCAAAGAACATTGTTAAGCATTTGTCGTTTGATGACAAGTTAGTTTTATCCGTTCATGCATGAGTATGTAAAACGTAAAGGGAGAGCTCCATCTCTGGAAACCCTCCCTCAGCAATATAAGCATTCACAGCCATTTTTTGGTGACAAACACTAAAAATCAGCACCTTGCTGCCCATCTTTATTTTATTCATTTCTCGCCGCATCATCGAACGAGTGCATTATACTCTTCTGTCAATTTCATGAATTGTGCTTTATCCCGTGCATCAAGACTGGCGTCAATGGCAGCTTGCAACTGTTTCACTTTCCGCTTGAATTCTGCTTCATCCAGGATCATTTGGGCATACATCGCGACGACTGACACTTTCGCTTGCTTCTCTTCATAGAGCGCAAGCGCCTTTGTATTCTGTTGAGCCGACTGATCGTTGTTCATCATTACTGCCCCCTTTGCACTTTTCATCATTTTACACTACTTTTCTGAAAGTTACAACCGTTTAAAAAATTTTGACTGGCATTTTCTTTTCGGATAACCGGCTGCTGTGACACGTCCTTTTGCGCTGAAGTTCGACCATTTAACAGGCTTGTTGCTCTTTTCAATTGATTGCAAAACAGTATCGATTAACTGCGAAGCTGGCTTAATTGAATCGAAAACGAGGAGGTGATTGACCCTCCGTTAACTGCAGCGTTACAGCTTTCTAAAGGTTGGCGCCGATCCTCCGGCGCACAATCAAACCTGCAGAAGCTCTCTCGGTTCGCGTTTGATTCATAAACCATAAAGTGATAGCCATTTCTCGATCTGTGAGCACAAGTCATAACAATAAAAAGCAGGGAAAGCAGAATAATATAAAAAGCATTAAGCTATGCTTGTGTAATGAACTCAACCATCAACTTAATAAAGATGAATGATTTGCTGATACCGATTCTGGAAATGGCAAGTAGGATAAGTCACATGATGTTCATCCATGTTGCCGCTTTTATGTTTACGATAAACAGTGCCTTTTAACTCAATCGTATAACACTTTTGTAATGGCTAAGCGGCGGAAATACAAGAATGAATTCACTGTCCAACTTTACCGTGTCCCGTTACTTATCCTATATTCTTATATTCTTGGAAGACGTCCTTGCCTCTCCGTTTTCGTCTTTCATCGCTTGAATGTCGCAAAATTTCTATACATTCTTATGTTGTAAAAAGGGAAGGCAGCTTGTGCCTTCCCTTTTTGTTGCTATTCTGCCATTCATTGTCCATCCTGATTGAGCTGCGGCAGCAAGGGTATGCTCACACGCGGCTTACTATCCTGAACAGAACAGCCCTGATTTTTTTCACATCAGTGCATGACATCAATAATTATTTGTGCGCTGGCGGGGCTTCCCGCGAAAGCTTCCGCTCTTGCGACTGTCGCGACCGTCACGATTGTGCACGTAAAAGCCTCTTCCACTTCCGCTATTGCTGCTGCCGCTGCGTGATTGGAAACGGCCGCGTCCTGATCCACCGCTGCGTTTAACACTGATCGGTGATTCGTGGGTCAAACGGATTGGCGTCGTATCCGGTTCTTTTGTTAACACCTTGAGTGCAGCAGCGACAACATCCTGCGGATCATTGCTGGAGAGCAACTCTTCGGCACGCAGTTTGTAATCATGATAATTTTCCTGTTCGAGCGAACTCTTAAGTGTATCAACCGCGACATTCTGTTGACCGACGAGCGCTTCTTGATAGCTTGGCATTTGAACCTGCTTCATTGGCTGCTTTGTCAGCCGCTCAATCAAATGCAGATGCGGCAATTCGCTGGGTGTAATAAAAGTGATGGCAACGCCTTCTTTGCCGGCGCGGCCTGTACGGCCGATGCGGTGTACATAGCTCTCTGGATCTTGCGGCAAGTCAAAGTTGTAGACGTGCGTAACGTTCGTGATATCAAGTCCACGTGCCGCCACGTCCGTTGCAACGAGCAACTTGACTTCATCTTGCTTGAAGCGGCGCAACACAAGATCACGTTTTGATTGTGTCAAGTCACCGTGCAGGCCTTCGGCTTCGTAGCCGCGTTTCTGCAGAGCGCGCATCAATTCATCAACGCGGCGCTTCGTTCGTCCAAAAATAATGGCGCGTTCCGGCATTTGAATATCAAGAAAACGCGTGAGTGCATCAAATTTCTCTGATTCACGTACTTTCACGTACTGTTGCTCGATCAATGAAACCGTCAGTGTCTTTGCTTTGATTTGTACTTTCTCTGGCGACTTCATAAATTTTTCAGCAAGACGCTGAATCGGAGCCGGCATCGTCGCAGAGAACAAAAGGGTTTGACGTGCATCAGGCGTTTTTTCAAGAATTTCGTGAATATCATCGATAAAGCCCATGTTCAGCATTTCATCGGCTTCATCAAGCACGACCATCTTAATATTGTCAAGGCGCACCGTACGACGATTAATATGATCAAGCAAGCGTCCGGGTGTGGCTGAAATAATGCTTGGGCGCCGCTTCAGTTCACGAATTTGTTTTTGAATATCCTGACCGCCATAGATGGCAACCGTATGGACATGCTTGTAATAACCAATCGCACTGAGCTCCTGTGCATTCTGAATGGCCAGTTCACGGGTCGGCGTAATAACCACCGCCTGAATATCCGAAAGATTGGGATCAACCTGTTCAATCATTGGAATGCCGAAAGCTGTTGTTTTACCCGTTCCGGTCTGTGCCTGACCAATAAGGTCGATTCCGGTCTGCGCCTTCGGAATCGCCTGTTCCTGAATTGGTGTCATGTCTGCAAATCCCATTCGCTCGGTTGCTTTCAGTATGTCTTCACTTACATTCAGTTCTGAGAATTTCATTAACCAGTAAAGTCTCCTTTTAATGCTCCATTTTATTCATCAAATGTTTAGGCATTCCCCGCGAGCGGACGGAGGATGCCTACTGAACATTGCCGCGTCAAGTTATGTTTCATACGTAAACCTCTTCCATCCATATGATTACCTAAACAATTATTTTCACCATAACATGTTGCGCAATAAAATGCAATGAATTGCCACTGAACAATTAAATTTAGGCATTTTTTAATTCCGCCTAAATTTTCTAACATCAGTTTTCAGCGTGACACAATAAAAAATAAGTGTGATAATAGTGCATGGGCAATGACAGACAGAATAAGCAATATTCTATATTCTGAACAAGGGATGAGGGACACAAACAATGACTGACACTGCTAAAGAGCCGGTGCTGATAATTATGTTTGGGGCTACGGGCGACCTTGCCTGCCGCAAATTATACCCGGCTCTTTTTGAACTCTATAAAAAGCGTCATGAGTTCGCCGTGATCGGTTTAGCTCGACGCCAACACACCCATGAATCTTACCGAAGCATGATCGATCGAACGCTGAGAGGAGCATCCGATCAACGTCAGGAATTTCTTGATCGCTTCTATTATCTTCCGCTCGATGTGAGTGCGGTCGAACACTTTTACCGACTCAAACGCATTGCCGACCAAATTGACAGCCAGTATCACCTGGGCGGTAACCGGATTTACTACTTGTCGCTTGCGCCCCGTTTTTTCGGACAGGCGGCGCAGAACTTAAAATCGGCAGGGCTGACGGAAACAGCCGGCTGGAAACGCGCTGTCATCGAAAAGCCGTTTGGCCATGACCTAGCATCGGCAAAGGCATTGAACAAGGAATTACTAGCCGTTTTCCGCGAACCGGAAATTTATCGCATCGATCACTATCTCGGTAAAGAGATGGTACAAAATATTGAGGCCCTTCGTTTTGCCAATCCAATTTTTGAATCCATTTGGAATTACCGCCATATTGCTAACGTGCAGATCACACTGAGTGAAACGCTTGGGGTCGGTGATCGCGCCAGTTATTATGATCAGACTGGGGCGTTACTTGATATGGTACAAAATCATATTTTGCAGCTGATGATTCTGACGGCAATGGAACCACCGAGCCGATTTGATACCGAAGATGTTCGTCAGGAGAAGGTGAAGGTGTTAAAAGCCATTCGCCCGCTTGAGCGTGAAAACATTGCCCAGCAAATTGTCCGTGCACAATATAAGGCAGGTGTCATGCCAGACGGTACACGTATTTCCGGCTACCACGGCGAAAATAATATCGATGCCTCATCGACGACAGAAACATTCATTGCCGCTCGTTTTTTTATTGATAATTACCGCTGGTCAGGCGTCCCGTTCTACGTGCGAACCGGCAAGCGGATGGCTGCTAAGTCAACGGAAATTGTCATTCAATTCAAAGATATCCCGCAGAACCCGTTTTTTTATGAGTTACAGAAGGCCGGGCCAAACCTGCTCGTCATTCATATCCAGCCCGATGAAGGCCTATCGCTGAAGCTGAACGTGAAAGAATTCGGTGAGAGCGGGGCAACACTCCCTATTTCAATGAATTTTTCCAATCACTACAACGGAAGAAATCAGGCACCTGAGGCTTACGAGCGACTTCTCGGGGACTGTCTGCGCGGCGATTCCACAAACTTTACCCGTTGGGATGAAGTGGCCTATTCGTGGATATTGACCGATTCGATTGTTGCCGCTTGGGACAAGATTCCGCTTGATTATTACGAAGCAGGGACAATGGGGCCGGATGCGTCAGATGAACTGCTGGCGCGCGATGGATTTTGCTGGTGGCCGTTAACAAAGATGGAGTGAGAAGCCAGAGCGACTTTTTGCTACTCGTTCAGTCTTGCAAAACATTCTCACCGTAGGGCTAACCGGCCCGTGCCGATCCCTCTAAAAAGGTCAAGCGACGTCAGCAGATATCGTAAAAATGACTGATTGTCAAATCATTTGCCATGAAATGTCGATTAAAAACGGACACCATTTTGCGGGTGCCCGTTTCTTATACGCTCTCAGTGAGTCATCTGTTTGCTTTGCAAAAACCGTTCAATTTCTTTCGAAAAAGCGGCAATTAACTGTTTTGTCACATCTCCTGCCAAGCCGTTACCAATCACCCGTCCATCGATGGACGTTATGGCCGTCACATCATGCCCTGTGCTCGTGATGAATGCTTCATCCGCCTCAAGCAGCTCATTGACCGTATAATCGCGCTCAATGATGGGAATACCGCATTTAGCGGCAAGTTCAAACACGAATTGTCGCGTAATACCGTTAAGAATGAATGAATTGGCAGCATGTGTCACCAACTCCCCATTCTTCACAATGAACACGTTGCAAGAGGAACCCTCGGTGACCGTTTCATCGCGATGCAGAATAGCTTCTTCTGCACCTGACTCGTGAGCCTTTTGCTTTGCCAGCACATTGCCGAGTAGGTTAAGCGTTTTAATGTCGCAACGCAACCAGCGAATATCCTCAGCAAGCACAGTTGCAATCCCTTTGATGCGGACATCGTCATCCTCACGCGGCATTGCTTTAACTGATCCTGTCAAGACCGATTGAACACCCTCTGGGAAATAGTGCTGGCGCGGACTTGCGCCGCGCGTAATCTGAAAGTAGACAATGCCGTCGCTGATGTCATTTTTCTTGATCAATTCATTCAGATTTTTTGTCAAATTCTCGCGGCTGAAGGGCAAATTCAATCGCAGTTCACGGGCACTGCGTTCAAGTCGCCTCAAGTGTCCATCCAGCAAAAAGAGATGCCCATTATAAAAACGAATGGCCTCATAGATGCCATCACCAAACTGATAACCGCGATCCTCCATGTCAACCAAACCTTGTTCGCGCGGCAGCAGACGATCCTGATATAAAATATACGTCATAACAACGGCCTCCCTCGCCAGTCATCGTCAATTCATGACTTTCAGTATATTCTTGAATCTTAATATTTGCAATGTGCGAATACACGCCGCACGTCTCCTACCTCATTTGTTGATTGATGGCTTTAACAAGCAACTGACTCATCAGTCTGTACCCTTTCGCATTCGGATGAAAGTGATCGTCATAAAGCAACTCATCGCCTTTCCCTTTAAAAAGAGCGGCAGTCGGCAAGAAAAACGTTTTTTGCTGCTGGGCGGCAACCGTTGCACTTGCCCGATTCCATCCGTCGAGAATCGGCTGAAAGTCTTTGTTGGCTTGACCAAAATAATCTTCAAATGGATTATAAAGGCCAAAAAAGTATATGAAAACGCCATTGTTTAGCCCGCGAATTGTTTTAAAAATCTGCTGAAGATTGGTTACATATACATTTTGTGCCGTCTTAAAATCAGCAACGGACAAATTCATAAAATGTGCCGAGAGCACACCGGCAATGTCATTCCCGCCGATCGTCAAAAAAACGATATTGGCCTGTTTTATCGCGGCACGAACGCCATCACGCTGCAAATTTTTCAGCAGGTCGGCCGATGTATCTCCCATATGACCGTAGTTTTTTAAAGTCACTTGACGGACAAGTCGCTCACGCTTCAATGCTTGTTCCGTCAGTCCGACATAACCACCTTCTTTTGGATCACCGATGCCTTGAGTCAGAGAATCGCCAAGTGCAACGATGTCGCAACGATAAACTTTAGCAGATGCAGCCTTGGGTCTGCTGTTGCTCTGCATCAGCAGACCGGCTGCCAGCGCAGCGATCAGCACAGTGACCAATATGGCAGCGACACTCCACTTTCTCACCCTTTTCTCCCCCTGCCGTCATCGCTTTATTCGTTGTACCACCATTGCAAGGCGCAAGTCTCAATACGTTTGATAACCGCGTCTTTGCCGGCCGCGTAACGGTCACGGTCATCGCCGCAGGCATCCGCCAGTTCTTTTTTCAGCTGTCCGTAAAATAAAGCATCGTCGTTATGCGCACGCAGATAGTCTCGAAAGGCAAGATGACGGTCAACGTCCGCGCAGCCTTCGGCAAAGACGTGAACATGTACGAGATGGTTGCCTTCCGCATCCCGTTTCACGAAATATCGGCGCCCGGCAATACCATTTTCGCCCAAAACCCGGTAACCCGCTGCCTGCATGGCTTCATTCAGTTCATCGACAGCCGCCATCTGAGCCACTGTAATCAATACGTCAATTGTTGGCTTAGCGGCCAGTCCCGGAACTGCTGTACTGCCGATATGCGCTATGCGGCAAACCGTTGGGCGAAAGATCGACAATAACCGGCTGCTTTCTCTTTTATAATCATCTTCCCAGCTTTCCTGATACGCAACCACCTTGACCGCATCAGACACGAAGTTGCAGCCTCCTTTAATAATCGTCTTCTTTCATTCTATCACGATAGGCGCCGACGCTTAGTCAAAATATGATTTTTACCAAATTACCAACTGTGCATCGCACCCGGGCCTTCTTTGCGGCAGGGCACAAACGGCCAATCAAACCGGCTTCTTCTCTCAAATCGACACGCATGAGCAGCGTGCCGCCACAGAATAATATGCTGACTCGCAATCGTTAAAACAGAGCCTCGCTAATTCTGTATTCAATAATAATCGGATAGATGAGGATCAGCCATCTGCTGCCACATCTATCCGAGAAACATGTCGCCCGTTTTTTTAAAATAGGGAGCTGTCGCCTGCCTGACAGGCGGCATGTGCCGCCGCTTGCATCAAGATTAGCACGTCTTGCCACAAAAAATTCGCCATCTGTTGGTTCTCACTGCACTCGCATCCTCTCTTTCCGGCTTTAATCAATGCATAAACGGATCTTCTTTGTCAAGGATGAATTGCTCAAAATTATTGACGACTGCTTTTCGAGACGATTGCTCAGAAAAAACCATCATCAACGTCCGGTGAATTTCGGGCACAAGACGGACATATTGAATGTTTTCCCATCTGATGCGTGTCACTTCAGCCAAAGGCACAATGGCAACGCCGGCGCCCTCAGCGACGAGTCCTAGCGTCGTATCTAGTCGATGCGTAGTGAAATGACTGAACTTCGGCGTGAACCCTGCCTTATTACACGCATCAACGGTCTCCTGACGCAAACTGGAAAATGAAATAAAAGTCTCCGAAGCCGTATCTGAAAGACGAATGGATTTTTTATCCAGCAATGGATGACCGGCCTGCGCGACAAGTACAAACTCATCATCAATCAGCGGACGAGATCTCAACCGGACATCCTTTGGCTTATCCTGATCGTACAAAGTCAGAATGGCTAAGTCTATTTTCTGCTCATAAAGCATCGGATAAAGGTCGAAATATTCAGCCTCTCGAATGTCAAGCGATACATTCGGATATTGGTTAATAAATTGCTGAATCAGGCCAGTAATGCCATATTCATTCAGTACAGGAATCGTCCCAATCGTGAGATGCCCCTTTGTTCCGTTGGCAAATTTTCGCATTTGTCGATGAATATCGGCCAATTCGTCAAGAATGCGCTTACCACTTTCCACAAACTTCTCACCGGCCTGAGACAAAGTGACACTACGTGTCGTTCGAATGAAAAGTTCAATTCCCAGTTCTTCCTCAATTCGCTTAATTTGCCGGGAAAGCGAGGTTGGTGTAATATGCAGCTTTGCGGAAGCTTGATTAAAACTCTTCGTCTTGGCAACCATGAGCACACATTTCATCTGGCAAAAGTCCATTACGTCCACCCCACCACTCATTCTTAGAACCCGACATTGATAGTTTAGCTCATTTCTTTCATACGTACATAAATTTTGTGGAAGTGTAAAATAAATGACAAATTTACATGTAAATCTAAAAAATAATTTTAGAATGATTGGATTGCCCAAGTCTTTTAGGCATGGTACTTGGCCCTGCCTAGACGAGTGGGCCGCGAATCTGCAATTCTCATTTAGCTTTCTTTTTCCCGCAAAGCCGCACACACGAATGATTCATCAACAGGCAACTTGGCCCATTAAACACAAGCAAAAAAGAAGCGCCGTGTCAGATAAACCACAGCGTTTCTGCTTAAAGATATGCAATTCCCTTCATGTCTATCGCCGGTCAATCGTACATTGTCGTTTAACCGACTTGCTGACCCATATCAAGCGTTTCTTTAAAGGCTTGAATGCGTGTACGCGCCTGTTCTGTGTCAGCCTGCTGCTGATCAATTTCCAGATAAAGTGTCGGAACGTGCTGTGCCTGGAATTCTTCCTTCATGACCGGGTAATCGAATTCTTCCTCACAGCAGAATTTAAAGAGTGCAAAAACGATGCCGTCTGCCCCGTTCTTCTTAGCTAGATCCAGTACAAGCTGACCTCGCTTTTTCTCCGGATCGTAGGCGACTGACAGGCCCTCAATATTAGCAAACAATAAAGCCAAGCGATGAATCGCGTTTTCGCCTTCTGCTGGGACATCGGTGGCAAACTGAATGGTTTCTTGAGCCAAGTTATCTCCAACTACGGCAATTTGATTGTCCTCAAAAATTTTCAACACGGCATCCGGTTCAGCCATAATGCCGGTGACAACAACTTTCTTTCCTTGAAATTCAAAACTGCTCTCCGCTTTCAGTGCAGCAATCAGATCTTTGACAAGCGCCGCATGCTTTGCTTTATCCATGAAAAATGCACTTTTGATGACATGATGGCGAACGAGCGGTGTAATGACGTCAAGGTGGTCGTTAGCGACTGCAACAAACTCGCGCATCGTTTTGCGCCAGTCATTATAAACATCAATTGCTTTGACGAGCGCCTCTTCCGTAATGATGTGCCCGCTAATCGCTTCAAGTTTCGTCTTCATCTTTGCATATTCCGTTTCAAGAAAGGTAATGCCTGCCGCAATTTTTCGATGGGCCGGCGGCACAATCTGAATAACCGGGAGACTGGAAGCAACCATCATATCCTGACCGACACACTTCAACTCATCACAAAGGGAAGGCACAACAATTCCCGAGAGGTTTTTGTATGTGCCGTTGGCATCGAATTCCATACAAGCCATGAGCAGCGAACACGTGAACGCCGGCAGATAGTTCTTGGCTTCATTAATTTCAGTTTCGCCGCCCCAACAACCGACCGGCAGCATGCCGCCCGCATAAATAATTTCTTCCGGAACGATCTCCGGCAACCAACCGATGGCCTTGTGACCCGTCTGATCAATATAATCTTTGACTGCCTTGCCAGGATCATGGGCAACTGCCGTTAATTTTGAAATAATGCTGTCTGCGACTTGGCTCATTTTTAATTATCCCCCTCTGCAATTATTGCGCGCTTTTGCTTTCCATAATTTCGGTCAATCCTTGAATACGTGTCTCAAATTGTGCTTTGGCAAAATTTCGCGGATCGGACTGGTCACCGTCAAAGCGGGCATAAGGCACGCCTGTCTTTTTCTCAACTTGTCTGCCGAGTTCGTACTGCAGGAAGTCCATGATCTTACAGCTGCGGTTCATGTGATAGACAGCACCGGCACACTTGAAATCCTTGATGACGTTGCTGCGATCATCGACGAGCCGATCAAGGTTAATGTTGTTCAGCAATGCACTGTATGCACGCGCCATCCCGTCAAGGTCGCCGGACTCATACTGAATGGCCCACGTATCAAGATAAGCACTGCCGACCATGTTGGTGTTCTGACTGATGAAATATTTCAGCTTATAGCCAAGATAGTTCCAGCACGGAATGCCGTCATACATAATCCGGTGCTTCTCTTCCCCGCGGAAGGTCGTTGTCCCATTCTTTCTGTTTTCTTCCAGTTCTTTAATCAGTTGTTCAAAGCAATCAACCGTCGCCTGCTTGCCGCGCGCACAAACAATGATTGCCATGTAGTTGAACAGATCAAAGCCACCGAGCGGAGAGGGATCGTCTTTGGCCATCGCCATCGCCTGCTTCCACAGGCTGCCTGCTTTTGAGGAAATGTCCATTACTTTTTTAAACTTCGCCTGATCAAACGTCTGTCCGGTAATTTTCTCCAATTGACGGATGGCTTCTTCAAACTGGCCTTTGATGTAATTGACAGCTTCCTGACTGACCTCATAATCCGGATTATATGGCGTATCGATCATGATCAGCGGCACATTGTAATGTACAGCCAAATTCTCATACCATTTCTTTACGGTGTTACACAAATTTGTGCAGCAAAGGACGAAGTCAGGAGCCGGCATGTTGACCCCATCAATGTTTTCTTTAAACATATAGCCGAGATTGACACGCGCATAGGAACAAAGGTCATTTGAATATCCCTTTTCTTCAGCGGCTTGGCATAGATCCAGCGACCCATGGCGAGCAGACACCGCGGCTGCGTGGTTTTCCGGGTAGACGATATGGAGTCCGAACGCTTCCGGAATTTCCTGCGGGAAAATCGACGTTGCCCAGCCGACGAGTTCACCCCGTTTTTTGGCTTCGGCTGCGCCTTCGTAACTTTCATTGACAATTTCATTGCACATTTGCATCGATAAAGACTTTGGCATTTTCAGCCCCTCTTTCCTTATGAGTTGATTTTTTCAATGCTGACAATCTGTGCGCCATCAGGCAGACGCTTACCATTCGCTTTTTCCCATGCGAAGATAGCTGCTCCGATCGCTCCCATTAACTGGCAGAGCGGAGATACTTTAATTGGCTTATAACTGATGGCTTCCTCCATGAAATGCACGAGATTTGCATTCCTTGCCACGCCACCAGTCATCGTCACTTCACCCTGCACACCCACACGACGCGCCAAACTGGATACGCGTTTTGCGATGGAGCGATCAACACCGGCGGCAATATCTTCTGGTTTTTTTCCGTCCGAAAGATGAGAAATAACCTCTGATTCGGCGAATACCGTACACGTACTGCTGATGCTGACAAGGTCGGTTGAGCGATCCGCCAGTGCAGATAAGTCAGCAACCTCAATCTCCAACACGCGCGCCATCGCGTCTAGGAAGCGCCCGGTTCCCGCCGCACATTTGTCATTCATAGCAAAGTCAGACAACTGGCCATTGTCATCAAGCTTCAGCGCCTTGGCATCTTGTCCACCAATATCAATAATGACCCGGACATCGGGATAGACATGGTGTGCACCTTTGGCGTGGCAACTCAATTCACTGATCTGCTCGTCGGCCTTTTCAAAACGCAGCCGCCCGTAACCGGTGGCAACCGTTCTTGTTATATCGTCTGGTTTCAGACCCGACTGAACGAGAAGATGATTGAAAACGAGCTGCGGCCCTTTTGTCCCCGTTCCTGATGCCACGATGCTGCTGGCAACAATCGACGTGCCGTCTTGCAAAATAACACCTTTTGATGTTGTGGAACCGATGTCCATTCCAAGTGTAAACACTTCGTCTTACCCCCTGCCCCATGACATGCCCGTTCATCCTCCGATATGCAGCAACCCGGCAGATCCTTTGTCTAAGGTCCCCGCAGACTCGTCTGCCGCTGACTCTCTTCTTTATCTGTGCTTAGCCAATTGATTTTTCTGCGTACAGGGTGGCAATTTCTTCGTCGCTATAACCAAGATCTTGCAAAACATGCTTTGTATCTGCCCCTAGATGCGGCGCAGCCTTCATTTCCGGCACACCCATTTCATGGAATTTAATTGGGGTATTGACCAGTACCCCTTTGTGACCGTTCTCATATTGGACTTCGCGGAGTATATCATTATCCCAAGCGAGTGAATCATTCAGAACATCGTTCCAAAACTGAATCTTTTCAAAAGCAAGGTCAGCCGCCCGAAACTTAGCATTCCAATAATCGAAGTCCTGTTTTTCGATTTCCTGCTGAATAATGGCTACCATTTCTTCTGCATGCTGCGACGCGTGCAGAACGTTATCAAACTTAGCATCGGCAGCCAGTTCTTCACGGCCGATAGCCTTGCAGAATGCAGCAAGATAACGATCATATTCCTGAATGCAAATTTCCAGCCACGTCCCGTCTTTACATTTATAAGAGTTAATCAGCGGACTTGAGGGCTGCTTGCGAGTCATTGGCCACTTGTCTTCTTCGGACAAATATTGCGTGGCAGCAACCATCAGATCGGAATCATAGACGCCTGCATGGTAGAGACTGACCGTCACACGCTCGCCTTCACCTGTCTGTGCCTTTCTGTATAGCGCCGCACAAATACCGGCTGTTAAGAACAATCCAGCTTGATTGTCCCCAAATCCAACAACAGGATTGATTGGCGTTGTTCCTTTTTCCATCAGCGGGCCCATGACCGCACCTCTGGCAAAGTAGGCCGTATAGTCAAAACCTGCTTTGCCGCTGTCTTGCCCCTTCTCACCGTAACCGAGAATTTGCGCACAAACCAATCCCGGAAATTTCTGCTTCAGTGTGTCATAATCTAGCCCCTCTTTTTTCAAAGAGACGCTGCGCACGTTTGTCACAAAAACATCTGCCTGAGCAAGAATTTTGTAGATCGCTTCCTTGCCCTTCTCTGTTTTAATATTGAGGCAAATACTGCGTTTGTTGGCGTTGTTCGTCTCAAACATGGGATTCTCATCCGCTTCGGCAGGTGTCTTATAATTTCTCCCAAGGATGCGGCCGGCGTCACCTTTCAGTGACTCTATTTTAATGACATCCGCTCCCCATTCTGCCAATGTACGTGCGCAGCTCGGGGCTGCCACAAAGGTGGACAACTCGGCTACTTTCACGCCTTCCAAAGGTTTCTTAGTTACCAACTTCAGCACGCTCCCTTTTCCATTCCGTCTGTCACCGGCGAGTCAATCCGCCGGCATGTCCTGATCGCTTTTCACTTTCGAATTTACAAACGTTCACAAATCGTTAAAAATTTCACAAGCTTTGTTACAGAACATTTCCTCACGGCTTTTCAAAAACAATTCACCATTTGTTTGAAACCCGCCGGCTGACGTGAAATGACTCCGTTCGCCTCGGGAGTAAAAATCGCATCAGCAAGGATGCCCTCCCTTCATTATTAATGAACTACTTAAAGCCATAGGCTGCGTTCGACCTAGATGTTGCCTTTTAACCACCGGCACTGCCACAGCATGCCAAGCGAACTTCACAATGCTTGCTGCTTCGAGGACTCGCGGTTTACTCGCAGTGAGCAAGTGTGTCGCAAAATGATTAAAAACAACAACCGACCTCACCAGAGCTTGCAAGGACGATGTCTCAAAAGCGATCAGCACACTTTTGACTACCCCGCCCCATGCTCTTTTCAGTTGTGAATATAACACTGGCAACAATCAAGAACAATTTGGAATGATGTTGTCAATTCCCGTTTATCAACTTATTCGATTAAGATCAAAAATCATATAGATATCATAAATAATCAGTGAATCATGTGGTGATAAAAAATTATTTAAACTTTCATATTTTTTGCTGACTTCAAATAAAATGCCGACTGTGTGTCAAAATCGGCAAAGCAAACAGCATTTTTGGAAAAGTATTTCCTGAGCCAAATCCTTTAAAACACGGTACTCGGTTGTTCGCTTGCCACAGGCGCATGCTTACTCCACGTTTGGCATCTTAAAAACGCAACAAACCCCCTAAAAAGGGGGACAGCACATGTTCCCCTTTAGGAGGCTATGACAAACCGCATTCAATTGAGTAATCTAGTTCATTGCCATTCACAACCGGCTGATTTTTTTACAAACACATAGTTAATGAAGAAAGTCGTCCGCCATACCACTTCTTCGGCTCATCCCCGTTTACTTAAAATCTGTTCGTTTAAACTATTTTAACACTATTGGTGGGAATCAGTCTTTCAGCGAGAGGCAGCTAACTTGCGGCGAAGAACCATTTGCAGAATGCCACCATGTCGGTAATAGTCGATTTCAACCTCGCTATCAAAGCGTGCAATCGCTTCGAAATCAAGTGCCGAACCATCCGTCTTGACTGCGCGTACGTGCACAGCTTGATGCGGCATGAGCGTTTCGTCAATCAAAATCGTCAACTGCTCAGTTCCGTCTATTCCGAAAGTCGTCGCATTCTCGCCATCAGCAAACTGCAGCGGTAGCACGCCCATCATCACTAAGTTGCTACGATGAATGCGCTCATAGCTCTCGGCAATAACCGCCTTAATACCAAGTAGATTGGTCCCCTTCGCCGCCCAATCCCGTGAACTGCCCATCCCGTAGTCTTTACCGCCGATCACAGCAAGGCCCACTCCATCCGCCTTATACTTCATTGCCGCGTCATAGATTGGCATCACTTCGCCGGTCGGCCAATACGTCGTCCAACCGCCTTCGGTTCCCGGAGCCATTTGATTTCGAATACGTACGTTGGCAAATGTCCCGCGCATCATCACTTCATGATTGCCGCGCCTTGAGCCATAAGAGTTGAAATCTTTGCGTGCAACACCATTATCCAGTAAATAACGACCGGCCGGTGTCGCTGCGCTGATTTGCCCGGCCGGTGAGATATGGTCAGTGGTCACCGAGTCGCCAAATTTGCCAATGATGCGCAGAGACTCCAAAGGCTGGATGGCCCGCAGATGCTTTGACAGTTTTTCGAAAAACGGTGGATTTTGGATATATGTCGAAGCCGCATCCCAATCGTACAGCTCACCGCCGCCCGATACAATCGCATTCCAACGGGCATTCTCTTCATACACATGGACATATTCCTTTTTAAAAAGTTCCGGCGTCAATGCTTTAGCAACAAGTGCATTGATATCCGCCTGAGAGGGCCAAATATCCTTAAGAAACACAGGATGACCTGCTGCATCCGTACCAAAAGCATCATGTGTCAAATCAAAATGAACGGTACCCGCTAATGCATAAGCTACAACAAGCGGCGGAGAAGCCAAATAGTTGGCACGGACAAGCGGATGAATGCGTCCCTCGAAATTACGGTTCCCCGACAACACAGCCGCCACTGTCAAGTCGTTTGCAGAAACAGCCTGCTCGACTTCGCTCGGCAGTGGACCGGAATTGCCAATACACGTTGTACAGCCGTATCCGACAATATTAAATCCGAGCCGCTCCAAATAATAACTTAGTCCGGCACGCTCCAAATAATCACTGACTACTTTGGAACCGGGAGCAAGACTTGTCTTTACATATTCAGGTACTGTCAGTCCCTTCTCCACCGCTTTTTTTGCCAAGAGTCCGGCAGCAATCATGACGCTCGGATTGCTTGTATTGGTGCAACTCGTAATCGCCGCAATGACGACGGCGCCTGTTTTCAGCACGGTCGCGCGGCCTGCGGCATTGACAATAGACGCTTGCTTATTGATCTCTTCATTATTGAAGCCGAAACCGCTGTTGCCGGTCTGACGAGTCAGCGACGCTTCAAATTCGTTCTTCAGCCGTTCGATAGGAATGCGGTCTTGCGGACGCTTTGGACCGGATACCGATGGCACAACGTCTGAAAGGTTAAGATCAACGATTTTTGTAAACTGCGGATCTTCTGCCTCAGGAGAGTAAAAAAGCCCGTTTGCCCGGCAATAATCGCTGACAAGCTCGATTTGTTGCTGCGAACGGCCAGTCAAGCGCAAGTAATCCAGTGTCACTTGATCGACCGGGAAGAAAGTGGCTGTTGCACCGTTTTCGGGCGACATATTAGACACTGTCGCCCGATCTGCTAGAGACATACGCGACAGACTCGGTCCAAAAAATTCCACAAACTTGCCAACAACATGCTCTTCACGCAGTACTTGTGTCACGCGCAGTGCAAGATCAGTCGCCGTTGTGCCTTCCGGCAAATTGCCGATCAGCCGTACACCGATGACCTCAGGTGCCGGAAAATAGGAGGGTTGACCAAGCATGCCTGCCTCGGCTTCAATCCCGCCGACACCCCATCCAAGAACGCCCAGTCCATTGACCATTGTCGTGTGCGAGTCCGTGCCAACCAATGTATCCGGATAGGCGAGTGTCACCCCGCCGGCTTCTGTTTCCGTCAGTACAACAGAGGCTAGATACTCCAAGTTGACTTGGTGCACAATGCCGGTCGCCGGCGGTATAACACGAAAATTTTCAAACGAATGCTGCGCCCATTTCAGAAACTTATAGCGTTCGGCGTTGCGCTCAAATTCACGGGCCATATTAAAGTCCAGCGCGTCGCTGCTGGCGAAGCGATCGACCTGAACTGAGTGATCAATAACAAGATCGACCGGTTTTTCTGGATTAATTGCATCCGGTTCTCCGCCCATGTCCGCCATGGCCTTACGCAACGAAGCCAGATCGACAACAGCCGGCACTCCCGTAAAGTCTTGAAGCACAATGCGTGCTGGATTAAAAGGGACATCAATCGAACGGTCCAGTCCGTTCGTCCCCCACTTTGCCAAATTCAGTACGTGTTCGCGTTTTATTATTTTACCGTCGCACTGGCGTAATACCGCTTCCAGCAATACTTTGATAGAATAGGGCAATCGCTTAATATTCCCAACACCGGTCAGTGCATCAAGGCTGTAATACTCATAAGTTTTTCCGCCACTTGTCAATGTTCGTCGCGCCTGAAAAACGTCCGCCTGCACGTTGGCATTATCTTCCGCCGCTGTTTTCAAAGCTCTCGCCCCTCTCAGCTCCGCTGATTCTTCTTACTACCCCAATATTAAAGGAAAGGACTGGATAAGTAAATGTAGGGGACGCCGGCTAGGGATCGAGCAAGATAACGTTGAAAAACACTAAATGCTTTCAGATACCGGTCTCTGGCATGACTGCTTACCGCAAGGACATGCCGCAAGCTTTCTAATGACCAATGAGAAGCGGCAGATCGCACTGACAAGCGGTTTCTAAAAAATCTAAAATAAGCCGTCACATAAACGGTGTCAGCTTCTTTGAGGTGATTCATTTTGAAAAACACGCGCCGTGTCACATGGATAGCCAATCAACCAGGCAGCGTGACCAAAAATTTGTAGCGGTCCCCACGATATAATGACTTTGTGAATTCAAGACAGCGCCCTTCATTATCAAAGGCACGTCTCTTGATCAGCAATAACGGAGCCTGTTCGGCAATGCCAAGCAACTCTGACTCCTCATGCGTGGCCACAGCAGCCTCAATTGTCTGGACTGCATGATCGATCACAACTCCTGCAAAACGGGAGAGGTAGTCGTACAGCGAACGGCCAAGCGTTTCAAGATTAAGCGCAGGCGCAACGTCCTCGGGAACAAATGAAGTCTCAAGTGCCATCGGCAAACCATCTGCCAGGCGCAGCCGTTTCACCAAAAAAACCGCCACAGCTGTTTTTTGGTTCAGTATCTGGCTTAGGCCGGCATTTGCCGCTATTTTTTGGAAATCAAGCAGATGACTGTCTGGTTCGAGTCCGCGTTGGCGCATATCTTCGCTGAATCCGTTGAGCTTGTTTAGTTTTTTCTCCAACTTTCGCGCATCAGCCAAAAAGGTGCCCTTCCCCCGCTGGCGAATGAGTAAACCGCAACCGACCAGATCATTGAGAGCTTGCCGTACCGTCATACGAGACACATGAAAGCGCTCTGTCAGTTCGCGTTCAGACGGCATGCGATCACCGGCAGTGAGCTGGCGCTGATCAATCAGCTGTTCAAGATATTGTTCAATTCGGTAATAAGCAGGAACGGGAATCGGACGTTCAGCCATGATTCACTACCGCTCCTGCCTTAGCCAGTGCCGCCTGGTCGGCAATCAGTGTCACGCGGGGATGCTTTAGCAACGCCGAAGCAGGAAATCCGGCGTCCACGCAGTCCATGTGAAGCAGCCTGGCCAATGTTTCTGCCTTTGCTGCTCCGGAAACGAGCAGCATGATCTCCCGGCTTTTTAAAATGGTGGCAAGGCCGACCGTGATGGCCTGTCTGGGAACATCTTCAATTGATGAAAAAAAGCGGGCATTCGCATGGCGCGTTGATGCCGTAAGCGTCACCACATGCGTACCGCTATCGAGCGGACTACCCGGTTCGTTAAAGCCGATGTGTCCGTTCTGACCGATGCCGAGCAGCTGAAGATCGATGCCGCCAAGTTCAGTGATCAAGCGATCGTAACGTTTGCATTCATCGTCCAGTTGAGAAGCCATGCCATTTGGCAGATGACAATTCTTGGGCACCACGTCCAATGCACTGAACAGACGCTTATTCATGTAATAGTGATAGCTATGCACATCGGTCTCAGGTACACCGATATATTCGTCGAGATTGACAGTCCGCACCTTCCGAAAACTAATTGCTTTTTTTTTACACATCGCAGCGAGCGCCTGATACATTCCAAGTGGGCTCGAGCCTGTTGCTAAGCCAAGCGCACTGCCAGGGTTGGCGCGCACGACGGAACAAACGGCTTGAGCCGCCGCTACACTCATCGCTTGATAGTCCTTAACAGCTATAACTTTCATACCCGCTCACTCCTTCCGTTCGAATCCAATTGCGCCGCGGCAGAGCGTCAGCACAGGTTGATTGTGAGCGTCCAGCACAACAATGTCGGCGTCTTTACCAACCTGCAGCGAACCTTTGCGATTTTTCACTCCGCACTGATCCGCCGGATTTTCGGCTCCCATCCGAATGACGTCTTCAAGTTTGGCGTCGGCATAAGTCATCATATTGCGCATGGCCTGATCCATCGTCAGTACGCTGCCGGCAAGCGTGCCGGAATTAAGCAACGCAAGCCCGTTTTTTACGTGCACGGCTTGTCCGCCAAGATCGTATGTCCCCTCAGGCAATCCTTTTGCACGCATCGCATCGGTAATTAATATCATCCGCTCACTGCCTTTCAGCCGGTAAGCGAGCGCTACCATCTCTTGGCAGACATGCCGGCCGTCACAAATCAGCTCCGCGTACAAGTTGTGATGCATCAGTGCGGAGCCGAGCACACCGGGTTCACGCTGATGAAGACCGCGCATGCCGTTAAAAAGATGCGTCACCTGCGTTGCGCCCGCTGAGAGTGCCTCCTGCATCTCTGTCCCGATAGCATCACTGTGGCCGATAGAAGCAACAATGTGATGGGCAGCTAAATGCTGAATCAGCTTGCTCGCCCCTGCAAGTTCGGGCGCAACCGTCACTTCTTTGATTAATCCTCGCGCCGCTTGCTGAAAGCTCTCAAACTGCGTGACACTTGGCGCAGCGATATAACGAAGCGGTTGCGCGCCGGCCTTGGACGGATTAATAAACGGACCTTCCAAGTGTATGCCGATCATCTCAGCCTCTCCGGGTTTTTGCTTTCCGACGACACGGGCTGCGTTGTCGAGTGCTCGCTCAACCGCAGCCGTTGACTGTGTCATCGTCGTTGCCAGAAACGCTGTCGTTGCTTCGCGGGGCAACAGTTCAGCCATCGTTCTAAGGGCCTGCGGTGTTGCATCCATCGTATCTGCTCCGCCCGCCCCGTGAATATGCATATCGATCATACCGGGAATGCAGCGATAGCTCTCCGGAAAGCGATACATTTTTTCCGCCTTCACCTCAGGCACTGAGCCGATCGCTTGAATGATCCCATTCTCAAAAGTAAGTGTACCCTTTTCAATCCAGTGATGATTCGCATAAATTAAGCACCCACTGATCACCATTGCCATGTTATTCACTTCCTCTCTTGCAGTATAGCGGCAATATATCTAGTTGTCTATACATTTAATTGCAATAATTGAGCAAGTAACAGGGACTGTACAAAATCTTTTAAAGCATGCCGCGATAGATGCTCGCCTGCCGCATAATCCACCTACCTTTTTAAGGTTTAACGTTTTCAGAAGAGGGCCCTATGAAAGCCTGTTATTGTTTACATCTGCATCGCGGTCCCAAACAATTTTGCTTTTCAATATGACAAATTTCAATTATTATTTTAATAGAGTCTGTGCGGCGGTGGCAACCAATAAGAGGCAAATCAGCAGTTGCTGTCGAAAAGTGATCGTTAAGCTAATACATTCTGCTTTTCCAATCCGTTCCGCGGACCATTTCAACGACCGACGAAGCAATCGATCTTAAAAAGGAGGTTTTCCACATGAAAAAAGCCATTGCTCTGTGCTGCACACTATTGAGCGTGACACTGCTGATCAGCGGATGCAGCGCTGGCAACAGCCCTTCTCAAGCTGCAAACCACCCCCACCAAGCCGCTTCTCACCAGAAGGCAAAGTCCGGCAGTTCCTCTGCCAATCTTGAACAGTCGAGCAGCAGTGCCGGCACGCTCAGCCAAGCAACAACAGAAAACAGTGGCTCTGCAACCGACGTGCTAAGTGCGGTGCAAGAGGCTCTTCAAGGAACGCCAAATTTACGGCTGCCTTCAGCTGTTCCGGTCGCTTCCGGTTTCTATTTGTCTGCGCAAACGCAGACCACATCAGATGGCTATGTTGTCATATTCAAGCAAACGAATCAACCTATAACGCTTAACGACGCATCACTGGCAAGTGCGCACACGATTGCTTCGTTTCGGGCAAAAACGTACGCCGACGAAGCGGATGCAGCCAAACAAATGAATTACTATCGCTACGACAGTTCAGATGGGCGGGCGATCGACCTTGGCAGCGAAATTACCGGATATGCAGATGCCGGCGCAGGAACAGCGGGCATCTCGTGGAATGAGGGACGATGGATGCTCGAAGTACTCTCACCAACCGCCGATTCAGACCGCGGCGAGACGCTCGCTAAAAATGTCGTTCGCTTCCTGCAACAACAGTCATTGCCTGCTCCCCACACGTATGGCAGCATTCAAATGTATACCGACAGTCGCCAAGATACGTTGAGTTGGCAAGACGGTCAAACGATCTATTCAGTGACCGATACAACCAGCCCGTTCACGATGTTGACGGTAGCTGCATCCACGAAATGACCTTTAATAGTCGGCACGTTACGACGGTCTGCCGCAAAACCTACTTTTCATCTACACGGCTCTCGTGCGGTATTTCCGCTGGAACTACTTGCAGCAAAGCAGCATCCACCAAGGGCAATGTACCACAACCGGAGTCCCATTCAAACGTGGATCCGGTTTTTTGGTGCGCAAGAAGTGTCGGGTTTGTATTCGCACATCGCGGAGACTCCAATGGCTTTTCTTGTTTGATACAAATGGCGTTCTCGAGACGACGGGTTGTTGTTTTCCAATGCTCACTTCTTGCGACTTCGTGCATACTTTCACTTAAGACGAATGGATATAAAAGCAATTCCTGCTCAAAACGCACCTCCCACCGCTTATACCTTCGTTCTTGTCACATCGTACACCATCACGACGTCCGTTGGCACAAATCGGCTTTCCTTTATGTGCCAAATTTGTACATTGTGCTTAGCAGACATCTTCAAGCTGACCATCTCACCGTTCAGCCGATAGTCAATCAAATGAATGCCTTCTTTGATGCAGTATTTTTTTCCACTGAACGGATGTTCAAGTCCGTTTTCTGCCGCCTCTTGGCCGCCTTTCAAGTTGTTGCTTACCTCAAACACATCCGCTGCTCTTAACATCGTCACGTACTCGTCAGTGATGTTAAAATCACTGCATCTTCCTTGCAGAGCTGCCCGGGATGTACGGTTCTTCCAATGCCCATACGTGCCCAGTGTCCGCCTGACATATTCTTCATCGTTTCCTGCTTTCACGAGTGTCGCATACTTTTGATCGTATTGATTTGACTTTGTCAGCGCATCAATAATAAATGTGTCCAACACTTCATCGTCATCCGCCGTAGAAAACCTGACATCAAACGCAATATATTCAGGAAAGCGCGGGGCTGCGACTGTCACGTGATTATAGCTATCCAGCAACAACGCCAACAAACGTCGTAATTCGTCCTCGCTATCTCCCCGATGACGGGCGATTTCCAGCGCCGCCCGTATGCGCTCAGAACGTACACTCACGACACACGTCTCCCCTCACCTGCGTTTTTCATCGGCGTTCTTCACCCGACCATTTTATTATTGGGCCGCGTTTTTTGCCCATTTCTCAATTGACCTAAACTTTTGAACATAAGTCATGACGCTCGCTTACTCACTTGATAAACAGGACAACACATTTTTTTGCAAAAGCAGAAATTTTTTCATGAAAAACAACATCAAATGAAGTTTCATGGCCAGTCAGATCGCTGATCGTCATTAAAAATTTTAAGATACTGCGTCCAAAAGCAGCTAAAATTTGCACAAAAAATTAAGCGACAAATAGCACTCTACGCGCTCATCCGCGCGATATAACCCGTTTTTAGAACGAAAATCCGAGATGCCGAATTCTGTGCTAATCCCCGCTCCTCATCTCTCAAGCCCTTACGCAATCATTTCACACGGTTCATACGGCAGAAGCGAGCCTGTTTGGCAAGCAGCAGCACCCAAATAGCAACAAATGCATAATGTGCCTAAAAAGTGATAAACAATCATTCACAAGACCATCTTAGCACCAAGCCGCGACTCATGTATTCCAAATGATTTCTTTTTTAAGTTACAAACCATAGACTACCTCCGATGAAGCTGATTGCGTGACTGTAATCCGCTCTCAAAAGCTTGTTCACGAGTCACGACCTGCTTTGGCAGACAATGACTAGTCATCACGTACTTATAGCCTGTTTGCTGAGTTCAGTGCTGTCATCTTAATCATCGACAATTTGTGTGACTTGCACAGCTGCCTTTTGGCAAGCGTTCAGCACAATACCCTTGTCGTCAAATAGTTCGTCAGCCTGTCAGATGATAAGATTAGGAAAACTGGGGCCCTGCCAAATCCTTGGGCGACGGCGGAACCTTAGCTTTTTCTTAGACTTGGTCCCACTAAAATCGTTATGCTTTCTTAACGTATAGGAACCAAGTCACTTAAGACAACAGTAATCCGGCTTCGCTTGCCACTGGCGCACAGCGATCCTCCTCAGACAAGTTAGAAAATGCGCGACTCAGCGATGAGCTGTTCCCGCGAGACACCAGCACGCCTTCGTTTTTGTTGCTTTCTCGGACAAAGTATACAAAGGCAAAGTTATTAAAAAAAAACCAAATTCATTTTGGATTCATACATTAAACGAATTTTGGCTTTTGACTAGATATTCAGTTGACATACAATCTCCGATTTCTTTAATGATAAAAGTGGCTGCAATCGAGTGATATGCGCTCGCGCCTCTTTTCATTAAATTGGGCAAAAAAGAATCTTTGAGACCCTTATCAAACCGGAAAATTTTTTATTTTAACTGATTGCTTTGACTGTTGATTGCTTTCATCATCTGATTTAATTTTTTCTGTGACGGACTCTGCCCCATCTGAGACATCATAATGCGCAGCATTTGTTCGTTAATCGGTGGATTTTTCTTTAAATAATCCATCATATATTTGCGTGCCAGCAAAAAGCCAAGCAAAACGCCTGCAGCAAGGCAGACGACACCGATCAATATGTATAACCACAGCATCGGACTGTTTCCTCCTTGTTTCAAATTTCCATCTTTCAGTTTACACTATCGGCTCTTTCAAGGTCAACTGCTCATTATCGTGTCAGTTAATAAGCAGCAAAAACTTGTTACATTAGCATAAATGATCGATGGCCAATGCAGCGTCGACTGAATCTCGGGGTAAACTTGGGCCGCTTCGTCATTAATCACTACCGGCTGCACTGACTGTACGTGCTGCGGCGTTCCCCATAATCAATCAAAGGCTGCAGAACTCGTCTGAAACGCCGCTGTCGTTTGCGATCTGTTTCAGTTGTTAAAACAGCTCAACGACGCAAAAAAGAGAAAGCTTGAATTGTTCCGGTAAAGGGACCAAGCTTTCTTTTCTGAAGGAGGATGAAAATAACCTGCGGTGATGGGCAAGGAAATCACCGGAAAGGTTATTTACCACAAATGACGCTGGCAAGATACAATTGTATCATTACACGGCAATTAAATACCATTTGTTATATAACAGTATAGCAAAAAAAAAGAAAACTGTACAGCAAAAACGGCCGTCAAGCTTAATTTTCATATTCAAAAATGTGAAATCGAGCTGATTCATACCATGTATAGCTACTGGCTGTACTTGCATGCGCTTAGCACTTGCCCTCTCAGCTGAATATCCTCATTCATTTACACACTGCCTGGCTGAGAGCACACAAGTCCGGACTCTAACGCACATCCCATCCATGTGGCCAACCTTCATTTCGTCAAATAGCAAGGCTGCACGGGTGCAGATGGCAGGCGACATACCGCCGGCATTTGAATAGGTCCTTAATACGCTGCAACAACATTGAAACCAATTATTGAAATGCATTTCCATTGTGAGTTCGTGACGCCCTCCTTTCTTGAAGGCATTCTGACGCCTGAACACTGTCGATAGATATTACTCCTTCATAACAATCTTTTACTTAAAATGAATAGGAACTGGAATATACAATTTTTGTCCGGCATTAATCTGATCACCACTGATCCCATTTGTACGCTCGACCCAGTTAATAAATTGCTCATTGGACAAATGACTTTCCCCGCGCATGGCATTGGCAATATGCCACAGCGTGTCGCCATAGTGAATCGTAATGATACGATATTGCTGCGTGTCATCGGCATTCACGGTATGCGAAAGACTGAAAAAAGTAAACAGTATAATCCCTACAATGACCAAAGCAACACTCGTGTGACGCAGCCAACTGTTCACCAAGTTCATATATTTCAATCGAATCCCTCCAGATAGACGCATTGATGTTCGTGCGAATATATATTCGTTTTTTAAATCATAAATCGAACGTTAGTTTGTGTCAAGCAGCAGAGCGAACATTTGTTTTCTTTAACAACTGGTGGTATAATTTTCAATAAAGGAAAGGGGTAAAGCACATGAGACTTTCTAACCGCCAGCAGGCCATACTGGACTATATTAAGCAACAAGTTGCCAGTAAAGGGTATCCTCCCTCCGTGCGGGAAATTTGTGACGCTGTTGGTCTTGCCTCGAGTTCAACCGTTCACGGCCATTTAACACGCTTGGAAAAAAAAGGATTGATTCGCCGCGATCCGACAAAACCGCGAGCGATCGAAGTGCTATCGCCAGATAGTGAACATTACCGTGAAAAAGCAATTGATGTTCCCGTGATCGGAAAAGTAACAGCCGGCATGCCGATCAGCGCTGTTGAAGATATTGAAGAGTACTTCCCAGTTCCAGAATCAATGGCAAGTGACGAACCCCTATTCATTTTGAATGTTCAAGGTGAGAGTATGATCAACGCCGGTATCCTTGATGGCGACAAGGTAATTGTTCGACAGCAGCAGACGGCGGAAAATGGAGAAATTGTCGTTGCCATGACCGAAGACAACGAGGCAACTGTGAAGCGTTTTTTTAAGGAGAAAAATTACATTCGCCTACAGCCGGAAAATCAGGATATGGATCCGATCATTCTTAGCAACTGCGTCATTCTCGGCAAAGTTGTCGGTGTGTTTCGCTCCATCCAATAATAAAAATATTGCTGCTTTTTCATTCATTCGCCTCTGTACATATGTCTAACCCTTTATTTAAAGCTCCTGTCAAACAGCAGGAGCTTTTTCCGAATGATACAATAAGCAGTGTTTTTCAGCACGCCTGTTTGCAGGGTAAAAGAGGGGAACACTGTGCCAGCACATGTGCATGTTCTCGTCCGCGATGCATGGGTGTGCACACAGTGTACAATCGATCCATTTTTGGATACACTGAAAATAGCTTAAAAGAGCAGGAGGCGGTTGGAATGAACGAAGGACTTAAGAAAATATTTCTTGTCGGGCTAGGTGCGACGCTTGCAAGCAAGGAAAAAGCAGATCAGCTGTTCAACGACCTGTCAAAAAACGGCGGTGCGGCAGCGGATGAATTACGCCAATTTCTTGATAAGTTCAGCGAAAAAGGCAAGACAAAAACCGACGCTTTTCAGACGGATTTAAAAAGTGATATTCGTCAAAGCCTTCAGGAACTTGGCTTTGTGTCCGGCACAGAATATAGCGCACTAAAAACAAAAGTAGAAGCGCTTGAAAGTGAGCTCAAAGCAATCAAAGAGAATCATTCGGCTACTAATGACTGACTTCTTATAATCAAGGTGACAGTATGTTCGTTAAGCACATCCGACATCTTAACCGTTATCGGGAGATTGTTTCAATTCTGGTTAAATATGGATTTGGCTACATTGTTCGTGATGTCGGCCTCTTTCATTTGCTCTCATTACCAAAACAAATGGCGTCCGACCTGTCTAAACAGACTGAAAATACAACATCTGCCGCTGAGAAGATAAGAAAAATGCTTGAGGAACTCGGCCCGACGTTTATCAAACTCGGTCAAATGCTCAGCCTGCGCTCCGACATTGTTCCTTTGCCGATTGCCAACGAATTATGCAAACTGCAAGACGCTGTTGCACCGATTGATCATGCCGTCATCTTAAACATTGTACAAGAAGAACTCGGCGGACCGATTGAAACGCTGTTCGCCGAGTTCAACGTGGAGTGTCTTGCAGCGGCCTCTATCGCGGAGGTGCATCGCGCCAGACTCAAAAGCGGCGAAGAGGTCGTCATTAAGATTCGCCGTCCAGACATTGAAAATATTATTAGTGACGATATCGACATTCTCTGGGACTTGGCCGCACTGATTGACAAACGCTACACGTGGGCGCGGGAATTACAACTGACGGCTATCGTTCAACGCTTCTCAGAAGCGATTCGCAGCGAAATCGACTACTTTAACGAAGCGCGGCATACGGAAAAGATATATACCTTTTTCAAAGGTAATTCGGCTGTCATTATCCCTAAGGTCTATCGTGATTTTTCCACAAATCGTCTACTGACACTTGAATACATTCATGGCATGAAGTTTAGCGAATTGGTTCATTCTACCACCGATTCAGCTGGCAAGCGGATCATTGCCGAGCGAATCATTCGCTCATTTCTTGATCAAGCACTGGAAGCCGGCATGTTTCACGGCGATCCTCATCCAGGGAATTTTTTCTTTTTAGCGAATCACGTGATTGCTTGGATTGACTTTGGACAAGTCGGCACGTTGAATGAAGACATGAAAACTAACTTTGCCAGCTTAATTATTGGATTGATGCATGGCAACATTGATATGCTGCAGCAGGCGGTATTAGCAATCGCTCAAGGCGCTGATTTAATCGATGAACGCGAATTTCGCGCGGATCTTTTCGTACTGCGCTCGCGTTACTATAACCTCCCTTTCCGCGATGTCCATATCGGCAAAGTCGTTCAGGACATCTTCGTGCTGACGAAGAAACACCATATTACCATTCCTGCCAGCTATACGTTGCTGGCCAAAGCAATCATTACTCTTGAAGGCATGATCAATCGTTTGGATTCAACGATCAGTATTTTGGAAATCGCTGAGCCTTATGGCAGAAAACTGCTACTTAAGCGGCTGAATCCTCAACGCATTGCTGAGAGTTGGCTCCATCGGTTACATGCGGCCGCAGCGGATTCCATGCTCCTGCCCCCTCTGCTGAAAAAAACGCTGCAGCGCCTCTACACCGGTAAAACGCACGTCGAGATGGAACTGCCCCAGCTGGATCGGCTGCTCAACAAGCTGGATCGTGCGGCCAATCGCATTGCATTTAGTATGATTTTGCTGGCGTTCAGCATTTTGCTCGGGGCACTGATCGTCGGGGGAAAAGCAGGGCACCTCTCATTTTTAAATCAAGTCCCCATTCTCGACATCACCGTCATGGTTACAGCTGTGATGTTTCTCATTGTGTTGCTGACAATATTTCGTTCCGGAAAATTTTAGATCTGCCAATTCACTTGATTTTTTATCACGACTTACGGATTTCTAATTAGCAGGTATTCATATTGGCAGCTAATTTGGCTGATTTTAGGCGTACCGACTAAAATCAATCAGGTCTGCGGAGTCTATTACCCTTTCCACATCGCGCCTCCCCCATTGACCGGCTATTTACCTCCTCACATGCCTTTGTGCGCGGCAGACTTTTCATTTATTATGCTCATTTGCAGAAGGCAGTTCCGTTGGATTCCCGTCTGAAAAAATAGAAGAGCAGCCGTCATACATTTTTTATAAGCATATCTATTTGCTTTTTATTCATTTAGACATAAAATAGTCTCATAAGGTTCACTTTATCGTCACATTTATAATCTAATAAAAAAAGAGACGGCCAAGTGTCCTATTAAGGGATACTTGGGGGCAGTAACTTTTTTGAGGAGGAACTGGATATGGGAAAGATCAAGGCAAGTGATGCCGTCGTTCAACTGTTTGAAAAATGGGGAATTGATCATGTTTACGGGATTCCCGGTGATTCCATTGACACGATGGTGGAGGCACTTCGCAAAAAAGAGGACACGATCAAATTTTACACGGTGCGCCACGAGGAAGTGGCCTCGCTGGCAGCGGCCGCTTATGCCAAATTGACTGGCAAAATTGGAGTCTGCTTGGCTATTGGCGGGCCCGGTGCTATACATTTGTTAAATGGCATGTATGATGCAAAGATGGATCACGTGCCAATGCTCGTACTTGTCGGTCATATTCCCTCGAAAGTAACCGGTACTGACTATTTTCAGGAAGTTGATACTGTCAAGCTGTTTCAAGACGTTGCGGTGTACAACAAAGACATTACGAGTGCTGAAAGTTTTCCCGCCGTCGCCAATCAGGCTATCCGCACCGCTTATCAAGAACACGGGGTTGCTGTTCTTTCCATCCCCGACGACATTGCACTTGGAGACGTGTCCGATCATCTGGCCCAGCTGTCGACCGTGTTCGAGAAAAAGATACCAGGTCTTGTAGAACACGATTTGCAGCAGGCCGTGCAGCTCATTAACGCAGCGGAGAAGCCGGTCATTTTAGCCGGTGTCGGCGCCAAGCATGCCAAACCAGAGCTCAAAGCGTTTGCTGAACGCATTGCCGCTCCCCTCGCCGTCACGCTGCCGGGCAAAGGTGCACTGCCCGACGACCATCCAAACTTTATTGGCAACATTGGAAAAATTGGTACGAAGCCGTCCTACGAAGCCATGAAGAGCGCTGATCTGTTAATCATGGTTGGTTCCGATTATCCGTATATTAAATACTTGCCTGAGGGTGCAAAATGCGTTCAGATTGACATCAATCCAGTACACATCGGGAAGCGCTACGCCGTAACAACAGGTATTGTCGGCGATGCTGCTGAGGCGCTGACCTACTTAAACGCACACGTTGCCGCCGTTCCTGACCGGCCTTTTTTGAACACTTGCCAAGAGCATATGACCAAATGGTGGAAATGGATGAGTGAGGATCAATCCAATCAAAAAACACCAATTGCACCCCAAGCGGTTATGGCCGCAATTCAGGACATTGCGGAAGACGACGCCATTTTCTCGGTTGACGTCGGAACGTCAACCGTATGGTCCACCCGCTACTTACACGTGACCAACCAAGACTTTATCGTGTCTGCTTGGCTTGGTACAATGGGATGCGGCCTGCCGGGAGCTATTGCCGCCAAGCAGGCATTCCCCGAACGTCAGGCAATCGCCATTTGTGGGGATGGAGCGTTTGCCATGGTCATGCAAGATTTTGCAACGGCCGTTCATTACAAATGGCCAATCATTGTTGTCGTGCTTAACAACAAGCAGCTCTCTTTCATTAAATATGAACAACAATCAGCCGGTCAATTAAATTATGCCATTAATTTTGCTGATATTGATTACGCCAAGTTTGCGGAAGCATGCGGTGGTAAAGGTTTCCGCGTTGAAAAATATGACGAACTGGATGCTGCTTTTGCAGCCGCAAAATCAGCCGATGTTCCGGTCATTCTTGACGTAGCAGTCGACAGTGACGCGGCGCCGCTTCCGGGTAAAATTGTAACTGAAGAAGCAAAAGGTTACGCTACTTTTACTGCAAAGTCCATTGCTGAAAATCACAGAATTGAAAAAATGCCGCCGGTGAAAGATGTCGTCCGTCATTTCTTTTGAGAATCGTTTTTCGTATTCTGAAGCACCGGATTAAGCAAAGCATGTGCTACGCAACAGATTTAGCCAAAAAGACGAAACCTACTAAAGGTTTCGTCTTTTTTATACGCTAAGAAAGTCTATCGATTTCATCGGGACTAAGTATAAGAAAAAATTAAGGCTCTGCCTTCGTCCGTTAGTTTATTTAAAATAAGTGTATGATTTATGGATATGGCATCTTGCGAGAGACGCGCGCCGGACCCGTCCTTGCAGACCCTCAAACCGCTCAAGAAGAAGTGCTCTGCGCGGACCTTGCCAGCGTACGATTGTTTTAAAAGCTTTCATATATAACCCAGTCTTTTCTAAAGCTTTAAACTATCTTATTCGGATTATTTCACACAAAAAAAGCCCCATCCAAGGGCAAAAGTATAGATAAAAAGCAATTCAGGGGTATTGCTTCAGTTCTTAAAAAGCGTACCACGCACGTGTAAAGCCAGAATCAAGCTTTCATTAAAAAAGCGTAAAATCCTTACGTGCATCGGATAAAGAGCTCTCATATCATTTTTATTTGCCCACGACGGCATGTCCGCCAAACTCATTTCGAAGCGCCGCCACAACTTTACCGGCGAACGTATCACTTTCAAGCGAGCGATAACGCATCAGCAGAGAAAGAGCGATAACAGGTGTCGGAACTTGCAAATCAAGTGCAGACTCCAGCGTCCACTTTCCTTCGCCAGATGAGGCCATCACCCCGGTAATCGTCTCCAGATCGCTATCTTTAGAGAATGCATCTTCCAGCAACTCAATCAGCCAGCTGCGGATGACAGACCCATGATTCCATACTTTGGCAACCGCCTCATTATCGTAATCAAACTCACTTTTTTCCAACACCTCAAATCCTTCAGCGATGGCCTGCATCATGCCATACTCAATGCCGTTGTGCACCATTTTCAGAAAGTGACCACTGCCTGCTTTACCGGTATACAAATAGCCGTCCTCCACCGAAAGAGACTTGAACAAGAATTCAAGTCGATCATAGGCCGCACGGTCGCCACCGATCATTGTGCAGGCACCGTGACGTGCACCGCTTATTCCTCCTGAGGTGCCAACATCAAGAAACAAGAGTCCACGGTCATGACAACTTTGATAGCGGCGCAGCGAGTCCGTATAGCGTGAGTTACCGCCGTCAATGACTACGTCTTCCGGTTGCAGTAGTGTTAACAGTGATTGAAACGTTTCTTCTGTCGGCTCTCCCGCAGGTACCATCATCCATAACGCGCGAGGCGCGGGTAAAGCACGAATCAACTCATCCATCGTCTCGTGCACTGTAATGTTCGCTTTAGTCGCGCGCCGCACTGCATCTACCGAACAATCGTAGGCATGTACAGAAAAACCGTGCTCCGTCATATTCAAAGCTAAGTTAAAACCCATTTTTCCTAAACCAATCAGTCCAATATCCATTTACTGTTCACCCGGCACTTTCAAATTGTCTATTATTTTTTTGTCAAATTGTGTTCAAGGGTAACGTTAGGCGCAGCCGTTGCAAAAAAAACATACTAAGCATTTCATTCGGAAATGCCCATTCTTGCAGAAAACAGTGCAAAAAACGACGTTGACGGCGTCCAAGTGCGGCCCGCTTTACCTCTGAACATCCATGCCGCTCTGTCTCTCCAGTGTGCCTAACCCGGCATAGATTCAAACACAATTCTTTACTTTTAGCTTACATCAAGTCGCTGCCGGACGTCCAGCCTTCACTGATGTCAGTCACAAAGGCCGCTCGTTTTGTCGAAAGATAGGCGATGACAGCACCAGTTGCTTGCAACCAGCTGCCGGTGACATTGATAGTCGTTGCCCATTCTTCCTCACCGGCACTCCGTATGAAAATGGTACCAGAGAGCCCTTGCAGGCCGTTACCAATCATTTGCAAAACATTTGAAACAACAGAGAACGCGGCGGTCAAACCGTACTCATTAGATATAAACGTCGGCTGCAAACTGTAGCCACTGCCAAGGGCTTGCAACCAATTACCGACAACAGCCGTTTCATGGTCAACAAAGGTTTCGACTCGATGAGCAATTAATGATTTGATGACAAGCGTATTCCCTGCAGCCTGGAGCTTGCCGGCCGTCTTTGCGGGCCCTTGATAAGCATCTGCTGTCAGCGCCGCCCCCATCGCCTGCCATTCATTGCCAACAAGTGACAGAGCGCGCCGCGTCTGCTGCGTCATACGTATAGCAGTCGTTGCGGCAAGCGCAGCAAGAATTGTACCCGCCGCGCTAATCCAGGCATATGTCACCAACCGCTGCACCTTCTGCCCACTCATCGCACTCGCACTCCCCTTTACAGCCTATTCTGCTGCTGAAAAAAGGTCATTAACAAACAAACCGACACTTGAAAAATCAAGTGCCGATCTGAAAAATTGTTTCTTTATTTTGCTTCGTTGTTCAATGCCTTTTTCCAAAAACCGAGTATCAAACCGGAAAGCACAGCACCGATCACAACAGAGACAATAAATAGCAGCGCATGGTTGCTGAGCAAGACAACGAAAATACCGCCGTGTGGAGCCGGAATGCTCACATTCCAAAACTGTGTCAAACCACCGGCAATCGCAGCACCAATAACGCATGAAGTAATGACATGAAGCGGATCAGCCACAGCAAACGGAATGGTGCCTTCTGTGATGAACGACGCACCGAGCACATAGTTTGTAATGCCAGCTTTGCGTTCATCCGCGGTAAATTTGTGCGGGAATAATGACGTAGCAAGGGCCGTTGCCAAAGGTGGCACCATGCCGCCGGCCATAACAGCAGCCATCATCAATCCCCCGTCATGCGCACCGCTCGTGAACACACCGATGGCAAACGTATAAGCCGCTTTATTAAATGGGCCACCCATATCAATAGCCATCATTCCGCCAAGCACAATACCGAGCAGCACGGCATTGCCCGTCCCGAGATGGTCGAGGCCGTTAATCAGCGCGAGATTGATCGTTTTAAAAATCGGATCAAAAATGAAATACATTAAGCCGCCGGTAAAGAATAACCCGAACACCGGGTAAAGCAAAATAGGTTTCAAACCGTCAAGCGTCTGCGGCAGACTGCGGAACAACTTCTTCAGCAGGACAATGATCCAGCCGGCAAGAAAACCGGCAGCCAACCCACCCAGAAAACCAGCATTGGACGAATAAGCCATGAATCCTCCGACAACGCCGGGCATCAGTGCCGGTCGGTCCCCAATACTGTAAGCGATATACCCTGCCAATATGGCGATCAAGAAGTGAAACGCACCGGTATCTCCGCCGGAAATGGCACCAAGCATTTGAAAAATTGGATTATGCTTCCCGACCACCTGTTCAAGCAAGAATGAAACAGCCATCAAAATACCGCCGCCGACAACAAACGGCAGCATGTGGGAGATACCATTCATCAAGTCTTTATAAATTTTGCTCCAAACCGATCCGACGGAAGGTGCCGCCTCATCACTTTGTGAACCGCCTTCAGCATGATAGATCGGTGCATCACCTTTCAACGCGCGATTGATTAATTCTTCCGGTTTGCGAATGCCGTCGCTGACCGGTGTCTGCAAGACGGGCTTGCCGTCAAAACGCGCCATCTCCACCTTCTTGTCAGCAGCGACAATCACACCAGTCGCACGTGCAATCTCATCGGCGGTCAACACATGCTTAGCCCCTTCAGAGCCATTGGTTTCGACACGGATAGTCACGCCAAGTTGCTTGGCCTTCTTTTTAAGTGCATCCTCCGCCATGTAAGTGTGAGCAATTCCGGTCGGGCAAGCGGTAACGGCCACAACCAGTTTTTCAGCACTTGATTCCTTCAGTGCACTTTCCTCGCTTTTACTTTCCTCCGCCTCATTTTCAGCCTGTTTGCTATCAAACAGCGCGCTTACTTCTGCCGCTGTATTTGCAGCTTTAACCTTAGCGACAAAATCAGCGTCAATCAGCATCCGAGATAAGGCGGCCAGCGTCTGCAAATGGACGTTGGCTGCGCCCTCTGGAGCAGCAATCATGAAAAAAAGATGCGACGGCTGACCATCGAGCGCTTCATAGTCTATTCCCTGCTTGCTGCGTCCGAAGACGACAGTTGCCTCATTGACAGCGCTGGTCTTAGCATGGGGCATGGCAATGCCTTCACCAATACCCGTGCTTGACTCCGCCTCACGTTTTAAAATCATCTGTTTAAATAAAACACGATCGTTTATTCGACCATTGCGCTCCAGACTGGCAATAAGTTCGTCAATGGCCGCCTCTTTTGACGTTGCCTGCATGTCCATAACCATGGCGCGTTCAATCATTAAGTCTGTCACTTTCATTTTCGTCCACTCCTTCCAGATCAATCACGTGGCGTATCATCATGCTATGCCGCGGATAACTTCCATTTTTACTATATCCCATTTCACTGATCACGATCGCCCGCATAATAAATCGTTGTGCCTTCTTGATATGACGATCGCATCGTTTCAGGGAGCCTATCGGTAATGATGGCAGACTGGCACAAGTCAAACATTTTGCAAAAAGAAACTTTGGAAAATTTGCTGTTATCAGCAAGCACGTAGCTTTGCGAGGCCATTTCAAGTGCTTGCCTTTTGATTGTTGCCTCTTCTGGATCAGGCGTCGTAAAGCCCATTTTTATATCCACGCCGTTAGCACCAATAAATGCTCTGTCAAACCGAAAACTAAGCAAATTGTAACTGGCAATACTGCCGACGAGCGCCTGTGTTGTGCGCTTTAAAAAACCGCCGATTAAATAACAGTCAACGTCTGCTTTGCTTAACTCCCTTGCGTGTATTGGACTATTTGTGACAACGGTTACATTTATATCCCTCAAAGAAGGAATCATCGCAAACGTCGTCGTACCTGCGTCAATAAATATGCATTCTTTTTCACCGATCATCTGTGCGGCAAACCGTGCAATTCGCCTTTTCTCCACAGCATTTTTTTCTGTCTTAGCTTCCATGTCAAGCTCTTGAAAACGATGATCAAGAAGTGAGGCGCCGCCATGCAAGCGATGCAACAGTCCATGCTCTTCCAGTTCTTGCAAGTCACGCCGAACAGTCGATTCTGATGCACCCAGGAGCCGAACAAAATCATTGACCTTAAGCACGTGTTTCTTTCTTAAATACTGCAAAATCACCTGCTGTCTTTCCTCTGCCAACATACGCCAAGCCTCCACTTGCTTTATTTTAGCATATATTCGTTCAAAATCAATCTTCACGCTTCAATATCAATCACTAATTTTTCAATATCAATCAAGACAATCTATGCATGTTTTCTTCATAACCGTGAGTAAAAAACAATAGCGGATGGTATTGACTTCTTTCTTCACATATAAAAAATTTGACTTCGTCTACTCCTTTAGGGCAACAGTGCTGCGACTTTACTAGTTGTGGGTACACCATGTGCCCTCTCGTCACGCTGGAATCGGCAAGGCCTCGTTCAGCACGCTGCTCCCGCAAGGCGCCCTCGCGCCTCTGCTCTTCCCGGCATGGCAGCAAAAATCATATGCTTTTTTTACTTGTTAGAAAGACTTGGCTCTGCCAAGTCTTTTGGACGAAGACAGAGGCTTAGCTTTTCCTATACTTAGTCCCGCTGCAATTTTTATACTTTCTTAACGCATGAAAAGCCCAGGCAAAAAAATGCTTGGGCCTTTCATACGAGTGTCACGTGATTTGCCAGTTGCGGATGTAGAACAAGTGAATGAATGCTTTTCTTCAGCATGATGTTCTCAAACGTCATCTTCCGATTGTCCCTTGCGACCACTGTTATTTTTTTAGCGGCATGAAACGCAGCAGCGGTTTTGCTACAGCCGGTCCGACGACGCCTGCTGCAATGGCTTCGGGGATACCGTTTGTCATCACAATGGCCATTAGTGCCGGCAACAACCCTTGGAAATTAACATGGAGAAAGTTTGCATACGGTTGCCGATAAAACACATAAATTAATCCAAGCACCAAAAACGTATTGATCAGGGCGCCCAATACCGATGCGGCGGCCATCGCCACAACATCAAACAGTTTAACGCGCTTGAGCCAGCGGTAGGCATAAGCGGCTACCAATCCGACAAGAATTCTTGGAAGAACAGCGATGAGCGGATTAGTAAAAATAAGCATTTCGATCGGGCTTCCCGAGTAATAAGCGCGTACGCACGATGTAATACCCCAGACTGCACCAATCAACGCGCCATCAAATGGACCGAGCACAATCGCTGTGACAATGACCGTGATATGTACAATCGTCAAACTGAGAATACCAAGCTGAATGTAACCTAAGAACGGAACAAAAGTTTGTAAAATAATGATAGCGATCAAAATACTTCGTAAAACAAGACGATACGTACGTTCATAGTTGCTCGCATGGTTAGTGGACATGATCAGTCTCCTTCATTAAAATCAAAAGATGCCTTGTTGCCCCTCATCATAGCACATTCTTTTTATAGCGAGCGATGAGCGTTTTTTAATAATAACCTATTATATCATTTTGGCAAACAATTAATGATTAGACTCATCGTGTACAATCAGGCAATAATTGTGCCAGGCGTTTCTAAGAGCATCATATGGGCGGCGCCTCTGACGATTGGCTGCATAAATGTGAATAAATATTTTTAGACGTTTTGTTAACTGAAACGAATGAGTCATCATGATTGTCCCCCAATATCCACCATTTTAGCTTCAGTTTTACTTTCTATGGCCACTTTTATACGCTTACGGCCGTAAAAGAAGAATAAGAGATTAAGGACTATTCCGTGATCTGCATGCCCAACATTCTAAGACATACAAATGGCTACCTGAGCGGCGGAGGACGCGATAAGAACCGTGAATCTCAGCTATCCGACAGAGGAATTCATTTTACAGCCTGAGTAAAACTTAGAAAAACAAAGCTTTTCTTTCGAAAATGCACAAGAAAAGTTAAAATAGAAGTAATAAAGTTTGAAAAAATGGAGGATTTGCAAATGACAACCTTATCATACGTTGCCATTGATTTTGAAACGGCCAACAGTAACTATTCATCAGCCTGCTCCGTCGGCTTAACGAAGGTTGTCGACGGAAACATAATCGATCACTACTATTCATTGATTAATCCGGAAGAGGATTTCGATAGCGCGAATGTGCACATCCACGGCATCACCGATGCAGATGTCGTCACTGCGCCAACATTGCCGGACTTACACCGCGTTTTATTTCAATTTATCGGCACTCTGCCGCTCGTTGCTCACAATGCACCATTTGATATGCGGGTTTTGCAAAGCGGTCTGAACAAATATCAAATAAAATGCCCGACCCTTCCTTTTTTTTGCTCTTTGGTTCTATCCAGGCAGCTACTCAGTCTGCCTTCCTATCGACTGGATACCGTTGCCCACCACTATGCCATCACTTTTGGACATCATCAAGCATCTGAAGATGCACGGGTCTGTGCCCAGATCGTGCTGCGAATGTTCAGCGAACATCACATCACCAGTATTGACGATATGATTGCCCGCCTCCATTATCATATGGGTTCGCTCAGCAGCAGCGGCATTAAGTCTTTTTCAAAAAAAGCAAAAAAGTATTATCCACATGCTGATTTCAAACCGTCCGACATCGTTTCCCAACGCATATCTTTTGATTTCAGCCATCCGTTTTACCAAAAGGTGTTCGTGTTCACCGGGTTACTCAAAACAATGGATCGACGTGAAGCGTGTCAAAAAGTAGCGGACCTCGGCGGAATTAACGGCAACAACGTGACGAAAAAAACAAACTTTCTTGTGATTGGCGACCAAGATGCCGGACTGTTGCAAGGGCATGCAAAAAGTTCAAAGTTACGTCGCGCTGAACAGCTAGTCAGTGAGGGACAACCTATTCAGATTATTTTTGAGTCCGATTTCTTAAAATTGATTTAAGTGAAACGTCTGTCACTGTATTTTATGAGTCGTCGCAGTTCAGCGTGTCAAGGCACATGACATCTTAAAAGGAGAAGCAAAACGGTGTATATTAGAGTTGACGCTTTAACCAATGACCGAGTCATTGATTTAGTTCAAAAGCATTTTCAAGACATGGCACAGGTTAACGTGCGTGCGCTGAGTCTTGAAGCATTAAAAAAACCGGATATTACCTTTTGGAGTGCATGGGAAGCAGATGAATTACTGGGTTGCGGCGCGCTCAGAGAAATCAACAATCAGCACGGCGAAGTCAAATCCATGAGAACTGTATCAACACATCTGCGACAAGGAGTTGCCAGTCGGATTCTCCAAAAAATTATTGAAGAGGCTCGTCAGCGCGGCTACCATCGATTAAGTATAGAAACCGGGGTGGGAGGTCCCTTCACTTCCGCAAGAAAATTATATCATCATTTTGGATTTCACGAATGTTGTACGTTTCCTGGCGCAACCGATGATTCTAATAGTATTTATATGACAAAAGAGTTATCAAGCGTTTGAGCATAGGGTTTCATTCATGTTGGCTGTTTCTTATTTCGGTTTTGTCTTATACACTTGCTGCGGGCGAACCATCACAGGGCCAGACGAGCAGACATATAGTCCCGCTCGCATGCCCCTGTTTTTATGCCAAGATTGAATAAAGGTGTACTGTATCGATATGGCAACAAAAAAACATGAATTTAAAAATCCTTTATGCAAGGTCCGGTCTGGTTCATGTCTCGCAGCTTTCTCGTTGATAAGTGCTATTTTTTCTAAGTATTAATAGGTTTACGTTTGCAAAACGCAACGCATCTTTTATACGGACTTCAACATTAAATCGGCGGTAACTCGTGTTCTATTGGCTGCCCTACTCTTTCATTACAAATCAACGTCAAATCAGTCGCTACTTTCTTTCGACTGTTTTTTTATGAGCCGATCAATCTTTTTAAAAGCATGATCTTTCGATGTCCAAAGGCCGACAACCTTGTCATTGCGTATGGCAATGATTTTTCGCTTGCCGCGTTTTTGGGGCGTCTTGCTCACGCGTATAAGAACGTCAGTTTGAGCATTTTTGCTTTTTTGAAACTCAGTTATGACTCGAATGACCGGAAAAATTGCAGCCTTTTTTTCACTATCTATTCGGCGAAACAGTTTTTGTTTCTCTTTCGAATTGCAAGATTGGTCGATCGCATTTTGTGCCCGTGTGTGATTTCCACTGTAATACGCCTCAGCAAATTGAGCAGCCACCTGTTCAGCCGGCGTCCTTTTTGCCTTTGGAATGCTATTAGTATTGGAAGAGGTGGCCGCGCAGCCCGTTAATATCAGCATAAAAACAATAGCTGCCAGTAGCATTTTTGATTTTATCATGTTAACAACTCCTGCCCATTCAAGACATATGTTCAATTTGTTAAGACCGCCAATGCTGCTTCTTAAGCATGAAAAGCGGATGATACCTGCGCAGGCAACTATATTTCAGTTACCCGCCTTGATTTAAATCACGCCGACGCTGCGCGCTTCTATCGTTTATTATTCGTTCATCCATTCAAAAAGTTGTCGTCACTCATAAAAAAACAATCGCACGCATACATGTCCATCCGAAAAATCAAACCGCATTAATTTTTTTGATGGATCATAGCCGACGTTTTGCTTGCATGCGAAGTCCGTCCATTGATTAAAGTCAGGATTCAGATACCTGTCAACACGTCCGACCCGTTCGATCCTTGCTGCTTGTTTTAATCTCCGCTAATTACATACAAACAACAGGCAGCCGAGGGATTCAAGTATAGGGCACCAGAAAAGACATGGCATCTATCTTCTTTTTGTTTGAAATAACTAACGCATATGACATGTATTCGAGTTGATAAACAGACACGTGTTCACCCATTCTTATCCCTGAGTAATTCAATCATTTGCTTGATTTTAGGCGGCACCGGAAGTCCCAGTCTTCCGGCATTCTCAACAATTGACAGCAGTTCGTTTGCCATATAAAAGTAGACAGCGGCATTCATTACCACATGACTCGACCCCAGCATGCGATCAGATAGATGAGCCACTGCAATCATGAAAAAAAGCATGATTTTTTTGGCGATGCCATTAAAACCAACTTTGCTTGATAGTTTGCCACTATAAGCTGCGACAAGCCACCCCGATACATAGTCAATAATGACAAAAACGAGCAAAAATTCTAGCAGTGGATACCACTCTCCAAAAAAATAACCAATGCCTGCTCCTACCCCTGCAGCAATTCCCTTGTAAAGCCCTTCATACCGATTCACAATCTTCACCTCTTTGTGATAGCGTATGTGAATGGGCCATGCCGCGGCAAGGCAAAACGAGTAGGCAGTAAAAGCAAATCATCGATCCCTTTTAATTTGGAGATATGCAGTGGCTCTATCCGTCTACAAAACAACTCATTGTCCCATGCTGTTGAAGCAACAGACTATATGACTAATAGTCAAAACCGCAATTTTCTTAGCTTCACTTCGCATGTTGCCGCTAAGAACACGACAACAAATCCGCCCGCATGATACTTATTAGCATCCATATTCTACCGCAAGCCATTGGAATACTCCACCATGCCACGGTGCAGCTCATTTATTAGACAAAAGGTGATTCGCGTCCGACATGCAAAGCTTAACCTACTTTATCCCGGTTAAGAAAAGTCGAAACCTCGGCAGCGACATGGCAGGCATGATCGACGCAATCAGGCAGACCGACGCCGTGCAATGTGGCACCGCAGGCAAAAATACCTTCACACGCTGCCAATGCCTGCTCAAATTCAGCCACCCGCTGGCGATGCCCAACTGTGTACTGCGGCATATTATCGATTTGTCGTGTCACAACCGAAAAAAGAGGGTCCTCCAATGCTTCAGAGCGTCTCAAGTCGTCTAACACAGCTTGTGTAATCGTCTCGTCGCTTGCGCAAACCATCTCTGAATGATCCGCCGTCCCCACGTATGATCGTATCAGCGAGGTGTTCTCCGGCACCGTGTAGGGCCATTTATTGCTCATCCGGCTGCAAGCGGTAATGCGCAGTCCTTCTTTGCGTGAGACAACATAACCTGTTTCATTCGTACACACAGGCTGCCTGTTTTGAAATGCGAGGGCCACGGTTGCCGTCGACGCACATTTGTCATGTGAAAGTTGCCAAGCGGCGTCCGTGTCAAGCAGCGGGCCAAGCGCTCTTGGCGTTGTCGCCAATATAATGGCATTTGCCTGCTTTTCAGTACCGTCCTTTAGAATAACACGTCCGGATTGAACGTGCTTAACCGCTGTCTGCAGTTCTATCCGGTCAACGGCAGCCGCAAGCTTGTCAACGAGAACGTCAAGTCCACATGACAGCGACAGAAAACGGCGTGTCGCCTGTCCGGAAACCTGCTTTTTGCCGGGATGCCGGAAACTTTTCATTCCTAAAATCAGGCTGCGGTATTTTTTCTCTATTGAAACAAACTGAGGCAATGTCATTTCCAGGCTCATGTCTGAAAGCTCACCATTGTAGATACCCGCAAGCAGCGGCTCAACCATATTGCTGACAAGCTCGCCGCCCAGCCTGCGTTCAAAGAACTCTTTAACTGACAAATCATGGCCGCTATACACACGGGGAATGAAGAGATCCATAGCGGCTCTTGCCTTTCCGAGCGGTGAAACAAGTCCGGTCGTCACCATGGGCAGCATTTTTGTCGGAATGCCCATGACCGTCCCTTTAGGCATCACCCGCAATCGCCCGTTAACAAATACTGAATATGTACCGGAATGTGCAGGTATCAAATAATTTTCAAGTCCAATATCCTTAATCAAACGGGTCAGTGTCAGCTTGCCTTCCATATAGCCTTCCGGTCCGGTTTCAATCGTGAATCCCGAGCGGTGCACGGTCCTCACCTTGCCGCCAATGCGATCTGAAGCTTCAAATAGCGTCACATTCACGTCCGGACTTGCCTGTTTTACATAGTACGCCGCCGCAAGCCCAGAGATGCCGCCGCCGATTACAACCACGCTTTTCTTCAAATTCATCAGCCTTCTTTATTCATTTTTCTATCTTACTCATTCGGACAGACTGCCTAGCAGGTTCACTGCTCATTCACTCAGCGCTATCCATTTCAATTTCACACATGTTACGTGCTACTCTTTGATATTGATCCTCTTTTGCGCATTTGATGAGTGCATTGTCTTTAAGATTTCTAGATTAATCGTTATTTATTGCCGGTAAGAGAGAGTTTGCACCACCCTCATTGCACCCATTATGTCCCACGAATAAGTAGATCATTAAAACAAATATCGTAGACACAATGCACTGAAATGCCTTGCTTCTGTTTTCAAATCGCTGTCACCCCTATCCACTTGCTACAAACTTGTCCAATTATCAGCAGGTTTGACCATGTACTGAGCTGAGCCGTGCCTTTCAAAGTTTTGATGGCCCAACTAGAGGCAACTTCGTGCACGTTTTATGCATCACCACCATAGTGACTCAGTCATTGTTAAAGACAGGTTCTTTTTTCTATATGAGACAGCTAACGACATGAATGAATATAACGATACATCCGACCAGCGGCGCCAAGAAGGCCGCTAATACGGTTCCTTTCGCAAACCCAATCCAATGCTTTTTCGGATTCCTATATTCTTTTATCATATCTTCTGTCCCAGGAAAGCGCACCCGCTTGGAATGACAAAAATAAAAAGTGTCCAAAACCAAGGCATCGTATAAGTTGACAATCATAAAAAGCATAAACGTATATCCTGCAGCAGCCATAAAGTGATGAGCCCCCGAAAACCACACAATAGCCGAGAGCATCAATGTAAATAACAAACCTGCCGGTATCTTTTTATTTCGATCACTGTGCTTTTTTAAGGGTATTTTTCCTTGATACATCGGAAGAGTACGCATACGCGCCTGCACTTCTTCTGGATAATCATAAAACCAGTCCATGGGTCTTTTCAATAGATAAGCGATGTTAATAACCGTAAACACCGCACAAACAGTCAGACATTCAATCAAAAAAATAGCAAGCATTATTTTCCCCTCGCTTTAATGTATTGAGTGGACGCACCCTTTCCCGCTGATATGAGCAGAAAAAGAAACCCCTCAAAGCCTTGCGGCTCAAGGGGTTTCAGCATTTCTATCCGATCAATACAGTTCGAGGTACTGATCGCGTTCCCATTGGTGCACCTGAGTGCGGAACATATCCCATTCAATTTCTTTGGCATCGTTAAAACGGGAGACGATGTGCTCACCAAGCGCACCGGTAATCACATCATCCGCATTGAACAATGCAACAGCATCTTTCAAAGAAGCCGGTAACTCTTGGATACCAAGCTGTTCGCGTTCCTCATCATCCATGACATAGATACTGCGGTCAACCGGAGTCGGCGGTGTCAGTCCCTTTTCAATACCATCCAAGCCAGCAGCAAGCAAAGCAGCCATGCCAAGGTATGGGTTGGTAGCCGGATCAACACTGCGGACTTCAATACGTGTGCTCAAGCCACGAGAAGCTGGGATTCGGATAAGTGCACTGCGGTTGCTAAGTGACCATGCAACATAGCTCGGCGCTTCATAGCCAGGAACCAGTCGTTTAAACGAGTTAACCGTCGGGTTCGTGATAGCCGTGAAAGCTTGCGCATGTTCAAGAACACCAGCAATGAACGCCTTAGCCGTTGCGCTCAATCCGTCTTCAGCATCAGCATCATAGAAAGCATTCTCACTGCCTTTAAACAGTGACATATTCGAGTGCATACCGGAACCATTCACACCAAAGAGCGGCTTGGGCATGAATGTTGCATGCAAGTTATGCTGACGAGCAATCGTCTTGACAACGAGCTTGAACGTTTGAATATTATCGCACGTCTTAACAGCATCAGCATATTTGAAGTCGATTTCGTGCTGACCGGGAGCCACTTCATGGTGGGAAGCTTCGATTTCAAAGCCCATATCTTCCAGTTCAAGCACGATATCACGGCGACAATTTTCACCGAGATCAGTCGGTGCCAAATCGAAATAGCCGCCATTATCGTTCAGATCCATCGTCGGCTTGCCTTCTTCATCAACCTTAAAAAGGAAAAATTCCGGTTCCGGTCCAATGTTGAAAGCTGTAAAACCCATATCTTGCATGCGCTTGAGCTGAGCTTTCAGCACATTGCGGGGATCGCCGAGGAAAGGTGCGCCATCCGGTTTATGAATATCGCAGATCATGCGTGCAACTTTGCCCTTTTCCGCTGTCCACGGAAAAACAACGAAGCTGTCATAATCCGGATAAAGTAGCATGTCCGACTCTTCAATCCTGACAAAGCCCTCAATGGATGAGCCGTCAAACATAATTTTGTTATCCAGTGCCTTTTCTAGTTGGCTGACCGGAATCTCGACGTTTTTAATAATGCCGAGCAGGTCGGTAAACTGCAAACGAATAAATTTAACGTTTGCTTCATTTACTTTGGAAATAATATCCTCTTTCGTAAACTTTGCCATTCGTGATCCTCCCCGAAATGTTTTCTAGCATCCAACTTTGATGGAATATATATACAGGAAAGTTATCATCTGAAAAAGCGGGACAACTCTCCCTGTATTAGCGAAGTTTTTCCAAATTTTCCGGCGCTTACTAATTCAGATTTGAGAAATTTCATTAATTCAGCGTCAGATACGACATGTTTCTCAGTAATCGGGCGATTAGCGACAGCCGGCTTTTCACTCAACACACGCCGAATGCCGGCCAAATTAACGCCTTCATCAAGCAGCGACTTGATATCCAGCAACCGGTCCACATCATTAAACGAGAAGACGCGCCTGTTACCTCCCGTCCTCTCCGGATGAATTAATTCATTTTCTTCATAATAACGAATTTGCCTCGCGGAAAGGCCGGTCAGCTTCTGAACAATGCCCATCGAAAAAAGCGGCATCGAACGGCGTATATTGTCATCCATTTCGCCTCACGCCCCTCTCTACTGACATTATATCCTCGGCTATAAAAGTTGTCAAACAATGTTAGTAAACTTAACAGAACAAACGGATTGATTTAATAGATTTTTCACAAATTCATTTGATGCAAGTCAATCAGATGCTGTTCTGCCAGTTCATTAAGGGCGAGCAGCAAAGCACATTTTACATGCTCGTAAGTTAACCCGCCCTGTATGTAAAGAGTATATGGCGCCCGCAGAGGCCCGTCGGCAGTCAGTTCGAGACTGGCTCCCTGCACGAACGTTCCCGCGGCCATAATGACCTGATCGGTATAACCGGGCATTGCACTTGGCACAGGCTTTACTTGCGAATTGATGGGAGACGCCATTTGAATCGCCTGACAAAATGCAATCATTCGCTCGGGTTGATAAAACGTGACTTTCTGGACAAGATCAGTGCGCTTTGCTTGCCACGCAGGGGCGGTATCCATGCCGAGCCTCTCCATGAACGCCGCCGTGAACACCGCTCCCTTTTCTGCCTGTGCCACAATATGAGGTGCAAGAAAAAAGCCTTGATACTGCGTCTTCAATGTGCCGATGGTCGGTCCGACTTCCTTGCCCTGCCCGGGAACCGTCAAGCGCTCGGCACACTGATCGACAAGCGCCCGCCGTCCAACGATATAGCCTCCGCATTCGGCCAAACCACCACCGGGATTTTTAATCAACGAACCTGCCATCAAGTCGACACCGACATGACATGGCTCGTGTTCCTCCGTAAATTCTCCATAACAGTTATCGACAAATACAATGACGTTTGGATGCACGCGTTTGATGGCGGCTACCGCGTCGCCAATCTGCTGCACGTCTATTGACGGGCGATCACTATACCCGCACGAGCGTTGAATGGCAACCACCTTCGTGCATGCAGAAATCTGTGCATTCACTGTTTCAACATCAATCATACCTTTTTTGAGTGGGATGCTGCGAAACAAGATGCCAAAGTCTCGCAAGGAACCAGAGCTTTTTGTACTAAGTCCGATCACGCCATCCAACGTGTCATAGGGTTTACCGGTAATGTACATTAATTCGTCGCCCGGTCGAAGAACACCGAACAGCGCGGTTGTGATCGCCTGCGTACCCGAAATCATCTGAGTGCGCACGAGTCCGCTCTCAGCGCCAAAAGACTCGGCATACACTGCCTCGATCGCTTCCCGACCGAAATCGTCGTAGCCATAACCGGTCGTTCCAGAAAAATGAGCGTCGCTCACACGATGATGACGAAAACTTTTAAGCACGCGAAATTGATTATTCAGCGCAATTTGATCAATTTGTTTGAAATGCTGTTCAACCTGGCGTTCAACAGCATTGGTCAGTTTTTCTAATAGCCTGCCGTTTGTCAATTGCTTATACAACTTCAAGCGCCCCTCACATGAACTTAACTATACTTCCACATCCTGACCAATCAGTCGCTTGCTGAGTGCATGATCAGGAAACACAAATCCTGAAACGTCATAATTTTCTCGATCACTGTCAAACTTCCAACTTTCGACAATCGTTTCTGCTTGCAGCTTCGTTAAAAATGTTCCCGCCTTTGCCGGCACTTGATAGTGATAAGGAAGCATCGTCGCCTTCAGGCATCGTTCAACCGCTTTAGCGAATACCTCCTGATCCATCGGGTCAAAAGCGGAGATAAGCAGCGCGCCGGCCGGCGTTATAAATGGAACGCGAAGCAAATCTTTTTTATTATAAACTGTCAGCACAGGAATTTGATCGGCGCCGAGAGTGGCAAGCAGTGCACGCACTGTTTCCTCATGCGCAATTAAGTCGGGATCAGAGGCATCAATGACGTGAATAATGAGCTGTGCTTCACACACCTCTTCCAGCGTCGAACGAAAGGCCGCTACGAGTTCAGTCGGTAGTTCACGGATAAATCCGACGGTATCCGAAAGCAGACAGGAGAAGCCGCACGTCAAACGAAAGCGGCGCGTCAGCGGATCAAGCGTCGCAAACAACCGATCCTCCTCAAGCGCGTGCGCATCTGTCAGACGGTTAAATAAGGCTGATTTGCCGGCATTCGTATAGCCTACGAGAGCAATTTGGCACTGTTTGAGCCGCTCGCGACGTTCGCGATAATTGGCGCGGTGACGCACGAGCGCCGCTAATTGCCGATCAATGTCCCGCATTCTCCCGCGCACGTGACGGCGATCCGTCTCAAGCTTCGTCTCGCCCGGCCCCCTTGTCCCGATACCGCCGCCGAGACGCGATAGAGCCGCATGCGATCCACTTAGGCGGGGCAGCATGTATTGCAACTGTGCGCGCTCAACTTGCAGTTTGCCTTCACGTGAGCGGGCTCGAAGTGCGAAAATATCAAGAATCAATTGAGTGCGGTCAATGACTTTTACAGGCAATAACTCGGCCAGCCGACTTTGCTGACCCGGTGTTAACATTGCGTTAAAAATAACGGTTTCAATAGCCAATTGCTCAATAAGCGCACTAATTTCTTGTACTTTTCCCTTTCCGATGTAAGTTGCCGAATCAGGTGCGCTGCGCTTCTGCTCGATTACAGCACACACCTTGCCGCCCGCAGTATCAGTTAGCAGCTGCAATTCTTCAAGTGATGCGCGCGCACGTGCTTCTGTTTGTTCGGGGAAAAAGCAACCGACGAGCAAAACGGCTTCCGGTTCAGTTTGAACAGGTTCACGAATGGTTAATCACCTCATTTCCTCAGTTGACTGGCTGCCGACTTCTTCAAGCATGTCACAGGCGCGGATCATCTGCAAGGCATCGCGGTCAAAAATCGATTCACGTACAAGGCGAACGGCTTGCCTGCGAATCATACGTTCAACCACATTGCGCACATAACGCCCGTTGCTGAAATGGTCGGGCTCGCTCTGAACCACTTGAATAAGATGCTGCGCAAGCCGTTTCTCCGCTTCGCGCGTCATGATATACTGGCGCTCCTTCATCATCTGCTTGCCAATCTCCAATAGTTGATCCGCCGAAAAGTCGTCAAAATTCAAAATCATTGGAAAACGCGACGGCAATCCCGGATTCATGTCGAGAAAGTCTTCCATCTCCTCAGGATACCCTGCCAGAATTAATACAAACCGCTCCTGTTGATCGTCCATATGCTTGACGAGTGTATCAATCGCTTCTTTACCAAAATCTTTTTCGCCGCCTCTTGCCAGCGAGTAGGCCTCGTCTATGAACAGAACGCCCCCTGCTGCTTTGCGAATCAATTCACGCGTTTTCTGCGCTGTTTGTCCGATGTACTCGCCGACAAGATCGGCGCGTTCAGCTTCAATCATTTGACCATGATCTAAAATACCCATTTCAACAAATAGCTTTCCAAGCAGCCGAGCAATCGTCGTCTTTCCGGTACCTGGATTGCCTTTAAAAAGCATGTGCAGAGCATGCTTCTCCACTTTCAGATGAGCCTCGTCGCGCTTTTTGCAGACGTACAGCCAGGCGTAAAGCTCGCGTATCAATCGCTTGACTTCATCCATGCCGACAAGGTGGTTCAATTGCATCTCAAGGCGCTCAAGCGGTGCATGGCTCACCCGTTCCTCAAACTTAAAATCAGTTTGCGGGAGGCTCGCTTCTTTTTGCTCAAAAACGACGTTAATGCGGCGCTTTTGTTTAATCAAATAGAGTTCTGACATCGGCAACCTCCACTCTGCTGACTTTCTGACCTGCCTGTGCATCCACGCTCAAACAAGACTGATTCAGCATATGCAGAGTTGATGTATTTCAGAAGTTTCTATTGCTCGGCAGCCGCGCAGCTTATCCAGCGGATCAATCGCTATTACTCTTGGTCTGCTTCTTCCAGCGCCATCGCGCCTTATCAGTACATGCAGCGACAAGGACGGATCCCTCTGCTTTTTCTCAGTTTAGAACAACTTGGCTGCGCATCGCGAGCACCTCCTCAGACAAGTTAGAACCTGCGGGGTCTCCGGCGCGCCGATTCCACTGGCACCCTCACCGCTGTGCTCTTATTTTTAATCGCTTGAATCCTGCAAAACCTATATACTTTCTTTACTTGTCAAAAAAGGCAGCTCATCGCTGCCCCGAGTCATCACACATATAAAAAGTTACGCCTGTTCCGTATTTGCCAAGTTCACCGGTCTTGAAGGGGAGAATGTCGATATCGCATGTTTGAAAATGAGTTGCTGCTTACCATCACTGTCTAAAAGGACAGTGAAATTATCAAATGCTTTCACCTTGCCCTTAATTTGAAAACCGCTAACTAGAAAAACAGTGACAAACGTTCCTTCTTTGCGGAGCTGATTCAGGAAAACATCCTGAATATTAATAGACTGCTTCATTTTATTCCTCCTCTTTTCTCTCTCGACAAACGGCTGCTTGTTCCTACGCCTAGTTTGCAATACCCTTACCTGATGTGCTGTCAAAAAGCAAAAAATATTGCACGCATAAGCTGTCAATTTGATTATATTTTAATTTGCTGCGGTTTGCAAAGAATCACAGGCATACTTTCCTTTTTTTCACAATTCACATCGGACTCGTGCGTGTATCTACCGTGGTCGCTTTTAATTATCCGTCCTGGTCATAAGACAGGGTAAGCGCGATCAGGTGTATGTCAGCGTCCCCTGCCGACAATGGATAAGAATTACGCCGGATAGCTTAGGATAGTGCACCATTACGGGAAAATAAATATAGCAGCTAATCCAGCTGATCCAGCGCTCGTTTTACGTATGCTAAAATAGCAGTTGCCTGCTCATTAAAGTGTTCCGGATCACCCTTAATGGTGATCCACCGTACATCCATCTGGCCTTGAAACCACGTCATCTGCCGTTTCGCATAATGTCGAGAGTTTTGTTTTAACGTCGCGACTGCTTGTTCAAGTGCCACTTGTCCGGAAAAAAAAGGAAAAAACTCCTTGTAGCCGATGGCTTGCAGAGCGCGGCAATTCGCCAGTCCTCGATCATAAAGGTTGCGCACTTCAGCAAGCAGTCCGTGCTCCATCATTTCATTGACTCGCTGATCAATACGCCTGTACAATTCGTCCCGCGCCATCGTGAGTCCGATAACCACCGTCGGGAAAAGCAAACGATCAGCTGTGCGCGGCAGAGCGCTGAACGGTTTCCCTGTGGCATGGCACACTTCAAGTGCGCGAATGATGCGCACCGTGTTATGCGGATGAATGGTGGCCGCCGCTCTCGGATCCGCACGCTCAAGCAGCCGGTGCAGTGCCGCCGCACCCGATTGCCGAACCATCGCCTCCAGCCGACTGCGGTATACCCGGTCCTCCTGAATGTTTGAAAAGTGGTAGTCGTAAAGCGCTGCCTTAATGTATAATCCACTTCCGCCGACAAATATGGGGAGCCGTCCGCGCTGACGAACGCACTCAGCTGCCGAGCGAGCGTCACGTTGATAATCGGCCGCCGTATAGTTATCCGAAGGATCGCACACATCAATTAAGTGATGCGGGATGCCCGCCATCTCAGTTGCAGTCACTTTTGCCGTTCCAATCGACAGCTCACGGTACATTTGCGAGGCGTCTCCATTAATGACTTCACCATTAAGTTGGTGCGCTAAATAAACGCCAATTTTTGTTTTTCCGACCGCGGTCGGCCCGACAACAGCCAGTGTCCGCTGTTTCATTCGTTTTCCTCCACCTGCCCGTACCAAAGTTAAAGACTATGCGCATAGTATAGCATACTTCTTTTCTGCGGTTTATCGCTTGATCCTACCCGTCAAGCCACTTTTTTAAATAGAGACTGTAACCGTCCTGTGTCCATTTTTTTATGTTTCTTAAAGAGACGGCTGCAGAACAACATACGAGTCTGTAACGTGCAAGCAACTTACTGCAATACATAACTCTGCTTCACCATGACATTGGATGCTATCCGTCCCGCTCAAAAAAAAGTTTGCCAAGACTGACTGACAACGTATTCACGTGATTTAAGCCCAGCCTCAAGCTACCGATCACGTGTCCATTATCCATACAGATAAGCTGAGTCAAAAAAGATAACGATCAATGCACAGGCTGCGCTGTAAAATGAGCAGCGTTTGTTTGCATCGCGTTTTGAGGTGCAAATGCTTCGTTAATTTGTCTGCATATCAGCAAGCGCCCTGCCAATATCCATAGTTGCTGCATTTACTGTTTATTGAAAGGGCGTGATTTAATGGGAAAAGATAATTTTGGCGGATCAAACAATTCTGCAAATGCAAATGTTAATCCAATTATTTGCGATCCGCAATATGTCGTTCGCGATACATTCATTCCGCGTTATATTCCGGTTATCCATCCAGTCGTTCATGTAAACCGGCAGAACATCGTGAATGTACCGCAACACTCGTTTCAGCAGTCACAACAAACGCAAGTTGTCGATCCCGGTTTGCCGAACAGGGAGCAGGCCTGCCAATGGTGCAAGTGCCCCCCGCGACCCAACTGCTGGTGGTAACGTTGGACTTTCAATAATGTGCAAACAAAGAAGCGGGAGATCACAGGCCCGCTTCTTTGTTGTATCACAAATTTCAAAAAACTGACTAATCCGCGTCCTTTGGCCAAATGCGAAGCCTTAACCTTTCTTATACTTGGTCCCGCTGAAATCTATAGACGTTCCTAACGTATAAGAAACACCGGGCAAAAAGCAGCCCGGTCCTTTAAAACCCAATGCCCCGGCTTCGCCAGTCGCAAGCGGGTCTGTATCCTCCGACGCTTTTCCATATTTAAGACAAACGTTTAATCGCCTGTTGCAACTTTATCCCGCAGCTGCAGGAGATAGGAAATAATTTCGCGGCGCCGAATCATGCCGATAAACACCCCGCCGTCGTCAGTCAGCGGAACAAAGTTATGCATGAGAGAGCGTTCCAGTATATTTTCTATTTCTTCATCAATTGAAATCGGTTGGATATCGCGGTACCGAGGAACATCGCTCACCTTAATCGTTTCAATGTCTTTAAAATGTAAATGGTCATTCTCTTTCAATTTCCAAAGCACGTCGCCTTCCGTTAATGTACCAACGTACTGCCCCGCTTTGTTCAATACTGGAATTGAGGCATAACGATAATGCTCCATCTTCTCCAACGCCTGCCTCAGCGTCCAGTGGTCATAAATATATTTAATCGAACTTTTAGGGGTAATGAGAAAAGCAGCATTCATCGCCATCGACTCCTGACTGGGTGAATTCACCTGAACTTGCCGCTTTCATTATATGCCAACCCCGCATGCAGAAACAGCTTTTTCTACTTTTTCACAAATTCAGGGTATCGTTTGTGGACATGCAAGTTTTCTGATTGTCCAACCGGCTTGACCGTTGTTACTTTTTGTCAATACGGTAGATTTTCAGTAACGGTCCGGCTGCATGAGCTTGCTTGAGCGCAACTAGATAATGGATGCTGTCATACATATTCACTACCTCAAAGGCCGATCGCCGCAGCACCGGCGGAGAAAGCTGATGAATGAGCCTATTGTCTTGCATAATCGAACGATACATGACCGCTTCTTTTGCAAAACGAGCGTCATGCAGATAGCGCGGATACATCCAATTGCTCAATATTACATAGCGTACAGTCGCATGCTTCGGCACATACTGTTGGTCAACTTTTCGAAACGCCGAAAGGGGCCGAGGCGCCGTCGGCTCAAAGGGTGTGTAGCCTTCATAGGCCGTATTAGCCGCCGTCATCCCGTGCTGCGCGCAATAGGCACGCGCGAGTACACGTGAATCTGGTACAAGAAAAACAGCCAATTTTGCCGACGACGCCATAAGCATGTTTGACGCAGCAACCGCCAGACAAAAAGCAACTGCAAACCGGCCGTACTTGATGACATGCCATTTCGTCCACGCACAATCAATGCCGATCGCCGTCACTAGCAGCGGTGACACATACATCGGCACGGCCCAGCGCTCCCAATGAAGTCCCACAGCGGAAAGGCTGAACGTATAGATGAAACTAAAAAGAATAGGCAGGTAAACTTCCCGTCGCTTTTGTTTCCAAAGAGCACAGAATCCGAGAACAAAGAAAGCAGTCAATATAAGTCCGGAGAAGGAGATATACAGACCGGCATAATAGAGTAAATTTCCGGCAAAACCGAGTCCTTCTGCACCGGCCCGGCTCGTGGCTGACTCCACGCGCAGCGCATGAATAACCGCCGGGTAATCGGTAAAAAGAATGGGAGAAATGACAAACAAGAAAAACGGGATCAGTACCAATGAAAGCAGGGCATGCCCGCTCGCCCGCCACCAACGCCGATCCGTGACTCCCCGATGAGCAATAACAAGCAGCGGAAAAACAGCCAGTATAGCTCCCGGGTATTTAACCGCTATAAATAAAGCAACAGACAGACTGATCAGCGCCACATTCCTTTTTGACGGTTGCTTTATATAAGCGATGCACAAGCGGATCGTTAGCAGCATCAAAAAGCCGGTTGGAATGTCCGGTGTCGCATAGTGGGAAAATTCGATGAAACCTGGGAAAAAGGCAAACAACATAGCGGCAATGAGGCCGACGGACGTCTTGATTTGTCTGCCGATTGAATACGCAAGCCCCACCATGCCCGCACCGAACAGGGCGGTGATGACTCGCGCTGACAAATAAAAAGCGGCATGATCAACCGCTGCCGCTTTCAACAAAGGCAACTGAAAAAGAACATGAGCAATCACGATGTCAACAAGCATGTTGATCTGAATTTCCAGATGATCCGGGCGATTAAAAACATGCGGTTCAAAAGAATGGCGTCGTGCCATGTCAAGCGCCGATTCGACGATCGTGTGCTCATCCGGATGAAGATAGACTGGCAGACCCCACGTCGTACCAAGGACGCGGATGAGCGCTGCCGTTGCTGTTATAAGGATGACCAGCCACAAGGTTTTCCGTTTTATCATATAGGCATACACTGCTGATACCGCCTCTACCCTTCTTCTGATACACATTGTACCATTGAATGAATCAGATGCGGCCACCTCGCAAAAATCTTAACATTGTCTTTACGCGGCTGACGATTGTCCGACAAGCGTCAAGGCTGCTTGCTGTTCACTTTTTGACTGCCGGCGCTCTGAAGCTGCTCAGCCATATGCAGAAGATCGACGAGCAACTCGTGACTGGGGGCGCACAAACCGTGTTTTTTCGCCGTGTTGACGATATAACCATTAATATAATCTACTTCCGTCGGTCGTCCGCAAGCCATATCTTGGTACATCGACGGGCGGTGCAGCGGGTTAACATTCGAGCTTTCATGAGCAACGATATTCGTCATGGCCTCCGGTGACTGCATGAGACGCACGCCGTCCGCTTCAGCCGCTGCACAGCCCTCATCAATCAACCGCCGCGTTAATCGTGCAGCACCCGGATAAGCGGCATATTCACCCATCGTTAAGTCCATCAGCGTGCACAGCGTGTTAATGACCGAATTCATCAGCAGCTTTCCCCAAAGTGTGCCCATGTAATTTGTCTGCAGCGTCGGATTCATGCCCGCACGCTGAAAAGCATTGACAACTTGTGCTGTAAAATAATCTGGTTTCTCTGTCACATTGACGAGCTGCGTATGTCCGGCTCCTTTTGCACCCATGAAATCGACGTCACCCGGCGCGTTCAAGACAGTGGCAATCAAGGCAATACCGGCGATGATTTGCTGCTCCGGCACATACTGCTTGATGAGGTCAACGGATCCGATACCATTCTGGTTCGTCAGCACGTAAGTTCGCTTTCCGATAAAATGATGACAGGCCACCATCGCTGCCGCAGACTGCATCTGTTTAACAAATAAGATCATCAGATCGGGCACTTGATGATAATCTTCCGGACGGCTGACTGACACTGGCACAAGATGGCGACCTTTATGATCGCGAGATACGAATACGCCGCCCTGCTTTTGGATGGCGTCAAAGCTCGGTAACCACGGTTCAACAAAGTCGACTGTCTCACCGGCCTCCTGAAGCAAAATACCGTAGCGCAGACCCATCGCTCCTGCACCAACGATAACAATATTCATCTTCACACGCCCCTTCATGTTTCCTTCATATAGATCATCTTGAACGCAGCGGTGCACTTCGTCAACCTCTGAGAGCAATGAAACGCTGTCGTATCTTTTAAAAAGTTCGTTCAGCAGATGTATTCCCTCAATGTGCGAATGGATGACCATCTGGCATTGCCCCGAGTGAGCTGTTCTTTTCAGCGGTGCTCTGTTACGTTCGGCAAGCGTGTTAGGTAACGTGTGAACATTGCCGTCCCTCTCGCCTAAAAATGGTTGTCCCCCTCCCGATGCCGGATATTAACCGTTTTTACAAATGGTGGAGTCGGTTGTTGAACTGCCTGGCAAGCGTCCGCGCATAATAATAAGACAACAACCAAATGAAGGTATAGATGATTAGAAACGCCGAAAGTGGAGCGACGATCAATCCCGCCGACAAATCAAACCAGCCGAGTTGACTTCCGGTCAACAAAAAGCCGGCAAAAAGCAGTAAAAAGTGACAGCCCGTGCGAATAAGCAACTGCGGAAACAAGTGTGCATGAGTCACGTGATCTCGACCGATTTCAAAAAAGAGAAACGCAAGGACCCCGGCAAAGCAGCCAAAGCCCACGGCACCAAGCAACTGCTTCAAAATGAGAGAAATGGCGATCGTCGTCTGATAATTTTTAGCAATAAGCAGATACATAACCGTCCACAGGGCGCCCATACCACAACCGACCAACACGTTATCTAACAATCTCAGACCTTTTCTAAATATAAACATAGTCATTCCTCCTTTTGTACCATAAATTGTAAAATGAAGAGTAACAATTAAAAACGGACACAACGGCAGCTATCTTTCGTTTTTCAAAACAAACGCTTTTTTAAATCATTGACGTAGCGGCGCGATACCGTTTCTTTGCGACCATTTTTAAACTTCAGCAACAGATTGCCGCTAAAACCAGCTTCAAAACAATCAATATGATCCACGTTAGCAATGCAAAATTTGGAAATTCTGACAAAGGGTGTTTCAGCGTCTTCTGCAAACCGCTGCTCAAACATTTTCAAAGAATCACGGCAAACAAAACAACGCTGATCAACAAATAAAAGCGATCCACCGTGATCGGCAACAAGATGTGTCAGCTGTTCAGCAGCAATGACATAGCTGCGCCCTTCGTGTTCTACCACAACTTTTTCAAACTTTCCCCGGCCTTCTGCCAATCGACGAATTTGATTGACCTTGTCCGTGATTGCCCAGACACGCATGTTCAACCGTTCCTCGTGACAAGAACGGTCAAGTTCAATGGTCACCTTCATTATTTCTCATCTCCTTTCATCGTGAGTTTACCAAAATATCTGCCCTCATTAGAGTATCTGTCGTTAAGCGGTAGACTTTGCCCGCCTAAGTGTGCAAAAGGAAGCATAAAAAAAGCATGCGGCGGCTCGTTTCCGCACATGCCTTTTTAAACATCTGGCCCCGCTAACATTGATGGCTGTTTTAATCGTTTTCTCGCAATACACACCGGTCATGCGCGCAGCTTGAATCGCTTTTTGTGGTGCAAATCGCAGCAACCTTTTTTCGCATACGCGTCCGTCACAGTATATTGCAAAATATTCTCGCGGCTCGGTCTACACTTCAAGCGCAGCCGGCACAACGCCGGCGTTAATTTTCCAAAGCGACGGCCTGTTCACGCTTGAACGGAAACAACTTGGGACGCGTGGCATTTAAGTCTTCGTGAAACAAATGGATCGCTGTCAATTGCTGATTATCATAACCGGTATAGTAATAGGTCGCAGATTCGCTGCACATGACAGACGTGTAAAGGGTGATATCTTCCTGTCCCTGCGCTGTGACGACCGCACCTTTGGGTAGGGCGCAAGCGGCAAGCACATGAAACAGGCCGGTCACACCGGAAAGTTCTGTATCAATACCTGTCAAATGATGCTTCAAAAAAGCAGCTCTTACAAAACGTGAGGGTGGCGTGAAGTCACCCGGCAATCCGACAGCGCCCGATCCTTCACCAAAAGGTGTCAAGCGCAAGTTCTCCCACACCGTATCGGCAACCTGCGCCGCATGCAGATTGATAAACTGCCGCAAGTGCGCCAAATGCCACGGCAAATCCGGTGCATTAGTCATCACGCCAACCGGATTGTTGTGCAGGTGCAACCCGTCTTTGAGTACTTCTGCAACGAGACATGCCCCCGATCGATCGGAAAGTATCCAATGTAGCGGCGGCGTTACGCCAAGCAGCGGCAGCGGCACGTCGAGCAACGTTGTATGGCGCAGTGCCTCTGATGCTGCTTTCAGTTCGGAAAACTGTGAAAGCAACCAAAAGACAACATCTGAAGGCGCAAGGGCATTGTCATCGGAAGCCTCCAAGCGTGGCTGATAGGTTGCAAAACCCGGATGGTACAGCGTCGCACACATCAGCCCTGCCTCATTGAAACCGTCAGCATACCCGATATAATCACCGGCCGCCATCCCCATTCCAAGCACCGCAAACCGTGTCTGTCTGCTGGCATCTAGTGAGTCCCGCCACACATAGTTGCGCGGAGTAAGCAGCACGTTCTGCCCCAGGTCCGTCGGAAAATCCATGTTGCGTCCAAGTAAATGTTTGCTGTCTGTCGTTGTCAGTGTCAGACTCGTGCACATGTCGCTCAGCCCCATTCCCAATTCATAATTATTGCGTTATATAGAGTCAACAGATTATTTTTAGTAAAACATCGCTGCTTGCTTTTGTCAAAAAAAACGGACAGTCGGTTTGCTTCAATCACGTCCGGGATCAGTCATGGATTCATCTCCCGCCTGCCTGTGCCTCTGTGAATGTCGCTTTGTACCAACGGTAAACCGCTTATCTGTTTTTCATTGGCAGCGTTGTTTCTCTGCTCAATGTATAGAGTAGGAGCTCGCAGACAGAAGATGCCTCGTTATCCGTTAGGGACGTGAGGCATCTTCTCTTGTACGACTTGTTATTCACTTATCGTTGCACGCATGAGGGTGTCATAGCGCCATGCCTTGAGAATTAAGAATATAGAGATAAAACTGCACTTTGCCGGTCAGGCGCAGCCCATCCTCAACTTTCGGTCGGAAACCGAACTTAATCCAAAAATCCTCAAATACTTCTTTTCCTGTTTTTAGCCCAACGATCGCTTCTGCTGACCACGGATAGGCGGTCATGCCGTAAAACTGAGTCACTTTCCCGCCAAAGCGATCAATCATCTGCTGCATAAGTTCCGACGGCAGTTTTGTTTCTTTTAGATTTAGTCCGCACAGTCGTTCATTTAAAAAACGAATTCCTGCATCAAATTGTTCTTCGTCGACCTCATAAAATGGATTCAAATGAATTCCACTCATGTTTTTGACACATCCCATTTCCTTTTTATAGCTGATTTCACCGCTAATCTGCATCTCGTTAACCTCTTCCTATACAATCACCTTGCTACCAGTCATCTACGACAACGATCAGGATAAAAATAGGCAAAACACGTGTTAACGCTAACGTCCTAAACTGCAATTGCCCAATCTTCATGACCCTTGTTAAAACAAATATCGGCATCGACTAACTGCAGGGTAACACAAGAACAATAGCAAAGCCATCCGCTTGGTTAACAAGCGATACCTATTCTGGCAATTCATTATAGCATGTGATTTAACGTAAAATCGATAACACATTGTTTTACTTTTTTTGAAAGAAAATTCAAAACAGTCGTCACTCTCTAGCGATGACAGTAAAGTGGCTTTAAAGAATAGCATCTTCCATTTCAAAAAATCCATACTCACCCGACAAATGCTCACTTTCTATATGGTGATTTTAAGTCACCACAATAATTCCCGCTTATAAACCGGAAGATAGAACAAACGAACAAGCGCGAAAAAACAGGCAATGGAAATAAAGATTGGAACAGCAAAAAGCCCCCAATAAATAGGCGCCGATAAATACGTCGTATTGTCGGTCGTATACACTTGAAACCGCAAATCTTGCCCCTTCTGCATTTGCTGATTGAAGTAGAGCGAGCCATTGGTGTACTGATCCGTCTGTTCATACCAGCCCTTCCCGTTCATTGACAAACTCAAACGTGCCCCTCGCTCCCCTGAGCTTTGCGCAATCGTCAGCGTGTAATGATGCCATTGATGGTCGCGGGGCAGTTTAGAGACATTCAGCTGCAGATCGTGACCCGCTTTCAGACCACGGCTTGTCAAATCATGTTTGTCGCTCACCACCTGTCCATTCGCTGCCGTCACGGTAGCTCGATATCGGCCTAGGCCTTCACATCGCTGCACGCGGAAGCGCACCGTCGTAAACGGCGACTGTGTGACAAAAGTTTGGTGAACGATATTGATGTTAGTCACTGCGGCAACCTCTCCGTTGTTGCTGGTTGTCTGATTCACGAGATAGCGAGCTTGTGGCCACTTCGTCTGCACATAATCGCGATGGCATGCCACAGCCACGCCAAGTGTCGCTGCCAATAAAATAATAGGAACAACTAAAGCAAGTCCGCATGCCTTACGGCTCTTGTGCATGATTTGTCGCATGCCGATCAGCCGCGTGCTGAGTTCCTGTAACCCGTACGTGCACGTGATGATCTGGAGCAGCTGAAAGAGCAAAGCATACCTCGGCTCGGCCTCCCAAATAAAAACGTAGAACATAAAACTGCCAAACAGACAAAGCTGAATTAAAAAATTAAAGCCCATGTTTTTGCGCCGCAGCAGGCGGAGGGCTGCAAAAGCAGACAATACCATTTCAATGGCACGGACGCATTGCAGGAGGTTGAGTACAATCTGCCGGCGATTGCCAAATAGATAGCTATACGTTTGTGAGAATGTTTGGCTGTGTTGTGTGTACCAATAGTAACCGAAACTGCCGTCGGCGAATGTTCGTGCAGCTTTAATAATCCATGTTTCTGCCAACCCACCGATCCCTTTTTGAGCCAGTCGCTGTTTGATAGCGGCCCAATCGACTGCCTGTTTACGCAGCGGATTGGTTTGCTGTTTGGCAAGCAGAAAATCCTTCGTATTATAACGCCCATCCTCTGAAAGCCCCATCAATATCCAATTTGACGCCGGCATTTTTAATGCGCTGTTGGCCTTAAAGCCAAGATGAGCTTCATAGTTGTTCACGGCTGCTCCTACTCCGATAAAAAATACAGCCAGCACCGCCATCCAACAGAGTACCCTTTTGAACTTTCGATGCATCAACCAGAAGATGAACAGAGCCGGCAGCAACAAAATAATATTTTCACGAATGGGATAACTTGCTGCCAGCAATAGAGCGCACCCGGCCAAAAAACGAAATTGTCCTGTTTTCCACGCCCGATATGTCAAATAAGTCAGCACGGGCGGCACCATCATTGTTAATGAGTCCGTATAGAAATAAGTGGTATAAAAAAACAGCGGCAGGCACATCAAAATAAGGATCAAAGTCATATTAGCTATCCTCAAGTTAAACAATGAAACAACAAGCTTCCACGTGAAATATATTCCAATATTGAGTGCTAACGCACAAACAAGATGGTCGGCATCAATAAATAAATGTGCATTTTCGCCGCAAAGAAAGCGATAGATCCAATAACGAACGACCGTTACTGCCGTGTTGTTTGGATAGATTTGAAAGTAGGGCAGCGTGCCCCCTCCTCGGTCAGCGCGCAGCAAATCAAGAGCCTGACTATATGTGTGCCCACCGTCAAATGCCGGCGGCAAAATCGAGTGAAATTCAACCAGAATGAATATTTCCACAGCACCCATCGCGCATACAAGGAGTCCGGTGATGTGCTGTTGCCAGACGTGTCCAAAACTGCGCAAAGCGCGAGAAGCAAGGATGAGTCCAACCACACCGATGATAGTAAATAGTGACAGAGCCGCCGGCATTCCAACATAATGATACACCGTTCCGACAAATTGTCCTCTTGCATCCCCATTAAAGTCAGAGAATAACAAACTGCACACAAAGATCAGCACTGCTGAAAAAAAGCTGCTGAGTGCCAGCGATTTTATAAAAATTCGAGTCAATGTTTGAATGACTATCACCTGCTTACCCAGCTAAATGGTGTGCACTCAAGATGGGACGGATGCTGTTGCCCAAAAGAGAAAATATCGAATGCGCGACATTCCCCAAACATTTCCGGTTAAAGTCGATAGCAATCATGTCTTTTAACACACTATTTCTATATTTTGACCCATCTCCATTCTTTTATACGCGCATGACGCATCGACAACCGCAGCAAGTCAAAATGTGTTCTCCTGCTTAAAAAAACTTGGCTCTGCCAAGTCCTTTGGACGACGGACGATCCTCAGCTTTTCTTATACTTAGTCCCGCTGAAATCGATAGACTTTCTTAACGTATAAGAAAAACCGGGCAAAAAGTGCCTGGTCCTTTAAAGCAAACACGCTCCGGTTTCGCCAGCCGCGGGCGCACCGCGAGCCTGCTCAAACAGTCCGCAATCTGCGGAGCTTGTCCGGCACGCTTCTCCCGTAAAGCGCCCTCGCACTTTTCCCGGTATGACGGCAAAATCATATACTTTCTTTGCTTGAAAAAAAAACAAAGCACAATTGATCTCAGTGCTTTGTCACTCCTTGCCAAACGTTTGTGGCTCTGTTTTTCACAGCCTTTTAATATATTGCCTTGTCCCATACTTGCTTTAAAACATTCCACCGGCTGAAAGATTAGGCATACGCCCTTCATGAGCGAGATGAAAAACAGCCGCACCCCGTTATGACCCTTCACCGCCTAAAATAACGTAATAAATAAGTTCTTCATTTTTTTTCAAAAATCTCGTTCGTGAAAAATAGGCACGCACAGCATGCGTATCAAGCTGCTCATAGTCTTCAAAATTCAATGAATGGCGTTTTGCAAACGTCGACGCTGCGTCACCAAACGATGTGCCATAGACATTCGTTTCCGGATCAGTCGTATTCACCGGAAATGAATGACCATTTTCAAATTCTTTGTAGAACAAATAGCTGCTCAAAAAGAAAAACCTCCTCCACTCGCCGGAAATAAACGGACCTATTGAGCATGTCAGAGAATATTGGCCGCCTTTTTCTCGCGATGCGGTTCATTTGTTGTATTGAGCGACACCGGCATCTCCAATGATCATTAATTGTAACCGGCTGGGTCGCACGTCTTGGTCATTTGTATAAAGACGTTGATCATACTCCACGTCGATGCCCAATACATTATCATTCAAGAGTCGCGGTTACATCGATACTTTTGCCAATCCAATCACTGCTGAATCCTCAGGGGACAACTCGTATGCCTTGTGTAGTATCCCTTGTATTCCCGCATAAAGAACACTGCCAAACGAACCAATTAGCTAATTAATAAAGGGTTCGAACATGTGCTTTCCGTTCAAGGCGTACCCGACTGACCATCAAAAATTTTTCACTTGCTTGTCTGCCTGCTGCTTGCCCGCTCTTTAAGCGCCACTTTTTTTACAGGATGAAAAAATCGTTTTCCAGTCATCTTTCGCTCACGTTATTAAACGGCTGGTAATTAAACAACGAGCGACTTGTTTGGTTATCTTATTCGGCAAAAGAGTCAAAAATGACCGTTCAAAGCAATGATCTGCCAAACCGCTTCTAATAGGCCACTCACCATACCTGTCCCTATCAATGCATTCATAGGGGTGTCTATAAAAGACGCCCAAAATAGCAATTGAAACATTCAATTGCTATACGTATTAAGCACATCAGACTTCTCTGTCGTGCTTAAGCATATATTAACTGGCAAGTGATTCAATCTACTTATTGATTGTTCAACATTATCGATTGCCGCGCAGCAACCGAAAAATAGCATTCAAGATGAAGCTAAAAAAGAGTGCGAACGTCTGACCGATGATTAGGTCATCAAATGAATGAACGCTCTTGACCATGAAAAAAACCATCACATGTCCGCTGTCGTATTTGCGTAAAGATACATCCATGATACTGCCCGGCGTTTTAAAAGATCTTGACGGAAAATAAGCCGACTCACACATGTAAATGATGGCACAATACCCGCCAATGTTTACATTCGCGTGATTTGGAATTTTTAAAACAAAAACAGCGCCAGACTTAGCGCTTTATCCGGGCAAATAAAATTTACATGGGCAAATGGTTTTTTAAAGGTCGAAAAATCTCTTTACTGCACGCGCTTGAACATCTTTTCCATTTCGTAGACAGAAAAATGAACCATGACCGGGCGGCCATGCGGACACGTGAAGGGATCCTCGGACATCGCCAAGTGATCAAGCAGCGCAGTTATCTCATCCTCGCGCAAATAATGATTAGCTTTAATGGCCCGCTTGCATGCCATCATGATGGCCAGTTTTTCACGAAGCTGCTTAATCGAGATGCGGCCGCTTGCGATGAGTTGATCAACGATATCGTGAATGCTCTGCTCCTCCTGTCCCGATGGCATCCATGCCGGATGTCCGCGGACAATCAGAGTATGGTCACCAAACGATTCAAAGTCAAGACCAATCGATGCCAGATAATCGTGATAGGCAATCACGGTCGAATAGTCAGCCTGATTCAGTTCAAAGGTCAGCGGGACGAGCATCGGCTGCACATCATGCGTCGTTTCGCCGACTTTCTCTCGGTAATATTCATAATTAATGCGCTCCTGCGCGGCATGCTGATCAATAATATAGAGTCCATCCTCATTCTGCGCAAAAATATAGGTGCCATGCATTTGTCCAATCGGATAAAGTGTCGGTATCCTCCGGTTCGATGTCGCCGTCTGCGCCGCCACACGCTCGGACGACACCGTTTCTTTGTCATTGATCGGTGCTTCTGGCACAGAAAAAGACGCATTATTTTCATAAACGCGTGTTTGCTGCGATTCTTCCAGAGTCACTTCTTCGGTTTGGCGAGCGTCTTCGGCCGAGTGCGTTGGCATAACTGTCGGCGCATCTTCTGGTTTTTGTACTGTATTCGCCAAAAAGTGAAGGGATTGCTGCTCATTAACCGGTTGCCGGCCAGACGGCGCTTTGGAGGTTATATCGGGAATGAGCTGCTCACGATGAAACGTTGCGCGCAGTGTCTGCGTGATGAGCGCACACAAATCCTGTTCTTTGCTGATTCTGGCCTCCAGTTTTGACGGATGGACGTTAACGTCAATTAACGACGGTTCCATCTCCACGTGAATGACGCAAATCGGATAGCGTCCAATCATTAGCAGCGTGTGATAACCGGCCATAATAGCGTTAAAAATTGGATAATTCACAATAAATCGTCGATTGACGATGATGTAGACATATTGGCGGCCGGCGCGCGATATCTGTGGGTGAACGGCCATACCGGAAATACGAAAATCAAGTGAATGCGCCGAAAAAGGCAACGCTGCGCGTGCGGTGCGCACACCATAAATAGCTGCCAAGACGTGGCTGATTTCACCGCTGCCATTGGTCGCAAACACCTGCCTGCCCTCGCTTCTAAGCAGCAAGCGCACACCGGGATAAGCAAGCGCAATCCGATTGACGACATCCGTAATTTTACCAAGTTCCGTATGCGCGCTTTTTAAGTATTTGAGCCGTGCCGGCGTATTGTAGAAAAGACGGCTGACGGTCAATTCGGTGCCCTTTCGGCTTTGTGTGTGCCCGCTTTGAATGAGGTGCCCGCCCTGCAGCACGAGATGATTACCTGCATGCTCGCCGTCTGACGTTTTCAAATCAATATAGGACACGGCGGCAATACTTGGTAGTGCCTCGCCGCGAAAACCGAGCGTTTGAATATGAAACAGATCGGCGTCACCGTGTATTTTACTTGTTGCATGGCGTTCAAAGGCAATCGCGCAGTCATCCGGTGCAAAACCGCTGCCGTTATCGGTCACGCGAATGGCAGCTAGCCCCGCCTCTGTCACATCAATCGTGACATGTATTGCCCCGGCATCAATCGCATTTTCAACCAATTCTTTAACGACGGACGCCGGACGTTCAACAACTTCTCCAGCCGCAATTTTGTTGGCAAGTGACGGAGCAAGGCGGCGAATCATCCCCATAAAGCGGTTTCCCCCTTTTTATTTTTTTAGCGCTTGCTGCAAGGCAAATAATTGATTGATCGCCTCAAGCGGCGTCATCGTGAGCAAATTCAGCTTTTCAAGTTCGCGGATAACCTTTTTGGCGTGACGGTTACCATACGCCGCCGCCCCGGCGTCCTCGTCGGCAAAAAAGGTCAACTGCGTTGCAACGGCTCCTTCGGCAGCGGCTGCGACCGGCTCATGAATGCGTGTCCCCGTTTTTGCCGGTGTGCGCTCCCCCTCAAGTACGTGCAACACCTCACTCGCGCGCGCAATCAAGGCCTCAGGCAGACCGGCTAGCTTAGCCACATGAATGCCGTAGCTTTTATCGGCCTGCCCTTTGAGCACCTTATGCAAAAAAATCACGTTTCCTTTTTCTTCCATCGCTCCGACGTGAACGTTCTGCAACCGATCCAGTGTCTGATCCAGAAAGGTCAGCTCGTGGTAATGCGTGGAGAAAAAAGTTTTGGCCGCAATCCGGTCATGAATGAATTCGACAATTGCCTGCGCGATGGCAATGCCATCATAAGTCGACGTACCTCGCCCGATCTCATCAAGCAGAATCAAGCTGTTCTGCGTAGCATGCATCAGCGCATAACGGGACTCGTCCATCTCGACCATGAATGTACTTTGACCGGACACAAGGTCGTCGGCCGCACCAATACGGGTAAAAATCTGGTCAAAAATAGGCAGAAATGCTTCATCGGCCGGCACGAAACAGCCAACCTGCGCCATAACCGCGGTCAGCGCCGCCTGACGCATATAGGTGCTTTTCCCTCCCATGTTCGGACCGGTGATCAGCAGTACATCGCAATCCTTTCCCATTCGAATATCATTGGCAACAAAAAAGTCATGCTTCATTACTTTTTCAATCACCGGATGACGACTTCCTGTGATTCTCAGCGAGCGATCATGATCAAACTGCGGGCGCACATAGTTATTCTGATCGCTGACGGTCGCAAAGCTTTGTAAGACATCAAGCGTGCTGAGCACCCGGGCAAGCCGCTGCAGATCTGCGGCCGCACCTTTGATCTGCTCACGCACATCAGCAAACAGTTGGTGTTCAAGCGCAAAACGTTTCTCTTCCGCTTCAAGAATCAGCTGCTCTTTGGCTTTTAGCTCCGGCGTGATGAAACGCTCGGCATTGGCCAGCGTCTGGCGGCGTTCATAGCGTCCTTCCGGGATGAGTTTCAAGTTTGGCCGCGACACTTCAATTGAATAGCCGAATACCCGATTGTAACTGATTTTCAATGATTTAATACCTGTGGCTTCGCGTTCCTTCGCTTCAAGCTCGGCAATCCAGCGCTTGCCATTTTTAGCTGCATCACGATAGCCGTCAAGCGTCGCATGATAGCCGCTGCGAATGACGCCGCCCTCACCTGCTTTGAACGGCGGATCGTCAACAATTGCCCGGGCAATCAGAGCACGCACAGCTTCGCACGGATCGAGTGCCTGTTCATAATGCTGCAAGGCCGGGTCATCGACGGCTTTAAGCTTTACTTTAATGCCCGGCACCTGCTCGAGCGACCGGCGCAGCTGCACGACTTCGCGCGGATTGACATTGCCGAATGATACCCGCCCGACAAGCCGTTCAAGATCATAGACACCGCCGAGCGACTCGCGCAGCCCCTCGCGCGCAAGCATCTGCGATTTGAGCACGGCGACCGCGTCTAAACGTTTATTAATGGTCTCCTCATCAAGCAGTGGTTGCTCAAGCCACTGCTTCAGTCGCCTGCCGCCCATGGCTGTTTTGGTCTCGTCTAGCAACCAGAGCAGCGATCCATACATTTTTTTGCTGCGATTAGTTTGCGTCAGCTCGAGATTGCGGCGGGAATGCGGATCAATTTGCATGAAAGATTTGACGTGGTAGACCTGTGCGGGCTGCAAGTGATCAAGCGAGCGTTTTTGAGTGTCGATTAAATAGTTCAACAGCCGGCCAAGCGCCGAGCGCAGTTTCGACTGTTCAACTTGGTCCGCAGTCGCATGACATGTATCGGGCACCTGTTCGTCGTCCTCTTCAGAGAACGTCAGTCCGAGCGTTTCGACAAGCTGGGCGCGCCTTTCGTCGGAAAACTTTGAAGCGGCGACGAGTTCGCGCACATCGTGAACATCAAGTTCCTGCACAATGCCATCCCAGCTGTCAAGTTGTGTCACTTTCGTTTCACCGGTCGTCAAATCAGTAAAAGCCAGTGCAAAAGATCCATCTTCAAATGTACTGATGCTCGCCAAATAATTGTTTCGCTTCGGCTGAAGTTCGTCTTCTTCCATGACCGTGCCCGGTGTCACCATCTGGATGACCTCGCGCTTAACCATGCCCTTTGCAAGTTTCGGATCTTCCATCTGTTCACAAATGGCAACTTTATAGCCTTTGTCAATCAGCACTTTCAAATATTGCTTGACCGCATGATAAGGCACCCCGCACATCGGAATATACTCATCCTTGCCCCCGTTGCGTTGTGTCAAAGTAATTTCCAGCTCTTTTGAAGCCTTTAGTGCATCGTCAAAAAAAAGCTCGTAAAAGTCACCCAGCCGAAAAAATAAAAAGGCGTCGGAATACTGCGCCTTAATCGCTAAATATTGCTGAATCATCGGTGTATAACTCATGACATCTCTTCAACTCCGCCCGTACTTTCAATGCTTTTATTATAGCACACAGGGGCTGAACCAAAGACGCTAATCTCGCGGTGACGGAGCGAGAAACTTATAAGGGATGTGTTAAGATCGGTTTATGAAACGAAAGTCGTACCCTCAGACATTCAAAGTCAAAATCGTGCTCGATACTCTGAAGGGATGAAGAAATATTAGACGAATTGTCATCCGCGTACCGTGTCCATGCCAATCAACTGCTTCAGCGGAAAAAGGCCGACTTGGAATTACTGCCACAATTTTTCGATCGTCGGGCCGATAAAAAACAGTGCGCCCGCCAACGAATCGTCAACGCGCGCAACACTCACTGCCTTTTCACTTTTTCCTGTTATTCATCATCGTCGTCCGCTTTGCCGCTGCTGCGATCCTCAGCAGTGTTTTCCCCGTCTTCCGTACCTTTATCATCCGCTTCATCATCATCAAGAAAATCGGAGGTTAAGCTGTCAAGTTCCTCATCCATTGTCTCATCATCGTCCAAGGCAACAAGTCCATCTTCATCGACACTGACTTTCACTTTTGTCTCGCCGATTACTTCAACAAGAAATTCGCGCTCCACCTGAGCAATAACTTTACTGCCGCCCTGTGCAATCTTTGCTTCCAAGCAGTTGGGTTCCTGCAGCGGGCGGCACAAGCATTCGACACGTTCGATCAGCTGTTTGTCTCGCACCGTCAGCGGTACGCGGTCGTGATAACCGACTGTTTCACAAACGACTTCAGTTCGCGTATTATTGTTGTAAGAATACCATGTGTTGATGTCGTATGTGCCTTCAACGACGACTGCATCCTTATGATAAGAGGTTTGAAATTTATGATTAATCACCCAGCACCCAAGGATGTTCGAAGGTTTATGCAACGGCGTAATCGTATGCGCAGACTGACTGAATTTCTTTCCCCGGCCACAAACCGCTTTGGTAATAATTTCCCTATATGCATGCTCTGCCAAGAGTCAAACCCTCCTTTGCCTTCTTCACTCCCATGTTATGCAGGGCGAATAGCACGTGTGAATCGCTGATTTAGTCGATCGATTCATTTTTTACACGCTGACTGATCTGGCGGTCGGTTGGCATGCAGATTACTTGACAGTCAATGTTTTTCAGTGTTCTCTTGTTATCAAGTCATACGGTCTAAACGCACACCACCCGTTCAAAAGTATTAAAAAAACTGGGTTCTGCCAAATCTTTTGAACAAAGGCAGAGGTTTAGCTTTTTCTTAGACTTGGTCCCGCTGAAAGCTATATCCTTTCTTAACGTATAAGAAAAACCGGGCAAAAAACAGCCCGGTCCCCTTTAATACAACAGTGTTCCGTTTTCGCTAGTCGCGGGCGCACCGCGAAACTTTGGGACAAATGGAAATTTGCGGGATCCAATTAGCCGTCTCTGACGTAGGCGTTCTCGCCTTAGACTTTTATCTTGCCAAAAAGCAACATTAGATTTAAACATCGCCAATAATATAAAAAAACAGCTGTCAGTCAGCTGCCATTTACGCTTTTTTAAATTGAAAATTTCAAGCTGAAACATTCTGCTCGTCTCTGCCTGAGCGACATCACGACATGCAGTCGATCCCCTCTGCCAACACGTATGCTGAAAAGACAGAGGACACTTAACGCTATTGACCTATTTTTCACTGATCGCCCTGCTCGTTTGCTTGGTCCGTCCGCTCAACAGCACCGGTCAGTGTGCCTGAAATGACACACGTGATCTGCTGAAGCAAATCATTGATCTCCGCCTGCAACTGCTTGTACTGCACAATGATCGGAATGGCATCCAATTCACCCTGCAGACGTGCAAGCCGCTCTTCATTGTCGCGATAAGCCTCATGCTTCTGAAAATAGGCAAGATTGACCGATTCTTTCTGCAGGCTTTTAATTTGATCAACTAATTGTAGAATTCTTTTATTTTGTGCCAGTTTTTCCTCCGCCTGTCGGTAAGCGCGTATACAATCCGTCCGGCGAAGCTGATCGGCCAACTTCTGAGCCTCTTCCAACACCTCAGACTCCGCAAAGCGGGTCATTGTTTCACGACCTCGGCCGACTCCTGTCGCTCGCCGCGCAGCGACCACATATGTGCATCGGTAATCTTAACGTCGACAAGCCGGCCGATAAGCGCATCAGGTCCAGAAAAGTTAACCACTTTGTTCGTGCGTGTGTGCCCGGTCAGCATCGCTGCATTCCGCCTGCTTCGGCCCTCAACAAGCACTTCGACCGTCCTATCCTGATACTTGGCGTTGCTCTCGGCAGCAAGCCGGTCAATAAGCTCATTCAAGCGCTGCAGACGTGCTTTCTTGACTGTCATCGGCACATTGTCTGTCATCGCTGCTGCCGGCGTTCCCGCACGGGGCGAATAAATGAACGTATAAGCCCCGTCAAAGCGACATTCACGTACAAGAGAGAGTGTGTCGTCAAACTGGGCATCTGTTTCATTCGGAAATCCGACGATAATATCCGTTGTGAACGCAGCAGATGGAACCGCAGCTTTTAACTTATGAAACAGATCAAGATAGCGTTCACGCGAGTAACCGCGCCCCATGATTTTCAGAATATCCGTATTACCTGACTGTACGGGTAAATGAATATGCTCGCAAAGGTTGCCTCCGCTGCCAAGTACCTCAATCAGATGGTCATCAAAGTCCTTCGGATGGCTCGTTGTAAAACGTATACGCGGCACATCAATGGTCTGCATCTCTTCCATTAAATTCCCAAGACCATAGCCGTCCGGCTCTTTCAAATCCTTGCCATAAGCGTTGACATTCTGTCCGAGCAACGTGATTTCCTGATAGCCCCGGCGCGCAAGCTCACGCACTTCCGCAATGACTTCCTGCGGGCGACGACTGCGCTCCTTGCCACGTGTGTAAGGAACGATGCAGTACGTGCAAAATTTATCGCAACCATACATGATGTTGACCCATGCCTGTGCATGACCGCTACGCACTTGAGGCAAGTTTTCAACGATGTCGCCTTCCTTTGACCAGACTTCCACAACCATTTCACGGCTCATAAAAGCTTCTTTAAGCAATTGAGGCAACCTGTGGATGTTGTGCGTTCCGAAAATTAAATCCACCCAAGGATATTTGGTGAGTACGCGGTTGACGACAGACTCTTCCTGAGCCATGCATCCGCAGAGACCGAGAATCAATTCAGGGCGATCGCGCTTTAACGTTTTTAAGTCGCCAATATGGCCGAATACTTTATTCTCTGCATTCTCACGAATCGCGCATGTGTTAATAAGGATTACTGAGGCCTCGGCAGGGTGAGCGGTCGGAGTGTAACCCATCGCCTCCAGCATTCCCGCCAAGATTTCCGTATCATGTACATTCATCTGACAACCGTACGTCTCAATTAAATAAAAGCGGCCCGATCCTGCCCGCTGCATCGCTTCAGGAATGGTAAAGTCATTAATGATATGAACTGCTTCTCGCTGCCGCCTGCGGGCAGCCTTCAGCGACGGCGGCTGATAAAACGATGAAGCAGACGTCTCACCGACAGTTCTTTCTGTCAAATCGCAGTCCTCCCATGTCATGTGTCCTGCTAAAATTATAGCAAAACGCGAATGAATTAGGAAGAAAAGGCCCCTTTCACAGACTTGCATAAGACTTGCCAATACAACAGAATCCGCTTACAATTGTTTCTCCAACCATGCAACAATGTCATCGGTAACCTGACTGCGATTGGTTTCATTAAGCAACTCATGACGCGCGCCGTTGTAGATTTTCACATCGACATTGGCAATACCGGCTGCACGGCAGTCCGCGGCAATTCGAAAGGCAGACTGACCATTGGCACTGACCGGATCGCAGTCACCGCTCAGCAATAAAATGGGGAGGCCCGAATTGATGCGAGAAATCCGGTCCCTATGCTCGGTATCGTAGCCTGCAATGAACTCTTCATAGAATCCGATCGTCTGCGGTTGTCCGCACAGCAGATCGTGTTCATATCGATCCACTTCAGCATGATCGCGGCTCAGCCATTCAAAAGACGTTCGTGCGGGCATGAAAGCATCATTGAAATGCCCGAAAAAAGCTGCGTTCAGTTCAGCATCGACCGCTTCTCGTCCCGTTTTCAACAGGCGCTCATCCACCAGCTGTGCAAATGCATCAACTTCATTCTGCTCAAGCCGGAGCGGTCCGGAAAGTACGACGCCCCGAACTGAGCGTCCGCCAAACTTTTCAATATACTTACGAACAATAACGGTTCCAAGACTATGGCCGAACAGAAAGATCGGCACACCTTGACTGCATTCCTCTGCCATATCGCGCAGCTTGGCGACGTCATCGACCATGCCCTCAAAGTCGCCCTTAGAAAGGGTGACAGCGTCCGTTCGTTTCGCTGTCTTTCCGTGCCCGCGCTGATCATGCACATAAACACCGAAACCCGCCTTGACAAGCGCTTCGGCAAAGCGAACGTAACGCCCCGAATGCTCTGAGAGTCCGTGGGCAATTAAAACAATTCCTTTTATCGTCTGACCAAATTCAGGTGTGATTTTCCTCACAAAAAAAGTGAGCGTATTCACCGTTTGAAAATCAAAGGTGGCACTCCTCATTCTTTTCCCCCCCATGTAACTCTTTATGAAATCGCTTTAATTATAGAAAATAGCACATTGGATGTCAATGTGCTATACGATTGGCATAACATTGGCGCATTAGCTCACGAAGCCAAATCATTGCGCAATAGACCTTGCACGAGTGGCCTGCCAACGTTTCTCGCAGACTATGGCTTAGCTTAATCCATGGCTTATCTAAAAAGATTCAAGAAACGTCCCCCGACAAACGGTAGCCTCCGCACTGGAGCATACGAACTTATTCTCCGATCTGACTTTTAAATCTATTTGTGTATAGGAACATAGCGATCAAGCAAGGCACTCGCATGAATATTCGAAAGATTAGCTGACTGCCAAACTCGTGGATCACTGATGGACTGGTGAATGAGTTGCAGACTTTTTGCTGCCTCATGGCGAATCTGCACGTCTTTGCTTGAGAGCAGCGGGATGATTGCCGGTACGGCGTCCGCAGAGAGTGTTGACAAATAATGGAAATTTATTTTTCCAATCAAGCGGTAGCGCTCAATATTTTTCTGAGCAATAAAATAGTCCACCGGAAAATAATTGAGTACGAGAAAGGAAGCAAGCGCCACACGGAAACAGCTGCGCAAAAGTGGCAGCCTTTCTGCCAGATGCGCCAGCATGACAGCACCAGCATGACAAAAAGAGTAAGCATGAATGCGGCTGTCAGTACACGAAGCAACGTATAGCCATAAGCCTGTTCGTAACGCTGCAATCGAATGAATGCCGAGATGAGCATAATACACGTGCAGCCGATCAGCAGTGCCTCAAGTCCTTGCAGCACCCTGTGACACGTGGACGCAAAACGAAGGAGTGCAGCCAGCACGCTCATATTTATCAATGTCACTGCAAGCAGTTCGAAGAGACCGTGGCGAGCGTAAGCCGCATAACTCCAGCCCGCCGGCAGAGCGTTTGCCGAAAAGAGATACGTGAATTGAATGGCGACAAACAACAGATAAACCGTATTAAACAGAATAAGAAAAGTCACAGCGGCCACAGAATCGATTGTAAATGCCTTTGTTTTTTTGACAGGCTTTGGAGGAGGCAAACTGGCCGGTTGATGCCAATCGATGTCGCCATGAATCAGCAGGGACCATTGACGGCGCAAATCGCGTGAATCACGCCGAAGAAAAAGGCTCCACAGATAGCTGAACAGACAGCCGGCAACCACAATGGTGAACAATGTGCGCGCGACAAACGAGCTAAGTTCAAGCGTCGTGAGCCATGCAAACGCCTCGGTCGTCAACGCGTTAAAAATGTCGTCTGCCGAGCTGAGCAAGGGAATAATAACCAGCAGCAGCAGCGCACAGCTGAGTGCACCCGTGGCTATTTTCAAAGCGCGACAGTGGCCCTTTCCTTTTGGCCGCTGCCGCAAAAGCATTCAAGAGCAGGCGAAACGGAACAAGTACATAGCAAAACGGGCGCACGACCGCCGCTCCAAGCAAAGCGAAGAAGGGAGACTCCGGCACGATGCACCTTGAGACGCAAAGCGTATGATAAGCGGCGAACAGAGGAATAATCAATAAATTAATCGCATGAAAGAACGTGTTTCCTGACCAAGCATACGTCATAGCCAGTAAGGCAACCGTGATCAGAAAAAAAAGGGATAGCGGGGCATCCCGGTGTCTGCCGCGAAAAACAGCATAAAAAAAGGTATAAAAGGCAGCGACAAATATTGGATAGGAAACCCCCGGTGTGCAGCCGAAAAAAAGAACTTCAGCTAAGACACCAAGCCCCGTGCTGCCGGCAAGCAGCGTGAGTTGCAACGCATAGGCTGCAGGTTGCTTTAGCCCTAAAATGTGTAAATCCCGCTCACTGATCGACATGGCGATAACTCCCTTCATTGTTTGCCACTTTATCGGTTTCGTCCGGTATACACTCGAGCAGGTCACCCGGCGTGCATTGAAGCGTGCGGCAGATCGCTTCAAGCGTTGAAAAACGAATGGCACGCGCTTTGTTATTTTTAAGAATGGACAAGTTTGCTGGCGTAATCTGAATGCGCGCCGCCAGCTCCGATGCGCTGATTTTCCGCTGCGCCATCACCACATCAAGATTCACAACAATCGCCATCTTCTCCCTCCTATACCGTTAAGTCATTTTCTTCTTTTACTTCGATTGCCTGATCAAACACGTCCGCAAGAACGAGTGAAAACAGCGCAGCAATGACAAAAACCATGACTAAAATGATGGTCAGGAAAGAATTAAAACAAATAATTTTAACGACATAAGCCGAAGCGATCAGCACTGCAGCAGCGGCAATGCGCCTCAGACTATGAACGTTGCAGTGCTGGAAGGGGCCGGTGCTGGCTGATTGTCTGAAAAATTCGCAGTAGCTCATAGACAATGACAAGCGCAAAGAAAACCGTAAAGTAAAGAAAACCGAGCAAAAATACTCTTTATACACCGACGTCTTCCGGCAAAAAACGTGCATACCATTGCACAAACCATGGCAAACCAAGACAGATGATCAATCCAGCGATGAAAATGGCGATAAGCAGCGTCCTGACCAGCTGCGGTCGTCCATCGGTATTGAAAACGTGCATATACGCGGCCCCCTTCGCTTCTTTAAAAGAATTATATCATAGTGTTAATTGAAAAACAATAAATAATTATTGTTAATCGATAATAATTTATTGATATACAATAATTCTCTGTTTTTACTTACACGGCGCATCATCGAGCGCTTTTGTGCACACCTGAAAGGGATTTGGCTAGGCAGGGTTCCTTTATGTGATCACACGTCAGCTGCTGGTCGCTTGCGTCGCATGTCCTCATGCCAGAATTACTTGTATGCACAAAAAAGTGTCCTGTGCGGCTTTGAAAGATGCGAGTGACGGACTGTTCCTGCAAATAAGCCTGTATGCCCATGCGACCAGTTATTTGACGCCAAATATAATATAGTGTTCCAAGATTCAGAGGGTTGTGATTGATGGCATCCAATTCAGTCTCCCGGTGAGAAAGGACAGTGAAGCTTACCGAATCGTTTTCCGTCGTGGCCTGATGCGCCAAATAGTTGCAGCGTGTCATGCTTCTGCACTTTGAATGAGACACGGCTAAAAACCGGTCGCACATGGGGCCGGGATCGGTATAGCTGATATTTGTGAATTCAAGGAATTCAAGTGCAGTGAGTGGTAGGCGAATCGACTGAACAGGCGCGCAAGACGGCGCTCGCTATTTTAGTTTCCAAAAGAGAGGCTACAAACCTAAGCGTATAAAAAACACGTTCATCCATGATGAACGTGTTTGCGGTACGCCTGATTTTCTTGTTACTTTTCCGTCACTTTAAAACAATGATCCCTACAAAAAATCCTGCTTCTCAAGCAAAAGCTTAGCGCGGCTCGACGATCAATTTGATTGCCGTACGCTCTTCGCCGTCAATCAGTATGTCAGTAAACGCCGGAATACAGATTAAATCAAGCCCGCTAGGCGCAACGAATCCGCGAGCAATGGCGACCGCCTTTACCGCTTGATTGAGCGCGCCGGCACCAATTGCCTGAATTTCCGCCGTTTTTTGCTCGCGCATCGCATGAGCAAGTGCGCCGGCTACTGAGTTGGGTACCGATTTTGCTGATACTTTTAACACGTCCATCTGCTTCCTTCATCTCCTCATGAGAACAGCCCGATAATATCACTATATTCTCGGAAAGTCTGTCTATGACTGGAGAGGAATGAGTACGCGCCCCAGCTGTGCCGACCGGGCTCAGCCGTTTTTTATGAATAAAGAGGGCAAACAAATTATTCAAAGAACGGGTGATCATCATTAATGAGCAACCGCTCAATCGTTTTGGCACGACCTGTCCGGTTGTCCATGTCAATCAACACCGCACTAAGCTGAGCCGGTCCGTCCGCCATTTCAAAGCGTACGGGCAGTGACGTTAAAAAGCGCCTGGTAACATCTGCGCGCGCGACACCAATGATGCCATTATAAGGACCGGTCATTCCAACATCACTCAAGTACGCCGTCCCCTCTGGCAAAATACGCTCATCAGCGGTCTGTACATGTGTATGTGTGCCGATCAGTGCGCTCACCTTGCCGTCAAGATACCAGCCGAGCGCCAACTTCTCACTCGTCGTCTCCGCATGGAAGTCCACAAAGATGAGGGGCGTTTCCTTTTGCGCCTGCTTCACAAGCCGGTCAGCGACGCGGAAGGGATCATCGAGCGCAGGCAAAAAAACACGTCCCTGCAGATTGACAACCGCCGCTCTCACACCACTCACTTTGACAATTCTCATGCCGACCCCCGGCGTTCCTTCCGGAAAATTTGCCGGACGAACAAGTCGCTCCGCTTCATCCACCCATTCGAAAATATCTTTGTTATCCCATGTATGGTTACCCATTGTCAGAACATCAGCACCACTCTCAAGCAATTGATGGTAAATGGCCTTCGTCATTCCTTTGCCATGAGCACTGTTTTCACCATTCACCACCGTGAGCGTCGGCTGATATTTTTTCTTCAGGCGCGGCAGATAGTCGATAATCATCTGCCGTCCAGATTCGCCGTAAACATCACCGACAAATAAAAGTTTCATTGACTTTGCTCTCCCTCCGTTACTTTTGACACATTTAGGAAATAAGTAAAGACGGCTCTCGCCGTCTTTACTTATTTTGCATATTCGACAGCACGCGTCTCGCGAATCACTGTCACTTTGATATTGCCGGGATAGTCCAAATCATTTTCGATCTTCTTTGTGATCTCATGCGCGAGCTGGAATGAACGGGCATCATCGACAACGTCCGGCTGAACAATGATTCGAATTTCTCGACCTGCCTGAATGGCATATGATTTCTCAACGCCTTCAAACGATTCGGAAATCTCCTCCAACTTCTCCAAGCGGTGAATGTACGTTTCAAGCGTTTCACGACGGGCACCCGGCCGAGCAGCCGACAAAGCATCGGCCGAGGCAACGAGCACAGCAATGACCGAGGTCGCCTCTACATCACCATGATGCGAGGCTATGCTGTTGATGACAACTGGATGTTCTTTGTACTTTGTCGCCAACTCAACACCGATTTCAACGTGGCTGCCTTCCACTTCATGATCAATGGCTTTCCCAATATCATGAAGCAAGCCTGCACGCCTGGCCAGCATCTCATCTTCGCCAAGTTCGGCAGCCATCATGCCGGTCAAAAACGCCACTTCAAGCGAATGCTTCAGCACGTTCTGGCCGTAACTCGTGCGAAAATGCAAACGTCCGAGAATTTTGATCAAATCCGGATGAAGGTTGTGAATACCGGCTTCAAACAATGCCTGTTCACCATAGTCACGAATCTTCTCATCCACTTCGTGACGCGCTTTTTCAACCATTTCTTCAATGCGAGCCGGATGAATGCGTCCGTCCTGCACAAGTCTTTCCAATGAAATCCGGGCAATTTCCCGGCGGATCGGATCAAAGCCGGACAAGATCACGGCTTCCGGCGTATCATCAATAATCAAATCAATACCGGTCAACGTCTCCAGCGCACGAATATTACGTCCCTCGCGGCCAATAATGCGCCCCTTCATCTCGTCATTCGGCAAGGTGACAACTGACACGGTCGTTTCCGTCACGTGATCAGCCGCGCAGCGTTGAATGGCCAGTGACAGAATATTTTTCGCCCGTTTCTCAGCTTCCTCACGAGCTTCGCTCTCAATATCCTTTGCAACCTGAGCGGCTTCACGGAGCGCTTGTTGACGGGCTTGACTAATGACCCACTCTTTCGCCTCTTCATTTGTCATCCCTGAAATGCGCTGCAACTCCAATTGCTGTTTCTGCAGCAATTCCTCCACTTTGCCTTGAATCTCTTCAATTTGCCGATTCTTTTTGCTAAGCGCTTCCTCCCTTTTATCCAAAAAACTTGCTTTATTGTCAAGAGACTCGCTTTTTCGGTCCAGCAAATCTTCCTTCTGCACGAGGCGATTTTCTTGCTTTTGCAGCTCATTTCTGCGCTCGCGGGCTTCGCTTTCTGCCTGCGTGCGCAGCACATGAATCTCGTCTTTTGCTTCAAGAAGTGTTTCCTTTTTTAACGCTTCCGCATTGCGACGTGCTTCTTCAACGATCTGGCTTGCGGCATGTTCTGCCGTCGCCGTCTTCGCTTCAGCAATTTTCTTTCGGACAGCGTACCCAACCGAGTAGCCAATGAACAGACAAACGACAGAGATAAGCAAAGCGGAGATGATCGTCAGCATTACGTTCATCTTATCACCTCCTTGCTTTCCCACCTCAAAAAACGGGTAACTCCATGTTTACATTCGGGTCAATGCCGCACATCACAAGCTGTGCGTTTTCAAACGTGCTGCTCGTGTCATGTTAAGCATAAGCTGGCAAAAAATTTTCAATTCGTTCATTTAGTCATTTTTTGGCACACTCTCATTCTATAGTGGGCTAATTGGGTTGTCAACTTTATGAGAGATACAATCAAGGGCCTCAAACGTTAAAAAAATCAGCTGTGTCACGTTTTTTCAAACAAAGAGGAGGTTCGCGTTCCGCGGGCGCGCGGCTACCTTCTCGATCAGTTGGGACCAGCTGGCCCGCTGTTCTCGCAAGACACCCTTACACTTTCAGCTTTGCCATCCGGCAACTGAACCACGGCTGATCAAACAGACTCCACTAGCTTTGAAAAAAAAGCCAGCTTGGCTGACTTTTTTCAAACGTTAGACAACTATAGAAAGCTAAGACTCTGCTGCTAAATAAAGGAAAAGGCATCGGCGCAACCCAACTTTTCTAATCTTTTCACACTATTCTTGATTCTGATCCTGAAGTGCTGCATCCGGAGCGGACTCTACGTCCTCCTGCTTTTCATCCAAGTGATAATGCTCACGGATCTTCTGCCTGATTTCCTGCTTAATTTCTGGATTTTCCTTTAGGAATAACTTGGCATTCTCCCGTCCTTGGCCGAGGCGCTCTTTATTATAAGAATACCAAGAACCGCTTTTTTCAACGATGTCAAGTTCAGCGCCGATATCAAGAATCTCGCCTTCCTGCGAGATGCCCTGTCCGTACATGATATCGACCTCCGCCTGTTTGAAAGGCGGGGCCACCTTATTTTTCACAACTTTAATCCGCGTGTGGTTGCCGACGATGTCCGTGCCATTTTTTAATGATTCGGCGCGGCGGACCTCAAGACGAACGGACGCATAAAATTTGAGCGCACGGCCGCCCGGTGTCGTCTCCGGGTTACCGAACATGACACCAACCTTCTCACGAATCTGATTAATGAAAATAGCGGTTGTCTTCGATTTGCTGATCGCCCCCGACAGCTTTCTGAGGGCTTGCGACATCAACCGAGCTTGCAGGCCGACGTGGGCATCGCCCATTTCGCCGTCGATCTCCGCTTTCGGTACGAGTGCAGCCACTGAATCAATAACGATAATATCAACCGCACCGCTGCGCACAAGTGCTTCAGCAATCTCAAGCGCCTGTTCACCCGTATCCGGCTGCGACAGAAGCAGCTCGTCAATATCAACGCCAAGGTGTTCGGCATAGACCGGGTCCAGCGCATGCTCGGCATCAATAAAAGCGGCCTGACCGCCGCCTTGCTGTGCTTCCGCGATGGCATGCAGTGCAACGGTCGTTTTTCCTGACGATTCCGGCCCATAAATCTCAATAATTCGTCCGCGCGGATAGCCACCCACCCCCATGGCAATATCAAGCGCCAGTGACCCGCTGGAGACGGTCGACACACGCTGCTCAGGCTGTTCGCCGAGCCGCATGATCGCTCCTTTGCCAAACTGTTTCTCAATTTGTCTTAATGCTTTATCAAGCGCTTCTTGTCTATCCGTATTTTCTGCCATTGCTTCGCTTCATCTCCTCATGTTGCCGACCCATTTGCCAGACGCTTCGCGGTGTGCTTGCCGGCTGCACACGCTATCACTTCATTTATTTAGTATAGCGTTTTTTATAGGTAAGCACAAGTGTTCTTGAGAACATAGGATCTCATTGTTTGTCCGGTAACGGCAAGCCGCACAGCTGGCGTCTGACGAGATCGTACCCGCTTTTCACTGAACGGATGCGGACAGCACGGCGCGATCCGCCGAAATGAAAGGCAAAGCTGCGACTGCCTGAAACGTCCGCATAACCGATAAATACCGTACCTATAGCTTTGCCTTCGCTGGTGTCGGGACCGGCGACGCCGGTAAAACTCAGCCCGATCGACGTCCGGCATGAGCGTCGCGCGCCATCAGCCAGCGCTTTGGCGCAGGCAGCGCTGACCGCACCGTCGATATCAAGCACTTGCTTTGGCACGCCGACGAGCGTCTGCTTCACTTCGTTGGTGTAGCAGACAATCCCGCCCTTTAGAACCGCGGAAGCTCCGGGTAAATCCGCCAGCCAGTCCGCTGCCATACCGCCGGTCAAACTTTCAGCAAACGCAATCGTCAATTGCTTCTCGCGCAGCAGCTTGAAGACAATTTGAACGAGTGAGGCATCGTCGCCATAGCCGTATAAATAATTACCGACACGGGCGCGGATCTGCTGTTCAGCCGTGTCGATCAACCGCAGAGCCTCGGCCGCCTCTTGGTGCTTGGCTGTCAACCGGAGCGTCACTTCCCCTTCCTTGGCCAGCGGTGCAATTGTTGGGTTGGACTGCGCGTCAATCAAATCGATCAATCTCGTCTCCAGCTCTGACTCGCCAATGCCAAAAAAGCGGAGCACACGCGACTGGATCGTCGCCCCAACACGCCGGGCAAGCACATCCGTCACAAAGCGGGAAAACATCGGCTTCATTTCGGACGGAACCCCGGGCAGCAGCACATACAGGCACCCCTGCACATCAACACACATGCCGGGTGCCATGCCCTGATGATTATTCAGTACACGGCTGCCTTTGATGACAAGCGCCTGTTTGCGGTTATTGACCGTCATCTGCCGACCCGTTGTCCGAAAATAGGCTTCGATGCTGTCCATCGCTGCCTGATCGACGACAAGCCGGCGTCCGAGTACGCTTGCCACCGTTTCTTTCGTCAAATCATCGCGCGTCGGCCCGAGACCACCGGTAAAAATCAGCAAATTTGCGCGCGTCTGTGCCGTTTCCACAACGCTTCGAAGCCGTGATTCGTTATCGCCGCAGACCGTATGAAAAAACACATTAATGCCGACCGAGGCAAGCTGCCCGGAAATAAACTGCGCATTGGTGTTGGCAATCTGTCCAAGCAACAGTTCAGAGCCGACAGCAATAATTTCGGCATTCATGCACCCATCCCCTTTTTTTAAATGCTTGATCGTACCGCTCACAAAGGAGTCCTGCTGCGTGCAAGCCGGCCACCCGAATCCCTTCTCTTACTTTGACCGCCAGACAATCTCGCGGTTTTTGTAAAAATAATCAACCCCTGAGACAACCGTCAACGCGACAGCCAACCACAGAGCGATGTAATCAAGCGGAAATCCGGCACTGCCAAAAGGAAAATTATCAAGCAAGTACAGTAGGATCGTCACCATTTGTGTAAAAGTCTTCCATTTTGCTATTTTACTGGCTGCAATAACCGAACCCTCTTCCACCGCAACGAGACGTAACCCAGTCACAGCGAACTCTCGGGCAAGAATCACAATCACCATCCAAGAAGGCATAGCCCCGACGCCGACAAAGGCAACAAAAGCACTCATGACAAGCAGTTTATCTGCCAATGGGTCCATCAGTTTGCCGAAATTTGTCACCAGTCCGCGGCCGCGGGCAATACGCCCGTCAAACCAGTCAGTGATCGACGCGGCGGCGAAAAGCAGGGCGGCAACCAACCAAGCGACCGGCAGCCGCCAGACCGCTACCCGCAATTCACCGATCGGCATGGGGGTGAGCATAAAAACAAGAAATACCGGTATAATGACCATTCTTAAAACCGTCAGTTTATTGGCCAAATTCATCAGTCACGCCTCCCGTCCATTCCCGTTCATACCTTGTCTAAGTGGGAATCTGTCCATTCAACTATAACAAGGTCTGTATCAAAAAAAAAGAGCCGCCGAACAAGACGGCCGCGCTCTTTTTTTCATGAGACATATCATTTGCTGAAATTGATCGTCACATACTGAACCGTACCCTGCGCGGCAAATGTGAACGGCTGATCATTAATCTGCATCTGCGTGCCAAGAGCATTGCCGAATTTCAACTGCAGCGATTGCACGCTGGATGCATCAAACTGATAGCTTTTTTGCCCGGAATCGCTCATCGTCCCTTGCACGATCATTGCGCCGCTTTGTCCATTCGTCGCCATGAACCAAGCGGTCTGTCCGCTTTTAGCAGTCAATGTCACCACAAACTTATCTGTTCCTGTCAGCGTATAGGTCGAACGGTTACCCGTCGTCTGATCAAGCTTCAACTGCTGCGACTGATCTGAGGACGCGGAACTTGACGATGCACTTGAAGAAGATGACCTTTTGTGCTTTGACGCATGACTCGTGCCTTGTGCACTCGTCGTCTTATGCCCTGAGAATGATACGGATGCGCCTGTCGACTGCTTTGCTGCACGCGAAGCGCCTGCGTTCCCAACGGCATGGCTGAGAACGATGTAAACGATGACAAGCACGATCAGAATGCACACGATAACAATCGCTTTATTCAGCATCGACGACCAGTTGACCGGCGTCTTGGTTGAGCGTGCACGCCTCAATGCACGCAGTTCCGGTGCTTCACCACCCTCAGGCGGCGGTGTGTTAACTTCAATCCTTGTTTCTCTTTCGATCTTGGGCATCTCGCTGGCATGTTCTTCCGCAAAAACGGGGAAATCAAAGCCGAGAGCTTCCGCATAATTTTTAATGAACGCTCGTGTATAAAAAGCGCCGGGCAGCTGCTCAAAGCGTCCTTCCTCGATCGCCTGAAGGTAACGCCGCTGTATCTTGGTTACTTCCTGCAACTTGTCAAGAGAGAGACCTTTTTTCTCACGTGCTTCTCTCAAAGCCTGACCAAGCTCACTCAACTTGAACACCTGCCAATATAATTATAAAGTCTAAAATGGACAAAAGCATGTGCTTTCCCCGTTAAAAACAACCTGTGTGATCACACGTCTCTGACCGTTTGACCGAAAAACTCGCCAAACAGGTTAGAAAGGACAGTGGGACGCACTCAAGTTAGCCGATAGACAGAACGGGCAAACACGCAGGTGAAATCTCCGTTTGACGCCGAAGCGACAAAAAAGACAGCCCTTCTCCATTCAACGATGACCTCGACTTTCTATATTGTAATATTATCATAAGTCACCCGTTTTAACGAGGACATGCACAAAAAAAGAGACCTTTCTGTCTCTTTTTTTGCTTGCCCGCATGGCGCTGGCGCGGCGTTTAATTATGGAGGTGGCTTGTCACCAGTTTCAGCATAAGATGGACCAGCACGCAGCGTTCCGACTCGCTGGCCGCATGCCATAAGTCGGCCATTATTCGCTCCTGATCCGTTTGCAAATCGACATGACCGCTGAAATAGCTGCCGATCTTTTCCGCAAACCCCGCGACGGTTGCTTCATTGATTCTAACTTCTGTGTCCGGTATCATTTGATCATTGAAAAACTCGTTCCAGTCTTCCCAATTTTTCTTCGGCATTGGTAAACCACACTCCCCTGCCACATGCTCAGCATTTTGCGGACTTGTCCAAGAAAAGCCGCATTAAACGTCGCCTTCAAGCTGCTGATTGCATTCAGCTGCTCGGCCAATAATCTACAAACAAAAACAGCAGCGGCAAGCCACTTTTTTCACCTTTTCTTGGACAGGATTAGTGTGCCCGCAAAGTGTACACTCACATATGGTAATTGCCGGCATCAGCAATACCATGCACCGTTCACGGCAATAACCTGACCGTTGACATAAGCAGCATCTGTGCTAAGCAGAAAGACGAGCGCAGCAGCCACCTCTTCAGGACGGCCAAGCCTGGCCGCAGGTATTTCTTCTTCCAGCGCCCGGCGTTCAGCCACATTAAAGTGGTCGAGCATCGGCGTGTCGATGGCGCCGGGCGCAATCGCGTTAACTGTCACCCCGCTTGCCGCAACCTCTTTGGCAAGTGCCTTAACAAGACTGTTTTGTCCGCCCTTAACCATCGAATAAAGCGTCTCATTGGCCGCACCGGTCACTCCCCAAATTGAGCTAATGAACACAATACGGCCCGCCCGGTTTTGAATCATCGGATCGATTAATCGGCGAATGAGCCGATACGGACTGGCAAGCGACAACCGAATATTGCGCTCAAGTGACGCGTCACTGACGTCTTGAATCAAGCCAAATTCGCTAATTCCGCAATTGTAGACAAGGCCGTCGACCGCGAAATGCAGTTGTTCAAGCAGGGTCTCGCTGCCGTGCTGACAAGACAGATCTGCCTGAACGCTCGTAAAATCCTGTTTTGGAAAGGCGGCAGAGAGCTCCGCCTCCAGCCGTCTTGCAGCTTCCCTTTGTCTGTTATAATGCAGGTAAAGCGAATAACCGGCGGCAGCCATCCGCCTGGCTGCCGCTGAACCGATGGCTCCGCTTGCGCCGGTCATTAAAATACGCGGCATCCTCATCACGCTCCTTTCACCTCAAAATCAGTGTACCGATGTCGGCGCCTCGTCGCTCGGCTTCGGTATGAGAACACTGCGCGGTTTGCTGCCTTCATAGGGCCCGACGATGCGGCGCTCCTCCATCGCGTCAATCAGCCGCGCGGCACGGGCATAGCCGATCCGGAAGCGACGCTGCAGCATTGAAACACTGGCTGTCTGCATGCTGGCAACAAGTTCAATCGCCTGATCGTAGAGCTCGTCCTCAACCGATTCAGTTTCCCTTTGCTGCACGTTTTCAGGAATCATATTGTCTTGATACTGCGCTTTCTGCTGGCTGACGACATAAGAAACAACGTGCTCTACTTCGCGGTCTGACAAATAAGCTCCTTGAATGCGAAGCGGCTTGGACGCACCGATCGGGAGAAACAGCATGTCTCCCTTGCCAAGCAGTTTTTCAGCACCGCCCATATCCAAAATCGTGCGTGAATCCATCATCGAAGACACGCTGAACGCAATGCGCGACGGAATATTCGCTTTAATCACGCCGGTAATGACATCAACGGACGGACGCTGCGTGGCAATAATCAGATGAATACCGGCTGCCCGTGCCATCTGCGCCAAACGCTGCACCGTTTCCTCAACATCCTTTGATGCAACCATCATCAAATCGGCCAACTCATCAATAATGACGACAATGTAGGGCATCAGGGACTGCTTCTCGTCATGACTGCTGTTAAAGGTCCGTACTTTGGCATTATAAGCCTCCAGATTTCGCGTCCCACTCTCGGAAAAAAGCTCATAGCGCCGCTCCATCTCAGCAACGACATTTTTTAGGCCTTGGGCGGCCTTCGCAGGATCCGTGACAACCGGTGTCAACAGATGTGGAATGCCATTGTACACATTGAGTTCGACCATTTTCGGGTCGATCATGAAAAGTTTAACCTCACTTGGTTTTGCTCGCATCAGCAGTGTCACAATAATGCTGTTAATACAGACGCTCTTGCCGCTGCCTGTCGCACCGGCAACAAGCAAATGTGGCATGTCGTTCAGATCAGAGAGAATCGGCTCACCGGAAATATCGCGTCCGAGACCGACAGCCAATTTCGACTGAACACGACGCGCGTTCGGTGACTCCAGTACCTCGCGCAAGCCGACCATCGCCACTTCTTGATTAGGCACCTCGATACCGACAGCCGATTTCCCAGGGATCGGCGCTTCGATTCGAATATCTTTAGCTGCCAGGGCGAGGGCCAGGTCATCGCTTAAGCTGAGAATGCGGCTGACCTTCACTCCGGCTTCCGGATAGACTTCATAGCGTGTCACCGCCGGTCCAAGATGCACTTCGCGGACAGCCGCGCGCACGCCGAAGCTCTCAAATGTACGCTCAAGTGTGCGGACGTTCTCCGCGATATGCTTTCTTTCATTATTCTGAGCATTTTTGCGCGGATGACTTAACAAATCGAGGGCAGGCAGCCGATAAGCGGCATTCTCAACCGCGCCCAGCAAAAATTCCGGATCCGGCGTAGTCGGCTTGACTGCATCTTCCTCAGTCACCGACTTACCGGCAGGCTGCAGCGCCTCGGCAACCGGCAGCGGTCGCTCATTAAAGCTATGAATTTCCGGCTCCTGCGGCTCATCGGACGTCTGGACGCCCTCGACTGCTTCCCCAGAAGGCGGCGTCCGTTCATCCGCATGCTCACGCATACTAGGCGTACGTGCCTGCCTCTCTCTTCGCGCCTCGCGCTTTGTGCCTATGCGCCGGCGCAGCTGAACAATGCCGCAGAGGATACGCGACCCTATTTTTCGTCCTACCGAGCTGAGTGATCGGCCGGTGATGAGTATCATCGCAATGATGAACAAAAAACCAGCCATGAAATACGTGCCGATCGTGGCAAACAAATAATGAAAAAAAGCAAAGCCGACAGCCCCGATCATGCCGCCGCCGAGTCCGGAGTCGCGCACTGTCCCGGCCAGCTCTTCCTGAAACAGCAGAAATGTATTATAAATGACCGACCGGTTCTGCCAATGATTGACCGCCGACAGCGCTTCGAACAATCGGACATGGCTGAGGAGCATGAGAGCAAATGAAAACAAATAGAGCCCAACGAGCCGCCGTGTAAAAAACGGCGGTTGCCGACGATAAAAAAAATAATAAAAAGACAGGGCCAGCAGCAGAAGCAGCGGGATTATCCACCAATCTCCCGTCAGAAAGCGGGCAGTCTCGCGCAGCACGTCCCCCGCGGCTCCGAGTCCGCTGATGCCAATGCACGTCAATGCAAATAAACAAAGACCGCCAATTTCATAAAGCAGCGTTTGCTTCCACCCCGTTTTAGGTTGACCCCTTTTTTTCTTTTTCGCTGCCACCCGCGCTCTCCTCGCTTTCTCCCTGTTCATTTCTGTCGCGCACAATCTGTCTAAGGTTGCCTGCACTGTCATTCAAAAGTGAATCCAGCGACTGCTACACATGTCGTAAAGTAGAACAACGGTTCCTGTTTTTTCTCAGCCATTAGTGTGAACGTAAAGCGGTGAATTGTCAACTGCGTTTCATCTGCATGCCATCCCTTCTTCATTAAACTTCTTCGGGACAGCAGCACCCTTTTCCTTCTTTAGAAAGGAGCACACTTCACACTTTAGAAAGTGGGTAAACGACCGGCACTGCCGAAAAGGTCGCTGACGCTTTAATCGAACAAACCGGGTGCGGCAAGCGCGCCGTGCAGGGTCAGCCTGCTAATCAGCGCTGCAATCTCGCCCTCAGACTCGACAGCTCCGTTTTTCAACCATTCAATAACGACACTGAAATGGGCGGACAGAATATAAGCCGCCAGATAGCGAAGCGGATACGTGGCATAACCGGCAAACTGGCGGTCAAGCAACTCCCGCAGATGCGCTTCCCCGCTGTTCATCATCTGTGTTCGAAAAGAAAAGGGCTCGCCATTCTCCAACAGGCCGAGAATTAACCGGGCATGTGCCTTGTAGTAGCGTAGGAGTTCAACGCTTCCCGGAAACAATGCCCCACTGCGGTACAGCGCGCGAACATCGACCGTCAGCATTGGACGTATTCGTTCGTCTGCAGCTGCAAGCAGCCGACATTCGCAGGCATGCAGCAATTCATACTTATCGTTGTAGTGCTGATAAAAAGTCGCGCGGTTAATGTCCGCCCGCGCGGCGATGTCCCCAACCGTCAATTGACTGAATCCTTTTTCATTCAGCAACTCAGCGAACGCGGCAGTCACCCGCTCTTCCGTTCTGCAAAAGCGACGGTCATTTTTCATCTGAAAATTCCTCTTTTCCCGACAATTTGGCAGCGATCTGTTGTTTACACAACAGATCGCTGCGGATTGCCCATAGCATCTGCCTTCTCACCCAGTATACTGAATACGGACAAAATAATTCAACACTCTGTTGTTTATAAATTGTTAGAGGAGGATTCGCATGCCGCTTAAACTGAAAAAAGCACTTGGTTTTATGGCTGCGACGTTGGCGTTTGTCATGGCCGTTCTTGACACGACAATCGTCAATATCGCATGTCCGGATATCATGAAAGACTTAAACAGCTCTGTGTCGACCATCTCATGGCTGCTTAATGCCTACAATATGGCGTTTGCCATTCTGCTGCTCTCTTTTGCGCGGCTCGCCGACCAGTTCGGCCGCAAACGTATTTTTCTCATCGGTGTCGTCCTTTTCACCCTTTCCTCGCTGGCCTGTGGATTGTCTTCTGACATCAGCGTGCTGATCGCTCTGCGCGTGCTGCAAGGTGCAGGAGCGGCCATTCTCGTTCCTGTCTCGATTCCAATTCTGCTTTCACTGTTCAGCAAAGCGCATCAGACCACCGTCATCGCCGTGTGGGGGGCCTCTTCGGCTCTGGCTTCCGCGTGCGGCCCTGTCATTGGAGGATTGCTCACCGATTACGGATCGTGGCACATGATCTTCTTTGTCAACGTTCCGTTCGGCGCCGCTGCTTTCGTGCTCACCTTATTGTTTGTCCGTGAGACACGTGATCCGTCCGTTCCGAAAACGATCGACTGGACAGGTATGTTTGCTCTGTCGGTCGCCGTCGCTGCCTGCACCTTTTACTTAATTAAAGGCAATGATGAGGGTTGGATGAGCGGTGGCATGCTCGTGCTTCCAGCCGTCGGCCTCATTGCCACAACGGTATTTCTCTGGGTTGAAAGCCGCTCGCTGGCACCGATGCTCACGTTCAACCTGTTTAAGTTCCAGCCATTTCGCATTGCCAACATCGTCATTTTAATCATCGGCATCGTGATCAATGCTGTCATGTTTGTGGCGTCACTCTATCTCGTGCGGTTGCGCGGATTATCCGTCCTCCATGCGGGTGAACTGCTCAGCGCCCTGCCCATCGGTACCATGCTCACCTCAGTCGCCTGCAGCCGCCTCATTAAACGCATATCACCTGCCGTACTCACTGCTGCTGCGACGTGCATCATCGGCGGCGCAGCGCTGCTGATGAGTGCAATGACCGCTGCCACGCCTTATGCGCACATTGCTGCCATGTTCTTCTTCAGCGGCCTCGGTTTCGGTATCAATTTACCGGTCATTATGAATTTGCTGATTGATGGCGTGCCCGGCGGCAACATCGGCATGGCTTCAGGACTTGGTAACATGGCGCGCACGCTCGGCAGCATTATCGGCGTTGCACTGATTGTTGCCGTTCTGACGGGCACGATGACGGACCGACTTTCTTCAATGAAACAGGAAGCCTTGCAGAAAGTTGATCAAAGCGCCGTGCTGCTTCCGTCCGTTAAGCGGGGGCTCAAGTCAAATTTAAGGAAGATGAAAACTGGGTCAGCCGCGGGCAGCTCAGTGACGTCTTCCGTTGCACTGCACCGTGCGATTAACAGGCAGTTAAGCAGCGCGGAGCACGCCCGGTCTAAAGCCATCGACACTACAATCGACCGACTGATCGTGCAGAAAGAAGCCTCAGCCGCTACGCTGCTCGATCAGAAAATACAGAGTGTACAACAACTGCCCACTTCGCCTGCACGTGCTGCGGCGCTTCAACGTCTGCAACAAGAGCAGCATATGCTTGCTTCAGAATCCACTAAAAAGAAAAAAATGTTAAAAGAAGCAGCCCTTCAGTCGCTCAAACAAAAGCTGATTATCCAGCACCGAGCGCTCAGCCTTTTTGTCGATTGGTTCGCGCAACACATCAAGCAAGAATCGGCCGCCGCTTTCCGTACCGCCTTCATAACCATTGCCTGTCTAAACTTTGCCGTCCTGCTATTTTGTCCGTTTTTACGCCGGAGCGGCCGCGCAAAAGCAACAATCTAAGCTTTTTTGTGAGAAAAAACCGGTTCCTGTGAACAGGAACCGGTTTTCTCATTTTAAAATTCCATGATGATCGGCAAGATCATCGGGCGGCGTCTGGTTTGATCAAAAAAGTAACGGCCTAATGCATCCCGTATACTGCTTTTAAGCGATGACCACTCAGAAACATGTTGCGTCAGAGCTTTAGCAAGCACTTCTGACACAATGTGATTAGCTTGATCGAGTAAATCTTCTGATTCTTTGACATATACAAAGCCACGCGTAATGATCTCTGGCCCTGCCATGATCTTCTTTGTCCGTCTTCCCAGTGTGACAACAATGATAACTGTACCGTCTTGCGAGAGCAGACGCCGGTCACGAAGAACAATATTCCCAACATCACCGACACCAAGTCCGTCGACCAACAGCTGACCAGCCGGCACGGATTCGGCATACTTCGCCTCACCGTTGATAAACTCTACGACGTCGCCGCGCTCAAGTAAATAAATATGAGCTGCAGAAACACCCATCGTCTCCGCCAGTTTGGCATGAGCATGCTGCATTTTAAATTCTCCGTCGATCGGCAGCACGTATTTCGGGTGAGTCAGCTGCAGCATCAGCTTTAGATCCTCCGCTGAACCGTGACCCGACACGTGAACGCGCTTGCCAAACACAACATTTGCGCCTTCACTCATTAACTGGTCCACGGCGTTGGTTACTGTCTTCTCGTTGCTTGGCGTCAAAGAAGCCGCATAAACAATCAGATCGTCTTTTCTCAATTTCAAACGCTTGTTCATGTGATTAGCCATTGCCGTCAGCGGTGTCAACGGATCCCCATCCGGACCGCTCGTAATAATGGCCACTTGAGCGTCCGGCAGCCGCTGCCCCTGTTCCCACGACAAAGAACAAGCAGACGGAAGCACAAGATATCCTTCTCTGGCAGCAACAGAAACGATACGTTCCAAATACTTGCCATCAAAGACAACCTTGCGTCCATGACTGACACACGCGTCAACAAATTGCTGAATGCGGTACAGATTGGAGGCGTGAATGGCCAATATGACCCGTCCCGCTGCTGTATACAGCAGGTGGTCAAAGGCCTCACCGACTTGCGCATCCGAAGCTGATTTACCCGGCACTTCCGCATGTTTGCTGTCACCAAGCAAACACAGCACGCCTTGATCGCCCAAAGCACCGATTTTGCTAATATCCGTTCGATGGCCGGCTACCGGAGTAAAGTCAAATTTGTAATCGCCGGTACACACAACGGCACCTTGCGATGTATGAATCGCAAGTCCAACGGAATCGGGAATGCTGTGATACGTACGAAAGAAAGAAACATTGCAAGAAGCGATCTTCAAGTCATGATCTGGATCGATGACATGGAACTGATGTGCGCTCCAGTTGCTGCCAATCTCTTTAAAACTCTCACGGACAAAAGCTAAAGTCAAACGGGTCCCATATACCGGCACACGCAGTGCTTCAATTAAATAGGGTAAGCCGCCAATATTAGCTTGATGACCATGAGTCAGCAAAACGGCCTTGATCCGACTGCGATTATCAATCAGATAACCGATATCCGGAATCACTGTGTCAACGCCGAGCATATCCTCATGTGGATGCATAAGGCCGGCATCGATAACATAAATGTCCTGATTAACTTCAACGACTGTCAAATTACTTCCGATCTCGCCAACGCCGCCCATGGCGTAAATTCTAACGCTCTCCTGCTTCGAATGTGCCAATGGGCATTCCTCCTATTAAGTTGAGCAGTCATCGCTTTTGACCCGAACTAATCATTGCTCTTATTATAACCAAACCTCGGTTTAAAGTACACTGTGAAAAGCGTAAAGACGCACATCAGCTGTTAAACAGCATGGACAAAGGGATTTGTACGCCTGTTTCAATATAACCATGCTCGGCAAAGACGCCCATTAAAGCGGTAAAGCTGCGGCTAAGCGTCGTATATTGTGTATAGCATTCACCCAAATAATTTGATTAAACGAATATTTCAGAAATATATTAAACACCTGACGTATGCATTCAACGCTGAGCAAGCATGTTGATCGAAAAGTGTTGGAAAGCGTGATACGATTGTTTATATTATTCGCCGCGTGCTATTGTGACCTGCACTCAAAATAACATACAGGAGTTTCGCAATGAACAACTACACCCATTTGCTGCTGACACTCACCTTGCCAATTGTAATCATCTGTGGCTGCGGCTTTCTGCTGCAAGTGTTTAGAAAACAGGTTGACAGCAAGCTGCTTGCCGATATCGCACTCTATTTGCTTGCGCCGGCATTACTTTTTTCCACTCTTTCAAAAGCACATATTAGTGGCACTAATGTGCTGCACATTCTGCTGTTCACACTCATCATGACAGCCGCTCTGTGGGTCACTTCATTGCTTATCGCGCGGTGGACGCATCTACCCGAAAAAACAAAAAGCGTGCTCACGCTTACGACACTGTTCAGCAATGCCAACAATTATGGTCTTCCGGTTCTTCTGCTCGCCTATGGCAGTCCCGGTTTTGCTCTCGGAGCTGTCTATGTGATCGGCCAAATCATTCTCGTAAATCTACTCGGTCTGTATATCGCCGCGCGTGCCAAGCTTAGCGGTCGCGCGGCCGCGCGGCGCATGCTTAAAACTCCGCTTATTTACGCCTGTATTGCCGGTACCGCATGTAACGTCCTGCACGTCTCGGTTCCTGCAGGCGCGGGCGCCGCGCTGACCATGCTCGGCGGCGCCTATCCGGTCATCGTCCTTGTCATTCTCGGCTCGCGTTTGGCGAGAACGCCAATTCGCGGAGTGATGCGCCGCGACGTGTGGAGCGGCGTCTTCATGCGTCTTATGGTTGCACCGATGATCGCCAAAGCAGCATTGATGTTGCTCGGCATTCATGGCATGCTTGCCTCGGTCTTATTCGTTGAGGCAAGCATGCCGGCAGCCGTTAATGTCGTTATGCTGACGGAAAAATTTGACGGCGACAGCAAACTTGCCTCATTAATTGTTACCGTGACGACCCTGCTTAGCTTTGCTTATCTGCCGGCGGTCATCGCTATGGGTTGATGCCGCAGCGTGCAAGCTGTTTATCCCATTGCCGCTTCACTATTTTTACTTTTAAGCAAAGCGCTACATCCGTCCGTTTAGAAACACTTGAAACCGCCAAGTCCTTTAATGAATGCATAGTGCTCCGGTTTCGCTAGTCGCGCTCGCCGCACGTCTCCTCAGACAACCGGCGGTCTGCGGGGCCTCACTTGGCTCGCTTCTCCCGCAAGACGCCTTCTCCGCTTTTCATTCGCGCGTGCACACACGCCAACGAGAGAGCGGCCAAAGGTCAACGTAGTTCTAGTATTTGAAAAAAATAAAAACGCTTACACAAACAGCCGCTAAAAAAGCGGCTGTTTCTATCAATGACTGAAATTATCAAACAAATAATTTCTGAGCACAGGAGACGCTCTTATACGTATGCTGCAGCAGTTCACGCTCGATAGTGCTGATCGGAACCATCGGTAAGCGCACGCCACCAACTGCAATGCCTCGATCATTCAGCATGGCTTTCACCGGTGACGGACTCGGTTCGGCGAACAACGCGCGCATGAAAGGAAGCATCGCTCGGTGCATTGCCGCCGCCCGCTCAGTTTCACCCGCCAGAAAAGCAGTGATCATTTGTTTCATTTCCGGACCGATCACATGCGAAGCAACCGATATGACCCCCTGACCGCCGATGGCCAAAACAGGGAGTGTCAATCCGTCGTCTCCGCTGTAAAGATGAAAATTTGCATTGGTGCCGCTGATAATCTCTGCCATCTGATCCAAATCACCGCTCGCTTCCTTCACGGCAACAATGTTATTAATCGTGGAAAGGCGGATGATCGTTTCAGCCGTGATATTTACTTTCGAACGGCTCGGAATATTATAAATCATGACTGGTACATCAACTGCCGCCGCAATGGCTGCAAAGTGTGCATAGAGACCCTGCTGACCCGGTTTGTTATAATAGGGGGCAACAGCCATAATCGCATCGACGCCGAGTGCTGCCGCTTGCTTGGAAAATGCGACGGATTGTGACGTGTTATTGCTGCCGGTGCCGACAATCACTTTAGCTCGGCCATTCACTGTTTTGACGACATGTGCAAATAATTCCAACTTTTCTTCTGCTGTAAGTGTCGGGGATTCACCTGTCGTTCCGGCGACGACGATGCCATCTGATCCGTTGTCAAGAAGATGATGTATTAAATTCGTCGCCATCGGCAGGCTGAGCCGTCCTTCTTCATCAAACGGCGTAACCATTGCAGTCAGCATTCTGCCAAAATCCATGTTGTTCACTCCTGTTTCCAGTGTTCTGCACTGATTTCATTTTCTTTTTCAAGATGAAAAACGCGATGAAGCGCATTAACTGCTTCGGCCATCTTTTCTTGGTCAACGAGCACCCAGATCGTATTGTGAGAGTCGGCCGATTGAAGAATACCGATACCTCGATCAGTCAGCGCATCGACTATCTTTGCTGCCACACCGGGCACGCCGGCCATTCCTGCACCGACAGCCGATACTTTGGCACAGCCCTTTTTAGCATGCGGCTGATAACCGAGTGCTTCCAATGCTTCGACTGCACGCTGCGTATATTTTCCCATAATTGTATAAACAACGCCATTAGGACTAATGTTGATAAGATCGACACTGATACCCTGAGCAGCCATTGTCTTAAACACACGCGATTGCAAATGAAAGTCACCTTTGCCCGCAAGCACACTAATCTGCGTCACATCTTTGACATAGGCGATACCGGTCACCGGGCGTTCAACAACATCGCGTCCATGCTCGCTGCGTTCTACCGTCGTGACAAGCGTACCGAGATCACCCGAGGCTGTCGAGCGAATGCGAATCGGCACTTTCGCACGCATGGCGATTTCAACGGCACGAGGGTGAATCACTTTGGCACCCTGATAAGCCAAATTGCAAACTTCATGATAAGTCAGCACCGACAGCTGACGGGCATCGCTGACAACACGTGGATCAGCTGTCATCACCCCATTGACATCGGTGAAAATATCAATCCACTCAGCGTCCAGTGCGGCACCGAGCGCCGCGGCAGACGTGTCACTGCCGCCACGGCCAAGCGTCGTAATCTCTCCGTCCTCTGTCTGTCCTTGAAAGCCGGCAACGATGACGGCATCGAGCGTCTCTAACCTTTTTAGCAGCGGTGCAACTTGCATGTCAACAATTTTTGCCTCGTTAAATGTGCGATTCGTGCGAAAACCGGCTTGCGCACCAGTCAACGCCTCGCAGTGAATGCCCTTTTGCTTCATCAGTCCGGAAAAAACAACCATTGAAATGGTTTCTCCGCACGCCATTAAAATATCTTTTTCACGCGGTGAACTGTCGGCTCCGGCAGTGAGCCCGAGCAGTGTATCGGTCGCATAGGGGTCACCGTGCCGCCCCATCGCGGAAACGACAACGACAACTTTGTAGCCTTGTTTGACAGCCGAAACAACATGACCCGCCGCAAGTTTGCGCATGTCTGCGGTCTGTATTGAGGTCCCGCCGAATTTTTGCACAATGATCTTCAAGCTATTCACGCCTTTCTTATTGTCAAGCCTTTGAAATAACATTCTGCTGTTTCGCCGTGCAAAAAGGCAGCACACAGCCAATAAACCGCAGAAAAAAGTCGGCTGGGCCAAGTTTTTTAGACGTTTTAGCCAACCATCCGCTCGCAGCGAACACGCATCAAATGTCGTCCTTATATCGATCCCCGCCGACGGTTAACGACCGGGAGCAGATACTTTGCCGGCTTTTTAAACAGTGAATCTGACTGCTTTCTCTCCGGCCAACAATTGACTGTACAGCCATCCGCTTCTACACCCTGTCATTTTTTCTATTATATAATCAAAAGCCGGTGAAAGGAAGACGCATTCAGCGAAAATACAATACAGTGCTGAGTTCTTTCTCATTTTAACACAGTACACAGTTCAACACAGTACACAGTTTACCACAGTACGCAGCTTAAGCTATTATACTTTTTTCAAGCGGCCGCAAAACCAGCAGCGGTTGCAGCTGTTCGCGAGTCAGTGCTTTCTCAATGGTCGGCAGCAACAGATTCATCTTTCCCACTAAAGAGTTTGGTTTTCCAACCGGATCATCCTGACCGAACGGAACGAAAAAAATATTCTTTGTGATAATTAAGCGGGCGATGTTTTGCAAACTGAGTCCTAGTCCGTCATTCGTCGATACACCAAGAACAACCGGACGTCCGCCACGCAGTGTCGCCTTAGCAGCCATCAAGACTGCGCTGTCCGTCTCCGCACTGGCCAGTTTGCTCAAAGAATTGCCGGTCAAAGGAGCAATGACCATGCAGTCAAGCGGCTTTTGGGGACCGTACGGCTCTGCCTCGACAATTGAATCAAGAACGGGGCGGCCGGTGACGGCTTCCAATCTCTTGACCCACTCCTCCCCTTTTCCAAAGCGACTGTCCGTATGGCGCACGGTGTAGGTGACAAAACCTGTCACCTCGGCGCCTGCTTCAACAAGTCTCGCAACTTCCGGGAGTACACGCGCATAGGTGCAATGGGAACCGGTTAATCCGAAACCGATTTTTTTGCCTTCAAGTCTCATTGCTTTTTCTCCTCCTCAAATTGTTGCTGCAACAGCTCGGCAATCACATTTGCAATGACCCGTCCAGCCGTCTTGGGCGCAACGAGTCCGGGAAGTCCTGGCGTAATGATGGCCTTTATGCCACGTTTTTCCGCGTAGCGAAAATCCGTTCCCCCCGGCAGCGATGCAAGATCAATAATAAAACTGCTTGCCGGCATCTTGGAGAGCACCTTGCTTGTCAGCACCAGTGTCGGAACAGTATTGACGCAGATCTCACAATCCGCCACTTCCCGCTCAAGATCTTTTAAATAGAAGGCATCAACACCCATCTCAGCAGCGCGCGCGAGTTGCCGTGCACTTCGGTCGCCGACTTTCACCTTGGCGCCCAGTGCATGAAAAGCGCGGGCAATGCTCATACCCGTTCTTCCCAGTCCGAGAATAATGACATGGGCATGGTGAATCGTAATATCCGTGTTCTGAATAACCATCATCAGCGTACCCTCGACCGTCGGAATTGAATTATAAATGGCAACGTCATCCCGGGCGAACAGGCGCACAACCGTCCGTTCTGCTTGCTTTGCCAGTTGGTTGAGGCACGGCGTGGAAATGCCCGAATAGATGTTGCAGTGTTCCGGCGTTGCCGAAAGCCAGTGCTCACTCAGCTTCACTTCTTCGCTTGAGAACGTCGTCTCAACGTTCCCTCGCTCATCGGTTCCACTTACCGGAAGAATAAGCGCGTCAACCGACTCCGGTTGAATTTCGCTTAACCCCACTTTTAATGCCCCATTAAAATTCCGCTCCAGCTGATCGAAGCCGACAAGCGACAGACGCGCATCTAAAGCAACCAGCTTATCAATGACCTCAATCTGCCGGGCGTCTCCCCCCAAAATGACAATATGTCTATTTGTCAGCATCGACTTTCCCTCCGCATGGCGACTAAAATCTACCTCTTCAGCCGTCTTTTTTCTTTCGTCATTTCATCGTATGACAATCGCCGTGAGGGGTGCGAACGTTGGGCGCCGCCACTTGCCGCTCGCAAATTCTTTAGCGAAACGACGCCACTCATGTCTGCTGATCCACTAGTAAGGTTAAAATACATGGGCAGTGAGCGATGCCACCGGTCCGCGTTTCGGAATGCCTATTGCACTGTTACTAAGATTTCAAAACCAATCATCATGCACGGACCGCTAAGAGACCTCGTTCACCACAGCCGATACCCACAACAAATCGCGCTTGCTGCGTCCAAAGAATATAGCAGCAGGCTAAACTCCATGTGGTGGCTTATGATGCACTGGCGTCGAAATTGGCACAGACCATACCATTGAAAGATACTGAAAGTGTTGGGAGATAGCCCATTTTAGCAAACATCCATGTGCCGATCACGCAACTGCACGCGCGCTTTCCAACCAGTACCCACCAAGCTGACATGCGCAAGGCTGATTTGGGCACACTTCCTTAGAAAAACACGGGATCAGCAGTCATTTTTCTGTTAAAAGATCAAGCAAAACATGTCTTATAATGCTTGTCCGCATAAAAAAAAGCCGCTCGCCTTTCGAGCGACAGCTTTTCTTTTATTCTTTTATTGGAGTTTGAAATCCTGTCATACGGTGCCTTAATCGCGCCATCCATATGCGCGTGAACCAATCAACTGCATCCTCACTTAAAGCCCATGTGCTCAGTTATTTTCAGTTTGACAGAAGTGTTTCAAGCCGCTTAATCAACGAATAGAATAGTATCAGACGGCAACGGGTAATTTTCCATCGGCGCTGACAACCGCGCAAGCATACGATGAACGAAAAATTTTGCGCGCCATGTCGATCACTTCATCGGCACTTGTCGCATCCACCTGATGAATAAATTCATCAATTGAACGTGATCGGTTAAAGATCAACTCATTCTTCGCATTCCTGCTCATTCGACTGTCCGTGCTTTCCAGACCGAACACTGCGTTCCCCTTAATCTGCGCTTTGCTGCTTGCCAACTCCTCGTCGCTGATGCCATGAGTAACAAATGCATCAATGGTTTCAAAAACTGTTTCGCTCAGTGCATCCAGCTGATCGTTTCGCGTCCCCCCATAGATAGTGAGCAAACCGCTGTCTTTGTAGGCTGAATGAAAGGAGAAGATGGAGTAGGCAAGCCCCTTGTCTTCACGAACATTCTGAAATAAGCGACTGCTCATGCCTCCGCCAAGAATGTTGTTCATAACCATTAGCGGGATGAGCTCTTGGTCAGAACTGGAAACACCGGAAAAGCCGAAACAAATATGGGCCTGTTCGGTCTCTTTCTTCTGAGCAATGCGTCCGGGAATAAAGATCGGTACCGACTGGACGTCGGCGGATTCGACAAACCGTCTGTCTGAAAAAATGGCTTCGACTTCCGAAATAAAATCCGCACTGACGTGCCCGGCAATCGAGACGACAACATGGTTTGGCGAGTAGTGTGACGCCATGTGATGTCGCAGATCATCCGGCTGAAAACGCGCCAACGTTTCCGCATGACCTAAAATCGGATAGCCAAGCGGATGATGAGCAAAACTGACTGCGCTCAGCAAGTCATGTACGAGATCATCCGGTGTGTCTTCATACATCTTAATTTCTTCACCGATGACCTGCTTTTCTTTTTCCATGTCCTGCCCGTCAAAGCAGGAATGAAAGAACATATCAGCAAGCACAGTCATGGCATACGAAGCGTCCGCCTCAAGGACTTTTGCATAATAACATGTGCACTCCTTCGAGGTAAAAGCATTGACTTGTCCGCCGACACAGTCAAAGGCTTCCGCAATCTGCCTCGCGTTGCGTGTCTTTGTCCCCTTGAACAACATGTGTTCAATAAAATGAGAAATGCCATTATTCTCTTTGCTCTCAAACCGCGAACCGGTGCCAACCCAGATGCCAAGGCTGACCGATCGAACTTGCGGCACCTCTTCCAGTAAGATGCGCACACCGTTTGCGCATGTATGCTTAATGACCACCGGACTTCCCCCAATAGCTTGCCCGGCAATGGAAAGACGCTCCATCGGCCGGTATTCTGTGTAATTGATCACGTAAAAAATCGGCGTTATGCCGCACTTAGCCACTTCAGCCTAATTCTGGGAAATCATTCAATTCATAGTCCTGTTACGACATAGACCGCCGTTTCTAATTGTGTTCCGCGTTATGCTCGCCTGCTGCGGACGCTGCAGAAAGTTGACTTGAACAAACAAGGATGGGCGAAGACCACTTGGCACGTTAATTGCCAGTATCGTATCGTCAGCTAAAAAACAGCACGGCACGTATTCATACCTCTACATTCGTTCTATTCATCCTAATCTTTTGCCAATCCAGCGAGCGATCCAGTGGCTCAACTGTGCGACCCGCAACCGGTGCAGATCGATAAACGTCTAGGCACGTAAAAGAGCACCTTTTATTTTAAATATATTTTTCATCATACCACGGTACGCGCCGACTCACAAATAGATTCATAGTTTTTTGAAACAATTGAATGAATAACTGACTTTGAGCGATGTCACTTAACTATATGTTCGTTCGTTCATAAATATGCTGGCAACCGCTGCTTGATTTCGCCGTCAATGGAGTCAAGCACTTGGTTCACTAACTCTATTAAGAGTCCTAGTCATTTGCCAGCCTTGCATGAAAAGCCGAATAAAAAACGCTTGGCCTTTTAGTGCTTCAACTGCTCCCCTGTTGCGGGCACCCTCACGCCTCTACTTTTAGTTCTCATTAATGAAAAATCCACCAGAACATTTATCCTTTTTTCTTCCGTTAGAAAAACTTGGCTCTGCCAAGTCCTTGGATGACGGATACGCCTTAGTTTTTCTCAGACTTAGTTCTGCTGAGATCTTTATACGTTCTTAACGCATGAAAAAACCCGCACCAAAAGGGTACGGGCTCTTTCATCATAAAAATTTAACAAGACAACAACCATTTTTATCGGCGCAAACCGAGCTTATTAATCAATTCACGATAACGCTTCACGTCGGTACTGCGCAAATAATTCTGCAAGTTGCGGCGTTTACCGACCATTTTCAGCAAGCCGCGGCGCGAATGATGATCCTTCTTGTGTACTTTCAAATGCTCATTCAGCACATTGATCTGTTCGGTCAATACAGCAATCTGAACTTCCGGTGAACCGGTATCGTTCTCATGCGTCTGGTATTCATGAATCAGCTGAGTTTTGCGCTCCTTTGTCAAAGCCATCAGCCTGTCACCTCCTGTTCATCTCAATTCCCACATGCACAGCGGGCGCCGGTGAATCGCTTGGCCGAGCATGGGTTCTCTAATGCAGCTTTTCAGCCGCCTTTGCCATTTTACATGATTAAGTTATGGTTTTCAAGTCTTTGTTTTGTTTGGACATCTATGCTCATTCGCCGCAAAAAACTGGCGGGTCTGTTGCCGATCCTTTTTCATCTGGTCAATCAGTGCGGACTCCCCACTGAACTTTTTCTGTGTACGAAGCTGAACGTACCAGTCAACGGCTACATGCCGTCCGTAAATGTCTCCATCAAAATCAAGCAAATGCACCTCCACAGCCAGTCCGGCCGAACGATCAGCGTAGAAGGTTGGACGGCTGCCAATGCTCCCGATGCCCGCATACGTCTGGTTATCTACATGAAGACGAACAGCATAGACACCATCGGTCGGCATCGGATAGCACAGTTCTGACTCGATATTTGCCGTCGGGAAACCGAGCTTTCGTCCACGCTGATCGCCGCGAATGACGATGCCTGTCGTTCTGTAAGGACGACCAAGCAGCAATGCTGCCCGGTCCACAGCCCCGCTGCCAATTAAATTGCGGATGCGCGTTGAGCTAATCTTCTCACCAAAGCGCTCCACACGCGGAATGATTGTGTAGTCAAACATACTGCGCGAATAATCGCTCATGTTCTCCATATTTCCCAATGCCATTCGACCAAACGTATAGTCAAAGCCGGCAACGATATGCTTGGCGTGAAGATTAATTAAGTATGCATCAACAAACTCCTGAGGCGACAGCCGGCTGAGTGCCAGTGTAAAACGAACTTCAAACAGCAAATTGACGCCCAACTCTGCCAGCAGCCGCTCTTTGTCCGGCGGGGGCGTCAAGCTGTCACGGCGGCCCACAGACGGTTTAAGTACAGCGGAAGGATGCGGATAAAAAGTCATCACCGCAGCAAGCAGCCCCCTCTCCCGTGCAATGTCAACCGCCGCCCGAATGACTTGCTGATGACCGAGATGAACGCCGTCGAAATAGCCAAGCGCGATGACCTTTTCCCTGGAATCGCCCGCATCAATTGCCGGCCGTTCGGTCAGTTGTATAGTTTTCATGGCAACACCTTCGTTTTCTCCGTTAAATGGCAAAGGCAAACACCGGCAGCAATCATCCGCTTACCGATCAACACAGCACTTTGATCGGCTTAATAAGCTGCGGATCATCCGGATGAAGCTGATAGATTGCCAGACAGTGTCCTTTGCTATTATAAACCGCACGCGGTTGATCATCAAACATTGGCGGTACCGGCAATAATGCACCATGAGCAATTTTTTGTGCACAACGCTCATCAACGGTCCACGAGGGCAACGCCTTCAAGCCATCTTCAAGTGGGTGCAGCAGCTCGCCGAAGCGTCCCGTTTCAACGTGCCGCGCAATTGTCGCAAAGTCAGCGCAGTCGCTCAATTGGAAGGCGCCCGCTGCCGTGCGCGTCAGTGCGCTGAGGTGGGCCGGATAACCGAGCATTTGCCCGATGGCGACAGCCAGCGTGCGCACATACGTCCCCTTGCTGCAAGAGACCTCAAAAGCTATTTCTCTCTCATAGAAAGGCCGAGGATTCTCAAGTTTCAAAGAATAAATCGTGACCTCGCGCACGGGAGGATCGACAGGCAGATTGGCCCGCGCATACTCATAAAGTTTTTTTCCATTGACCTTTACCGCTGAATAGAGGGGCGTCACCTGCTTAATGCGTCCGGTTAATGAGCGCAGAACCTCCTCAACGCGTGCGCGTGGCAGTGCCTTTTCCAGCGCGCGCACAGCCGTCGTCTCACCGCTCGCGTCTTCGGTCACTGTCGATCGGCCAAGACTGACAACCCCGCGATAACTCTTACGCTCGCTGAGCAAAAACTCGGCAATGCGCGTCGCCCGGCCAAGACAAACAACAAGCACGCCGTCCGCTTCGGGATCGAGCGTGCCCGTATGTCCGATTTTCCGAAAGTGAAGCATTTTGCGCAGTCTGAACACACAATCGTGAGAGGTAATGCCGAGCGGTTTGTTCAGCGGCAATATGCCGTTATATTCCGTTTCCATCGGTTTCAATCAGTCCTCTTTGCCATGCAAATCATTAATGAGCTGATCAATCCGATCTCCATAAGCAATGGATTGATCAATTTTGAAATGAATATCGGGCGTTTTCCTCAAGCGAATGCGTCGGCCGATTTCAGTGCGAATAAAGCCCTTGGCTTTCTCAAGTCCCGCCATCGCCTCTTCTTTCTTTCTGTCATTGCCCAAAATACTAATATAAATCGTCGCTTCCTGAAGGTCGCCCGTCAAGTCGACACCCGTTATTGTCACAAAGTCAACACGCGGATCTTTAATGCGATGCTCAATAATATCGCCCAATTCTTTCTGCATCTGTCCGGCGACGCGATGCATTCGCAAGTCACTCATCGCTTGAGTCCCTCCTAAAACCATTCATAGGTTGTCTCTGCACGCTCTCCATATCTGGCCGTTGATCAATCCGCGCGCACATTGGCAAGTTTGCGCTCAACACCCACACGTAAGCTGCCACGCGTCCTGACAGCCGACTTCACTGGCGCCAACATGACCTTGCGCATCGACTGACACAAAATACTGAGCACGACAAACCGCTTATCTTTCAATGACTGTGCCGCGTCAAGCAGGCAATCGCAGCGAACGAGCCCGACAATCATTTCGGCTTGATTTCTTCCATCACGTAGGCTTCCATCGTGTCGCCCTCTTTAATGTCATTGAAATTTTCAAGTGTTATTCCGCATTCAAACCCTTGCTTAACTTCTTTGGCATCATCTTTAAAGCGTTTCAGCGTATCCACATGGCCTTCATAAATGACGACACCGTCACGCACGAGACGAATGCCGGCATCGCGTGATACCATGCCGTCGGTGACATAGCAACCGGCAATTGTACCGATTTTTGACACCTTGAACGTCGTACGCACATCAAGCTGACCGATTATTTTTTCACGGAATTCCGGATCCAGCATGCCCTTCATCGCCGCTTCCATTTCATCAATTGCATCGTAAATGACGCGGTAAAGGCGAATATCAACCTTTTCCTGCTCGGCGACTTCCTTCGCATGATTATCGGGGCGCACATTAAAGCCAATGATAATTGCGTTAGACGCCGAAGCGAGAATAATATCTGATTCACTGATGCCGCCGACGCCTTCATGAATAATGTTGATCTTCACACCGTCAACATCAATTTTTCGCAGCGATCCGCTTAGAGCCTCGACTGAGCCTTGTACATCCGCTTTAATGACCACATTAATTTCTTTCATCTGGCCCTCTTTAATTTTCTCAAAGAGGTCGTCAAGGCTAACCTTGCTCGCTGTCTCCTTGCGCTCAGTGATCAGCGTCCGTTCAGCTCGAGTTTCGCCGATTTGACGTGCTTTTTTCTCGTCGGCAAAAACAATAAATTGATCACCGGCCATCGGGACGCCGCTTAATCCAGTAATTTCAACCGGTGTGGACGGTCCGGCTTTCTTGACGCGACGACCGAGGTCGTTCACCATTGCCCGCACGCGGCCAAAGGTACTGCCGACGACAATCGGGTCGCCAATCTTCAATGTGCCGTTTTGAACAAGCAGTGTGGCAATGGATCCTTTACCCTTGTCGAGCTGGGCTTCAATGACTGCCCCTCGTGCTAATTTCTCTGGATTGGCTTTTAGCTCAGAGACTTCGGCAACAAGCAGAATCATCTCCAACAAGTCGTCAATGCCTTGCCCCTTTTTGGCGGATATCTTTACAAAAATGGTATCCCCGCCCCAGTCTTCGGGTACAAGTCCCTGATCGGAGAGTTCCTGCATGACATGATCCGGATTGGCATTCGGTTTGTCAATCTTGTTCACTGCAACAATAATTGGCACTTTTGCTGCACGTGCGTGATGGATCGCTTCAACCGTCTGCGGCATTACCCCATCGTCGGCAGCGACGACAAGAACGGTGATGTCTGTAATCTCCGCACCGCGCGCGCGCATTGTTGTAAATGCAGCATGGCCCGGTGTATCAAGAAAAGTAATTTTCTTACCCTCATGAACGACCTGGTAAGCACCGATGTGCTGCGTGATGCCTCCGGCTTCACCTGCCGTCACTTTTGTGTGTCTGATCGAGTCCAGCAGCGTCGTTTTCCCGTGATCGACGTGCCCCATGATCGTGACAACCGGCGGTCGGATGACCGCTGTTTCGGTATCAATACCGAGGCCTTCCTTTTCAAAATCAGCTTCGTCGACAACAACTTCTTCCTCGACACGCACGCCGTAATCGCCGGCAAGCAACTCAATCGCATCCTTGTCGAGATCCTGATTTTTTGTCGCCATGACACCGAGCACCATTAACTTTTTGATAATATCGGTCGACGGGCGGCCAATCTTTTCCGCAAATTGTCCGACTGTCAGCGAGCCGGACAGGGTAATCTTCTCGGGTAAGCGAATTTCCATTTTCTGCCTTTCAGCCATGGATGGAGCTCCCCGACGACGGCCGGACCGGTTGCCCCGACGCGATCCGCCACCGCGGCGAAACCCGCTATTATTATTATCCTGCGCGCTTTTTTCATTGGGACGCGACGAGCGGCGTGAGGGAGTTGACGGACGATTATCAGTCCGTCCTGAACGTGTAGCCGGACGGTTTTCCGTTGTTCCACTTTTGACAACAGATCGGTTGCTGTTATGCTGTGGCGCGCTCCCCCCACGATTTTGCTCACCAACCGGCTTTCCAACTCTTTTTTCACGTTTCTCCGTTGTTGCTGCCGCCGGACGCGACGGCTTCTCTTTTGGTTTTGTTGTTTGATTCACAGCAGCCTCTGCATTCTTTTTTTTCGGCCGGGCCGTTTGATGCTGGCCTTCTGCCGTTTTTATCTGAAAATGTTTGTTCAATTGATGAATGGCATTTTCTTCAATAATTGACATGTGGCTCTTAATCGTATAGCCGAGCGATGTCAGTTTATCAATCACATCTTTGCTTGACAGATGATTATCCTTAGCATATTCATATATGCGCATTTTACGCATAGATTCACCCCCGTGTAGTCGGTTTAAGCCGTTCTATCAGTCCTCCCGCAAAATGGCTGTCCATCACCGCAACAACAACGCGTGCCGGCTGACCGATAGCCTTTCCAAGCACCATACGATCAGACACACGATGCAGCGGAACATCATAAAACGTACATTTATTACTCAACGTTTTCACGGTGCGTGCCGATGCATCTTCCGCAAGCAGCACGATTCGTGCCTTTCGCTGCCGAATGGCACGGATGACCGTCTCTTCACCGGTGACAACCTTGCCTGCACGCTGCGCGAGTCCGAGCAGCTGCTGCCATCCCGAATTATCTTTTTCCTGCATCGCTTCCTTGCGCTTCCAGTGCCTGAAGCATCTCCTCAAAAACGCTGTCAGGTACCTCCGCATCAAGATGGCGGGAGAGCATATGCCTCGCCCGCGCTTTCTCGATGCACTCACGGCTTTTCGAAAGATAGGCACCGCGTCCATTTTTTTTACCTGTTGGATCTAGACATACGTCGCCTTCCGGTGAGCGAACGATACGGAAAAGATCGCGCTTATCAAAGGACTGCTGGCAAGCTACGCACTGCCGCATCGGTACTTTTCTTTGCTTAGGCATCGCTTATTGCCTCCCTCACTCCGTCGATGAACCGTTGTCCACGTTTGCTGCATCGCCGCCTGCCGGGCCTTCCGCCTCATCCGATGCATCGACCGTTTCGTCAAAAGCTTCCAGCAGACCATTCTCTTCCGCTTCTGATTCGCTTTTAATATCAATCTTCCAGCCGGTCAGTTTCGCCGCGAGCCGGGCATTCTGGCCTTTTTTTCCGATGGCAAGCGACAGCTGATAATCAGGGACGATGACCGTCGTCGCCTTTTCCTCGTCATGGACGATCACACGAACGACTTTTGACGGGCTAAGCGCGTTGGCCACATAAACGACCGGATCTTCGGACCACGCGACAATATCAATCTTTTCGCCTTTCAGTTCGTTCACAATCGTCTGGACCCGAGCCCCGCGCTGTCCGACACAGGCACCGACCGGATCAACTTCCGGATTGGCGGCATAGACTGCGATCTTTGAGCGATCACCGGCCTCGCGTGAAATTGACTTGATTTCTACTGTCCCGTCAAAAATCTCCGGCACTTCCAATTCAAAGAGCCGCTTTAAAAGGCCCGGATGTGTACGAGACACCGTAATCATCGGTCCTTTTTTTGCATCTTCAACTTTTGTCAAGTACACCTTGATGCGCTCATGCGGCCGATATTGCTCATTCGGTATTTGCTCGGCCTGAGGCAGCAAGGCTTCGACACGGCCGAGATCGACATAGATAAAGCGATGATCGACACGTTGAACAATACCGGTCATTATATCGCCTTCACGATCTGTGAATTCCGAGAAAATGACGTTGCGCTCCGCTTCTCGCACACGTTGCGTGACCACCTGCTTAGCCGTCTGCGCAGCAATGCGACCAAAGTGACGCGGCGTCACTTCAATTTCAACCGTATCTCCGACCTGATAGTTCGGATTCAGCTGTTTGGCAGCCTCAAGCCCCATCTGCAGGTTCGGATTTTCAACGGCTTCGACAATTTCCTTGCGGGCGTACACTTTGATCTGTCCAATTCCTTCATTAATATCGACACGTACATTCTGTGCTTGATCAAAATTGCGTTTGTACGCGGAAATCAGCGCCGCCTCAAGCGCGTCAATCAGCACGTCTTTACTGATTCCTTTGTCTTTCTCCAGAGCCTCCATCGCTTCAATGAGATCGCTGCTCATGACTCTCTCCCCTTCTTCACACGGTAGCCGTCCTTTTGCTCAGAAAAGAATTGCCAAGCGGCAACCGGCAATCTTCTCAAAGGGAACGGTGACTTGCTTCACTTTCTGCTTGTCGCGGACTTCAACGACGACATGCTCCGCATCGGCAGCTGACAGACGGCCTTCAAACACTTTGGCACCGTCCACCGGCTCATACGTTGTCAGATGCACGTCTTTACCGACCGCGCGAACGTAATCCTGCAGCTTCTTCAGCGGACGTTCCGCACCGGCTGATGAAACGTCAAGAAAATAGGCGTCCTTAATCAAATCTTGCTCATCGAGGAGCTTGCCGACACGCTCGCTGACTTGTTCACAGGTGTCAAGGTCAACGCCGGCGTCTGAATCGATGAAAAAGCGAAGAAACCAGTTCGAACCTTCCTTCACATAATTGACATCGACCAGTTCAAGTCCGAGTTCAAGCAAAATCGGCGCAGCAAGTTCACCGGCCGCTTTTGCAATTGCGCCTGCCATATTCCGCCTCCTTTGAAAACGAAAGAGTGGGAAGCTCCCACTCTTTGCAACCGAACTATTTCCAGCATTGCCATAAATACTATACCATAGACACCCGTTGCTGGCAATAAGTTGAACGTTTCGGGCAGGGCAAACGCATTAGAAATGCTGACTAATCCGCAGTTTTGCAACAGATGTGATTGTCCACACGATTCTGGTCGTTGAGGCTGTCGGAACAAGAGTGTAAAGTCATCGTGAAAGTTCTTTTAAAAAGGCGCAATCTGCGGGATTTTAAAACAAATGAGCTTAAACCTCACCGCAATGACTGCTGGGCCGTTTTCAAGAAGACAAACACCAAATTTGTCGCGCACATGGAGGCGGTACAGGAGGTCTATTTGCGCTTGTACGCTCGCAACAACAGTTGATCTGTCTGGGTGAACCGCCCTGCATGATGCATGAGAATAAAGATCAGCCTTTAACATTTCAAAGGAAAAGTCATGGCAAAATCGATTATGAGTACGAACCAAAGGACCCATGTTTCATTTTTAGACTTCTATAATCCCTGACTGGCAAGCAAATATGCCGATGTCCGGTTTGCTCAAGCGGCCGGACGTTGCCGGCGTGATGCAACACTTAGTCGACAACTTGTATCCGCCGACTAAAAAAATCGTCTTTGTCAGGGACAATATGAACGCGCATCACATTCGCACGTTGTATTTAGAAAAAATTGGCTCAGCCAAGTCCTTGGACGACGGCAGAGCCTTTGCTTTTTCTTAGATTTGATCCCGCTGAAATCGATAGATTTTCTTAACCTACAAGAAAACATCGGCAAGCATACGGGAGGATGCGACTCATCGAAAGCGGCTTAAAACAGCGACAGCTGATTGGCATCGGGCATGCCCTCAAGGCAACCGAGTCCTTCCAAGTATTCAATAATCGTTTTGGACACTTTGGCACGCTGCTGCAAGTCTTCTTTAGATAAAAACTCCCCTTGATTGCGTGCGGCGACAATGGCCTTTGCCGCATTCGTGCCGACACCGGGAATGGCGTTGAACGGCGGCAACAGTGCGTCGTCCCTAACGAGAAACTGTGTCGCGTCCGACTCGTAAAGATCGACCGGCAAAAACTTCAAACCGCGGGCGCACATTTCAAGCGCGACTTCAAGCACCGTCAAGAGGCTCTTTTCCTTCGGCAATGCGTCGTTGCCCTTGCGCTCGATGTCCTCCAGCCGCTCACGGATCGCGTCATAACCGCGGCGAGCAACGTCAACATCAAAGTCGTCGGCCCGGACAGTGAAGTAGGTAGCATAGAAAAGAATCGGGTGATGGACTTTGAAATAGCTGATGCGAAAAGCCATTAACACATAAGCCGTGGCGTGAGCCTTCGGGAACATGTACTTAATCTTGAGACACGAGTCGACATACCAATCCGGCACGTTGTTCTCGCGCATCTCAGCAATCCACTCGTCATTTAACCCTTTTCCCTTGCGGACGGATTCCATAATCTTAAAGGCGTGGGAAGGCTCCAGCCCTTTATGCATCAAATCGATCATGATGTCATCCCGACAGGAAATCACGTCTTTAAGCACACACGTCCCCTCATCGATCAGTGTCTGCGCATTGCCTAACCAGACGTCTGTGCCGTGCGACAGTCCGGAAATTTGCACGAGTTCGGCGAATGAGGTCGGTTTCGTGTCCTCAAGCATCTGCCGCACAAAGCGTGTGCCGAACTCAGGAATGCCAAGCGTCCCCACCTTGCAGCGAATCTGGTCAGGATGGATTCCGAGCGATTCAGTCGTGCTGAAAATTTTCATGACTTCTTTGTCGTCAACCGGAAGCGTCTTCGGATTAATGCCACTGAGGTCCTGCAACATGCGGATAACAGTCGGATCGTCATGCCCGAGAATATCAAGTTTGAGAATGTTATCATGAATGGAATGGAAATCAAAGTGAGTCGTTTTCCATTCCGCATTTTTATCGTCAGCCGGATATTGTACCGGCGTAAAATCATAGATGTCCATGTCGCGGGGCACGACGACAATGCCGCCGGGATGCTGACCGGTTGTCCGCTTGGCTCCCGTACAGCCGGCTGCGAGTCGATCACGCTCTGCTCCGCGCAGCTGAGCGCCCGTCTCCTCCTCATAGCCCTTCACATACCCGTACGCCGTCTTATCCGCAATAGTTCCGATCGTTCCGGCGCGAAACACTTTATCTTCGCCGAAAAGCACTTTTGTATAGTTGTGTGCGACCGGCTGGTAATCACCGGAGAAGTTCAGGTCGATATCGGGCACCTTGTCACCCTTGAAACCAAGGAACGTCTCGAACGGGATGTCATGCCCTTCTTTCTTCATCGCCGTCCCGCAGTCCGGACACGGCTTATCCGGCAAATCAAAGCCGCAAGCCACCGATCCGTCGGTAAAAAATTCGACATGGTGGCAAGACGGACAGAGATAATGCGGCGGCAACGGATTGACCTCAGTAATCTCCAGCATGGTCGCAACAAGAGAGGATCCGACTGATCCCCGCGAACCAACAAGGTAATTATCGGACAGTGACTTTTTTACAAGCTTATGCGCGATTAAATAAATGACAGAGAAGCCGTTACCAATAATACTCTTCAGTTCTTTGTCGATCCGCTTCTCAACAAGCTCGGGCAGAGCGTCACCATACAGTCTGTGCGCGCGGTCATACGTTTTCTGCCGCACTTCGTCTTCGGCCCCGTCAATCGTCGGTGTATACAGCTTGTCTTTAACCGGCAACACATCGCCGATCATTGCCGCAATCGCCTGCGGATTGCGGACAACGACAGCCTTTGCCTTGTCTTCGCCGAGAAATGACAGGCACGCCAACATTTCATCCGTCGTGCGGAAGTGCACGTCCGGCTGATATTCGCGGTTCAGCGGATTGCCGGCTTGCGAACTGATCAATATCTTCCGATACACTTTGTCGTGCGGATCAAGGTAGTGCACGTCACCGGCGGCAATCACCGGCTTACCCAGCTTGTCGCCGAGTGCGACAAGCTTGCGAATGACGTCTTTCAGCGCAAGGTCATCGCGAAGAATTCCTTTCTCGACAAGAGCAAGATCGTTCTGAGGCGGCTGCACTTCAATGTAATCATAGAAATCAGCCACCTTTTCGGCCTCTTCCGCTGACTTTTGCATCATCGTCTCGAACAGTTCCCCCTTGTCGCAGCCGGACCCGACGAGCAACCCTTCGCGGTATTTCGCCAGTAATGAGCGGGGCATTCGCGGCACACGAAAAAAATAATCAACGTGGGAAAAGGTGATTAACTTGTACAAATTTTTCAAACCCGTCTGATTTTTGACAAGCAAAATGACATGCGACGGACGCACGCGATCAAGGTTACCCTTCCCGAGATTATCATTCAGTTGATCATGAAAGCGCATTCCGTTACCGATGGCATCCTGCACCATTTTCCAAGCCAAATATCCGGTCGCTTCTGTGTCATAGATCGCGCGATGATGATGAGTGAGCTCAATGTTGAACGCCTTGCACAGCGTATCAAGTTTGTGGTTTTTAAAAGTCGGATAGAGAAAACGACCGAGCTCAAGGGTGTCCATCCACGGATTCGTGGCCTTCTCTTCTCCAAGCTTGCGATAAGCGTGGTTAAGGAAGCCCATATCAAAAGTCGCGTTATGGGCAACGAGCAAAGCGTCACCGGCAAATTTGCGAAAACGGCGGACAACGCTCAACTCATCCGGTGCATTCTTCAACATATCATCGGTGATGCTTGTCAGTTCAATAATTTTTTTAGGCAGCGGCCGACCCGGATTGGCAAATTCATCAAATTTGTCAATCACTTCACCATTCTTCATTTTCACGGCAGCCAGCTCGATGATTGTATCGTAGACCGCTGAGAGGCCCGTTGTCTCAACGTCAAAAACGACATATTCAGCATCCTTAAGGTTGCGATGCGCCAGATTATAGGCAATCGGCACACCGTCATCAATTAAGTTGGCCTCCACGCCATAAATGATCTTAATTTTATTTTTTTGTCCGGCGGCATAAGCTTCAGGGTACGACTGCGCGACGCCATGATCGGTGATGGCAATTGCGGGATGGCCCCACTCCGACGCGCGTTTGATGAGCGCTGAGGCCGTAACGACAGCATCCATCTGACTCATCACCGTATGCGCGTGCAGTTCGACACGTTTCTCCCCCGGTGCCGCCTCATCCCGACGAACGTGGGCGCTGACCTCCTGAATGTCACTGGCAATCAGCACGAGATCGCGAACAAAAGTATCATTTTGCACACTTCCGCGTGTACGTACCCACATTCCTTTATGAAAGTTAGAAAAAATTGAAGCGTCCTCTTTGTCACGCGAGAACACTTTCACCAGCAGCGAATCCGTATAGTCAGTCAGTTTAAATGTCAGTAACGTTCGGCCACTGCGCAGCTCGCGCGTTTCACACTCAAACACATAACCCTCAATCGTTATGCGTTTTTCCTCATCTAAGATCGTGTGAATGCGAAGAGGCTCATCTGTGATCGACCGTCCGTATTGAAAAGGTGTGTCCTCTGCCGCTGTTGCTATCTCTTTACCCGCCTGCATGTGCTCATTGACCGCCTGCTGCACCTTTAGCTTGTCATCCTCAGCCTTCTGCTGGATAAATTGTTCATATGCCTCGGTCTTGCCACGGTCATCAATTGTTACAGCAAAGCCAAGCGGCGGGAAGCCGGCCGGCCGCAGGCAATCATTAATTGCTTGCGGGAGCTTACGCTTCATCTGCGTTGCCTCAAGTTCACTGACCGCCGAAAGAACAAGCAGTCCGTTGTCTTTAATCATCGGATGTTGAACCATCAATGTCTGCTTGAGAGCAGGAAAACGCTCGGCAAGTGCCGGGCTGAGCTGCTCCCAGTACGCCTTAAGCGACGCGGCAAGATCTCCAACATGGCGCACCCGTACTGAAAAAGTAACGTGAGGGACAATCTTTTTAAATTCGCTGCTGAGCCGGTGGCCGAGCCAATCGTACACATCAGGAGGTAACAGGGTATCCACAGCGAAATCAAAATGCCAGCGACCGAGCTGTCGATAAACGGTCAGCCGTTCGATTGCGCCTGAAGAAAGGCAGCCACTGCGCCAATCCTCGGGCGCACCGAGCTGCTCAAGCAGCACGGCCCAGCGTGCCGCGTTCTCTTCGACCATAGCCACCGCCCTCCTTTCCGCTTATTTATTTCAACCGCCAACTTTCCAAAAACAAGCCGCAGGCGGACAGCGCAGCCTTAGTCATTCTTACTCTTTCGTCCGCTGAATTTTCCGCCGTGCCAATGGGTCTGAAGCAGTGATGAAGACAATAGCGGGCATCAAATTCTTTACGGCCTCGTGCTCCGGCTGCCCGTTTGCTGCGAGACCCCTTAACAAAACGGAAGTTATACGCACTTCTGGCAAGATCTCTGCCACGGGCCACCAGCGGGTAAATCATACCTAGCCAAAACGACCCATTCAAAACAATAAATCTATCTTAAAACAGAGTTAGTAGCTGTACCGCCGCACATCTAATCGCCCGTCGTTTTAAAAATAAGCCGTCCTGTAAATAAACAACTCATCGGCGGTAACGGGTTGGCTCTCAAACCGAACTGTTTTTATGACGCTCCCCATAGTGAAGGTTGCAAAAACGTCCTGATCCGTCAAACAAACGCCATCCGCTTTTAGCCGGTTGCCCAGGCGCCACCATTTAGCGAAAAAAAGGTTTAGGTCAAGCATACATCGGTCAATACATTCATTTTGCTTCATTCAGCAGTCGCTGCGTGTCTTGCAGAACAGCTGCTGCCGGGCGCGCATTGCGCGTTCCGTCCTTGCGCAGGCCTATTTCAAACCAGCCTTCATCCGCCCGTTTGCCGACGACAATTTGCAGCGGACAGCCAAGCAAGTCACTTTCTGCAAATTTGACACCGGCACGTTCACTGCGCTCGTCCCACAGCACATCATAACCGTGTTCCTGCAATGTTTGGTAGATTTGTTCAGACAACTGCATTTGCGCAGGCTGTTTTGTATTCATCGTGATCAGATGAACCGTAAAAGGAGCAAGTGATTTCGGCCAAATCAAACCCTTCTCATCATGATACTGTTCACAAACCGCTGAGAGTGTCCGCGAAATGCCAATCCCGTAACATCCCATAATCAGCGGCTTGCTTTTTCCATTTTCATCAAGAAAATAGGCGTGCATTGCTTCAGAATATTTCGTTCCCAGCTTGAAAATCTGCCCAATTTCGATGCCTTTGGCAAAACAGATCGTTCCTTTTCCATCCGGCGAAGGGTCGCCCGCCTTGATAAAGCGAAAGTCGGCAAACGTTTCAATCGGCAAATCACGTGCCGGGCTGAGGTGAACATAAGTCGCATCTTCTAATGGGCTATAAAACGTCCCATCTGTCTCCTGTTTCAAAGCATTATCTGCCAGTACACGCACACCCTCAACCGGATGCAGCGGATCGGCATCCTCCACCTCTTGCAGCATTTCAATCAAGTCTGCATTCAGGAAATTTTTAATTTTTGCTTCGTTGGCTTCGTCGCCTGCCTGTAAAAGAACGGCAACTGTCTCCGTGCGTGTGCGCCACCAAGAAACGCTAATCGTCGGGGCAGAACCTGCTCCCTTCTGCTTTTCTGCGCTAGCATCAGTGACTGACGGCGGCTCACCGCCGTCAACTACAGCTGCCATCTCAAGATTAGCGGCGTAGTCGGAGGCATCAGAGTACGCAATGGTATCTTCACCGATCGCCGCAAGTGCTTGAAATTCATGCGTATCCTTGCCGCCAATCGCTCCGGAGTCGGCAAGTACCGCCCGAAAATGCAGCCCGCAGCGCTCAAAAATATTGCAATAGGCACGGTACATCGCTTGATAGGCTTCATCTAAGCTCTCTGCATCCGCGTGAAAGGAGTAAGCGTCTTTCATAATAAATTCACGGCCGCGCAGCAAGCCAAAGCGCGGACGCTTCTCATCGCGATACTTCGTCTGAATCTGGTACAGATTGACCGGTAATTTTTTATACGTATTCAGTGTATCACGCACGAGGCTTGTAATAAGTTCCTCACCGGTTGCTCCCATCGCAAAGTCACGGCCGTGCCGGTCTTTCAGACGCATCAGTTCCGGACCATATACGTCCCAGCGACCGGATTCATGCCAGAGTTCAGCCGGCTGCATCGCAGGCATAAGCAGTTCCTGTGCACCGGCCCGCTCCATTTCTTCACGAATGATCGCTTCAATTTTCTTAACAACCTTGTATCCGAGCGGCAGATAGGAGTAGATACCTGCAGCGTTCTGGCGGATAAAACCGGCGCGCAGCAGCAGCTGGTGGCTGGCTGATTCGGCGTCGGCGGGCACTTCTTTCAAGGTCGGAATAAACATCTGACTCTGCTTCATAGGTGGACACTCCGTTCTTCTGTATCAGTTAAACTCGGCTCAAATCTGCACATTCAAGGCGATATCGGAATCATGACCGCCCGAGCAGTATCCAAAATCAGCGGACGGAAAACGATGCTGGCGTTAATGGTTAAAGAGATTTTGAATATCATTCCATGTCACAACAAGCATCAGCACCATCAACAGCGCAAATCCGATAAAATGGACAAGTGCTTCCTTTTGCGGCTCTATCGGTTTGCGCCGAAGCGCTTCAATGACAAGAAAAAGCAAGCGACCTCCGTCGAGCGCCGGCAGCGGCAACAAATTGATAACAGCAAGGTTAATACTCAAAAAGGCGGTCCAGTTCAGTACAAAGACGAGTCCCTGTGCCACCACTTGCCCGGTCGCATTGTAGATGCCGACCGGCCCTGACAGTTGATTCAAGTTAAAACCGCCGCTGACAAGCTTGCCGAGCGCATTCAGTTCCATTTGAATCCAAAAAAAGGTCTGAGTCACGCTCGCCTTCAGCGCGCCCGCAAACGAATAATCGTTCGGTGCATAGACACCAATAAACCCTTGTTTGACACCGCTTTGACTGCGCATAGCTGTCGTGACTTTAATCAGGCGCACATCGTTATGTCGTTGAATGCGAAAAACGATCGTCCGCTGCGGCCTGGCTTCGATATAGCGCGTGATGGCCTGCCACGATGTCATCTTTTTCCCGTCAAGAGTGAGTACGCGGTCACCCGTCTGCAAACCTGACTGCTGCGCCGGATAGCCATGAATGAGCTGTCCGAGTCGCGGAGAGTCAGAGGGGATGCCGGCAATATTGAAGTAAACGGCAAAAATAACAACCGCGAGCATGAGATTCATGAACGGTCCGGCAAAAATGGTGAGGAAGCGCTTCGGCAGTGATTTGGAAGCAAACTGGCGGTCAAGCGGTGCAATCTGAAAATCCTGATGATTAGACACATAAGACGCTTCACGGTCGATGGAATAGCGCACAAGCGGCCCGTCTTCCGTCTCATAGCCGGAGATAAACAGGTTGCGCTCCATGTCGCACTGTTCAGCGGTTATTAACATCGCGTTCGGATAGCGGTCTGGCTGATCCAATACAAGGCGCGTCACATGCCGGGCATCATTGAAAAAAAGACCGATTCGCTGTCCCGGCTTAACTTCGACAAGCTCGGGGTCCTCGCCGGCCATGCGAACATAGCCGCCGATCGGGAGCAGCCGGAGCGTATAGACTGTCTCACCGCCCTTAATCGAAAAAATTTTCGGGCCGAAACCAATCGCATACTCCCGGCACAGAATACCAGAGCGTTTCGCAACGACAAGATGACCCAGTTCATGGATTGACACAAGCAATCCAAAAATAATAACCACAATAATCAGCGTTTCCAAGGATCGTCACCACCTCAGTTCATCATTCCATTCGTTTTCAGCTTCGCTTCAACCCACTGACGCGTCTGGCGATCACAGGCTTCGATTTCTTCCAAGTCCGGGTGCTGAGCTGGTTGATGCACGTCAAGTGCCGCGTTAACAAGCGCTTCGATGTCAAGAAAGCCTATACGTCCGGCAAGAAAGGCTTGAACAGCCTGCTCGTTGGCCGCATTCAGGACGGTTGGCATTGTGCCGCCCGTCTTCCCGGCTTCGTAAGCCATTCTTAAGCAAGGAAAACGTTGCATATCCGGCTTTTGAAAATGCAGTGTTCCCATTTCCCATAAGTTTAACCGTTTTACCCCACTAAGTTCAAGCCTTTGCGGGTAGGCAAGCGCATATTGAATCGGAATCAGCATGCTTGGCTGGCCAAGCTGTGCGATTTGGCTATAATCAGCATATTCAACTAATGAATGGACAATGCTTTCTCGGTGCATCAACACCTCAATCCGGTCATACGGCATATCAAACAGCCAGTGCGCTTCAATCACTTCAAGCCCTTTGTTCATCAGCGTCGCCGAATCAATCGTAATCTTTGCACCCATCGACCAGTTAGGGTGATCCAGTGCATCGCGCACGGTTACGTTTTTTAGCTGATCACGTGTTTGATCGCGAAAACTGCCGCCGGAAGCGGTTAGAATCAAACGGCTGATGTGTTGAGTATTTTGTCCCTGCATCGATTGAAAAATCGCCGAATGTTCACTGTCGACCGGCAGAATGGGCACACCGCGACGTGCTGCGGCAGCCTTGACAAGATGTCCGGCTGTCACTAACGTCTCTTTATTGGCCAACGCAAGTGTCTTTCCTGCCTCGATAGCCGCAAGGGTCGGTTCAAGGCCGAGACTGCCGAGCACCGCATTGACAAGCACGTCACTGTCGGCAAACACGGCTGCCTCAGTCAACCCTTCTTTACCGCAGACGATTGTCACTTTTTGATCAAGCTGAAACGCCAGCTGATCGGCAACACTGCGATTTTTGACGGCAACCAGCTGCGGCTTGAACTCGCGAATGAGCGGCAGAGCGCGCTTGACATTCTCACCAAAAGCCATGGCTGACACTGAAAAAAGGTCGGGATGCAAACGAACAACTTCCAACGTCTGTGTCCCAACCGATCCGGTTGCACCGAGCAAACTGATTTTTTTCAATTTAATCCCCTCCGGTCAACCGATAAATCCAATAAGAAAGAGCACCAGCAGCGTGAAAATCAAGCTGTCAAAACGATCAAAAAGTCCGCCGTGCCCCGGCAAAACCGCTCCGGAATCTTTAACACCAAATTGGCGTTTGATGGCCGATTCTGCCAAATCCCCCATCTGCGCAGCCACAGCAATTAGCAGGGCCGCCGGCAAAAACAACCATGGCGCGGCAAAGGGCGGGGCAATGAGCTGAAATACGCCGGCGGCTGCAACGGCCCCGACGATTCCACCGCACGCGCCTTCCACCGTCTTATTCGGACTGATTGCCGGTGCCAACTTGTGCCTGCCAAAGGCGCGTCCGACAAAATAAGCGCCACTGTCGGTGGCCCAAATGAGCAGCTGCACAAAAAGTACAAGCACAATGCTGTTCAGGCGCAACCGTACAAGCAAATCGAACGCCATTCCGATATAGAACGCGGTGAAAAAAAGATAACCTGCGGTGCGTGAACGCACACTGCCGGTTCGAAAAACCGGCAGCATGACCATCACAAGAGCAAGCAGCGCCAGCATTCGCAATAACACGTCGTCCACCGCACGCGGGAAGTGGAGCAGCACGGCCGGCATCAACACAAGCAGTGCGGTCATTAGCGCCGTTGCCACACTCATGAAAGAACGGCGCGGCACGCCGGCCATAACAGCCGTCTCAAAAGAGGCAAGCATGGCGATAAGCGCCGCAAACACGGCAAACGGAACCGAACCGACCCAAAGCAAAAAAAGATAAACGGCGCCGGCAATGATGCCCGTTACAAGTCGCTGCTTCACTGTTCACTATCCCCCTGTTCGACAAGCCCGCCATAGCGACGCTGCCGCTCAGAAAAGGAGCGGACAGCTGCCAGTAAATCATCCTCACTAAAGTCAGGCCAATAACAATCGGTAAAATAAAGTTCGGTATAGGCAAGCTGCCAGAGCATAAAATTGCTAAGCCGCATCTCGTTTCCGGTACGGATGAGCAAATCAGGGTTCGGTAATTGGGCACTCATCATCCGTCGAGAAATAGCTTGACTCGTAATCGCATCGACGCCCAGTTTACCATCAAGCACATCCTGTGCAAGTTGGCGAACCGCTGTTGTGATTTCCGCATAGCTACCATAATTCAAGGCGAGATTTAAAATCATGCCGCTGTTGTTCTTCGTCTTTTTTATCGCTTCTTGCACGGCTGCCAGTGTATAAGACGGTATAGCTGTCAAGTCACCCATCACCTGCACACGCACATTGTTGGCAATCAGTTCAACGAGATACGAATTTAGAAACTGCTGTGGCAGCCTCATCAGAAATTCAACTTCACCTTTAGGACGTTTCCAATTTTCTGTTGAAAACGTGTAAAGTGTCAACACCTCGACACCAAGGTGCTGTGCAGCAACCGTGACCCGCTTGACCGTCTTCATCGCCTCGCGATGGCCGGCGATTCTCGGCAAACCGCGGCGCTTCGCCCAGCGGCCGTTGCCGTCCATAATAATCGCCACGTGTCTAGGCGTACGGCCCGTTGTGGTGCGCGGTGTGTCGCCGCTCTGTCTCGTTTCTTTTTTGCCTAAGGAGAACTTATCAAACATCGTTTTTCCTCCACAACTGTCCGTCAGCGACACGTCTGGTCATTCACTGATAAGAGCGCATCGTGTGTGTTAAATATCAGTCATTTCCTTTTCTTTATCTGCCGATATGCGATCAATTGTCTTAATGACATCATTTGTCAGCTTCTGAACGTCCTCTTCAGCCGCACGCACATCATCTTTTGTCAGTTCATTGTCTTTTTCGCGCTTTTTAATCTGTTCATTCGCTTCCCGCCGTACATTGCGCACCGCAATTTTCGCTTCCTCGGCGACGCGGTGTACGACCTTGACAAGGTCATTGCGGCGCTCTTCGGTCAACGGCGGAATCGCAATGCGAATGACAGTTCCGTCATTGGTCGGCGTGACGCCAAGATCTGATTTGAGTATGCCGCGCTCGATATTGGCAAGCGCGCTGCGATCATAGGGCTGGATGAGCAACAGCCGCGCTTCGGGAACGGTGATGGAAGCCAGCTGATTCAGCGGTGTTTCCGCCCCGTAATATTCGGCTGTCACCTTATTAAGCAGTGACGGCGTTGCACGTCCGGCACGAATCGTTGCCAGTTCACGCTGGTAAGCAGATACGGTCTTATCCATCTTGCCCCTTGCTTCCTGTAGAATTTCCGACGTCATCATTATCTCCCCTTTACGAGTGTGCCGATGTCTTCGCCGAGCACAGCGCGGCGGATATTGCCCTCCTCTGTGAGTGAAAAGACAATCAGCGGAATGTCATTATCCATGCTGAGCGAGGAAGCTGTGGAATCCATCACTTGCAAGCCCTCGTTCAGCACTTTAAGATAGGAAATTTCTTTATATTTTTTGGCCTCTTTGTCCACTTTCGGATCGGCAGAGTAGACACCGTCTACGTTATTTTTGGCCATTAAGATGACGTCAGCCTCAATTTCTGCCGCGCGCAGCGCTGCAGTCGTATCAGTCGAAAAGTATGGATTGCCCGTGCCGGCAGCAAAAATGACGACACGTCCCTTTTCAAGATGGCGGATCGCCCGGCGACGAATATAAGGTTCCGCCACTTGACGCATATCTATCGATGTCTGCACGCGCGTCTCAACGCTGAGCCCCTCAAGGCTGTCTTGTAAGGCCAGTGCATTGAGTACCGTGGCAAGCATGCCCATGTAATCAGCCTGGGCACGGTCCATGCCAAGCTCACTGCCCGTTTTTCCGCGCCAAATATTACCGGCACCCACAACGACCGCCACCTGCACATCAAGGGCAACAATCGTTTGAATTTGTGACGCAATTGAACGAATGACCTGCGGCGAGATACCGAACCCATTTTGTCCGGCAAGTGCCTCGCCGCTCAGTTTTAAGATGACACGCTTATATTTAGCCTGTTCGGGCATCGTTTTTCTTCCTCCTTAAAACGGAAATATTAAGTGCCGTCTTGCCTGTCAACCTTTGGTCCGAGCTGCAGAATCGTATACAGCCTTCATCTGAACCCTCGAAACCAGAACAGTCGCGCTGTTTCAGGCGGCGCCCCGATATGCATCTCTTGTCTCGCGCTAACAGTCCGCTTTAACAGCGCCGATCTTCTAAAAAAAAGAGACACGTCACGCGTGCCTCTTTTGCTTTGCCGACTGCCGAAGCAAGCGGGCACCACTGACTCTACATACAAACGCTTATTTGTTCATCTGTGCCTTGACTTCTTCAGCAAAATTCTCTTCTTTTTTCTCAATGCCTTCTCCGACTTCATAACGGACAAAGGAGACCATGCTCGCCTTGCGGCTCTTTAAGTAGTCGTCTACCGTTACGTCACCGTCTTTAACAAAAGGCTGATCAACAACGCAAATATCTTTAAAGAACTTTTTCAGGCGACCCTCAACCATCTTTTCAACAATATTAGCCGGTTTCCCTTCACCCAAGGCTTCCTGGGTCAGCACATCTTTTTCGTGAGCAACAACATCTGCCGGTATCTCACTTTCCGATACATAAAGCGGCTTAATTGCAGCAACATGCATTGCCATATCTTTAGCTGCTTCCGCATCACCTCCGGCAATCTTAACGAGTGCGGCAATACGTCCACCCATGTGCAGATAAGAACCGAACTGTTCGTCATCGGTTTTCTCGACAATAGCAAAGCGTCGCAGTGATAATTTTTCACCGATTTTGGCAATCGCAGCGGTGATATGAGCCTCAACTGTCTCCCCTGAGCCCGCAAGCGTCTGCTTGAGCACGTCTTCAACACTTGAGCCAGACTGACTGAGCAAGTGCTCCGCAAGCGTCGCAATCAGTTGCCTAAATTCGGCATTTTGAGCGACAAAATCAGTTTCTGAATTGACTTCCAACACGACTGCACGATTGCCCGACACTTGAATGTCCGCAAGTCCTTCGGCAGCAATGCGCCCGGACTTCTTGGCTGCTTTGGCAATCCCTTTTTCACGCAATACATCGACGGCCTTCTCAATATCGCCGTCCGTTTCTGCCAAAGCCCGCTTGCAGTCCATAATTCCTGCACCTGTTTGATCCCGGAGCTGTTTAACTAGCTTTGCACTAATATCTGCCACTTGATTGCCTCCTGACTGGCACATTCATTTTTTTCATGAAAAGAGTGATAAAAGGCCGTTCCCCTTATCACCCCTGAACGTCGTGTTTATTTAAAACTCATTCCGCTTTTATGGCATCTTCCGGTGCTTCAGAACCGCCGGCACTCTCAGCTGCAACTTCCGCTTCTTCGCCCTGATTCGCTTCCAAAATGGCTTCTGCCATTTTGTTTGTCAACAGCTTAACCGCACGAATCGCATCATCATTACCCGGAATAACAACATCAATTTCGTCCGGATCACAATTCGTATCGACGATGGCAACAATCGGAATATTCAGTTTGCGCGCTTCTGCGATGGCGATCCGCTCTTTACGCGGATCAATGACAAACAATGCCTGCGGCAGGCTCGTCATTTCTTTGATGCCGCCAAGAAATTTTTCCAGCCGAGCCAATTCTTTCTTCAACCCGACAACCTCTTTCTTAGGCAGTACATCAAATGTACCATCTTCCTGCATTTTCTCAATGGCCTTCAACCGCTTGATTCGTGTGCGGATCGTCTCAAAGTTGGTCAGCGTGCCGCCAAGCCAGCGCTGATTGACAAAATATTGTCCTGAGCGTTCTGCTTCTGCCTTTACGGAATCCTGAGCCTGTTTCTTCGTTCCAACAAAAAGAACCTTGCCGCCCTCAGCTGCGAGGTCGCGAATGAAATTGTACGCTTCCTCTACCTTTTTCACGGTTTTCTGCAAATCAATAATGTAGATACCGTTACGCTCCGTGAAAATGTACGGCTTCATTTTTGGATTCCAGCGACGCGTCTGATGACCGAAATGAACGCCGGACTCCAAAAGCTGTTTCATTGAAATAACTGCCATTGTCAAAATCCTCCTATTGGTTAAATTCCGCCGCGTACCTCATCCCATTTGGCAACCGGTTGGGCACCTGCCAGACGGTCAATGCGCGTGTGTGATTGACACCAAAAGACAATATAGCATAATTTACAAACGATGACAAGAACCGCTGCTTTTTTACGTTAAGAAATTGTAAAAAGTGTCGCCGAATGTACATCATAAACTCTGCGTCTGCACGTCCTTCCCGGTGACCACTCCTTTTCTCACAGCCTTAGGAAATCGAAGCACACTGCACAGTTAATGACGGTTCGCCTGCAGTTTAAGAATCAGTTCGATTTCACCTTCGCCGCGTCCGAGCTGTTTGGCAATTTCTTTGGTACTTTTGCCTTGCTGCTGAAGCCGAAGAGCTTCGGCCGCCGGCGACGTCTCAAATTGATCTTGAATTCCATCGATGGGCGGCGCCCATTCCGATTCCAGTGCCGGCTTCGCAGCTGCGGGACGCGGGGTTGCCTGTGGACCTTTCTGCGCAGCCGTCTGCTCGGCGAGAATCGTCCGGAACGGTGCAGACGATTCCGGATGAGCGGCCGGCTGACTGCCGGTCGCCGCTCTTTTCCGAGTTGAGCGTCGCTTCTCCGGAGAGCGAACTTCTTGAATCAATTTCTGTATGTCCTGCGTCAGGCGCACATTCTCTTCTCGTATCTCATTGATGTACGTATCAAATGAAGTGTCCATTTCCTTGGCAATCACTTCCGCACGGATCTCTTGAAGTGAACGAATGCGCTGGTACAGGTGAAGAATCATGTAAAAGGCCAGTAAAACAAGCACAAAATTAAGAACAATCCAAAACGCAGTCATTACATCACCCGCTCCATCGGTTATTGTCACTTCTCAGATATTGCCGGAGTTTAAAAAGTGCTTTGCTGTGAATTTGCGATATGCGTGACGTCGACAAATCCATCACTTGCCCAATTTCAGTCAACGTCAGCCCTTCATAGTAAAAAAGCGAGACAACCGTTCGCTCTTTGTCACCCAGCCTATCAATTTGCTCCGCCAACAGCCGGCGATTCTCCTTATCGATCAGCCGCTTTTCGGGCTGCGGAGCAGCACGATCCTCAAGTGCCGGAAACGCACTGTCCGCGCCCCCCTCACCCGCCATATCGTTGAGTGAAAGCAAATTGGCAAGCATGCCCTCGGAAAGAATTTGCGACACCTCCTCAGGTGTCATCTCGCAGGCAGCTGCCACTTCTTCCAGTGTCGCCGAACGCATATACCGCTGCTCAATGTGTTCTGAAACTTTTTCAATTTTTTTGCTTTTCTCCCGCACGGAACGCGGCATCCAATCTTGCTGGCGCAGTCCGTCAAGAATAGCACCGCGGACGCGGAACGACGCATAGGTATCAAATTTCAAGTCCCGCTGACGATCGAATTTTTCAAGTGCATCATAAAGACCGACCAAGCCATAACTCATCAGCTCTTCTCGATCCACACTTTTCGGCATACTTGTGCCAATGCGCTGCACGTGATATTGAACGAGGGGGAGGTAGCGTTTGAGCAGATAATCGGCTGCTTCGCGATCATGTTCGGCATACCAACGTTCCCAGTATTGTAATTCGGCAGCTTTTGCCTGCTCCAAGACGATCTTCCTCCTCCTATTTGTACATCGTATATTCATATCATACGTTCATCACGATTGATCGCCCGTACCCGCAGTAAGCACGTCGACGTGCTGAATTCAACCGTGCGTCCATAATTAGCACCCGTCTCTTCACCGATCACGGGGATACCCAGAAGACGGAGCTCGCGATGTACGGCCTCGACATTGCGTTTCCCAATACTGCCAAGCGGCAATGTTCGCACCGATTTAAACATTTCGGCACCGCCCGCCATCTTGGCCTTTAATTCGCCAGTACTGAGACCGCGTCCCTTTAAAATGCGGAGCAACTCCGGTACTGCAGTGTCCGCGTACTTACCGGGCATAAATACATCAGAACGTGCAAGCGCTGAATCCGGAAGCATGACGTGAGCCATGGCCGCTAAATGCAGCCGTTCACTGTAAATCACGATACCGACACATGACCCAAGTCCGAGACTTCGCAGCGTTTCCGGCCGGCCCGCATATTTAATCTCCGAAAGACCGACATGAATCACGAAAACGACTTCCCTTCTGTCATTCTAAAGATCGTGTCCAGCGATTCTGGGGCAGGAAGAAAATAGAATTCACCTTGCAGGCTCTCATTGGTCGAGCGATCAAACAGTACGGCCTCAATTAAAATGACCGCATCGTCATATAAAGACAACTCGGCCAATCCTTCGGCAAGAATCGCCGCCTCCATGTCTGCCGCATACACCGGTGGGGTCTGGCTGATGTGCAGTTCAAGGAAAGAAGCAAGCGCCCCGATGTAAGAGCCGCAAAGAATATTGCCAATCTCACAGAAGGCGGACTCAGCCATGTCCGTGTCCAAATCGCTGCCGGCGGGCAACAGTCGGCGAATCAGGCGCTGACTGAATTGATTTTCAAACATCATGAAAAAATAGGCTTGAATGTCACCTTCAATGCCGATGTAGGACGCTGATACCGCTTTTTCCCTGTCTTCTGTCATAATGTCTTTCAATGCAATGATTTTGACAAAGGGAATTTGCATATCAATGCGTTTATTAATGAGCTGCGACAGCGCATCAGCCGCATGCCCGATGCCGATGTTGCCCACTTCCTTCAAAAAATCCAAATCCGCAGGCCCAAGCTCACTTAACTTGCGCATCAGCCGAGACCTCAATCTTTTTTACTTGGTCGACGTCCTGATCATTCAGCACGTGATGAAGGTCAAGCAGCACGAGTAAGTGTGATTCGTCAAGTTCATAAACACCACGGATGTATTCAGCTTTTAAACCGCCGACAATTTCCGGAGCCGCTTCAATTTTATCTGCATCAATATCAATCACTTCTTTTGCCGCATCAACAAGCAGACCGACCTGAATTTCATCGACCTGCACAATGACAATGCGCGTCTCCTTTGTTTGTGCCTCGTCCTTCATCCGGAACTTCCGGCGCATGCTGATAACCGGAATGATGCTGCCGCGCAAATTCATTACACCCTCGACGAAGTCAGGCGCTCCCGGCACACGTGAGACCGACTCTACCTTTTCGATGGATAGGACTTGATTGATCGATACGCCGTAAGCTTCACTGTCAAGATTGAACAGAATAACCTTCATTGTGTTTTCCATAGTTTCCGCTCTCCCTAGTCATTAAATAGATAGATAGATCATGCGGCGCTGCTAAAACCGTTACGCCCACGTCCGGTCAGACACTTTGTTTCAACAAGTCGTGCTTGATTCTGTGAATCACATACGCGCAGTCAATAATCAATGCGACGCGGCCGTCACCGAGAATTGCCGCGCCTGAGAAACCGTGTACATTTTTCAAATATGCGCTCAAGGGCTTAATGACAATGTCCTGATAGCCGAGCAGACGCTCAGTCTGAATGCCCGCCAGACGGTCACCGCTTTTAATATACACGATCGTGCCCTCGTTGCCTGATGAGGCGGAAACAGGTGTGTCAAAAAACTCTGCGAGATCAATCAGCGGGACCACGCGGCCGCGCAGCGTCGTCAGTTGACCATTCTGAATGGTCTGAACAGCGGTGAGGCGGCGCAGCGCTGTTTCGTGAATCGACGTAATCGGCACTGCATAGACTTCTTCGCCGCTCTGAATTAAAAGTGCATTAATAATGGATAGCGTTAATGGGAGCTTTAACGTAAACTTTGACCCTTTATTCAGCGCCGACTCGACTTCTACTGATCCGCTCAGTGAACGAATCTTATTTTCGACGACGTCCAAACCGACGCCGCGTCCGGAAATATCCGACACCTTATCGGCAGTGCTGAAGCCTGACTCAAACAACAGGTGAAAGACGTCTTTGTCACTCATATGCTGCGCATTTTGTTCACTGATTAAGTCTTTTTCCAGCGCCTTTTTGAGCACCTTCTCGCGGTTAATCCCCGCCCCATCGTCTTCGATTTCAATAAAGACATGATTTCCACCATGGTAGGCGCGCAGCGTCAGTTTGCCCGTGTCAGGCTTACCCTTTGACCGCCGTTCCTCGGGTGACTCAATACCATGATCCATAGAATTGCGGATCATGTGCATCAAAGGATCGCCAAGCTCGTCGATGAAGGCGCGATCAAGTTCGGTCGAGGCTCCAATAATTTCCAGTTCCACCTTCTTGCCGAGCTGTTTGGACAGACTGCGCACCATACGGGGGAAGCGATCAAACAGCTGTTCAACCGGTTCCATCCTCAGATTCAAGATCGTTTCCTGCAATTGATTCGATACGCGCTTGATCGAGGCGATTGATTCTTTTAATCCGGTATTCTCGATCGATTCGCTGATCTTTTCCAAACGACTGCGATCAATAATCATCTCTTCAAACAAATTAAGTAATACGTCAAGGCGTTCTGAATTGACGCGGATAATTTTCGATAGCTTCTGTTTCTTTGCCTGCTGCTTGCCGTCTCCTGCTTCTGTTTTTGCTCTTTGCACATTGCCTGCGACTGCACTTGGGTCTCCTCGATCGGCACTCTCAGCAACGACCGCGAGCATGTCAACGGATTCTACTTCTGAAATACCAAGGACTGCCCTTTTAATCTGGTCCTCTTCAGCGTCAGTCACAAGCAAAAAGGCGAGCAGCCGGTCAAAGGCTTCATTTTCAATCTCTTCAGTCGGCGGCACTGACTCGATGACCTCACCAAAACTTTCAAGTGCCTTGGAAATAACGAGCGCCCGAGCCGCCTTCAGCACACAATCCTGACGAATGGAAACGGTGATTTCAAAGGCTTTCTTTTTTTGCGACAAGGCCTTCTCAAGCGTTTCTGTCACATATTCATTCAGAGTCATGTGGGTACCTGAGAACCGTAGCTGGACTGCGCCTGCCGGTCCTTCCTTCAGTTGTGGGAGAACAACAGCGTGCACATCAACGTGTTCAACTTCTGACACGTTGGCTACCGCCGCAGACAACGCAGTCTCGTCCACAGCGGCGACGACTAGAAAGGCCAGCGTGTCATCAAAAGCTTCGCGTTCAATCTCTTCCGTCGAAGGAACGGACTGAATAATATCGCCAAAATTTTCAAGCGTATTAGAAATCAGCAGTGCCCGGGCCGCTTTTAATACGCAATCTTTGCGAATGATCGTCACCACTTCATAGGCATGCTTTCCGTCGCGCTCAGCCCGGTCAATCGCATCCCTTTCATAATCCGAGAGAACAACGTGCCCGCTGCCCGCTGCCGCAGACAGCTCAGGAGCGGATGGTGCGGAAGATTGGTCCGCAGCATCCACACGCTGTCCCTTGACCAGTGCTTGAAGTTTAGCGCTGACGACCTGCACGTCGCGCTCGTCACTGCCGCCATCAGCCACCGAGTCGATCATCGCCTGCAATTCGTCAGCCGCTTCGAACAGCACATCGATCATGTCACCGCTGACACTCAACTGATGGCGACGCAACAGATCAAATACATTCTCCATCGTATGTGTGAATTCCATCAAATTGTTGAGACCCATCTGCCCCGAGCTTCCCTTTAACGTATGTGCCGAGCGAAAAATACTGTTGATCACTTCCGGATCATCCGGACACTTTTCCAAAACCATCAGCTTATCATTTAGGTTTTGCAGATGCTCTCGAGCTTCGTCAACATACACACCCAGGTATTGTTTCATATCCATAAGCTCATCTCCTCCGGTGGATGCACACTTTTTCTGGTGGGTTCTAAAGTCTTCCGTTAACAGCCATTCAAACGGTCTATTTTCCACTAAAATTGCTGCCAGACTGATAGACTCGGCTGCGGCGCGCAGCCGACAGCATCTTACTTTTCTATTCTTATAGTATATCAAATCGACGAGTCATTGCGTCACAAACACGTTGGAGAGGCGTAATTTCGTCAATTAGTCCTGTATCTACAGCCGCTCTTGGCATACCATAGACAACGCAGCTTTCTTCCGCTTCAGCGATAGCATACACCTTTTTTCCACTCGCTTTCAAAGCCGTCAATCCATCCGCTCCGTCTCTCCCCATTCCTGTCAGAATGGCAACAGCAAAAGCATAACTGCGCGTGGCAAGAAATGACTGCAGCGTCACATCAACAGCGGGCTTGACGCCGTGAACCGGAGGCGTGTCCGTCAAGTGCACAATCAAGCGTCCGTCAGCGCGCTCGCTCACTTGCAAGTGATGCCCGCCCGGAGCGACATAGACGTGTCCGTTCTGAAGCACATCACCTTCACATGCCTCGCTGACCACCAGCGCAGACAAGTGATTGAGCCGATCGGCCAAGGAACGGGTAAAGCGCGGCGGCATGTGCTGCACGATGACAATCGGTGCGGGAAAGTCGGAACGGAAAGACGGAACGAGCGTTTGTAGCGCTTTTGGCCCGCCGGTTGAAGTTCCGACGAATACAATTGTTTTCTCCGTGCGGGCGAAGCGAACAGCGGACGGTCGTGACACAGACGGTGCGGATTGCTTTCTTGCCGCGGATGGCGTGGACTTAAGAGGCGAACGCACAGCTTCGGCATGTCGCTCAGGTGCCGGTGTTTGCTCGTCATCAGACGTCTTCTTTTTCCGGGAAACCGCTTGGCGCAATTTCTGCTGAAGTTCACGTTCGATCCGCTCAATGTCGCCGATCTTTCCACTCGGTTTAAAAATGAAGTCAAAGGCTCCGTTACTGATAGCTTCAATGACATAATTGACATTTTCATCGGAAGCACCGCTGACCATAATCGTCGGTGTCGGCCGCAGCGTCATGATGCTATGCAGCACGTCTAGTCCATCCATCTCGCCGTCCATCACGATATCAAGCGTCACCGCATCAGGCTTATATAGCTGCAGCTTCTTAAGCGCATCCTGCCCGTTTCTGGCAGTGGCAACGACTTGAAAAAGAGAATCTTCCTCAATCATCGCTTTAATTGTTTGGCGCATAAAAGCAGAATCGTCCACGACCATTACACGGATTTTTTGCAACGGTGCTCACCCCTTCGAGAGCTTGAAGTAATGCAAAACACGTTCTGAAAACAGTGAAAACGAGTGCCGCTCCCCAAGTGTGTGCTGCCCTGAAAGAAAGTTTTGCGCAGCTCGTCCGATGTCGGCGCTGAAACGGGTACTTGGAAAACGGATCAGACACGGCGTCTGCTCTTTAACCGAGCGAACAACTGCCTGGTCATAGTGAAGGGCAGCCAGCGAAACAAGCTCCACGCCGATAAAGCGGCGTGCAGTCGTCGCCAGGCGTCGCCAAGTGTCATACCCTTCATCCGCATGTCGGACTTGATTGACGACACACAAAGGCGCAAGGTCGCGCCGTTTCGCACAGATCAGTTTAAGCGCGGAATAACCGTCCGCCATTGCCGGCGGCTCAGGCGTCGTGACGAGAATCAGCCGGCTGACTGCGCGAACAAAGTGTAGCAGCTGCTCAGATACACCCGCACCAAAATCAAACAAAATATAGTCAAAATTAGCTTTAATTTCGTTAACCTGTTGCAGGAAAAAGTGCAAGTGCTGCTCGCCAAGTTCAAGCACATCCTCGAAGCCGCTGCCGCCGGGAATATAGAGACATTGTTCCGGTCCGTGCAGCATGGCCTGTTTGAGTGACAACCGATCGCGCAAGCAATCGTCGATGTGATACAAAGACGTTTGGCCAAGCAATTGCTCAATATTGCCCATTCCCACGTCGAGATCAACAATGAGTACACGTTTGCCCAACCGGCCAAGAGCAATCGAAAAATTAGTCGAGAATACTGACTTACCGACGCCGCCTTTGCCGCTGACGATGCCGACGGTCAGCGCCTCGGCGGGCGGCTGCTCACGCCGATTATCCATGCGCTTACGCAGCGCACTCGCCTGATCCTCACCGCGGTTCATACACATCACCTAAGACTTTTGCGAGAAATTCGCGCAGATTCGGACGATGCAAATCATCCGGCACACCCTGGCCGTCTGTTATGTACAGGACATCCGGCTGTTTATTGGTCAGCAGCAGGTTGAGCAACCCGCCATAAGTCGCTGTTTCATCCATTTTTGAAAAAATAAAATGGTGAATCGTGATGCGCTGGAATTGTTCAACGATCCGCTGCATATCATCAAATTTTCCTGTTGCAGAAAGCACAAGAGCTGTGTCAATCCTAGCATTTACCGATAGCATGTCGACAACAGCATCAACATAGTGACTGTCAAGAAAATTGCGCCCCGCCGTATCGATCAGCACACGATCATAATCAGCATACTGTTCAAGTAGCTGCTGCAGTTCAGTCGTACTATAGGCTACTGCCATGGGCACATTCAGAATTTCGGCGTACTTTTTGAGTTGATCAATAGCTGCGATGCGGTACGTATCAACGGTAATCAGCGCCACACGCATGCCGCGATCAAGCACAGCCTGACTGGCCAGCTTAGCAAGCGTTGTCGTTTTGCCGACGCCGGTCGGTCCGACGAGCATCAGAAACCGGGCACTGTCGGGACGAATGAAACGCGAGGCGTCAAGAGCGACCGTCAGTTGAGTGTGCAAGGCACGCCGCAGATCCGCTTCACTCATCCGTTCGTCGCTTTTGTACCATTTTTTAATCAGTTCTTGCACGAGTCCGTCAACGATAGACTCAAGCATCCCTTGTTCAAAAAGCATCTGACGCAACTGCTCAATTTTTTCCGGACCGTGAAAAAGCCGCTTGACCCCGGCATCCGAGCGCAGGAGATGCAATGCCATCGATTTATCCGGACGCGAAGCTGCTCGTTTTTCTTCATCAGGCGACGGCCGGTGTGCCAGAAACGGTTCATCCGTATCAATCGCTGCTAACACTTCGACATGTTCTTGCTTTAACAAATTAAAAAAATGACGATTGGTGACTTTGCGCGTCTGAAAAATCACGGCTGATTCGCCGAGCTCCTGCTTGACTTTGACCATCGCCTGCGGAACGGTCGCTGCAATAAATTTCTTCATTTTCATGCGGCATTCAGCACCCCGATGCTCTGAACTTCAACCGTCGTTTCAAGTTCATTATAAGATAGGACGTGAACGTTTGGAAAGTAACGCTCAATCAATTGGTGGACGTACATACGCACAGCCGGCGAGCAAAGAACGACAGGATCGCTGTCCATATCGGCCCATTGCTCAACAGCGGCCGTCAGATGCTTCAACGCACGCGAGGTTGTCGTCGCATCAAGCGCCAAGAAATTGCCGTGTTCCGTCTTTTGCACCGAATCGGCCACTTTTCGTTCAAAGTCCGGGCTGAGGGTAAGCACCTTCAGCGCCTCCCCTTCATGAGTATACTGTTCGGTGATCTGTCGAGAAAGCGACTGACGTACATATTCGGTCAACAGTCCGGCATCCTTTGTCATTTGTGCATAGTCTGCCAACGTCTCAAAAATGACTGGCAGATTGCGTATGGACAGCTTTTCTTTTAACAGATTAACAAGCACCTTCTGGACCTCACCGATACTGAGCGGATCAGGTGTCACGGCTTCAGCGAGCGCGGGCAGCTTCTCTTTCAAATGATCGATAAGTTGCTTTGTCTCTTGGCGTCCGACGAGTTCCCAAGCGTGACGGCGCAGCACTTCAGTCAAATGTGTGGACACGACCGACGGCGGATCGACGACCGTATAGCCGCAGATCTCAGCGCGCTCTTTGGTCTCCTCGTCAATCCACAACGCCTTCAAACCGAATGCCGGCTCAGTCGTTTCAATGCCTTGAATGGAAGGATCATTTTCACCCGGACTCATCGCCAGATAATGGTCAAGCATCAAACTGCCGCTCGCCACTTCACTGCCGTTGATTTTGATTCGATAATCATTGGGTTCCAGCTGAATATTATCACGAATGCGAACGATCGGCAGAACAAGTCCAAGCTCCAAAACGAGCTGACGTCGAATCATGACGATGCGGTCGAGCAAGTCGCCACCTTGACTGCTATCCGCCAGCGGGACTAGAGCATAACCGAATTCGAATTCGATCGGGTCGATGCTGAGCAGGCCCATGACGTTTTCCTGACTTTTGAAGGATTCCTCGGCCTTCTTCTCCTCGGCACCTGCATCCTCACTCTGCTCTCCCCGTCGTCTGCGCCGCAACCAATACCCCCCGCCCACAAGTGCCAGTGCGATTGGCAACGTAGCGCCAAGGCCGATCGGCGTGAGTCCGAGCAGAAAAATGACTGAGCCGGCAATGACCATCAGTGCCGGGAAAGCAAGCAGCTGATCGGCCACTTCACTGCCGATCGAATGCTCAGCTGAAGAACGCGTCACAATAATGCCGGTCGCCGTTGAAAGCAAAAGCGCCGGAATCTGGCTGACAATACCGTCGCCGACAGACAGTAATGAGAACGTCTGGGCCGCCTGCGCAAGTGACAGACTTTGCTGAAGCATACCGATGACCATGCCGACGATTAGGTTGATAGCAACAATAATCATGCTGGCAATCGCATCGCCTTTCACAAACTTGCTCGCTCCGTCCATCGCCCCGTAAAAGTCGGCTTCCCGTGTGATTTTCTCGCGGCGGCGACGCGCCTCATGCTCATTAATCAAGCCGGCGTTCATATCGGCGTCGATGCTCATTTGTTTGCCAGGCATTGCGTCCAAGGTAAAACGGGCAGCAACTTCAGCGACGCGCTCCGCCCCTTTTGTGATGACAATGAATTGCACAATGATGAGAATGAGGAAAACGACGAGCCCGACAATGACGTTGCCGGAGACAACAAACTGTCCGAACGCCTCGATGACCTGTCCGGCATTGCCTTTTGTCAAAATAAGCCGGGTCGTCGATACGTTCAATCCGATGCGAAAAAGCGTCATGATTAACAGCAGTGACGGGAAAACAGAAAAATCAAGCGGTCCCGATACATTCAGCGCATTGAGCAAGATGACAAGTGCAAGCGAGATATTGACGATAATAAGGAAGCTGAGCAACCACGTCGGCAACGGAATAATCAGCATCAACACGATCATGACGACGCCAATCATCACAAGATAGCTGCTGTTCTTTAAAAGCCTCACGGAGCATCTACACCTTCCCTTTTGTTCGATAAACATACGCCAAAATCTCGGCCACTGCTCGGAAAAATTCTTCAGGAACCACGTCGCCGATCTCCAGCTTGGCATACAGCGCCCGGGCAAGCGGCGGCCGCTCGACAATCGGAACTTTGTAATTGCGAGCGATATCTTTCATGCGAAAAGCAATCTGATCCGCACCCTTGGCAATGACCTTCGGGGCACTCATTGTCTTCGCCTCATAGCGCAGTGCAACCGCGAAGTGCGTCGGATTTGTAATCACGACGTCTGCTTTTGGAAGTTCCTGCATCATCCGCCGCAGTGCCATTTCTTTCTGGCGCTGGCGAATACGAGCTTTGATTTGCGGATCGCCTTCAATTGACTTATACTCATCTTTCACATCTTGTTTCGACATACGCAAATTTTTCTCAAAGTCAAACCGCTGATACGCATAATCAAACAGTGAAAGAGCGATCAGTACACCTGAAGCAATCAGCCCCATGTTAATCATAATGCCGGCAATGCTTCCGACAGCCTGCTGCAGCGGTTCCTGCGCGCTCCTGGCAACGGTATTACGCCAGAGCCAAAGAACAGAAAAGACAATAAGTCCGACAAGCCCGATTTTTAAAATGGATTTGATGAGTTCAACAATGGCCCGCAACGAATAGAGCCGTTTGAAACCGGCGAGCGGACTGATGCGCTGCCCTTTAAACATGATCAGTTCCGGATGAAAGAGAAAGCCGACTTGCGCAATCTGACTGGCAAGCGCCGCCACAAAGGCGACAGCCAGCAGCGGGGCCAGCAGTCTCATCATGCTCACGGACAGATCGGAAAAAAGCTTCAACACATTATTTTCTGTCAAGTTCAGATGAAGCTCATGCGAATAATAATACGTTATCATGCGACCCAGGCTGCTGCCGATGTTGGCGCCGTCAATTCGCAAATAGACAAATAGGGCAAGCAAGCTGACCGCTGTGCTCAAGTCAACACTTTTGAACACTTCGCCTTTTTTTCGCGTCTCGCTGCGCTTGTGTGGGGTCGCCTTTTCTGTTTTCTCACCTTCTCCCGCAAAAAATTGAAGGTCAAGCGCTTCACTCATGGTTAAGAACTCCCGATCACATTCAGATAGCTGCTGAGTGCCTCGGTCATCGTGTCAAAGATGAAACGAAACAGCCCGATATAAGCCGGAAAAACGACAAGCATCAGCACGAAGCCAATAAAAATTTTCAGTGGCATGCCGACAACGAAAACATTGATCTGAGGCACGGTTCGGGCAACAATGCCGACTGCGACATCCACAAGAAAAAGCGAGCCGACAATTGGAATCGCCATTTGCATCGCGATGAGCAACATATCTGCCGACAACTTTGTCATCAATTCTGCGACTGACCCGCTGGCCAGATCAACCGTCATCGACGTTAGCGGTACAATGCGAAAACTATCCATCGCCGCGCTCAGCAGCATGTAATGGGCGTTCACGCCAAAGAAAAATAACAGCTCAAGCATGTAAAACAGCTGCCCGGAAAGCGGCGTGCTCATGTTGTTTTCCGGACTGATCGTATTGGCAATCGCAAACCCCATTTGCAAGTCAATGACTGATCCGGCAAAGTGAACAGCATACATTAAAATTGCGGCAACAAAACCAAGCGACAGACCGACAAGCGTTTCTTTTAGCACAAGCAAGATAAAATCCGCATTCAGTGGTACGGCCGTCGCCTTGAAAAGAGTCAGATCAATCAGAACCGACAGAGCGACTGCCAGACCAATTTTGACTTGTGCGGGAATGCTGCGGTAAGAGAAGATCGGCGCTGTCACAAGAAAACTGGCGATTCTGACAAGAATAAGCAAAAAAGCAGGAATAGCATTAAAAATGACCATGCACGTCAAAACCTTTGTCGGCAAAATTTGGTCTTACCAAACGTCCGTTGCAGCGATGCTTGCAAGTGACCCGTTGAATTCCGGCAGCCTATGACCGCCGTACTGAACGTCAAATCCTTCTTTGCCTAGTCAGCTTATTTGATATAATTAGGCAAATTGGCAAAGATCGTTTGTGTAAAAGTCAACAGCCTTGTCATCATCCATGGTCCAAACAAGATCAAGCCAAAAAATGTAGCGACAATCTTCGGAATAAATGCAAGCGTTTGTTCTTGAATCTGCGTCGCTGCCTGAAAGATGCTGACGATTAACCCGACAACGAGTGAAATCAGCAACAATGGCCCGCCGACTTCAAGAATCAGTGTCACACTTTGGTCCGCGATGGAAAGCACCAGCTCTGAATTCATTATTTTTCCCCCATCCTTTGCCGGCGCTTCACCACCGGCGCGTCCGTTCACGATGAAAAACTCTTCAGCAACGACTCGACAATCAAATACCAGCCGTCAACCATAACGAACAGCAGAATTTTAAAAGGCAGCGAAATCATAACCGGCGGCAACATCATCATGCCCATCGCCATTAAAATGCTGGAGACGACCATATCAATGACAAGAAACGGCACATAGATCATAAATCCCATCTCAAACGCCGTCTTCAACTCGCTGATTGTAAAGGCAGGAACAAGAGCAGTGAGCGGAATGTCGGCAATTTTGCTCGGCATCTTATAATGGCCATAATTAATGAACAGCTCAAGATCCTTGGCACGCGTCTGTTTGGCCATGAATTGCTTCACCGGTGTCTCAGCCTGCTTGATCGCCTGCTGCTGCGTCATCTGCCCTTTCTCATACGGCTGAAGCGCATCGTGATTAATCTGCTGGTAAACGGGCGCCATGATAAAAAAAGTCAGGCACAGTGCGAGGCCGATCAGCACTTGGTTTGGCGGCACTTGCTGCGTTGACAGCGACGTGCGGACAAATGACAGAACGATGACAATACGTGTGAATGATGTCATTAATACAAGAATGGCCGGTGCAAGCGAAAGAACAGTCAAGAGAAAAAGCAACTGTAATGTCGTCGCCACATCCTGCGGCTGGTTCGTGAAAAAACCGGCAGGGATACCTGGAATGTCAACCATCACGCGTCACCTCTTGCAGCAGCTGCTTGATCTGCACCGCACGTTCCGCTTTCAAAATCGCCAGTGCGTCGGCAAATGGCTGGGCGAGGCGGGACGAGTTTTGTTCCGCCGCTTGCTCAGGACGCCTGAGCGTCTCCTTCAGAAAATCAAACACCCGGATATCGCTATGGCTTTCCTGCTTATCAGGAGCAGTCAATTCTGACACAAGCACCGGGTCAGTGATAGTCTGAATCAGGTGGACAGAGTCACCGACACCAACGACAAGTACATGCTGCCCCACTTGAATGAGCTGCACCGAGCGGTTACCGCCGAGAGCCACACCGCCAATGTTTTTGATCATCCGCGATGTGTGCAATGTGCCGGTCCGTTTGGCAACAAAGCGGTAAAGCAAATAGATCAATGCAATAACAATGGCTAATGCAACGATAAGTTTTAGAAAAATGATAAAAAAATTGCTGTTATCGGTACTGATGGACTGCACCGATTTAGTGGATGACGGTTTTTGAGACTTTCGATCTTGAAAAAGCTGTGAAACCGTGCCATTATCAGTCGTTGCCGCATGAGCGATACGAACGCCCGGACTTAGCAGCAAAACCAGAACAAGTAATGCCGTCAAAAGATGTTTCGGCGACAAGATGCCACCTTCTTTGCTGATTTATCCTAGCGTTTTCTTGATGGCCTCGACAACGCGGTCGGCCTGAAAAGGTTTGACAATAAAGTCTTTTGCACCCGCTTGAATGGCATCTATAACCATCGCCTGCTGCCCCATAGCCGAGCACATAATAACTTTGCAGTTGCCGTCAAGCGTCTTGATTTTTTTCAATGCCTGAATGCCGTCCAACTCCGGCATGGTGATGTCAAGCGTGACAAGATCCGGCTTCAGATCGGTGTACTTTTCCACCGCTTCATTACCGTTTGCGGCTTCTCCAACGACTTCAAAACCATTTTTTTTCAAGATGTCCTTAAGCATCATTCGCATAAATGCTGCGTCATCTACTACAAGAATACGTCCTGCCACAAAAACCCCTCCGTCAATCATTCGTTTTTTTTAAGGCGTTGTAACACTCACTGATAGATGTCGAAAACAGCTATCCCCGCTCAACACAATGGATGTCTGCCCGGCATATCCACCCGGGCGACTGCTCGTGCATAATAAGTCGCGCGTCTCTTCTGCACCGCTTCACGTCGCGCCAATACCTCCGCATGCACGCTTTTCTCCTGTCCTCAGGCGCATGTGCGATCACACAAGGCAAAAAGCCGTTTATTTCAAATTTTTAAGACGATCATAAGGATTAAGAATTTCGGTGATACGAATGCCAAAATTCTCGTCGACAACGACAACTTCCCCTTTGGCAATGTACTTTTTATTAACTAGAATATCGATGGCTTCGCCGGCAAGCTTATCAAGTTCAATGATTGATCCCGGTCCAAGTTCAAGCACTTCACGCACCGTTTTCGTCGTATGCCCGAGTTCAACACTGACGTCCAGCGGAATATCCATCAACAAGTCAAGATTGCGCGGCGCTCTTATCGCCGACTTTTGTTCTTCGCCATCAAAGTCTGAAAATTCGAGCGGATGAACATCACGCGACCGGGACTCGCCAGCAGCTTCTCTGCGCGGCGTTTGCTGCTTGTCTAGCGATAGCAAGTCATCGGCAGCTATGGCAGCTTCCGCACCGGGGCTCACCGCAGGCTCGGTGCCCGGTGCAGCTGAGGCATCCGGTGAAGGGGTTGAGGAGCCGGTGCCGTTCTCCTCAACGAGTGAATTGACAAGTGTTTTTCCGAACGGTAACGGAATGAGCAACATAATGTTTGAATCAATCAAGTCTCCGACCCGTAGCTGAAATGAGATCTCAAACATCGTCTCATCATCCGGAATGAATTCAGTGCCCTTCTGAGAGCGGACATCCATCAGCGTTAGATTCGGCGGAGAAATATCAATGCGTCGGCTGAACACGGTCGACATAGCCGTCGCCGACGAACCCATCATCTGGTTCATCGCTTCCTGGACGGCGCTCATCTCCATCTCGCTGATCTCTGCGTTCACATGTCTTCCATCACCGCCCATCATCAAGTTGGCAATGATGCTGGCGTCAGTAATTTTGATGACAAGCATGCACGAACCGGTGAAGCCTTCGGTATAGGTAACGCGCACCGATACATACGGCACCGGAAACTCGTCGCCGAGATCTTTGCGATGAACGATTGTCACCTCGGGTGTTGTAATGTCAACTTTCTGATTCAGGCAAGCCGAGAGTGCCGTTGCCGCGCTGCCGAAAGAAATATTGCCTATCTCACCGAGGACATCGGCCTCCATCGCTGAAATTTCACTTAACGTCCCCTGATTTGAAGGTGAACTGGATGGCTCGGCGGGAGCGAAGGCCTCAGGCGCCGCAACGCTCTCTGCCCCTCGCTTGGTCTCTTCTTTATTGCCAAGCAGTGCATCAATCTCTTCTTGCGTCAATTTGCCGTCACTCATTCAGATCGTCCTCCTCCTTTATCGGCTTTACTATTTGAACGGCGATGCGCCTATTTCTCTTCCCCGGCTGTGCTAAAAACTTAGGGAGATCAGCGACCGCCACGACGACCGGTTGATTCAGCGACTCATTCAGCTGAATCACATCGCCAACCTCAAGGCTGAGAAGCTCCTCGATCGTAATATGAGAACGGCCAAGCTGCACGCTGACATTAACTTTTGAACTTTCAATATTATTTTGAAGGGCACGGTGCTCATCAATCGTCGTTTCATTCTTCTTTTCACTCATCCAGTAATGCATCGACAGCTTCGGAATGATCGGTTCGATGACAACGTGCGGCAAACAAATATTAATCATGCCGCTAACGTCACCGACAACTGTCGCAAGTGAAATAACAATGACGGTCTCATTTGGTGAAACAAGCTGCAGAAACTGTGGATTCGTTTCAAGCCCGACAAACACCGGTTGAATGTCTGGTTCAACTAAACTCCAAGCTTCCTGAAAGGGTGGCAGCATACCAGAAAAAAGACTTTTCATCAGCTGGGACTCGATTTCTGTCAAGTTATCAATTTTATTCATGCTCATCCCCATGCCGCCGAGCAACCGATCAATCATGGCATAAGCGACGTTCGGATTAATCTCGACAAGCAAATGTCCCTCAAACGGCGGTGCCTCAATGATGTTAAGCAGTGTCGCCGGTGGAATGGAACCGATAAATTCTTCATATGGCAGCTGATCAACCGAGGCGACTGCGATCTGAACATAAGTCCTAAGCTGCGCAGAAAAGTAAGACGTCAGTAACCTCGCAAAATTCTCGTGAATGCGGCTGAGGCTGCGCAGCTGGTCTTTCGAGAATCGGAGCGCCCGTTTGAAGTCATAGGGCCGCACTTTAGATTTCGTTTCTTCTTCCTTAAGCTCATCCGCACTCATCTCTCCCGTTGAAAGCGCCGAGAGCAGCGCGTCGATTTCCGACTGTGAAAGGACATCGGCCAAATTCCATCATCACCTTGTTCACGCGCAACCTTGAATTACTGGGCAACGATTTCCGTCGTATAGACGTGCGTTACCTGACCGCTTTTAAGAAAACGGTTGATGCGCTGCAAAATATCATTCTCCAGTTTAACAATGCCGTCCTGCCCCTGAACGTCTTCCATACGCAAACCTGAAACAGCGTAAATGACAGCATTTTTCACTTGAAAAGAACGCTGTGCCAATTCAGCTTTGGCCGCTTCCGTCGATACTTGAATCTTGAAGTTGACTTTAATAAAATGGTCATCGCGTATATTGGTCGTGATTTCACCCGTTGAAAATGTCAGGTCATTAACAATTTGTGACAACGTTGGATTTTTAATTGGTTTCGTTTCATCCTCTTTTTGCTGCATGAGAACAAAAAACACAATGACAGCGACGATGACGACACCCATCAGGATAAAAATAATGTTCATCAATCGGCTTTTAAACATCTTACCGCTCCTTGTTCCGCCTGCGCGCCGCCCCAAAAACCGATCTCTTTCAGCAGACGCCGGACCGCCTCCCCCACTTGATCCGGCCGTTCTTTGACAACAATTTTTTTGCCGCTGACAAGTGTGATTGTCGTATCCGGCAACGCCTCGACCTGCTCAATTAAAAAAGGGTTTAAAAGAAATAACTGTCCGTTAAAATGCGTTAACTCAATCATTTTAGCTCACCCACACGTCCCCATCCACAAGGCGTTCGCTTGACTTTTCATACACACCAGTTCAGCAGCCATGATGGGACAAATCAGCTGCGCTTGAGCTGAATGAGCGTCTGCAAAATATCATCAGCCGTCGTAATCGTCTGCGCGTTGGCCTGATAAGCACGCTGCGCCGTAATCAGATTCGTCATTTCATCCGTTAGGTCGACGTTGGACTCTTCAAGGGCGCCCTGAATAATTTTGGTGTCTGTCCCGAGTGTCACTGATGTAGGGTCACCAGAAGCAGAGTTCGATTGGTACAGTGATCCCCCCATTTTTGTCAGTCCCGTGGGGTTTGCAAACGTATAGACGCCTACTGTTCCCAGATTGGTCGTCGCACTTCCTTTAACACCGACAACATTGCCGCTATTGTCAATCGTATACGAGTCGTATCCACTCAGCGGTCCGATCGCCTTTCCCGGTGTCGTAGCTGTCCCGGTTTTGTCACACAATGTGAGACCCGCAGGACTTACAAGATCACCTGCACTATTAATGGTAAAATCGCCGGCACGCGTATAATAAATATTGCTGCCATCGGTCACTTGAAAGTAACCGTCACCGTTAATATACAGATCACTCGGGCTATCCGTCGTGGTCTCAATGGCGCTTCCGGCAATCGTTTGAACGGAAGCGGTTTGCGCACCAAGCCCAACCTGCACCGGATTTTCATTCGCTGATGCCCCTTGCAGCTGTTGACTGAATGCATCGGAGAAATTGACACGTGATCCCTTAAATCCGACTGTGCCGACGTTGGCAATGTTGTTGCCGATCACATCAAGATCTGTCTGAAAGCCCTTCAATCCGCTAACCCCTGAACCCAGTGAACGCAATAACATATCCTTTTCCTCCTTTTGATTGGCTGCGTCAGTCATTCGGCAGCCTCAGCCCCCCTTTTCATTAAGGTCCGGCTGTTTATGAAATGATAATTGTTCCTTCAATATTCGTAAAGATATGGGACGCCGCATCAGTCAGCTTCATCGCTGTCACCACCGTGTTATTTGGTGCATTGACGATCAAAGCCGCCGTCTTTGTAATCACAACTGAGTCGCGAACACCCATTTTACTCGCTTCCTGCAGTTTGTCATAGATTTTTGACCATTCATCCGGCGACACTTGAATCTTCCGTTCAGTCAGCCGAGATTGGGCATGCTTTGACAGCCTAACCGGGCGTCGGCACGCCTCAAGCTGCTGCTGAAACGAAACAGCCAGTGCGCCGCTCGAGGCCTCCGACACAGACGCGCTTTTTAACGCTGTCCCTTGTGCCTGAATCAGATAGTCCGCAATTTTTGCCAACTGAACCCCCTCAATTGCTTTGAATTTGTGTGATTGTCGACGGATCAACGCTTGTTCCGTCACTTGTCAGATAATCAACTGTTCCATTGTTTAATGTTACAGCTTTTACAACACCGCTTGCCGTCGACGACGAAGCATTTCCTGATGCATCAGTGCTCGTCACCGTATAGGTGATCGTTTTGCCGATCATTGCCGCCTGTGTCGACAGCGACGTCTGCTGCTGATCAGACACGAGTGTATTGATCGCATCACTCATGTTTTGTGTCTGTTCGACCGATGTCAACTCCGCCATTTGTGTCATAAAATCACTCGTATTCATCGGTGAGGTCGGATCTTGATGGGTCAGCTGTGCAACAAGCAGCTGAAGAAAGTCATTCTTACTTAGCGTTGTACTATTCGTTGCCGTACTTGAAGTCGTGTTCAGATTGGTCGCTGCGTTGTCATTAACCTGTATCGTCACATATAGCCACTCCCTTCTTCTAGGACACGGTCGAATTGACTGTTGCTCACCCGTACCGCTTCAAAAAATTGGCTCCTGCTTTCATTGTCGCGGCGCTCCTCATCGCCGCGCGCATCACTCTGCTGCTGGGAGTGCTGATCGGTGCCATGTTGCTGCTGACCGGGCGACTCGCCTGCACGTTCAGGTTGGCGGCCAACGTCAATGTGCTGCACAGCCACGCCTTGAGCGGCCAAATCATTCTTCAGTTCACCGATGCCTGCTTTTAACAGATCGTGTGCTGTGCGCGTCTCGGTCAGCAGTCTGGCGGTAATCCCGTCTTGTGTCTGGACAACTGTCACGGTCACTTGACCGAGCGATTCCGGATATAGGGTGAGCGTCAACATTGTCCCACCCTGTTCATTGCCCTGAAAAGTTGAACTGCCAAACCAAGAGCCCAGCTGATCGGCGACTTGGCGGGTCGGCGGTGACGGTGCTTGGCTGCCTGTCGTCTGATAGGACTGCCAAAGAGCGATTGCGCCCATCTGCCTTGAGGCCACTGATGCCGCAGCATTGGTAGGCAGAACATTGCTTGAGAGAGTCGTCTGATTGGCCTCATGTACGACTTGAGCTTCTGTCCCGCGACTGTCTGTCAACACTTGTCGCGCCGCAGCCGTGAAGCGATCACCAAATGCAATGTGCCTGTCAACAGGCACATCTCGTCTGAAAACGCTCAGCCGTGATGTGTCGCCAACCTGTTCATCAGAAGATGCTGCGTCAGAGTCCGAGGCAAACGTTGCTGCAATGCCCGTCGTTTGCATAAATGCCAAACGATCGGCTTGCCCAGTGCTTGTCCCAAAGCTCGGCATAGCTTGACCAACCAAAGCCGCTTGATCGACTGTCTGAGCGGCATGCATCTCCCGCACCGAAGCGGCGGACGGACGGACGGGCTCTCCCGGCACGCGTGCCGCGCCCGGCAGAACAGAAGCGCTTGGACCGGCTTGCTGACCGCTCGCGGCAAGGCTCGCTGCCATTTGTCCGGCGGATGTGTCTTCTCCTGTGCCCGCTGCCGATGAAGAAGGGACCGTTAAAACGGTGACCGACGCCTCGGAAACAGACGGGATCGGGATTGCTCTGCGGTCTGCTTGCTGACCGCCTGCAGCCAAGCCCTGCCTGCTTTGACCATTCGGGATTGCTTGATCGACTGTCTGAGCGGCATGTATCTCCCGCACCGAAGCGGCGGATGGACGGACGGGCTCTCCCGGCATGCGTGCTGCGCCCGGCAGAACAAAAGCGCTTGGACCGGCTTGCTGACCGCTCGCGGCAAGGCTCGCTGCCATTTGTCCGGCGGATTCTTCTCCTGTGCCCGCTGCCGATGAAGAAGGGGCCGTTAAAACGGTTGCCGGCGCCTCGGGAAAAAATGGTGTCACAGATACTGTACGATCTGTTCCTTGACTGTTTACAGCAACACGCGGCGCCTCTTGCTCGGTTGCATGAAGCTCGGCCGATATGTGAGAACGCAAGAGTTCGCGCCGACCAACGTTCACGTGCGCCGGCAAAGCGTTGCCGACTGACTGAACGCCATTGGTGTCAACCGACCCGTTTGAAGCGTCAGCCGACTTAGCCGTTTCGCTCGCCACTGTGCCCTCTGCTGCGGCCGTCTGCGAATCGACAGTTGCCGCGGACGACTCACTCGTGCCACACGTCACACTGTTTTCGGCATGGCGTTGATGCTTCGAAGACGTATGGGGCTGTTTTTTCATTGATGTGCTCGTGCTCACTACTTCCTCACCTTTGCCGCTTTCACCTGTGTCGTCGAGTGTATCAACCAGCTGTTGAAAAACGCTCTCTTTATGTTGATGCGCTTTTTTATGGGCAGCATGCGCGCTCATCCCTTGCTGCTTCGCCAGAGGAACGATAACGAATGTATTTGCCATCTCATTCACCTCCTTTCAATGTTGAGCCTGCATTGTCTTACTGAGACGACGAGCTGCCTGCATCCGCTGACGCCTGAAGCTGCTGCGTCAGCTGAGCCGCCTTATCGGCCGGCATGTTTTCGAGAATGGCAGCCTTTGTCTGATTATCAAGCATATTAAGGTAAGCAGCCGCCTGATTGGTGGGCAATTGACTAAATATGGCCGCCGCTTTGGCGGCATCCATATTTTTATAGGTTTGAGCATACACCTGCATCGTTGCTTTGCTCACTTTGCCGCCGGCATTGCTTGACGAGTTTTGATTAGCTGCTTTTTGTGCCTGCCTGAGCGAACTTGTCAGTTGGCTGATCTGATCATCCTTTTGGTCATTTTGATTTTGCAGCTTGCTGATCTGATTGTCTTTTTTACTGATTTGCTTTTTTAACGCACTAATTTCAACCGACGTCCCACTGAGCGGCTTCACTGAATTCGTCTGATGAAACGGCATGACGCTGCTCACGAACTTCTCGGGACTGACACCGGCCAGCCTCAGAAACAACAAGCACAGCAGAATAATAAATAAAAGCGGAATAAATATAGCAAACAGCACTTTAAAAAATTTGATATTCCGCCGTTTTTGAGATTTCTCCTGTCCAGTTTCTGTTACCGCTTTAGCCATAATCTTTCACCCGTGCCGCCGCAATGGCATCCATGTGTTTTGTCATTCGCTTTTTTTCAAGAGTTTGATAGTTTTTTCTTCCTATTTCTTCCATTTTTTCATATTTTTTTAATTCAATTGCTTTTTCCAACAACTGTGGCTTCAGCTTTTCAAGTGTCTGTTTGGTCCGCGCGTAATCAGCCGTCAAAATCACCATACGCTGATCAAACTGCTCAACATCAAAAAGATCAAGCTTTAATGCATCAATCCTCACAGGCCGACTGATCTTTTGAAGCAGCTGCGTCTGTGCCCTTTCCTTTTCTTGCATAAGCTCCATCAGCCGGTGGGCGATCTCCTCCAGCGCATGATAAATGTCTTGATAAGAGCGTTCCAGCGTTTCTTTTTCTTCCTTAACAATCTTAAGCATTTGCTCCAGGCGAAATTTATAGGCCACGCTTATCCGCCTCTTTTCCAAATTGTGTAACAAGCTGCTCAACTGACTGCTGCATCGATACCGCCTCTGCCTCAGTCTGCTTCATATAGTCAAGCATGCGCGGACGATAGCGAATCGCTTCATCAATGGCTGTTGAACTGCCGGTCTTATAGGCGCCGATATTAATTAAATCCTCCGACTCTATATATTGAGCGAGCAGTTGCCGGAAACGGGAAGCAGCCTGCAACTGCTCCGGCGACACAATCTGGGGCATCACACGGCTGACGCTTTTTAGCAAATTGACCGCCGGATATTGCCCTTTCTGTGCCAACGCCCGGTCGAGTACGATGTGACCGTCAAGCAGCCCGCGCGCCGCATCAGCGATCGGATCATCCATATCGTCCCCGTCGACAAGCACTGTATAGAAAGCCGTAATCGTTCCGTAGCAATCACTGCCTGTCCGCTCAAGTAGCTGCGGCATCATAGCAAACACGGAGGGCGGATATCCCTTTGTTGTCGGCGGTTCACCAACAGCCAATCCGATTTCCCGCTGACTCATCGCTACCCGAGTGAGCGAGTCCATCATTAGCAGCACATTTTTTCCACGATCTCGAAAATATTCAGCAATCGCCGTTGCCGTCATTGCCCCTTTAATACGTTTAAGCGCCGGTTGGTCACTCGTTGCAACAACAACAATAGCATGTTTTCTTCCCTGATCACCAAGATCCTTTTCAAGAAATTCATTGACCTCACGTCCCCGTTCACCGATCAGTGCAATGACCGTTAAGTCCGCGCTTGTGTGACGGGCAATCATGCCCAGCAATGTGCTTTTGCCGACACCGCTTCCGGCAAAAATGCCGACGCGCTGCCCCTTACCGACCGTGAGCAGGCCATTAACTGAGCGGATGCCAAGCTCAAGCCGTTCAGAAATCGGCGGACGGCTCAACGGATCGGGCGGGCGCCGGCTTGTTGAAACGGATGTAAATCCTTTTGAAAAAGCAACGTCAGTCATCGGTCGGCCAAGGCTATCGCACACCTGACCAATCAGTTCTTCGCTCACTTTAATTTCCAGCGGACGGCCCGTTGCTTCGACGAGACATCCCGGAGCGATTCGTGCCGCTGACGCGTACGGCATTAACAACACATTTTCTTCGCGGAAACCGACGACTTCTGCCTTTAATTTTTCACTGCTGTTTTTCAAGTGAATCAAGCAGACATCACCGACAGACGACGCCGGACCCTTGGATTCAATAAGCAGGCCGACAACACGGCTAATTTTTCCAAATCTCCGATAGCTGTCAACTAAAGGCAAATAGTCGAGCAATTGAGCCGTCTTCATGGCGAATCACCTGCCAGCAACTCGGTCAGCTTGTCTCTAATTAATTTAAACTGACTCTCAGCCCCCGCATCGATCTTTCCATAGGACGTCTCGACCGTACAGTCGTCATCCCCCAGTTCCCTATCGACGTAAAGATAGATTTTCTGTCCTTGAGCGACCGCACGCAGCGCGTCCTCAGCTAGTGACACTTGCGGGTAGCGCTTGGGTGAGACCGTCACCTTAATCGTTCCCTGATCTTTCACTTCGTGAACAGCTTTCTCAACAAGCGCAACAAAGCGCCCATTCTCCGCAGAAAGCGCATCACCAATAATTTTTTCAGCAACGGCAAGGGCGAGTTTAAGAATATCCGGCTGTGCTTCAGTGATTGTCTGTTGATAACGTGCTTGTGCCTGTTCAATCCAATGATTGACTTCATCAAGTCGAGCCGCATACGTTGCCTGTCCGCCCATTTGCCCTTTTTTATAGCCGGCCGCATACCCTTCATGCTGAGCTTGTACAAAAGCAGCTTCCCGCTCCCTCTCAGCTGCTGCGGCGGCTTGGTTCATCTGCTCATGAAGCGCCGCCCGTCGCTGCTCCGCTTCCGCAAGGATGGCGGCAGCAGCCGATTTGGCAGCTTCTATCTTATCATTAAGTGCCCGCTGAATATCCTCCGCACTCATGGCGTCGTTCAGAGCATCGAGCGCCGGATCAATGACAGCTGTTAATTGAAGTTTAGTATGTAAAGGACTGAATGTTGGGATTTTAAGCACGTTAGACAATCACATCATCCCCCTGACCACGGGCAATGACAATTTCTCCAGCGTCTTCCAATTTGCGAATGGCATTGACGATGCGCGTTTGAGCTTCTTCGACATCGTGGAGGCGCACAGGACCCATGTACTGCATTTCTTCTTTGAAGCTTGCTGCCATTCGCTCCGACATGTTGCGAAACAGCAGTTCCTTGACTTCATCGCTTGCCGTCCGCATTGCCAAAATTAAGTCTTCGTTCTCACATTCACGAATCACCCGCTGAACGGCACGATCATCAAGCACAATAATGTCTTCAAATACAAACATGCGCTTCTTGATTTCTTCAGCCAGATCCGGGTCTTCCTGCTCAAGCTGTTCAAGAATATTCTTTTCAGTCGTTCGGTCGACGCCGTTTAACACATTAACAATGGAACCAACGCCTCCGGCTTGCGTGTAATCCTGATTGACCGACGAGCTGGATATCTTTTTCTCCAGCACCCGCTCAATTTGTGAAATGATTTCCGGAGACGTCCGATCCATCTTGGCAATACGGCGTGCCACATCCGCCTGTGTAGCGATGGGAAGAGCGGAAAGAACAGCAGCGGCCTGGTCAGGCATCAGATACGACAGTACAAGTGCAATCGTCTGTGGATGTTCATTTTGCAGAAAGTTTAAGATCTGCTGCGGATCACTTTTGCGCATAAAATCAAACGGACGTACTTGTAGCGTTGACGTCAGTTTTTGCAAAATTACATTGGCCTGTTCGGAACCGAGCGCCTTCTCCAGCACTTGCTTTGCATAGCCGATTCCGCCTTGGGAGATATACTCCTGTGCAAGGGCTGTCTGGTAAAATTCTTCAACCACATGCTTCTTCAGTTCGGGATCAACCTTGCGGGCGTTAGATATGGCCAGTGTCATGTCTTCAATTTCCTGCTCGGTCAGATGTTTAAAGACATTTGCCGATGTTTCCGAACCAAGTGCGATGAGCAAAATCGCCGCTTTTTGTTTGCCGGTCATCGTTGACTTGCGCTCCGCCATTGCCCTTCCTCCTCTCACTGATCTTCCGACATCCAACCGCGAAGCAGCTTAACAAATTCATCCGGTTTTTGCCGTGCCAATTGCTCAAGATCCCGATATTTTTTCTGATCCGGTTTTTCCTCTTCCAGTTGATTCTGCTCATTCTGAGACATGTTTGCGGCAAGTACGGCCGCCTGTTCGGCGTCTTCCTGCGCTCTGCGTCTCCGTCGCAGCAGCAAGAGAAGGAGAACAATAGCTGCCAGAAGAACAGCGGCTCCGCCGGCTATGTAAGGCCAGTAATTGGTGGACGGCGTAGCCGCCATTGTCGTATTGCCATTGAATTTGCCGACAGTAATGTCAATTTTATTGCTGAGCACCCGAGCTGAGAGCTCTTGATTGCTGCCATTATCGATCGACGTACGAATGATCGTTGCCAAAATGTTGCGGATGTCGCTGATTCGTGCTTTTGACAATGAAGATGCCTGATTCGCTTTTGGCGGCTCAATCATCACTTCCATGCCAAGATCAGTCACACGGTACGGGCTGTCTTGAACTTCACGGTGTATTTTATTAAACACGTAGTTCACTTTTTCTTCGACTTTATTGTAAGACCCGTTTCCGCTATCACCCGACTGATAACCGGCGACATCGCTCGTTCCCGTTCCTGCGACACCGGAGGCATTGGTCCCCGAGTACGTTTCCGTCACACGATCCGTGCTTGATTGCAGCCCCTGCATAGCCGACTGATCGACTGGCTCGACAAGTTGTTCGTCGCTGCTCGTCTTGGTAAAGTCAACATTAGCCGTCACATTGACCATCACTTTACCCTGTCCCATTATTGTTGTCAGCATCTGAGTCACTCGGCGCTGAAGATTACTTTCAATGCTATTGATGACTTGCTGATGCTGATCATAAGCGGACAGTGTGGATGAACCGTCGGACGCATTACTTTTTTCATCATAATAATTATAATATTGATCCATAATGACGATATTACTTTCGGGAAGATTAGAGACGCTTTTTGACACAAGCTTATACAGACCGCGCACCTGTGAATCCGTCAGCTGATACCCCGGATCTACATCGAGCATAATTGAAGCCGATGCCTTCTGGCTGTCCTTATCTGTCACCCACGTATCATCAGAGGGGAGCGTCAGCATGACTTTTGCGGATCTGACCCCCTTAGAGCTGGCAATCAAAGTCTCAAGTTCAGTCTCCATTGCTGCCCGATTAAGCACATCGAACTGTTTGTCCGTCATGCCAAAACCTGAATTTTGATTGAACGTCGAGTAGTCAATTTCGCCTGTCTTTGGAATGCCCTGCTCCGCCAGCTGAATTTTTACACTATCCGCCTCGTTCGACGGCACGCTGATCGCCGTCCCGCCGCCGGACAGCTTATAGGGAATCTTCTTGCTTTGCAGCGTATCAGCAATTTGTCCGGCCTCGCTCGTCGTCAAATTGCTGTACAATTCAGTATAATGCTTAACATTTAGCAAAAGCATGACGATAATAAAAACGGCAAGAAGGGCGGCGGCTATACTGATCGTCCATGTCTTTCTTTTCCGAGGAAGCGCCGTCCAGAAGTCTCGCAATCGTTTGATCCAATGTATTACTTTTTCTCTCATGTTTTCCTCTCCGTTCACCGCGAAGACGGGCGATCACACCTGCATATTCATAACTTGCTGGTATGCACTGACTACCCGATCGCGCACTTGAACGGTTGTTTTTAATAAAATGTCTGCTTTTTGCATCGCCATCATCACATTATGTAAGTCGACATCGCTGTTTCCGCTTGCGAGCTCACTAACAAGGACGTTGGCATTGTTCTGCGAATCATTGACCGCTCCGATGGCCTGATTTAAAACGTTTGAAAAAGACTGACTGGCCGAGGCTGCGCTTCCCGTCTGCTGCTGATCTTTAAAAATCTGCCCGAGCTGTAAAGCGCTAACGCTGCTCACTGTCTTTCACCTACTTTCCGATAGTCAATGCGCTTTGCAACATGTTCTTTTCCGAATTCATGACTGTGACACCAGCTTCATAGGACCGGTTGGCATCCATAAGATCAACCATTTCCTTAAGTGGGTCCACGTTGCTCTCAGCGACATAACCCTGTGCATTCGCATCGGGGTTAGAAGGATCATATTTCACGGGAAACGGAGTCGGGTCATCGGAAACCGAAGCAACTTCCACCCCACCGCCGGATCCGTTCAGTGCGTTGTTGAACACGGAAGCAAAAGAAGGCGCGGCGCCGGCCGTTTGCAAAGTGACGACTTTTCTTGCATAGGGCTGCCATTTCCCGTCTACCTGTTTCTCACGCGTCGTGTCTTCGTTGGCAATATTGGCTGAGGCAACATCCATCCTCAGACGCTGCGCTGTCAAGCCGCTCGCAGCGATGTCCAAGCCGCTAAACATGCTCATTTTTAATTACTCCCTCCGGAGAGCACTGCATTGAATTGCAAGAATTGATTGCTCGCTGCTTGACTAAGTGCCTGATAATAGATTTGATTTTTTGCCAATGTCGTCATTTCTGTGTCTATATCAACATTATTACCATTCGCCTGCACCGTGCCTCCAGACCCATTGACGATGTGATAATCTGCTTCTCCATCGGATGGGTCGTTCATCGCCTGTTCGAAAACATCATCGAATGCAACTTGTTTGGCCTTATAGTTCGGTGTATCAACATTGGCAATATTTTGCGAAATCACGTTCTGCTGTGCCATGGAGCGATTCATGGCCTGTTCAATCGCGTTCAATGGCGTTGCTTCAAACATGGTGCATGCCTCCTTTCTCTGTACTTTCTATTTTATCAATTTTTAGCATATTGTCTACGTCAGCAGCAAAAAGTGTCAAAACATAGGAAATCAAAAATAGTAATGAAATAATCTTTTAGACCCAATTTTTTCTCAAATCACACGAAAAATTAGCGATTAACAAAATATTTTTCATATAATTCACCGTTTTTATCAAAAAAAAAAGGACTAATGCATTAAATCAATCACCTGTATATTCGATTTTTGCGAACTGATGCTAGGTCTTATGACGATTGCTTTTTTTCATTTATAAGCATTGTCGGCATACATGCCGGTGACTTCACCCACCTGCAGATGCGGTCGCGTGCCGAACAAATAACGACAAAACTGACCCATTTTTTTATGCTGCACACAACCGGATGAGCGCGTCGAAACAAATCGATTAGAAAAACTGGGCAAAAAGCGCCCGGTCCCCTTTAAGGCAACTGCGCTCCGGTTTCGCTAGTCGCGCTCGCCGCACATCTTCTCAGGACAGCCAGTGATTGGCGGGGGTCTCACTTGGCTCGCTCCTCCCGCAAGGCGCCCGCGCACCTACACTTTTCTGAATATAACGGCAAAAATCATATACTTTCTTTACTTGTTAGAAAAACTTGGCCCTGCCAAGTTTTTTGGACGAAGGCAGAGCCTTAGCTTTTTCTTAGACTTGGTCCCGCTGAAATTTATATACGCTCTTAACGTGTTAAAACATCTCATTCGTTTTCCTCAGACAAGCCTGCCGCTTGCCACGATTTGTGTCACCATGAGTAAGATTAAATGAAAAGCCGATTGCACAAGATGGCAATCGGCTGACTCATGATCAATCGTCTTAAAATTCATCAGAAGCAGCTGCGTCTAGGCTTCTTTAAAGCGGCCTACCTTGATCCGGCTGCCGCAGGCGCACACGATGTTTAGCTGTTTTTCTGCTTGTTTAACTCCACAAGAAACTTATCATTCAACACTTTGATGTAGGTCCCCTTCATGCCGAGCGAACGCGATTCGATGACACCGGCACTCTCAAGCTTGCGCAGCGCATTGACGATTACAGAACGGGTAATACCGACTCGATCAGCAATTTTACTGGCAACAAGCAAGCCTTCCTTGCCGTCAAGTTCGTCAAAAATATGCTCAATGGCTTCAAGCTCACTGAAAGAAAGCGAACCGATAGCCATCTGAACAATGGCCTTTTCACGTGCTTCCGCCTCTACTTCTTGTGTCTTTTCCCGCAAAATTTCCATACCAACGACCGTTGCCCCATATTCTGCAAGAATCAAGTCTTCATCCGTAAACGTATCGTTCAGCCGTGAAAGCACAAGCGTGCCCAGCCGTTCACCGCCGCCGACAATCGGAACAACCGTCGTTAAACCGCTGGCAAACAGATCTTTGTTTTCATCAGGAAAAACGCTCAATTGGCTATCGACATCCAAGTTCGGCGATGTTTGAACCACACTTGACAGATTCTGCGTATATTCATCAGGAAACTGCCTACTGGCAAACATAGTTTGAATGCGCTCGTTCTCAAATTCGAGTTTTAGTGACAGTCCGATAATTTTTCCCCGTCTGCTGACAACAAATGTATTGGTCTGAATGACATCTCTTAATGTCTGTGCCATTTCATTGAAATCAACTTGTGTTTTCGTTCCCTGTAGCAATTGATTGATCTTCCTCGTCTTTTCCAACAATGTCATTGTGAAATGCCTCCTACAAAATAAATAAAATGAAAACACAGCGCGGTTTGAACATTTTTTAGCCGACATGTTCTTAACATGCGGCCAAAACTTGAAAATGATCTTGCCATACTCTCGACTAAGAGCAGAAAAACTTCAGTCCTCAGTAAAGCCAACCTGTACACGAATTGTGTCTTCAACACCCCGCTATCCCAGCCACACAAACCTTTCCTAAAAGCCGCAGAACACGAGCCAGCATCAGCCAATATATGTAATCTTTACAACATGATCGAGTGATCTGCAAGATCCATATTATCCTCAGCACAATATTCGTCAGAACATTTAGTTTCTATACAGCTTAACAAAAGTGCGCTTCCCTACGAAAAAACTGTGCTGTTAAAAACTGGGCTGGGTCAAATTTTTTAAGTCTCATGCTGCAGCTCTGCCAGTCGCGTACAATCACAGCTTCTAAAACAAGCCAAACTCTACCTGATCTTACGAACACGTTGTTCCCGCAAACCATCAATATACTTTTACCTTTGTCAATGAATGACCGATCAAATGTACGGCCTACGCATCCTGTTCATTCGACCGATTCAAACCATAAGCAGCTGTCTGTCCCTATCTTAGGCGAAAAAAGAACCTCATTTAACCCATCAGCCGTCACTAATCTGATGCATAAAATGAGCGTTTTTCGTTTTTTATCTTAGCATAAGTGTCTGAAATTAGCAACATAGTTTACAGTTTTGCAATAACATTCTGAATTATGTTTAACGCTCGGTCGGCATACTGCCCGGCACGCTCCTGTTTGTCTTTCACGCGCCGCTCAAGCGGAGCGAGCAAGCCAAAATTAGCGTTCATCGGTTGAAAATGCTTGACTTCAGCAGTAGCCAGATAATGGGCCATGCTGCCGATAACCGTACAATCTGAAAAAATAACGGGCGATTGACCGGTCATTAAACGGGCCGCATTGATTCCTGCTACCAGTCCTGAGGCCGCCGATTCAACGTAGCCTTCCACACCGGTCATCTGTCCTGCTATCAAAACGTCAGAACGCCGCCGGCACTGGTAAGTCGCCTTTAAAACTTTTGGTGCATTTAAAAATGTGTTGCGATGCATCACTCCATAGCGGACAAACGCCGCCGACTCTAAACCTGGAATCAGGCGAAAAACAGCTTTTTGAGCCCCCCATTTAAGATGGGTCTGAAAACCGACAAGATTGTAAAGCGTCGCCGCCGAATTATCCTGCCGAAGCTGAACAACGGCATATGGACGCACGTCCGAGCCCGGAGGCTCAAGGCCAACCGGTTTCAGCGGTCCAAAAAGCAGTGTTTTCTCCCCTTGCCGCGCCATCACTTCAATCGGCATGCAACCGTTGAAATATTTCTCCTGTTCAAAACTTTTGAGTGGCGCCGTTTCCGCATGAATCAGCGCGTCGTAGAAACGCTCGAACTGCGTCTTTGTCATCGGACAGTTGAGATAAGCGGCATCACCTTTATCATAGCGTGACTTTAGATAGACCACACTGCGGTCAACCGTTTCCCCGGAAATAATAGGAGCAGCCGCATCATAAAAATACATGCTGTCTTCCCCTGTCAGATGTCTGAGGGCCGCGGCAAGCGGCGCAGGCGTCAACGGTCCTGTGGCAATGACTGATATGCCCGTCGGAATGTCAGTTTGCTCACGTTCAATTACCGTTACATTAGGCATGGCACGCAGCACGCGCGTCACCTCACCGGAAAAACGCTCACGGTCAACAGCAAGCGCGCCGCCCGCCGGAACTTGCGCCGCATCCGCAGCACGCATAATCAATGAATCCAATCGGCGCATCTCTTCCTTTAATATACCGACAGCATTCGTCAGCGCATTCGACCGCAGCGAATTCGTGCAGACAAGTTCGGCAAACCATCCGGTGTGGTGAGCCGGCGTCTGCTTTTGCGGGCGCATTTCATAAAGGCAGACCGGAATGCCGCGTTTGGCAATCTGCCAGGCGGCCTCACTGCCAGCCAATCCTGCGCCGATAACTGTCACGGTGCGCGTCTCGCTCATCGTTTTCATCCTTTCCCAAAGCGTCCTCTATTCCCTATCTCTTCATTCAGCTCTGAGAACTGCCCTCCTTATAATCGCAATGCGGGCATTCGACTGTTTTACCGTTTTTTCCTTTTTTCTCCACAAGGAAGCTGCCGCATTTGGGGCACTGGCGTGCAATCGGCTTATCCCACGATACAAAGTCGCAGTCCGGATAGTGATCGCAGCCATAAAAAATGCGATTTTTCTTGCTTCGCCGCTCAACGATCTCCCCTTTTCCGCACTTCGGACACCTCACCCCCGTTTTTTTCAAAATCGGTTTCGTATTGCGGCACGCCGGGAAATTAGAGCAGGCAAGAAATTTTCCAAAACGGCCCATTTTATACACCATTTCATGTCCGCATTTTTCGCATGTAATGCCGGCCGGTTCATCTTTAATGGTCACCGTTTGCATTTCTGCTTCCGCTTTTTTAAGCCTGCCGGAGAAGTCTTTATAAAAATCATCAATGACACCGATCCAATCCTTGTGGCCGATACCGATGTCGTCTAAATCATTCTCCATCTGTGCGGTAAAATCAATATTAATAATCTCCGGGAAAAATTCGACAATCAATTTCAGCACAACTTCACCGAGTTCAGTCGGAACAAACCGCTTGGCATCCATGCTGACATAGTTGCGGCGCTGAATCGTGTCGATTGTCGGTGCGTATGTCGATGGCCTGCCGATGCCAATCTCCTCCATCGCGCGAACGAGCGAGGCTTCTGTATAGCGGGGAGGCGGCTGAGTAAAATGTTGTTTGGATTCCATCTTTTCCTTTAATGCCGCCATGCCATCATGCAAATCCGGCAAAAATTTGTCCTGCTTCTTCGATTGGCTACTTTGCGCGTCATCCGTCATTTCAATATAAACTTTCATGAATCCCGGAAATTTAATTTTCGACCCGTTAGCCCGGAAACAAACACCGCTCTGCAACAAGTCGGCGCGAATCGTATCCATCACAGCCGGCGCCATCTGGCTGGCAATGAATCGTTCCCAAATCAATTTGTAGAGCTTATACTGATCGCGGCTGAGATACTCTTTCAACTCAGCGGGCAGGTAGCGAACGGATGTCGGTCGGATCCCTTCGTGTGCGTCTTGAATCTTCTCCGCCTTTTTTTGCTTCTGCACACCATATCCGGCATACTCGGCACCATACGATTCAACGATATAAGCTTTGGCCTCGTCTTTGGCAATGTCTGAGATTCGCGTCGAATCAGTACGCATATAAGTGATTAGGCCGGTGTTGCCTAGTTTTCCAAGTTCCACTCCTTCATAGAGTTGCTGCGCAACCATCATTGTTTTGCGGGCCCGAAAATTCAACTTGCGGCCCGCCTCCTGCTGCAGTGATGACGTAATGAACGGTGCCACCGGATGGCGCAGGCGCTCTTTCTTCTGGACATTTTCGACCGAAAAGCGATTGTCCTTTAATCTCGCCAGAACGTTCCCAACATCCTGTTCTGAATGAAGGGCCTGTTTTTTACTGTCAAGGCCATAAAATTCAGCTTCGAATGTTTCGCCGTCGGCATTAAATTGGCCCATGATCGTCCAGTATTCTTCCGGCTTAAAGGCCTTAATTTCATTTTCTCGCTCGATAATCATGCGCAATGCAACAGACTGAACGCGTCCTGCGCTCAACCCTTTTTTGACCTTTTTCCACAGCAGTGGACTAATATTATAGCCGACAAGGCGATCGAGCACGCGTCGTGCCTGCTGCGCGTCGACTAAATCCATATTAATCTGGCGTGGCTCTTTGAATGCTTCCTTGATGGCCGGTTTTGTTATTTCATTAAATACAACGCGGCAAGGTGAATGATCGTCAATGTCCAAACTGTGTGCGAGATGCCAGGCAATCGCCTCGCCTTCGCGGTCGGGGTCGGCTGCCAGATAGACCTTTTTGGCCTTTTTGGCCGCACTTTTCAAATCCTTTAATACCGGCCCTTTGCCTCTGATTGTAATGTATCGGGGTTCATAATGATTCGCTATATCGATGCCCATCTGGCTTTTCGGCAAGTCGCGTACATGACCCATCGAAGCCTTCACTTGATATTTCGGTCCTAGATAGCGTTTGATGGTTTTTGCTTTAGCGGGAGATTCCACAATAACGAGGTAATCGCTCATAATGGTGCTCCCCCTTTCTGAGAATAATGAAATCTTCACTTATATTAATAACTGCAAGCCACTTTGTCAAACGGGCAGGCAGCAACTCTATAAAAAATGCGAGCGCGACAGGCTAACGACAACTTGTAAAACCAAGACACTCGTAAAGCCTTAGTCGTGTGTCTACCTCGCCATGCTCAATTTTTCAGTCCTTATAAAAGTATGGGAACGGGCCGCCGGAACACTGCTCCTGCCGCCCGCAAGCCGCAAATATTTTCGCATGCTATTCTCTTAGCTCACATTTACGCCGCGCCGAATGGCACGTCGCCTATACCTTTCATATTTCAAGGTGATATTGGCAATCAGCTCAACTCTTCAAGGATATCTTCAGCACACGTCACGAGCTTTGCCCCTTGCTGAATGAGCGCGTGTGTGCCGGCCGTATTCGGATCGAGCAGGGAACCTGGGACAGCAAAAACTTCTCTTCCCTGATCGATCGCTTGGTCAGCTGTGATCAATGCCCCGCTGCGCGCCTTCGCTTCGACAACAAGCGTCCCTCGCGACAGTCCGCTGATCAACCGATTGCGAGCGGGAAAGCGCCAACGTGCGGGTGGTTCAGCCGGTGCATATTCACTGATTACGGTTTGTGAGTGACACATTTGCTGGAACAACTTAACATGTGCCTGTGGATACGGGTGGAAGTGTCCGGATCCGAGCACAGCGATCGTCCGGTATGGAAGCGCGAGACGGTGCGCCATGCCATCAATACCGACGGCCATGCCGCTCACGATTGTCCAGCCCGCTTCCAGCAGCGGGACAAGTAGCCGCTCCAGAATTTTCGCAGCCTCAGCGCTCGGTCGGCGAGTACCGACAACAGCCAGCATTTTCTCGCTCATGAAGGTGGCTGTCTGCCCCGCAACGTATAATACGGGCGGTGGATCATAGATTTCTCGAAGCAGCGGGGGATAGCTGCTTTCGTGCAGGCCGATGGCACGAATATGGCGACTGGCATAATAGTTGACAAGTGACCGACCGTCAAGCCGGCGATAGTCGGCAACAAAATCAACGGCAGTGGTTTGCCCAATACCAAACCGATCCACCAGTTCAGCAACGGACAGCTCGCTGACGTTGCGGAGTAGCGGATCTTCCCGCAGCAACCGTTTCACGAACCGTCCGCTTGTCCCGCGGCAGTGCATAAGCCGCACGAGCAACTGGGTGCGTTCATCCATAACGGCACGTTCCTCCCTTTTTCATTACATACAGCGTCATATGCCGGATGATATAGCGTGCAACATATCCCGTGCTGTTCATCTGTCGTGCAATCGTTGTCTTGATGAAGCAATCAAAAAAGGTAGGCCGTACAGAGAGGAAAAAGTGGAACATGCGAATTTTTTAAGAGGGTTCTCAGGCAACGTGTGAATATTGATTACCAATGCTCGATAAAGGCATGAGATTGGCTTTTATGCCTCAGTTCGTACGTCGATTAGAATCAATGATTGACAATCAAGCAAATAGTATCAATGCACCACTAGCTGACTCGTCCATCGGTGAAACATAGGCCAGACCTATGGCTACTTTTTTTATTATAACGTTTTTCAAGTGTAAAGAAAACGTTTTCTTTACATGCCAATAAAAAAGCGTGTACAAGCGTCCGACAACTGTTTGATCGGACGCTGACGCCATGTCGATGGGCCGCATGCCATGCCAACCCCGCGGACAACATGGATATGAGAAGTGAAATTAACGGTGTTGCATCATAAAAAGACATTTTTTGAGTGACCCAACACGCTCAACATTCTCCGCGCTTGCTCTCGTAGTTGCGATCTATTTGATAGATGAAAGCGAATATTTCGGCGACGGCGCCGTAAAGCTCAGGCGGAATCATTTGATTCAGATCAAGCTGAGACAGCATGGCAACGAGATCGGCATCTTGCTGAATGGGAATTTGGCACGCCTTTGCCACCTCAATGATCCGTTCCGCAAGTAACCCCTCCCCCTTTGCCTGAACGACCGGGGCCTGATCTTTGCCCTGTTCGTAGCGAAGCGCCACCGCTTTCTCTTTGTTTTCATTGCCATTGTCCTGTTTCATGCTTTCACATCCAAATGAGAGGTGAGCGGCGTTAAGGGGGCCAGAGCGTGCGCGATCAGCGCGCTGTCCAGCTGATCAGTTTGAGACACCGTACTCAGCCTATACCCGAGTCTTTCAAGCTGCCGAGCCAATTGAGCGCGGCCACGCTCGAGCTGTTGTCTAAGATCAAACTGATCATTTTTAATACGCAGCGATACGGTATGATCCTGCACACGCACGCTGATCATCGTCTGATGAAGATGATTTAATTCAAGGCAAAGCAGCAGCGTGCAATAACCGGGGTCAAGGCTCCCTTTTTTGTTACGTTTGCCCTCCCAATACACCGTCAGATTCTGCATACCTTGCTGCGTGGGAACCGGAAACTGCAAAGTAAATTGCGCAGCAGGCGTATCCGTGGCGAGCAGTTGCAGCTGTTCGCCAGTCAGTTGCTGCAGCACATGCGTCGCCTGACCTCGCAAGGACGAGGATAGCTGCCTGTCCGCCGCCACGGCAAGCAGCGCTTCCTTCAACGTCCCTGTCGTCTCAAGATGAATATTGTGACTCAATTGGCGCTGCAAAACCGCCTCATGGTCCAGCCCGAGCGCATGCATGATAGCCAGCAAGGAGAAATCGGCACTGCCTGCAGGTGCACTGACACCGGCTGCCCTGCTCAGCGCAGCGCGCAACCGGTCAGACAACTCGCCGACAGCCATCGCCGGACTCAGAAGTTCTGCAAAGGCTGAGAGCGCAGCCGCCGAGAAATGGTGATCTATTAGCTGGTCGGCTGCCGCCTGCAAGACTGCGGTCTGTGAAAAGCCGGGAAGGGACTCGATGGCTGACTGTGCCTGCTTACGTCCTGCCCGCACAGCAAGCAAGGACAGTTCAGATGGTGATCGGCTCTCAGACAGGCGCTCAAGGCTCTGACGCAACACCGCAATGCTTGCAGTCGGCTGCGCGTGTTCGATGTCACGCGCAAACGCACCCAGTTGCTCAGTCAATGACTGGCTATTATCAGCCAGTGCGCGGGCAATGTTAAGCATACTTTTATTAAGCGGCAAGTGACGCTGAAGCATCCAATGCACAGCTTCAAGATCACGCGCGGACGGCGTACTGCCGCCGATGAGAGCACGTACGCTTTCAATATTTTCACGTGTCATCGCGTCATCGTTATCAAGAAAAGAGCGTATAATGCGACGCGTCGCTGCATCGTCTGTCAGATTGAGCGTATGCAGCACATCGTCGATCAGCAGCGAGGCCTGCGCGGCACCCGCAGTCTCCTTGCGGTTGACAACTTTAGCGACAAGCGGATCTGTTTGCTTCTGAATTTGAAACAGATAATCCTGTCCGATCTTCATGGGCGGTTCAACGGCTGCTACTTGAGCCACGATCTGCCGCGTACCGATTTGCAGCAGCGCTGTGCGGTCTGGTAACAGATCAATGACCCTCGCACGCAGCAGCTGTTCAGGAACAAAAGTTTCAATCATTTGACTTTGACTGATCGTATAGGGCTGAAAGTTCATCCGTTTCCCCTCATCTGCTGGCCATTACCGGTGAAAACGTTAACCGATGTTCGGGACACGGACCGAGTGTCTTTAAAGCGCGCAAATGGTCTGCTGTCCCATATCCCTTATGATTTGCGAATCCATAGCCTGCATAGGTTTGATCGAGTTTTTGCATAAGACGGTCACGCGTTACCTTTGCAATAATTGAGGCCGCAGCGATGGAATTGCTGCGGGCGTCACCCTTAATCAAACTTTCCTGCGCGATCTGAACAGGAAGCTGCATCGCGTCGATCAGCAGAAAGTCGGCACGAATACTTGTCGCTTCCAGCGCGCGCATCATCGCCAGTTTCGACGCCTGATAAATGTTATAACGGTCAATTTCCGGTGCCGATGCTTCGCCGATGCCGATGGCGAGTGCAGCCGCACGTATGTCATCAAACAACATATCGCGTCGGTGTGGCGTGAGCTGTTTCGAATCATTCAAGCCGAGAATCACTGATTCTGGTCTAAGAATGACGCAGGCGGCAACGACGGGACCGGCGAGCGGTCCCCGCCCGGCTTCGTCAATACCGCCGACATATTCAAACCCCTGTGCATGCAGTCGCTCCTCGTATGCGTTCAAGTGCTTAAAGCGCTTGAGCCATTCTGCGCGCTGGGCTTGACGCCTCTGCCAGGCATCCAGAAGCTTTTGCACGCCGATGCGCGGGTCATTGGAGAGTCGATCGCGGACATCGGCATCAAGCGAATCGCTGCACGCAAGCTTTGCACGAACTTGTGCAATGGTCTCCATCCGATCTGCACCTCCTTCTTTATATCGGTTTATCACCTTGTTTTTTACACTGTTTCCGACACGTCAGGCCACTCCAGCGTCAGGCGCCCCAACCGTTCATGCCTGTAGTCCCTGACGACCAGTTCGGCCGTGCGGTCAATATCCACCTGACCGCCGCTGCCCAGACAGCCGCGACTGCGCCCGATTTGTGCAAGCCACTCCAGAGCGGGTTGGTTTTCTACCCCCAAATCTGCGGATCCGTTGGTCAGATGATAACGTTCATTCAGCGCCGATGCATAGTGAACGCTCATTACGTTTAGCAGGAAGATCGCAATTTCCACATAGTCGGTCAGCTCCTCCTTGATTGCGCCGGTCGCAGCCAGGCGCAGTCCGACAGCCGGATGGTCGAATTTCGTCCAGAGAATACCCGGTGTATCCAGCAATTCCATTGTTTTTCCGACTTTAATCCACTGCTGGGCCGTGGTAACCCCGGGCCTGTCGCCGACCTTTGCAACTTTACGACCGGCAAGCCGGTTAATCAGCGTTGACTTGCCAACATTAGGAATGCCGACGATCAGGGCGCGATCCGCATGGGGAGTAAAACCGCGACTGGCCAACTTTTCACGGCGCGGCAGCGCCAGTCGGCGCACGAGTGGACCGATCTGTGTAAGCCCTGCGCCGGTGCGGCTGTCGATCGGCAGCGCAGCCAACCCTTGATGTTCAAAAGCATGCCGCCAGTCGCTGGTCGCCTTCGGATCGGCAAGATCGGCTTTATTGAGCAGCAGCAGTCTCGGTTTCCCCGAAGCAATTTCACCAATCAGCGGATTGCGTGACGCTTCGGGAATACGGCAATCCGCAAGCTCAATCACGACATCTATTTGCTTGATTTGCTCGATCATCTGTCTTTTGGCTTTCGCCATATGACCGGGATACCATTGAATATTAGCCATTTCTTATAACTCCTTTAATAACAAGGCTTCGCAAGCCTAACATTATTGTTCCTTTTATTTTTGGGCATTTTGGGGGCAAAAATTACTTATTTGACACGCTTTCACTTATCCCCATGTGTTCAATAAACGGTAAATTTTCCATGTGATCATCAAATTGCTTATTTCGTTCAATCACTCTTTTCAATGCTTGCATAACAAACTCAGGAAGTTGTTCCACTCGTTCGCCTGCCATAGTTTTTGTCGTATCAAGATAGAAGTCATCAACTCTCAAATCATGGGCTTGCAATGATTTATCAATCGTGACCAAATGATTTTCAAAATCAATATCAGACTCCGTCAATGCAGAAGCTTCTCCAATCCGGCAACCGGTTCCAACAAGAAAAAGCGCTAAGTCGTAATAATTTTTATGTCTTCGTTCCCTAAACTCAGCAAGTAAAACCTTCACTTCACATTCATCTAAAAACTTCATTTCAAGTCTTTTTTCTTTGCTCGCCTTTCTTCGACAGTGGCGTTGAGTTTAACAACTCTTAATGGAGAAAACGAAATGGCACGATGAAGAACACCATAATCAAAAATTTTATTCAGCGTACATTTGATATGTTGCATAGTCGAATGAGTTAAATGATACTTTTTCCCATATTCATTTAAACAATTTTGAATGAACAGAGGGGTTATGTTCTCAAGTAAGATATCATCAGCGATTAGATCAGAAAGTCTATCAATCACAAGAACCTCACGTTTTACAGTTTGAGGCTCTACAGTCGTTCGCCAAACGTTAAACCAAGATTCTTTCAAGTCAAAGAACGTTTTCATTGATTGACCTTGAAATAAACCTTGCTTCTTTGAAGTCAATACATCAATTAATTCACGTTCAGCTTGTCTTCTTGCCCGTGCAGTATTGGTATGATAAACAACAGAAGCCCGTTTTTTCTTATAATTTTGATGGATTGTCTATTTATCCATAGAGCATTCATGCGACTCTCCTAATTCAGACACAACTTATCCTTTTATTTTATACTCAACCCAAGACCCATTCGTCGCCTTGTCGTAGCTCGAATAAACACCCGTCGCCGTATTAAATTTCAACAGTGGCACAATGCAGCTTCGCTCGGTTTCGCCGTCAATGTAAAAATGACTTTTTCCATCATAATACACTTTGCCAAGATAGTCGTCATTCTTTGCTGCTGTGGCACTGGATACATGTCCTGCAATAATATCCATATAAAACGATCCCGTTTCGGCTGGAAACTTCTGGGTGAAATACGAATCAGGGGTTCCCTGTTTCCACAAATCCCCTGCTTCCTCGAGTAGACCGGCATGAAGATAAATTTGGGAATTTTTTTTGTTTTCGAAGAATCGATTTTTTTCTTTCGATAGAAGCCAGTCCTGTAAGTCGGAATGACGCTTTCGCATTCCAGTCAACGCCATACCGTTTATCTCAAAAAACAATCCGGGTTTTTTCGGTAGGTTTTTTACGCTATCAACAAATTCGGCACCCAAAAAGCTCTTTAACGTGTCGAAATAATAGGAAATCCACGGATGCCAGTCATCTTTATCCTTTAGCGTAAACCAATCCATGAACATTTCATCATGATTGCCGATTAAAACCTCAACCTGATTAGGATAGACCTCGTCCATTTTTTTAACATGATAAAGAACTTTGCAGCTATCCTTTCCTCTGTCTACATAATCACCAAGAAACAGCAGTTTATTTTCTTTATCAGAATCTAAATCGACAAGCGATAGAGTGTCTAGCATTGACTCATAGAAGCCATGAATATCTGAAAGAGCATAAATCAGGCTCACAGAATCCCCTCCCGATGGGTACTATTCAAAATTTATCATTCTTCGCCCTTATGTTTTTGGAGGAGTTATAATTCTTGGTATTCTAGCATTGAATTTTCATATTTTTCCTCCATTTATCTATCGTTCATAGTCAGCGCAGCGGGGTACCGGCGCGCTGTTTTCGCTCAGTTCGGCCCGCAAGAAGCACGCCACCGAGTGTTCTCAACAACGGATCAACCGGCATGCCTCACTTGATCAGCGACAGCGGATTACGAACCGCTGCTTGCCCACCTTATTTTGACAACCGGTTGTCAATCCCCGTCACACGCATCATCTGAACCACAAACAAAAAGGATCTGGCCCGGCCAGATCCCCTGCTTACGACTTGTTTTTTAACCGACTTACTTGCTCTTGATACGCGCTTTCTTGCCGCGCAGATTCCGCAAGTAATAGAGCTTAGCCCGACGTACTTTACCTTGCCGAACGACTTCGATCTTGTCAAGCTTCGGCGAGTTAACCGGAAAAGCACGCTCCACACCGACGCCGTAGGAAATCTTACGCACCGTGAATGTTGCGCTGACGCCGGCGCCGTGACGCTTAATCACGACACCCTCAAAAATCTGAATACGTTCATGCGTGCCTTCGGTGATTCTCACGTGAACCTTCACCGTATCGCCCGGGCGAAAATCAGGCACATCACCACGAAGTTGTTCTTTCGTAATGTCTTCAATAACATTGCTCATTCGCAAATGGCCTCCTTCCTGCCAACGCTCTTGTCGTTCTCTAAAGCGACAGCGGAACATTGTCGTTCAAACCAAATTGTCACGCGATTTATTTTATCATAACAGGCGGACGTCCGCAAGTGCTGTTTTCAGCGTAACGGTTCGTCGTTTTTGAATTCCCGTAGCCAGCCTGTTTCTGCTGCCGATAAGTGCCGACCCGAGAGAAGATCGGGCCGGCGCAGGTATGTGCGTCGCAGCGATTCTTTGTGCCGCCATTCCTCAATCTTGCCGTGATTGCCTGACAGCAATACATCAGGCACGTGCATGCCGCGAAAGTCAGCCGGACGGGTATAATGGGGGTGTTCCAATAAACCGTCCAATCCCCCGGAAAATGAATCTGACACTGCTGAGCTTTCATTGCCCAGTACACCGGGCAGCAGGCGGACGATGCTGTCGATCATGGCCATCGCCGCCAGCTCACCGCCGGTCATGACAAAGTCACCGATCGAGTACTCATCAGTCGCCAAATGCTCGGCAACGCGTTCATCAAAGCCTTCATAGTGTCCGCAAATGAAAATTAAATGGGTCTCCCCCGCCAGACGTTCGGCGTCTGCCTGGCGAAAGGGTTTACCCTGCGGTGTCGTTAAGATGACGCGCGCGCGCTCAGGATGCGCGTGACGCACAGCGTCAATGGCATCAAACAGCGGCTGCGGCATCAGCACCATGCCGGCACCACCACCGAACGGGTAGTCATCGACTTTTCCGTGCTTATTGTCCGTGTATGCACGAAAGTCAGTCAATGTAAAATCCACCTTTCCCGCTTCGCGTGCCTTGCCGATAATTGATTCACCGAGCACACCGGAAAACATGGCCGGAAAAAGCGAAAGAATATCAATCTTCATCGTCGATCAGTCCCGGAATGAGGTGGACGGTAATACGCCGCTTTGCAAGATCGACCGCCTTCACAACGTCAGCAATATAAGGAAGCAGAACGTCTTTTCCTGATGTTTTCACAACCCAGACGTCATTCGCTCCGGGTGAGAGAATTTCTTTGATCATTCCGAGACGCCGCCCCTCCTCCGTGTACACCTCAGCACCGATCACTTCATGGTAATAAAACTCGCCCTCATTCAGTGGTTCCAGCTGTTCTTCGGGCACAAATAAGTCGCATCCCTTGAACGCTTCCACCGCTTCTATCGAATCATAGCCTTCAAAAAAAAGGCAATCAAACGGCTTGTGCACAGCATGTCCGGCAACCGTAAGCGGCAAATAACGGCCATCATCGCGTTGGCGAACATACAGCACAGCCCCTTCGGCAAATCGCTGTTCCGGAAAATCCGTCTCACTGACGACTTTCACTTCGCCTTTTATACCGCGTGTATTCACAAGCTTTCCAACAAAATACCAGTTGGTCATTCACAAGCCTCCCAGCCCGTCGCCCCGCAGGCACACCACTCAAGTCAGAATCTGCAAGGCCCGACCGCTACATAATCTATACAAACTCAGGCACACTTACCACTATCAGCAGCCAGCTGACCGCCCGCCGCAGATACTTTAGAGAAGCCAGGCAAGTTTCCCTCACACCTGTGTTCTTGTTTATCATTCATGCAAATTTTATAAGATCATTATACTTTCTTATCCTGCAAAAAAGAGGGGATTACCCCCTCCTCTACTCCTGCTATGCCGCTTTTATTTCCGCAGCTTTGACAGATGGAATTTCTCCATAATCCCTTTTTTCGAAAAGAGGTTGCGCACCGTATCAGACGGCTGTGCCCCCTTGCTCAGCCAATCCAAAGCTTTTTCCTCGTTAACTTCAAAAGACTTCGGCGTGGAAACCGGGTTGTAGGTCCCGATTTCTTCAATGAACCGGCCGTCGCGCGGCGCACTCGATTCAGCAACAACAACACGATAGAACGGACGCTTCTTTGCACCCATGCGTTTCAAACGAATTTTGACGGACATGAAAAACACCTGCTTCTTTCATTTTAAGATTAGTGAACTGCCTTTTACATAAAAGGAAGGTTAAACGGATTTTTCCGCCTTTTCCCCTTACCTGCACCCATAAACTGCTTTAACATTCTTTTCATTTCTTTGAACTGTTTCAGCAACCGGTTCACGTCGGCAATTGACGTACCGCTGCCCAGCGCAATACGCTTACGCCGGCTTGAATTGATGATGTCTGGATCCGCTTTTTCCTTTGGCGTCATGGAACGAATGATCGCTTCGGTCTGATCAATCTGCTTGGGGTCGACCGACACGTTCTTCATTCCTTTCAGCTTGCCGCCCCCCGGCATCATCGCAAGCAAATCGTCAAGGGGACCGAGCTTGCGCATCTGTCCGATCTGTTCAAGAAAGTCATCGAGTGTGAAGCTAACCGTGCGCATCTTTTCTTCCATTTCACGCGCTTTGTCCGCGTCAATTGACGCCTGAGCTTTCTCGATCAATGACAGCACATCACCCATGCCAAGAATGCGCGAAGCCATACGATCCGGGTGGAAGGCCTCCAGACCGTCCATCTTCTCGCTTGTGCCGACGAACTTAATCGGTGTGCCGGTGGCTGCACAGATGGAAAGCGCCGCCCCGCCGCGCGTGTCGCCGTCCAGCTTAGTCATGACGACGCCTGTTAACCCAAGCCGTTCATCGAAGGTACTGGCCACATTCACGGCTTCCTGCCCGGTCATTGCGTCAACAACAAGCAGAATCTCATCAGGAACAGCAATAGCTTTAATCCGTTCCAGTTCCCCCATAAGCTGATCATCAATCTGCAGACGTCCGGCCGTGTCGATCAGTACGAGATCGTTGTGGTTGGCGGCGGCTTCATCCAGGCTTTGGCGGGCAATGGTTACCGGATCGACATGATCGCCGGGTGCAAACACCGGAATGCTCAACTGAGCACCGAGCGTCTGCAGCTGTCGAATCGCTGCCGGACGGTAGACGTCGGCGGCAACGAGCAAGGGCTTGCGATTATGCGTCTTGCGCAAATAAGCAGCCAGTTTGGCAGCAGATGTCGTCTTACCGGCGCCTTGCAGACCGACAAACAGAATCACCGTCGGCGGCTTCAGTGCAAAGCTGATCGTCGGCTCGTCGCCGCCCATCAGCGCGGTCAACTCTTCCTGGACAATCTTGATGACCTGCTGCCCGGGTGTCAGGCTTTTCAGCACATCTTGGCCAACCGCCCGTTCCTCGACACGTTTAATAAACGATTTGACAACCTTAAAATTCACATCGGCCTCAAGCAGCGCAAGACGCACCTCACGGCTCATTTGCTTGACATCGGCTTCGGACACTTTGCCCTTGCCGCGTATTTTTTTCATTGCTTGTTGCAGCCGGTCGGCTAGACTCTCAAATGCCATCTGTTTCCCTTCCTAATCGAGATTTTCCAGCTGACCGAGAAGCAGATCAAAGCGTTCCCGCTCATTCTTGCCCAAACCGGCCGTCTGCTCACGCAAAAGGGTCATAACCTGCCGGCGCGCCTCATATTTGCGGCACAGTTGCAGCTTCTCCTCCAGCGATTCAAGCGCCGATTCCGCGCGTTTGAGGTTGTCGTAGACGGCCTGACGCGAAACTCCGCAGCGCTCGGCAATCTCGCCGAGTGAGAAATCATTGAGATAGTATAGATCGAGGTACTCTTGCTGCCTGCGGGTGAGCAGCGGTTGATAAAAATCATACAAAGCATTGATCCGCAACACTTTCTCAATCATCGCAAAGGCTCCTCGGCTGTCAAGGAATTAAGCTTTACTTAATCAGTTTAACGGATGAACAATCAACTGTCAAGGTATTACCTTAACACCCTGAAAAGTTGCAGACGGTTTGACGAGAGCAGATGAGCGAGAAAATACACGGGCGCACAGCCACTATCAAAGGACCCGCATTTGCCAAATGCCTATCTTCTAAAAACCGAGCTGTGCCAAGTCAGACGACAGCGCGCCCGCTTTGCCAGTCGCTGAGGCAACGCGAGCATCCTCAGACAAAGTAGACCTGCAAGATCCGCTCGACACTGCTTTTGCAAGGCGCGGCGCAGACTCTTACACGTACAAAACCGTGCGATATATCGTTTGAGTCAAGCGATGCAGCGTGAAGCCAAGCAGCAACAGTCACAGCGCTTAACGGAAAAAACGAGGGTGCACATTATGACCGCGTCGATGAATACGCGCATTCATTGTCCACTTACGCTTCTGAACGAGAAAAAAGCTCAAAAAACAACCCGTAGACAAAAGCATCCGCGTCAAAGGGCTGCAAATCATCCACCTGTTCACCAAGTCCGACAAATTTGACAGGCAGATTCAGTTCATGACGAATGGCAAGCACGATGCCGCCTTTTGAGGTGCCGTCGAGCTTAGTCAGCACAATGCCGGTCACACCGGCCGTCTGTTGGAACAGCTTGGCTTGGTTCAACGCATTCTGTCCGGTCGTCGCATCGACAACGAGCAATACCTCCTGCGGCGCGCCGGGCACGTCGCGCTCAATGACGCGCTTGATCTTGCCGAGTTCATTCATTAAATTCACCTTGTTCTGCAACCGGCCAGCCGTATCGCAGATGAGCACATCGCAGCCGCGCGACTTCGCAGCTTGCAACGCGTCAAAAATAACAGCCGCCGGATCGGAGCCCTCCTGATGGCGGATAACAGGCACGCCGATGCGCTCTCCCCAAACTTGCAGCTGCTCAATGGCGCCGGCCCGAAACGTATCGGCAGCGGCAAGCAGCACATGCCGCCCTTCTGCTTTGAGCCGTGCTGCCAGCTTGCCGGCCGTTGTCGTCTTACCCGCTCCGTTGACGCCGACCAGCAGCAGCACGTTGAGTCCATCGGTTAAGTGCAATTCTGTTTCAGCGTTGCCCTTACCGAGGAAGTCGGCAAGCACCTCCACAATGACATCTTTGAGACCGGCACTTTCCGTCACTTTTCGCGTGCGCGCCTCGTCTTTGAGACGCTCGACAAGCGCAAGGACAGTCGGCACACCGACATCTGCCTCGATTAGCAGATCTTCCAGTTCTTCAAAAAATACATCATCGATTTTCCGGTAACGTTTGATCAAACGACCGAGCTTTTCAGAGAAGGATTGACGTGTTTTAACGAGTCCGCCGTTGAACGTCTTCGCCTGTTCCACTTTTTTACCGGCAAGTCTGTTTTTTAACTTATCAAAAAAGTCCATCGGCCGAACCGCTCCTTTCTAAATGGCAGTATAGCGTGTGTCTCGCCTGTTTATAAAATGTTAAGCGTCGATTGTCTTCAAATCTGCGCTTCTCGCCCGAGCTCCGCAACGATCACTCTCAGGCGCCGTCCCCGGAGGCAAGCAGATGCTCGGTCTCTTCCAATCGGACAGACACAAGCCGCGAGACGCCGGATTCCTGCATCGTGACGCCGTACAAAACATTGGCACGTTCCATTGTTCCATGCCGATGCGTGACAACAATGAATTGTGTGTCCGCGCTAAACGCTTTCAAATAGTCTGCATAGCGGTCGACATTCGCATCGTCAAGCGCTGCCTCAACCTCGTCGAGTACGCAAAACGGAACCGGACGCACCTTTAAAATGGCAAACAACAGAGCAATAGCAGTCAAAGCACGTTCGCCGCCGGAGAGTAAGGACAACCGCTGCAGCTTTTTGCCCGGCGGTTCAGCAAATATATCAACACCGCTGCCAAGCAAATCTGCGGGGTCAACAAGCCGGAGATCGGCGCGCCCACCGCCGAACAAAGCGGTGAACACGTGGCGAAAATGCTGACGAATACAGTCGAATGTCTTTGAAAAACGCTCAGCAACTTCACGATCCATTTCACTCATGACATGCTCAAGCGTTGCCCGCGCCCGCAGCAGATCGGCGCGCTGCTCAGATAAAAAATGTTCGCGTTCACAGACTGTCTCGTATTCCTCAATCGCCCCAAGGTTAACCGTACCAAGTTCATCAATGGCCCGCTTAATCAACTTGACCTGCCGTCTGGCAGCTTCAGGATCACCGTCGAGTTTGTAGTGCTCCTTTGCCGCTTCAAGCGTTAACTCATAGTCGTCACCAAGTGTGCCGAGCAAGTGGTCGAGCTGAACGTCAAGCCGGTTAAGCGTGGCACTTTCCCGTTCGCAGGCACCGGCGACAGCGGCCAATGCCTGGCGCAATGCAGCAAGTTCATCTTCCGCTGTCGACAAAGCCTGCTGCGCCTTGCCGCGCGCGCGCATAGCCGTCTCAAGGTCAATCTTTAGCTGCTGCTTTCGCTCTGCCGCCACCACCGCCGCATCTGCAAGTGAAGCAAGCGTCTGCGCGTGAGTGCCAAGCTGACCGCTCATCTCTGCCAGTGACTGACTGAGCGCCTCGTAGGCCGTGTCCAATTCTTCTGAACGGATACGCAAGTCTTCAAGCCGCTCGCTGCGATGGGAGACATTCTCAGCTTGCTTGGCCTCGTTCACTTTCAGCACGGTCACCGCCTCTTGCAGCGACCGCTGGGTATCCGCTTTATTTTTTTGCTTTTCAGCCAGTTGTTCCAGTTCATCTTTAAGATGTCGCTCGCTCGCCTGACACTTGAGGAGTGTCTGCTCAACGACAGCAAGCCGTTCACTGATCGCGGTGCGTTCATTAAGAAATTCATTGTTTTCGCGAGCAATCAGCTGATATTTTTCAACGCTGCTTTTTTCTTCGGCTGCCGCTTCATTTCGCATCTGCTCAAGCTGACGGACGTGACTCTCGGCCCCGGAGAGCGCTTGTCCGGTTTTGGCTACAGCCATTTCAGCCGCAGCAATCGACTGCTTTCGTATAGAAAATTGCGCCTTAAGTGTCTGACTTTTCGCTCGCATCTCAGCCAGTTGCTGCTGAAGCTCATCAATGGCTGATGTGCGGCCGAGTACGCCGGCCTGTCCGGACTTCACACTGCCGCCCGTCATCGCACCGCCCGGAGATATGACATCCCCTTCCAGCGTCACGATTCGATAGCGGTAACCGGTCGCCTTCGCCAACTCACCGGCACCATTCAGCGTATCAGCGACAACGACGTGACCGAGAAGATGCGCCACCGCTGCTTGATAACGTGTCTCGCATGTCACGAGCTGTGCGGCCGTCCCCAAATAGGCTTTTTGATCGTTGATCAGCCGCTGATCCATTTGACTGATCGCGCGACCCCGAACAACGGACAACGGCAAAAAAGTGGCGCGTCCGGATCGGCTCTGGCGTAAAAAAGCAATGGCATGACGCGCCGCCGCCTCAGTCGTCACGACCAGATGCTGCTGCGCCGCACCAAGCGCCGTTTCGATCGCGAGGCGGTAACGCGGATCAACACGCACAAGCTCGGCAACCGCACCGCAGATGCCGCCCAGTCTATCTCTTTCTTTTAAAATCGCACGCACGCCTTGATAGAACCCGGCATAATCTTCTTGCAGCGTCTCCAGCATGTCTTTGCGCGCAGTCGCTTGGTCAATCAGCCGATCAATTTCACCGATTGCAGCGCGCTCATGTTCATAACGATTTTTTTCTTGTGCGAGCTCTTTTTGCTGCACCGACAGCGTCTCTCTCAAACGCTGCAACCCGTCACAGGCGTGCTGCATCTCCTCGGTCATATGCTGCTTGTTCATCCGCGCTCGATCGGCGGCAGCGCGCAGTTGGTCGACATTCGATACCGCCCGAGTGGTCCGCCCCGAAAGCGTATCTTGCTGGTTGTTCAAATAGCGCTGTTCATTGCGCAAGGCTGCCTGTTCATTCAAGACTTCAATATAGCGACCATTTAATTCCTCCGTCTGCACATGAAGATTCTCATCCAAGCGTCCGAGCAGGCGTTCTTTTTCTTGACGTTCTGACACCAGAGCCGCCAGCTTATCGTGCTCAGCGCCGTACTCACGTGCCTCTGTCTGATACAGCTTTTTCGCTTCGCTCAGCTGCTCGGCCAGTTTGTCCAAGCGCTCGCGCATATCCGCTGAACTACTTGCCTCATGTCGTCGCCGCTCCGCGAACACCTCTTTCTGGCCGTTGATTTTCTCCATGTTTTCGCCGGCCGAAGCAATCTGGTGTTGCAGGGCATCGATCTGATGTTCGAGTGCCTCAAGCGTTTGGCGGTGTTCACGGCAGGCTGCACTTTTCGACTGTTCACTCGCCGTTAACTCGCTTCGACGCTGCTCCAGCTCAGCGGTTTGCCGCTTGGCATGCACCCAGTCGGCATGCACATGTTCGACGTCATACACGAGCAGCGCGATGTCAGTCTGACGCAGCTCTTCCTTCTTTTCAAGATATGCTTTGGCAATGGATGACTGTTCGCGCAGCGGGTCGATACGCACCCGCAGTTCGTGAAGAATGTCCTCGACACGGTTCAGATCGTCTCTCGAATCGTTCAACTGCTTTTCCGCAGACTGCTTGCGAAGCTTATACTTTAGAACGCCGGCTGCCTCTTCAAAAATCTTTCGCTTCTCCTCCGCCTTGCTATTCAATATTTCATCAATCTTGCCCTGACCGATCACTGAGTAAGCCTCTTTGCCGAGACCAGAGTCCATAAACAGGTCAATGATATCTTTCAAACGGCAATCCTGACCGTTCAGCAAATAGCTGCTTTCGCCGTCACGCAGCACGCGCCGCGTGACGCTCAGTTCACTATAATCTATTGGCAAGTAGTGATCGCTGTTATCAAGCAGCAACGTCACCTCAGCAAGATTAACAGCCTTGCGCGCATCACTGCCGGAAAAAATAATATCTTCCATTCGATTTCCGCGCAACGATTTTGCCGACTGTTCGCCGAGTGACCAGCGAATGGCCTCCGTAATATTGCTTTTGCCACTGCCGTTCGGTCCTACGACCGCGGTTACACCCGGCACAAATTCAATGACCGTTTTTTTGGCAAATGATTTGAAGCCTGAGAGGTCAAGCCGTTTCAAGTACATCCTGCTTCCTCCGTTCTCTTGCGGCGAGTGCCGCGGCCGTACCGCAAACGCTTCGACCAAATACACATCAGCAAATCACGTCTGACACGCTGTTTTCGAAGGCGCTGCCCACAGCGAAAATACAGGGCGAGACAGCATGAGCCATCGTTGCATGTCACGCGTCCACTGAGCACCGTGCTCGGGCTCTCGATGCTGCCAAATGCTTGAATACACGAAAAATCTTATATGTTCTAATAAAAACAGCCGGTATACCGGCTGTTTTGTCAAGACTGCGTCATGTGTGTCAGTGCATCGCGCGCGGCGTTTTGCTCCGAATCTTTTTTTGAATGGCCGCAACCGTGGCCGACTACCTTATTATCAATCCAAACATCGGACACAAAATGATGTTGATGCGTTGTGCCACTCTCGCTGGCAAGTCGATAGTCAAGCCCGCCGAGCCCCATCCGCTGCACCGTTTCTTGAAGCCTGCTTTTATAATCGGTCACCTCTGCGAATGTACCGTCATCAATACGCGGATAGATGACCGCTTCGAGAAAATGCCCGACCGCGGTAATGCCCTGATCAAGATACAGCGCGCCGACAAAGGCCTCAAACACGTCAGCAAGCAGACCCGGGCGACGACGGCCGCCCATCGTCTCTTCACCGCGTCCGAGAAAAATCTTATTCTCAAATGCAAGCGAGGTGGCAAACTGCACAAGGCCCGTTTCACAGACAATGGAAGCGCGCAACTTTGTCATGTCTCCCTCGGATAATTCGGGATAATGCTTAAACAAATACTGAGAGACCATCAACTCCAGCACCGCATCGCCGAGAAACTCCAGACGCTCATAGTTCTCACCTGAGCCGCCGCGATGTTCATTGACGTAGGACGCGTGCGTAAAAGCCTGTCTCAGCAGCATTTCATCATGAAATTGAAACGTAAACTGCTCAAGCAACTGCTGAATGTTGGAAAACGTCTGATCATCGTCTAATTTTTTGGGAAATTCCGGCATCTCATTACCTCCACTAGCCACCAATCAGTTCCCAGCCGGCTTCTGCCTCTCCGATCAGAAACGCGGCTTTGCCCAGTACCAAAGGCAAAGCCGCTATTTCTGTTAAGCCGCTCGCGGCATGTTTTAATCTGCCCATTATCGCGACCCTTTAAAGCGAAACCGACAGGTGAATCAAGATTTGTGACTTTCTATGTAAGTAATGACGTCACCAACGGTCTGAATTTTTTCTGCATCCTCATCTGAAATCTCAAGATTAAATTCATCCTCGAGTTCCATGACAAGTTCTACGATGTCGAGCGAGTCGGCATCCAAGTCTTCCTTGAAAGACGCCTCAGGCTTAACGTCTGCTTCATCAACGCCCAGTCTGTCAACAACAATTTTTTTCACACGTTCCAATACATCTGCTTCTGCCATGTTTTCACCCCCTCTCGCACGATACCACTAATAAAAATAACAGGAAACGCTCTGCTAGTCAAAACTTATTTTCGCTCAAATCTCCTGCATTATACGATTTTAAATTGCTGCGCCAGTTTATTTTATTGCATCGTCATACCGCCGTCAACACTTATTGTTTGCCCGGTGACATAATCACTTGCAGCCGATGCAAGAAAGAGGGCGACCCGAGCCACGTCTTCCGGCGTGCCCGGACGACCAAGCGGAATATCCGCTTCAATCTTTTTCTGAATTTCCGGGTCCAATTCATTTGACATATCGGTCGCAATCAGACCCGGTGCAATCGCATTGACAGTAATGCCACGGGAGGCGACTTCACGCGCTGTCGCTTTGGTCAGCCCGATCACGCCTGCCTTGGCAGCTGCATAATTCGCCTGCCCGATGTTGCCGACAAGCCCGATGACAGAAGCGATGTTAATGATCTTGCCGCTGCGCTGGCGCATCATCGGTCGAAGTAACGCCTTTGTTGCAAGAAAAACGCCCCTTAGATTCGTATTTAATACAGCATCCCAATCTGATGTTTTCATGCGCATGAGCAGCGCATCGCGCGTAATGCCTGCATTGTTAACGAGCACATCCACGTGTTCAAAGCGACTGAGAGCTTCCTTACACATGGCCGCCACTTCTTCTTCATTGCTGACGTCACATTGACATACCCATGCCTTGCAGCCAAGCGCACGCACCGCTTCCGCCGTCTCTTCAGCACGCTCACGGTTGCCGGCATAATTGACGATGATTGACGCGCCGGCGCCGGCAAACTCTAAAGCAATCGCCCGGCCAATGCCACGCGAAGCCCCGGTGACAAGTGCCACCTTGTTGTCAAGATTCATTGCCCGACCTCCTTGAGTTGCCGAACCGTTGTCTCCAGTGAAGCAAGATCATTAATATGCAACGTTTTAGCCCTGCGATCAATCTTGCGGATCAGGCCGCTGAGCACGCGTCCCGGTCCGATTTCAACGTACGTATCAACGCCGAGCGTCTCCAGGCGCTCAATAGTCTCTGCCCAGCGCACCGGCGAATAAAGTTGCTCAACCAAATGTCGGCGGATATCATCCGCCTTCTCTTCCACCTCTGCCGTACAGTTGGCAACGACCGGAATCGCAGCGTCCTGCATTGGCAATGCCGCCAGCACAGCGCCGAGCTGGCCGGCTGCAGGCTCCATCAGCCGTGAATGGAAGGGCCCGCTCACAACAAGCGGAATCACACGTCGCGCACCGGCCTCAAGTGCCAGCCGGCTGGCGGCAGCGACTCCTTGGGTCGTTCCGGAAATGACAATTTGCCCGGGCGCATTATGATTGGCCGGCTGAACGAGCTGTCCGCAGGCACTGGCTTGCACGCAGATGTCAGAGAGCACACCCGCATCCAGACCGAGCACGGCTGCCATTGTGCCCTCTCCGTTCGGCACGGCAGCTTTCATCAGCAATCCGCGCCGGCGAACGGCATAGACGGCGTTTTCAAAAGTGAGGGCCCCAGCGGCGACGAGCGCGCTGTATTCGCCAAGACTATGACCTGCTACATAATCGGGCCGCACCCCGCTGGCCTGAAACAAAGCATATAGCACGGCGCTGACCGTCAATATCGCCGGTTGCGCATTTTCTGTCAACGTCAGTTCTTCTTCCGGTCCTTCCATGATCAACTTCGTGAGCGGAAACCCGGCCTGTTGATCGGCAGCCGTAAATTTTTTCTTTGCCTGTTCGTCGTTTTCAAAAATATCTTTCCCCATGCCGACTTGCTGCGCTCCTTGCCCGGGAAAGACGCAAGCGATTTTAGACAATGACCAACGCCTCCTGCTATTCTGACTTATTTTTTCAATTCACATCATTTTTTATATCCAACGCGCGCACCGATGTGGTCTGTGCGTGACGCGCTGAACGAAACATCGTAAATTCACCGCGGAACACATGATCCTGCCCGGCATAACTGTCAACTTGTACGACCGTACGCATCCGTTCTTTTTCAAGCACCTTTGCTTTAGCGACGACACGCTCGCCGGCGCGCACCGGGCGAATAAAATGAATGGATGCCTTGGAAGTGAGCGCCATGGCGTCATCGATCACCGCGACGGCCAATGAATTGGCTTGAGCAAATAGGTAGTGGCCACGGGCGATACCCGTACGGCTGAAGACATGTTCGCTGCCAATTTCAAGAAATGAAATAGCGCTGACGTCTAGCTGAAGGTCGACAATCTCGCCGATTACTTCATCCTCATGAAGGGCCCTCACTTCATCAAACTGTTGACGCGCGACGTTTTTAATACGCTCCCGCAGTTCAGGAATAGACAGTTCCAGGCGATCAAGCCTGATGGTCTGCACACTGACAACAAATTTTTTGGCCAATTCGTCATCGGTAATAAACGGATTTTCAGCAATCGTCTGTTTGAGCGCTTGCTGGCGATCGCGCTTGCTTCTTCTCACTCGATGGCTCCCTTTCTATCTTTCCAAAGATGCCCGTCGGACACGACCGGTCAGCGGCGCATCGATCATAATGATCGCTTCAGTGCTTAGAATTAGGACTTGATCCTAGAAGTTCAGTATAACACACATTCCTCAATTAAGCATGCTTGTCAATCAAAGCGACCGGCCCGCCGCACGCCCGCAGCAAGAATGAGATCCCGCAGCAGTTGATAGCATGATTCATTCCAAAAAGCAGGATCGCGAACGAGGCGTGCCGCATCACGTTCCGCCGTCGCCAGTGTGCGATAGTCATGAACAATGTCCCCCAGCCTAAATTCGGGCATCCCACTTTGCTTATTGCCAAAAAAATCACCCGGCCCGCGCAGCTTCAGATCGAACTCCGATAATTTGAAACCATCAGTTGTCTCCGTCAGCATGTGCAATTTCTCGCGCGAAACGTCCGACTTTGCTTCATCGACGAGTACACAATATGCTTGATGATGCCCGCGCCCGACACGGCCGCGTAGCTGATGAAGCTGCGACAAACCAAAACGGCTGGCATCATAGACAACCATCAGCGTCGCGTTCGGTACATCCACGCCGACTTCAATGACCGTCGTCGCAACAAGCACTTGCAGGCGATTCGTTTTAAAACGGTTCATGACCTCAGCTTTTTCTTCCGGAGTAAGCCGGCCATGCATTAATCCGACGGAGAATCCGGGAAGTGCCGCCCTCAGCCGGCTGTGAATGTCAATGGCATTTTGCACGTCGAGCTGCTCCGATTCCGCAATCAGCGGACAGACAACGTATGCCTGCTGTCCCGCTGTCAGTGTACGGCGAATAAAAGCGATCACCCGCTCCATCATCTGGCTCGGCACGACATACGTCTTGACCGGTTTTCGCCCGCCCGGCAGTTCATCGATCGTCGAAATATCCATGTCCCCGAAAGCTGCGATCGCAAGCGTGCGCGGAATCGGTGTGGCCGTCATGAACAGTACATCAGGATCGTGCCCCTTCACACGCAGCATTCGGCGCTGTTCAACGCCAAAGCGATGCTGCTCATCAGTAATGACCAGCCCGAGACGTTTGAAGACCACCCCTTCCTGAATAAGAGCATGCGTTCCGACAATAACATTAATCGTGCCGTCCTTAAGGCGCGCCAGCAGCTGCATGCGCTTTTTGCCGCGGATCGCGCCGGTCAGCAGTGCCGTGCATTTCCCGAAAGGGGCAAACCACTCGTTAAACGCTGCTGCGTGTTGCTCGGCAAGAATTTCAGTTGGCACCATCAATGCACCTTGATAACCCGCTTCTGCGGCGGCAAACAGTGCCGCGGCGGCAACAGCCGTCTTCCCGGAACCGACATCGCCTTGAAGCAATCGATTCATCGGTGCCCGGGAAGCCATATCAGCGGTAATCTCGCCAAGTACGCGGTGCTGCGCCGCCGTCAGGACAAACGGAAATGCAGCCGTAAAAGTGCCAAGACGCTCATCATTGACAGGAATGGAAATGCCGCGGTCCGACTGACGTTGTTCCAACCGGTGTGCCTGCATCTTTAATTCATAGATCAGAAATTCATCATACACGAGACGCCGACGCGCCTGCTTCAGTTGCTCATCTGACTGAGGAAAATGTATGGATTCAATAGCCTCGCGCTTACTGATCAGACGGTATGCCGTTCGTAAAGTCTCCGGCAGTTCGTCGATCAATGCATATCCGAACTGATGCAGCGCCGCCCGTTCGACCGCACGCATTTTTTTGACGGACAACCCGCTTTTCACGGCATAGACCGGCAACCGCTCGCCTGCTGAGGCGGGCGCACGAAGCTGAAAATCAATCGCCGTAACCCTTGCGCGCATGCGTTCCCATTTGCCGGAAATGGTAACTGTTTGCCCGATATGTAGCCGCCCTTTTAAATACAGCCGGTTAAATGCAATGACAGAAATAAGGAAACGTCCGGACAGTACACGAACTGACAGGCGCGATTTCTTTCTGGCATAAATGAAAAAAAACGGTTCACTCTGCACTTTTCCAACGATCGTCACACTTTCGCCGTCGGCCGCTTCATCCAGATCTTTCACTGCATAATTGTCATAACGGTAGGGATAATTTGTCAACACATCGGCCACTGTCCGCATGTTCAGTGCCAATAAATGTTCGGCAAGCGCAGTGCCTACTCCTTTAATGGCAGTGACCGGCAGTTTTTCAAGCATCATGGCTGTTTAATCGCCGGTTTGCTGCTGTGATAGCCAAAAATTTGATCTTTCAATCGTCTGCCGGTTGGTGTTGCCGCAAGGCCGCCAAGTGCCGTTTCGCGCAGTGCCGGAGGCATCATGCGCCCGACGCGATCCATCGCTTCAATGACCTCGTCGCACGGAATACGGCTGACAATACCGGCAAGTGCCATATCGGCCGATATGAGTGCCGTCGCCGTGCCGATGGCATTGCGGTTGACACACGGCACTTCGACAAGTCCGGCCACCGGATCACAGACAAGGCCGAGCATGTTGCCGAGCGCAAGCGCCATCGCCTCCGCCGATTGCTGCGGCGTGCCGCCTGCCAGTTCAACCGCTGCCGCGGCAGCCATGCCCGAAGCCGACCCGACTTCCGCCTGACAGCCGCCGGATGCACCGGCAATAGACGCGCGGTTAGCCACGACTAAGCCGAACGCCCCCGCTGTAAAAAGATAGCGCAGCTGCGCCTCAGCCGTTGATTGCAAGCGTCCGCGGAGACTGAGCAGCGTCGCCGGAACGACGCCTGCCGATCCGGCCGTTGGTGTTGCACAGATGACCCCCATTGCCGCGTTCACCTCGTTAGTTGCCATCGCCTGGCTAACTGAGTCGAGCATGACGGCCCCGGCAAGCGTTTGCCCGCTGCTGGCGTACTGCTTGAGACGACGGGCGTCACCCCCGGTCAGACCGGAACGCGAACGGACATCTTCATGAATACCCCGCCGCGCCGCCGCCTCCATCACCCGCAAGTTAGCGGACATCTTTTCCAGAATGGCTGTACGCGTTTGCCCTGACGTAGCAATCTCCGTTTCAATCATTAGTTCCGAGATCGGCTTGCCGCTCTCTTGCGCAAGCGCAATCAATTCGCTCACTGTTTGAAACATACTGATGATCCTCCTTCAACGGCGCAGCTTAGGACAAGACGGCAACATTCAACATATTTGGCAGCCGGACGATCTCACTCACCAACCCGCGTTCGATCGGTTCGTCCGTCTGAATCACCATGAGTGCAAGGCTGCCCTTCAGTTTTCGTGAGACTTCCATATAAGAAATATTCAACCGCTGCTTTGCAAGCAGAGATGCCACTTCGGCCACGGCTCCGTATTTGTCCAAATGCAAAACGAGCAGCGCAGGATTGCTGCCGCTCAGTGAAATAGCAAAACCATTGATTTCAATAATTTCAATTTTCCCGCCGCCAATAGACACACCGACGACCTCAATCTTATTTCTATCGCCGAACAGACGGATGCGCGCGGTGTTCGGATGGCTCGTCTCTGTCTCTTTATCAGCGGTGAACTGAACAGCCAGTCCTGCATTTTCCGCCAGCTTGAGCGCGTCTGGGAGGCGGGCGTCATTGGTCTCAAAACCGAGTAATCCGGCAACAAGCGCCACATCGGTACCGTGACCGCGATACGTTTCGGCAAATGAACCATATAGAGTAATTTCCGCGCGTGTCGGCACGTCGCCCAGCAGTTCACGCGCAATTTGACCGATTCTTGCGGCTCCTGCAGTATGCGAACTTGAGGGGCCAATCATGATCGGCCCGATAATGTCAAAAACGCTGCGGTATTTCATAGGCGACTCCCTTTCAAATTTGACTGCCCGTTTCATCAGCGACTAAGCGGACCCCTTGAACATAGACGTTGATCTCGGCTGCCGACATACCAATTGTATCTAGCAATACATCGTTCACGCGATTTTGAAGCTCAATGGCGACGTTGGAAATGGATTCACCATAACCGACAATAATATACATATCAACGAACAGACGACCAGTTTCATCCAGCCGGGTGATGACGCCGCGGCTGAAGTTTTCCTTCTTTAACAGTTCATCAAAACCGTCTCTCAACTGATTTTTGGAAGCCATGCCAACAATACCCTCACAACCGGCTGCCGCTCCGCCGACGATATTTGTGATAACGTCGGTCGTAATCTCAATCTCTCCAAAAGCACTCGTCAAAGCAATCACGAGCCAATCGCTCCTTTCGCACTGCACTGGCGATTCAGATACAGTTACCAAGCATGAATGTATCATTATTTTACACTAGCGGCGACGAATTGGAAAGCAGATCCGTCTGCCGCGCTTCAGAAACAGTTGCCGGATTGTTTTTGTCATGCTATTATTAAAATATTGCTTTAGGAAAGAACGAGCAAGGAGGGTGACTTATGGGACGTAAATGTTTCGTGACAGGCAAAACGACGAAGTTCGGTCAGAACCGTTCATTTGCTGAAAATAAATCGAAGCGGACGTTTAAGGCAAACTTGCAAAAAGTGCGCATTCTTGTTGACGGCAAGCCAAAACGCGTCTATGTATCAACAAAAGCGCTAAAAGCGGGTAAAGTCGAACGCGTCTGACAGGTGTGCGGGCTATGTATCCGTTCATCTGCCGATAAACTGCATCACGTCAAAAAAGGCTCCCTGCCCACTGGCAGGGAGCCTTTTTTGACCGCCACAGTCGCTTAACCTTTCCGGAAGGAACCGAGGAGGGCTCTCACAATGCTGCCGAGAAAACGCGGCAGCTTAATCGTATAAAATTTCATTATCATGCTCCTCCTTGTCTCATGCGCCGTCAGTGATCGCCCATCTGCTTCTACATCTTATGAGGCATTATTAAATTCTATGACGTTCAATCGCTGCAACGCATCATCAGCAGCAGCCCGGAAGAAAACATCACTGTCATCTCCTGCTCCTTCACTTCATTACTGATGCACAGGCCGGATCCGCGCTCAAGCGTTGCCGACTCAAGCGGATACTTGGCACCGTGAAGCGTCAATCCCGTGACCTTATCAGAAAAAGCAAGAAATGAAAGATAACGGTAAGCGGGCTCCCTCACTATCCGGTATATGCCCTTACCCAACAGCCGGGCACAATTATTTCGATCAACAATGACCATCTGGGTTACCGTGCCGACTGCTTTAAGTAAAAAATGAAAGGCAGAGAGGGCGTGGTCTTGTCGTCCGCCGGTCGCGCCAAAAATCAGCAGCTTCTCGGGCTGCCGCTTAAGCGCCCAATCAATGGCCAGTTCTAAATCTGTCTCGTCCTTCTCGGGCGGGAAGAGGCGACAATCTTGTGCCGCAGCGACAATTTGCTGCCGCTCGGCTGAGGAGACCGAATCAAAGTCACCAAATACGCAGATCGGCCGAAGTCCGCGCTTAACTAAGACAAGGGCACCGCGGTCACAGCCGATCCACAGCACTTCACGGTATGCCGATTCATTAAATGACGGAATTAACGCTTCCGGTCCACCGGCCACTATTGCCAGTTGCATAGGCTCTCCTCCAATCCGCGCTTTTCAAATACGTTCACCGGCCCCCACTCATCGCCGCTCTAAAACACGGTCGCGCACCGATCAATAGACTTTTTTTTGCCGACCGATTTCTTCATGAAAAGCACAATAGTGCATATAGCGCTCGTGATCGACATCACCATGCTCAACCGCGGCTTTAACCGCACAGCCCGGTTCCGCCATATGCAAGCATCCCCTGAAACGGCAGGCATTGCGTAGATTAGAAAAATCCGGAAAACACTGTTCGAGCACTGTCTGATCGATGCCGGAAAAGTCGAGCGAACTAAAGCCCGGTGTATCAGCAACCCAACCGCCGCCGGCCTGAAGCAATTCCACATGCCGTGTCGTATGTTTTCCGCGGCCGAGTGCCTGAGAAATGGTCTGTGTGTCGATGTGCAGCTGGTCGTTCAAAACATTAAGCAGCGACGATTTCCCGACACCCGACTGGCCGGCAAATACACTGATCCTACCCTTCAAATGGTCGGAGAGCGCGTGAATGCCCTCGTGGCGCTGACTTGAGGTCCAGTAGACCGGATAGCCGATGGTTTCATAATAGATCATTCGTTTGACAAGCATTCGCCGCTTGTCTCCCGCGTTAAGATCATCTTTCGTCAGACAGATGAGCGGCGGAACATGGCTGGCTTCCATATGTACGAGAAACCGATCAAGCAGCACACCGTCAAAATCAGGTTCGGCTACGGAAAAAATGAGCACGGCCTGATCCACATTGGCAATCGGCGGGCGGCTGAGCACATTTCGCCGTTTTCCGATGGTGACAATATAGCCGTCTGATCCGGGTTCTACCTCATATATCGCGTGATCGCCGACAAGCGGCGTGATTTTTTTTTTGCGGAAAACGCCTCTTGCCCGGCACTGCATGACCCCTTCGCCGGACTTGACGTAATAAAAACCGCTGAGTGCCTTAATGATGGTTCCCTCAGGCATGCTTTCGCTCCCTTATTATTTTCTGCCCGCACAACGCGCGACCTGTTAATTATTCGGATAGCTGACGGTTCCCGTTTTCACCGTGGTGCCGTCAATGACAACTTTATAGGTGCCCTGCGTGCCCGGTGCAATTTGAAAGGGTATCGTGTACGTCTTTGTTGCGGTGATTTCTTCATCGGCAAAGACAGCGTTCGCATGGTTGGCATCCGTATAGTAGATCTGTACATGAGACGGCTGCTGCGATCCGGCAGACGAGCCGCCCGAGTAGATGACTTGAATGGGCTGATCGACTTCGCGATTTGTCAGCTGCGGTCCTTGGGAAAAAGAAACGACGACGGTCGATCCTTTAGCCAGTTGCTGTCCCGCCGCTGGCTGCTGGCTGAGCATCTGTCCGGCCGGCACCGTTGCTGAATATGTGCCGGGCATATACTGCCCGATCAGGCCTGCGCTTTGCAGCGCCTGGTCGACCTGTGCCTGCGTCTTGCCGCTCAGATCCGGCACATTCACCTGCGCCTGTCCGCTACTGTATGTGAGATAAAGCACGGTTTGCGACGGAACGATGATTTTGCCGGCTATAGGGATCTGACTGATCACCTGTCCGGATGCCACGTCATCTGAAGCCTTTGGCCGCCAAACCACTTTTTTATAACCTTGCTGCGGCAGAATTTCTTGCAAAGCATCACGGTCATAGCCGACATAATCGGCCACCGTAATGGTATTGGGTCCGCTGCTCACAAACAGAGTGACCGATGAACCTGCCTTCACCTCCGTACCACTTTCAGGATTTTGACTGATGACATGATCTTTTTCGACATTTTTACTCGTCTGATCAATCCGTTTGACGTGTAAATTCTTTTTCTCCATTTTTTGTTCAGCTTGTTTTAACGTCAGTCCGTTCACATTAGGCACCTGTACTGTCGCTACATAAAACAGTTTTGGCAATATGGTCAGTCCGATCAATAGACCGATTAAAAGGACTGCCAGACCAATGATTAAAAACCAGCGTTTCTTTAGCGACTTTTTCTTCTTCTTTTTCTTTGTTCCATCCTCTGCGATAGCGCCATCGTTGCTCGGGTGTTCAGCCGACTGCTGCTCGTCGGTTAACGGTTCTATTTTAATCGTACGGTCAGCATCATCATCTTCATCAAGCATCAGTCGCCCCTCGTTCTCACGTTCGGGCGACAGAACCGTTTTCAAATCGTCAGCCATGTCAGCAACGGTTGCGTAGCGGTCTTGAGAGCGCTTGGCGAGTGCGCGTATAATAACATTTTCCAGCGGTTGCGGAATCTCCGGACGAAAGTCGCGCGCATAAGGGATCGGTTCCCGCAGCTGCTTCAGTGCGACTGAAACTGGCGATGTCCCAGGGTAGGGCAGCCGATTAGTCAGCAGTTCAAACAGCACTGTTCCAAGCGCATAGATATCTGATTTTACCGTTGCTTTACCGCCCTTAGCTTGCTCTGGTGACAAATAGTGAGCTGAGCCCATGATCGAGTGCGTGTATGTAATTGTCGAGCTGCTGATGGCCATTGCAATGCCAAAGTCCGTCACTTTTACATGTCCGGAACCGTCGATTAAAATGTTATGCGGTTTGATGTCGCGGTGAATAATGCCGTGGCCGTGCGCATAAGCAATCGCCGAATTAATTTGTTCCATAATCTTGAGCGCTTCATGAAAATCAATCGGTGAATAGCGTTTGATGTGGGCTTTCAAACTCATGCCGTGCACATACTCCATCACGATGTAATATAGATCTTCCTCTTCACCAATGTCATAGATCGCGACGATGTTCTGGTGGGACAGACTGGCAACCGCCTCCGCCTCGCGATGGAAACGGTTAATAAAATCTTGATCGCCTGAGAACTCCGAGCGCAAAATTTTCACTGCCACAAAGCGATCGAGAATGAGATCCTTTGCCTGATAAATCAAGGCCATACCGCCCTCGCCGAGCCGCGCCACGATCTCATAGCGCCCGCCGATTCTTTTACCGATCATTCCATTTCACCGCCATCATCATGAGAAATAATCACGAGACTGATATTGTCTTCCCCGCCGGCATTATTGGCCGCCTGTACCATGCCTGTCGCTTTTTGTTCAAGACTTTGGTCAAGCGCCATCGTGGTGCTCATTTGCTCATTTGTCAGCTTGTTAGACAGTCCGTCCGAACAAATGATGAGATGCGTAAAATCATGCCAGTCAAGCAAAAGCGTATCGAGTGCAACGGTCGGTTCCGTGCCGAGCGCGCGCATTAAAATATGCTTATCCGGATGAACGCATGCGTCGTCTTTTGTGATCTCCCCTTTTTTCACAAGCTCATTCACAAGGGTATGATCTTCCGTCATTTGACGCATGCCGGCACCTGCACTCCACGTATAGATGCGGCTGTCACCGACCGTCGTAATGACGACAAAACGCTCGTCACAAAAAGCGGCTGCAAAGGTCGTTCCCATACCGTAGCACTCCGCATGTTTTTCCGCGTGATCATAGAGACGAACATTGACCGCACGCACGAGATGGTTGAGCCACTCGACTGCCTGCTCACGGTCGAGTGCACTGCCGAGTGCCTGCCAGCTTGCTTCGGATAGCTTCAGCGCCATGCGGCTGGCCACTTCGCCGGCCGCATGGCCGCCCATGCCGTCGGCTACCACGCCAAACAACTGTCCACCATGGCAAAAGACGCCGACGCTGTCCTCGTTGCTTTCTCTCTGTCTGCCAATATCGCTGGCAAATGCAGCTTTCATGAAAGATGCCCCCCAACATAAGCCTCAAATTAACGAGCGTTCTTCCGATTCTGTGCAAAACTTAAGCACGCCGCAGCACGGCAATAAAGAAACCGTCCGTATCATAGTCCTGCGGCATGATCTGCACCATCGCCGGTGCCACGCGTTTTTCTGCCAGCGCCCTGGGCAAGCGTTCCCACAGCGTATCGTCCCAGCTGAATTGAGGGTGCCGCTCCATAAACTGTTCAACCTGGCGATCATTCTCGTCTCGGTTGATCGTGCATGTACTATAAATCAACAGACCGCCGTGACACACGAGATCTGCTGTCGCCTCAAGAATATCACGTTGAACACGAACAAGCGCCGCAAGGTCATCCGCTGACTTCCTCCAGCGAATTTCCGGTTTGCGGCGCAATACGCCAAGTCCTGAGCATGGTACATCAAGCAGCACCCGATCAAATGAAGCCGCCTGAAACACAGCGGAGGCTTCTCTTGCATCGCACGCCCGCGTAGCAATGCTTTTTAGCCCAAGCCGCGCTGCCGCGCGGTCTATCAGTTCCGCCTTGTGTGGGTACAAATCAAGGGCAGTGATGTCTCCTTGGTCATCGCTGCGCTCTGCGAGATGCGTTGTTTTCCCTCCCGGTCCGGCGCAGGCGTCCAGTAAACGCAGCGAAGGCTTCATGCAAACAGCATCGGCGATCAGCATAGAACTTTGATCCTGAACGGTCATGAAGCCCCGGCGAAAGGCGCTGCTTGCCGCAGCGTTTCCGTTCGAAAGCACCAAGCTGTCGGCAGACAGCTTGCCACGCGTGGCATCAATGCCTTCCTCACTGAGCTTCTGAATCAGCCCATCGACGTCAGTGCGCCGCCTGTTCACTCTTACACTCGTCTGCGGCGCGCGGTTGTCCGCCTCGGCAATCTCAAGAGCCGCAGCGTTGCTCCACTGCTCTGACCAAAGACGCAGCAGCCACTCCGGATGGCTGCTGCGGATCGACTGGCGGCGCAGCTTCGGTTGTATCGTTTCCAAATCCGGTTTGCCTTCACGCAGGAAGCGGCGCAGCACGCCGTTAACGAGACCGGCTATTCCCTGGTGGCCGCGGCGCTTGGCCAAATTCACCGCTTCATTGACAACGGCATGATCGGGAATGCGATCCATATACAGCTTTTGATAGATGGAAATCCAGAGCAGAACGCGCACCCAGTCTTCGATTTTTTTACCGGGACCGAGCAGCGCGTGCAGCACATAGTCAAGAGTCAGTTTGCGTTGCAGCACGCCATAGACAAGAGCTGTCGTCAGTGAGCGGTCGCGGCTGTCCGCGCGGCTGTTCTCAAGCGCCGCATGCAAAACAAGCGGACTATATGCGCCTTCCTTGAGCACGGCAAGCAAAAGATCAAGCGCCTCTTCACGCGGCGAGAACGTTCTCATTCCGCACCGCCGAATTGTGCGCCAACTGAAAGCTTCCGCCCGCTGCCGCGCAAGTAGTCCGCAACCGCCATCCGCCGGCCTCCGAAGGGTTGACAATCGTGCACGACAAGCACGCTGCCCTCGCCAGCCGCAATGCAAAACCCGCCGCCTGTCACTGCCACAACAGTGCCCGGCTGTTCTGAGGTTCGTTCTTCGCCGGCATCGGCCGCATAAATTTTGAACGGCTTGCCATCAAGAAGCGAGTAGGCTCCCGGACACGGCGAAAGACCGCGAATCTGCCAGCAAATCCGCTGAGCCGGTTTCGTCCAGTCAATGACTTCATCTTCCCTTTGAATCATCGCTGCATACGTCACACGCGCGTTGTCCTGAGGAGTCGCCCGCACACTGCCGGAAGCAATGAACGGCAGCGTCTGCATGAGCAGCGTCGCTCCCGCCGCACTCAGCTTATCGTGCAGCGTTCCAAAGTTGTCTTCAGCAGTGATCTTCACGCGGGACTGTGCAAGGATGTCGCCCGCATCAAGCTGCTTCACCATATACATAATGGTAATACCGGTCTCGCTCTGACCGTCTATAATAGCGCGCTGAATCGGCGCAGCGCCGCGATAAGCCGGAAGCAGCGAGGCATGAACATTCACGCAGCCAAGAGGCGGCCCCAAGAGCAGCGATTGAGGCAAGATCTGGCCGTAAGCGGCGGTCACAAGCAGGTCGGGCGCATAAGCAAGCATAGCCGCCACCGCTTCAGGTTGCCTGACTCTTTCAGGCTGAAGCACGGGGATACCGCAGCGAGCAGCAAGTAGTTTAACAGGCGGTGCAGTGAGCACATGCCTGCGCCCTCTCGGCCGATCGGGCTGGGTAACGACGCAGACGACGTCCACATCCGGCTGTTCGATTAACTTTTCTAATATTGGAACTGAAAAATCAGGTGTTCCCATAAACGCAATCTTCATGCTATAGTCCATCCTTCCCCGACACGAAGCCGAGTGTAAACTACATTGTCGTTGTCGGTCCAAAATCAATCATGACTTGCAGTCCGTTCTTGCCCTGTTCATAAAAATGACGGGAAATTTGCCGCAAGAGCGGCAAAAGCTGCGGTTCTCTCTTGTATTTTACCATGCATTGGTAACGATATCTATCTTTTATCCGTGCGATGGAAGGGATGACCGGTCCATAGATTTGCACATCTGACGAAAGGTCATGCTTTAATGCCACTGCAATCTTCTCTGCCGCCGCAGCCGCTTGGTCGGGGGACGGGTGAGTGACAACGATCAGCACGAGATAATAGAAAGGAGGATAGCCGCGCCGGAAGCGCAGCTGCAACTCTTCCCGGTAAAATTGTGCGTAGTCATGGTGCGAGGCGTCTACAATAGCGTAGTGCTCCGGTTCATAGCTTTGAATGACCACCTCTCCGGCAAGTTCGTGACGCCCGGCGCGCCCCGATACTTGCGTGAGCAATTGAAACGTCTTCTCCGAGGCGCGAAAGTCCGGCAAGTGGAGCATGGAGTCGGCCGCCAGAACCCCGACAAGAGTGACATCCGGAAAATCAAGCCCCTTGGCAATCATTTGTGTGCCGAGCAAAATGTCACCTTGATGATTGCCAAATTGATTAAGCAGCCGCTCATGGCCGCCCTTGCGGCGCGTCGTATCCACGTCCATGCGAATCACCCGTGCCTCCGGCAAAAGTCTTGCCAGCTCGGCTTCCACTTTTTGCGTCCCCGTCCCAAAGTAGCGCATCGCATCGCTGCCGCATGCAGGGCAAACAGTCGGCACAGGCTGCTCGTGGCCGCAATAGTGGCATCTCAAACGGTGATCGGTGCGATGGTAGGTGAGCGAAATGTCGCAATGCGGACATTTGATTACGGTTCCGCACGATCGGCACATCACAAAGGTGGAGAAGCCGCGGCGATTAAGAAACAAGACACTTTGCTGCTGCCTCTCAAGCCGATCTTTTAATTTATCAAGCAGGAGGCGTGAAAAAACAGAGTGATTGCCGGCGCGTAATTCTTCCCGCAAATCAATCAGCGTCACCGGCGGCAGCGGACGTTGATTGACCCGAGTACGCAGCTCAAGCAGAGTATAGACTCGTTTCTGCGCGCGGGCGTAACTGTCGAGCGACGGCGTCGCACTGCCGAGCACGACCGGACAGTGGTAGTAGCGCGCACGCCAAACCGCAACGTCGCGCGCATGATAGCGCGGCGCGTCCTCCTGCTTATAGCTGTCTTCATGTTCTTCATCAATAATAATCAATCCGATCCGTTCGAAAGGAGCAAAAACAGCTGATCGCGCACCGACGGCGACCGCCACGCGGCCTTCGCGTATTTTCCGCCATTCATCGTATCGTTCACCTCGGCTGAGACCGCTGTGCAGCACGGCGACCTGATTGCCGAATCGTTGCTTGAAGCGTCCGACAATCAGCGGTGTCAGTGCAATTTCCGGTACAAGTACAATGGCTTGCTCCCGCCTCCTGACGACCGCTTCAATCGCCTGCAGATAAATTTCCGTTTTGCCGCTCCCGGTCACACCGTGGCAGAGAAAAATATCACTGCGCCGTGCCCGAACAGCATCAAGAATTGCCGTCATCGCCGCATGCTGCTCATCAGTAAGCGGCAGCTTCTCTGAACGAACAAAGGTGCGTTTCTCGTAGGGATCACGGTCAATCGCTCGTCTTCCAACGCTCAGCACACCCTTCTTCTGCAGACTTTCAACGGCATGACGACTAAGCTGATACCGGTGAATGAGGTCGTCCATTAGCCACTCTTCTTCGTCTGCATGTTCAATTAAAAAGCGGAGCACTTCCTGCTGACGACGCAGCCGCTGATCATTCACACAACCGGCCGCGACACGTTGCAAATCTGGCAGAGCGGCTGCACGCCGCACAATCGCAACCGTTTTTATTCTCACTTGACTGGAAACGGTTTGCTGAACGACCAGCAGCCGCCGCTCCAGCCCTTTTTTAATAGCCGGCAGCAGTTCCGGATGTGCTTGCCCGGCCTGCTGCCAATCGACTGCTTCTGAGCGGTCAAAAAGTGCGGAGAGTTCCGGCATCTCAGCCTGCAAACGCGCCGCATCGACCGGTTTTATTTTCTTTTGGTATGCCGCTTTCATCGCAGCCGGCAGCATCGTCTGGAAAGCGGTCACGCTCAGGCACAACGTCTGCTCGGCCAGCCAGCGACCGAGCTCAAGCAGCTCGCCTGTCAAAGCCGGAACGAGCTCGGCCGCCTCATCAATTGCTTTCAGCTTCTCGTGCGCCGAAGTCCGTTTGACGGCGGTAACAAAACCGAGGCGGCGTGTCCTGCCGAACGGAACAAAGACGCGCATACCCGGCTCAACCAAACCTTCAAGGATACCCGGTATCCGGTAATCAAACGAACGATCAATGGCTGTTGAAGCAATGTCAACATAGACCTCGGCAATCATTTAAAGCGGGCGTCCTTTCGCGAAAAGATCGGCAACAGCCGCACAAATCTGACCGGCAACAACCGTCTTGCTTGCCTTCTCCAGTTCACGGACATGACCGTCCGCAAAGAACAGCGTGACGCGATTCGTGTCCCCCGTAAAAGCGTCGTCCGCCAAATTGGCTACAAGTAAGTCAAGGTGTTTTTCGGCCAATTTTCTGCGCGCATTGGCTGCCAAATGTTCTGTCTCCGCCGCAAAGCCGACGAGCAATTGAGTTTTATGTTCTTCACCAATTTCACGGAGGATATCAGGATTGCGCACGAGATGCAGCGTTAAGCTGTCGTCACTCTTCTTTATTTTCTGCTCACTCACGTGTTCAGGGCGATAATCGGCAACCGCAGCAGACTGTATCAGGGCGTCAGCCGACACAAGGACGTCCCGCAGCTGGGCGCGCAGCTCCAGCGCCGTTGTAATACGGATCAGATGAACATGCGGCGGAACCGCAAGTGTGACCGGTCCGGAAATCAGCGTAACTTGTGCACCGAGCCTGGCGGCTGCATCAGCCAGTGCATAACCCATTTTTCCGGATGAACGATTGCTGAAAAAGCGAATGGGGTCGAGCCGCTCCTGCGTCGGTCCCGCCGTCACAATAATTTTTTTACCAAATAGCGGTTGTACGCCGGCTTTTTCCGCTAACAGTGCCACCGCCCGCTCGAGAATCTGACCGGGTTCGCTCATTCGCCCTTGCCCCCTCCAGCCGCAGGCCAGTCTGCCGCTTTCGGGACCGACACAGTAATACCCGTACGCACCGAGCTGCTCAAGATTGCGTTGAAATGCCGGATGTTGGTACATGTTACAGTTCATTGCCGGCGCGATAAGCACGGGTGCGCGCGTCGCGAGGACGACCGCCGTCATCATGTCATCGGCTGCCCCGCCCGCCAAACGCGCAATCGTATTGGCAGTTGCCGGTGCAACGATGACCAGATCTGCCTCATCTGCCAGCTGAATATGAGCGACGTGAGCGACGTCCCTCTCAGTAAAGATCGATGAATAGACCGCCCGGTGCGTCAGCGCCTGAAACGTCGCTTCGCCGATAAATTGCTTGGCCGCCTCGGTCATGATAACTGTCACGTCGGCGCCCTGTTTGACGAGTGTGCTGACAAGTTCCGCCGTTTTGTAAGCTGCAATGCCGCCGCAGACGCCGACAATGATTGTTTTTCCTTCAAGTCCCATCTTTTCTCCCGCCCCTCCCCTTGCTTTTTCTCTTTGCTTTCCAAGTAACCTTGCTGATCAAAAACAGCCGGCACTGCGTGGTGCCTTATGCGATGCACCGTTTTTCAGGGCAAATAGGCTGTCGCGTCAAACCCTTTACATCCGCCTGCCGGTTTTTAGAAAAACTTGGCTCTGCCAAATCTCTTGGGACGAAGGTTGAGCGTTAGTGTTCCTTATACTTGGTTTCGCCGGGATCTATATACTTTTTGAACGTATTAGAAAAACCTAGCAGCGCTAAACTTCTCTTTAACATCAATGGCAGAGCACGGATGCCGCGTCTTCACCGGACGCCCGCGCACAGCAAACCCTTTCGACCAAGCCTGAGCCTGCGCGCCATTGCATCTTAATGGTTAGCGCTGCATACTGCGGAAAAATCATCGTTTCAATTTTTATATATTTTGAAAAAACAAGCAACCGGTTCCGGTTGCTTGTTTGATCGCAGATCTTAGGATTGCTGCTTGTAGGTGAGCAGTCCGGCGTTCACTTCTTCAAGCGCGCGTCCGACAAACTTAACCGACTTCGGATGGCTGACCATGAGGTGGGCACTCTTATCTTGAAGCTGACGCGCACGTTTTGCCGACAGCGAAACAAGTGTGTACGTTGAGTTTATTTTTTCCAGCAAATTGTCAATTGACGGATAGATCATCATTGAGCATCCGCTCCTTTATCTTTGTATTTATTAATTAAACGATCGACCCGGCAATGTTCGGCAAGAACAATGGCCTCGATACGGTCGCAGGCGTTTTCGACTTGATCGTTTTCAACGACATAATTATAATTCTCCATCAGCTCCATCTCAGAACGGGCAACGTTCATCCGGCTTTCAATCAAGTCAGCCGTTTCAGTTCCGCGACCGACGATGCGCTTCTTCAGCTCATCTAAGTCGGGCGGGGCAAGAAAAATAAACGTGGCGTTCGGAAAGCGACGCTTAACCTTCAGCGCGCCTTGCACTTCAATCTCAATAATGACGTCGTGACCCTCTTCGATACTCTGTCGTACATAATCGACCGGCGTGCCGTAAAAGTTGCCGACGTACTCTGCCCATTCGAGCAACTCATTATCGGCAATCATCCGTTCAAAGTCCGCTCGCGTTTTAAAAAAATATTGGACGCCTTCTTGATCGCCTTCCCGCGGACTCCGCGTCGTCGCCGAGATGGAATAACGCAGCTTCGTTCCCCTGCTTCGGAGTGCGTTGCAAACGGTTCCCTTCCCGACTCCCGAAGGTCCGGAAAGAACAATCAACAACCCCTTTTTTTTATCATTCAACATGCAAAATTCTCCCCCAACCGTCGCCATGGCCTGCGCGCAGGCAAGCAGAGAGCGGCTACTCCACATTCTGCACCTGCTCGCGTATTTTTTCAAGCGTACTTTTCAATTCAACGACGATGCGGCTGACGGCAAGTTCATTGCCTTTAGCACCAATCGTGTTGACTTCGCGGTTCATTTCTTGAACGAGAAAGTCAAGTCGACGGCCGATCGGTTCGAAAGTCTTCTCTTGACCAATCAGCCCTTCAAACTGATCAACATGGCTTTGAAGCCGCGTGACTTCTTCATCAATTGCCGCCCGATCCGCGAAAATAGCGAGTTCATTCATTAAACGTTCTTCGTCAATGCCACCTGTGTCGCCGAGAAACTGACGGACGCGGGCACGCAGCCGCTGCTCATGATGATGCTGCACTTCGGGCGCAAGCCGGAGCAAGTGCGCCAACTGCCGCTTCACAAAAACCGTTTTATCTGCCAGATCGTGCTTCAAATGCTCCCCTTCAACGCGGCGCATCGCCATCAGCTGCTGGCAAGCTGCCTCGACAGTCTCAAGAAGCAGCGGCGCAAACGGTTCAAGCAAGGCAGCGTCCGTCTCCTCGGTCGAGAATACACCGGGCAGAAGCGCCAACCGGCTGACATCCCATTCAGGCGCGCCGGACCTGGCTTCCATCTCCCGCATCGCCGCGATATACTGATCGACGAGCGGCCAATTGACTGACAGATGCGGTGCAAGCGCGACACCTCCTGAAACAGCGACGGAGACGCTCAATGCCCCGCGGTGCACGCATGCCTTAATTCGTCTTTTCATTTCAATTTCCAAACGGGTGAAGCCGCGCGGCAACGCAAATGTGACTTCAAAAAAGCGGTGATTGACCGACTTGATCTCGGCGCGGACACTGAGGCGATCATCGATGCGCTTTGCCGCACCAAACCCTGTCATGCTGTCCACAGTGCTCACTCCTCTATTTTTTATTTTAGCTAATCTAGCCGCAAGGAAGCAAACCGGCCGGCACGCCCGATCTTACAGTGTCGGCTTTTTCTTCAATTTCATGACAAGTGCCTCCTCAGGCGTCACGTAAATAGTCCGGTTGTCCGTGTAAATCACAAAACCCGGCTTGGCGCCGCTTGGTTTCTTGACATATTTGATTGTCGTATAATCGACCGGCACGCTGCTGCTCATGCGCGACTTGCTGAAAAAGGCGGCAAGCCCCGCCGCTTCGCGCAGTACGGCTTCGCTTGGCGCAGCAGATTTGATGACGACATGTGAGCCGGGTATATTCTTAGTATGCAGCCAGACGTCATCGCGCCCGGCCAGCTTCGTCGTCAAATAATCATTCTGCTTATTGTTCTTTCCGACACAGATGAGCGTGCCGTCGCTGGCATAATAATGATCAATGTCCGGCTTTGCCGATTTTTTGAAGGAGCGGGCATGGTTCTTTTTTTTCAGATAACCGCCTTCCTCCAACTCTTCACGGATTTCCGCAATGTCTTTTAGTGAAGCTGACTTCATTTGCTGAGCCAGTTCATCAAAATAATCAATTTCTGTCTTTGTCTCGACAATCTGCTGGCGAACCACTTTGCGAGCCGTCTTGGCTTTGGCGTACTTTTTGAAATACGCCTGTGCGTTCTCTGCCGGCGCTTGCCGCGCTTCCAGCGGAATTCTGACCGGCTGCTGCTCGGGATCATAAAAATTATTCAGCACCGCCTCGCGGGCGCCCTTCTTCAGCACATGCAGATTGGCGGTCAGCAGTTCGCCGAACAGGCGATAGTTGTCAGCTGCGTCGGCTGCCTCAACCGTTTTCTCAAGCCGGCCGAGTTTTGTTTTATTTTTCTTGAGTTCAAGCGCGATGAAGTGTGCGAGGTCACCGGCTTTTTGCCGCACCGCGTCGTTCTCCGCTTTCAAGGCATAGAAGCGGTCAAGCATGTCATTCACGTTGGGGAAAAACTGCGATTCACCGGCCAGATGTGTCAACGCGATGACCGAATAGTCTGCTTTGCCGTCTTTTTCTGTGACGCTGTTCGGTTGATAAATACCGTTTTGCAGCGCCTGCTGAACCGAGGAGAAAGCGGCCGCTACCGCCTCGGGTGTCTGTAAATGCGCTCGCTGGATGATTTCTTTGCCGATAACCGGTGAAAAACCTTCCACGAGGCTGACAATTTGCCGATCAAGCCGTCCGTCGTTCCATTGCAAGCGGCGCAATAGGTCGTCGCTACTCATCGCGAGCGGATTCAGTTTGCCCTGATCCGGCGGTGCGATATAATCGTCTCCGGGCAGCACCGTACGGTAACGATTGACGGCACTCGTCAGATGCTTCATGCTGTCGATAATGCGCCCCGTTCCCTTATCCACCAAGATGACGTTACTGCGCCTGCCCATTAATTCAACAATCAGCCGTTTCTCGGTCAAATCGCCGAGTTCATTGCGGCTGAACACGTCAAGATGAACGATACGTTCAAATCCCGGCTGCTCGATTGCCGCAATGACGCTGCCTTCCAAGTGTTTGCGCAGCAGCATGCAGAACATTGGCGGGGCCTGTGGATTCCCTTCCATCCAGTCCGTCAAGTGCAGGCGGGCAAAGGCGGCGTTAATGGAAACGAGCAGCCGGCCGCGCGCAGCACGCGAGCGCAAGTGCAAAATTAAGTCAGTCGTATCAGGCTGGTAGATTTTCGTTATCCGTCCGCCGACAAACGGCTGCAAACTGGCGACAACCGCATGGGTGACGAGTCCGTCATAAGCCATACAAAACACCTTCTTACCACTTATCTGTCGCAGAGCAATTAAAAAAGCGACGAGATATCCGACTTTCGGAAAAATCGCCTGCGCTTGCCTTGCTTATGTGCTTACATTTCCGAACAGTTGATCGGACCTTAAGCTATAAAAAAACGGACACTTGTTGTCCGTTTCACGCACACTGACATCATTAGAATTGTCTCATGACCGATCCCGTTCGTCAAGCCGATGAGCGCATGGACCGGCGCGCCCAATTGATCGGACGGTTCACGGCGCGGCACCGCCGGCGGACATCCGCCTGTTTACATGCTGCTTTTTCCGGTTTCTCAAACTGGCGAACGGTTGATTTATACGTTCTGAATGAATTAAAAAGGCGTCTTATATGCGGAAACGCGAGAGGTTCAGCATACAAGGGCGCCTTTTGTGCAGATCATGAATCGTTAAACATCCTTTTCTTCACTCTTTTTGCTGCTGATTATTTCAAAATGCCAACCGGAACACTGTCACCGACGATTGGAGTTCCTATAGCCGCTTTCGTTGTCGTATTACTAGAACTTATAACTAAAAGTAACAGAAGTGTAATTATTAAGAAACTGAGTGTTTTTAATACTTTTTTCATTAAGTTTTTCTCCCATCATTTGATTTTTTATATGATTACTTATTTTGTAATACTTAATTGATTGTTGCAAATATCCCATTTTATTGCATTTTTCAGCAATTTGTATAGAAAATTCATCCATGTCCTTATACAATTGAAGTTTTTTAAGTTTAAATAACTTATGATCAATTTCCATAAAGTTAATCTTGCTAGAGAATATTTCTTTTATTAATTCAATTTTCAATGCCGTTTCTTGATCGTTCCATTTTTTTATTTTAGTCAGGCAATCATTAAAAATTAATTCTGAACGTTTTAACTTACCCTGTTTTAAAACAGACTCATAAAAATTGCACGCAGCATGACTTTCAAACCGATCAGATAATTCTCCAAACAACTGCATTGATTTGAAAAAGTTATATTCAGCATCCAAGCATTGATTTAGATACATTTGAGCAATGCCAATATTAAAGTAGGTCACAGCGACTAAGCGTTTATTCTCAGACAGTTTAGCACGCTGATGAATGTCCAAAAAAATATTTAAAGCTTTTCGGAAACTGTGAGTGCGCACAAGATTACTCGCTTTGACATTCTCGCAATAGATGGCAGAAACGGCATATTCCGGCGACTGATTATAAAAATCTTCCGCCAACTGTGCATAGATCCAAGACATCACCGGATAATTGATCTGAAAATAAACTTGCGCCATGCGGTAATGGCATTGAGCCAATTCCGCATCGTCGTGTAACTTTTTAACATTTTCGAGAGCGATCCGGTAACAGTTCAGCGACTTGATAAAATTTTTCTGCTTGTACTCATAGAGCCCGTTGAAAAGATAATAATAATAGTTCAGCGTATCATTCAACCGTCCATGTTCACCCGCCAACTGACAAATTTCCTCATGTGCCAACCTTATCGGAACCGGTTTCTCAGTGTTTAACTTGGCGCGGAAATCAAGCAGTGAATAGTACAGCAACAAATCCTGATTCTTTTCCATTTTTACCAGCATATTTTTTATTTTCTGCTGACGTTTCACTGAAGCGTCTCTTTCGAATCGAAGAATGGCCTGGTACCACAAGTTCATTTCATGAGCGACAACCTCCGACGGAATCAACTTTTCCGCAACCAAGTGCCTCACCTCCTTTATCTTAATTAAAAGCCTAATTATGCGAATAATCAACCAATCTCGCGGTGAAATCGTTAGACATGTTTCGACATGTTTTTCAGCAAAATAACGTTGCATCGGTTAAACAGGCCTCTCTTTCAGACGCTCTTCGCAGAAAATAAGCGATAGACCTGATCGCAAAGATAAACCGGGGCGCTCCGGTTTCACTAGTCGCGGGCGCACCGCGAGCCTCCCCAAACAGGCCAGTGTCTGCGGGGTCCGTCCGGCACGCTGTTCCCGAAAGGCGACCTCGCGCCTCCGCTTTTCCCGATATGGCGGCAAAAATCATACACTTTCTTAACGCATTAGAAAAACCGGGCAAAGTGCGCCCGGTCCTTTAAAATCTAATGCACCGGCTTCGCTGCCGCCGGCACCTTCACATTTTTTTAAATCCCTGACATTTTCACAAAAACAATATACCGTCTTAATCTTGTAAAGAAAAACAAGAATCGCTCATGTGCCCTTAATGTTGTGTGTTTGTCGATGACCGTCCTTTACTGCCGCCAACCGTCCGATTCCGGATTGGCGTACCAGCGTTTCAACTGGTCGAGCTGCGCCGCGGTAATTGTTCCTTTTTCGACAGCGCGGTGAATCAGCACATTGAAATTCGTCAGCGTCTGCAGCGACACATCAGCCACCGCAAAATTGCGATCGGCCTGGGGCAGAAGATATGTAAAAATAGCAACGACACCCAGCACATCAGCTCCCGCTTCACGCAGCGCGTTGACAGCAGTCAGTACGCTGCCGCCGGTGGAAATCAGATCATCGATGACAACGACTTTCTGCCCCAGCTCAACGATGCCTTCAATCTGTTTTTTTCGTCCGTGATTTTTTGAGGACGAACGGACGTAAGCCATTGGCAATCCCATTTCTGCCGCCACAAGTGCCGCATGAGGAATGCCGGCCGTCGCGGTGCCGACGATGACTGCCGCTTCCGGATAATGGTTACGGATCAAAGAAACAAAGGCATGTTCCACTTCATCACGCACCGCCGGATAAGCCAGAGTCAGCCGATTGTCACAATAGACCGGCGACTGAATACCGGAGGCCCAAGTGAACGGTTCATCAGGACTCAAAATCACCGCCTGAATTTGCAATAAGTCATCCGCAATTAGTTCGTTATATTGCACGTTTCATTCCTCCAGTCTGCGGCCACCGCACGAAAGGCGGCAGCCGGATCTTTGGCGGCCGTGATACTGCGACCGACGACGATATAGTCGCTGCCCAGTTCCCGCGCTCTTGCCGGGGTGGCGACGCGCTTTTGATCACCGGGGGCATCGCTTGCAAGCCGGATGCCCGGCGTCACAGCCAGGAATTGCGCGCACGTCGATGCCTTAAGTGCCTGCGCTTCCCACGCGGAGCAGACGACGCCGTCCAAACCGGCCTGATGAGCAAGCCCGCCGTAGTGAGCAATTACGTCAACCATCGGTCGGTCGATAAGCAGTTCCGAGCGCAGCATCACTTGATCGGTACTTGTCAGCTGCGTCACCGCCAAACAGATGGGGCGCTCAGCGCCGCACTCGTCAACCAGCCCTTCATGTGCCGCCCGCATCATTTCCATCCCTCCGGCCGCATGTACATTGACCATATCAGCGCCAAGCCGCGCTAAACCACGCATCGACCGATAGACCGTATGCGGAATGTCATGCAGCTTCAAGTCAAGAAATACTTTGTAGCCGCCGGCCTTTAAGAAGCGAAGGATGTCCGCTCCCTCCTGCAAATACAGTTCCATTCCCACTTTAACGTAACAACCGGGCTGAGCAATTCTGCCCAGCAATTCTGCCATTTCACGCTTCGTCGATACATCAAGAGCGACAATAATCTTCTCCTCGTGTGCGTTCATGCTCTCCAGCTCCTTCCGGTTAACTCTTCCACACTGTTGACACCGATCGCTTTAAGCCGTTCCGGCAGCACGCTGATTATCTTCGGACAGACAAAGGGATCTATAAAATTGGCTGTGCCGATCTCAACCGCGCTGGAACCGGCCATCAAAAATTCAAGCACATCATCGACGCTTTCAATGCCGCCGATGCCGATGACCGGAATCGACACATGGCGACTGACTTCGTAAACCATGCGGATGGCGACCGGCTTAATTGCCGGACCGCTCAGTCCGCCGGTGCCGTTAGCAAGCACGGGCTTCCCGGTCCTCAAGTCAATGCGCATACCGATCAGCGTATTAATCAGCGTCAGCCCGTCCGCTCCGGCAGCTTCGACCGCGCGTGCCATTGCAACAATGTCGGTCACGTTCGGCGACAGCTTGACATAAACCGGCTTGGAAGAGACAGCTTTCACCTTAGCGGTCAACTCAGCCGCCACCGCCGGCACTGTGCCGAACGTGATGCCGCCATGCTTCACATTCGGACAGCTAATGTTCAACTCAAGTGCGGCAACCTCGGAACAGGCTGACAATTTGGCTGCGGTCTGCACGTAGTCATCGGTCTGGCTGCCGGCAATATTGGCAATCAGCGGCAGATCGGGATAGCGCGACAGGCGCGGCAATTCCTCGGCAATGATTTGGTCAACGCCGGGATTCTGTAAGCCGATGGCATTAAGCATACCGCCGGGCGTCTCAGCGACACGCGGCAGCTCGTTGCCGAAGCGCGGACGAAGCGTCGCCGCTTTAAGGACAAGAGCGCCGAGCACGTTTAAGTCATAAAGTTGACCATATTCTCTGCCAAAGCCAAAGCAACCCGACGCCGGCATGATCGGATTTTTCAAATCCAGTCCCGGCAAGTGCACACTTAACATAACTTCACCTCCCCGGCACGAAAAACCGGACCATCGACGCACACGCGCAAGTAACCTTTTTGATCGGCCGTATCAGAAGTGTGCACGGCGCATGCGTAACAGGCCCCAATACCGCAAGCCATTCGTGCTTCCAGCGACAAATACAACAGCTTACCGGCAAGCTGGCGCTCAAGAGCGCACAGCATAGGCAGCGGACCACAGGCGTAGGCCACCTCAAACATCACCGAGCCGGTCGCCTCGGTCACAAAGCCGCGCCGCCCCATACTGCCGTCTTCAGTGAACAGCTGCACCGCACCAAGTTGGGAAAACTGTTTCGTGTAAAACACGTCAGCGGCCGTGCGAAATCCGAGCACATGCGAGGTGATAATCCCCCGTTCAACAAGCGCGCGTGACAATCCATACAGTGGCGGTACACCGACACCGCCGCCGATGAGCAAGGCGCGCGCACCGGCGCGCGCAGCCTCAAGCGGAAAACCATTGCCAAGCGGCCCAAGCACGTCAATCTTGGTACCGGGCGACAGCGCCGCCAGCAGCGCTGTTCCGGCACCACCGACACGAAAGATCAGCGTCAGCTCGCCCTTGTCTTGATCCACGCAGCAGATGCTGATCGGCCGCCGCAACAAGTGCAGACTTTCCGGCGGACGGATGTGAACAAACTGTCCGGGGGCCAGCACGCGCGAGGCGACATCACCCTGAAGTGTCATTTCATAGATGCCTTCAGCCAGCGGTCGGCAGGCCGTCAGCGTCATCCACTCCTGAACGCTCATCGGCTCTCACCGGCACGCACAGCCGCGTGTGTGTGCATCTGCGGCATGCACTCGACCCGGAAGGCAAGCGATTCAAGCACTTTGAGCAGTGCTTCCGTCGTATCGAGCGATGTCAGACAAACGATGCCGTTTTCAACCGACTCGCGGCGGATGCGAAATCCGTCTCTGGCCGGTCGCTGGCCGCGTGTCAATGTGTTGACAACAAACTGTGCGCCACCGTGGCGAATGACATCCACGACGTCAGGAGTCTCCCCGCCAATTTTATTCACCGTCGTCACCGGCAGGCCGTAATCAGCAATCAGTTTGGCCGTACCCTCGGTCGCCAAAATATTATAACCGATGTCGTAGAAGCGTTTAACGAGCCGGAGCGCTTCCTCCTTGTCCTTATCGGCAATTGTAAAGAGCACTGAGCCATGCGACGGGATCGTCATACCGCTGGCCAGCAGTCCTTTAAAAAGTGCTTTCTCCAGCGTCGTATCCTGACCCATGACTTCGCCTGTCGACTTCATCTCCGGCCCGAGTGTCACGTCGACGCGACGCAGTTTGGCAAAAGAGAATACCGGCACTTTAACGTAGACGCCGTGCGCCGGCTCCGGATGGATGCCGGTCCAGTATCCAAGATCAGCAAGCGTCTCACCGAGAATGAGCTGAGTGGCAACTTTTGCCATCGGCACACCGGTAATCTTGCTGAGGAAAGGTACCGTACGGCTGGCGCGCGGATTGACTTCGATGACGTAGACCTGTTCGCCGCGAATCACATACTGAATGTTGAGCAGTCCGACAACACCGAGACCGCGGGCAATCTTGATGGCGGTACTGACGACTTCCGCTTTGACCGCTCCGCTCAAGTTCTGCGACGGATAGACGGCAATCGAGTCGCCGGAGTGCACCCCGGCGCGCTCAATATGCTCCATAATCCCGGGAATGTACACGTCTGTTCCGTCTGAAAGCGCATCAAGTTCAATTTCGGTGCCCGACAAATAGCGATCAACAAGCACCGGATGATCCGGCGTGATCTGCACCGCATGCTCCATGTAGTAGCGCAAATCTTTTTCATGATAGACGATTTCCATCGCCCGTCCCCCGAGCACATACGACGGCCGCACAAGTACCGGATAACCGAGACGCGTCGCAATTTTTACCGCTTCATCCGTCGAAAACGCGGTCGCTCCGGCCGGACGATCGACTTCAAGGTGCAGCAGCAACTGTTCAAAGCGATCCCGATCTTCCGCCTGATCCATCGCGTCAAGCGATGTGCCAAGGATGGTGACGCCGCGCGCAGCGAGGCCGGCTGCTAAGTTAATCGCTGTCTGCCCGCCGAACTGAACGACAACGCCTTTGGGCTGTTCAAGATCAATGACACTCATGACGTCCTCAAGCGTCAGCGGTTCAACATACAGCTTATCGGCAACACTGAAGTCGGTCGACACCGTCTCCGGATTGTTGTTGATCATGATCGCTTCATAGCCTTGTTCTTTAATTGCCCACACCGCATGCACGGTCGCATAGTCAAATTCCACGCCTTGACCAATGCGGATCGGACCGGAACCGAGCACAACAACACTTTCGCGCCCACTGCGCACCGATTCATTCTCTTCGTCGTAAGCGCTGTAATAGTAAGGCGTCTCCGATTCAAATTCACCGGCGCACGTGTCCACCATTTTAAAAACCGGACGTATGCCCTTTGCTTTACGCCATTCAGTGACGTCTCGCTCGTCCATCGCCCAGCAACGTCCGATCTTCCAATCTGAGAAGCCGGCACGTTTGGCTTTTAGAAGCACATTGCGATCAAGCACATGATCGGTCAGTGCCGTCTCAAGTGCGACAATATGTTTGATTTTTTCAAGAAAGAACGGATTGATCCGCGTTCGCTGCCAAAGCGCATCAATCGATTCGCCGCGGCGCAGTGCCTCGGCGATGAAATACAAGCGGCGGTCATCCGTCTGATCAATGGCCGCATGCAGCGCATCAAGCGACAGCCCGGCAGCTTCCGGCAGCTCAAGGTGCCGCGCACCGTTCTCGAGCGAGCGCACCGCTTTAAGCAGTGATTCCTCGAACGAGCGGCCGATCGCCAGCACTTCGCCGGTCGCTTTCATCTGCGTGCCGAGCGTCCGTTTGGCACCGTCGAACTTATCAAACGGCCAGCGCGGAATTTTCGTCACGACATAGTCAACCGTCGGCTCAAAGCTGGCATACGTCGTACCGGTCACCGCGTTCTTTATTTCATCAAGACGATAGCCGGCCGCAATTTTGGCGGCCACTTTTGCGATCGGGTATCCGGTCGCCTTAGAAGCGAGCGCCGACGAACGACTGACACGCGGATTGACTTCAATGATGTAATAGCGGTCACTGTGCGTGTCGAGAGCCAGCTGAACGTTACACCCGCCTTCGATTTTGAGTGCGCGGACAATTTTCAGCGACACACCGCGAAGTCGCTGCAAGTCACGGTCCGTCAACGTCTGACACGGCGCGGTGACGATCGAATCCCCTGTATGAATGCCGACCGGATCAATGTTTTCCATCGGACAGACGGCAATCGCACCGTCACCCGCATCGCGCATCACTTCAAACTCGATCTCTTTGAATCCGGCAATGCTTTTCTCGATCAACACCTCATGCACCGGACTGAGCTTCAACCCGTTCTCAACAATCGTCGCCAGCGCCGCTTCATCGGCCGCAATGCCACCGCCTGTCCCGCCGAGTGTGAAAGCCGGACGAACGATCACCGGCAAGCCAATGTCACCAGCAAATGCTTGCGCTTCCGCAAGTGCTGTGACCGTCTTGCTCGGCGGCACCGGTTCGCCGAGATCAATCATCAGTTGGCGAAACTTCTCACGGTCCTCTGCCTGCTCGATACTGGCAAGTCCGGTCCCGAGAAACTGGACATGCAGTTCATCCAGAATACCGCTTTCGTGCAATTGGACGGCAAGATTCAGCCCGGTCTGGCCCCCGAGTGTGGCGAGCAGGCCGTCCGGACGCTCTTTGCGAATAATCTTGCTGACAAACTCCACGGTGAGTGGTTCAATGTATACACGGTCGGCAATGTCCGTGTCCGTCATGATCGTCGCCGGATTCGAGTTGACGAGCACGACCTCATACCCTTCTTCGCGCAATGACTGGCACGCCTGTGTGCCGGAATAATCAAATTCGGCAGCTTGGCCAATGATGATCGGACCCGATCCAATCACAAGAATTTTTTGAATATCTTGACGTTTAGGCATGGCTTGCACCTTCCTTCCTGACAGTATCGATCATCCGCAAAAATGCGGCGAACAAACCGTACGAATCGTGCGGTCCCGGGGAAGCCTCGGGGTGGTACTGCACGCTGAAAGCAGGGAATCGCTTGTGGCGCAAGCCTTCGATCGTACCGTCGTTAATGGCCACGTGCGTCACTTCCAAATCCGTGCCGGCAAGCGAATCGGGTGAGACGGTATACCCGTGATTTTGCGAAGTGATGACAAACTTGCCGGTACGCACATCCTTGACCGGATGATTGGCACCGCGATGACCAAAGCGCATTTTCACTGTATCGGCACCGGCCGCAAGCGCCAGCAACTGATGGCCGAGACAAATGCCGAATATCGGCAGTTTCCCGAGCAACCGGCGAACCGTTTCAATCGCTTCGGGTACAGACTTCGGGTCGCCGGGTCCGTTGCTGAGCAGTACGCCGTCCGGCTGCAGCGCCAGAATGGCATCGGCACTCGTATTATAGGGCACCGTGATCAGATGACAATCGCAGCGCGCACACTCGCGAGCGATATTGGCCTTGGCGCCAAAATCCATGAGCACGATGCGCGGCCCATTGCCCGTCGTCTCGACAATGTCGGCCGGTGAGACGCGGCTGACTTGGTCGGTGGGAAGCTGCCAAGCGCTTAAGCCGGCGGCCACCTCATGCGGATCAGCGTCCGCAGCGGCAATTTTCCCGCGCAGCGTCCCGTATTGTCGAATCATTTTGGTCAGGCGCCGGGTATCGATCCCGCAAAGACCCGGCACGCCATATTCAGACAGCCAATCTCCAATTGTTTTCTCGCTCTGCCAGTGGCTTGGAAAAGCAGCGGCTTCCCTCACGATCAGCCCGGAAATGCTCGGGCGTACGGATTCATTGTCAAGGGCATTTACCCCATAATTGCCGATCAGCGGATAAGTCAGTGTGACAATCTGGCCGCAGTAGGACGGATCGGTGATCACTTCCTGATAGCCGGTCATGCCGGTATTAAAAACGACCTCTCCCTGCGACTCTCGGAAACTGCCGAAAGCCTCGCCGCAAAAAGCGGCGCCATTTTCCAAGATCAGTTGCTTTTGCAAGCTGGACGTCCCCCTTCTCAAAGCCAGCGAATTCGCGCGGCTTTATTTAAATGATCTGTACCTTTTTCGTATTCGCCAGTGCCCACTCAAGCGCTGCCATGCGCACAGCTACCCCATTATGAATTTGTTTAAAGTAGCGCGAGCGCGGCGACTCGACGAGCGCGCTGTCCAACTCCACGCCGCGGTTGACCGGGCCCGGGTGCATGATAATGCTGCGCGGCTTCATGCTTGCCGCACGCCCAAGTGTCATGCCGTACCTGGCGTGGTACTCGTCCTTCGTCATGCGCATGGCGTGCTCATGACGCTCATGCTGAATGCGCAACATCATGACCGCGTCAGCCGTCTCAATCGCTTCGTCGACGCCCATGAACTGCCCCGGCAGTTCGTGATTCTGCCACTCTTCAGGCCCCGACAGGAGAACCTTGGCGCCGAGCCGCTCCAAGACTGCCGCGTCCGAGGCGGCGACGCGACTGTAACGCAAGTCGCCGATAATCGCGACGCGCAGTCCTTCAATCCTGCCGAATTCCTGCTGCAGCGTCAACAGATCAAGCAGTGCCTGTGTCGGATGACTGCCCGCGCCGTCACCGGCGTTAAGAATGGCCAAATTGACACCCTCCTGAAGTGCCCGGTAATATCGGTCTTCCGGATGGCGGATCACGACGGCCCGGCAGCCGATCGCTTCCATCGTCCGGACCGTATCATAGAGCGTCTCCCCTTTTGTTACACTCGAACTTTTGCTGTCAAAATTAAGCACCTGATAGCCAAGCCGTCTTTCGGCGGTTTCAAAGCTGAAGTGCGTACGCGTGCTCGGTTCGTAAAACAAGTTCGCAATCAGTTCCGGACCGTTCGCATGCTGCAACGCTTCCGGCGCCATGTCGGCATAGCGAGCGGCTTCGCCAAGCATGCGGTAAACCTGCGTCTCCGACAGATCGTTCAAAGAAAGCAAATTCGCCATTATGTCGTCCCCCTATGCTTTAATATTTGTTGTCATCCTGTCTCTCAAACAACAAATTGCAGAAATGCGGCCGTTATCCGGCGTATCAATGATGTTTTTTTAGCCTTTGTAGCCTTGCGCGACCCCTTGAATCATTAAGCTTTGGCCAAAGACGACGCTCCGGCTTTTCTATTCTCAGTTCCGCCTCTCCCTAAAATCTTTATACGTTTCCAACGCATTAAAAAGCCTCTTGACCGCAGAGTCCGGCAAAGAGGCTTTATGACATGTATGGCCGCTCTTTGTCAGTCTCACGGGACTGCCCTTAAAAAAGAAGCATCATTTGAATTCATATTCGTTCACGAGCGACAGATCAACACGCAATCGCTGTGGTCCACTTCATTGAGCCGGACAGCAATTTGTTCCTCACGCGCCGTCGGTATATTCTTACCGATATAATCCGGACGAATCGGGAGTTCACGGTGCCCGCGGTCAATCAGAACAGCCAGTTGAATTTTACGCGGACGTCCGTGGTCCATCAGTGCGTCCATGGCAGCTCGCACCGTCCGCCCCGTATAAAGCACGTCGTCGACAAGAATGACCGTCTGTCCCTCGATCTCCGCCGGAATGTCGCTGCCCGTGATTTGCGGGTCGGCCGACCTAGCCTTGCGATCATCGCGGTAAAGCGTAATGTCAAGCTCACCAATGACAGGAGCACGGCCCTCAATGGCCGCGATTCTTTCGGCAAGCCGCTGCGCAAGATAAATGCCGCGTGTACGGATGCCAATCAGTACGAGTCCGTACACCCCCTCATTGCGCTCAATGATTTCGTGCGCGAGACGCGTGAGTGCGCGCGCCATCGCGGTTTCATCCATGATCTCTTTTTCGGTCATTTTTCGGCACTTCCACTTTTTTCGGCCATTTGAAAGACACGGCGACGCCAAGTCTTTTGGACGAAGACTGGACTTTAGTTTCCCTTACACTGAGTCGCGCTAACCATTCTATACGCTCTTTGCGCATAAAAAAACTTGCTTTCTCAAGCAAGAGACCGTTCGACTGTTCAATGACAAACTCATTGACTCGTCATCCTTCTCGGCCTCTCGGGACCTTGCTTAAAGGATAGGTTTATACAACTTATCATTTAGATTATGACGGTTACGCGAGTCCCTGTCAATAGGGAGCAGCGCATCTTCAAGCACTTGCCAAAAGATGGGTACCACCGCGTCCACGCGGCCGGATTAATCATAAATACCCGCGCGCAGCTGCTCAAGCAGCTGCCGCATGTCCTCCGGCAGCTTCGCTTTAAAAAGCAGATGGTCGCCGGTGCGCGGATGAATAAAGCCAAGCTCGGCGGCATGCAGCGCCTGTCCGCCGATCGGCAGCGTTTTTCTCGGCCCGTACTTTGGATCGCCGGCAAGCGGATGGTCGATGTATGCCATGTGCACGCGTATCTGATGTGTCCGGCCTGTCTCCAGCCGGCAAGCGACGTAAGTGTAGCGCTGAAAGGACTCCAGCACTCTAAAATGCGTCACCGCCTGCTTACTGTGATGTGCCGTTATGGCCATTTTTTTTCGATCACGGGTATCCCGTCCGATCGGCGCATTAATCGTTCCCTCTTTCTGGTCGAACGCCCCGTGAACAATCGCCACGTACAGCCGCTCGGTCGTTTTATCCTTGAGCTGCTGCGCCAGACTGCGATGGGCCTTATCATTTTTGGCAGCCATCAACAGCCCCGACGTGTCTTTATCAATGCGATGAACGATGCCCGGTCTCAGGACACCATTAATGCCGGACAGGTCATGACAATGCTCAAGCAGCGCATTGACGAGTGTGCCGTGCAGATGGCCGGGTGCAGGATGGACGACAAGTCCGCGCGGCTTATTCACAACAATGACATCCGCGTCTTCATAGACCACTTCAAGCGGCAGCGCTTCGGGTTCAACACTCAGCGGCTCCGGATCGGGCAGCACAAGCGCGACTTTATCATCCGTTTTCAATCGCAGGCTGACTGTCGCAACCGCCTGCCCATTTACTTGCAGAAACCCTCCACGAATCAGCGCCTGCAAGCGACTTCGTGATTCATCGGGCAAAGCGGCGGCTACCCAGCGATCCAGTCTCGCGCCATCAGCTGTTTCCGGCACACAGGCGTGCCACTCACTCATCGCGGTCACCTTTATCCGCCCTCTCGCGCCGCCAGTCACGGAAAAGATAAAAGATCAGCAGCACGACACCGATGAACAATGACGAATCGGCGGCATTGAAAACCGGAAAACTGTAGCTGCCGATGTAGACGTGAATAAAATCAACGACTTCACCGCGAAACAGCCGGTCCATGAAGTTGCCGAGCGTGCCGCCAATGATTAACCCAAGTGCGGTGCCGAGCAGCGCCTGGCGTCGGCCGAGCGTCTGCATATAGTAGACGACGACAATCAGAACGATGACCGTGATAATAAAGAAAAAAGTAAACTGTCCTTGCAACATGCTCCACGCTGCACCGTTATTGCGGGCGGACGTCAGTTCCAGCACATGCGGAATGAGCGCGATGCTCGCTCCGATCTGCATGCACGACGCAACAGCCGCCTTTGTGAATTGGTCGATGACGACAATAACTAGCGCCAATAGATAATAGATCAAACGCTCTCCCCCAGCCCATCTTAAAAACTGCATTCTTTCTGCATTTTAGCACACAAACCGGCGAAGTCCCAACGCTCTTTTTATATGATGTGTTGAATCAAGTTCCACTCGCAATATTCAGGATCACCTCTAGAAAAAGCGACACCAGTTCGCTCGGCGTCATGCAGAGCATGCGTGCTGTCAAACTTTGTCTGTTCAGAGTACAGCTCCCGCTGCCCCGTCGTCGGAAGGGCGGGTTGCCAAATCATTTCGCGGGACGAAGGGGTGCTGAGTCCGGCGATAATACGCATCATTGTGCTCTTCCCCGAGCCGCTTGCGAAAGACAAGTACAGCTTGTCATTAAAATCGAGCGTCAACGAGTTGGCATGCAGCCAGTGGTGCGTATCTCTCCCGGCCGCGACAGCATGAAGAGTGAGCGACGGCCGTACATCGGTTTGAAAAGGAACATCACCTTTATATACACTGAGCTCAAGCGTTGCATATTTAGCAAAAATGGGTTGGACAGATTTAAGGACGACAGTCAGGCTGATTAACTGTGACAGTGACGTAAAAATGATACCGGCGAGATTGCCGGTCGTTAAGAGTGATCCGGGCGTTATCTGGTGCCACAAGGCGAGAAAACCGGTAAGCAGAATGACACACGTCTGGCTCAGACTGCTGATGTTTGAGGTAATGAAGGAGACAAAAGCTGTCTGCTTGCTATAAACGACATTAGATTGATTCAACTGCTTTGAGGAACTATTAATATGGCGGATTAATTCACTAAGCCGGTGAAAGCTCGCCAGTACATCAAACCCTTCAACAAAGTTTTGAACCTGGTTGACAAAACGTTCATTTGTCTCGCTTAACTCGCGCGACTTCGTTTTCAGCTTTGCGCTCATCAAGCGTGGCACGATGTTCATCAGTGCGGTAAGCACAAGCACAAGAGCAAACAATGTCCAGTGGTAAGCGATTAGCGTGACAATCGAGAAGAACGCCGCTGATCCATAGATCACGCAGCCGACGACTTGCTCTTTGAACGCTGCTGAAAAAGATTGCCTTTTCGTTTCGTGCTTCCGGTCTCCCTTGGTGGATGTGAAGTCCGTGTATCTGTTCAACTGCGTGTGACCTATTCACTATGACAGGCGATCGGTCGGGGAAATGGGCATGCATCATGTCACCCTTTCTTTCAGAAAACCATACGTTTGCTTATTTCAAAAACGTTTGATCCACAGAACTGTTTCCCATGATTTTCCTTGACTTTGCTCATCTCATTCAGAAAAACCGGGCAAACAGCGCCCGGTCCTTTAAAACAACCGCGCTCCGGTTTCACTAGTCGCGGGCGCACTGCGAGCCTCCTCAAATAGGCCAGTGTCTGCGGGGCCCCACCGGCACGCGTCTCCCGCAGATCGCCCTCGCGCCTCCGCTTTCCTGGTATGACGGCAAAAATCATATGCTTTCTTGACTTGTTAGAAAGACTTGGCTCTGCCAAATCTTTTCAACGACGGCCGAGTGCCCAGCGCGTTCTACTCTTTAGGACCGTATGTATCCGGCGGCCACTGCCGCCGGAATGCAGCTTAGGATTCGCCCGGACGACGCCTGAATGTGTGGACGTCGTCATCTCCTGTATACCCGGTAATCCCCGTCGCCGCCAATGCCTCGACAGCTTCGACTGAGCCGGTCTGTTCCTCCTCAAAGTCGGCGTATCCATCTTCTTGGACAAAGGGTCGATCGTTGTAGTCGGCCAGCTGATCAAAGGCGTTCAATTCATCATACTTATCGTCACACAAGTGTCCTGATGCCCGGCTCAGTTGCCGAACCGGACGGTGAACCGATGAAGACGCTGACTGACCCACAGCCGTGCGCGCCGTTGGAAGCGCATCCAGGCGCGCCGCAGGTATGCGCTCGCCTGTGTGCTCGTCCAATCCGTACGTACCGTTCTCAAACTTAGCGAGCGCATGCTCGACATCGCTCAGTTCCTCGCGCAGCCGCCGCGCAAGCGCCATGTCCTTTTCGCGCTCATAAAGCTGCGTGGCCGATTCAGCGGGATGGTTGTCATATGTGGACAATTCACCGCCGGCAAAGTCTGCCGCTGACTCGATGTCCATCGCCGGCTGATGAGCGCCCAGTTTCTGTTCTAACTCCGCTTGGCGCCTCAGCAGACGCTTTCTGATTTTTCTTTTGTGCAGCAAAACAAATCCCTCCTCTGCCCACAGGTATAGTCTGCAGCAAAGGAAGGATTTTAGTGATTTCAATCTTTGGCTGTGAAGGAGAAATCAGCCAGCGTCATTGGTGCGCGCACAGCGGCAGCCCGCGGCGTTAGTCAAGGCTTACATTGGCATAGTCATGCCGCACCGTGTCCGCACAGTGCGCGCACAGCGTCGGATGCTCGCTATCCGTGCCGACAGACGGCAGCACAGCCCAGCAGCGTTCACATTTTTTCCCTTCCGCCAACCGGACAGCGACGCCTGCGAGCGCGTAGCTATCGGCATCTGAAGGCGCGGCCTCCTTTGACACCGTCACAGCCGACACGATGAACAGCTTGTCGAGCGCAGGCTCTGCCGCGAGCCATTCCATCCCCTTGACCGGATAAAGGGTGACAGCCGCCTCCAATGATTTGCCGATTTGTTTGTTCGCCCGCGCATTTTCCAGCGATTTCAGCACACCATCGCGCACATTTTGCAGTTTTTCCCATTTTTCTGTCATGGCTTCGGCATCCGCCACACGAACAGGCTCGGGCATGGCCGTCAGCTGCACATAGCTGGCAACGGCGGCAGCACCGGGAATGAACGACCAAATCTCTTCAGCCGTATGCGGGATGATCGGTGACAGCAACTTCGTCAGTGCAACCGCACTCAGATAGAGGACGGTCTGCGCCGACCGACGAACGCGGCTTGCACGCGGTTGGACATATAACGCATCTTTAATGACGTCCATGTAAAACGCGCTTAGGTCAGTCGCCACAAAATTTTGCACCGCCTTATAGACGTCCTGAAACTGATACTCCTCATACCCGTTCTTGCACGTCTCAATCAATGCATCAAGCTTGACGAGCATGTAGCGTTCAAGCTCCGGCAACGCGCCCGGTGCCACTTGATCCTCCGGTGTAAAATCAGCCAGATTGCCAAGCATGAACCGGAACGTATTGCGGATCTTGCGGTAGACCTCAGCGATCTGGGCAAGAATACCGTCTGAGACGCGCACGTCGGCCTGATAATCGACGGAGGCGACCCACAAACGAACGATATCGGCACCATACTTCTGCGTCACTTTCATCGGGTCGATGACATTGCCGATTGACTTGCTCATCTTCATGCCGTTCGCATCCATCGCGAAGCCATGACTGAGCACGGCCTTATAAGGTGCGTGCCCGGTCACGGCGACAGCCGTCGACAGCGATGAATTGAACCAGCCGCGGTACTGATCGGAACCCTCAAAGTAAAGGTCTGCCGGACGACGCAGCTCCGGCCGCGTCGTCAGCACGCCTTGGTGAGAAGAACCGGAATCGAACCACACGTCCATAATGTCGGTTTCCTTACGAAACGTGCCGTTCGGGCTGTGCGGTGACGTAAAGCCCTCCGGCAGCAGATCTTTGGCCTCGCGTCGAAACCAGACATTGGAACCGAACTTGCGGAAGAGCTCAGCAACGTGGTGCACCGTCTCCTCCGTAATGATTGGCTCACCGTCCTCGCCGTAGAACACGGGAATCGGCACACCCCAAGCACGTTGGCGCGAAATGCACCAGTCTTCGCGGTCTTTAATCATATTGGTCATGCGTAGTTCGCCCCATGAAGGCATCCAATGCACATCATGAACGGCACGAAGGATCGCTTCCCGGAAGGTTTTAATGGATGCAAACCACTGCTTTGTCGCCCGCCAAATGACGGGTTTCTTCGTGCGCCAGTCATGCGGATAAGAATGGATAAAAGTTCCTTTTTTCAGCAGTGCGCCGAGACTTTCCAGCTTCTCAATCACCGGTTCATTCGCTTTCGAGTAGAACAGTCCTTCAAATCCCGGCGCTTCATCAGTCAGGCAGCCGCGATCATCGACCGGGCAGAAAATATCCAATCCGTATTTTTTTCCAACATGAAAATCATCTTCACCAAAGCCCGGTGCTGTATGCACACAGCCGGTACCTGCATCGATCGTGACGTGATCGCCCAGAATAACGAGAGAATCCCGGTCATAGAACGGATGGCGGCAGATGACGCCTTCCAGCGCTTGACCGCTCATTGTCCGCAGCACGTGGACGTCATGCCAATCAAGCGTCGCCGCGAGTTTCTCAACCAGTTCAGAAGCTACCACATACTTTTGACCGTCTGTTTCGACAACGCTGTATTCAAAGTCAGGGTTCAGCGCAATCGCAAGGTTAGCCGGCAACGTCCACGGCGTCGTTGTCCAGATCACGACCTGCTCATCAGCGTTCAGCACGCCTTTGCCGTCTTTCACCGGAAAAGCAACATAAATGGAGTAGGATTTCACGTCTTTGTATTCGATTTCAGCTTCAGCAAGTGCCGACTCTGAAGACGGTGACCAGAAAACCGTCTTCTTATCTTGATAGATATACCCCTTCTTGGCCATCGCGCCGAACACTTCAATCTGTTCTGCCTCAAACGATGGCTGCAAGGTCAAATACGGATGATCCCAATCCGCACGCACACCGAGGCGCCTGAATTGTGCTTTCTGACGCTCGACCTGCCCAAGGGCATATTCCTTGCATTTCTCGCGCAAGTCAGCAATCGACAACTTCTTGCGGTCAATGCCCTGCTTAGCCAGCTGCTGCTCGATCGGCAATCCGTGTGTATCCCAGCCGGGAATATAAGGCGTCTGATAGCCGCTCATTGACTTATAACGGTTGATCATGTCTTTAATCGTCTTGTTCTCAGCGTGACCGATATGAATGTCACCATTCGCATAAGGCGGTCCGTCATGAAGAATAAATGTCGGTTTATCCGCATTGACGCGTAGGGACTGTTCATACAGATGATCGTTCTCCCACTGCTGCTGCATCTGCGGTTCTCTCACCGGCAAGTTGCCTTTCATCTTAAATTCTGTTTTCGGCATTAATAATGTCTTTTTGTAATCCATTGCACGTGCGCCCCCATCTTGAAAAGCTTTGTCATGCAAAAAGGCTCTCCCATCCCAAAGGGACGGAAGAACCGCGGTACCACCCTCATAGCGGACTTGATACGCAAGATCCACCACTCATGACTTCCGTTAACGCCGGACAAACACGTTCTGCCTTACTTGACTGCTCGCTGTTCAGGCAGACAGCTTCGGGGGTGATCTTTGCTTATCCGCAGCACCGGGCTCGCACCGTATCCCGGTTCGCTGAGCTGGAGAAGACAAACAAATGTCCCCGTCATCGCCAATCCAATCATTCGACTAAATATTGTAAGTATTTCTCAGTATAGACAAACAATTTACCGCCGTCAAGCGTTCGTGTCAAATTCAGCCAGTGAAGACGTCGGAGCACTCTCCTCAGCTTCACTCTTCGATGAGAATTTCTCCCAATCATTGCTTTTGAGCAACTCAAGCTGCGCTTCGATCAGCATTTGGAAACGTGTGCGATAGACATTGGCTTCTTTTTTTAACTCTTCAATATCGAGCGTAATTTTCCTTGACTTCTCCAGCGCCTCGTTGATGATCCGGTCCGCATTTTTCTTGGCTTCCATCACGATTAATTTGGCTTCTTTGTTGGCATTCGCGCGCACTTCTTCAGCTGTTTCTTGAGCGACAAGAATGCTTTTATTTAAAGTCGTTTCAATGTTGGAGAAGTGGCTTAACTTTTCGTCTGAACTTTTAATCTGCTGCTCAAGATCTTTTTTTTGACGAATCAGCGCTTCATAATCTTTAATGATCTGATCAAGAAAGTCATTGACCTCGTCTTCGTCATAGCCGCGGAAACCGCGGGAAAACTCTTTATTATGGATATCCAAAGGCGTTAATGGCAATCCGGTCACCTCCACCGCTCAAAAAATATAGATGATTTTTTATGAAATCTTTAGTTCAGTTTACCATAATACAGCCTGATTTTGTGCTTTTTTGTCAGTTCTCCGGCGGATAATATTTTGCTGCGCCCGGCTCCCCGCAGAGAAAGGATGTCACCTTCAATAACTTCGAAGTCACGACGCTCAATTAACTGCCAGTTCACTTTGACCAAACCGCGGCTGATTCTCTCAGCTGCAGCCGCCCGCGAAAGTCGGTAGATCTCTGCGATGACAGCATCAAGCCGCAACGATGCCACTGTACCTGAGTCCTCAAACCACTGTTCTTCTGTATGTAAAATAGTCTTAGCAGGCCGGACACTGACAGGCTGGCGACCGACCGACACGAGATTATTGCTCAAATAGGCGGCGATATCGGCTGTGCAGATGAATTGAACATGCGTCTCCCCAACGAGCAAATCACCAATTTTTCGGCGGTCGACCCCGCAGCCAAGAATTGCTCCCAACAGATCGCGATGTGCAAGCGTCACAAATTTGTGCGGATAGTCCACTTCCAGGACGCTGACAGCAAAGTCATCTTCAGCGGCTGCGGCATACGGCGGTGATAACAAGGCGCGCTGCCGCTCCGCATTTGGAAAACCGCCAAAAAAGCTTAATCGTACCTTTTCATTTTTTCCAACAAGCGAGATCAGAATTTGCCGCGCGCGCGGATCAAGAAAATCTGAGCGCTGCACAAAGTAGCGCTCCTCCGCCCGGCGAATGAGATCAAGCAAATGCTCGACAAGCGGCCGCTCTTCCGGCCGAAAATGTTCAAATACGCCCATTATACAAGCGCCCCTCAGGCAAACGTCAGCAAGATTTCCAAAATGCCGCGTGAGGCAAACTGTAGAACAAGAAAGGCGATGACCGGCGATAAGTCAAGCACGCCACCGATCGGCGGAATAATGCGGCGAAAAGGCGAGAGATAAGGCTCGCACACTTTGGCAAACAAATTGCCGATCTGTGAATTGAGCACACTCGGCACCCAGCTCATCAGCACGTAGATCAGTAACACCCATGAGTAAACGTCAATCAGCCGAGCAACGATTGATGCCACGAGGATCACGCTGCTCACCTCCCTAATCTTCAAATTCAAGCACATTTTTCGGTTGCAAGTCGCGCGGTCTCCTTGCTCTTTAGGCACAGCTCCGTCTGACTCATCCTGTCACTCGTTGCAACTCTTGCGCACCGAGCGCAGAGTTCTCACACAAGTAGCAACCTGATTCAGTGCTTCACCGTCAGCTTGTCTTCTTTCCAAATCGCTTTGATGCGGCAGACGGGCATGCGGCCGGCAAGACAAATGACAGGCGTCAGACAGTCAAACATCCTGACGCTCGTCACCGACTAAGGCTGTCCCGATACGAACGAAAGTGGCGCCTTCCTCCACCGCTATCGGATAGTCATGCGACATCCCCATCGACAGCTCCGTACACGGTGCAAATGCCAGCTGCCGATCGCGCACCACATCACGCAACTCACGCAACCGGCGAAAGACCGCACGGATTTGATTGCCGTCCGACGTGTTCGGCGCCATCGTCATCAATCCGACAATCTTAATGCGTGGATAAGCAGTCAAGCCGGAAAGAAAGCCGTCCAGTTCTGCCGGCTCAATGCCATGCTTGCTTTTTTCGCCGGATATGTTCAACTGGATAAAGCACCGCAAGTGCTCTTTCGTTAACCGTTTCTCAATTTCGCCCGCAAGCTTTAAACTGTCGAGCGCATGAAAAAAATCAATGCGGTTAACAACATCCTTTACCTTACGCGTCTGCAATGTACCAATCAAATGCCAAGTGGCCGACACACCGGGCAGCGCGTCCTGCTTGGCCAGCAGACCTTCACGCCGATTTTCAGCCAAGTGATCAATGCCACCGGCCAGCACCGCCTTCACCCGCTCAGCACCTACATACTTCGTAACAGCAACAATTGTAACGTCCGACGGCCGCCGCACCGCAAGCGTGCAAGCCGTTTCAATTGCTCTGCGTACCCTACTCACATTTTCAGCAACGTTCACCATACTCTGACTCCTTCATAGGTTTCATTCCGATGAATCCAATCATGCGTCCGGTACATCCACCGTCACGACGGAATGAAAAAAAGCGTTCCCAGTCGACGAACGTCGTATAGCGCGTCACTTGCACATGCCGCTCAGACACACCGGCATCAACGAGCAGCCGGTGATTCAGTTGCTGCAAGCCTAGTAAATACTTACCGTTCAACTTCTTGACCACAAGCGGCTCCCAAAGATCACGCTTCATCGTTTCCAATTCATGCATGACGCGGTGATCGACTTCATAATCACCAATGCCGATCGCCGGTCCGACAATGGCATGAATTGGTTCAGGAGAAGAAAGATGCAGCTGCTCCATCAACCGCTCCACCATTATCCCGGCACCACCGTGTACGGTTCCCCGCCAGCCCGCGTGATACATGGCGACGGTCGGCGGGTCCTTCACATAAAAATACAGAGGTACACAATCGGCAAAGGTCAGAGCGAGCAGCAGATCCGCTGATTGCGTAATCAGTCCGTCGACACCGGCAATGATCGAGTTCCTGCTAAAAGCACCCGCTCCGGCGTCTTGTGTACCGACGCTCGCAATCGCCGTACCGTGCACTTGCTCAGCGCACACCCAGTTCTCCAGCGGGAAGCCGATCGTTTTTGCGGCAATTTGCCGATTAAGCAGCACCTGTTTCGGATCATCGCCGACCGTCAGACCGAGATTCATGGAATCCCACGGTTTACTGCTTCTTCCCCCGATTCGCGTTGTGAAACCCGCTTCGATGCACATTCCACCGGTAACCACCGGTTCAACGCAAAGCACCGATTCTTTCTCAATGGAAAAAACGTCGTCCATTCTGTCCTGCCTCCACGGCTTCATCGCTTTGTCTTTTTTATTTTAACATATCGGTTGACTGGCCGCTTATTATTTCTTATTAATCATTATTTTCTGCGGACGGTGCATCACTGCCGCGATAAAAACGAACGAGAATGACATCGGCGCCGATGCGCACGATGTTACTCCAAGGCACAACAATGTCTTCCTCTCTGCCAAAGAGTCCCATTACTTTCCCTCCGCCGGGAATAATCAGGCTTTCAATTTTCCCTGAGGACAAATTGACATCCAAATCACCGATGTGTCCGAGGCGCCGTCCATTTTCAACATTGACGACTTCCTTTGTCTGAAAATCCGAAATACGCGGCACGCTAATCCCCTCCGTCCATTAATCTCCGTTCATTATATGGATGCGGTACCGCATTCAGAAGCAAGAAAAGCAATGCAAAGCCAAGTTCTTTGCACGCGGTGCAATGAATGCCCATGCGCCGCGAAACATCGGCAGAATGAATAAGTATGGAGCGCTTTCTAATGTTTCAAGCATGTTATCGCTACACGCCGTATGTAGAGGCCTATGGAGGGGGGCCTTGCCATTGGCAAACCAATGTTTGCATAACCTCCCTTGGTTCACTTCTCACGCAAGGAGCCAATCGCGACTGTGCCAACTCCTATCAAGCAATCGTGCCGCCGCAGCGCTCGCGGCGAACTGACTGCTGGCATCCGCCAACAAGCCAGATTCTAAGAAATCTGGCTGCCACACCTCTCCCGCAAAGTGACATCTTGCCTTTATTGTTGATTCACACCAACCGGAAAAAGGCCGGACACTTTTTATCTATTTAGAAACACTTGGTGAAGCCCAGTCCTTTGGACGGCAGCTGATCCTTTGCTTTTTCTTAGACTTTAGTCCCACTGAAATCGTTATCCTTTTTAACGCATTGACCACATTGGGTGCTTATAAGTTCATTAAGCTAACAGTGCTCCGGCTGTGAGCCCTTACTTTTGAGCCTTATTCGTGCAAATTCAGCAAAATATTCTATAGTCTTAGCGCACGAAAAAAACGCTTGGTGCATCAAGCGTTCACGGACCGATTTCCTGATTCATTTCTTTAATCGCCATTTTCTCAAGCCTCGAGACTTGCGCCTGCGAAATGCCGATTTCCTCCGCAACTTCCATTTGTGTCTTGCCGTAAAAAAAACGCATCGCAACAATTTTTTTCTCACGTTCCTGAAGCTTGCTCATCGCATCCTTCAACGCGATTTTATCGGCCCACTCGCGGTCTTTATTCTTATCGTCACTGATCTGATCCATAATGAAAATCGGATCGCCGCCATCGTTGTAGATAGGCTCGAACAGCGATACCGGATCTTGAATGGCATCCATGGCAAAGACAACGTCCTCCACCTGCAAATCAAGCATTTTGGCCAGTTCAGAAGCTGTCGGCTCCTTCGCGTGACGGCTGACGAACCGCTCTTTGGCCTGCAATGCCTTATAAGCCATATCCCGAAGCGAACGCGATACACGGATTGGATTATTATCGCGCAAATAGCGTCGAATTTCGCCGATAATCATCGGCACTGCATAGGTTGAAAAACGAACGTTTTGGCTCAAATCGAAGTTGTCGATTGATTTCATCAGCCCGATGCAACCGACTTGAAAAAGATCGTCAACTGATTCCCCGCGATGATTGAAACGCTGGATGACACTGAGTACCAAACGCAAGTTGCCGTTTACAAGTGTCTCACGCGCCTCCGTCTTTCCCGACTGCAGTTCACTGAACAATTGCCGCATCTCCGCATTGGTCAGTACCGGCAATTTTGCTGTGTCGACGCCGCATATTTCCACCTTATGTCGTGCCATAAAGGAACCTCCCACTGCCCGGTCTTACTGCCTTGAAGGAGCGATCTGATAAAAGAAGCGGTGAGGCGATTGAGCGAAGACGTCGTTATCCTGTTTGGCTTTAGGTAACACCCGCACGGATGCGAGTGCCTGGCACGCATGAAAAAAGGACATTCTGCTTCATATTCAACCGTTCAATTCTTTTTCAGCGCTCCCGCCCGGCACACCATTTGAACAGGCTTTACAAGCACAAGTATTTCCCCGGATGTTCGTTTTATGCACGGCAAAAATAGCGATCAGCGACAAACGCACAGCCGTCAAGCCATTTTGCTGAATTCTTTTTTTAAACGTTTGATGATCCGTTTTTCGAGTCGAGAAATATAGGACTGAGAAATACCTAATTGATCAGCCACATCCTTTTGTGTTTTTTCTTTATCACCTAACAGGCCAAAGCGCAGCATCATAATTTCCTTTTCACGATCATTTAACATCCGTAGCGCATGCTCAAGCAGTGTGTGATCGACTTTGCGCTCCATGTTCCGCGTCGTCACGTCATTCTCCGTGCCGAGCACATCCGACAGCAGTAATTCATTGCCGTCCCAGTCTACATTCAGTGGTTCGTCGAGTGACACTTCGGTACGTGTCCGGCTATTGCGGCGAAGGTACATTAAAATTTCATTTTCAATGCAGCGCGATGCATACGTAGCCAGCTTGATATTCTTCTCAGGATTGAACGTATTGACCGCCTTGATGAGACCGATCGTACCGATGCTGATCAGGTCCTCTATATTGATCCGCGTATTGTCAAATTTTCGGGCAATATAGACAACAAGGCGCAGATTGCGCTCGATCAGCGTGGCGCGAACATCCTCATCTCCGGATGACAGCTTGGCAATCAACGCCGCCTCTTCCTCCTTATTCAGCGGAGACGGCAATCCCTCGCTGCCGCCGATATAATAGATCTCCTCCGGTTTAAGATGGAGAAGGCTAAGAATTCTGCGCCAAATTTTTAAGACCGTCCGTTTCATCAATACCCTCTCCTTTTCCTCAGTCGCAAAGCATACTCTCTCTTCAATGCCCGTTCAAAGGTCTGCTCATGACATCGCTGAGTGCCCCGCTACATGTCATGAGCGCATTTTAAAAGCAAAGCAGTGCTTTTTACAATCTGAATCGCGCGTATTGGCGTTGCAAGCACCCATTAATTGACCGGAAGAATGCAAGGGGCATGCAGCCAGCGAAGGCAGGCGTTCATGTCCTCTCCTGCAGACGCTGTGCACCGATTATGTGGGAACATGAACGCCCGTGTCCGGAACAATCGAGACCGCTTCTGCCTGCTGCAATAAGTCCGGATGCAGCAGACAGTTATAGTCACCGGCAGCGCTCAGTTCATGATTGGTAAAGGCAACAAGCGCTTTTCGGCAGCGATAATCAACACCTTCATGCTGGATGCAAACAGTGTCGGGACGCACCGCCAGAATAAAACGAGATACACCGTCAACTGTGCGGTAAGCTACAAGATTCAACCGACTCTGCCAAACCTCCGGAACTGCGTCCGCTCCGTCCGCAGTGGCACTAAAAAAGGCTTCGGGCACGCTGGTACCGCAGGCCGAACGACTGACAAATATGACCGGCGCCCGGGTCAGCGGGTCCCTCAGGCGGTTGCCGCTGTCAATGAGCGCCCGCGCCTCAAGGCGGCATGAACCGATAACAATCTGCACCGCCGCACCTTGCGCGCTCTGCCACTTGCGAATAGCAAGCGTTGCCAGGTGCCGCTTTGAAAAGTAAAAGAGCAGCGGAAAACCGACAGCAACCGTCAACCAGCTGATCGGATCCCCGTAGTTCATCGTCATAAGAAAGTGGTTGTGTGCATAGAAAGGGGCTCCCTGAAAAAAATAGTGAACGGCGAACAAACCGCCGCCGAGTGCAAAAGCAGAAAAATAAAAAGCTGCAAGATTTTGAACAAAAATATTGAATTGACGGTATCCAAAAGCCATAAAGATAATTAGCACCGAAAAAATAAACTTGCCGGCCGGCTGTTCGATTAGAAAGGCAAGGGGCGTAAACATCAAAATAACCGTCAGTGATGCAAAAAGTGCGCCGAACCACAGCCTGAGGCGGCGCAGTCGGCGCTTGAGCATTAGTGCCGTCAGACGCAGTAGACAGGCATCAATTAACAAGTTGAGCAGCCAAATCGCGTCAAGATAGACTACCAAGCTTTCACCTTCTTCGAACAGATCATAGCATTAGTATATCGACGCTTGTCTGTAAAAGTCTGTCAAATGATGGCCGCTTTTTTTCGTAACTTTTGCCTTGTTCTGTCAATATTCGCCGTAGCGCTACCATCCACTTCCCACAGTACTTCTCAAACTGACTAATGGCGAACGCTCACCTGTCCCGCTTATCGCATACATGCTGTTATACATAGGTTCAGACCGTTTGAATTGGTCAGAAAGCATCATCTTAATCTGTTTAGAAATAGAAAGACTTGGCTCTGCCAAGTCTTTTGGACGAAGGCCGAGCCTTAGCTTTTCTTAGACTCGATCCCGCTGAAATCTATAGACTTTTTTAACGTAGAACAAATAAACAGCAGGGGCGCATGCATAATGCATGCGCCCCTGCTGTTTATTTTATTAATTGAGATTCAGCTTTTCAAGATTGATTTCTCTTTTGATGATTGCGCACTAGTGTTGGAATGTCAAAGTCATCCTTTTCGGCATAATTACCCGGTGCGGGTACAGGACGAACCGGTCGTTTCACGCTGGCCGTGCTGCGTCGCTTATAGATCGACGGTTCACCGGTCTCACTGACCGATGATGCTTCTTTGTCGTACTGTGAATCATGCACTTCCTCAGGGGCCTGTTCGCGCATTTGCCCCTCGTCAAAGCCCGTCGCGATAACCGTGACGACAATTTCATCCTCCAGCTCTTCACGAATGACAGAACCAAAAATCATGTTGACGTCTTCATCGGCAGCGGTTGCCACAATATCGGCTGCCTCATTAACTTCGTAAAGGCTGAGGTTGCTGCCACCTGTAATGTTCATCAGCACACCGCGCGCACCGTCAATCGACTTCTCAAGCAAAGGACTGGATATTGCCTTTTTAGCTGCGTCCGCCGCTCTGTTTTCGCCGGAAGCAATGCCGATCGCCATCAGTGCCGAGCCGCCACCGGTCATGATCGTTTTTACATCTGCAAAATCAAGATTAATCAATCCTGGGATTGCAATGAGGTCAGAAATGCCTTGAACACCTTGGCGCAGAACATTATCCGCTTCCCTGAATGCATCGAGCATCGGTGTATTTTTATCAACGATTTCAAGCAGGCGATCATTAGGAATAACAATCAGTGTATCAACCTTTTCTTTCAGCGTTTCAATGCCAAGCTGTGCTTGTTTGGCCCGTTTGCGACCTTCGAACGTGAAAGGACGGGTAACGACACCGACAGTGAGTGCGCCGACTTCGCGTGCGATTTCAGCAATGATCGGAGCGGCTCCAGTTCCCGTGCCGCCGCCCATACCTGCCGTTACAAAGACCATGTCAGATCCGCTGAGCAACTCTTCGACTTGGTCGCGGCTCTCCTCAGCTGCCTTCTTGCCGACTTCAGGATTAGCACCGGCACCAAGCCCGCGCGTCAGTTTTTCACCAAGCTGCAACTTCATCGGAGCACGCGATAGCTTAAGTGCCTGAGCATCGGTGTTCGCACAGACAAAGTCAACTCCCTGAATGCCGCTTTCAATCATCCGGTTTACGGCATTGCTTCCGCCGCCCCCGACGCCAATCACTTTAATATTAGCCAAGCGCTCATCGGCCTCATCATACTCATGCATCGTTGCTTTCCTCCCATTCAGAGGTCATAGTGAATTTTGACCATCAGCCATTCTGCACTGCACATCCATGCCGTCACTGATAGATAGGCGCGGCATGATCTGCTTCCTCTTCCGACCGGTTCAAGGCGTCGGACAAACGCGCATATCATCAGTCAAAAAAGGCTTTATTAAACCATTTTTTAACACGAGAAGCCAGTCCAGATTCATTTGCGCCGTCGGATACACGGTGTTCCTGCCAGCGCGCACCGGAGAACGTTTCATCAGCTCCTCCTCGCTCAATCGCAACGGCAACTTCCTTGCCTTGAATTTTAACATTTTGGTAGGCGAATTGAATGAGTCCAATGGCTGCTGTATATTTGGGGTCACGTACCCCCAAATAATCAGGCGCAGCGATGCGAACGTCCGGTCCTAACTTGTGTACAGCAAGATCAAGTACCCCCATCATGCCGGCCACGCCACCGGTTAGCACAAAACCGCCGGGAAGGCTGTAGATACCGATACGCGCAAGTTCTTCTTTAACAACATCAAAAAGCTCGCTCATTCGCGCCTCAATGATCTCTGCGAGTTCAGGTTGGCTGATTATCTGCTTTTTCGCGCTGCCAATCTGACTGACGGAGAACGTGTCTTCTTCCGATGCGGCGCTGAGCAGCGCCACCCCGTGTTTAACTTTTATTTGCTCTGCTTCATCCAGCGGAACGCGCCGGATGATCGAGATATCCTTCGTAATATGTTGACCGCCGATCGGCAATTCGAATGTCGAAAGCAGTGCCCCCTGGTCATACACCGCGATGCTTGTCGATCCGCCGCCAATATCCACCAAAGCGACGCCCAAATTCTTTTCGTCTTCTGTCAGAGCGACAGAACCTGTCGCAAGCGGCTGCAAGCAGACATCGGCTACCTCAAGTTCCGCCTTTTCAACGCAGCGCAGTGCATTATGAAGCACCGTCTTTGAACCGGTGATCAGCGCTCCTTCCATCTCCAAGCGAACTCCGATCATGCCGCGGGGATCATGAATTTCATCAACCCCATCCACGATAAATTGTTCAGGAATGACGTCAATAATTTCTCTTTCCGGTGGAATCGACATCACTTGTCCGGCTTCGATCACACGAGCAATATCAGCATTGCTGATCTCATGGTTCTCACTTGACACGGCAACGACACCATGACAGTTGCGCAGCTGAATATGATTGCCGGATACGCCGACGATGACACTCTTAATGGACAGTCCAACCATACGTTCTGCCTGTTCGACTGATTGCTTAATCGAGTGCACGGTCGCGTCAATATCGACAATCGATCCCTTTTTAATACCCGAAGACGGCGCCTCGCCGACACCAATAATATTCAGCGCTCCGCCGACCATTTCCCCAATGATCGTTTTCATACTTGTCGAACCGATATCAAGGCTAACATATATATCTTCGCTGTTCATTCTGCTGCACCCCCTTCACCATTCGCGTCTTTTTCTCTATTTCAGGGATGTTTGGATGAGACTGGCCTACCTGGCGAATGACAGCCGTTTGCTGGCAGCAGCACCATTCTCAATGGTTCCAATGTCTTCCGTTTCAGAGCAATAAAACAAAACTTACTGTTTAATATTCGACTAAACGGAGCATATCCCTCTTCATTTTTCTCAAAAAAGCAACAGCATCTTTCGTTTCTAAACATGAACAAGGTCAATGAGCGTAAAAGGGCTGAAAACCTGCAATGCTAAAATATAGTCTACACCAACTTGACAGGGTAGGGAAGACGAAAAAGATGGAAAGCACAAAAAAACACGCGCTGTTTTCCAAACGGGTATTACTTATCGGCAACGAAATAGCTACCAACACTGAGATGGATCGTGCCAGTCTGCCCCTTTGGTAAATTAGCAGCTATTTCTGGATATAGTACAATCTTTTTTGCAAATGTCGCTGTGCTGGCAACAACACGATTACCATCGTTCATGTAAAGCAAAAGATCATCGCCTGCCGTTGAATGAGCCGAATAGTGAATATCAGAAATACTATGAACGATCGGCAGCGGAATTTTAGAGAGCCCTTCTGCAACCGCTTGAAGCGCCTTGCGCCGGGTAAATCCTTCCAAAATGGGCGCATCAGCAGGCACCTTCTGCGCGGCAAGCGAAGCGAGCGTTTGTCCATTTTCCAAAATAGGAAAATATCGGCCATTTTTTAACAGATAGGCCTTCCGCTCATATTCTTTGACACGAATGACCACAGAGAGGGGCAGCACAAAAGTAACCGTCGCCTGACGCACCGACGGCAGCGCCTCAATGCGCCGTGCAGCCTCTTTCGCGTGTACGTCCCACACATGCGTATCGGCTGTAATGCCGCTCGCAGTTAAGATGGTCTGTCGATCAGCAATCTGGTTGCCAATGACTGTAAAGTCATGCACCCGGCTCAGCGGCGATTGAAAATAAATGACGAACAGAATGAGTAAAAAGAAAATGCTGGCGTAAAACACCAACCTTCGATTCGCTTTTCTTTTACGCTCTGCCTTCAACTGCGGCAGCCGATCTTCAAGTGAAATGATTTTCCGGGCCATGTCGCCGTTCCACCTTCTGCAGGCAGCGCGAGACTACCTTCTCTTAATTAAATCCTCCATCTGCTTACTTCAATTGTATCGATCTTTTTTTCAAACGGCAAATCCGTTTTTTTGCCGCACATTCATTATACCGGGGGCGATCTGCGGCTACGCGGTTCATCGAGCGGGCAGACTCTGCCAGACGCGCTACTCTCGTGATCCGGGTTCTGTCATCGTCCCTATAACAGGATCGTTCGCAGCCAAGAACCTGCTTATGAGCGTCGGCTAATGCTGAGCAGAATGCCGACCGACACAAGAATGAGCGTTAGCGAAGAGCCTCCATAGCTTAGAAACGGAAGTGTGATGCCTGTCACCGGAATTAAACCGGTCACAACGGCGATGTTAATCATGACCTGAATGGCAATCATCGCCGTTATGCCGACGGCCAGCAGCGTGCCAAACAAATCGCGGGCACGGATGGCAATGAGGATACCCCGCCAAAGCAGCAGCGCAAAAAGCAGCAGCACAGCCATTGCTCCGATAAAACCGAGTTCTTCCGAAATGATAGAAAAGATAAAGTCGTTCTGCGCTTCCGGCAGAAATTGATACTTTTGCCGGCTCTGCCCGAGACCGAAGCCAAACAGCCCGCCGGGGCCGATGGCGAGCAATGATTGAATGATCTGAAATCCGCTGCCATTGGGGTCCTGCCACGGATTGATGAAAGAGACGAGACGCTTAATCCGGTAAGGCGCAGAAATAACGAGAGCGGCGATGCCGCAAAGCCCGAACGCTCCCATCAACACAAAGTGACTGGTGCGCGCACCGGCGACAAATAGCATCGTTAGGCACGTGAGCACCAGTACAATGCCGGTGCCCAGATCAGGCTGCAACATGATCAGTCCGAACGCAGCCAGCACCGGAAGCAGCGCGGCTCCGATTCCTTTAATTAACGTGCGCAGCCGATTTTGCCGCTCAGACAGGTAGCCCGACAGAAAGACAATCAACCCAAACTTCATAAACTCCGAGGGTTGAATGGAAAAGGCTCCGACGCCAAGCCAGCTGCGCGCACCGCCTCTTGAGAGTCCGACGCCGGGTATCAAGACAATAGCAAGCAGCATGAAACAAACGATCAAACCGATCTTTGCAAACGAACGCCATACATGGTAGTCGAGCCGACTGACCAAAATCATCAAAGTAACACCGATCGCCGCGAACAGCAGCTGGCGTTTCAAAAAATAAAGGGGATCACCAAACTTATGTGAGGCAGAGACAACGCTGGCACTATAGACCATCACGAGTCCGATGACGAGTAGAGCTACAGTGGTTAAAAACAGCCAGCGGTCAACAACCGGTTTCTGCCCTTTCATGAGCAAACACTCCGTTCAGACAAGGCGCGGTTTCCGAAAGCAGAACGTAACGCTTCCGGCCTGTCCTTATCTAAACGTATTCACTTCTTTGATAAAAATGTCACCGCGCACTTCAAATGACGGGTATTGATCCCAGCTTGCGCAGGCCGGCGACAACAAAATAATATCCCCGGGTTGTGAGAGCCGAAACGCCTCCGGAACAGCGGCAGCCACATCGTTCACATGGATGACGGTTGCAATACCTGCTGCCCGGCAGGCATTCTCCAATTTCTGCGCGGTCTGGCCAAACAGCAGAACCGCCTTGACGGCGGCGTGCTGCAGAGGCTCAATGAGTGCATCAAACGAATTGCCACGGTCGAGTCCGCCTGCCAGCAACACGATCTGCTTGCCGGGAAACGCCTTCAATGCTTCGGTTGTCGCCAGACAATTGGTCGCTTTTGAATCATTGTAGACACTGCGTCCTTGAAATTGACCGACATATTGCAGCCGGTGGCGAACACCGGTAAATGTGCGAAGCACCTCCGCAATGTACCCGGCAGGCGTACCGGCAGTCCGGGCACAGGCTACGGCAGCAAGCGCATTTTGGAGATTGTGTTCCCCCGGAAGACCGAGTGCCGTGCAATCAATGATGGGTTCTTTTTTGAAATAAATCGAACCGTCCTTGACATAGGCCCCCTGTTCCTGAATCGTCGTCGCACTGAACGGCACTTTTTGCGCTTTGGAATGAGCCGCAATATACTGCACGACACGGGAACTGTCGGCATTATAGACAAGTACGTCAGCCGCTGTCTGATTGGCTGTAATTTTCGCTTTTGCCTGTGCATAACTTTCAACTGTACCGTGGTAGTCCAGATGGTGGTCAAAAATATTCAAGACGACTGCAATATGCGGATGAAAGCGCTTCGTACCGAGCAGCTGAAAGCTTGACAACTCGGCCACAATCACTTGCTTTTCAGTGGCAGACTCGACGACAGCAGTCAATGCCGTCCCGATGTTTCCGGCCACGATCGGCGCTTTGGTTGACCCCTTTAACATCTCACCGATCAGCATCGTCGTCGTCGTCTTTCCGTTAGAACCCGTAATGCCGATCAACGGAGCTTCAGAGAGCAATCCGGCAATTTCCACTTCCGTAATAATTGGAAGGCGGCGTGCCGCAGCGGCCTGAATGAGCGGATTGCGGTACGGTATACCGGGATTTTTGATCAGCAAATCCGTCCCATCAAGCAGATTAAGCGGATGTCCGCCGTCGACAATGACAACGCCAAGCCCGCTCAGTTCAACGGCATGCGCATTTCCGGACAGGTCACCGCAGTCATTGACGGTCACGTTTGCACCGAGCGCATGCATTAATTTAGCCGCAGCATACCCGCTTTTTCCCAGACCGAGTACAAGTACGTTCTTCCCCATGTAAGCTGCCGTCTTTTTCAATGGAACATCCCCGCCTTCAAATAGATTGCAATCACTGCAAGTGCCAGACCGGCAAGCCAAAATACCGTAACAACTTTCCATTCCGACCAGCCTGAAAGCTCAAAATGATGATGAATGGGTGCCATGCGAAACACGCGCTTACCCGTCGTCTTGAAAGAGACGACCTGAATCATGACTGAAAGGGTTTCAACTGCAAAAACGCCGCCAATAATGGCAAGCAGCAGTTCGGTCTTCGTTAAGATGGCTATGCCGGCAAGTGCTCCGCCGATCGCCAGCGATCCGGTATCCCCCATAAAGACCTTTGCCGGATGAATATTAAACAATAAGAAGCCGAGCACGGCACCGATCATGACTGCAACAAACACCGACACTCCGAAGGCATCATCGGACATCGCCGTGAACGCATAGGCCGCAAACGCAATGACTGTCAGTCCGGCAAGCAAGCCATCCATGCCATCGGTCAAATTGGTAGCGTTGGGAACACCGACGAGCAGAAAAATGGCAAAAACAGGGTAAAGCCAGTGGAGATCGACGGCCAAATGCGTGCCCGGAATAGCAATATAAGTCGCATAGCCAACATGGAAATGAGCCACAAGCACAAGAAAGACCAGAGCAACCACGAGCTGGCCAAGCATTTTCTGCTTGGACGTCAGTCCCATGTTTCGTTTCATCACCACTTTAATAAAATCGTCAATAAATCCGACAAGTCCGAATCCGATCGTCACAAAAAGCAGCATCCACGTATCTTCCGAAGCAAAATGAAAGCGCACCGTCATAATAACTGTCGCGACGCCTGCAGCCGCAAGAAAAATGATGCCGCCCATTGTCGGCGTTCCTGCTTTTTTTTGGTGGCTTTTCGGCCCTTCCTCACGAATGTACTGACCAAAGTGAAGTTTTCGCAAAAAAGGAATAAAAAAAGGAGCGATAATCAATGCGCACAAAAAAGATAAAGCCGCCCCGAAAAAGACAAATAAAGCCATGAACCATTTCTCTCCTTCTGTAGCAGACTGTCCTTCACTCTGAAAACAGCTCGCTGAAATCCCTAATCCTTTTAAATGTATTAGAAAAACTTGGTGAGGCTTTGCCGCCAGGCGCATGAGAGCCTTAGTTTTTCTTATACTTAGTTCCGCTGAATTCCCTAATCCTTTTAAACGTATTAGAAAAACTTGGTGAGGCTTTGCCGCTTAAGCAGCAGGGCTTTCATTAATCGCTTGCTGCCGTCGCCGCACATCGCTGCCAGCAAGTTAGCGCCTGCCGAATTTCATTTGGCCCGCTTCCACTATTAAGTGCCCGTGCCATCTGAAAGCCTGAGTTTACCAAAAGTAGCTTTTCCGCTAAACTTTATTCTTTGCCTTATCATTCTAAAACGATGTTCAGCAAAAAATGTCGGTCTAAACAAGTCATCCTGCTGCGGCGCCTGCTTTCACTGCGGGGAATCTGCGCTGGTATTCTGACCCGTCTCGTTCAGAATACCAGCGCTTTTGAAAGCGGCCGTCATGCCCGGTTAAGATTGGGCTCTCTCGCTGACTGCTTTAACGAGTTCTTCCAACTCAAGCAGCCGTGAGGCTTTAAACAGTGCAACGGTCTGTTCATCGAGCAACGAGGCGACATAAGCACGTGCCTCGGTCTTATCAGTAAACGCACGCACACGCACGGACCGGTTCTGTGCGCTTTCCACCGCTTCGGCGATCCACTTTGCCTTTGCTCCGATCGTCACGACATCGGTCAGCGGCGGCGCAATAACCTTTGCCACGCTGCGATGCAGCTGCTCTTCCTGTGAGCCAAGCTCATACATATCACCGAGCACGGCGACGCGGCGTGTGAAACCCGGCAGCGCCTTGAGCGTCTCCAGTGAAGCTTTCATTGATGTCGGACTGGCGTTATAACAATCATTGATCAGAAGCGCTCCGTTAATCCCTTGTAATTTCTCAAAACGCATTTTTGTTAATTCCAGTTCGTTGAGTCCTTTTTTGATGTCCTGCGCACTGACCTCAAGAAGCCGCGCCGCCGTCAATGCGTAAACGGCATTTTTCACGTTGTGGCGGCCAAGTACCGGCACTTTATAAACATTCATGCCGTTGTTAAGCGAAAAACGATAACCATCAGTTGCTTCCTTCACATTGGTAATCGTCCAGTCATTGTCTTCCCCATACCCGCAGCGGACGATGTGAAACGCATTGGTCTTCACGTCACGAAGCAGTGGTTCATCACCGTCAACAATCAGCGTCGCCGCTTTTTTCAAACCGATTGTAATTTCAAGCTTCGCTCGGGCGATGCCCTCGCGGCTGCCGAGAAACTCGATGTGCGATTCACCGATATTCGTAATGACGGCAATGTCAGGTTTGGCGAGCTGGCTGAGGAATGTCAATTCGCCGAAGTGATTCATGCCCATCTCAAGAATGAGCACCTCGGTGCCGGCAGGCATCGTCAGAATGGACAGCGGCAGGCCAATCTGATTGTTATAGTTTCCTTGCGTTTTCCACGTCTTCCGGACACGCGATACGATACTGTAGATCATGTCTTTAGCCGTCGTCTTGCCATTTGAACCCGTCACCGCCACGACAAGCGGATGCTGCCGGTGCAGGTAGGCTTTGGCCATGCTCTGCAGAGCCTTGAGCGTATCCTCCACAAGAATGAGCGGAAAGCCGTCCGGCAGCTGCTGTGGCAGCGGTTCGCGCTCCATCCAAAGCGCGGCAACCGCACCGTTGGCTATAGCCTGTGTCAAAAAGCGATGCCCGTTGAATTTTTCACCGACGAGCGGTACAAACAAACCGTTAACCGCCGCTTTGCGACTGTCAATCATCACATTTAGTTCGCCGAGTTCGGCTGTTCTTCCTTTAATTTGTATCGCCTGGCCGTGAACAATATCAAAGCCGATTCCCATGTCCCATTCCCCTTTTTCGAATCTGCCGTCAGACAGACTTAAATTCCCGAATGGCTGTTCTGGCCACTTCCCTGTCGTCAAAATGGTGCTTGACCCGACCGATGATTTGATAAGTCTCATGCCCTTTTCCCGCAATGAGAATGACGTCCCCGGCTTCCGCATGCTGCACGGCGTAGCGAATGGCCGCGCGGCGGTCGCTGATCTTCACATAACTCTTTCCGCATACGCCCCGCTCCATCTCCGCTAAAATAGCCTCCGGATCTTCGGTGCGCGGATTGTCGGAAGTGAGGATAGCGACCGTGCTGCTATCGACCGCTATTTTTGCCATAATGGGCCGTTTTGTACGCTCGCGATCACCGCCGCAACCGACCACGGTCAGAATGCGCCGCGGCGCAAACTCTTTGATCGTCTCCAGTGCGTTGGCAAGGCTGTCCGGTGTATGGGAATAGTCAACAATAACAGAAAAATTCTGCTTTTCCTCCACCGATTCAAAGCGTCCGGCAACGCCGGGGATTTCGCTTGCGGTCGCAATCAGCTGAGCGATCGGTAATCCCGCAAGCGTGCAGGCAGCGAGCGACGCCAGCATGTTGTAGACATTAAATTTGCCGATCAACCGCATGCTGAACGGATAGCGTACCTCTTTCACTTTCAATGTGAATGACGTGCCGGAAGGCGCAATGGAAATGTCCTCGGCCATCACGTCAGCTTCGCGCTCAATACCGTACGTAACGACACGTGCAGCCGTGAGATGGCGGTACACATCCGACGCCGGATCGTCTACATTAAGGACGGCGGCGCGAATACCGCGCGACTTTCCATAGGTATTTCCCAGCTGAGCAAACAACAGTCCCTTAGCATACATATAATCCTTCATTGTCCCGTGCAAATCCAGATGGTCTTCCGTCAAGTTGGTGAATATGCCAATGTTGAAATCACAGCCGTGTACGCGTCCGTCATAAAGTGCGTTCGACGAGGTCTCCATCACGACCGAGTCCGCTCCGCGCGACTTCATCTCGGCCAAATAACGATGGATGAGATGCACTTCCGGCGTTGTATTCTCGACGTCCGCTTCAAAGTTTTTAAAGCGTGCTCCCGTCGTGCCGATCAAGCCGGTCTCAAGACCGCAAGCACTCTGAAGCGCCTGCACGAGGTAGGTAATTGTCGTCTTACCGTTTGTACCGGTCACCCCGATCAGATGCAAACCAAAGCTCGGTTCACCGTAATAGTAGTCGGCGATCATGGCCAGCGCGCGGTGCGCATCGTTGACATAAACAGCAGGCACAGGAACATCGAGTGAATCCTCCGCAATAATCGCAGCTGCTCCAGCGGCAACCGCCTGTGCGGCGAACCGGTGGCCGTCCAGCGTATGCCCTTTTATGCAAAAAAATAGCGAACCGGGTCGCACATGCCGTGAATCAACGGTCAGCCCGTCAATCTCCGGATTCCCTTCCCCTGTTCGCCGATAATCGGCAAGTGCCCTCAGGCATTCAGAAAGTCTCATTCAAAAACACGTCCTTAATTCATCATCAGCATCTTTGCCGGCAACAAGTCCGGACACTTTCGCACCCCGTTTTGTTGCCGAGGCTTAATAACAGTATAACAGAAATGCCGGAAATCATAATCCTTCCGGCGGCGATGCACATTGCTTATTTTAATCGTCCACATTCTTTTTGTCACCTAAGTATATCATTATTGTTGAACCTTGTTTGACCTTCACGCCGGGCGCAGGCGACTGCATAGTCACGGTACCGCCGCTGCCGACCGCTTTAACTTTCAAGTCAACCTCGTCATCGATCCAGTCCCCTTTTTTCTCGCCGATCAAGTCCGGTACGCTGACCGGAGGTTCCTCAGGCCAGCGGGCTGCCTTCGAAGGACCGCCTTGCTGCTTTTTCACACCCATCGCACTCAGGCTGTCGGCAATAATCTTGCCGGCGATCGGCGCAGACACTGTGCCGCCGAATTGTACGGTATTTTGCGGATGGTCAATCGCCACATAGACGACAATTTTCGGATCATTCGCCGGTGCAAAGCCGGTGAAGGAGAGAACGTAGTTGTTCTGCATATAATGGCCGGTTTTCGGATCGACTTTTTGCGCTGTTCCTGTTTTGCCGCCGATCCGATACCCGTCGACATAGGCGTTGCGCCCCGTACCGAGCGCAACGACGGTCTCCAGCGCATCACGTACTTGTTTCGACGTCTCACTGCTGATGACGCGTCGCCGCTCGACCGGCGCGATCTCATTGATCGTTTGGCCGCTGCTTGAGTCCACCCACGCTTTGGCCAGATGCGGCTGATATAGAATGCCGCCATTGACTGCCGCAGAGACGGCTGTAATCTGCTGTATCGGCGTAACCGACACGCCTTGCCCGAACGCGGTCGTCGCCGCTTCAAGCGGACCGATTTTGTCTGCTTTGAAAAGAATCCCTTTGGCTTCACCTTGCAGATCAATCCCCGTCTTTTCACCGAAACCAAACTTGTGAATATAGGCAAACAGTTTCTTCTCACCGATCCGCTCCCCGAGCGCCACAAAACCGGGATTGCATGAATTTTGGACGACTTGAAGAAATGTTTCGTCTCCATGTCCGCCCCGTTTCCAACAGTGCAACTTGGTGCCTGCCACTTCGATATAACCCGGATCATAAAAATGATCTTTCTGCAAGTTAACGACATGCTCCTGAAGTGCTGCCGCAAGAGTGATGACTTTAAACGTCGATCCGGGTTCATAGGTCTTCCAGATCGGGAGATTACGGTTATAAATAGTTGGATCTGTTTTTTTATAATTTTCAGGGTTGAAGTCCGGCTTTGAAGACATGCCGAGAATGCTGCCTGTATTGGGATCCATCGCAATCGCCAGCGCATTTTCCGGATGGTACTTAGCAACCGCGTTGTCAAGTTCACGTTCAATGATGTGTTGCACGCGCGAGTCAACCGTCAGTTCCAGACTGGCTCCGCTGACCGGCGGCGTATACTCGTCTTGCAGATTTTTCATCCGGTTACCGCGCACATCGGCATAAAACGACACGTGGCCGTTTGTTCCCTTTAGTCCGCTGTTATAGTATGACTCAAGCCCCGTTAAGCCTTGATTGTCGATGCCGGTAAAACCAAGAACGTGCGCAAGAAAGTTGCCGTGCGGATAGTAACGTTTAAAGTCCTCGGCAATAAAAACACCCGGCAGCGCCAGCCCTCTGATTTCCGCCGCCTTTTCGTTGGAAATTTTTCGACCCTCAGGCGTGATGCGGACAATCGATTCTTTTTTTGTAATCTTTTTCATTGCCGACGCTTCGCTCATTTTCAGTGTGCGTGACAGCTCACGCGCCACTTGCGCGCGCTGCTGCGGCTGAATCTGACGAGGAACGACAAGCACGGATGGACTGCTCACATTCGTTGCAATAATTTTGCCGTTCGTATCAAGAATTTTGCCGCGCTCCGCTTCGTAGGGGATGTCGCGTCCCCATTCCTGCAACGCTTTATTTGTCAGCCATTCATTGCTGAGAATCTGAATATAGAAAAGCCGCACCATGAAAACAGCAAAGATACAAAGACCGGCGAGCAAGATGAAAAGCAGACGCCGTTTGACCGTCACATTGGAGATACGCATAAAAAAGCCCTCCTGTTCCTCCTCATCCTTCATCCGCCGTTTGACCGGCGCAAAACGCTGAGTGTTTCTTGTCCATTTTATGAAGGGGCAAGGAACATGAGAACATGCTTTTTCATTTCTCCCGCTGCAAGATTGCAGCAACCTTAGCGCACTGTAAAAACGCGTTTCCCGATTGGGGATACGTGTTTAAGGCACAACTCTGGCGTGCGCACTTCCTTTTTATATCATTTGAGCGCCTAGATGCAGCAGCGACAGTCTCCTTAACTCGCTAACATGCGATGCAAGAACCGTGTTTTGCAGGCAAACGGGAATGTCGCCCCTTAAGAAATTAAAAGATTTTTTCAAAGGTGCATGTTGCGGTTATTTCTCCCCGCTATCCGCCAGCTCAACCGCCAACGTGTCCCCTTTATGGATAGGCGTTCCTGCGGCCGGGCTCTGGCTGCGCACGTAGCCCTCTCCTTGCTCATTCAGCTTCACTCCGGCAACTTGAGCGAGCTTCATGACGTCAGCAAGTGACCAACCGCTGACATCAGGGAACTGGGCATCCTGCGCAGAATAAAGAATCACCCGGCTGCCTTGAATCAATTGTTCTCCGGCATAGGGCATCTGCGCGCTGAGCGTGCCGCTGCCAACTGCGACCGGACTGAACCCGTCAGCACTTGTTTGCTGAGCTGCCGCCGCCATCGATTGCCCCGTCAGCGACGCCAAGGCGCGGGATGGTACAGAAACGGACGGCATGCCTTCGCTGATCTCTTTGGCCGCCTGCAAATATTGCAGCGCGCTTGTCATGACCGGTCGGACGATGGCGACGACTGGTTCTGAGCCAAGATCAGTGTCTTTCAGCTGCGGTTGCTTGACCGCAACATACACGATCAGTCGTGGATTTTTTTGTGGCGCCATGCCAAGAAAAGAATAGATGTAATTATTTTTTCCGGTTAAGTAGCCGGTCGGTGAGCCAATCTGCGCTGTTCCGGTTTTGCCGATGACGTCATAACCGGGGAGATCATAAGCCAACCCGGTTGCCCCGACATTGCCGACAACATGGTGATCGGTAACGACCTGTCGCATTAAGGCACGCGTCTGCTCCGCCGCTGCCGCCGAGATCGGATGACCGACGACTGTTGTCTTGTTTTTCAGCACCGTGCTGTTGGTTTCAGGATTCACAATCTTATTCACAATATACGGCCTAACCATCGTACCATTATTGGCAATCGCCGTGGCCGCCTGCACAATCTGCATGGCCGTAAATGCGGAAGCCTGCCCAAAGGACGCTTCCAGTTGATCAATTTTATAGCGCCAGTTCACACGGCTGTCGCCTTCATCCGGCAGATCAATCCCCGTTTTTTTCATAAAACCAAACCGCTGCAGATACTGATGCAGCCGGTCGGTGCCAAGATATTTATCAGCCAAGACCGACATGCCGACGTTCGAAGACAACTCAAAGGCCTGACTAAAGTTCAGCATCCCCCAGCCGGACTTATCCCAGTCGTGGATCGTTCCTCCATTTGTTTGATAGCTTCCCGAATTGTAAAGCGCACTCGTATTAAACGTCCCGCTATCAAACGCCGAAGCGACGGTGAATACTTTCATGACCGAACCGGGTTCATATGGATCGGCAATCGCCGCGTCGGCATACTGTTTAATGTTATGAAGGTTGGGATTGAAACTCGGATAGCTTGACATCGCAAGAATTTTACCGGTTTTCGGATCAGCGACAACGCCGACCATGTCTGTGGGCTTGTAGTCGTTCTGCACTTGCGCCATGGCCTGATCAAGAACCGTCTGAATCTGCGTGTTCAGTGTCAGATAGACATCGTCGCCCGGGTAGGCTTTTGAAACAATCTTCTGTTTTTCATCGGGTATTGGCACCCCTTTTAAACTGCGGTAATAGCGAACAGAGCCATCTCTTTCCGTCAAATAAGGATTCAGCGATTGCTCAATGCCGTACACCCCTTTTTGCTCATCATCCGCGCCGCTCATTCCGGTAAAGCCGAGCACATATGCGGCACTTGACTGTTCCGGATAGTAACGCTTTGATTCCGTCTGAAAAAAAAGACCCGGCAATTTCAACTGTTCAATTTTCTCTTTAACACGATGCGAGAGCATCTTTCCTTTGGTTCCAAACTGAACTTGATAGGCTTGACGATTCAATTGTGTCAGCACGTCACCGGTACTCATATTAAGAATTGGTGCCAGTGCAGCCGCGGTTTTTCCCTTGTCGCGCACGCGATTTTGCGCAGACGGACTGACGACTGCATAGAGTGTATAGGCAGGGATATCTTCGGCAAGAATTTGTCCGTTTTCCGAATAAATCGTTCCCCTTTTCTCATCGACCAGCTTAATGGCCTGCCACTTATGGCGGCCAAGTGCCAAAAGATTATGCCCGTCAATGCTTTTCGCCTGCGTGATATAGACAAATCGACCGATTACAGCCAAGAAAATAACTAGAAAAATAGCACCCGTCGCCATCATCCAAGCCTTTGCGGTTTGCCGCCGCCGATGAAACATAACAAAAACCGCCTTAAGGAAGAATTTTTATCTGGTTCACGTCGAGTCTCAGACCGAGTTCCTTTTCTGCAAATTCAACGATTCGTTCAGGTGAGCTTAGGCTGTCAACTTCCGTCTTCAGTTGCTGAACGACTTTTTGTTGATTGTCCAGCCTGCCCTGCAAAACGGCAATGTCGCGTGACGTTGAGAAGAGATGAACTTGGTTGCTGACCATCTCGACAGCAAATATAAAAATGATTAGAGAAGCAATCAGCCAAAGTATTTTTTCGCCGCGTGTCACCCGCCGTTTGAATATCGCCGGTTCCTGTTCGCGTTTTACTTTCTGTTCTGTCCATATTACTTCGTTCACCACACGCTGAGACTGACTCATCTGAACTCATCTCCAAGCTTATGAATTTTTTCAGCCACTCTGAGTTTTGCCGAGTGCGCCCGGCGATTGGCCGTTATTTCCTCACTGCCCGGCACAACCGGTTTCTTATTCACACGTTTCAAAACCGGCAGACGATCAGTCGGCACAACAGGAAGCCCGGGAGGAAGATCCGGCATTTCACTGTAGGCCTTAATGAATTGCTTACAAAGCCGATCTTCAAGCGAATGGAACGTGATGACTGACAGCCGTCCGCCGACCCGCAGGAGCTGTAACGACTGATCAAGGGCGGTTTCAAATGCACCAAGTTCATCGTTTACAGCGATACGAAGTGCTTGAAAAACACGTTTAGCCGGGTGGGGCCCGCTGCGGCGCGTCGCTGCCGGAATTGCTGCTTTAATGAGCTCAGCCAGCTGATCAGTCGTTGTAATCGGATGCTGCGCACGCATTTGTTCAATACGGCGGGCAATCGGTTTAGCGAAGCGTTCTTCACCATACATAAAAAAAATGCGAACGAGCCGTTCATAAGGCCATGTGTTCACTATTTCTTCGGCATTCAGTGCCTGTGACTGATCCATACGCATATCAAGCGGCCCGGAATAACGGTAACTGAATCCGCGCTCCGGACGGTCAAATTGCGGAGAGGAGACGCCCAAGTCAAATAAAATACCGTCGACCGCTGACACGCCGCGTGCCTGAAGTTCGGTCTGTATACTATTAAAATTTGCTTTAATCAACGTTGTTTTTTCGTGGTAAGCACTCAAGCGCGCGCCGGCTGCCTCGATTGCCGTGCAGTCACGATCAAAAGCATAAAGATGACCCTCACTCAAAAGCTTGACAATTTCCAGGCTATGACCACCGCCGCCAAGCGTGCAATCAACATAGATACCGTCCGCTTTCACCGACAGAGCGCTGACTGCTTGCATTCTCAACACAGTTTCATGACTAAACATTTTGTCTACCTCTGTTTACCAATTGATTATCTGCTTCTATCAAAATATTACATGTCCAGGTCAAGCAGGCTTTCAGAAATGTCGGCAAATGACGTCTCAGATTCTGTAAAATAGGTTTGCCAAAGCTGTTCGTCCCATATTTCAATCCGCGTCGACACGCCGATGACCGCACAATCTTTTTGAAGGCTGGCATACTGGCGAAGCGGCCCGCTAATCGACACACGACCTTGCTTGTCTAATTCACATTCACTAGCGCCCGAAAAGAAAAAACGAGTAAATGCGCGTGCATCTTTCTTAGTAAAAGGGAGACTTTTAAGCTTCGCTTCCAGCCTTTTCCATTCATCTGCCGGATACACAAAGAGACAGTGATCCAACCCACGAGTGATGACAAACATTTCTCCGAGTCCCTCGCGAAATTTAGCCGGTAAAATCAGCCGCCCCTTACTATCAATGCTATGATGGTATTCACCCATGAACATCGACTTGTCCCACCTTTATTACCATTTACTCTACCACATCGCCCCACTTTTCACCACTTGATTTTTAGAATTCGGCCTATCATCCTATTTTCCTTCTTTTTTGTTGGCGACACTCTAGTGGAGCTTATACTTTTTCCTGCTTATCCCTTTTCTTGGCGAAAATGAATGTAAAACGTATGCGACGGCACTTAGTTTCGCCCAGCCGCAGGTGCCCTCACTATTGTTTCATTTTCACAAAATTTTTTATACTTTCTTGACGCGCAAAAAGAACATGAAAGCACACAAAGCGTTTGTGTGCTTTCATGTTCTTCACCTTTTTTCAATGGCGGCGTGCTCAATCGAATCACCGGATAGCATTGCCATACTTTGCTGATGAGCCTCGTCAATAAGCGCCACTGCCCGCTGCAAACAGGCATAGTTCTTCACAAGCTTGTTATGTTCCGCTTTCAATGACCGGTAATCTTCATCCAGCTTGTCGTATCGACACTTTAACGCCTGAATCGCTTCCTCATCGCCGAATGGATCGGTCTGTTTACGCAGACAATCCAATAAGGTTATCATGCGTTTAAGCGTCTTTGTGTCCTCCGACTTCACTGTAATGTCTGCCCCATTTTTCCCTCGATCTTGCTTTGCGGCTCTAGCTGTACGGCGCAACGCTTTGGCTTCGGCTATCGCTGCAGCGTGCCGTTTGCGAATCAATGAATTCCAGCGGAAGCCGCAGGCGGCTGCCGTGCGTGAAAGCAACTGACCCGCTTCAGCAAATCCAGCAAGTTGCGTGCTACCTTTTTGAATATGTGACAAGACAGTTTCTGCCAGACGTGCATCATCGGCGTCCGACCATGCGTCCTGTCTGATTGAAGCCATAGCCCTTCCTCCCCCCTGTTGAAATCGGATGCAGTATATCATCCTTTTTTCAATTTTATGCAAGTGATAGTCTTGCTAGAAGAAAAGGAATATTAACTTTGAAATGGAAATACAGTGCAACAAACAGCTAGCCAAAAGCGACCCGTGAACCATGGCAGCGCAGGCGGCCAATTACTCTTGTCTTTCATTCATAAAATGGCCTGTTTTTGCAATTCTACCAGCCTTCACTACAAACCATGATCGATTCAAATCGAAAAGGGACGCTAGAGGTTTTACATAAACAGCGAGGGGCAGACTCTCCTGCGAACGTGACGAAGTCGTCGCATTTTTTCAAACCGACAAAGCGCGCGCATGTCTTGCCACTGTAGATTTTTGAAAAAAAAAAAGAGGCCTTCGCCTCCGGGTCATTCCACAACGTATCAGTTATCCTGAGCAATAACTTCTTTGCCCTTATATGAACCGCAATTTGGGCACACACGGTGTGCAAGCTTGTATTCGCCGCAATTATCACACTTTACCATGCCAGGCATTTCAAGTTTAAAATGCGTACGCCGCTTGTTCTTGCGTGTTGTTGACGTTCTTCTTTTCGGTACCGCCACAATCTACACCTCCCTGAAATTATTGATCGTCGAGGAGCTGTTTTAACTTTGCCAGTCTCGGATCAATCCGCCGTTCTGCCTGTCGCTCATCAATCAGTGTCCAGCCTTCGCCTGACTGCTTGTTCGTCTCTGCCTGTTCACTGACAATACGAATGGGCTTTTCAACACGTATTGCTTCGACAAGATAAGGCGTCAGATCAATGTGATCATTCTCAATCCGATGGACAAATTCACCGGTTTCCTCGTCTGAATCGCAGCCAGCTAACAGAAACATTTCTGACGTATCAATAGCGAAATGATATGGAACATCGACCAGCGTCACCGCACACGGAAGAACCATTGTTCCGTCAATATGCAAGTGAAAAGTCAATGCGCGTCTCGAATACTCAATGACGCCTTGCACACCGCAGGGTGATACGCGCCTTATTTCCGGCTCTTCATGAAACATCTCAAGAGGAAAGACGACCTCTTCCTGAAAATGAAATCCCTCATTCTTGTGTTTTAACAATTCGGGAACAGACCATGATAAAGGCATCATCAATCACTCCTGAACAACATGTGTAATTATAAAGGCTGACCCGCTGAATGTCAATGAACCGATTGTTTTCAGACATGAGACGAGCTAAACCCTGAACGCGTTCATTTCGGATGCTTATGAAAATATGATAAAATTTCAAATGTCGTTATAAAAACCCTTTTTGAGAGAAGGTTTCACAATGCGCATTGCCGGTATTATTGCCGAATATAACCCTTTCCATAACGGTCATTTGCTGCAAATGAAAAAAATACGCCGCAAGCTTCAGCCACAGCTGATCATTGTCGCCATGAGCGGTGATTTCACGCAGCGGGGTGAACCGGCCATGCTCGACAAGTGGACACGTGCGAAAATGGCGCTGCTCGCCGGGGCTGATCTCGTCGTCGAATTACCGTATGTTTTTGCTGTCGGCAAAGCAGATACCTTTGCAGGCGGTGCCGTTTCCTTACTGAACGCTCTCGGCGTGAACACGCTCGTCTTTGGCAGCGAAGAAGGTTCGATTGAACCTTTCCTTAACGGTCGTGCGGCGATTGACAGTCATTCGGCGCTCTACCAGCAAGTCCTGACCGAATCGCTGCAGCAAGGCATCAGTTATCCGAATGCACATGCAGCCGCTTACCGTTCCGTCGTTCGTTTCAGTGAGGCGCGCTGTGCCGATCTGCGGCAGCCCAATAACAGCCTCGGTTTCCAGTACATCAGCGCTATTGGCCGGCACGGGTTTACCATTCAACCGCTCACATTCAAACGCGAGCAAGCGGGCTACCATGATGCGTTGCTTGAGGAGCAAGCAACAATTGCCAGCGCCATGGCCATTCGTGCACACATCGCAGCCGGTTCTGACCTTGCTGCTCTGAAGAACAAGCTGCCGGCGTTCGTTTACCCGCTGCTCACGCAGGCGGTATGCAGCCGGAAAGCTGCTGATTGGCAGACATTCTTTCCTTTTCTTAAATACCGTCTACTCAGCGCAACCGCTGATGAGCTTAAGCGCATCTATGAGGCAGAGGAGGGGATCGAACATCGGCTGCTGCGTCTGGTCAACTCTGCCGAAGACTTCAGCACCTTCCTTGGCATGGTGAAGACAAAACGTTATACGTGGGTGCGCTTGCAGCGGCTATGCACTCACATCCTTACGGGAACACTCAAAAGTGAAGCCAAATCCGCAGCCGATGCCCAAGCAGCGACGTATATCCGTCCACTCGCCATGACAGCAAACGGCCAGGCCCATTTATCGTCGTTGCGCAAAGCACTGAACGTGCCGCTCATCGGTAGAATCCGCAGCCATCGGCCGATCGAGCTGACACTCGACGTCCGCGCAGCACAAATCTATGATTTTCTTACCGGCCGCCCGGCGCTCGCGGAATTCACGCAACTGCCGCTTCGCGGTGATCATTAACGGTGGCGTTCTAAGTAACTGACCGCGTCCTGAAACGTTCGGACGGGGACAATGATCATACTCGAACCGATCGCCCGTGCGGTTCGCTTCGCCTGCTGATATTCATGGTCGGCCACAGGTGCAAAAAAGAGACGTACCCCTGAGCGGTCAGCGCCGACAATCTTATCCTCAATACCACCAATCGGCCCAACATTGCCGTTAAGATCGATCGTTCCTGTACCGGCAATCGAGCGGCCTGCGGCGAGATCGTCGCGCATGAGCTGATCATAGATCGACAGCGTCATCATCAGTCCTGCCGACGGGCCGCCGATATTGCCGACTTTAAAGCGTACTTTCGGCGATACCTTCACATTTAAATAATTGGCTTGGTAGATGCCAATGCCCTGTTTCTTTTGCGCGATCGCCGCACTTTTAGGAAATTTGCTGATCGCAAGGCGTATTTGCTTTCGTTCGGTACCGCGAAGAATCGTCAGCGTCACCCGATCCCCTACCCTTTTCGGCTGAAGCAATGCGTCAAGTTCGTCCATCGACGAAACGTGGCGGCCGTCTGCGTCAATGATAATATCACCGCTTTTAAGCACCCGGGCGCCCGGCATCGAAGGCATGACGGCAAGAATAAGCACGCCGTCGCGATCAAGTATCGGATGCTTGCCAGCCGCACGATAAGCGACATAAGCGGCCGTTTGCTGGGCGTCGCGCATGTAATTGTTTTGAATGCGGTTATAATCCTGCTCGCTTTGACCGGGAAGCATGACTTCATCGTCTTTGACAAGCGTCGTGTAACGATTATGTTCAAGCATCGTCCACAGATAACTGTAAAGATTAGCTTGACCAAGGTAAATGTAAACGAGACTATACTTGCCATGGATCGGCTGACCACCAGGCACTTCAATCATTTTCGCCATATTTTGTGCCGCTCCCGGCATTTGTATAAAGTATGGAAGCCGGATAAAATAGCCGGCAATGAACACCGCAACAACCAGGGGCAGCAACCATCGCCAGATGTATTTCTTTTTTTGCATATTGACGCCTCCCACATAGAGATTACCGCAAGCCTGTCATCATTTTATTCGTGCGGCGCATAGCTGTTCAACAAAACTAATACAATGAAATGAATGCAGCCTCACTGAACGTGCTGCCTTTGTATCGGATGAAGGGGGAAGAGTATCTCGTGAAAAGAGGGCGGTCGGTTTGCACAACTCTATTGCTGGCATCCTGTCCGGTTGTACTCGCCGCACTGATGGTCCGCTATCCGGAAGTCGCGGTTTCCGCATCGCTTCAAGGCTTGGAGATTTGGTGGCACAACGTCTTTCCCGCCCTTTTCCCCTTCTTTGTCCTTTCTGAACTCATGATCAGCTTCGGCGTCGTTCAATTTGCCGCCACACTGTTCGAGCCGGTCATGCGACCGCTGTTCAGATTGCCGGGAGCCGGAGGATTTGTGCTTGTCATGGGAATGATTTCCGGTTTCCCGGCCGGCGCGCGCATGACAGCCCGCTTGTACAAAGAGCAGCAGCTTACAAAACTTGAGGCTGAACGTCTCTCGGCCTTCACAAATTTCAGCAATCCGCTTTTTCTTTTCAGCGTCACTGCTGTTCAATTTTTTCATGAAGCAACTCTCGGCATCATTTTTGCACTGTCGCATTATATCGGCAATGTGGCCGTCGGCTTTGTCCTGCGTGGAACCGGGCGCACGCTGACTTGCAAAGAAGAGCGGGACGATCGGAAAAGACGTCCGCTGCTCTTGCTTGCTTTTAAAGCCATGCATCGTGAGCGTCTCGACCATACCGAACCTTTTGGCAAGCTGCTGGGCGACGCGGTTATCGCCTCAGTCAGTGCGCTGCTAGCGGTCGGCGGTTTTATCGCGCTCTTCTCAATGATCTACCGAATACTCATTGAAGCGGGCACGCTCAACGCTGCCCGTTCTATACTTTGCGGCGCGTTCGCTTGGCTCGGATTCTCGCCCAAACTCGGCAGTGCGCTGCTGCCCGGCATCTTCGAATTGACGATTGGTGTCCATCAAGTCGGAGCCGTCCATGCCCCGATGATCGAGCGCGTCGTACTTGCCAGCGCATTGCTCGGTTTTTGCGGTTTTTCCATTCAAGCACAGGCAGTGAGCATCCTTGCTCAAGCCGGCCTCAAAGTTCGGTTATTCTTGATCGGGCGCCTAATGCAAGCCGCGTTCTCAGGGTGTGCCGCCTTTGTACTGTACCGGTTGTTCATGCATGCAGGCACGCTCCAGATCAGTCCGACCCTTGCATCGCTTGAACCGCTCTCCGGTGAAGCTTTCACCGGGCTGCCTTATGGTTCATGGATCACAGCCTCCGCGCTCATGCTTTTTATTTTGCTGCTTCTCCGCCGAAAAAATTAATCATTTGCAAATTTCTTTTTTAAAGCAGCCGCAACATCAGCAGGCACAAGCCTGTCCACCGATCCGCCATAACGCGCGGCTTCTTTGACCATACTTGAACTCAGGAAAGAGTATTTGCTGCTTGTCATCATAAAACACGTTTCCATTTGCGAATCAAGATGCTTGTTAATCGCCGCAATTTGCAATTCATATTCAAAATCTGAAATTGCTCGCAGTCCGCGGAGCACGACCCCTGCATGCTGCGTTTTTACATAATCAACAAGCAAACCTTCAAAATGATCGACATGCACACCGCTTAGATCGGCCGTTGCCTGTTCCAACAGGTGAACACGCTCTTCAACGCTGAAGAGCGGATCTTTGCGTGAGTTGTGCAAAACAGCAACAATGATCTCGTCAAACACTTGCAAGCCCCGGCTCAGAATATCAAGGTGTCCAAAAGTTACCGGATCAAAGCTACCTGGATAAATTGCAATTTTATGGCTCACTCTCGCTTTCCTCCTCGAGGTGCATTGGCGAGACGATACACAGATATGGCCGTCTGACCCTGATATGTTCGATACTTGATGCGGACCAGCGTATCGCCAAAAGTAGATGGAAGAGCCTGACTTTCATCATGCTCCGCAACGACCATCGCACGAGGACGCAGCAAATCATGCGTCAGCAACCACTCCATATCGCGGCTAATCTGCTGCTGAGCATAAGGGGGGTCAAGAAAAATATAGTCAAACTGCTGCTTATGGCGCACAATCATGTCCAGCGCACGAACAGCAGTGAGACAGTGAAGCTGAGCACGCTCCTGATAGCCGCATAGGGCCAAATTGGTGCGAATCGCATGGCATGCCGCAGACGAACGATCGACGAGCACCGCATGTTCAGCACCGCGGCTGAGCGCCTCAATCGCCAAAGCGCCACTGCCCGCATAGAGGTCGAGCACCGCTCCGCCATCAAAAAAAGGGCCAATAAGATTAAAGATCGTTTCTTTGACGCGATCAGTCGTTGGCCGCGTCATTCGCCCCCCGGCCGCCATTAGCCGCCGGCCCTTATTCGCTCCGGCAATCACTCTCACAACGTATCCACCTACCTAGGGTTCAAGATATTCTCTATTCATGGGTATAGGATTCGGAGTGGCGGTGATACTAGGGATTGGCAGCATCTTTGCGATGTTGACCCAACCGCGGATACTTACGTTTCCCCATAAGTGTTCCGCCGGTTTCTCCTCTCCCATTGTCTTGCATTGATCTACAATCGGTGCATTGAGACAGCCCGCAGATGTCTGCGGGTTTTTTTGTGCGTTAAGAATGTACAAAAATTTCAACGGAACTCAGTATAAGAAAAAGCTACGCTAAGGCTCTGTTGTTGTTCAAGAAACTTGGCATCGCCGAGTTTTTCTAATACGTTAAGAAAGTCTATCGACTTCAGCGGGACCAAATATAAGAAAGACTAAGCCCCTGCCTTTGTTCAAAGGACTTGGCAGAGCCAAGTTTGTCTAATACTAAAAATTGTAAAATGAAGTGCGGCACGTGAAGATCAAAGACTCATCGAGCATTCGTCAATAAGAGAGAGGGTTCATCTTTTTCCTCGGATGCTGCCGCTTGAGTCAAAACAGTCATGCGCCAACGTAGCCCCCACACCAAACGTTTTTGCAGACGCAACCGCCGGCCTACAAAAAAGCGCTGCCCGGATGAAAATTCTCCTCTTTGACTTCCTGTTGCGTTTTTCCTTTTTCATAGGTTGTCCGGATGGCCTGCATATATGAGCGCTCAACGAGTCTGACAAATTTGAACCCTTTAAGCTGATGGACCACATGTTCCACTGTTTCACTGTTGCAGTAAAGGACAGCATACTTCATGCGTTTGGATACATAATGCACATAGCCATACCTTTTGAGTACACGCAAATACTTGAGATTGTTCATCCATATAATTAAGCCGTCTCGCTTTACTTCAGGCATTTTTACATTCTCCCCAGTTGTCATTCAGACGTCTTCAAACGTTCACGTGCGGACTGCATCTACATGACGTTCCGCAACCTTGGTCAAAAAAAACTTCAGGACCGGGTACTTTAATCGAATCCGACACTGCTCCCGCCAGCTTCCCGCTCACTGCTTGGAGCAACTGCTGCAATTTACGATCCGCGCGTTTGTAGGCAGCAACGAGCGGATGAAGATCAACCGCTCGTTTGGCAGCCATAGTTTGGGCAATAATTGTCTGATAGTTCGGATAGCGGCGTCCAAAGCGTCTTGCTTCCTCATAATTAGGCTTCAGCGCTTGAAACCTTGCAATGAGCTGCTGTGCAGACTGGCTGGTCACAAGTGCTTTACGCCGTTCAAGATAGTGGCAGAAAACGTCTGAATCGGCAATCACGGTTGCAAGTGCTTCGGAGTGCTCCAGCAAACCAACCGTTTCCATATCGGCTATCAAGCCATCACTTCCAATCGATTAAATGATACAACAAATTTGGGAAAACGGCTATCTTGAGATTTGAGATTAGTGGGACTCATTTCTGCCTTGATGAGCCGCCCATTCCCTGTGCCATTGCCATCAACATCGAGAAAAGGCCTGCCTGTTCATTAAATCGGTCAACGCGCTGCCGAAAGGTGCGACCATAAAATTGATCGGACGCCGTCTTTAATTCATTCAACGTCTCCGGCCGCCTGCTAAGCGTGCGGTACCAAGCCGGATGCAGGCGGACAAAAATTTTCTCATCAAGATGTTGATCAAGATAGTCCTGAATATGACGCCGCATACTAACTATCAACCTCTTTTCTTATCCATGATTTCTATTAATTGCTGTCTTGTCACGTTTTTGCGCACAGCTGAGGCACCCGGCTTGTGGAGTGCGGGCCACCTTATTAAGTGTCATCTGCCGCTGTGTTTTGAGCACGCAGCAAGCACGATTTTTTGTTGAGGGCATCCGCTGTATTAACCCTCCTCTTGATGAGCATACGTTGGTGATTCCTTTGGAAACCTTAGAGACAGCGCATTAGTACAGGCGGCCGTCCTTTTGGCTGCGGCTGTCTAACCATATGCAATGCAGCCTGCTGCACAAAAAACGGCTTCCGACACTTACATGCTGCGGCCTGCAAGTGTCTGCCATTTCTTCAGGCAGCTGGGCAAAAAAACAACATGAAATTAGCATATTATTTATCTAAAAAAGCACTCGTATCTACGCCCCGTTTTTTGGTTAAAAGAACGGTCGCCGCGTCCGGTTGGCGGATGGATAGCCACCTCGCGCCGCTGTCGGTTGCTGGGGACGAAACGGGACGCCCGGCTGCTGCTGAGGTGCATGCCGTTGCTGCGCTTTCTTTTCTTTTTGCTTGAACTGTCCGATAAATGTCTGGAGCCCTCCGAGCGCCCCACTGATCGTCTCAAGTCTTTCCTGCCATTCCGTCGCATCAAACTGATCGATTTTCTCTACAAGCTTCGACCACGTGAGCGAACTACCCGCTTGTTCAGATGCAGCGTCCGGGTGCTGCTGTGCCGATGCATCAGCTTTTTTGTCAATCTTCATTCCGTAGGATGCCCAAATGTCAGGCGAGTCGCCAAAAAGCACCCAATTATCAAACAAATCATTCCATTTTAAACCGTGGCTGCGAACGTGCGCTGTAATTTCCGGGTGCTTTTTCAAGAACTGTTTAAAACGCTCGACCGTCTCTCTTTTTTTTTCAGTAGTCATCTGCTGCTGGTCTCCTTTCTGCTGCTATTCCCTTCTTTCTTTATCATAATCAGCAGAACGGGCCAATGTGCATATGAGCAAGCATTACCAACAAAAAATCAAGGATGTACAAAGTCTTGCGTATAGTAAAGCAGATAAGTGCCCACACCAAGCTCTGTAAAGGCTGTGTTTAGCAGATTTTCACGATGCTCCGGACTGTTCAGCCAACCGAGGCAAACAGCTGGAGCATCCGGATAATGTGCGGCAATATTCTCACCCGCTACTTGATAGGCTATTTTTGCTTGCTCCAGCCGATTTTTAAAGTCGCCGGACCACTTCGAATCGTGTGAAAAATAATGGCGGTCATGCATTTCTTTGCTATGCTGGTAAGCCATGGCATGTGCCGCCTCACTCCACGCCAGTGGTTGCCGACCGTACATGAGACGAAACACATTGCTGATCGCATAGATTTCCTGATCGGCACCGCTGTCTGCCTGTTGCTGCCGATCACTGTCGAGTTGCCGGACAGACGGCAGTTTGCCGCTATATATGACCGAATAAGGATGCGACGCAGCAAGCACCCGACTCGTCATAAGGCGAACGGCGACAAGGCGGCCGGTTTGACTGTCAAAATTCAGCTGCACCCAATTGCCGTTAAACATGATGAGCGGGCGCGACAGCTTATCAGCGGCGCTGAGTTCAAAACGTGCGCTGAACGTGGCGCCGGAGACGGACACCACGTTTGAAAATTGAGCACGCTGATTGGCAACGCTCCATGCCATGCCAATCGGATAGGGTGACGTATCAATCGCTTGACCTGTGGCGTAGATGGTGGACACTTTGCCGCTGCCCGAATCAATGCCAAACTGCATATACTTGCTGGTTCCGATGCCGTAAATGTACCAGCTATAACCGTAATTAGTTAAGTCAATACGCTGCGGTTGGCCAAATGAACGGCGAACAGCACTTGCCGGACGCCCCATGAATTGATAAAGAACGGCACCCTCCGCTTTGTTCATGCCCTTTGTCGCTGAATCGCCGGCTGTGCGCATCATATTGGTATGAAACGTATGGGCAAACCAGTTTGTCTCTTTAAAAAAACTCAATAAAAGGGCAGCGGTAAAAACAAAGACTGCCAAAATAAAAAATGTAAAATTAATGCGCCGCAAAGTTTTTCCTCCCGGTCGATGAAACCATCGTTTTCTCTCTGCCGTTTCTCGGATGGACGATGCCTAATCTGCGCTTTTTATCTTTCTGCTTATTCAGTATAGCAGGCCGCCTGCAAAATAGAAAAACATTTATGATGCAATCAGTGACCACCTTCTGCTGCATAAAGAATGACTTGTATTTTCCTGCCGTTTTGCGAGGCACAACCGATACCGATCTGAGCGGGCGCGCCGCTCACAGTCAGCACAGCGCTGCCGGCAGTCTTCCGCCACGGCTGCACCGCCGCATTCTTAACGACAACGACTGCCACTATTTGCGGTGTCCTTCCCAGCCTGCTCAACTGTTTTCTGAACTGTTCGGTATCCGGTTCACGTCCGCTGCCCGCTGCCAGTTGTTCAGCGTCACGGCGCGCAAGCTGAAACAATTCCCAATCCGCATTAAGCAGCTCGCCGCCACGCGCCTTGCGAACCGCATTAATTTCAGAAAATAAAGCCGACTCCGCCGGTCGCACAGCCGCAAGCGGCCTCGCGTGACTATCCTGTTGTGCCTTTACTGATGTCAGCCACAAGCAGCAGGCAGCGACAGTCACAATCGACAGAAGCAGCAATACCATGCAGACACTTTTTTTCCAAACGGCAGTCATTGGCAAACGTTCTCCTTTCATGGCGTCTTTCTCAGACAGTGTTACCTTTCTCATGAAAGGACAAACGTGTTGCCGGTTTTTTGTACGTTAAGAAAGTATAAAGATCTCAGCGGGATTCAGTCAACGAGCAAGCAGTGATTCACCGGCGGAGGTAGTGATTTCCAGTCAATGCAGACCGCTTCTCAGGCGATGCAAGCAAACGGCAGCTGCTGAAACAAAACATCCGGACACAGCCGCAGCTCAAGCCGCGCACGCTAGTTGTGCGCACATGATCGACATAAGCGCTGCCAACCTCGCTGCACGACGCATGGGACCATGACGCTTTTTGGCGCGCAAAAGCAAACGACGCTCTGCTTGAGCAGACCGCCGTTTCACCGCATTCAGAAAAAAACAAATAATTGGCTATATTACTGCAGTTCAATCATTAAATCGCCAGTTTCCAGCACATCGTTTTCACTGACATAGACTTTCTTTACCGTGCCGTCACTGGCAGCTTGCACAGTCGTCTCCATCTTCATAGCCTCCGTGACAAGTAAATGATCACCCTTCTTCACACGCTCACCCGGACGCACGAGCACTTTGACAACCGTTCCGGGCATTGTCGCGCCAACTTGATGCGCATCATTCTTGTCAGCCTTGGCGTGCGCGGCCTCCGACGCCTGCACACTCATGTCCTTGATCTGCACTTCCCGCGGCTGACCGTTCAACTCAAAGTAGAGCGTACGCATGCCCTCATGATTCACATGCCCGATCGACACCAGCTTGACAAGCAGTACCCTGCCCTCTTCCACCTTAACAGCCACTTGCTCGCCGAGACGCATACCATAGAAAAAGACCGGTGTACCGAGCACACTGACGTCGCCGTATTCCTCGCCGAAATGTAGATAATCGGTATACACTTTTGGATAAAGCGCATAGGAAATCACTTCGTCATCGCTGAACCTGCGGTCAAATTTCTCTTCAAGCATCACGCGTATTTCCGAGAAATCAATCGCCTCCAGATGTTTGCCCGGCCTGTCGGTCAACGGCTTTTTTCCTTTCAGGACAATGCTTTGCAGCTCTTTCGGAAATCCCTGATAAGGCTGACCAATCTCGCCCATAAAGAAATTAACGACTGAGTCCGGAAAATTAAGCGTAGCACCACGTTCATAGATATCGTCTTCAGTCAAATCATTCTGCACCATGTAAAGCGTCATGTCTCCGACAACTTTGGAAGAAGGCGTCACCTTCACGATATCTCCAAAAAGCAAATTCACGCGCCGATACATCTGTTTAACGTCTTCAAAGCGCTCACCGAGGCCAACAGCAATTGCCTGCTGGCGCAAGTTGCTGTACTGGCCGCCGGGCATCTCCAGTTTGTAAATTTCGGCATTGGATGTTCTCATACCGCTTTCAAATGGAACATAAAACTGGCGCACCTTTTCCCAATAATGGCTGAGCTGCTCAAGCGCATCAATATCGATATCCGGACGGCGGTCATTGCCGCTGAGTGCATAATACAGCGAGTTGGCACTCGGCTGCGAGGTCATGCCTGCCAGTGCCTCAATCGCTACATCGACAATATCGACACCCGCATCAATAGCCCGCAGATACGTATAGATGCCGTTGCCGCTCGTATCGTGCGTGTGCAGATGAATCGGCAGCGATACGGTGTCCTTCAGCTCCGACACAAGCCGATAGGCCGCTTCGGGTTTGAGCAAACCCGACATATCTTTAATTCCAAGAATATGTGCACCGGCTTTTTCCAGCGATCGTGCCATTTTCTTATAGTAATCGAGATTGTACTTCGTGCGCGAGCCGTCAAGAATATCGCCGGTATAGCACAGTGTTCCCTCGGCAATCTTGCCGCTCTCGATAACCGCGTCAAGCGATACGCGCATTCCGTCCAGCCAGTTCAAACTGTCGAAGACACGAAACACATCGACGCCTTCCTTTGCTGACTGGCGCACAAAAGCCCGAATTAAATTGTCTGGATAATTCTTGTAACCAACAGCATTTGAACCGCGCAGCAGCATCTGAATGAGAATGTTTGGCATCCGTTTGCGAATGCGGCGCAACCGTTCCCACGGATCTTCCCGCAAGAAGCGATAAGCCGTATCAAATGTCGCACCGCCCCATGCTTCTTCAGAAAAAAGGTTGGGCAGCAAATGAGCTGTCTGAGCGGCGATCTCCACCAAATTTTTTGTGCGCATTCGCGTGGCAATCAAGCTTTGGTGCGCGTCACGAAATGTTGTGTCAGTGAGCAGCACATGTGGCTGCGTCTTCACCCAATCCGCAACCGCCTTAGCTCCTTCCTCATCAAGAAGCTGCTTTGTTCCGCGCGGCAGTGGATCGCTTAGGACAACATCCGGTTCGGGGGGAGTATCAAAAACAGGTTTTTTCATTTTTTCAATGCCGGGATATCCGTTAATCGTAATATTGCCGATATAGGACAGCATACTGGCTCCGCGGTCTGTGTTTTTTTCAAGTGAAAATAACTCGGGGGTCGTGTCAATAAAAGTTGTCGACACGTGACCGGCAAGAAACACCGGATGACGCACAACGTTGATAAGAAACGGAATGTTAGTTTTAATGCCGCGTATGCGGAATTCTTTCAGTCCGCGCTGCATCTTGACTGCCGCTCCTTCGAATGTACGCGCGTAGGTGGACAGCTTGACGAGCAGTGAATCGTAGTAAGGCGTAATCACCGATCCCGTATAGGCGCTGCCGGCGTCAAGCCGCACACCAAAGCCGCCGCCGCTGCGATAGACATTAATCCGGCCCGTATCCGGCATGAAATTGTTGCTCGGATCCTCAGTCGTCACCCGGCACTGGATGGCATACCCATGTGTCACCATTTCCTCTTGGCGCGGAATCAAAAGCGGCTTCTCATGAAGAAGATAGCCTTCGGCGATTAAAATCTGCGACTGAACAATGTCAATGCCGGTAATGAGTTCCGTAATCGTGTGTTCGACCTGCACGCGCGGATTCACTTCGATAAAGTAGAACGTCCCGTCCGGCACAACGAGAAACTCAACGGTCCCTGCATTTTCATAGTTGACACTTTTCATTAAGCGAACCGCTGACTGGCAGATATCGCGCCGCACGGCCTCATCCAAGCTCCTGCTCGGTGCGGTTTCAACAACCTTCTGATGCCGGCGCTGAACTGAACAGTCGCGTTCAAAAAGATGCATCGTTTCACCTGCGCTGTCGGCCATAATTTGGACTTCGATATGGCGGGGGTGGTCGAGATACTTTTCAACATAGACATCCTCGAGGCCAAAGGTCTGCTTCGCTTCCGAGCGCGCGCGCGTGAAAGCCTCTTCAACGCTTGTCGCACTGCGAACGATGCGCATCCCCCGGCCGCCGCCGCCGAGCACCGCTTTAATAATAATCGGATAACCATACCGTTCTCCGAAGGCTTTCACCTCTTCAACCGACTCCACCGCATGACGTGTACCCGGAATGACGGAAATGCCAGCCGCAACGGCAGCCGCCCGCGCTTTCGCTTTATCGCCAAACGTTTCAAGATGCTCCGGCTGCGGACCGACAAAGATCAGTCCTTCTTCATGACAACGTCTGGCGAACTCCTCATTCTCAGACAAGAAACCATAACCCGGATGAACGGCATCTACATGATGAGCTTTCGCAATTTCAATAATTTTTTCAACATCGAGATACGCCTCGATCGGCTTTTTGTCTTCTCCCAGTAAGTAAGACTCATCCGCTTTGTAGCGATGGTAAGAATTAACGTCCTCTTTTGAAAAAATAGCAACCGTGCGAATATTGAGTTCATTGCAGGCACGACAAATTCGAATGGCAATTTCACCACGGTTGGCAATCAGCAATTTTTTTATTTTATTATTTAGCATCTGTTCTTTCCCCTTCCCATTTTCCGACCGCCCGATTGCGGTTAACGGAGGCAGAAATATTGAGCAAGACGCCCATCGACATCATAAGTATAAAAATCGACGAACCGCCGTAGCTGATAAAAGGTAATGTAACACCCGTCACTGGCAGTAATCCGCTGGCTGCACCAAGATTGACAAACGACTGAATGCCGATCATTGCAGAAATACCGACCGCCAGTAAGCTGCCAAATTGATCGTTGCAGCGCACTGCTGTGACAAAGCCTTTAAAAACAAGGTAAGCCAGCAGAACAACAACAAACAGAATGCCAAGCAAGCCGAGTTCCTCACCGATAATGGCAATAATAAAATCATTTTGCGGTTCGGGTAAAAAACCGGTTTTCTCAATGCTGCGCCCGAGTCCGCGGCCGGTCAGCCCGCCCGAGGCGATCGCAATATATGAATTAATCAACTGGCTGCCCGTTTTTCCGGCAACGGAGAACGGATCGTAAGCGGCGGTAAAACGTCCCGCTTGGACGCTGCTTAACCCGTGGCTGAACAGAAAGACGAGAAAGGCTGCAGCTGCCCCCGCCAAAGTGAGCATGTGCTTCACCTGCAGACCGGCACAAACCGTCATCACTCCGGCAATAGCGAGCACGATGAGCGCAGTTCCAAGATCAGGTTGCAGATAGACGAGCAACACAAAGAGACCGACAACAATCAGTGGCGGAAACACAACACTCAGTGAATGGGCCAGACGTTCCTGCTTGTTTGAGAACACGCTGGCCAAATAAATGATGACCGTTAACTTGGCCAATTCCGCCGGCTGAAAAGCGGCCGCACCGACAATCAGCCACGATTGTGCATGATTGAAAACGGAACCAACTGCAAAGAGCAAAAGAAGCAGCCCCAACGAAAAGGGAAGGAGCAGCTTGATAAACAGCTTGCGGTAGGTGCGATAAGGGCAGAGCATTGTCACTAGTAACAGCGGCATGGCACACACTATCGCAATAAGCTGCTTGACAAAAAAATAGTCCGGCGCGTGGGGCGGTTTCATAATCATGCTTGCCCACACAGATCCGGCGCTGTATACCATAATCAAGCCAAAGGCCATCAAAATCATCATGACAATTAATAGCGAATAGTCATAATGGGAAAAAACATTTTTTTTAAACATAGACTTCCCCTTGTTTCACAGTACCGGTTTGTTGCGATGCCCAACACAAGCGCGCCTGAAATCCCGAAGCCCCAATGTCTGCACCGCCCACTATGCAACCTTTAGTTGAAAAAAATGACAACATCCACAAATTCCGGACGCCGCAATCTTTTATTTTTCAATCGAAGCCTCATGCAGGGCGGAGACCTGTCTTTCAAGTGAACTAAGCAAATCTCTTCCATCTTCGGCATGAATCATACCAAGCCGGACCGCAAAATCAATTTCGCGTGACAGGCCGAACATTTGCGTGTCCAACACCTCTTCATACAGCGGGCACTTCGGCATCGTCAGATGTTTCATCTGGACTGCAATTAACTTCACAATCTTTTGAGCATCGGCCTGCAGCAGCTCATAGGCTTTCTCACGATTGCCGACCATCACTTCAGTGGACAATTAGCTCCCTCCTGTCACCTGATACTCCTAAAAATATCTTACCGTCTGTACAGGCAAAATGCAAGAAAATTTGGCATGGAGTCGGCTTGCCGCAAGTCGCGCTACCGAGCTTTCAACACCTATGCTGTTGAATCATCGAGTTTGCATGTATTCGCAACAGCATGATGAAATTGGTATACTGAGTAACAGATGCCTTTATGTCAATCGGCTGCTGAAGGCCTCGTTTCAAACTGTCAGCCGCGACAAAACACCCGGCCGACAATACCCCCATAAACAAGCCGGCCGTTTGCCCGCTCAATGGTCATCCATGCAGGTGACAAGAAAAAGTGGCGTGCACGAAAGGAGCGATGATGTATTGAAAAAACCTTGTGTGTTATGCGGAAAGACCGTTGAAATTGACGATCAGTCTCCGCTTGCCAAGCAATTGCGTAACCGACCGATTCATACGTTCATGTGCGACGACTGCAAGAAACGAATTAGCGAACGGACGCGTGCCCGCTGGGCGACCGGAAAGTTCACATTGCATCTGCCTCCCGCGCGCAAAAAGAAAAATATTCAGCACTCACCGGCGCCGGCATCTGATGAAAAGCACGAAACATAAGGGCCTTTGTGAGGCATCGGTATCTACACCGAGTTCATCAAAATACTATTCTGTCTTATCTTCTAACAAAAACATCCGCACCGAAAACGGTGCGGATGTTTTTGTAGCGTATTGCGTTTTGACGATCGGGCAGCTGATCAGCCATTAAATTTCGGAATTTTGCTGCCGCGGCGCTCGTAACGTTCACGTTCACCTTTGTTCAAAATTTTCTTACGCATACGCACACTCTTAGGCGTGATCTCACAATACTCATCATCATTGAGATAGGCCAGCGATTCTTCAAGCGTCATTTTGCGCGATTCCTTCAGCGTCACGGTCTGATCCTTGGTGGCCGAGCGCACGTTGGAGGCGTGCTTGGCACGCGTAACGTTCACGGTCAGATCGTCTTCCCGGTTATGCTCACCAACAATCATGCCTTCATAAACTTTGACACCCGGACCGACAAACAGTTCACCGCGGTCTTCAAGCGATCCGAGCGAATAAGCCGTCGTCTGGCCTTGATCCATGGATACGAGCACACCAGCGCGCCGGCCGCCGATTTCTTCATTAATGAATGGCGCAAAGTGATCAAACGTATGGTTAATAATGCCGTAACCGTGCGTATCTGTCATAAACTGCCGGCTGTAACCGATCAAACCGCGCGATGGGATGATGAACATCAGCCGCGTCTGTCCGGGCTGCTCCTGACGCATGTCCTTCAGTTCAGCCTTGCGCTTGCCGAGCGATTCAATGACGGCGCCGACATATTCTTCCGGCACGTCAATCTGAACCGATTCGTACGGCTCACACAGCTTCCCGTCGATTTCCTTTGTAATAACAGTCGGCTTGGACACTGACAACTCATAACCTTCACGACGCATCGTTTCAATCAGGATCGACAGATGCAATTCACCGCGACCGGATACGACCCATGAATCATGGGAATTGGAAGCTTCCTCCACTCGAAGGCTGACGTCGCGTTCGACTTCGGCGAACAGCCGGTCTTCAATTTTGCGGCTTGTCACGAAGTCTCCCTCTTGCCCAGCAAAAGGACTCGTATTCGGCAGAAACGTCATTTTTAATGTCGGCTCGTCGATGTGAAGCGGCGGCAGCGGATCAATGGCGTCAACCCCATTAATTGTATCGCCAATATCAATGTCGGACACACCGGTAATGGCAATAATGTCTCCGGAGGCAGCCGTTTCAATCTCGGTTCTTTTCAATGCATGGAAACCAAAAAGCTTTGTCACGCGGAATTTCTCGACACTTTGACCGCCGTTTTTAACGAGGGCGGCCTCGTCCCCGACCTTAATCTGGCCGCGGTAGATACGGCCGATACCAATACGGCCGACATAATCATTATAATCAAGCATGGTCACCTGAAATTGAAGCCCTTCCTCGCGGTTGTCTTCAGGCGCCGGAATTTGGTCTAAAATCATGTCTAGCACGACGTGCATATCTTGGTCAACATGCTCCGGATCGGTGCCGGCAATACCGTTTACAGCGGACGTGTAGACAACCGGGAATTCCAGCTGACTTTCATCGGCACCCAAATCAATGAACAAATCGAGCACTTCATCGACGACTTCGGCCGGGCGAGCCATCGGCTTGTCGATCTTATTGACGACAACAATGGGTTTCAGATGGGCGGCAAGGGCATGTTTCAGCACAAAACGTGTCTGCGGCATGCAGCCTTCATAGGCATCGACGAGCAAAAGCACCCCGTCTACCATCTTCATAATCCGTTCAACTTCACCGCCAAAATCAGCATGTCCGGGAGTATCGACAATGTTTATCGTATGATCCTTATAAGTCAGGCTCGTATTTTTGGCCAGAATCGTAATGCCCCGTTCACGTTCAATTGCATTTGAATCCATCGCCCGTGTCTGAATCTGCTGGTTTTTTCGAAATGTTCCCGACTGCATCAACAGCTTGTCGACAAGCGTCGTTTTGCCATGATCGACGTGGGCAATGATTGCAATATTCCGTATTTCTTCTCTTCGTTTTGTCATTTCTTTTTTGCGCTCCTCAATAGGTATCCCAAGAACTTCAACGACACAAAATGCACATGCAAATTATTCTCTCATAAGCAAGAAAGCTTTGTCAATCCCAACGCACGATCGTTCAAATTTGCAACCGAAATCATTTCGCTGATTGTCCGTTGCATTCATGACTTTTAATCGACTGGCATTCCATGGACCATGCGGCTGGCATTCCATGGACCATGCGGCTGGCAAGCGATCAACAAGACCAAACAGCACCGATGTATAGTTTCATTCATAAAGTTTTAAAGTAAAAAGCGCGGGCACGCAGTAAAAACAGATGCTCTGCGCGTGCTAAGCAACGTTCTCCCTTTCAAGCGTCGTCGCACCATCCTTCTAGAGGTCTTCCGGTTCACGCACCATTTTTCCGGCAGCCATTTGTTGCCTAATGTGCTGGCTGATTTGTCGCTGCAGCACCTTTCCACCCGCAAGCAGACTTGTCGTGGCCAGCGGGTCGAGCAAGCGCCCGTCAATGCGCGTCACGATACCGCCCGCCTCTTCCACGAGCATACGGCCAGCCGCATAATCCCACGGTGACAGCCGCATCGTTACATAGGCGTCAAAGCGTCCGGCTGCTACGTACGCGAGTTCCAGCGATGCGGCCCCGAGCGCGCGCGTTGCTGCCGCGCGCAGCACAAGCTCATCAAGCACTGTTTCGTCAATGCGCCGATTGCGTTTCAGCCATGACGGGCTGACGTCAATCAGCGCATCCTCCAAAACAACGGCAGAAATCGGAGCGAGACGGCGTGCTCCGCTCCAGGCACCGCTACCGTGAAGACAGTGAAACATTTCATCACCGACCACATCGTAGACAAAGGCTGCCTGCGGAACGCCATTTTCATACACTGCAACAGAGATCGCGAAGTTCTGCTTTTCCTTTACAAAATTCATCGTCCCATCGATCGGATCAACAAACCACAGCACGCCCTCCAATGACCGTGTCCGGTCACCAAATCCCTCTTCAGAAATAATTTGATGCTCCGGATAAGCACCGCGTATTTGAGCGACAAGAAATTGCTCTGTCGATTTATCCATATTGGTCACAAGATCGTTCGGTGCGCTTTTCGTACCGATCTCGAGCGGCTGCGGCAGGGCTGTTCGAATTCTGTCCGCCGCTTCGTGAATCCAGGCCATTGCCCGCTCAGCTATGCTAAGCCGTTCTGCCTCCGTCATGCTCATATTGTGCCTGTCCTCCCTTTACCTGTTCTCCCATGTATTTTTCATCTTAACGCATTTTTTGGCAAAAATAAAAAGGGAAGCGACTATTATCAATGCATCTTAGCGTGCAAACGGCGGCCCAGTGGCACTGTCGTTAATGTTTCCCGCACATTCCAAGCCAGCAAAGACCGCCAAGCGCAACCGCCGCATCCATCTGACCGGCTATCCATCCCGACGCGCCAAACTGCGAGAGCAGGCCGGAGACAAACGATCCGGAAAAGAAGCCGATAAAAGTGAAAGTCTGAAGAATGCCGCTGGCCATACCGCGCTGACGTGCAGAATACAGGTGATTCAGATCGTTTGGCAAACCAACCGTCAGCAGCATGAAACCCGATAACACCCCGGCCGCTGCCAGAAACAGACAAACGGGCGAGGACCCATCAAGCGCAGCGGCACCGGCAAAAAGTAAAAAGAGGGCCAGCACAGCCGTTCCTTTAAAAGCACACCGCATGCGCGCCACCACTCGGATAGCAATGAGCCCAAAAAGAAGCGCCGGTGCAAAAACAAACCACAAGTCACTGCTGGGCCAGCGCGTCGTAAAACGGTCCGGCAAGACGAAAAAGAGCGAGGCAAGCACATGATTGCTGATCAGGCCAAGCCCTGCCGTACAAAAAAGTCGTCGATCGACAACTCTTGCTGTATCTGCGGACAATCGAACGGTCGGAAGCTCATCATGCGTCAAAAAAAAGACAGCCGCAAACCCGGCAATCGTCAGCAGCGCAGAGCCAAAAAACATCGTTTTTAACGTTAAAAAACCGTTAAGCGGCGGACCGATAACAAACGCTATAATTGCCGCCGGTGCAACAATCATGCCGATTAAGCTCATTGCCGATCCGCCTGTCTCTTCCGTCGTTCGATCACCGATCCAGGCATACGCGACACCCATGAGCGCGCCGCTGCCCTGCAACGCGCGTGCAAAAATGAAAACATACATGTTTGATGTCAGACCGGCGATCAGCAAACCAAAAAACAACTGAAGCAGACCGACTGCCAGCAAGCGTTTACGTCCAAAGCGATCACTGAGCATCCCATAAGGCATTTGAAAAATGCCATTTGTTAAACCATAAATACCCAGCGCTATGCCCGCAAGCAGCGGTGTTCCTCCCGTCAGCTCACGGCTATAGGCTGAAATAAAAGGATTGAGCATCGTCATCGACAACTCACGCAGCCCCATAATCAGGCCAAGCAAAGCCAAAAAGCGGCGCTGATTGTGCGGCAACAGCGCCTGCCGCCTTGTTCGCACTTGTCTCATAATCATTCCCCCCGATTTTTGATTGCCGTGTTTGTTTCAAATACCCCATCCGCCTATACGTCATTCACCGCTGCATGTTCATATCACATCAGCCGGATGAAAGGCCGTAATCATTTCACTTGGCAGAAAAAAAAGAGGTCGTTGCAGCCGAAATAAGCGGAAAAACAGCGCATCGTCTTTTTAGCATTCAAATCATGTTTTTTAATTTTTGAACGAACGGTTCATTTTTTTCAACCCATTTTAAATGGCTAGATTTTACTGATGAGGACCATAAAATGCTTAAATTTGTAAACATAATTTGACTCGTTTTATTTACTTAAAATTTTTTATAAATAAATGAACCGTTCGTTCATTTATTTATAGTTTAGCATTGGACCTAAGCGCCGTCCAGCACCCCGATCCCATTCATGTTGGAAACTTTCAGCCGCTCAAATGTTTTAAGCCACTGCGCTAAGCCTCTGGATGACGGCAGCGCCTTAGCTTTTTTTATACTTAGTCCCGCTGAAATATTTATACGTTCTTAACGTATGGAAAAAGCAAGCTCGCCAGCAACCGTTCTCAGCGATGAAAAGTTGTCTTAATCATGGCAAGCAGTTATGCTTAAAATGAATCATTCATTCTTTTACGAAAGCAGGCAAAAACGAATGAAGGAAAGCCATAGGCTGATCACCGTGATCGATGCCGCCACGCGCCTGTTCATCCGTCCCGGATATGCCGAAACAAAAATGAAAGAAATTGCGGCGGCGGCCAATCTGTCGGTCGGCGCGCTTTACCATCTGTTTGAGAGCAAAGAGGCATTGCTTGACTTTGTCTTTCGGAGCAATATCAATCCCGATCTCGTGTTCTCTGTCAAGCAATTTCCGATCAGCCGAGCGGACACTCAGTCGTTTCTCGCCGCAATGAATGCCACCTATCACCGAATCACCGAAGAATTGGACAAAAAAATAGAGTCGCCCGGCTACTCGCTGGAACAACTGCTCAACGATCTCTATGATATTTTCGCCCGTCATGGTGCGCGTTTACTGATCATTGAAAAAAATCAGCATTTGAATGACAAATTGCTTGCGCTGCACCGCAATTATCGGCAAGCCATGTTTGAGCGCGTGCGACATTTTTTGCTTCTCCAAATCCAAGCCAAGCACATCCGCGCGCTGACTTCTGCCGCCTGCGAAGCGCAGCTTATTATCGACACCCTCATGTGGTGGTGTGCGCACAAGCGCTATGATGCGTTTGAAGCGGACAACAGTCCCTCCCCGGATGTGATGCGCACTGTCGTCATTCGTACACTTTGGTATGCCTACCGCTGCCAATGAATCTGTATTTCGAAAAATGAAGCGCCGAACGCTCAGTCTCCCCGCATGCACGGACCGGGCTAAAAGCGCATGCTTCAACGTGTTCGTTATCAACTGAGCGCATCGGAAAGACAGTCAAAGCCGAACGCCCTCCTGTTTTTTTTGGCTTTTGGCAATGTTGAGCATCAGCTTAATCCGGTTGATTTGATTCACCTGACTGGAGCTGGCGTCATAGTCAACGGACACGAGATTCGCCTGCGGATAATGCTTTTTAATCGCATTGAACATGCCGCGGCCAAGAATGTGATTCGGCAGGCAGGCAAACGGCTGAACGCAAAGTACGTTATCGACATCGGCATTAAGCAGCTCAAGCACTTCGCCGGGAAGCAGCCATCCCTCTCCCATCTGATTGCCGATGCTGAGCACAGACTCAGCCTTCTCGGCGATACTGCCAATCGAGGCGGGAGCGCTAAAGCGTCCGGTGGCGCGCAGTGACCCAACGATCGGGGCGCGCAGTCGCTCAATATATTTGATCGCGGCCTCACCGCCTAATGCACCGAGCAACCCCCCGCCGAGATGCCGATATTTAAAGGTGTGATTATACAAGCCGTAGAGGAAAAAGTTGACGAAATCCGGGAGCACCGCTTCACCGCCCTCCTCCTCAATTGTCTCGATCAGCCGATTGTTAGCAAATGGGCTGAATTTGACGTAGATTTCACCCACAATACCGACCTTTGGCTTGTTGACGAGATGAACCGGCAGATTAGCGAAGGCCGTGCAGCAATCCGCGATAAGCACGCGGTATTGCGCCATTGAAAAGTGCTGAAACAGCGCGGCAAATTTCTCAAGCCAATGGGTGTAAAGTTGCTCACAGCTTCCTCGCTCTACTTCGTAAGGACGAACCGCAAAACGCAGACGAAGCAGCAAGTCGCCGACACAAGCCGCAGCGGCGAGCTCACGCGCAAAGGCGAGAGAAAGCTTGAAACCCGGCTGTTGCTGAAGGTTGCCGGAATGATTGAGCGAAATGACCGGCACATGACCGAATCCGGCATTAACCAGTGCCTTTTTCAGCAGCGCAATGTAATTGGTTGCTCGGCAGCCGCCGCCGGTCTGGGACAAGATAACCGCCGTATGCTGCAGATCATATTTTCCTGAATGTAAGGCGGAAACGAGCTGACCGACAGTGATGAGCGCCGGGTAGCAGGCATCATTATTCACATATTTGAGTCCTTCGTCGACCGCCCGGCGCGACAGATGCTTTAGCACTTCAAGCCGGTAGCCGTGTCTGGCAAATACTTTTTCAAACAAAGCAAAGTGAGTCGGTACCATTTGCGGTGCGAGTATCGTATAGGTTTGGCGCTCCTGCTTGCCAAACACCGGCTCAGGCGTAGGAGCCGAATGCACCTGAAAGCCGCTGCGCCCCTCGCGCTCGTCTATCGCTGCCTTCAGTGACCGCAGACGGATGCGCACGGCTCCGATATTACTGTTCTCATCCATCTTGATCCACGTATAAAGTTTGCCCGCACGCTCCAGAATGTCTTGCACGGCATCAGTCGTAATTGCATCAAGACCACAGCCAAACGAGCTGACTTGAACAAGTTCAAGATTGGGATTGTTCTTAACTATTTCCGCCGCCCGGTAAAGTCGGCTATGGTAGGTCCACTGATTCACAACGGCGGCGGAAAGATCCCCATCGCTCATTTGACAAATTGAATCTTCCGTCAGCACCGCCATGCCCATGCGTGTGATTTCTTCGGGAATACCGTGGTTGACAAACGGATCGAGATGGTAGGGGTGTCCGGCAACGACGATACCCGTCTTGCCGGTCGCCTTAAGCTCGGCGAGCACTTCGACGCCTCGGCTGTGAAGCCAGTGATGAAAGGCCGCATCGGCCGCGCGAGCCGCCGCAAAGGCCGCGCGCAGCTCACGCAGCGGAATATCCGGGAAACAGCCCGATAGTTCGTGCAGCAGCGCCCGCGGATCATCAAACGTAACGAACGGTTTCATCAGACGGACCCCATGCTCATGCAACATCGCCATGTTCGCACCGATGACTTCCGGATACGAGGAGACGACCGGACAATTATAATGATTGTCCTGCTGGTTGCTTTCTGTTTTTTCATAAACAACAGCCGGATAAAAGATCAATTTCACGCCTCGATCAACCAACTCGGCAATGTGTCCGTGTACGAGCTTCGCCGGGTAGCAGACGGCCTCTGATGGAATGGTTTCCATCGCCCGCTCGTAACCCCGTAAACTGGACGGTCCCGACAGCACGACACGAAATTTAAGTGCGGTGAATAACCGGTGCCAGAACGGATAATTCTCATACATATTCAACACGCGCGGAATGCCGATCACCCCGCGTACGGCCGCAGATTCTTCCAATGACGGCCGGTCAAACAGGTGCTGCAGCTTTTCCTCAAAAAGATTAGCGGCCAGCCGTGCCGGCTTCGGTTTGCCAGCACCGCGCTCACAGCGATTCCCCGTAATAAATACACGTCTGCCCGGAAAACGGCTGATCGTGAGCCGACAACGGTTCTGGCAGCGGCCGCAGCGACCATAACTCGTCTGAACGGTCAACTCCTCGATCTGCTCAAGCGGAAGTACATGCGATTTGTCCTTTTCACCAAAACGCTCATGAGCCAGCAACGCGCAGCCGTAAGCACCCATTAATCCGGCCAAGTCCGGCCGGACGACTTCACGTCCCGTCATCTTCTCAAAAGCACGCAGTACCGCCGCATTCATGAACGTTCCGCCTTGAACGACAACATGCCGTCCGAGTTCTTCTGCACTGCGCAGCTTAATGACTTTGAACAGCGCATTGCTAACAACAGAATAGGCCAAGCCAGCCGAAATATCGGCGATTGAGGCGCCCTCTTTCTGTACTTGGCGCACCTTTGAATTCATGAATACGGTGCAGCGAGAGCCGAGATCAACCGGTTCCGAAGCGCTCAACGCCATTTGTGCGAAGTCTTTGACCGTATGTCCGAGCGTGTCAGCAAAGTTCTGCAAAAAGGATCCGCAGCCGGAGGAGCAGGCTTCATTGAGCAAAATTTGGTCAATGGCCTGATTTCGGACGCGCATACATTTCATATCCTGACCGCCGATGTCGATGATAAAATCAACGTCCGGCAGAAACTGACGGGCCGCCCGATAATGCGCAATCGTTTCGACCTCTCCGCCGTCGACTTGAAAGGCCGCCCGGATCAGTTTTTCACCGTATCCGGTGACAACTGATCCACCGATCTGCACACGACTGCCGATCGCCGCATATAACTGCCGAAGGCCCTGGCGAACCGTTTCTACCGGATTGCCTTTATTTGGTTCGTAGAACGTATACAACACGTCGTCCGCCTCACCGGTCAATACGAGCTTTGTCGTCGTTGATCCGGCATCGATGCCAAGATAAGCCCTGCCGCTGTATCCTTTAAGATCACCTCGGCTGACGTGCACGGCCGCATGGCGCCTCTCAAAAGCAGCTCGCTCAGTCTCAGTCTTAAATAGCGGCTCTTGCCGCACCGCCTGATCACTCAGCGGCGAGTGCTCCAGTTGTTCGAGCTGATTGATCACTTGTTCAATAGCAATGTCATTTGCTGCATCCTGGTCAATGGCCGCACCAATCGCCACGTAATACTGACCGTCTCCGGAATCAACCACGTGTTCTCCTTTTAAACGAAGCGTTTCCACAAACCGGTGACGCAGCTCCGGCAGAAAGGTCAGCGGGCCTCCGAGAAACGCCACATTCCCGCGAATCGGCCGACCGCAGGCAAGCCCGGAAATCGTCTGATTGACGACGGCCTGAAACACCGAAGCAGCAATATCGGCACGGCTTGCCCCGTCATTAATTAGCGCCTGTATATCTGTTTTCGCAAAAACGCCGCAACGCGAAGCAATCGGATAGATGCGTTCAGCACGCAGAGCCAGCTCGTTCAGACCGGCCGCATCGGTCTCCAGCAGCGAGGCAATCTGATCAATGAAAGCACCCGTTCCGCCGGCACATGCCGAATTCATGCGCTGCTCCATGCCGTTCGTCAAGTAAATAATCTTGGCATCCTCGCCGCCAAGCTCGATAACCACATCGGTTTGCGGATGTTTGGCACGAACAGCCTCCGTGCAAGCAACCACTTCCTGGACAAAGGGGAAAGCAAGTTGCTCGGACAAACTCATGCCTGAGGAACCGCTGACACGCAAACGAAGCTGAGCGGATGGAAACTGTTCAGACAGCGCATGCAGCAATTGAAGCGCCGTCTTTTTGATCTCAGAAAAATGCCTAAGATACGATTTGAAAACCAGTTTCTTATCCTCACTGAATGCGACCATCTTGGCCGTCGTCGATCCGATGTCAAGCCCTACTTGCAACTTCAAATCAATCCCCCCCATTAACGCGGTTGTTTATGCGAGAATTGCTGGCATATAGAACGCGATCACTTGTTTAATCTCCTGTTCAGTCGGCCTGAGCGGTGCATCATTGCCCGAGAGTACACCATCAATAAAGATATAGGTGATGATTGTGCCAATAAAGCTGCGGGCTGCCAGTTGTGGATTATCAATGTGAATGACGCTGGATTGATTGGCCAGCGCCAACACTTGTTCAACAGTGTGCAGCACATGCAGCGGCACAGCGTCGCGAAACAGCCGCCCAAGCTCAGGAAAGCGGACAATTTCTGCGACAACGACGCGTGCAATTTTCAAGTAATCGATTTGCATAAATTGGTCGAGCAAATCAATGGCGAAACGGGCGAGTGAGGCCTCCACTTGTTCAGGCGTGTCGAATTGCAAACGGCTTAATTTAGCTAAAAAATCATCGTTGGACATTCGGTTAAGCTGCTGATTAATGGCTCCGAAAAGCAATGCCGCTTTCCCGTCGTAGTACGAATAAATCGTTTGTTTGGATACTCCCGCACGCAAACGGATATCATCAATACTTGTTTCGGCAAATCCTTTTTCAATAAAAAGTGATTTGGCAGCTTCAAGAATTTGTTGCTGCTTATTGATCACTTGTCTGATCACCTCTTTTTGCCGATGTACATTTGTCGTACATTTTTCACAATCAAACTGTACGGTACAGTTTGATTATAGAACCTTTTAATCTTGAAAAATATGGAACAGCAAAAAAATTACCATAACTGTCACATTTTCATAGTGATAACTAACGATATAGCCCGTCTGCGTGCTTCCGAGCAACTATGTACTCATTCTCGTTATTTGTGATAGGTCGCTCTGTCGACAGACGCCCAAAGAAAAACTATTTTGTTTGACTTCTCATTAGACCGCCTGCACTCACTCCTATCGTGATCCGACAACCAACGATTAAAAAAATCATAATTTGATCAAAGATCTTGACGCGTTTATCCCGCAGGCATCGTTTTTCCCTAACGCACAAAAAGCCACTCCCGGCAAAGAGGGATGGCTTTTTGGGTAAAATTATTATATTAAATGATGTGGTACAAGCCCTTACAGGCGGCGCGTGTCACTGATTATGTGAATGAGCGGTTGAAACGGATGAGGCGTGTCGCTCCCCTATGGCCGGAGCTCCCGCATGAACGGTCACCTCACCCGCAACTGCGTCGATGGTGACCTCATGCAGTGTTTCATCCTCAAGCATCAAGTCGGAAATGCGATCCTCCACTTTTTCTTCCAGTACGCGGCGCAGCGGCCGGGCACCGAACTCGGGATTATAACCCAATTCGGCCAGCTTGTGCTTGGCAGCATCCGTCACATGCATCGTGATACCCCTTTTTTGAGCCACGTCCGCAATATCGCTCAGCATTAGGTTAACAATCGACACAAGATGTTCTTTTGTCAACGAATTAAAGCGGACGATGGCGTCAAAACGGTTAAGAAATTCCGGCTGAAAATAATTCTCCAGCTGCTTAATCAAGTCGTTCTGGCTGTCACGTTCACCAAAGCCGACACTTGCCGCACGATGACCGATACCCGCGGCATTGCTCGTCATGATGATGACCGTATCTTTAAAGCTGACCGTTCGCCCCTGGCTGTCCGTTAAACGCCCGTCATCAAGAATTTGCAAAAACATGTGCATGACGTCCGGGTGTGCCTTCTCAATTTCATCGAGCAAGATGATGCTGTAAGGTTTGCGGCGAACCTTCTCCGTCAGCTGGCCGGCTTCATCGTGGCCGACATAGCCGGGAGGTGCGCCAATCAGCTTTGAAACGGAGTGTTTTTCCATAAATTCACTCATATCAAAGCGAATCATGGCATCACGTTCACCGAACATTTCCTCGGCCAGTGTCTTGGCCAGCTCCGTCTTACCGACACCGGTCGGTCCGACAAACAGGAAGGAGCCGATCGGCCGCGACTCTTTCCGAAAGCCCGTGCGGTTGCGGCGAATAGCGCGGGCAACCTTCTCAACTGCCTCTTGTTGACCGATGACGCGTTGGCCAAGATTCTCGGCAAGGCTGCGCATCTTGTTCTGCTCATCGCTTTGCAGTTTGCGCACCGGAATACCCGTGCGGGTTTCTACAATCTGCTGAATCAGTTCTGGGGTGACAACCGCTTCTTCGCTGCCGACAATCGGCGCCTCCTGCCCGTTGGCTTTAATTTTTTCCAACTGTTCAAGCTGTTTCTGGTAGGCATGCTCTTGATCGCGCAAATGCGCTGCCTGCTCGAATTGTTCATTTTTTGTTGCCTCATTTTTTGCATTCGTAATCTCTTCAATCTTGCGTTTCACACTGTCCGTATCGACCGGCGTGAGATTCAGGTTCATTTTCGAACCCGCCTCATCCATCAAGTCAATCGCCTTATCCGGCAAAAAGCGATCTTGAATATAGCGCGACGAGAGCGACACGCAGGCGCGGATCGCATCTTCCGAATAGCGAACATGGTGGTATTTCTCATATTTCGACTGAATGCCGTGCAAGATTTGAACTGCCTGCTCCTGCGTCGGCTCATTGACAATGATCGGCTGGAAGCGGCGCTCAAGTGCGGCGTCCTTCTCGATCTTGCGGTATTCCTTAAGCGTCGTCGCACCCATGATCTGCAACTCACCGCGGGCAAGTGCCGGTTTCAGAATGTTGCCGGCATCCATTGAGCCGCCCTCAGCCGATCCGGCACCGACGAGCAGATGCACTTCGTCGATAAAGACGATGGCATTTTTGCGCTTCTCCAGCTCGCTGAGCAGCTGCTGCATGCGTTGTTCAAACTGGCCGCGTATGCCGGTTCCGGCAACAAGTGATGATACATTGATCAAGTAAATCTCTTTGCCCGCCAATTTGGCAGGCACTTTGCCTTCCACAATTTTGAGTGCCAGCCCTTCGGCGATGGCCGTCTTTCCGACACCCGGTTCCCCGATCAGCACCGGATTATTTTTATTGCGGCGATTGAGCGTTTCAATGACGAGTTGAACTTCGCGCTCACGTCCGATGACCGGATCGATCTTGCCTCGCCGTGCGTCGTCTGTCAAATTGCGCCCGAGCTTCTCAAGAAATCCGCTGCGCCGCCCCGAACCATTGCCGGCGTGTCCCTGTCCGGCATAGTCCATTCCATTTTCCTGTGCTTTATTCTCTTTCGCCGCAAATGTCGGCTGCATGATGCTGCGGAACAGCTCCTCGAACGGCAGTCCGCTTCCCTCTTGAAAGAAGGGCGGGATCACGGCATTCATATTATTTTTCATCTTGGCATAGCATTCATCGCACAGACGGAGGTGGCGCTGCTGTCCATTAATAACAACATTCATTTCAATTGTCGCTGTATTGACTTTGCATTCATCGCAGAGTACCATTGCAATCCTCCTCGATTATTTATCTTTTTGACCAACTTTGACCTTACAAGTCTTAGTATAGTCTGACCTTCTTTGACTTTCAAGTATTTTGCAAAAAAAAAAATTAAATATAGCGCGGTGCCTGTGTGCTGCCACAATTTTCAACGCGACTCGTCGATGACTGCCAGTCCGTGGTAACAAGACAGCTGTTAAAAATCAACGTCTATTAGTATATGCAAAAAAAGACGCAATCCTCCCTTAGAGAAGACTGCGTTCTTTTGCTTTTTTTGCTTATTTAACAATGACTACCGGAGACTGTGCGAGTTGCAGCACTTTGTTGCTGACACTGCCAAGCAGCATCTGACCAAAAGCACCGAGTCCGCGCTGACCCATCACGATGAGATCCGTCTTCGTATCATTGGCGTAATCACATATCTGCTGCGCAACGATGCCATACAGATGCTTTTTCACAAATTTGACATTGGTTTGGGACTTTGCCGCGACAAGATCGTCCAGCAGCTTGTTGCCTTCACGTTCCTCAATTTCCTTGGCATCTGCGCTCAGCGACGGACCAACCATTGAGTAGTACGGAAAATAGATCGGAGACGGGCTGACATAGAGCAGTGTCACTTCCACTTCCTCTTTACCTTCCGCAAGAGCAAGCGCTTCGTCCAATGCGCGACCGGCAGGCTCCGAACCGTCAATAGGAACGACAATTTTAAACATATGCATCACCAACCTTCTCCAAAAATCAATCCCTTTAGCAACGCTCTAACATATCTATTATACCATATTTTTCAGAAATGTAAGCCTTTTAATTATTGGAATATATACAATCAGCGCGTTTGTCTGCCGCCGTCATCTTCAAACACACGACGAACGACACGATCCGCCGCGTGCCCGTCCTCCATTGAGCAGAACCGGTCATAGAATTCGTCAAAATGAGCCGGTACGGGGAAATGTGCGGCCGCCACGTTTCTGACCGCGCATATGAGCTCGCTGGTTGTCATCACTAACGGACCCGGCGCCTGATGTTCAAAGTCAAAATAGAAACCGCGCAGCGTATCACGATATTCCTCCAAATCGTAGGTAAAGAAAATAATCGGACGCCGCAAGTTAGCATAGTCAAAGAAGACGGACGAATAATCGGTAATGAGCACATCGGCAAGCAAATAGAGCTCACGAATATCCTCATGCGCAGAAAAGTCGTAAGCAAATCCTTCGAATTCAGTTAGGTCAAGCTGTTCCGCCACGAGATAATGCATGCGCAGTAGCAACACATAGTCGTCGCCGAGTTCATGTGAGAGCTGCTCCAGATCCAAATCAAGTTCAAACTTATAGCGCCCGCGGCCATAAAACTGATTATCTCGCCATGTTGGCGCATATAGAATAATTTTTTTATCAAGTGGCAGATCCAACTGTTTTTTCAGCCGAAGCTCTTCGTCCTGGCCGGCGTGATGCAAATAATCATTGCGCGGGTAACCGGTTTCCAACATTGTCCCGTGAAAACCGAAAGCCCGTGCAAAAATAGCCGATGAATACGCATTGGGCGAGATGAGATAATCCCAACGTGCAGATTCTGCTAAAAAATTACTTTTGTATTTTTCCGTATTCGTTCCCGGCATATGCACTTCTTCCATATCAAGTGCCAGTTTTTTTAGCGGGGTACCGTGCCACGTTTGTAAATAAACGGTGTGCGCCGGTTTCACCATCCACAGCGGCAGACGAACGTTAGTCACCCAATAACCGGCGCGCGTCATGGCCAGCAGCCATTTTACCGAAAAGCGGCGCACAAAGGGAACGCCATGTGATCTGAACAAATCTTCGTGGGCCGGATCGGCACTCCACACCAGCTGATACTGTGGACAGTGCTGATGCATGTACTCATAAATGGCCCGCGGATTGCAACTATATTGCCGGCCGAAGAAGCTCTCGAAAACGACAAGCTGTTTTTTGGCGGGTAACCGTCCCAGCAAGCGAAAACTCTGATGATACATAGCAGAGACAAATCGACTCTTTCTCACCCGTCCGCCGAAACGGACCATCTTGGCTTTGAGAGCACCCGGAATCGTATAGGGTGCGATTCGCAGAACAACGCTCTTATTCTTATTGCGCTTAACGATCAAACTTTTGCGCCGATGTCCCGTTTTCAGAATGTGGCGTCCTGTCACGATTACTTCACGTGCAAGAATGCGAACGGGATTCTCTGTGATCAGCAGCCCATTCTTAGGGTGAGTTAACGCGACGCGAAAATAAAGATAGGTGATGTCATCGCTGCCTGAGAGTTCAAGGCCAAACGGTTTTAAATCAATGGTAACCGAGAAACCGGTCCAGTCAAAGTGCTGGTCTGCAGCACCCGCCGCCGCGGTCAAATCCTTGCGCACCGTATTTTCCATGCGCCATTCACTAATCACCCGTTCTTCGGCGTCAACGAGGAACAGCTTTTTCAGAATTTCTTTTTCATTCACATGCGCCCCGACGTCCGCTAGTACATAGCCGTCAAGCCTCAGCATGTAGTTTTTATCAATGGCGGCATGTTCAAGCCGCGCCATGACGTGGGTATCTTCGACTTTTAAAGAAAAGCCTTCTTTCCGTGTCGCATAAGGAACAAGCATTTGCGTGCCGTGTTCATGATATAGCGTGAACAGATCGAGCTTGGCCGCGATAAGTTCATCAAGCTGCAGTCGCACGTCAAAATCCGGATCTGCTGTCTGTCTGTCACTTTCTGTCTCGCCGGCAAGGCGCTGCCACTGATCCTCATCGACTGAGCGCAACATGGCCATGGCACGCTCGTCAAGAGGAAGCGCGACATACGCGTCCCAATGGTCATCCAAAAAAAAATGGGCGCGAACCTCCGGCAAAGTAATGACTGCCACGCGCAGCAGCGGGGCATCATCTGCTGCCGGAAGTAGTGGAAAACGGTAGTTGGTGTCGCCGGTTCGGTCACAGATGACAAGCATGGCCGAATCAAGAGTGTGCAGCGGCGTCCGCTCGCTAAAACGAAGTTGAAAATGCCAGCTGAGCGCATCGGCATCAAACGCCTGGAGACGCACGTCCATTATTTTTTTTAAAAAGTTCCTTTGCTTTGCATTCACGTCGTTACCCCCCCAGAGCACAAAATCCTTCTTTATTTATTGTTATCACACGTGCCGTTCAGGCATGCCGCAATGTAGTGAGCAACGTTACTGCTGGATGCACCTTTGGAATACGCATTCCACTTTTGGCTGAAACGCCTAACCGCGTCGCTCTTAACCGGCGCTGCCAAAACAGCAGCAATAAGATCCGCTGTCTGGCACACGAGCGGACCGGGTATTTCTTCACGATAGTCATCAACCAATCCGCGCTTTGCCGCATAATCTTCCAAATCATATGCAAAAAAAAGGATCGGCCGATCAAGCAGAGCAAACTCAAAAGGCAGCGACGAATAGTCCGTGATCAACAAGTCTGCAGCCAGCATTAACGTTTGAATCGAACGATCCGAACAGTTCACTGCAAAACCATTGACTGCGTGAAAAGCAAGTGATCGGCTCACCGCCGGATGGAATTTAAGTACTAGCACATGGGTGGCAGACAATCTGTCCGCCATCTCCTGCATGTGAAACGGCAACTCTGCCTGCTTGTGCCAATCGCGAAAAGTTGGTGCGTAGAGAATGATTTTGCGTCCGCCGCTCAGGCGATGAGCTGCCCGAAAGACGCGCCCCGCACGGGCACGGTCAAAAAAAAAGTCCGTGCGCGGAACACCGGTGCGCAGCATATGAGCATCATCCAGACCAAAAGAGCTGCTGAACAGACGTGACATCGCATCACTGCCGACCGCAATTTTATCAAAATGTCGATAAACACGGACAAAGCGCCGACGTGCGCGCAGCGGACGGGACGCAACGGAACGGTCACCAAGTCCGAACGTTTTAAACGCGCCAACCGCGTGCCACAGTTGAACACAGCGAACCCTGCCGCGAAACCGAGCGGCCGCAAGGAAGCCATAATAATTGTCGACAACAATGACCCGCCCGGTCGCCAAATGAAAGGCAGCACGCGAGAAATCGACCGGGTTCAGCGTCTCAATCGGAAACGATTGAACATGTGCTTGCCGGCACGTTGACAAACAAGCGCCGCGGCAGAGAAAGACAATCTTAACGGACTTGTCCTCCGCCTGAAGTGCACGTGCCACAAACAGCGGATTCTCACTGAAGGAGGTCACAAAAACCACCTTGCGTCGCAGCGGTAACAGTGTAAATGCAGAAAAGAGTAGCCGGAAAGCAAGCAGATAGGCGCTGATTAAAAGCTCCTTAATCATTTTTTTGTCGTGTAAAGATCTTCTTTAATCTTTGTCGTCGAAATGCCGGAGGTGCGCGGCAGATAAACAACTTGACAATAGGGTTCAAGAAAATTAAATTTTCCCTCCCAGTCGTCTCCCATGACAAAGACTGACACGTCATGTTCCTGCACATCATGAATCTTTTGATCCCAACTGCTTTCTGGAATCACTTCATCGACATAGCGAATCGCCTCCAGAATCTGTTTGCGATTCTCAAACGAGTGATAAGCCTCCTTATGCTTAAGCGCATTGAACTCGTCTGTTGATAGACCGACGATCAGCTGATCGCCAAGCGCGCGCGCGCGGCGCAGAAGATTAATATGCCCGTAATGCAGCAGATCAAATGTGCCGTAAGTGAGTACCGTTTTCAAAACTGAAACACTCCTTATCCCCATATAATGCGACTTGTTTTCAGCGGACAGGCGGCCATAAACGCACTTGCCCGCGCCTCATTCCATGACTGCCATGTTTTCTCGGAACCGGCTGCACTTTTATCTCGCCACCTTGCCTGCCCGGACAGGCAAGGGCTTAAAAAACAGCTCAGTTATATATACGGCTATTATAAAGCTCTGTCCTGCCAGTTTCAAATGCACCTGAGAAATGAACACCGATCAGAAGTTATCAGATATATGAAATTTGCCAAGCGCTCAGGCTTTAAACACCCAACATTTACTGAGTACGAAATTAAACACCAGGCCGACAAAGGTACTGATCAGCTTGTCGACAATAAGCGGCAAAAAGAGAAAAATGTGCAGCACCCCAATCGTCAAAAGGAGCACCGCGCCATTGAGCACAACAAACTTAACAAAGCGGACCTTTGATTTTTTCGACGCAGCAAACGTCAACCTTGAATTGCAAATATAGCTGTTCAGTGTACCGGCGCTATAAGAAAGCACTTGTGCAAGGCCATAAAACAGACCAAAAACTTGCGTCAGCAGCATGAACGCACCGACATCAATAGCGGTGTTCAGGACACCGACAGCGGCAAACAGCAGAGCTTGACGAATCGTCTGATAGTCTCTGGTTGGTGCTGATGCCTCTTCCGACCATTTCACTTTAGGAATAGTCATAACCGCTCACTTTCCCCTCTCTCTGCCTGTGCCGAGTCGTGCGTGCAACTCATCAAGATAATGAACGAGCGTCTCACGCAGATCATCGCGAGTCAGTGCCATCTCAATATTGGATTCAATGAATCCCAGCGTCTCGCCAACATCGTAACGCTTGCCTTCATAGCGGTAGCCATAGACTTGTTCCTCGCCAATCAGCGCAGCGATCGCATCCGTCAGCTGAATTTCGCCGCCCAGCCCTTCCTGCTGCCCGCCGAGCAGCTTAAAAATGGCCGGCGTGAGAATATAGCGACCAATGACGGCAACGTGCGACGGCGCGCGTTCCGGAAGCGGTTTTTCAACAATGCCCCTCAGAGTATAAAGCCCGTCTTGTACTGCGGACGGGTCGATGATGCCGTAGCGAGTTGTCAATTCGGGCTTAACTTCCTTTACGGCAACGATACTGGCGTGGACGCGGTTGAATGTGTGAATCATCTGTGCCAAGCAGGGTGGATCATTCTCAATGATGTCATCACCAAGCAATACAGCAAAGGGTTCATTACCGATAAATTGGCGGGCACACCATACCGCATGGCCGAGGCCGCGCGGCTCTTTTTGCCGAATGTAGTAAAGGTCAACGCTTGAGGGTTGTCTGACTTTTTCAAGTAACTCATATTTTTTCCGCTTCTGTAGATTGGCCTCCAGCTCAAACGCATGGTCGAAATGGTCTTCAATGGCCCGCTTGCCTTTACCGGTCACAATAATGATTTCTTCGATACCGGAGTCTACCGCTTCCTCCACGATGTATTGGATAGTCGGTTTATCGACGATTGGCAGCATTTCCTTGGGCATCGCTTTTGTCGCAGGCAAAAACCGCGTACCAAGCCCCGCTGCCGGAATAATGGCCTTTCTAATGCGCATCACCGGCGATTGGCCTCCCTTATCAAGCAGTCACTGATGCTGATTTTTTAAAGCTGTTGTCACCTTAATCTTTTAGTAGTATAGCGCAATCCCCCATTAAAAAAACAAAAACGGCAATCTTTTTACTTGACTTACAAAAGAAAAGTAATAGACCGCCTGTTGCTATTGGCGAGCAATCATGTTCCGAACCGATCATTGCGACAATATGATCCCTTTCCCCTCTTCCCGAAAACCGGCTATAAAGCCGCAAAGCAAAAACATGGGCCAATCGATTAAGATTTAAGCTTTTTTGAAACATCAAGGTCTGATCGATAAGCTCACGTTCTGCAAGTGCGCGCCGTATCTTGAGCACCTTTCACCACTTTAGCACTTTCCTGCACCTATGGATTTAAAGTACTGCTTTTAGCTTATTCCTGCAGACTTAAGAAAGTCTAAATCCGCCTGTGCCACAGCGGCGCAAGCGGATTTAGGCAGAGCATCAATGGCACAGTCAGTCAGTTCATGAAGTATTTCTTAATTAAGTCATGCAGTTGTGCGCTTGGCAGCACAACCTCGTCATTATCTGCTTGCAGAACGTCATCGTACATCACGACGTCTTTACCTTGCAGTTGTAGATAATTAAACTGTTTGTCCGGATGAAAGTCACTTTTGACGCCAAGCCCGATGCTGATCATGTCATCGGTCGACAGATTGGTAGCAATTAAAAATTTGGAGAGCGACTTGGCCAGCGCAGGGAAGCGGGCTGCATTGGCCGGCTGCATCATTTTGTCGGCAATGCCGATGAGGGCAGCCTCCTGAAGTTTTTGTCGGCCATAATCCGTGCCCGGCACTGAATAGCGCTCATGCACAATCTCGGTGACCATCTGGCCGTTCAGTGCATGCGGACCGGCCGTGAACACCTTGCCAAAGTCTTGGCGATACCAAGGATGCGTCAGTCTGACGTTGAAGGGGAGGTTCATCGTGATGCCGCCGATCGCATCGACCATGTCTTGAAAGCCCCAATAATTTGTTTCCACGTAAAAGTTAATCGGAGCCCCGGTAAATTCTGCGATCGTCTTAACCGCGCGTACGACCCCTTCTTTCGTACCGTATTTCTCCTGGTAGACCGATTGCACACTTGTCAGTTTCGTATAGCCGATGCCGTCCATGTAAAAACGTGCGTCGCGGGGGATGCTGAAAATATTGTATTGATGTTTTTTTAAATTTGCATGTATGAGAACCATTGAATCCGTATGTCCAGTTTTATCCCCCGGTCTTGAATCCGAACCAATCAACAGCACGTTGAACGTCCCGTCAGATTGTTTGTACGCTTGACCCGCCGGATTGCTGACGGTCGATAAATGGTGAAAATGATTGACTGGGTTCAGCCGATGCCACTCATAAAAAGCAAAACACACTCCAGAGAGAAGTACAATCACCGACAGGAAAACAACCAAACGGAAAACATGGAACTTGCGTTTCCTTTTTTTAAAATTCTCGCGTGTGCGCGTCTGCAACATCTGTTTTTCTTTTGTCACCGCCCGGCCCCCTTCATTTTTTAATGGTTGTTTGTTCCGCTAGTCGCTCGCGTCTCCAAATCTCAAAAGTAAGGTGAGAAAATGCACAGGCCATTGTTTCCTCAACGCAAAAATTATACTTTGAAACAAAAAAGGGTTCCATTTTTTTTGTGTTACTTTTTTAATACATTTAAGTAACAGCAAAAAAGCTTGATGGACGCATCGCCGGACAAAGGTTATTTTTCTCGCGGGAGAACATAGGGGGCGCATGATGTGAATGATTTTTTTTTTCACAATGTGGCATGAAAAGTGCGGCAAGATCGTCACCTGAAGCAGACAGGCCGACAAGCCCTTCATTATGCAAACACAATACCGGCCCGGCACACCTGCAATTGTTTAAACGTTGCAACATCTTTATCCCTTTTTAACGCACAAAAAAAGCACTGCAATGAGTGCTTCTCTTCATATTAATTTATCGAGCAACGCCGCCAGATGTTCCAGCTCATCATCATTGATCTTGCCAAACACTTTATACATATACTCACGGCGCACCCGACCGAGTTCGCTCAGCAGTTCATTGCCGTGTGAAGTGACCGTCAACTCAACAATCCGTCGGTCACTCGTCGAACGTTGACGACTGACCAAGTGCTGGCGAATCAGCTTATCGATCACAATTGTCGCATAGCTTGGCGAGACTTCAAATTCTTTGGCAATCGCTGATGCCGTCTGAAACTCACCTTTTGATAAGATTTTTAAAAACATGAATTCATGTCCGGTAATCTTGTCGCTGTGCACACCGTTGATGTCTTTTCGGAACCGGCGAATCAGGATAGCCAGTTCGCGTTCGATTTTCAGCATGGCAAGTTCACGCTTTTTCTCGTCCGTCACGCTCATTCCTTCCATCGACAGATAGCCTTTACGCCTCGTCGCCTTCCGCTGCGCGTTTGAGTGAAACAGGCGCACCGCTGACTGACGGGCGGGGAGTCGCTCGCTTAATAAAGAAAGACAGAACGAGTGCAACCACCGTCAGAGCCGTCGCCACGATAAACGCATCATTGATACCTTGAATGGTCGCCAGCTGAGCAATCTTGCCGCCGATAAGAGCGGCAACTTCGCTCTGACCGCTGCCTGAGGGCAGATGCTGCAGACTCTCCAATAAGCGGCTGCCGATGCCGAGCTGATGAACCGCATTCACATTGCCGCTGGTCAGAGTATTGGCGTATTGCGCTGCATGAAAGGTCGTCCGGTTAGTCATCACCGTCACTAGAAAAGCCGTTCCAAGTGAACCGGCCACTTGTCGCATCGTATTCGACATCGCCGTGCCATGGCTGTTCAACCGACTCGGTAAGTTGTTGAGTCCCTCAGTCATGATTGGCATCATCAAAAGCGACATGCCAAACATCCGTGCTGAATAGATGAGCATGATGTAGCCGTAAGACGTTGCATCCGTCAGCTGCGCAAATGCCCACGTCGTCAGCACGGTGATGGCTAGACCAATGATGGCCAGCGGCCGCGAACCGATACGGTCAAAAAGCACGCCGGTGACCGGTGACATGATCCCCATGAGAATGGCACCCGGCAGCAACAGCAAACCGGATTGCAGCGGCGTAAAGCCGCGAATATTCTGCAAATAAATCGGCAGAAGAATCATAGCGGCGAACATCGCCATTGTTATTAATATATTTATGATCGTCGTAAATGTAAATATTCGGTAACGAAAAACTTCCAAATTTAAAATTGGCGTCTTTGTTGTCAACTCATGCCAGACAAAGCCGACCAGGGAAACCAGACCGACAATCAAAGTCAGCTCGACGGCGCTGCTTGACCATCCTTTGTTGCCCGCTTCGCTGAACGCATAGAGAATACCGCCAAAACCGATCGTTGAGAAAATGACACCCCATCCGTCAAGCCGCGGAAACGAGCGTCGGCCGACATTGGCCAGATAGCGGTAGGCGATGGCCAAATCAAAAACACCCAGCGGAAAAATCGTCCAGAACAGCAAGCGCCATGAATAGTGTTCAACGATATAACCTGAGAGCGTCGGTCCGATCGCCGGTGCAAAAATCATTGCAACCCCCATCAACCCCATGGCCCCTCCGCGCTTCTCCGGTGGGAATACGGTCAGGAAGACAGTCATCATCAGCGGCATAATAATACCGGCGCCAGATGCCTGCACCACGCGTCCGACCATGAGAATCGTGAAGTTCGGCGACAGGCCGCAGATCAGCGTACCGAGCGTGAACAAGCCGACCGCACCCATAAACAGGCGTCGCGTGGTAAATGTTTCAATTAAATAGGCCGTGATGGGAATCAGCACCCCGTTCACGAGCATGTAGCCCGTCGTAATCCATTGAGCCGTACTCGTCGAGATGTTCAAGTCAGTCATCATTTTTGGCAAAGCCACATTCATCAGTGTCTGATTCAGCAGCGCAACGAATGCACCGAGAATGAGAACAACAAGAATAGATACGTGATTCACTGCCGGAGGCTGGCTGGCTGATGCGTGCTGCTTGCTAGCCGCGTGTCCGGGTGCGGGCACTGCGGCAAGCACTTCAGTGACTGCTTCGGCCGGCTGCTTTGCCGGCTGCGCGCCCGGCGCGGAAGCTGTTCGCGTCTCGCTCTGCCGCGCCGTCTTTTTCCGGCGCGCCCGGCGCAGCAGCAAATTAAAGGCAATCAGCACGACGATGGAGCAGGCCACATCAATCGATAGATACGCAGTCATGCTTTCCCTCCTTTCCAAACGGAAGCCATTAAATATGGATCCTTACTGTTACATTCATGCCCGGCAATAGCTTATCACCTTTGAAGTCATCAAGCTTGATTTTTACCGGAATGACTTGTGTTACTTTCGTATAATTTCCGTTCGTATTCGTCGTCGACAGAAGTGAGAACGTTGAAGATGTTGCCGAGCCGATATTGCTAACTTTTCCGCTGAAGAGCGTACCGGGAAACGCATCAATCCAAACGTCAACCTTCTGACCGTCCTTTACCTTGTCAATACTTGTCTCGTCAATATTGGCCGTCACATAAAGTTTGTCGAGATTATAAGCAACAGCAAGCTGCGTGCCAGCAGCGACAAAACTATTGGCTGTGCCATTGTTCTGAGCGACCGTTGCATCCTGAGGGATCTGCACATTGGTCAAAGATGGCTTGCCGTCTGTGCCTGCGCCTGCAATCTGTCCGAGTGTGTCATTTTGTTCGTACCGTGTGCCTTGAGTCGCGTTCCAGGTCATGAGTTTTCCGGATACGGGAGCAACAACTGACACGGCCTGACCGTTGACCGTTGCATTGCTGGTCTTCACGTAGTTGGTCGCCTGATCATAGAAATAATAGCCGGTTGCCCCGCCGCCGATCAGCACGACGATCACAATAATATTAATAACAAGAAGCCGTAAAAAATTGTTCACTTGCCGTTGTCCCCTTCCTTAGCCACCTTCGTGACTGCTGCCAAAATGAATAAGTTGATTAATAGTTAATTACATTAACTATTAATCAAGTAAACTAAATATAGCACTGATTAGCAATGTAAGCAAGAAAAAAGTTTTCGACTGCTTTACCCTACTGCGGCTTCGCTAGCCGTGGGCGACGTCCCCCACAAACCTTCTCAGGCCGGTTATAATCTGCGGAGCCGCCTGGCACGCTCTTTCCAAAGGCGCCATCACACTTTTGCTTTTGTCTTTAATCGTTTAGATGTTGCAAAATCTTTAAACTTCTTTATCCTGAAATAAAAACTCCGATGAAAATCTTTTCATCGGAGTTCGTGCATGATTAACTTCGTAACAGGTCCCGAATGTGCCGTTGCAGAACCGCAGCTTTGAAACCCGCTCGACAAGCAGGTGGGTGCTCTGTTCCGCTTTTTACGAGTCCCGAACCGGGCATGCGTGCCAAACGGAAACATCAAGCTCCCAAGCATTAAATGTTCGGTCAAAACATATCGGCATCCGACTAACACTTCAGGATCTGCTCTCTTAACTGGTTTCAGTATAGCATGCCGAGTATCTTTGCGCAATCCATAAATTGTAAGCGCTATATTGTCTTGAAACATGCGATTCTTACTTCAGCAAGGCACCTACGTCTAGATGCAATTCACCGAGCTGGGCATCGCTAATCGTACTCGGCGCATGCGTAAGCACATCGGCAGCGCTTGACGTTTTAGGAAAGGCAATCGTATCACGCAAGCTGGGCCGCCCCGCGAGCAGCATCACGAGACGATCAATCCCGAGCGCCATACCGCCGTGCGGTGGCGCGCCGTATTCAAAGGCCTGCATGAGAAAACCAAATTGGCTCTCCGCCCGTTCTTCAGTGAATCCAAGCACTTTGAACATACGCTGTTGCAGTTCATGATTACAGATGCGCTCCGATCCGCTACCCAGTTCAAAGCCGTTGAGCACCATATCAAACGACTGCGCCCGAACACTCGCCGGATCGCTATCAACCTTCTCAAGGTCTTCCATGATCGGCATCGTAAACGGATGATGTTCGGCAACGTAGCGATGCTCTTCTTCGCTGTAGGAGAGCAGCGGGAACTCCGTCACCCACAGGAAATTGAACGCCGACTCATCGATCAGCTTGAGCTGTTTGCCCAGATGCAGGCGAAGGGCGCCAAGACTCTCAGCGACAATTTTCCTTGTGTCCGCTACAAAAAGCAGCAAATCGCCTGTTTCTGCACCCGTTCGTTCGCGCAGCCGAACAGTGAGCGCATCATCAAAAAATTTAGCGATCGGTCCTTTAAGCGCCGCCGGCTCAACCTTTAGCCAGGCAAGCCCTTTAGCACCATAGGGCGCCACAACCGCGCGCAAGTCTTCATCGACTTGTTTGCGGGAGAATAGGGAAGCGCCGCCTTTTACGTTGATGGCTTTAACCAGTCCGCCTTTGTTCTCTGCTTCTTTAAAGACGTTCAACGAGCTGTCACGGGCAATATCAGTCAGGTCAATGAGTGTCATGTCGAAGCGTGTGTCCGGTTTGTCGCTGCCGTATCGCGCGATCGCCTCCGCATAAGTCAATCGTTTAAACGGTCTTGGGACCATGATGCCTTTAACAGCCCCAACAAGCTGAACGAGCATCTCCTCGATCATCGCCTGAAAACGGTCGATTTCAAAAAAGGACACTTCGATGTCGACTTGAGTGAATTCCGGTTGACGATCGGCACGCAAATCCTCGTCGCGGAAGCAGCGGGCAATCTGATAATATTTTTCAATACCCGAGGCCATCAGCAGCTGTTTGAAAAGCTGAGGTGACTGCGGCAGCGCGTAAAACTGTCCGGGATGGACGCGACTCGGCACAAGATAGTCGCGTGCGCCCTCCGGCGTGCTCTTCGTCAGCATTGGCGTTTCAACATCGAGAAACTCGCGCTCATCGAGAAATTTGCGCAAAGTGCGCGTCACTTTGCTGCGCATCGTTAGCGTCCGCAGCATCTCCGGCCTCCGAAGGTCAAGATAGCGATATTTGAGCCGAATGTCCTCCGAAGCGTCGATGCCGTCCTCAATTAGAAACGGCGGTGTCTTCGACGTGTTCAGCACACGGATATCGTGGACCAAGACTTCAATATCTCCGTTTTTAACTTTCGGATTAATCGACTCTGTCGACCGGTTGATGACCTCACCGCTCACGGACAGGCAATATTCACTGCGCACTTTGTCCGCTTTTGTCCATGCCCCAATGTCAGTCTGCGGATTAAATACGATCTGGATGATACCCGAGCGATCACGCAAGTCAATAAAAATGACACCGCCAAGATCTCTTCGTTTTTGTACCCAGCCGGCAAGTGTGACATGCCGACCAATCGTCTCTGCAGAAAGCGCTCCGCAGTTCATCGTTCGATACATTTTGTTCACCCGCCCAAGTCTTATGTTTTACTTTTTCATGTGTTTCATCACTTGTGATGTGGTCACATATGCCTGCCATCATAGCTTGCTAAATCGTTCCGCTCTCACGGATATAGGTGCTGAGCTCGGAGAAAGCCACCTTCTCCTGCGCGCCGGTCTGCATATTCTTAACCTCCGCTTCACCGATCGCCAGTTCATCGCTGCCGATCACGGCGACAAAGGCAGCCCGCGCGCGATCAGCCGCTTTAAATTGGCCTTTGACCTTGCGCCCCATATAATCTTTATCCGCGCGTATACCCGCTTCCCTGAGCCGCTGCAACAGTTCTGAGGCGCGCTGCTCGGCCTGCGTGCCGATGGCAACAATAAAGCATTGCAGTGCCGGCTTAGCATCGCTAAGCTCAATGGCCTCACTCTCAAGCGCCAGCAGCAATCGCTCAATGCTGAGCGCGAAGCCGACCCCGGGCGTTTCCGGACCGCCGAGTTCATTGACAAGACCGTTATAGCGCCCGCCGCCAGCCAGCGTGGATATAGCGCCCTGACTCGCCCCCATGATCTCGAACGTCGTGTGGTAATAATAATCGAGTCCGCGCACGAGTGTCGGATCAAGTTCATAGTCGATACCAAACGACGTGAGCAGCGACTTGACACGTTCGAAATACGCACGCGATTCATCGGTCAAATAATCGATAATCGACGGCGCAGTCTTCATCAGCGGGTGATCATGATCGGCTTTGCAATCGAGAATACGCAGCGGGTTGCGTTCGAGGCGCCTCTGGCAGTCTTCACAGAATTCGCCGATTTCCGGCTTGAAGTGAGCAATCAGGGCGGCGCGGTGAGCCGCGCGGCTCTCAAGGTCACCGAGGCTGTTCAGCACAAGCTTGAGCTGCTTGAGTCCGAGAAGGCGATAGAACGTCATGGCAAGTGCAATCACCTCGGCATCAATCGCCGGATCGGCCGAGCCGAGTGCCTCTACACCGAACTGTGTGAACTGGCGCGTTCGCCCCGACTGCGGTCGCTCGTAGCGGAACATCGGCCCGATATAATAAAGTTTAACCGGCTGCTCCGGCTGTCCGTGCAGCTTGTGTTCCACATATGCGCGCACAACGGAAGCCGTATTTTCCGGACGCAGTGTCATGCTGCGCCCACCGCGATCGGTGAACGTATACATTTCTTTTTGCACGACATCTGTCGTGTCGCCGACGCCGCGCTGAAACAAATCGGTTGACTCAAAAATCGGTGTGCGAAGTTCCCGGTAATGATAGCGCGCGCACACTTCCCGTGCCGTCGCTTCTATCCTTTGCCAAACTTCAGAGTCGCCGGGCAGCACATCATATGTCCCCCGCGGAATCTGAATCATCATTGAATCGCCCCTTTCTGTTTTGCAAGTGTCGTCACTCACCTGACTCAGTGCATCGGTCTTCACGCACCATCGACGGTCGGCATGTTTCAGATAAAATAAAAGTCCCTTGTCTGCCGATCGACAGACAAGGGACGAATCATCATTCGCGGTGCCACCCTTTGATTGGAGCAACGTGCATGCTCCCGCTCAATTCCGGTTAACGCCCGGCCGACGATTCCTCCTACACACCGCTCCCGGGTTCAGAAGAATGCCTCATGAGTGTCTCTTCGCCGCCGCTCTTGCCGGACACGCTCTCAGCCGCTGGCGTGTCCTCTCTTATGCCGCTAACCGGCGAAACCTCTCAATCATTGGCTCGTGACTATATAGTACGTAGCTTTCACAGAAATGTCAAGTCGGCCCGACGCTTTGCCTTGTCGCTGAATACCACGTATACTTTTGAACCGCCCCGCGCGGGAGCATCAATCGTTGTCACCGCCTCTGTTTTTTCAGACGTCGGCATCAGGTGGCCTGACAAAACGTTTCAAGGCTTCATGCTTGGACAAAATAGCCCTTTCCGCTTATTTTTCTAACGTTCCTTAGTGAAACACCGAACACCCTGTGGCACGTGTTAGAAAAATTGAATACCTTCCGCATGCATAGCTTCATTTATTTTCCATAATTTATTCATGAATAAAGCCCCCTTTTACATGATACGGCATTACTGATCCCGTGAATTGTCACGTCAATTCCATTACCACGTTCGCCGGTTGAGCCGGATACGCTCGTCAGTCAGACGATCTGTCAGTTGCTTGATTCGTTGATCGTCTCGATACCGTTGGACTGGACTGATTCTATGCAAACAAATGGTAATATCAAAAGCGAACAGACTGAAATGCAACATGGTCCTCCCCCTTTCCTTGGTTGAAATCCAATGTGCGTCTGAATAGGTCTTTTGATTAAATAGGCTATGTGCCATCACTGCTGTGCTCAATCGTTTCATCCTCCTTGTTCATGCATCCATTATTTATATCAACCGAATGAGTCGGTTCATATCGAGAAAAAAGGTTGGCCGATACGCGCCCATGCATCAAGCCGCTGTTTCAAGCGTTTGCCTCGTTGGTCGCAAGAACGGATGTAAAGCGCACAAAAAAACGCATAGGCTGTGAGCGGCACTATGCGTTCATTAAAAAAGCGCGCAAAAAAGCCACAGCACCAGACGGCTGTGGCTGTCGTTACATCATCAAGTTAAACGAAACATACACCCAGGCCATCTCTCCGGTATTCAGTTGCTGCATGAATATCAATCACTAAACGGACCATCATCGAAATAGCCTCCATTCATTAAGAAAATAATACCAATACGTTCATTATAGACACTGCCAATAAGTTTGTAAACGGCTTTTGGTTAGAAAAACTGGGCCATGCCAAGTCCTTTGAACGAAGGCAGAGGCTTAGTTTTTCTTATACTTAGTCCCGCTGAAATCTTTATACTATCTTAACGTATTAGAAAAACCGGGCAAGACCCAGTCCCTTAAGCCTTAGGCTCTCAGTTTTGTGGGTCGCGAACGCCGCGCGTCTACACCTTTACTGTTTACTCATATGAATGTCGCAAAATTATCATGATTGTCTACCCAGTCAAAAATAGGCAGGAGACGCTCCCTCACCCTTTGAGCATCCCCTGCTCGCTTTCGATGATCAACGTCACCGGCCCGTCATTGACAAGCGATACGGCCATGTCAGCGCCAAACTGCCCGGTCGAAACACGGATGCCGTGATCGCCTAGCCGGCGATTAAATGCTTCATAGAGTAATTTGGCCGTCTCCGGCCGCGCGGCTGCGGAAAAACTCGGTCGCCGGCCGTGGCGCACGTCGCCGTAAAGCGTGAACTGCGACACCGACAGGACCGCACCGCCCGCTTCACCGATGGCACGATTCATCTTGCCCTTTTCATCTTCAAATACACGCAGACCGGAAATTTTATCAGCAAGCAGCGAAACATCATCACTGCCGTCACTCTGACCGATGCCGACGAGCAGCAGAAAGCCTCGGTCAATCCGTCCCACGCAAACGCCTTCAATATCAACATGCGCTTCACTGACGCGCTGGAGCACAACACGCAATTGTTTGGCCTCCCTTGACAACTCACTGCATAACGCGCCGAACGCTGTAGACGTCGGGAATACGCTGAATTTTTTCAACGACGCGGCGCAGATGATCAATGTTTGCAATCGCAATTGTCATGTGGATCATCGCTACTTTATTTTTGTCTGCCCGACCGCTGACCGCATTGATCGCCGTATGCGTATCGGTGACGCACTGCAATACCTCATTCAATAAACCGTTGCGGTCGTATGCTGCCACCTCGATGTCAACATTGTATTCCTTCGACTTTGCATCATTGTTTTCCCACTCGACTTCCATCAGCCGCTCCTGGTCTTCCGTGCTGACATTCGGACAGTCTGCGCGATGAACCGTAATGCCCCGACCACGCGTCACGAAACCGACAATCGAATCGCCGGGCACCGGGTTGCAGCAACGCGCAAGGCGCACGAGCAAGTTGTCGACGCCTTTAACGCGGACGCCAAGCGAGAGTTTCCGCCCCCGCGACGGACGGACATCCTGCGCAGGCCGAGACGGTTCCTCTTTTTCAACTTCTTTTTGCACTTTATTTTCCTGCATCAGCCGGGCTACCACTTGTTTAACCGGAATACCCTCGCCGCCAACAGCTGAAAACAGTTCATTCTCATGGGTAAAATTGTAACTTTTGCACGTGGCCAGAATATTTTCTTCAGTCAACGTATTCTTCAGGCTCATATCTTGGTTACGTAATTCTTTCTCAATCATATCGCGGCCTTTGGACACATTCTCCTGGCGCTGCTGGCGCTTGAACCATTGGCGGATCTTATTCTTAACTGCCGGACTTTGAGCAATTTTTAACCAATCGCGGCTCGGACCATACGAGTGGCTTGAGGTCATGACCTCAACGATGTCACCCGTCTTCAGCTTATAGTCGAGCGGCACCATTTTCCCGTTTACGCGCGAACCGACCGTCTTGTTGCCGATCTCCGTATGGATGCGATAGGCAAAGTCAATGGGAACCGAACCGACGGGCAACTCAATAACGTCGCCCTTTGGCGTAAATACAAAGACCGTGTCGGAAAAGAGATCCATCTTCAGTGATTCCATAAATTCCTTGGCATTATCCGTTTCGTTCTGATAATCGAGAATTTCACGGAACCATGTCAACTTGTCCTCAAATTTATTGTTCGGATTGCGTGACTTCCCTTCCTTATAGGCCCAGTGCGCGGCAATGCCATACTCGGCGACGTCATGCATCTCTTCGGTTCGAATCTGTACTTCAAGCGGATCACCCTTTGGTCCGATCACCGTCGTATGCAGTGACTGATACATGTTGTTCTTCGGCATCGCAATATAATCTTTAAACCGTCCGGGCATCGGCTTCCAGTGCGTGTGAATAATGCCAAGAATGGCATAACAATCTTTAATACTCGGCACAATAATGCGCACGGCGAAAAGGTCATAGATTTCATTGAACTGCTTATGGTGATTGACCATTTTGCGATAGATGCTGTAAATATGCTTCGGACGGCCGGTGACCTCCGCAGAAATATGAACCGACGCGACATATTCTCGAACATCACGGACAACTTGGGCTATATAGGCTTCGCGTTCCTCGCGCTTCTGCTTCATTAAGTTCACAATTTTATAGTATTGCTGCGGATTGAGATAACGCAGCGAAATATCTTCCAGCTCCCACTTAATAGCTGAAATGCCCAGACGGTTGGCAAGCGGAGAAAAAATTTCCAGTGTCTCATTTGCCTTCTGAATTTGTTTCTCCTCGGTCATATACTTGAGCGTCCGCATGTTATGCAGCCGGTCGGCAAGCTTAACGATCACGCAGCGCAAGTCGCGCGCCATCGCCACAAACATCTTGCGGTGATTTTCCGCCTGCTGATCTTCCTTTGAGGTGTATTCAAAATGGCGCAGCTTTGTCACACCGTCCACGAGCACGGCGACATTGTCACCGAATGTATGGCGGATGTCATCAAGCGTCACCGGCGTATCCTCGACGACATCGTGAAGAAAACCGGCAATGATTGTTGTGGCATCCATTTTCAAGTTAACCAGAATGCCGGCGACCTCAACCGGATGAATAATATATTTTTCTCCGGATTTGCGCACCTGTCCCGCGTGTGCGCGCTCAGCAAATTGGTAGGCTGCCTCGATGTGTTTCAGATCGTCTGGGCCGAGGTACTCTGCCGCTTTTTTCATAAGTTCGTCCATTTTCATCTGTCTTTGCCACCTGCATACCATTCTCCGTCCCGAAACGCAGCTTTCTGCGCGCCAAAGCGGTGATTAATAGTTATTTTGTTTTATTTCCAAGACATACATTAGCGTATATCACTTTTTCGGCAGTCCGCTTGCGCACTGTCCATGATTAACTGCCTTCGAGCTCGGGGCAGCAGCGTATGAGATCCCCTGTTCAAAAAGTTGCAAACAGCCGCTTGAAAAGCAAGTTAATACTGTTTTAATTTTTTGAACATTGGAACACTTAAGCAGCCACTGTATCAATAGCTGCTTAAGTCCTATTATTAAAGAAAAAACAGACAAAGTAAAGAGGCAGGCGCAATGGCAATCTGTCCCCCGCTCAGAGGGCCGCGCAAGGACCCGTTCAGACTCCTGCCCGCTTCCCCGAGAAATCCGAGTCTGCACTTCTTCTTCAGTCAATGTTTATACGTTCTTAAGCTTTAAAAAAAGCACTCTTTGCGAGCGCTTGTCTCTTAATACTGCATTAACGAGAGCACATCAAGATCACCGAGTTGCCTGCGTCCGTTCAAAGCCGTCAGTTCAATTAAAAAGGCAGCGCCGACGATCTGGCCACCCAGCTTTGTCACAAGATCAACAGTCGCACGAATCGTTCCGCCGGTCGCCAGCAAATCATCTGTGACGAGCACACGCTGCCCGGGTCGAATCGAATCGCGGTGCATGCAGAGCGTATCAAGACCGTATTCCTTTTCATAGGACACATCGACCGTCTCACGGGGCAATTTTCCGGGCTTGCGCACCGGTACGAAGCCGGCCTGCAAAGCGTAGGCAAGCGGCCCGCCGACGACAAAGCCGCGTGCTTCCGGTCCGACGACAACATCCACTTGTCGTGCCCGGGCAAAACAAGCCAGTTCATCAATGGCCGCACGATAAACAGGACCGTTCTCCAGCAGCGACGTAATATCGCGAAAGTTAATGCCCTCCGTCGGAAAATCAGGAATTGATTGAATATACGCTTTATAGTCCACAGACTGTCCCCTCCGTCATGCTCTTTTCAATTTTGCGCCCGCTGTGCTCAAGCAGCCACTGTCGAACTGTGCCGGCCGGCGAGTAGCAAAATTTTTTTTCCAAATCCATCTGCTTTTTTTCATGTTGATACGCAGATGAGCTCTCTAATTTTTTCTTTTCCGGCCTTTCAACATTCGTCAGAATGCCCTCGTCTATTCTAACAAAACCAAGTTCAAAAAACACCTGAATCATAAATTCAACCATATGCTTCGTCCAGTGCTTTCGCTTGACCATCGCTTCGACAAGACCCTGCACAGCCATTGACGGGCAGCTGCGCACGATCTTATAGCACTCGGCAAACAGCACGCGCGATGGAAAAGTGGAAAGATAGCGATCATCGTCATGCATGAAAATTAAATAAAAACGATGCACGGACGGGCTGGCTGCAACAAGCCGTGCCAGCTTTGTTTCACTTTCAGGAAGGTCGAGCAAAACGAGTGCCGGTTGTTCAACAGAAAGTCCGTCCCGATAGAGCTCGCGCGGTGCGCTGAAAGACAATCGGTCAAGCGTTTGTTGATGGAAGGCGACGCAGAGCGCACCGCCGTCCAAATTGGCAAGCTTATCATGAATGGCCGGCGCAATCCGCCAGTCAAACACCTGCACCCCTTCCACACGCAAATCGCTAATTAAAAATTGCGGTTTGCGCACCCCGTTCCATTCATGAACGGTGCACGTGCCGATGCAATCGACACGATCATCCGGGGTAAGTGCCGCCGCCGCCGCACCAAGTTGAAAGCCGATCGCATCGGCTTCTGCCCCGCCGGCTGCCAGTGTCAGCTTGAGATGCGAGCGGCCGCTTCCGACTGCACGCACCCGCAATGCCGTCGCTGAACTGATCTGAAAAAGAGGCGGCGGATTGCCCGCACCAAACGGTTCCATGCGTTCAAGCGTTTCGATGAAGCGAGCGGTGAGTGCTTCAACCGGTAAAACCGCATCCACTTCCTTTCCTGCAGGCGGAAGCGGACCGCCGAGTGAGCGGGCGACAGCCTGTGAAAAACAGGTGCGAAAGTCGTCGATTGCCTTGCTTTCAAGCGTCATGCCCGCAGCGAGCGGATGCCCGCCGAATTTGAGCAAATGAGCCGCACATGCAGAGACAGCTTCATAGAGATTGACCGCAGGAATGCTTCTGGCCGACCCCTTAGCCGTGCCGCCGGCCGCATCAATGCTCAGCAGAACGACCGGTCGGTGGTAACGTTCGACAAGTTTCGAAGCTGCGATGCCGATTACACCAGCGTGCCAGCCTTTTTGTGCCAATACAAGGCCACAGTCGCCGCGATCAGCATACGGTTCCGCCAGTGTGACGGCGTCTTCGACGACGTTGTCGACCAGCGCCTTACGCCTGTCATTAAGCATACCCAGCCGAGAGGCGAGTGCCTCTGCTTCAGCGGTATCATCGGTCAACAGCAGCTGCAAGGCGATGTCCGCCGACTCCAGTCGGCCGGCCGCGTTCAGGCGTGGAGCAAGCCGAAATGCCACATCCTCGCTGCTGATCACATCACCCGTGCCGGCTACCCGCTTCAGTGCCTCCACACCCGCATAGGAGCCGCTGCTGATCTGTTGCAAGCCGCGCGCAACAATCGTGCGGTTTTCATCGCACAGCGGCACAAGATCCGCAATCGTACCAATTGCAGCCAAATCAAGCAGTCGCTCATCAAAGTCAGCGGTAAAGACAGCCTGCAACAGTTTCAACACAACACCCGCCCCGCAAAGTGCTTTGAACGGATACGGACAGCCCGGCTGCTTCGGATTGACGATGATCGCTGCCTCAGGCAAAGAAAGAGGCACCTCATGATGGTCAGTCACAATATAGTCGATTGTTAGTTCCCGAGCGCGTGCGGCCGGAAGCGGTGCCGCAATACCGCTATCCACGGTGATAATGAGTTGCACGCCGCGTTCAGCCGCCGATTCGACTGCTGCCACATTCGGACCATACCCATCTTTGAAGCGATCAGGTATATAAGTCACTACATCGGCGCCTGCGCGCCGCAGGGCCCGGGCCATCATTGCCGTCGAAGTCACCCCGTCAGCATCATAATCGCCAAAAATGCAAATTTTTTCCCCAGCGGCAAGCGCTGCTCGCACACGTGTGGCCGCCTGTGTGATGCCCTTCATCAGCTCGGGCGGATCAAGCGGTTGTTCCTCGGGATTCAGATAGCTTGCGGCGCGCTCCAGTGAATCGACGCCACGCTGCACTAGCATCCTGGCAACAAGCGGTGACAAGTGAAGCGAAAGCGCCAACTGCTCCGCCTTCGCTTCATCGGTTGTCTTCTGTATCCATCGGTACTTTGAGGGCAGCATCCCTTGCACCTCTCTTTCAAAAATGACCGTCGCCGGAAAGCGACGCGTTATTTCTTTCGCGCACGCCGTCCTGTGCGCGTCTCCGCATCTGTCTCCGCACCGACCCTGCTGCGATCCGCACTGTCAAGTTCGCGCTGCAACTGCCTTATTTGCCGCTGCTGCCGATAAATCTTGGCATACGTGAACAGGCCGACAAGCAGGGCGCCAAGCAAAAATGACCCAATCACGAATACGACTTTCGGCAGTCGCACATGACCAAACAAAAAACTAACAGTGACATTGTCAACATTAGCGATTGAAAACAGAACAATGAGCAGCACGAGGACAAGCGCGACTAGTAAATTCCACTGTTTTCTCATGACAACCCCTTGCCTTTCTATAAGAACTGAAACAAAACGAATGTTTTGGACGACTGCGTCTTCGTATTTTTATGCATGAACAAATATAACGTTTTAGGCATAACCCATATAAGAGAAAGCCCAAGATTCGCTTTTGGTCAAGAACTGGGTGCACCAAATTTTTCTAATACTTCGCTGCACCTAACACTTGAAATAGCTAAAGCGATCGATCAAACAGCTGCGCCTTCTCAGGCCTGTGCTCGAACCGTGCGCTTTTTTTTGCGCGAAGCAAAGTAACGTGCCTTCATCACAGCCCAAAGTGGGCAGGCAATACAAATCGACGAATAGACACCGCAAACCAGTCCGACAAAAAGCGCAATGGTAAACGTTCTGATCGACTCACTGCCGAAGAGCAACAGGGCAACAACCGGGAAAAGTACAGCTAATACCGTATTTACCGAGCGTGTCAGCGTCTCACGAATGCTGAGATTGACAATGGCGCCAAAGTCTTCCAGCGTTAACAGACGCCGCCGGGACAGCTTAATATTTTCTCGCACACGGTCAAAAGTTACGATGGAATCATTAATTGAATAGCCGATGATCGTCAGCACGGCCGAGATGAACAGAATGTTGACTTCAATATGCAGCAGACTGAATACAGCCACAATGATAAATGCATCATGAATCAGGGCCAAAACCGCCGTAAGCCCCTGAAGAAATTCAAACCGTATCCAAACGTAGACGATGATGAACAGGGAAGCAATGACAACGGCAATCATGCCGTTTTTAGCCAGATCACGACCGACCTGAGGAGACACCGTACTGATTGTCGGATTGGCATTAAATTCCTTTTGAATCCGGCTTTTTACCGCCGCCACTTGGCCTTGCGACAGCACTTCATCAAGGCGCACAGTAGCGACATCATGATGTGTTCCCGAAAGCACTGGCTCCTCAGTATGAAATTTCATATCACGCAGCGATTGAACGACCTTATTCAGCGAGATGGCATTCCCGTCCGGATTTTGCACATCAACGCGCGTCCCGCTGGAGAAATCAACACCAAGATTCAGTCCGAAAATAAACAGTGATACAATGCCGACTACAATCAACGCACCCGATAGGGTAAAAAACAGGTTGCGGTGTTTCATGAAGTCGAGACGTCCGTAAAAACGATTATAGTGCTTGTAATTCATGTCATTCTCATGCTTCACGGATATCACTCCTTTTGACGCCGAGCAGTCCCGGCCGGCGTTCAAGTAAGCGGCTGTGAACGAGCAACCCGAGCAGCAGGCGCGACCCATAGACCGACGTAATAAAAGTAATGATATTGCTGATCAGCAGCATCACAGCAAAACCCTTAATTGAACTTTCGCCAAAGAAAAACAGGACACAAGCTGCAATGATTGTCGTAATATTGGCATCGACGACAGTCGGCAGCGCCCGCTTGCTGCCTGCCCGAAAAGCCGACAACATCGTCTTGCCGCCGCGAATCTCATCTTTAATTCGTTCAAGCGTAATAATATTGGCATCGACTGCCATACCAATGCCAAGGATCAGTGCGGCAATGCCCGGCAATGTGAGCACAGCCTGAAGGCCGACAAATACGCCCATGACGATAAACACATAAAAGCACAGCGACAAGTCGGCAATCAAGCCGCCGAGCCGATAGAACAACAGCATGAAGAGAAAAATGACAGCAATACCGATCGCACCGGCATAAAGAGTCTCCTCCATTGCATCCTGTCCGAACTGGGCACCGACCGAGTTGGAGTAGATTTCTTTCATTTTCACAGGGAGCGATCCGGAGTTAAGCAAATCTTTAAGTGTGGTCGCCTCCTGAACGGTAAAGCTGCCGGTGATCTGTACATCGTTCGTATTCAATACCTCAGTCACTTGCGGATTGGAAATGAACTTATGATTCGCTTTTCCATACTCCTTCAAATACGAATCGCCCTTCTGGTAGTCAAGCCAAATGACAAGGACGTTATTTGGAGACGGGTAAGCCATCACCTTTTTCGTCACTTGGGCAAACTTATCTGCATTTTTCAGCTGCAGCGTAACAAGCGGACGGTTTAAATCATCAAAACCGACTTTTGCTTTTCCCGGTTGAAGGTCTGAGCCGTCAAGCATCAGCCGATCTTTGTAGTCACGAAAAGACAAATTCGCTGTCGTTGACAGCAGTTTGCGCGCCTTTTTTTCATCCTTGACACCCGGTAGCTGTACATCTATGCGGTGCCCGTTTTGAATGGAAATGTCCGGCTCGCTGACGCCAAGCACGTTGATTCGTTTATTGATTGCTGCAACAGCATTGCTCATCGTGTTGCTGTCGATTTTCTGCCCGGCCTTCAGCGGTTCGACTTGATATAACACTTCAAAGCCGCCTTTTAAATCAAGACCGAGTTTGACATTATGTATAATAGGTTCCACAATCAATGCCATGATTACACCGGCAATGATCAGAATCGCCAAAAAGGAAACAATATTTCCCTTCTTCACCATGAACTCGCCTGCTCCCTTCCCTGTCTTCCGCCAAACCGCTCATCGATAAAAAGACGAGCTGCCGTCCACATCTCATTTTGTCCTAAACAGTTCACTCAAATCAAACGAATTGTCCTTGAGCACATCAACCCGCAATTTATTCATGTAGTCATTGACCGACAATGACATCACGTGAGCAACAATTTCATGAATGTGCTGCGGTTGCTCTTTTTTCTCCTCCATCGTCTTTTTGGCAAAACCCCAGAAATCATCAAATGTTAGGTGGTTCAGTCCGAGCAGCTGAAATTCATGTAATTTGCTATACAGAAATGGCGCAATAATCATTCGCCACTTTTCAAATTCATCCCGCTGTTCAGTCATCGTGTCCGCCTCCCATAGTGACTATCATAGCATAATTCATCGGCAGCGCGAAAGAGCAAACGCGCTCTGCGACTGAAAAATGAATCAATACGCCGGATCAGGCAAGCACTTAAGCGGTAGGCCGGTGTTCGACCTTCATGCTGCCCGCGGGGATATTCTTGTCTTTATTAGCGTCCAAGCTCATATAGTATGACTACCGGGCGCCGCATGACTGCGGTAAGAAGAAAGGGGGCAGGCTCAGCGTGCCGCGACAATCGTTTTTGAAGGGGTCATTTATTTTAATGGTTGCAGGCTTTGTCACACGTGTGCTCGGCATGATTAACGGCATGGTGCTGGCACGGGTAATTGGCGATGAAGGGGTCGGATTATATATGATGGCTTATCCGGCCATGCTGCTCGTTGTGACACTCACCGAAATTGGCCTGCCCGTAGCCATTTCCAAACTTGTCGCCGAAGCAGACAGCTTTGGCGACCGCGGAAAAATACGTTTGATTCTCGCTCTTTCACTGAGCATCGTCAGCATCATCAGCGTTGTCCTCACACTTTTGACACTGCTGGCGGTTCCGATGATTGTCAGTCGTTTCTATGTTGACAAACGCGTACTTTACCCTCTTCTTGCTGTTATTCCCGTCATTCCGATCGTTGCGGTTGCATCGGTGATCCGCGGTTATTTTCAAGGGGTGCGCAACATGAAACCCTATGCTTATTCCGGCATCATCGAACAGCTCGTACGCATTTCTCTTGTTTTTATTCTGGCAAACACGTTAATGCCCCGCGGAGTGGCATTTGCTGCAGCCGGTGCCATGATTGCCGGAGCGGCCGGTGAATGTGCGTCGCTGCTTTACATGCTGCGCTGCTTCCACCGGGAGGGGGCACTGAACGTGCGGCGCATGCGCTTTAAGCAGCTGCGCACGAGTGCATCCGTGCTCTTTCAGCTGCTCAACATCGGTTTGCCGACGATGGGCAGCCGCTTGATCGGATCACTCAGCAACTTTCTTGAACCGATGATTGTGTCAAACGGGCTGATGATCGCCGGCTACTCACTAAAGTCATCGGCGCAGTTATACGGTGAGCTGACCGGCTACGCCATGACGCTGCTGCTGCTGCCAACCTTTATCACGCATGCCTTGCATGTGGCACTCGTTCCGGCCGTCAGTGAAGCGCATGCGCGCCGCAATTATGGTATGATTCATTATCGCCTCAATCAGGCGCTGCGCATTGCCATGCTGTGCGGGGGGCTCTCAATCCTTGTTACAACCTGTTTCGCCAAACCGCTGATGGCTATTATTTATAACTCTCCCGAATCCGCTCATTTTCTTTATTTGATGGCGCCCTTTTTTATCATTTTTTATTTTCAGGCCCCGATGCATGCCGTGCTGCAGGCACTCAATCTTGCCCGCCCTGCCATGTACAACACGCTCATCGGCGCGATTGTAAAGACAATTGCACTCTTTGTGCTGACAAGTCAGCCCGCATTCGGCATCAACGGCGTCGCACTGGCTATTTGTCTGAATGTCGTGCTCGTGTCGCTGCTGCATGCCGGCGTGATGTTCAAAGCCATTGGATTCTCGCTTGTGGTCCGTGATTTTGTTAAAGCCGGCATTGTCTTTGCACTCTCTGGCCTGTTGGCACAGCTGCTGCTCCGCCATGCTTTTCTCGAACTGTCAATCATACCGCGCACATTTGTACTGATGACCTTACTCAGTGCAGCGTACGGACTGCTCGCATTGATCGCCGGCCTGATCAGCCGTGAACAGCTGCATTTGCTCCCTGTCATCGGCCGCTTCTTTGAAGTCAAGCGATTGTGAAACTTTTAGAAGCGCGACTGTTTATCATCAAGATAATAATTGCCAAAGCGGTCGATCGTCAAATAATTAACTGTTCGAATGTCACGGTAACCAAACTTTTGCATCTCCTTGCGCAGCCAGAAAGTTGAGCGCCCGATTTTGTGCAGGTTATCGCTGCACACCCGCCCGCTTTCAATCAAAGGCATGGCGGCCTCTGGCAACAAGGCCGCCTTCTGATTCGCATATTCGGCACTATGCCCGTTGCCTTGCCTGAGCGCGCGCACGCGACGCTGTATAAGCAAAGCAACCATCAGCATGGTGATGGGTAGCAGAAAGCGTTCAAACGGTTCGTCCGGTTCCGCAACGGCAACACACGCTAACACGGTGCAAGCCGCTGCGATCAACCGCTCGCTAAAACTATCCTTGTTTCCTCTGTCAGCCAATGCTTTTTTCAAACCCAAACCGAGAAAAACAAATAAAACAATGGTGCGCACTATAACTGTTCCCATGCCGCTCCCCCTTTCTGAATATTTTTGCACAAACGTCACGGCTCCGCACTGTTTTTTTAACACGCAGAACCCGGTCAAATGGCCTTTGCTTTTTTAGTATGGGCGAAGACGCGGCAATCATATGAGGTATTTTTAGACAATCCTTTTTTGTGTCGCATGATTTTCATCGTCCTGCACCAAGTCCTTAATGCATTGTGCTGGGACTGTTCGCTTCCCAAAGGCGCTGCACGGCGCACGTTTTTTAGACAAAGTCGGAGTCTGTGACATCCGTCCGGCTGTTTGCTGGCACGGCAACATTGCAAGGTCATCTTTATCGTCAGTCAGCAGTGTATGTTCAAAATTTTCATGTCAAACAGCAACTCATTGTTCACGGGCTGCTGAATGTAAAAAGGCAAAATTTCACTTACGCTGCTGCGAAGCACTCTGCCGCAAAGGGACAAACATTTCTTCAAGACAGCTCCCACCCTGTAAAGCTGAAATAGAAGGCCGTCTCATCACATGAATACAAACACCCTTCGGCCGGACTTCATTTTCTGATACGCATGAATAGGACAGACGCTGAATAGATTGTACAAAACAGATCAAAATCAATACAGAAACGGAGGTCTTCACATGGCCCGTCACGGACTGACTGCAATTGCATACGGCCTCTCTGCCGCCATGCTGATCGTGCTCGCTTCGGCAGTTCTGCTTGCATCGTTGCTCCGCTTTTCGTCATATTCAGAAAACGGCAGCATTGCCCTGCCAATCATTATTTCACTCGCGGCCTTATTCATTGGCGGCATGATCGCCGGTTCAAAAATGAAGGAACGCGGCTTGCTCATCGGCGCACTGACCGGTGTATCCTATTGCCTTTTCAGCTTGCTGTTTCAATATCTTGGGCTGGAGCGCATGCCTGGTTTGCTGCAGGAGGGGCTTGCGCTAGCCAACATTGCAGCCGCGGCAGTGGGCGGAACAATGGGTGTCAACTTGTCAGGCGCGGCCAAACGCAGCAACCCGCCACGTTTTGGCAAGTAGCCCCCTCAGCAGAATGAAACAGCCTAATCGGCCATTCTCGCAGCGCAAAAAAGGTCGGACCCGCAAGGCCGGTGAACCTGATACAAAAAAATTAGAAAAACTTGGCTCTGCCAAGTCCTTTGGACGAAGGCTGAGCCTTAGCTTTTTCTTATACTTAGTCCCGCTGAGATCTTTAGACTTTCTTAAACGTATTAGAAAAACTTGGCTCTGCCAAGTCCTCTGAATGACGGCTGAGCCTTAGCTTTTTCTTATACTTGGTCCCGCTGAGATCTTTAGACTTTAACGCATGAAAAAACGACGGTCATTGCTGGCAAAACCTTGGGCAAAAAGGGGCACCGCCGCTCGTGAGCTGCGATACCCCTCTTGCCTGATCTGTTTTATTTGTCGGATTCCGTTTCACTTGATTCGCTGCTTACTTCTTTTTCCTTCTTCTTAAATAAAGAAGCGAAGCCTTTTTTACTTTCATTGCCAACTGTATCAACCGCTGTAGCGGATTCTTGAACAACAGGTTTGCTGACTTTTTCACGAATCGCATTGCGGTCGAATGTCAGTTTACTGCCGTTGCAACGAATTTCAATCGTCCGTTCGTCAAACGATTCAATCGTGCCGTGCAGTCCTCCGATCGTTACAATTTTATCACCACGCTGCAGCGAATTTTGCATTTCACGCGTTTCTTTGGAACGTTTTTGCTGCGGGCGGATCAGCATGAAATAAAAGATCGCAACGAACAGCACTAAAGGGATGATGAGATTCATTCATTGTTCTTCCTCTCGTAATCAGAAATTTTTGGCGTCCGGCCGATTGAACCCATATGTTTCAAAGAACGATTCTCTGAATGCCAGCAAATGATCGCTTTGGATTGCCGCTCGGACACGCTTCATTAATTTTATCAGAAAATAAAGGTTATGGTAAGTCGTCAGGCGAAAACCAAATGTTTCATTGGCTTTGACGAGATGACGAATATAGGCGCGCGAATACGTGCGGCAAACATGGCAATCGCATGCCGGATCAATCGGTGCAAAATCATGAGCAAATTTGGCATTGCGAATGACCAGCCGGCCAGCAGACGTCATACATGTACCATTGCGCGCAATTCGTGTCGGCAGCACGCAGTCAAACATGTCGATGCCGCGAATGACTCCGTCAATCAGCGAATCCGGTGAACCCACACCCATCAGATAGCGCGGCTTATGAGCAGGTAAAAGTGGGGTTGTATAAGACAGTGTGCGATTCATTTCCTCTTTCGGTTCACCGACTGACAAACCGCCGATTGCATAGCCGGGAAAGTCGAGCGACGTTAAATCAGCCGCCGAGCGACGCCGCAGCTCTTCAAAATTGCCGCCTTGGACAATGGCAAAGACTGATTGCTTCTCGGGATGACAGTTGGCCTTAAGCGAACGTTCGGCCCAGCGACTCGTCCGCTCTGCCGATTGCTTGAGATAATCATAATCACACGGATAAGGCGGACATTCATCAAGTGCCATCATGATGTCAGACCCGAGTGCCGTCTGAACGGTAATTGACTTCTCTGGTGAAAGAAACAGGCGTTCACCGTTCAGATGATTACGAAAGTAAACGCCTTCCTCACTGATGTCGCGCAGCTTACTCAGGCTGAAAACCTGAAAACCGCCGGAGTCGGTTAACAAGCCGCGATCCCAGTTCATAAATGAATGCAGACCGCCCGCCTCCCTGATGACATCCTCCCCGGGACGGAGCCACAAATGGTATGTGTTGCTGAGAATCACCCCGGCTCCCATCGTCTTTAATTCTTCGGGACTCATCGTTTTGACCGTCGCCTGCGTGCCAACCGGCATGAACATCGGCGTATCGAATGTGCCATGCGGTGTATGCAGCCTGCCCAGGCGGGCTCCTGTATCTTTCTCAGTTTTGATTAATTCATAGGTGACGGCATGATTCATGAATGGTGAATTCCTTCCTCAATAAACATGGCATCGCCAAAACTGAAGAAGCGATAGCGCTCACGAACAGCTTCGTGATAGGCATTCAGTATAAAAGCACGCCCGGCAAAAGCGCTGACAAGCATAATAAGCGTGGACTTCGGCAAATGAAAATTCGTGATCATCGCATCTGTTCCGCGATAAATAAAGCCGGGATAAATAAAAATGTCTGTCCATCCGGATGCTGCTTCATAGCGACCGTCCGTCTTTGCGCAAATTGTTTCCAGCGTACGGATCACCGTCGTCCCGCAGGCAATGATACGCTTCCCGGTCGCTCTGGCCGCAGTCAGCGTCTCCGCCGCCGTCTCGGACATTTGATAAAATTCAGCGTGCATCGGATGCTCTTCGACTCGCTCCGTTTTCACCGGGCGAAACGTACCGAGCCCGACGTGAAGTGTAATATAAACAAGACGCACCCCTTTTTGTTCAATCTGGCGCAGCAGCTCCTTAGAAAAATGCAGACCTGCTGTCGGTGCCGCCGCCGAACCGCGGTGCTTTGCATAAACAGTCTGATACATTTCGGGATCATCCAGCTGTTTTTTTATGTAAGGGGGCAGTGGCATTTTTCCAAGCGCATCAAGCACTTCGTAAAAAATGCCATCGTACCGGAACGTCACTTTTCGCCGTCCCTCATCCATTTCCTCTGTGCACTCCGCTTCAAGCCGTCCGTCCCCAAAGCTCAGCATCACCCCTTTTTGAACGCGTTTGGCCGGTTTGGCCAGACACTCCCACGTGTCACCTTCAAGCTGTTTTAAAAGCAGCAACTCGATTTTTGCCCCAGTCTCTGCCTTATGACCGATCAGCCTGGCGGGCATGACCCGCGTGTCATTGAGCACAAGGCAGTCTCCTGCGTTCAAATAATCAATGATTTCATAAAAGTGACGATGGGCAACATGTGCCGTGTTTGGATTCAGCACCATCAGACGCGAAGCCGTGCGATCAGTCAGCGGTGTCTGTGCAATGAGTGCTTCAGGTAAATCATAGTCAAAGTCAGAGACGTCCATTCGTCTAAAACCCCTTTTCTTCAGTTACCCTGCCTAAAATTTTGGTTTAATGAGCGAAACTTGGTGAAACCTAACGCCGTGCCGACTGAACCTTAATCCAGACTCGCCCTGTTTCTCACCACGTTTTATTTTCTAACACCCCGCACTAAAAGTGTTGCTGAGTCCTGCGAAAACCTGCTGGCTTAAAGCCAATAGATTTAGACCCCGAGTGTGTTGACTTAAACATTATTGCGACGCAATTTTTTTAAAAGGTTGCGGCTTCGCAAGCCGTGGTCCAACGCAGCTACGCCATCGCCTGTTGTGATAAAGACGGGCACACCCCCTCGTCAGCGGAAACGACTGATAATATTAGAAAAACTTGGCGAGGCCAAGTCCTTTGGACGACCGCTGAGCCTTAGCTTTTCTTATATTTGGTCCCGCTGAAAGCTCTAGGCTTTTCCCTTAGTGTATAAAAAATCAGCAACAGCAGCACGCTGATCAATAGAGAGGTGACAATCGCAAATATGACAATGACATGCCCTTTTTAAAAACCATGTCACCTGAAAGCCTGCCGGTGAGACGCAAAGCAAACACCGACAGCAATCAGGACAGCCCCGCTGCCGATCATCCATCTGCTCAAATGACTCAAGCTACTGTTTCCTTTCCACATCAAAGTGACGGTAAGCAAGCGCCGTTGCCACCCGACCACGCGGTGTTCGCTGAATATAACCACTTTGCAACAAATAGGGTTCATAGACGTCTTCGATCGTATGCCGCTCTTCGCCAATTGCCGCAGCGAGCGTATCAAGACCGACCGGGCCGCCGTCAAAACGATCAATAATCCCTTTGAGCAGCAAGTGATCAACACGATCCAGCCCCGCCTCATCGACCGACAGTCGTTCCAGACCGGCTGCGGCAACCGCACAGTCCACGTTTCCCCCGCTCTCCACTTGTGCAAAATCACGTATGCGGCGCAGCAACCGGTTGGCAATGCGCGGCGTGCCGCGCGAACGGCGCGCAATTTCTACACATGCCTCATATTGAATCTTAACGTGCAGTACGGCAGCTGTTCGCAAGACAATTTGTGCCAGCTCTTCTGCCGTGTAAAATTGCAGGCGATTGATCACGCCGAAGCGATCACGAAGCGGCGGCGACAGATAGCCGGCCCTTGTCGTCGCGCCGACGAGCGTGAACGGCGGTAGACTGATGCGAATGGAATGGGCCGTCTCGTCCTTCCCAACGACAATATCCATGCAAAAATCCTCCATCGCCGGATAGAGCACTTCCTCCACATTGCGGTTCAGCCGATGAATTTCATCAATGAACAGCACATCGCCGGGATTCAGCGACGAGAGGATAGCTGCCAGATCACCGGGCCGCTCAATCGCCGGACCGGACGTCATTTTCAGTCCTGCCCCCATCTCTCCGGCAATAATCATCGCCAATGTCGTTTTGCCTAGGCCGGGCGGGCCGTAAAGCAGCACATGATCAAGCGGTTCCTGCCGTGCCTTTGCAGCCTGAATGAAGATTTGAAGGTTTTTTTTAATCGCTTCCTGCCCGATGTAATGCGCCAAGTCCGCCGGACGAATGGACTGCTCTTCCGCGCGTTCCTCATCCAGTGATTCGCTTGACAGCAGCCGATCTTCATCCATTGCCCCTCACCCCATCATCGCTTCATTAGCAGTCGAAGTGCTTCCTTGACGTACCCTTCCGCCGTCAGATCTTGCGCGGCAATCTGCGGCAGCACGCGTGCAATCTCTTTTTCACTGTACCCAAGCATAGCCAGCGCTTCGCCGCTTTCAGCAAGTACCGGATTTGACGGACGCGCCTGCGTACCCGCACGCGCCGTTATTGAAAAGTCAACAAGTTTGCCTTTCAGATCAAGGATCATTTGACCGGCCGTCTTCTTTCCAATACCCGGAAAGCGCGTCAAATACCGGTCGTCTTCCCCCTCAATCGCAGCGACAATATCTTTTGTCTCAGCCGATGCCATAATGGCCAATGCAATTTTTGGACCAATGCCTGTTACCGAAATGAGTCGCGCAAATAACTCGCGTGATTCTCGGCTGTCAAAACCATACAGAACATGGGCATCTTCACGGACATATTGGTAAACGTAAACCGTTGTTTCTTGCTTTAGCAGTGGCTGGTAGCTAAATGGATTGGCACACACAAGCCGGTACCCGATACCGCCCTGCTCAATGACAATGCCGCCTGCGGACAGATAGACGAGTAGACCGCGTATGTAATCAAACATCTCTATCCTCCCCGCTCGTTCATTTTAAGCATAATGATTTAGCCTTTTATACATCTAATTAAAGGGCAGTGCTGCGAATGGGGCATGGTCAGCGAACCAACCGGGTTTGCAGCATCTTGCAGAGTCCGTTATTCAAACAGAGACTCCCTTCTCCCGCAGATGTTCTGAACCTCCGCCGCCAGATGGCTTGTTTTGCCAAATTGAATACATCATATCTCAAACAGCTGATGACGCATCTTCTTCAAGGTTGCTGTAAATATCCTGAACATCGTCATTTTCTTCAAGTGTTTCAAGCAACGTGTCCATCTTTTCCCGTTCCGCTCCCGCCAACGCCGTACGCGTCTTGGGCACCATCACGACTTCTGCCCGGTCAATCACATAGCTTTTATCGGTTTCAAGTGACGCTTTTACTGTTTCAAACGTATCAGGCGATGCCATGATAATGAAACGGTCATCCTCTGTCTGAACGTCATCTGCGCCAGCGTCAATGGCATCGATCATCAATTGATCTTCATCCACCCCGTCCTGCTTCTCAATTTCAATAAGCCCCTGTTTATCAAACAAAAACGCCACGCTTCCTGATTCACCAAGGTTACCCCCGCTTTTAGCAAAGGCATGCCGTATTTCCGATGCCGAGCGGTTGCGGTTGTCAGTCAATACATCGACCATGACTGCTACACCACCCGGACCATATCCTTCATACGTGATTTCAGTATAGACAACGCCGTCAAGATTTCCTGCCGCTTTTTTGATTGCCCGGGAAATATTATCATTAGGCATATTGGCCGCCTTTGCCTTTTCAATCGCGTGACGCAGTCCGGCGTTCATATCGGGATCGCCGCCGCCTCTTCTGGCTTCAAGAAAAATATCTTTCGACAGCTTCATAAACATTTTGCCTCGAATGGCATCCATTGCATTTTTCTTATGCTGTATATTGTTCCACTTGGAATGTCCAGACATAATTTTTTCCCCTCTCTTCGCACAAACTAACCTGACTATCCGTACACTTGTGCGCCACTTGTTATTCCGTTTTTCATTATACCTATTTTTGAATATGAAAAAAAGAGCAAGGTTTTATCCTTGCTACAGATTCAGCCATTTATCGGCTTGCATGTTGAAATGGGTGAGCAATCAGACGGGCAAGATCGTCAACTGTACGATTGGCATTCCCACGCAAATTCTGCCAGCCCCTTTTACTTGTTAATTGTTTTTGCAAATCATTAATTTGACTGACATAACGCGCATCTGTTGTCACATAAATGTGCCGTTTTCCGGCAATCGGTTTAACAGAACGACGGACCGCTTTGCGCAATTCTTTTAAGTGGACCACCGACCGATCGGCCTGAAGTCCAATCAACACATTGTTCATGCTGACAACAACATACGCATGATTAACGCCGCTTGTTTTTGTCGCTCGATCAGCAATCACTGTCGCATGCTTTTGATAATCTACAAAGCGATTGTTGCTGAGTGTATTCGAATTTGTTGCGTTGCCGGCATAATTCTGGTTGATGATTGACGATGTGCCGCGATAATTCACATGCTGAATATGCTGTGATTGATGCTCGGCCGCATCATTAGCTGTACAACCACCAAGCATTCCGCTCAGAATAAGGATACCGCCGACAGTCAATATTGTTTTTTTCACTTGCACTCTCCCCCTTCGCCTTTAGCTTGCACGGCTGGAGAGGTTTCACTCGCTTTAAAAATTTCCGTTAACGGCGTTAATTTCCTTTTGGCTCAAATTCACTCGGTATGGCACCGTACGGCAGACGATTCCCCGCATAGTAACCGGTTGCCGGCGGCTGATAAAAGGGGGAGTAAAGCTGCGGCCCGCCGCAGCCACATGGCCGCTGTGAATTCCCAAGTGCAGGCATGTAAGGATAGGGATAGCCGCCAACTGTCCCTTTTCCTGCTTTTCCATGCGCCGGCTTGGTAGCGCCGGGAGCCGTCTGTCCCGCACCACTCGGCGAAACGGCCGGTGCTTTTGACCACGGTGACGACGCTGCCGGATTAGTATATGACAAATCTGGTGTGACCGCATTGGCGTTAGCAAACGGATAATTCGGACCCTGAGTACCGCTTTGTTTAATGCCTGCCTGCGCCAATACAGGTTGAACTGTACTTTGGGAACTGCCGGCCGGAACGCCATAAGCGTTCATTACGGCGCCTGTTTGAGCCGGGGATAAACCGTACGGTTGCGGAGAGTGCGTGTTGTTGAAACCACCGGACGGCGCAGCAGAGATTTGCACATCAGACCACGGTGAAGTGGGTTGAAACCCCGGCCCCTGCATCGGGAAAGGCATGTCGCTCTTCGGCTTTTGCGGTGCTGATACGGCCCCGCTTGCTGAGGCAGCCACCATGGGGAAAAAAAGCGTTGAATAGTCCTGCACACCGCTTGCTGTCGAATGGCCGTACGGTTTTACCGTTGCCGGGGCAGACGGGGTAGTCGGTACAGCGACAGACTGTGTCGGTACAGTAACCGTTCCGTACGGCGGCAACACCGGCTGATTCCATGTCACCCCGAGTGCCGGCGACGGATTGACAGGCGACGACGGACTTTGAACGGACGCCCCCTGCGTCGCGGAGCCGTTGCCAGCCGTCGCTGGCGAGACGGTCGACGGCTGCGTGCCGGCGGCGTTATACCCGTTCGGCTGATTCCATGTCACCCCGAGTGCCGGCGACGGATTGACAGGCGACGACGGA
>JBDNZQ010000002.1:462900-467854 GCA_047722915.1 Sporolactobacillus sp.
GCGGAGCCGTTGCCAGCCGTCGCTGGCGAGACGGTCGACGGCTGCGTGCCGGCGGACATCGGGTTAATGGGTGCCGAAACCTGAGGCGCATAAGCCCAATTGAGTTTAGGTTGTGCAACCGGCATAACCGGCTGCTTTTCTTTGACCACTCCAGCATCGGCCGCCGCAGCCGGCTTTTGCGTAGTCGGTGCAACAACCGACTGGACCTGTTGTTGCGCTTGCTTGGGTGAAACACTGGATTGTACTGCCGGAGCCGGTTGCTGATGATGCCATTTCACTTTAAGCTTCTCCGAGCGCATACCTGTTTTGATTGGCAGTGCACCGCCATCAATTTTCAACTTCATCCCTTCGTATAAATGACTGTCATCGACACCATTATTCAATCCGCGCAACACATCTACAGTTGTGCTGTTTTTATCGGCAATTGCTGCAAGCGAATCGCCGGCATGCACGACATATAATTTCACGGTTGTCTCATCCCTCCTGTGAAAGTCACTTTATGTATATGGTGCACGTGGGCTTTTTGCCACTCTCACCGCAGTAACAGTTCTTGCATACGGCCGTGCAGCCTCCGCAAACATTGATTATAATGAAAAGATCAGTTTGATTTTGTAACGATTCCGCTAAAAGAAACAGCAATGGTCGCACACACAAAACCAAACTGTGCGGCTGAAGGAGGGTTATCCCGTGGAAAAATCCATGAGAAAGAAACGCGTTGATACCAAGAAGAGACGGATGACGATTATTCAGATGCTTAAAGAGTCGGATCTTCCAATAAAAGGGGGGGAAATAGCCGAACGGCTTTGCGTTAGCCGCCAGATCATCGTTCAAGACGTGGCACTGTTAAGGGCAAAGGGACAACCAATTATCGCTACCTCTGACGGCTATCTTTTTTTGAACCGCGAAAAAAATAAAGGTGTCGTTCAGCGACTGATTGCCTGCAAGCATACACTTGAGGAAACAGAACGTGAACTAACACTCATTGTCAATGCCGATGTGTCGATTATTAACGTGACCGTCGAACATCCTCTGTACGGAGAAATAACCGGATCGCTTTTAATTCGCACACACGAAGACGTCACCCGATTCATTAATCGCCGTGCTGCCTCTGGCGCATCGTTACTTTCATCGCTCACAGGCGGCGTGCACCTTCATCTAATCGAAGCAGTGTCCGACATACAGCTTGATCATGCTGAAACCGCTCTGCATGAGGCTGGTTTTTTGCTGTAAGTGCCAAATATGAGTTCGCTTGAGTACACCAAAGTCAGCGATGCAAACAAGCGCAAAAACTACGCGGCAGCACGCGCTGTCTAATACAAAGCAGTACACAGCTTTTGCTGAGCCGAGGGTCTGATGAATATCATTTAACAAATCACCGCTCCCACACTTAGGCGACATATCCTTTTTGCAGACCACAAAGGAGCCCTCTGCCGTGCTGTCCGGTCAGTCTGTATATTCAAATTCATAATCCATGACGCGCACCGTATCACCTTCTGAGACGCCCTTTGCCTTCAGCGCATCGTCAACGCCCATCCCTCGCAACTGGCGTGCAAAGCGGCGAATGGCCTCATCGTGATGAAAGTTCGTCATTTTAAACAAAAGCTCAACTTTAGGCCCGGCTACGTGAAACACACCTGCACTGTCGCGTGTAATGGTAAAGGGCGCCCCCTCCGGCTCAAATTGAAAAATAGCTTGTTTTTGCGCGGCCACTTCTTCAAGCGGAAATTGCGCCGTATGAGCAAGCAACTCGTCAACTTTGCGAAGCAACGGCTTAAGCCCTGCTCCTGTCACCGAAGAAATGGGAAAAATAAGTGATTCATCGGCAAAACGTGCAGCGAAAGCGCGTAAATTCTCCGCAGCCCCCGGTAAGTCCATCTTGCTGGCAGCAATGACTTGCGGGCGTTCCATCAACCGATACTGATAACTCTTTAATTCCTCATTAATTTTTTGATAATCAATGAACGGATCACGGCCTTCGCTGCCGGACATATCCACGACGTGAACAATGACACGTGTACGTTCAATATGTTTTAAAAATTGGTAGCCAAGCCCTGCGCCACTGCTCGCTCCTTCAATCAGGCCAGGCAAATCAGCAATGACAAAACTGTGCCCTTCGTCAACGGCAACCACGCCGAGATTAGGCGCCAATGTTGTAAAATGATAAGCTGCAATCTTCGGGCGCGCCGATGTCACAGCAGCCAACAAAGTCGACTTGCCGACACTCGGAAACCCGACAAGCCCAACGTCAGCAAGCAACTTTAGCTCCAATTGCACGTCACGCTCAACGCCCGGTTCACCATTCTCCGAAATATACGGAGCGGGATTATTGGCCGTAGCAAAGCGGCAATTGCCGCGACCGCCGCGACCGCCCGCTGCAATCACAACACGTTCACCATTTTTCGTGAGATCAGCAATGATCTGCTCCGTCGCGAGATCGCGGACGACTGTACCGACCGGTACACGCACGACTAGCGGTTCAGCATGCTTGCCGTGCTGGTTCTTGGCACGTCCGTTCTCACCGCGATCACCTTTAAAATGCTTTTTATAGCGAAAGTCCATGAGCGTGCGCAAACCTTCATCAACAACGAATACGACATCAGCCCCCCTTCCGCCGTCTCCGCCGGCCGGCCCTCCGTCAGGAACGTATTTTTCGCGGCGAAAAGCAACCATTCCGTTGCCGCCGTCTCCGCCTTTTACAAAGATTTTGACTTGATCGACAAACACAAATCTGCCCCCTTATTCTGACTTGTTCCTTGCTCGCAAAATTGCTCCTGGCATATTAAATGCTGACAAGGATACAGCGCAGCAATGGCTGCACGCGCTTCGCTTGATCGCATACACTCGCCGGTCACAGCTACGCAGGCCATCGGCAGGCCCGACTCGGCAAGCAACCGAACATCAACGCGGCACGTGTCGGGATCATCCGTGCAGCCGCCAAGCTGCTCAAACAATCGTCGAAAAAATACGGACAGTTCTTCATCGGCAACCGAAGTCAACTTGCGCTTGCCGTCTTGACAATGCGACGTCGCCGAGTCGCGCAAGGCCAAGTTCGCTGCGTCAATTCCAACAGTCAAGTGGAACGGCAACGCTGCCCAGTCCGCATTGATGAGATAGAAAACAGTCTTTGGCATACCTAGACGTGAAAGCAACGAATGCTGGCGCAGTGAATCAGTGAGCCGGTCGATCACCGCGCTGGCCTTTTGCGGTTGATTTAAGTATAAGTAGCCTTTAATTAATTGAATATCATTAAGTAGCGCATGCCTCGCCGAACTGATCATACGCAGCCCGTCATTCTCATCAAACATGCCGCATTCCCCCACAAACCATCGTGCAACAACTCTTATGCAAAAGAGCAACCAAGTGAAGACAAGCCAAAGACGCAGCTGAGCCTTTGCCGCTCTCACACTCTTTTGCGTCAAGCCTTATTCTTTACATTTTTGGACTGAACAAGTAATTAAGAAAAACCGGCCGCACCAAGTGCTTCAAAACCCGATGCTCAGGGCTGCACACCGGCCGCAAACAAACAGCCTATGCGCGTTCGTCAACTATTAATCGTTGGTGCCCGTCACTTGACGCACCGTTCCCTGACCGCCTAGTTGAGCCATCGCCTGTGGACACTTTTTCACTGTAAAAAAGACGGCGGGAATACCCGGCCTGCTGAAGCAGATCGGTTAACCACAGCCGTCTTCCAAATCAACGTATCCAACTTTTGGGCAATCAGGCTTCCTGCGCAGCTTCGAGCGGATAGACGCTGACGCGCTTACGATTTTTACCAAATTTTTCAAAACGAACAACGCCGTCAGCTTTAGCAAAAAGCGTATCATCGCCGCCGCGTCCAACATTCGTCCCCGGATAAATCTTCGTGCCGCGCTGGCGATAAAGAATCGAACCACCCGTCACAAACTGTCCGTCGGCGCGCTTGGCACCCAGACGCTTTGAAATGGAATCGCGGCCGTTCTTCGTGCTGCCGACACCCTTTTTCGATGAGAAAAATTGAAGATCAAGTTTCAGCACCATTGCCACCCCCTTCATCAATGATTCGCAAATATTTACTGTAAGATTGTGCAATGGTCTGCATAGCCACCAGCATCGCTTCAAGAATCAGCGCCGCTTTCCCATAGTCATCAGTCAATGCGTCAAGATGACAAGTCAGCTTGCCGCCTTCATCCGCTCGGCTCACCGTGATCTGCGCAGCGGTCAACGCCTCAACAGCGTTCACTGCCCCAAAAGAAACAGCAGACACACCGGCACAGACCAAGTCATAACCGTGCGGTCCGCTGCCTGCATGACCTGACAGGCAGAAACCGTCAATCCGTCCGGACGGGTGACGCTTAACCGTTAGCGTTATCATTGCTCTCACAGTTACGCATTAATTTTCTCAATGGTTAATTTAGTAAACGGTTGTCTATGTCCCTGCTTGCGACGATAGTTCTTCCGCTTCTTGAATTTGAAGACAATAATCTTCTTGTCGCGGCCGTGTTCAACGACCTTGGCCATTACCGTGGCTCCTTCAATCGTCGGCGTGCCGACCTTGACATCGTCACCGCCGATAAACAACACTTTGTCAAAAGTCACGGTGTCGCCTGCGCCGGCGGGTAACTTTTCAACTGTAATCGACTGACCTTCCTCAACCTTCAGCTGTTTGCCGCCGGTTTCAATAATAGCATACATATACGTGCACCTCCTTCAGATGTCTGTCCAATAACGTTCGTGTCTGCTTGGACAAATTCACTGGCATAAGTCTCAGACTCGCCGGTTAAAGGTGTCCGACCAAGTCGGCGCTTAACGCTTACCTTTCCCGCGCGGTTGGAGCAAGAGGCTCCGTCTGACGCTGTTATACGAACAACAACTACTTTATATTACCACGATTTTCGAATGGGGTCAAAAATTTTTTTGGAGACGTATGTGTCAAGCTTTTCTCGGAACCCCTAAGCAGAGAAGAGTGACCCTTTTC
>JBDNZQ010000003.1:0-171340 GCA_047722915.1 Sporolactobacillus sp.
AGAAAAGGGTCACTCTTCTCTGCTTAGGGGTTCCGAGAAAAGCTTGACACATACGCAAGTCGTTTGCGATTTGACGATTGCGGCCGACAATGCCGTCTTCGGTCAGACCGGTCCAAAGGTCGGCAGCTTTGATGCCGGGTACGGCGCGGGTTATCTCGCCCGCATCGTCGGTCATAAAAAAGCACGAGAAGTCTGGTATCTGTGCCGCCAGTACGACGCGCAGCAAGCGCTGGCTATGGGGCTGGTCAATACAGTTGTACCACTTGAGAAGCTGGAGTCGGTTATTCACCTGTTGTCCGACCGAGATCAACTGTCGCTGTTTGCCTTCGCTCCCGCTCGCCGGGCGGGTTCTACTCTCGTTCGCTTTCATAACTAACACATCGCCCGCTCTTGCACGCTGAGGTCTGCGTTGCAAGTAGGAATCCTGCTGAATCAGTGGTCTTTTCTTTGTTAGAAAGCATACTCTCGGTGCAAATGTAAGGATCCAAGTGAAGGCCGGCAGGCGCTACCCGCTCATACATCGGCAGACTTCCCATAAACAAGGCCAACACATTATATCGACGATCCACGCTCCTCTGGTCATATGCTCCCGTTTCCCCATTCCGCCGCAGCTTCCCGTCAAAGCTGTACGAGCTCATAAAGATCGTCTTTCTGATCCTGATCGATGCCAATATAGCGGAGCGTAATCGCCGGTGCACTGTGGTTCAGTGTGTCCATGATCAGCCCGATGTTATAGCGTGACATTTTATAGGTCCAGTAACCCCACGTCTTGCGCATGCTGTGCGTGCCGATATTCTCCACATCCAGCGCCGTTCCCGCTTCACGCAGTACACGGTATACTTGAATACGGCCGATGTGCCCTCCCTTCTTGCTGTAAAAGAGATAGCCCTGATAGTCAAAGGGACGGCTTTTGATATAGGCGGACAAACAGTCGCGTACGGTGTCATTTAACTTAATGCGTTTTTCTTTATTTGTCTTTTTTTCCTTTAAAATCAGATGCTCACGAAAAGCAAGCTGTTCGTTAAAAATGTCACTGAGACGCAGATCAATCAAGTCGCTGATACGCAAACCTGTATTTACCCCCAGCTTAAACAACGTGCCATATTTCGCATCTTTATGGTAAAGATATTGGTAAACAGCCTTAATCTTCGCCTTGCTTCTTATTGGTTCAACTTTCATGCACTCATCTCCGCCATTCTTTTGGTAGGCATGATTATGATTTCTGGTTGATTTTGCCTGCGCTTGTTGTGTAAATCTATTATAAATCACAACATCCAGTGCTGTGCTGCAATCACATTTAGGTAATATATGCCAATTCACGCTTATGAGAAAAGCTTGGCTGCACCCGGTCCTTTAAAACCTAATGCCCCGGTTTCGCTAGTCACAAGCGCACCGCGGGCCTCCAAAGACAAGTTAGGGTTCTGTAAGGTCCGCCCGGCACGGGGGGTTCGCAGGCGCCTTCGCTTTCAATTTATGAACATGTTGCAAAAAATGTCTGCTTTTTATATCTTCAAACAAAATGATTAATAAACGATTGCTTCATGTGTATTATGTGATATAATACACATGAAGCATATTGCATCTAGCGACGGGAGGTGCACTATATTTGAGCGAGCAGTTGGTAGGCGCGCTGCATTTCAATCTCGATCTGAGCCAGCCGCTTTACGAACAAATTCTTGTGCAGATGCGCAGCTTCATTACAAAAGGAGGAATCCCCCTCGGGGGCAAAATTCCTTCGGTTCGTGACATGGCGCGTGAGCTGAAGATTAATCCAAATACTGTCATGCACGCCTATCAAGAACTGGAACGCGATGGTCTGACAGAAAAGAGACGTGGTCAGGGAACATTCGTAACGACATCCGCTCAGCGAGTTGCCGAGTTCCGCAAGCGGATTGCAAAAACCATAACTACCCGCTACTTGGAGGAGATGCGGTCGCTCGGATTGAACGAACAAGAGATCCACCTCTATTTAATCAATGAAAGCGAGGCAACAGCGCATGACAGAAGCAATCGTTACGGCAAATGATCTGTGCAAGACCTATGATGAGAGAGCAGCGATAAACCATTTGTCCGTCACTATACCAGCCGGCGCTGTGACGGGCGTGCTCGGCGCAAACGGTGCCGGAAAATCAACTTTTTTCCGGATGATTGCCGGACTGATCAAGCCGGACAGCGGACATATTGAAGTACTCGGCGAAGCACCCGGCTGGCGCACCAATGCGAAAATTGCATATCTGCCGGACCGGGCACGCTGGTATAACACATATACAGTTGCGGAAAGCCTTGCCTTCGCCGACCGACTGTTGCCGAGCTTTGAACGTGAGGAAGCCGACCGGTCGGCCGAGGTCATGCAGCTCCCGCTTCATCGCATGGTGCGCAGCTTCTCCAAGGGCCAAGAAGCGCGGCTGATGCTCATTCTCTGCATGTGCCGCTCAGTGCCGCTCATTATGCTTGACGAGCCATTCTCCGGCATCGACGGCGCCTCGCGCGAAGCGATCATTGCCGGACTGATCGACCGGCTGGCCTCGCACCGTCAAACGCTGTTGTTGAGCACGCATGAAATTGCTGAAGCAGAAGGATTATTTGACCACGTGATTATTCTTCACGAAGGACAGATTCATTTGGCAGGCGACGCTGAATTACTGCGCGCACAATACGGGTCCATTGACCGGCTGACCCGTACCATCACCCGAGAGGAGGCTGTACATTGACGGTTAAAAGAGTTGAGATGCTATTTTTTCCGCAGTTGATTCGCCATGAAACGCATACTTGGATGCCATCGCATAAGGGAAAAGCCAGAAAACAAAAACGCCTATTTGTTTTTTTGGTTTATACAGCAATAATCATTACTTTTACCACTTACTTTGCCTTGAACGCCCATCTGCATTCAAAAGACTTTACATGGTTCATTCTTTTTATTATGCCTTGGCTCGCCTTTGCCTTCGGCATCGGCTCCATCCAGCTGGAGAAAAGACAGGAAACCGTAGGATGGTGGCTCGCACTGCCCTATCCGCGCCTTGCGCTCATCAGTTCCAAGTTCTGGTCACTTTTGCTGCGGTCACTTGAAGTCACTGCCATTCTGATCGGAGGCATTGTTTTACTGGACGTCTATTCGCTGTGGATCAGCAGCGGACTATCGTTTCGTGTGCTCGCGGATATCGTCGTGCTTGGCATGCGCCCTACACTGCTCGTCCTGCTTACGCTGCCGGCGATGATCAGTATTGGCCTGTTTTTGGGTGCCCTTTCACTGACACGCTGGCGCACCGCGAGACGTTTTGCCATCCTTTTCTGGATCCTTGCCGGTTGGCTCCTCTCAAGCAGCGGTCTTGGTGACTTGATCTGGCACGAGACACTCGCGGTATTCCTCGCTGTGTCCGTATTGACGAGTCTGAGTACAACCGTTGCCGCGCTGGGAATCACCGCGTGGATATTAACCAAGCGGATTGATCTTTAATTTCAATTAAAAAAACGGGTGGCAACTGTTCGGGTGCTGCGAGCTTCATCGCACCTTTGACGTTGGATAACTTGAACGGTTCAGAAACGCTACACTTTTTTGCCTTTAACTAAAGGAGACGAATGCCTTGGGCGAAAATTCTTTCACTGCCATTATTATCATACTTGCTTTGTATGTTATCTACCGCCGCGTGCGCCGCAACATCGGCTGGTAGCCGCTCAACAAACGGCGCATGACACGGCGAATCATCATTAGCGCGATTATCGGTCTGCTGTTTCTGTATGAAGCGATGACGCAGCCGATCAGTCTGATTTCCGACGCGGTCGGCATTGCAGCCGGCGCTGGCTTGGCACAATACAGCGCCGCACTGACGCTGCTGCAAGTTAAGGAAGCATGCGTCTTCTATCGGCCGAATGCATGGATCGGCAGCCTTGTCGCGCTGCTGTTTCTCATTCGCTTTGCCTCCCGCTTCTACTTGCTGTTTCAAAGCGGTGCCTTTAACCGCTCCGGCTCGCATGCCGCGCAATCCTTTCATTCATTCAACGGCAATTCCTGGGCGGCCGGTCTGCTGCTTATTCTGTTTGCCTACTACGTGACTTACTATTTGCTGATTATGCGCAAGAGTGCTCGGCTGCCTGCTGAAACCGGCGTGCACCGCGTTTAACTAAACAGATGGAAGACCGCGGAGATCTTTGGCACCTGCCGGAGATCTCCGCAGTCTCAAGTGACTCACACCGCTGTGCCCCGCATCAAACGGTCAATACCGGATTGGCTGATGCACTTGGATCATTAATGGTTCCTTGGTCAGCCGATATTGTTCAATGTAAGAAGCGCAGCTATTGATTCATGCCGACATTGCCTGTCTGCTGCGTCATGCAGCACGCTTATTACGAAAGCTGCGGCTCATCGGCCGAAAGCTGCCAATTAATCGGTGCTTCCCCGACCGACTCCAAATATGTATTGGCACGGGAAAAAGGGTGGCTGCCAAAAAAACCGTAATGTGCCGAAAACGGGCTTGGGTGCGACGATTGAATGACCAAGTGCTGTTTGTTCGTAATTAATTCAGTCTTCGCCTGTGCATTGCGTCCCCAGAGTATGAAAACGATCGGCTGTTCACGGGCATTAAGGTCGCCAATGACGACATCAGTGAACGTCTCCCAACCAATGCCTTTGTGAGAGTTGGCAGCCCCGCGGCGCACAGAAAGCACGGTGTTAAGCAGCAGCACACCTTGGCGGGCCCACTCAATCAGGCAGCCGTGGCGCGGAATCGGACAGCCGATATCATCATGCAGTTCTTTGAAAATGTTTTGCAGCGACGGCGGCTGCCTGACGCCCGGTTTGACAGAAAAGCTTAATCCATGAGCCTGGCCGGGTTCGTGGTAAGGGTCCTGCCCCAGAATAACGACCTTCACTTCACGGTAGGGCGTATATTTGAGCGCGTTGAACAAATCGTACATATCCGGATAAACGGAGCGTGTCATATATTCATTTTTTAAAAAGGTACGCAGCTTTAAATAATAGTCCTTTTGGAACTCCGGTTCGAGCAGCGGTTCCCAATCATTTGTTAAGATTTTTTTCACGTTTTACTTGCTCCCCCTCGCCTGACAAAGAACAGGATTCACCTTCCTATCCTATCATTTTTCCCCGCATTTCGGCAGGCCATGAGAAAAAAAGCAGACAGCCCAGTCAAAGTAAGTCTGCTTCCACGCGGATAGATTTGAGAACCGGCGGTGGAGTGACGTGCCGGGCTCAACAGCCCAATGACTGCCAATGACTTATCTGCACTCATTTTGAAAAAGAACAGACATCATCAACAAATTCTAGCCGTCAAAAATCGGATAAACTGCTAGAATAGAAGTAGCCTATTTCTATTAGAAAAACTTGGTGAAGCCGAGTCCTTGGACGGCGGTCTTTTTACTAAATGAGCGACTGCGTCCACATTTGCGTAAAAGCCGTCGCCTGCTGTTAATCGACCCATATGTTACCTTCTCTGAAAATCTGCCCATCCGTCACAGTGTTCTGTGACTGTTAATTTCAGGAATTCATCACTGTCTGCGCAGTACCTGCTTGCTGCGATTGTTTCGCGAATCTTCTCGATCGAGCAACGACTTTCTGCCTCGTCTGTCATGCCGTCTCGCGGGCACCGCACATGAATCGCTTAGTAAGAACAGTCGCACTGGAATACAGACTATTAAAATGAAAAGAGTTGACAGGCATGACAAAGAAACAGTTATGGCTTTCCGGATTTCTGGCGCTGGCCCTATTACTGCTCGTCGGCTGCGGGCATCAACCCGATGCTTCCGAACAATTGCAAGGCTACGTCAATCTCTGGAAAAAACAAGACTTCACAGCGATGTATGGTTATCTGTCTGATGCTGCGCAAAAAAAGATCAGTAAGAAAGCTTTTGTCGCCCGTTACGAAAAAATTTACCAAGGTATCGATGCGGGCAACCTGACAGCTGTTGTTAAACCATCCTCAGATGCCCATGTGATGCGTTTGGCGGCAGCGCTGGCTACGGCAGCCGGAACCGTCCGCTTCGCTGAACATGTGAGGATGCAGCAGGAGATGCGCGGCGGGCAGAAACGATGGCTGATCGACTGGCAACCCGCGCTCATCCTACCGGGCCTCTCCGGCAACGAAACGATCCGCGCCGCGACCGATCCGGCAACGCGCGGAGAAATTCTCGACGTTAACGGCAAACCACTTGCGATGGACAGCGATGCCATGCAGGTTGACCTCGTGCCGGGCCAGCTCGGCAGTGGCGCTTCCCGCGATCAGACCATCGCGCAGTTGACGCAAATGCTCGGTGTCACTGCCGATCAGATTAATGCCGCCCTCCGCCAGCGTTGGGTCAGGGCAGACAGTCTCGTGCCGATTAAAACACTGCCTGCGAGCAACGCAGACTTAGCCCGGCAAGCGACGGCATTGCCGGGAGTCTATCGCACAAAAGTGACCGTACGGTTTTACCCTGACGGTGCCGCCTGTGCTCACCTGACCGGATACGTCGGCAAAGTGACCGCAGATTTCTTAAAAAAACATCGCGGCGAGGGTTATACCGCGGATTCACTCGTCGGTCAGACGGGACTTGAGCAGATCTTTGAGAAGCAGCTGCGGGCCAGCGACGGCGCCGCTATCGAAATCATTAATAAAGAGGGTACCGTGGAGCGAACGCTTGCAAGAAAGCGGGCCAAAAACGGGCACAACATTCAGCTGACCATCGACCAAACGGTCCAAGACGCGCTGTACAACCAATTGGCGTCGAATGCGGGTTCAGCCGTTGCGATGAATCCGCAAACCGGCGATGTGTCCGCCCTTGTCAGCACCCCGTCTTACGATCCGAATGCCTTTGCAATCGGCATCTCTTCGGCCGACTATACCAAGCTTAGCAGCGACAGCAATCATCCGCTCTTAAATCGCTTCACCGAAGCGACAGCGCCAGGTTCGACCTTCAAAGTGCTGACGGCTGCCCTGGGCCTTGACAGCAAAACCATCGATCCAAATCAGGAAGTGGCGATCAGCGGAAAAAGCTGGCAGGAAGGCAAGGCATGGGGCAACTACTCCGTGACGCGCGTCGACAGCGCACCAAGCGTGAATCTTGCCGAAGCGCTCTATCGCTCTGACAACATCTACTTTGCCCAAGCCGCTCTCAAAATTGGTGCCGATCGTTTCATGACCGGCGGCAAAAAATTCGGTCTCGGAGAAGCTGTGCCCTTCCCTTATCCGATGCAAGTGTCGCGGCTGTCTGCAAACGGTAAGCTGACCAATCATTCAACCGAATTGGCTGACTCCGGTTACGGTCAGGGTCAAGTCGTAACGACACCGCTCTACCTGTCGCTGATCTACTCAGCTCTCGTCAATCAAGGAAGCATCGTGAAGCCGCGCCTGATCAAAACGACGTCCGCTCCGCAGATTTGGAAAAAGGATGTCATGTCCGCTCAAACCGCGGCAACAATCAGCAGCGATCTTGCGCAAGTCATCAGCAATCCGGACGGTACCGCTCACGACGCAGCAATCACTAATCTGCCGCTGGCCGGAAAAACGGGGACCCCTGAATTCAAAGATAAGCAGGGCCAGAGCGGACGTGAAAACGGCTGGTTCGTCGCTTACAACACGGAGAACCCACAGCTGCTGGTTACGATGATGGCGGAAAATACACAAAATCTAAATGGCAGCCATTACCTCATTCCGAAAATGAAGGCTGTCTTCCAGCAATTGCTGAATCCTTAACAGTCCCCTTAATGTGCAACGTGCCGCTTGTTTGCCGACATTGCACGTCTCGACAAACAGATCAGAGTCTGCCGTGGCTGCAAGGCGCCCTCACGCCTCCGTTTTTCCCGGTATGCCGACAAAAATCATATACTTTCTTAACGTATCAGATAAAACAAAGCTGAGCGTGGTCAGCTCATGTGTGTTTTTACATAATCAAGCACTTCATCAGCCGTATCCAAGTTCAGAAAGGCTTCTTTGTGTTTCTTCAGCTCGTCCTGAGACAGCTTCAGCAGCTGGCTGCGTGCCGGCAGAACCGATGTGGCACTCATGCTGAATTCATCAAGTCCGAGTGCAAGCAGCAGCGGGATGGCCGTCTCGTCGCCGGCCATTTCGCCGCACATGCCGGCCCAATGCCCCTCTTTATGTGCCGCATCAATAATTCGAGCGACAAGGCGGAGGATGGCCGGATTGCACGGTTGATACAGATAGGAGACGTGCTGATTCATCCGATCGGCAGCCATCGTGTACTGAATCAAATCGTTTGTGCCGATGCTGAAGAAATCGGCTTCCTTGGCAAAGCGGTCAGCCTCAACAGCGGCAGCAGGGATCTCCATCATCATGCCGACCTGAACGTCATCGGACACCGTAACACCCGCAGACACGAGCGCCGCTTTCTCTTCAAGCAAAATCTTCTTGGCCTCGCGAAATTCATTGACCGTGGCAATCATCGGGAACATGATCTGCAGTTTGCCATAAGCGCTCGCGCGCAGCAAGGCCCGCAGCTGCGTGCGGAAGATATCCTGCCGCTCCAAACAGAGCCGAATGGCGCGGAATCCAAGAAACGGATTCATTTCATCAGGAAGCGGCAGATACTTCAGTTTCTTGTCGCCGCCGATGTCAAGTGTACGGATGACAACCGGCTTCCCGTCCATCTTTTCAAGCACTTCTTTGTAGGCTTCAAATTGCTCGTCTTCGGTTGGCAGCTGATCGCGCCCCATATAAAGGAACTCGGTCCGGTAAAGGCCGATCGCCTCGCCACCGTTGTTAAGAACACCGGCGACGTCACCCGGATTGCCGATGTTGGCGCCTAGGATAACTTGTTTGCCGTCGCTTGTCTTCGTCGATTCGTGCACAAGTTTCTTCCACTCGTCCTGCTGTGCTTTAAAATCAGCAGCCTTCTTGAGATAGGCTGCAATCTCTTCCTCCGAAGGGTTGAGGATGACGTCTCCGCTCAAACCGTCGACGATCACCGTCTCGCCTTCTTCTGCCTGATCCAGAATCGTCTTGGTGCCGACAACGGCAGGAATTTCCATCGAACGCGACATGATTGCCGAGTGCGACGTACGCCCGCCGATATTCGTCGCAAATCCTTTGACATAATTGCGGTTGAGCTGAGCCGTATCGGACGGTGTCAGATCCTCAGCAATAATGACCGTCTCCTCCGTAATGCTTGCCGGCGACGTAAACGACACACCGAGCAAATGCGCCAGCAGACGCTTGGACACATCACGCACATCAGCAGCACGTTCACGCATATAAGCATTATCTTTCATACCCTCGAACGTCTCAATAAAGAAGGTCGATACATCGTGCAAGGCGCTCGGTGCATTCAAGTCTTCCGTCTCGATTTTATCGGTGATCGCACCGGTAAATTCCGGATCGCTTAAGAAGAGCAAATGAGCGGCAAACACGTCGGCCTTGTCCTGGCCAAGCTGCTTCTCAGCGGTTTCTTTAATCGCTGTCAATTCCCGCTTGGATACTTCAAGGGCCTGAGCAAATTTTTGCTTTTCGGCTTCCTTGTCGCCTGCCGGTCCCCGTTCAAAAGACAAATCCGGTGTTCTGAGAATAAAAGCTTTAGCAATTGCAATTCCTGCCGATGCGGCAATACCCTTGACTTTCTCTGACATTCATTAATCAGTCCTTCCTGATGATGGTCGATGACATTCGCAAGCGTGACCTCTATCGCCGAACCGCGTGTTCACCTTGCAAACGGCGGTCCCGCGTTGCCTAACTAACGAAATTACTTTTTAAATTTCCCAATTGGCTTATGAAATTTATTTTTTTCGAAAAAAAATACAGCGCTTTCTTTGCCTCCGGTAATCTTGAACAACATGTGTAATTATAGCAATTCTTTTCTCTTATTAAAAGCTTGAGCGCTTACTTCATCGAATCGCCACTTTTTAACACATGTTTTCAACTGCAAAAAACGGTTCAGCCAGCACACTTTGATTACAGCGACTGGACAGTGATCTGCGGCAGCAGTTCAGCAACCTTATCCGCCGTTGCTAAGTCCACAGAAAAAGCCGTCGCTCCGCCGGTGGCTGCGCCTTTTTGGAATGCGCTGGAAAAATTTCCGCTTTCTGTATACTCTGAGAGAAAGCCGGCAACCATCGAATCCCCCGCACCGACTGAATTCACGAGTGTTCCCTTTGCCGGCGGTGCAAACAGGCAGCGATCGCTGTCAATGTATACTGCTCCCTTACCGCCCATCGACACGATAACATGAGCAATACCTGCTTCCACGAGCTGACGTCCATAGGTCTTAACATCCTCAACCGTCTCAATGTCTGCTCCGTAATACTCACCGAGTTCAAGATGGTTAGGTTTTACAAGAAACGGTTTCGCTTTTACGGCCTCTTTAAAAGCCTCCCCGCTCGCGTCAACGATAACCCTGGCTCCGCTACCCGCTACATGCTCAACCATTTCTTTATAAATCGAGGACGGCAGCGTCGAGGGCACGCTACCGGAAAGAACGAGGATATCATCAGCCGTCAAAGCAGAAAGTGAGGCAAATAAAGCAGACAGCTGTGCATCGGTGACCGCCGGAGCCGCACCGTTGATCTCTGTTTCACTGTCACTTTTTAACTTGACATTGATCCGCGTATCGCCGTCGACTTTCACAAAATGGGGCTCGATGCCCTCTTCACGCAGCTTGCCGATAATAAAATCACCGGTAAATCCTCCGATAAAACCCAGACACTTGGAAGGCTGACCAAGATGCTTAAGAACCCTTGACACATTAATGCCCTTTCCGCCGGCCATCTTTCGGTCAGTTTTTACTTTGTTCAGCATGCCGGGTTGAAAGTGATCGACCTGAACAAAATAATCGATCGCCGGATTCAGCGTACATGTATAAATCATCGTTAACGCTCCCATTCCTAAAATTGATCTTCGTTCGGCGGCCATCTTATTAACCCGATGGATGGTGCCTGCTTACAACGCACCCTATGTCGCATAGTAATAGTAGATGTTGCTTCACATCGGCAGATGCCGTTCGTCTTCTAAGTTCTATTATAAGAAAATAATCAGTCACAATCAATCTGAATCAGTCATTATCAATCATCATAGAACTTTGCCGGTTATTAATCAAACACTGAAATTAGTCATTTCCTGAAAGGGACCGTTCGATTCAAACCTGTCACTTTTTACAGCGTTCCCCTTTAGTCCATAAGATGTAGCTGCTGTTTTTTCCTTCGCATGCTGGCGGGCAACGGCCGCTTTTTAAAGGCCTTTTTGCCTTAGAGAAACTTAGCTACACCAAGTTTTTAAAACAACCGTGCTCCGGCTTCGCCAGTCACAGTCGCACCACCTGCCCCCTCAGCCAAATTAGAATCTGCGGGGTCTCGTCGGAACGCCGGTCCTCGCAGGTGCCCTCGCCCCTTCGTCGTCCATCGGCATGTTTTCTGAAATAGCCGTTCTCTATGTCCGGCAAAAAAAAAGCACCCGCCAGTGCGGGCACCACAGATTCTCAATAAAATTCAAGGAAGTACAAGTTGTTGCCCGGGATAGATGAGCGTTGAAGACAAATTGTTGGCGCGCATCAATTGATTGACGCTCGTTCCATGAAGCGTCGCAATGTTCCACAAACAATCACCGCTGGCCACGGTGTAGCCTCCGCCGGCATTTTCCTGTGCAGATTGACCCGTTTGCGCCGCTGCCGTCGCAGAGACTTGCAAGGTTTGTCCGACGTAGATCACATCTGAGGTCAAATGATTAGCCGACTTCAGGGCAGCAACCGACACACCGTAAGCCTTGGCGATTTGCCAAAGCGAATCGCCACTTTGCACGGTATAAGTCGAAGAGGCGGATGCAGACGGTGTCGCCGCTGGCGCTGAGGTCACCGCGGATGCCTGCTGAGCGCCCAACATCAGTGTTTGTCCGGGATAGATGACACTTGATGACAGATTATTAGCTGCTTTAATCGCATCGACCGTCATATTGAATGTGTTGGCAATCTGCCACAGTGAGTCGCCGCTCTGCACAGTGTAAGAAGAGGGGGAACCCGCCGAAGCCGGTACAGCCGATGCACCAGCAGCCGAAGCCGCAGTAATTCGTACGGCTTTCACGAATTTGGATTGCCAATACGATTGGGCACCGCCGCCGCTGAAAACATTGGTGAGGTGCACGCCGTAGGTCAGTTCACTGCTGATCATTTGACCGTTTCCCGTATAAATACCCACATGGTGAATGCCGCCGTCCCCAACCGTGTCGAAAAACAGCAAGTCGCCAACCTGCAGTGCATTTCGAGAAACTGCCGTGCCCTGGGTCGCCTGCTGCGCCGATGTTCGCGGCAGGGTCACGCCGTACACCGTCTTAAAAATATATTTTGTAAATGATGAGCAGTCAAACGACGCTGTCGAACCGGTACTCGCCCCATAAGCATACGGCGTACCTTGATATTGCAATGCCTCGCTTACAATATCTTGCCCGCTTGCCGCAAAAGCCGGTTGGCAAGTGGCTACCAATGCCACACCACCTGCCACAGCCGTTGAGAAAAAAGTTTTCTTCATTGTTCCAGCCCCTCCTATCCCCAAAGTCACATTTTTTATTTTTTATGCGTTAAGCAAGTATAAAGATTTCAGCGGGACCAAGTCTAAGAAAAAAGCTAAGCCTCTGTCTTCGTCCAAAGGACTTGGCAGAGCCAAGTTTTTCTAATCTGTCATGTATTGATCGTGGCAACTTCGCAACCACCCATGCATAACCGTGAACGCTGTCCATCATTACTCGATTACTTGATTACTTGATTACTTGATTACTTGATTACTTGATTACTTGATTACTTGCGCTATCAAACAAGAACTTATTTCATTTATTCAAAGAGCCTTTGAGACTATGTAATTTATAACATCTTTCATTATACAACATATTTAATGATACTTTGGGTACTAAAATTAACTTTTTAATATAAACAGTAAATAAGTCTCTGCTATGTCTCGTGAAAAAATGATTTTGATCTTTTATAAGCACAACGTTCATACTATTCATGTACTTGAAACTGCGTTAGCCTAGCCCTGCATTTATGCTTGCGGCGCGTTCACCGCATGGATGTCCTCCATACTTTTTTCAGGCTGAAGCTTTTTCAAGTTTATGGGCCAGTATGCAGACGCGCATCACGCATGGATATACTGATTGGCGGTCTTTGGCAGTCCGCAAAATGCTGCAACGGGAAATGGCGCGAGTGTCGGGTCCGTTGCAGCATTCGGTTTGCTGCGGCAACCCAGGATAGCCGATCACTGTTTGTCATATGCCCGGGTCGGCATCGGATCGATTACGTTTTCTGAATGCAGCATTTTATTCTATAATGGATGTAAGCTATACGTCTTAGGCAGCAAACAGGAGGACAATGAAGATGGAGCATAGAAAAGCTTTGACAATTGCCGGATCTGATACGAGCGGCGGAGCCGGCATGGAGGCCGACCTTAAAACCTTTCAGGAACTCGGTGTTTATGGCATGACCGCGCTGACGTGCATTGTCACGATGACGCCGGACGCGTGGTCTCATAGTATTACATTGCTGGACAGCGAGCTTTTGCGCAAACAGCTGAGCACGATTCTGGACGGTATCGGCGTTGACGCCATGAAGACGGGAATGCTCGGCTCCCCGGAAGCAATTAAAATTGCATCTGCGGCCATCGAGAGCCACCAGTTGAAAAACGTCGTCATTGACCCTGTCATGGTATGCAAGGGCGCCGAAGAAGAACTACAGCCGGAACTCGAGCCGCAGAGTACAGCCGCGTATCGCCAGTATTTGCTGCCAAAGGCGTTGATCACGACCCCGAATCTATATGAAGCGTCGAAGCTGACCGGCATGGGCTGGATTTCCTCGGTGGCGGATATGAAAGAAGCTGCCGCTAAGCTGGTTGCTTTGGGGGCAAAACACGCGCTCGTTAAAGGCGGTGCCCGCCTGAAAAACAGCAGCAAAGCCCTCGACGTGCTCTACGACGGCAAAACATTCACAATCATCGCCGAGGACAAAGTGGACACGCCGAATATTCATGGTGCCGGATGCACTTATGCTGCCGCCATTACCGCCGGACTCGCCAAGGGAATGAGCGTCGTCGAAGCCGTTCGTCTGGCCAAGACGTTCGTTACCGCAGGCATTCGTGAATCGTTCGGTTTAAATGCTTTTACAGGGCCAACCGATCACAGCGCTTATCGGCACATGCGCGCCTGATGAACGCTATCTTAATTAACGAGGAGGATCTGTCAATGGAACCATCCATTGCCAACATCTACTGTGTCGGGCGCAACTTTATGAGTCATGCGAAAGAACTAAATAACCCCGTGCCGAAAGAGCCACTCATTTTTATGAAACCGTCGCATGCGGGGGTACTTCTTTCGGGACAGTGCCTTTCTTTACCCGGTGACAAAGGGGCTGTTCATTACGAAGGAGAGCTTGTGCTGCGCATCGGCCGCGACTTTCAGCCCGGCGTCACCGCCGATGACATGATCGACGGCATTGCTCTTGGCATTGATTTTACACTGCGCGACTTGCAGGGTCAGCTTGCGAAAACAGGGCAGCCTTGGCTGGCCGCAAAGGGCTTTCTCCGTTCGGCGGCTCTCACTCGCTTTATTCATTTTCCCGGTCTTGAAGCATGCGGGCTGAACGATTTCACGCTGCGCCTGAATGACGAGGTCGTCCAGCGCGGCAACATCGGGCAGATGATCTTCAGTCCAGCCGAACTGATTAATTTCTGCGGTATGCGCTACGGACTCAGCGCAGGCGATCTGCTTTTTACCGGCACACCGGCCGGCGTCGGTCCGGTTAAAGACGGTGACCGGCTTGCACTGTTCTGGGGCGGTGAGCGGCTCGGCCACTGCACGGTCGCACTGGAATGAATATAATGTTTGTGAAACAGCCCCGCGTCTCGTATACCTTGGCCGCGAACGCACCGCTGCAAGAGTGCAGCTTCCCTTTTCTACGCTGATGGGAAAACGCCCATTCTTGATAGAATATGCAATAAATAATGACATGCAGCACCTTTTTGGCGCTGCTATTTTATGTTTTTTTCAAGCTAGGTTAGGGGGGCTGGCTTCAGTAAAACATGCGGTTGTGCCTTTTCGTTCACACCTTCTCATCGTAATTGTGCGTGTTCGACTGGGTAAATCGGAAACCCAGCGATTGAAACGGACCGACTGTCAAAATCGAAATGAGGACACGGGCCAGCGTTTCTTTAGATGTCCGCATATCTGTCCTAAACCACCAGTCGAGCAGCCCAAGCAGCCCTGAAGAAAAAAATTGGGGCAAAATTTCTAATTCCGCCGACCGCGCCGACTGCGGAATGAGCGCCGGAAACTCATGATAGGCAACGTCCATCAATCGTTCTCTCAGTTTCTTCCCAAATGAAGGGACGCCCTCACCAAATAAAACGGCCCGATATATGCGTGCATTCTTCTCCAAAATGCTTAAATTCCGTATCAAGTATGCCTTGATCCGCTCTGTGTTAATCTGCTTATCTTTGAACAGCTGCATCGGGTGGAAATCTTTAGATATTTGGTCAATACAGTCATCAGCCAGCGTATTGAGCAAATCATATTTATCCTGATAATGCAGATAAAAGGTGCCGCGTCCAACATGTGCGGCATCAGCAATATCGCGGACGGTGATCGCAGCAAAATCCTTCACATTAAGCAGGTCGATGAAGGCTTCAATGATCGCCGCTTTTGTTTTCTGCACGCGCAGATCGTTTGCCATGAGTGTCATCCTTTACCCTAAGCAATGAGTGACGTTCTTTAGCGTCTCAGCAGGGAGACAATGATTAAAAGTGAATTTCCTTTGGATCATACGTTTGAAACGAGTGCTTATGGCAAAGCACTTCGGCTGCTCATCTATCCCGCACGTGCCGCCATCTGGCGCACGTCCATTAATCGTGCAGGGCCTGTCATTTGTGCTCGCAGAAAGCCTTATTAGGTTGTAATCTTCTTTTTAACTAGACACTTCTCGCCTTACCGTCCAATAATGATCAGTACGTCACCATCTGTATATTGAACAGCGCTGCATTCCACTTTATCATAGTAATTGTACATCATGTTCATTATCCCCACTAGTCAGAAGGATGTGAAACGCATGACTTATCCGATTATCGGCGAACATATTTATAAGAAGTTCAATAAACAAATTGTGCTGCAAGACGTATCCATTAAGCTTGAGGAAGGTGAGATTTACGGCTTAATCGGTCCCTCCGGTGCAGGCAAGACAACGCTCGTCCGTATTTTACTCGGCCTGGAGAAGGCCGACAGTGGCCATGTCGAGCTTTTCGAGCAAAAACCGACGCTGAATTCTTTCCGCTCACTTGGCTACATGGCGCAGTCGGATGCGCTGTATAATGAATTAAGCGCCTATCAAAACCTTGACTTCTTTGCTTCGATTCAAGGTATGCACGATCACGGGAAAAAACGGCGAATTCGGGAAGTCGCTGAAAATGTCGGGTTAAGTGACGACTTGCGTAAAAGCGTCGCCCAATATTCGGGGGGGATGAGGCGCCGTCTGTCGCTGGCCGCGGCTCTCGTCCACGAGCCGCGGCTGTATTTGCTTGACGAACCGACTGTCGGGCTTGATCCGGTCATTCGCCGTGACATCTGGATGCTCTTTCATTATATGCGCAGCCGTGGAGCGACCATTATCGTCACAACACATGTGATGGATGAGGCGGCACAATGCGACCGCCTCGGCTTGCTGAAGGATGGGCGGATTATTGCCGAGGGAGCGCCAAAGGAACTGATGAATGACTATCATGTAGATTCAATCGAAGACGTCTTTTTGAAATGTGAGGCGATTGTCCGTGCGTAACCTAACTGCCATGACACGCCGCATCATCGCGCAAATTCTTCGTGATCGGCGAACGCTGGCCATGATCATTCTGGCACCGCTGCTCATTCTGACCCTTGTCTGGTACATCTTCGGAGCAAAAACGCCGGAACCGAAGCTTGCCGTGATTAATTATGCGTCTTCGCCGTATGCGTCTGCCTTCCCGGTCGCGAGTTACCCGCAAATGAGCCGGTTGGGAGCAGAAACCGCGCTCGCCAATCAGGATATCGATGCCTATGTGGATTTGAGTAAACCCGTGCGCGTGCATTTGGAAGGCAGCAATCCGCAGCGCAACGGCATTGCGCTAACAAAAATTCAAAAGTCGATGCAAAACGTTCAAAGTATCAGTATCAAAAACATGCAGCGCAGTTTGACCGACATCATCGCAAACCAGCGGCAGGCGCTCACGGCCGAGCAGCAAGTGATGCAGAAGATGAGGCAGGCGCTGCAGCAATATGCCCCGGGTGTGCTTGCTCAGTTAGGACCGACAGTTGAGCCGGCCGCGCCGACTCTTCAGGAGAAAAAACAAAGCGTCAAGCTGTCCGTCAGTTATTTGCACGGCAGCGCCGACCTGAATACCTTTGATTCATTCGGTGCAGCCATGATTGGCATCTTTGTGTTTCTGTTCATCTTCATGATCGGCGGTGTCTCCTTCTTGCGTGAACGGACAACCGGCACGCTTGATCGACTGATCGCCTCGCCGATTAAAAATTACCAGATTATCGGCGGATATATGATCGGTTTCGGCCTGTTTGCCATCATCCAGTCGGCCATTTTGACATGCTACTTGATCTACGTGCTGCGCATCTACGACGTCGGCCGCTTGCCTGAGGTGATGCTGATTGTCTTCATTCTGTCATTCAGCGCGCTCTCACTCAGCATTCTGCTCTCGACCGCGGCAAGAAATGAACTGCAAATGTTTCAGTTCATTCCACTCGTCATCGTTCCGCAAGTCTTTCTGTCCGGCCTGTTTCCTATTGACACATTGCCCAAATGGGTACAGGTGCTTGGCAATCTCATGCCGATCCACTACTCAACCGAAGCGCTGCGCAATATTATGATTCGCGGCACCGGTGTTTCCGGATGGTGGCTGGACGCGCTGGCTCTCACGGGCTTCTCCCTCTTCTTTATCACGCTTAATATTTTCGTGCTGCGCCGTTCGCGTCCGCTTGCGGCGTAGCCGAATCACGTCAGTCAGGGGGGGGGGGGGGGGGGGGGGGGGGGGGGGGGGGGGTGGGGGGGGGGGGGGGGTCTTCCTATACGCCGCCGGCGCCGGCGGCGCGGGGTTTTGTGCCCGGGGGGGCCCCCGGCCTTTTTTACTTTTACGTTAAGCAAGTGTATAGATTTCAGCGGGACTAAGTATAAGAAAAAGCTAGGGCTCGGCCATTGTTCAAGGCAAGCCGCCTTCGCCAAGTTTTTCTAATACGTTTAAGAAAGATGAAAGATTTCAGCGGGACTAAGTATAAGAAAAGCTAAAGCTCGGCCATCGTTCAAGGGAAGCCGCCTTCGCCAAGTTTTTCTAATACGTTTAAGGAAGATGAAAGATTTCAGCGGGACTAAGTATAAGAAAAGCTAAGGCTCGGCCATCGTTCAAGGCAAGCGGCCTTCGCCAAGTTTTTCTAATAGCGCTGTTAACGGGAATGGTTGCTTTCATTCTATTTTTGCCGTATTATACTTGCTTGCCGCAAGCAACCAAAGCACAATGCTTGAATAAAGCACTTAGCGCAACCCATCTTTTCGCATAGGTTCCTCTACAAACTGTCCGAGCGTCAGGGCTCAGCAAAGTTTCTTGCCTACAAACCGCAGCAAGCGAGCCCCTGGCAGAATGTATAAAACAGCGCCCGCCAATGTTAACAACGTTCTTTAAAAAAGAAGTGAATGTTCACTACTGTTCACAAACCTTTTTCTATTTCTTCCACCTTTACCGACAGTTTCTCCCAGCGTTCCATCGCCGCCTCGAGTGCTTTCTCCTTCTCCTGCTGCTGCACAAACAATTCCTGCACTGCTGCAGCATTGCTACCAGCCGCTGCGATTTGCTGCTTAAGAACTGAGAGTTCGTCCTCCAGGCCGGCGATCTGCGGCTCAATCGCTTCCCACTCGCGCTGTTCAAGGTAGGACAGTTTCTTTTTTTTGCCTCCCCGCCTCTTCTCACCGCCGCACGGAGCCGGCGTGTCCGCTCCCCGCTCTCTGTCCGCCCGAGCGGCCAAATACTCGCTGCAGCTCTCCTCGGTGAGGCGTAAGACGCCCCCGGGCTCAAACACGAGCAATCGCTCGGCAATGCGATCAAGAAAGTAGCGATCATGCGAAACGGCAATGATCGTTCCGTTGAACTGCAGCAAGTAGTCTTCCAGCACCGTCAGTGTTTCGGTATCCAGATCATTAGTCGGTTCATCCAGCAGCAGTACGTTCGGTTCACTCATGAGCACACGCAGCAAGTAAAGCCGCTTGCGCTCACCGCCGGACAACTTCTCGATGATCGTCTGCTGACGCGGGCGGGGAAAAAGAAAGCGTTCCAGCATCTGCTCTGCACTAACCGTGCCCCCGTCTGCCATGCGCAGCACCTGCGCCCTCATCTTGATGAAATCAATGACACGCAGCTGGGTATCAACATTCGGCTGCTCCTGCCGATAGTAACCGAATCGCACCGTCTCACCGATCGTTACTTTCCCTTTTTGCGGTCGTTCGCTGCCCGCAATCACATTCAACAGTGTTGTCTTGCCGCTGCCGTTAGCGCCGACAATGCCGATCCGCTCACCCGGCAAAACAAGTAAATTCAGACGGTCAATCAATGTGCGGCTTGCTGCCGCCAGTGACAGATCTTCAATCTCCACGACTTTATTGCCAAGCCGCTGCGCCCCAAGGGCAATGTCCATGCTTTGTTTTTGCGCTACACTTTGTTCATTTTGCAGGGCTTCAACGCGCTGCAAACGTGCTTTTTGCTTTGTCGAACGCGCTTTGGCTCCGCGATGAAGCCATTCGAGTTCACGCCTCAGCAAATTACGTCTCTTTGCGTCCGCTCCCGCCGCCAAGCGTTCCCGCTCGGCCTTCTGTTCAAGGTACGTGGCATAGTTTCCTTCGTAGATGTGAAGCCGGCCGCGATCCAGCTCATAAATCGTTTTCGTCACCCGGTTCAAAAAATAGCGATCATGCGTGATCATCATCAGTGCGCCCGGGTAGTCGCCAAGCAGCTTTTCAAGCCAGCTGATCGTTTCATTGTCAAGATGATTCGTCGGCTCATCCAGCAGCAGTAAGTCTGCCGGTTGAATAAGCACCTGTGCCAGCGCGACTCTCTTTTTCTCGCCACCAGATAATGAGGCGGCCGGTGTGCGCAGGTCAGTGATACCAAGCCGATTAAGAATGGTGCGCGCCGCCGTTTCGACCTCCCAGCCATGTGTCGCATCCATCCGCTGCTGAAGGCTCAACAGCCGTTGCTGCGCCTGTGCGTCGCCGTCCTGCAGCTGTTCCAGCAGTGCCGTGTAGCTGCGAAGCAGCTTCACGATCGGCGCCTCGCCCGCATAGACACAGTCGAGTGCCGTTGCCCCGTCAGCAAACTGTGGGTGCTGCGGCAAGTAAGCCACACGAAAAGCTTTCGCGTGACGAATCATTCCTTCCTCAGGGGCATTTTTCTCAGCAATGGCTTTCAGCAAGGTTGACTTGCCTGTGCCGTTCACGCCGATCAAACCGATACGTTCGCCTTTGGCGATTGAAAAGGACACATGGTCCAGCAAAACTTGTGTGCCATATGTCTGAACTAATTGCTCTGCTTCCAGTATACTCAAACCCGCTCATCCTTCTTCATGTCCCAAGACTGTTCTACTTTATCTTACTCGACAATCCGGGTTCGCGCCATGTCTTGCCTGCGCGCCACGCAGATTAGAAAAACTTGGCGAAGGCGACTTCCCTTGAACGACGGCTGAGCCTTAGCTTTTCTTATACTTAGTCCCGCTGAAATCTTTCATCGTTCTTAAACGTATTAGAAAAGCTTGGCAAAGGCGACTTCCCTTGAACGATGGCCGAGCCTTAGCTTTTCTTATACTTGGTCCCGCTGAAATCGATAGACTTTCTTAACGTACAAAAAAACGATGCATCTAAGACTGGCAGATTCCTCTTTTGCTGATAAGACAAACATGCGTTATCCCGCATCACCGGCTGCCCTCATTCATGCTTCGCAGCGCTCGGTTCAACGACTTGATAAAGTTTCCACGAACCGCCATATGTCTTGACGAGTCGCGCGAAAGGTGCACCCTTGTCATAAAGCGTCTTGTAGCGCTGATTAATAGCGTCCAGTTTATATTTCGCTTGCTTAGCTCCAGATGGTACGAGCAAATAATTAACACCAGTATTTGCAGGATCGCTAAGTTTAAATTTGAAATCACGATCACTTGTAATCACAAGATCTTTTGGATACTTAACGGCTAGTATAATACGATTCGCACTGTATGAATCCATTAGAACGAGCGCATGTTGCTTCCTAAGTCTTTCATTCAAGTCCTGTGCAATTACCATTGAAAGATTATAGTTGGAAACGGCTTCACTTTCACGATAGTGAAAGGTTTGAAATTCATCGGGCGCCAGTCGCGGGTTGTGCATCACCGAGAAAGTCAACGCATCTCCAACAATCATGGATAAAGCAATAAAGCCCGTGCTCAGCCAATATCCGGCTTTTCGGCTTACATTCTTTCCCCTGCATTCATAAGGAAGCCATGCAGCAATAATCGACAGCGGATAAACAAAGAACCTCAGCCAACCAAAAGAAGCTCCCTTATCAAGCATGACAATCTGCATCATCGGAATCGATAATACAAGTAGAAAAAGAATAAGCAAATCCACTTGGAAAAGTGTACGGCGAAACAAACGAATAATTACAACAGCTATTAGCGGGATTAGAAAATATAAGCTTTGTGACACTGCAAATTCTGCAGATCCCGAAAGATGTCCAATAAGTCTGCCAACGGTGGCACTGTTCGCTAAGTCTTTTGATTGAGCTAAATTTGAGTAACTAGAATTTAAAAAATAAAATGGATTTCCCATGATGACATAATTGAGCAATATCCAAACCACAACAGTGTATATCACCGGCATCAGTACAATGAATTGCACAGCCTCGATTTTTTGATAAGTTTCCCGTTGCGTCTGGTTACCTCTACGTTGATTCGAAAAAATAAACACAACAAGAGCAAGTGCAAGACAAAAACCAAAAGCAACGGTTTCGTAACGTGTTAAAAAAGCAAGGGCAAGGCTGAACCCAACCGTCATGTAAGAAGAAAGCTGCTGATCTAAAAAACTTTTTGTTAGTGCGAGAACAGAAAGGACAATGAAAAACATAAAAATCATTTCACTCATGCCATTAGAACCGTATAGAAACATGAATGGATTTGTAATGAATAGAACCGGAAATGCAAGACTACTGGCTGTAGGATGCCCGAGCGAGAAAAAAGCTCGCGCTAAAAAATAGACAATGCCGGCGGCAGCCGCTGCCGTTAGCAAAATCGCGGCTAGCCCATCATAGGCCAGCTGCGGAAATAGATCTTGAAAACCAAGCAATGGAATTATCAAAAGACTAGGTAGCGGATTCCAAACAAATCCGATGGCTGATAAGCTTGGGAATCGACTGTTCAGAACATAGTAAGCGTTAGCAATCCGGCTGATGGCGTCATTAGGAACAAAGTGATTAACATGAGCCATCCAAAAACCAAAGCTGAATTCACTGACAAACACGGCAATACAAAGAATGAGTGCCAATATTTTTTTATTCTTGGAGAAAGGTCCGATATTCTTCCGTGAATCTTCCGCCTTTTTGGCAAACGTCCAGCGGTCATTGAGAATGAAATTCCAAAAAATACCGGCAATAATGCCGATTAGACCGCTGGCTAGTGCTGACAAATGCAGCTGTGCATGCAGCCAGGCAACGAGCAACCCTGAGCCGAGAATGCTGCTTAAGGCAATGAGACAATATTTAAAAAGGTGAACAAACCAGCCTCCTCGCGCGCGCATGCGCCATGTGAGGCTCTCATTCAATAAAAAATTACTCAGCATCGCCAGAGCTGAGGATGAGATGTAGGCTTCCGGCACCGAAAAATAGGCAAGCAGCAACCGGTAAACAATCAGATTGACCGCCACACCGCTCAAACCGACCACACTAAAAAGATAAAAGCGACGGTCCTCGGCACTTGAAAGAACAAGTCGTAATAAATGCAGCATGTAACTGCGCTGTTCCTTCATACTCATCTTTGATTGCCCCTGATCCCGCGGTTGAAAGTGAAACGGAATCTCGGCAATGTCTGTCAGATCAGCGCGAACAATCAACTCCAGCATGACTTTCCATCCGAGCGGATAAAATGCCTTGCCCGCGATCGCCGCTTTGCGCACAGCAAAGAAACCGCTTGTCGGATCTGAAATTCGGCGCACTCGTTTGAGCGCAATCCGCGCCATCATGCGGGCGGCAAGCGAGACGAGCTTGCGTCCGATTGTCAAACCGCCGTCACTGCCGTTGCTAATGAAGCGCGACGGAATAACCATCTGATACCCTTCATCCAGCTTACTAAGCATCTCAGGTATCACTTCGGGGGGGTGCTGCAAATCAGCATCCATGACAACGATGAATTCGCCTTCTGCCGCCTTTATGCCGTCAATGACCGCCGCTGATAAGCCGCGCACACCACCTTGGCGGAACATGGGTTTGACAAATGAGAACTGCTGCGCAAGGCTCCGCAGTTCTGCAACGGTGTCATCCGTACTATCATCCATGAACAAGATTTCAAACGAACGGTGCAGCGGCGTAAGCACCGCTGCTAACCGCCGGGTGAGCAGCCGCACGTTCTGTCCTTCATTAAATGTCGGCACAATAATGCTAATCTCCATCTTTTCTCACCCCGAAATCTGACCTGTGGTATTTAAAAAAGCCGTAGGTGCTGACTCGCTTTCACCTGACGCCCATACCTCGCCCTGCCAGTGCGCAATCTCTAACATTTCACTTTAATCATCGGGCCCATGGTCGCCAGGTATCGTTTGTCGCAACCGATACCCCATCTGGCACGCTGCATCGCAAGACCCTATCCGGCGATTTAAATGCATAAACAACCACGATACACTAAAAACATCGCTTTTGATTCAGCGCCTTTCAACCTTAATCAGAAACATTCAGCCAATTCAACTGCTCTAACACGTGCTGCTCCAGTTGCTCCCTACCGTGGATGCCACGCCTCAGGCCTGTTAAAGTCTGTGCACACCCCCTGCCCGGCAAGCCGCCATGACCTGCCTCCATCTGGCGCGAGCTGCCCGACTCGAATCACATACTCTGGTGGTTGCCCAAAAAAGGCTGCTGCAAGGGTTCCTGACTTTTGTCAAACCCATGCACCGTCTTTTCCCAATAAAAGGGCTTACGGATGAGTTGCCACAATGCCTTATAAGAAGCGACACTCATCAATGTCCAATAAAAAGGGGTGAGCAGCGCATATTTCACAAGGCCATAGGATAGCCAGCGCTCATTCTTCTGGTGAAGATCATGCACAACCCAGTATGTGCCTGCCATGTTTGTGTAAATAAAGAGAAAGTTGCCGATCAAAAGCTGAGCCGCAGCCAAATAATAGATGATGCCCGGAAAGAAGCTTGGAATCCAACCGGCGTGCGACACGTACCAGATGACGAGCAGTGACCAAAAGATCGGATTTAGCAGCGGCAACAACACGGCCGACTGCAACATGAACTGAGCGCCCCAGAACCCCTTTAATCCGAGATCGCGGTAAAGCTTGAGCGGGTGCCGCATATGCACAAGCCATGTCTGCATATAACCCTTAATCCAGCGCGATCGCTGGCGAATCCAGTTGCCATAACGGCTGTTGGCTTCCTCCAGCGTGCGCGAATCAACGACGCGCGTTGTATAGCGGTGCTTATAAAGGCGGATACCAAGATCAGCGTCCTCCGTCACATTATAAGGGTCCCACGCACCGAGTTTACGGAGCAATGCCGTTTTAAAGTGGTTGGATGTACCGCCAAGCGGGATGGGAAGATTGATCGTCATCACACCGGGCAAAAGCAGTTCAAACCAGTTGCTGTATTCCTGGGTAAAAAAGCGCGTCAATAAGTTTTGACCGCTATTAAAGTAATTCAGTTTTGCCTGAATGCACACCGTATCTTTCGGACTGTCACGAAAGGCAAGAAATACTTTCTTTAATTGATCAGCATCCGGACGGTCTTCTGCATCAAAGATCACAACATAGTCACCGCGGGCACGAATCAGTCCATAATTGCATGCCTTTGGCTTCGTTTTCGGCTGCCCGTCCGGCACAACAATCAGCTGAAAGCAAAGCGGCAAGTTCAGAGATTCAATCACCTGTTTGGATTCCAGATCGTCCGCCTCGATCAACAGCCGAATATCTAGCTTGTTCTTCGGGTAATCAATTGCCTCGAGGTGACGCACAAGATCAGGAATGACGCTGCTCTCTTTGTACATCGGTACAAGAATGGTGTACATCGGCAGTTCTTTCTCATCAATTGCGGCAATTTGCTCAGGGCTAAAACGAAGCTGTGCTGTTTCCTTCGATCCGTAAAGAATAATAACAAATTTTGTCACCGTCAATGCGAAGTAAACGAGCTGAACAAAGATATTCAGCAGCACAAGTGTCCCGAACCAGTTCCAAAGCAGCGCCGCAGTGATTATCACAGCTAAAACAATCGCGCCAACAAGTTGAGGCAGCGTAAAGGTGCGATGAGCCGAGTTATCCGGCTGTTCCTGAATCAGCCGCTCCGTACTTTCTTCGAGCAATTCACGTTGATAAATGTCGTCCCAGATCGCCTCCATTTCCCAAGGAGAGGCCAACACTTGCACAACGGGTGAATCCAGCTGTGCAGCAAGCGCGTTGAGTGTATCGCCGATCAACCGCCGCTCAACGGCAACGATCATGCTGCCCGCTGCCCTGCCGATGACGAGCGCGTGCCACTGTCTGGCCATGTGCTCAGGCAGTTTGAAACGAAGCGCCTCATCATGATTGTAAGCCGAAAGTCTACCCATTTGATTCTGTGTTGCAAGCGCACGATAGACTTGGGCCTGGCTGACCATATTAAGCGAAATGAGAATTTCGCCAAGGTCGCCACCTTTGCTTTGCTGATAACTCAGCGCTTCATTGAGCTGATCCTGCGTCAGTTCACCCGAGCGCACGAGCAGTTCGCCGATCAATCGCCGTTTAAAAGAGCGATTGAGAATATCATTGATCTCGTTCTCCTGCACAATGCCGAGTTGAACAAGGCTGTCGCCGATTCGTCCGCCATGCCGATGCTGATGCGCAAGTGCATACTCCAGCTGTTGGGATGTAATCAACCCTTCGATCATCAGCCTTTCGCCAAGACGTACGTCGGCAAACGGTGACTCCCGAAGTGCATCCGGACGATCGAGCAAGTCGTGACACAGCTTCTGACGCAGGCCTTCATGCCCGATGAGTAACTGCTCCATGCGTTCATAGCAAGCCCGGGCATGCCTGTCGATCTGCTCCATCCGACGGTTGTGCCGGTCCTTCATATTCAGAAAAAGATGATCGGCGCGATGAACGTCCTGCGCCTTGCGCCGGCCCTCTTCTTCAAGCTGGCAAAACTGATTAGACCGGGGTTTACGGAACAACATGCTGATCATAAGCCCTCATCCTTTATCACGCGCTTCATTTCCGCCTCAATGCGCTGCAATCTTGATAAATTTCTTTCGGCCTCCGCCAATTCCCCTTTACTGGACGCTTCAAAGTTATTGAGACGCTGGCGCGCTGAAATAAACTGAGTCTCCAAATCTGCCAACCAGTGTCTGAGTTGAGCGGTATCCTCTTCCAGAAGACGGCGTCGATGTTTCATTAGCGTCCCTCCGTGTTGCACGATGACTAACAAATCGATTATGGTCACATCATTCGTTGTGTGATGAAATTTCAGGTCGTGAGGCGTGCTGTAAAAGAATGGGAACGTATGAATTAATCAAAGTCACTTTGCAAAAAATAGTGGACAGTGCGTCGATACCCGCAGAAATGAATAATTTGTCATCTAAAATGCACTATGTCAAAGGCATTGTCCACGATCATGGCTTCCGGCCGGAAGTGTCTTAAAAGCATTCGGCAATCAGATAAATCAAACGCTTTATAGCAGCAATCTCCCGTTTGCCGTACGCCTACATCTCCCAAATAAACTGGAATTGTGCAGTATTAGTTTCTTAAATTGTTCCATGTGACTGAACGCTGCTTTTGACGGCTGTTAATCTGAATTTATTTTATCGCAGTTAACTGAACATTTTCTGAACGTTGAACAGCCTGTTTAGTAGAAAAACTTGGCTCTGCTAAATCCTTGAAGAAAGCAGAGCCTTAGCTTTTTCTTATACTTAGTCCCGCTGAAATCGATAGACGTTCTTAACGTATTAGAAAAACCGGGCAAAAAGCAGCCCGGTCCTTTAAGGCAACCGCGCTCCGGTTTCGCTGGTCGCGGGCGCACCGCGAGCCTCCACAGGCCTTGCTTTTGTCCAAAGAGTCCGGCACACCACTTTCGCTAAGCCCGTTTGCTTCTATTATTAATCCGCCCTATCATTTTTCGTCACTTGTACCAGTTTACCGACAACAACGAGCCTTTTCGACGTCTTGGTCGCCTTGTCACATGTGATGAGCGTCAGGCGCGCGTCGGCGGTACTTGCGATAACACTGCCGTCCGTCTCTGAAACAATCCGTTTATCAAACACTTGATACACATAACTGCGATGCCCATCCGTGATGACGGCGCGATCTCCTATTTTAATGCGCATCAGCGGACTAAAGAGGATAGAGTCATTGCGCATATGATGTCCGGCAAGCGGATAATTACCGTGTCCCATCTGCTGGTCAGCTCTCATCGTCGTCGCGCCGAACAACAAATGTGCATTAGTCGTCCCCTTTAGAATCGGCAGGTTGATGTCGACACTTTTGATCGACAAATGACCGATGATTGCGGCGCGATCGATGTGCAAGCCGCTCTTTAGCGTCTCAGCGATGGACGGAGGAAGGATAGCTTGATAGTCAAAGCTGGCTCTGCGCTTGTTGTTATCCGCCATCTGTACAGATGTCAGTTTCTCCCCGGCGGCATGGCGGCTGATTAGGCCGATCACTTCTTCTTTAAGAAACGGTGCCAGAAGCAGCAGCGCCCCTGCCAGTATTAATAGCCCGATCAGCAATCTTCGTTTCACTCGTCTCTGTCTCCTCTTCGCCTAAATCTTTCTCTGCTTATATTGCTGATATAAACGAATGGACCCGCTGATGTTGCCTGTCTGATTATAAATGTTAATCATGCTTTTAATCGTTTCCTCATCATCCGGTTCAATGGCACTGACGTGTAGGCAAACATCGAGAGCCTGATCATTTCTGCCATCGTCCACTAAAAAGCGAATTAATGCACGGGTGTGGCGATGCCACCTTTCTGACAGGCGGAAGCGTTCTTGCTCTGCCCATAAATAACCGTCATTTGCTAAATAATGCCCGGTATATAAGTGAAACAGCCGTAGATGAGCGGCAAGTGTGCCGGCGGAAAGCGGCGGTAATTCATTCATTTGCTTCTGCCATAGTTCATAATCAAGCGGTGTTGATCCGATGTTCAGCGAATAGCCGACCTCGTTTTTAACAATCGCCTGTGCAATCGGCAGTTGCTCGCTGATCCGGCGTATTTGATAGATCGCTGTATACAGATGCGTATTGGCCTTTGAAGGATCGGAATCCGGCCATAATAGCTCCATGAGCACGTCTTTACTGACAAAGCGATCGTGATTAGCGAGCAGATATAAATAAAGTTCGCGTGCCTTGTTTGTGCGCCATTTGACTGAAAGATACATTTTTTCCCCGCCGGCAATCTTATAAAATTTCAGGCTTTCAAAACATTCGATACCTGCGCGCGCCCCACCATCCGGTTCATGCCTGTCATGCTTCCGGGTCAACAGCCGGTCGATCGTCTTCTTTAACCGCTCTTTTGTAAAAGGCTTAAGCAAGTAGTCAATGGCATTCAGTTCGAAAGCCTGAACGGCAAACTCATTATAAGCTGTTGTGAATACGACGTTGACCGCGTTCACTTGATTTTGCAGATGCTCCGCCAGCTCGATGCCGCTCATGCCCGGCATGGCAATATCAAGAAAGGCAACATGATCGCTGCTCCAGACTTCTTCCGCAAGCGCCTGATCCGGGTCACTGTAGCTTTTGATGCTTTCAAAAACATTCAGCGGCTCAAGCATTTTAACAAGCTGCATGCATGCCAAGCGCTCATCGTCAACAATAACCGCTTTCATCATCCGCCCCCCGATCATTTCGTACGTCTTTATGCCCAATTCCGCAAATTTTTTCTTCTTCCTTTAATATACCATTTTTTATTTCTTTCGGCCCATTCAAACTGTTCAGTCATCCTGCCGGCTATAACTATCCCACCGTTTAATTTACTAGATGAAACTGGTAAAATGACAACAGATTCATGTCGTTGAAAGGAGCTGTTGTCCGTGCGGCGCCCGGTGATCGTTATTATCATGCTTTGCTACTACTCCTGCCTGTTTTTGTTATTCACTACGCTCAGCCATGTGTTCGCTTACAGCGGCCCGACTGCTCATGACGGGCGAATTGATCTGTCGGCATGGAACTTTCAGAAGCAAGGTTTAGCGCAGCTGAATGGCACGTGGCAATTATACCCGAATCAGCTGCTGACTCCCGAGCAAATAGCAGAAAGCCGCGGCACAGGCAAGCAAGCTGCAATCGTTCCAGGAAATGTACAGTCAAATGCCGCATTTTCCGTTCAGTCAGTGAGCAGTGGCACTTACTGTTTAGTAATCAGCAGCCGTGGAGGCAAACAGACTTTCGGATTGCTTGCTCCAACCGTCTACAGTGCAAGCCGTATCTATATGAACGGCACGCTGATCGGACAGAGCGGACAGCCGTCGCTAGAGCCGCGCACGGTGCAGCGTTCACTGCGACCGATAACCACGTATTTCCCGCTGCGCAAAGGACTAAATACATTGATCATCCAATTTTCATATGAAGCCGGTCCGCTGCGCTGGGGCATTACGCGCCCGCTCCAGCTTGGTACTCAGACACAAATCCAACAGACACACGATCTTGCAATCACAAGTGACGCGCTGGTCGCCGCTGCTTTTGCCATCATCGGCGTCTACTTTTTCGGGCATTTCCTTCAGCGTCGCAGTGAGCGTGCACTCCTTGCATTTTCCGGTATTTGTCTGTCTGTCACTGCAAACATTTTATGGATCGGGTCAGGTCGTCTGATTTATATCATTTTCCCCGCCTTGAGCGGAGCATTATTCGAGTGGCTTGAATCGATATCTACGCTGACTTGGGGCTTATTTACCATGTTGTTTCTTTATTTCAGCTACCGTCAGCTGATGTCCCGATTCGTCTTCTTCATCATGATTGCCCTATCATTCCTCTGCTTTTCCGGCGATATATGGAAATTATCAAGCGGAGACATAGTCTGGCTGAGTGCCACAACGAACATCCTTCACCTGTCAATCTTCACTGTCATTCTTTTTTACACGACTTATGTGTTGATGCAGGCGATTACAGAAAGGATCGAAGGCAGCCTGTATCTTATCATTGCCACGCTGGCATTCGGTGTCTACGCTATCGGGCTCCTCATTCCTGTCTATACAACGTCAAGTGCGTTATTCTGGCCTTCGTGCTTCGCCCTGCTTTTCTTGATTGCATTGTCACTCATGATGGCGCACCAATTTGCAAATGCATTTAAGCGCAGTGAGCGCTTATCCCGTCAGCTCATTGCGGCGGACCGGATGAAGGATGAAGTGATTTCACGCACCTCACATGAGTTTCGCACGCCGTTGAACGGTATGATTACGATTGCTCAGACACTTTTGAAAAGCTCCGCGCACTTGACCATCGCGCAGGAGCGCGACAAGATTGAATTGCTGATGCGTGTGGGCTACCGTCTGTCAAATTTAATTAATGATATTCTTGACTTAGAAAAAATGAAGCAAGGCATACTGCAGGTCAAGCTTCTTCCGTTCGACATCGCAGGCGCCATCAGGGCGAAGGAAATCTTTTATCAGATGTTGGCCAAAAAAAAGAATTTAAAACTTGTTGTACTCGTTCACCCTGGTTTGGATCCTGTGATGGCGGATGAAAACCGATTTCAGCAAATTATGAATAATTTAGTCGACAATGCGCTTAAATATTCCATGCGTGGAACCATTACAATCAGCGCAAAACCGGTCAAAGATGGGGTGGCCATTTCAGTCGCCGATCAGGGTATCGGTATTCCCGATGCTGAGTTACAAAAAATGTTCCTACCTTATAAACGGATCAGCGGTACGCAGAGCGAAGGAAGCGGACTCGGCCTTGCTATTGTGCGTCAGCTCGTGAAGCTGCAGCACGGCACGATCTGGGCACAGTCCACGGTCGGACACGGATCAGTCTTCACGTTCACCTTGCCGTCTTCCGCTAAGCAAGGGGTCCTCATCCGGCCGGCGGACATCATGGACAAAACCATCTTGAGCGCCGGGAATTCGCTTCAAACGCCCGTCCGTTCGCGTAAAGTTGACGCACCGACGATTCTTGTCGCCGACGACGATCTCGACAATCTTGGCATTCTGTTCCACATGCTTGAGAACATCCCTTACAACGTCATTGGCGTTAAAAACGGCACCGAAGCGCTGAAAGAATTGACTGGGCATGTACCAGACCTCATCATCCTTGACCTCATGATGCCCGGCCAAACCGGCTATGACATCTGTTCGGACGTGCGCCGGCATTACAGTCTAATTGACTTGCCGATTTTAGTGCTGACCGCAGCGATTGCCGACGAAGAAAAGCACTATGCGCTGGGGGCAGGAGCTAACGATATTTTACAAAAACCTTATCACTTCTCGGAATTTGCGGCACGCGTTCACAGCTTGATCGCTATGAAAAAAGCCGCCATGCAGGCGGCAAATATGGAGACGGCCTTTTTGCAGTCACAAATTCGTCCCCACTTCCTGTATAACGTGCTCAACTCAATCACTGCTTTGAGCTACGACGACATCGAGCGAGCGCGTGAAATGACGACCGCCTTCGCCGCCTATCTGCGGGGCAGCTTTGACTTTCAGAATACAGCTTCGCTTACTTCATTTCGCCACGAACTTGATCTGATTAAAGCCTATTTAAAGATTCAAAAGATGCGTTTTGAAGAGCGATTGACCGTACACCTGGACGTTCCTTCGGGTATTGATTTCGAGCTTCCGCCGCTCATCATCCAGCCGCTCATTGAAAACGCTGTGCTGCATGGCATCAGCCCGCTCAAGCAAGGCGGTACAGTGACGCTGTCCGTCCAATGTCAAGCGCAGCATTATCTGATCTGCGTCGCCGACAACGGCATCGGCATGGACGAGCAACAAGTCAGCCAGCTTTTCTCGGTTTCCAGCGCACATGTCGGGCTGAAGAATATCAGCAGCCGCTTGCACCATTTCTACGGCACCAAACTTGAAATAAAAAGCGTCCCCGGAGAAGGGACGCGCGTTTCAATAAAAGTGCCGATTCGCGGTCATGCATTATAATAGATCCGCCAATAAACCGTCAACCTTTTATCTTCCTTGCTGCTTCTGAGCATTGTGCCAAAGTTGCCTGCCGACGTGCATCTTCATTTGTACACCCGGCACACATATTTATCCGCGGATACGTCATTCATAAAGGGCGAAGGCTGTGCATCGGCAAGCAGGGTCAGCTCATGCATGGCACGCGTGCATGCCGTATAAAAAATAGTCCGCTCATAATCGCGGGCGTAACTGTCCGCCGTCGCATCAAACACGATCACCGCATCAAATTCAATACCTTTTGCCAGATAGGCCGGTATCAGCACAACGCCTTGATCATATTGCGCCGTCTCGTCGGTGATTAGTTGCATATTCAAATGCGGCGAAAGCTGCCCGTATAGCTTTATGCAGGCCGTCATTGTCTTGCCGATCAGTGCAATCGACTGAAGGCCGCGCGACCGGCAGTCTGAGACTCTTTCTGACAGAAAGAGCAGCTTGCGTTCCGGCACTGTTTCGATCAACTCCGGTAGCGGGCCGCTACGTGCAAAGGGTTGAATCGCTTCACCGCCCGGCACAAACGACCGGGAAAACTCCACGATCTCCTGTGTTGCGCGATAACTGCGCTGCAAGTCCAGCTTTTTCATATCTTTCCGGTCATAGAGTGTTTCAGAAAGCATCGTTTCCTGCCCAAAGCTTTGCGCCAAAACTGCTTGATTGCTGTCGCCCAGTACTGTCATATTGCACTTCGGGAAGGCAAATCGCAAATAAGTGAGCTGCATCGGCGAGTAGTCCTGCGCCTCGTCAATAATTAAGTGGCGCATGTGGCTGTCTGCTGCCCTGCCGCAAATTTTTTCTTTTAAATACAAGTAAGGCGTTGCGTCCTCCCATGGACAATCCCCTTCCTCGAAACGGCGCCGCGTCGACAAGCAAATTTGCTGCCAATGCGCGGGAAGACTGTCCCTTGCATGAGCCATATAGAAAAGCTCGCTATAGATCTTTTCGGTATTCACAAAAGCAAGCATCTTAATGCGCCGCCTAAGCGGCTTGATCCGGCGGTTAACCACAATGCGCCGCAGCCATTCCTCCTCGCGCGCGTAATCATCAAACGTCTCTTCACTGAATTGTTTTTTCGCTTGTAGTTGCTCAAAAGTGGAAGCGTAGTCGGAACTCTCAAGCAGTTCTGTCTCTTCAAGCACCCAGTCCGCCCCGCGCTCTTTCTTCGCAAAAACGGCGATCCGGCGCAGCAGCCAATCGCGCATATCTTCAAGTCTGTCAGTGAGGGCGCGCTGCGTGCCCCCGGCATAGAAGCGTTTGGCAATCGTTTGGGCAGAAACAATCGTTTGACCCCTGAACGTTATGCTGCGAAAGGCCATGCCTTCGCTCTTCAATTGCTCCAGCCAATTGTCAATGAGTTGACCAAAAGCCGTCGATGCTTTAAAACGAATGGTTTCCCGATATAAAGCGCTCACCTCCTCGTCCGGTTCGCGAAGATGCGTCTCCGTCTGCGTAAAAGGGCTCTCCATTTGCAGGAAACTGCCCATTCGCCTACGGATAAAGTCATGATATGTCGTCTGTACAACATTCTCCTCCCCAAGCTCAGGGAGAACAGCGGCAATGAAGTGCGAAAAGAGTGGGTTCGGTGAGAAGAGCAGCATATTGTCGGTATGCAACGTTTTCCGGTTGCGGTAGAGCAAGAAAGCAGCGCGCTGCAAAGCAGCAGATGTCTTACCGCTTCCCGCCGCCCCTTGAACGATGAGGTAACGCGTTTGCTCGTCGCGAATGACTTGATTTTGCTCTTTTTGAATCGTGGCAACAATAGACTTCATATGTAGGGAGGCTTTGTTTCCCAACATTTTTCGAAGCAACATGTCGCCGATCGTCACACCGGTATCGAACATGCCCTCAAGTTGTCCGCCGCGTATGATGTATTGGCGCTTTAAAGTGATGGTCCCGCTCACCGTGCCGTCGACCGTCTCATAGTGTGCATCTTCCCCCGGAGCAAAATCATAGTACATGCTGGCAATCGGCGCACGCCAGTCATAGATCAGGAACTGTTCATCTTTATCATCCATCAGTGATCCGGTGCCGATATAGACGGGCAGCACTTGCTTTTCGGCTGTCGCTTTGAAATCAATGCGGCCAAAATACGGAACATCGCGAAGGCGCAAGAGCAGCCGATAAGCGCGCGACATTTGTCCGTGCCGCCGCTCACGTTCCGAGAGCAGTTCTGCCTGCTGCTTAATACTTGCCTGAGTTTCGTAGATGTCGTCCGCCTCATCGAAGTTGACCGTGACGTCTTCCCAAAAATTTTTGCGAAGCTCAACGATGCCTTCAGTCACCCCGCCCTTTTGATCGGTCAATACATTCAGACGACGATTAATCATTTTCATAACCGCAGCCACGCGCAGCTGCTCCCGCTGTCTGTCGTCCATCACACACCTCCACGCTTACTTTCAACAAAATATTGACATATATAAATAAATGTGTTAAAATTTATTTGATTATTTTTTAATTAATTCAGCTTAATAAGTATAGCATGTTTTAGTAAAAACTTCAATGTACACATCTCTGTCCTTTCTTTATTTATTCCCTTTTATCCGCGTGATCGTCGGTTATGTGCGACAATTGACACTTCCACAGCCTAGTGATCTTTATGATGCTAGCCTATCTGCCACCTTGAAGTTCAATCAAAAAAACGCATTTATTAAACGATCGATGCATGGTAGTGTATAATAAAAACAGTAACCAATTGTTTTTTAGCGCGTAATAGGAGCTTTATCTATCTGATCGCAGGGGGTTGCCGATGAAACTGATCAGCAGCATTCAAAAGTTAAAAGAAGCACAGACTGCTTTCCTCACATACAAGCAAAGCCATGCCGATGCTTTCGAGCGACTGCTTCACCTCGTTAATTTGACAAGGCAAATGCAGTTTAAATATGATTACTTATGTGGACTGTTGCTGAACGACCGCGCTTATGCTGACCGTTTTATGCCACATTTCGTTCAGCGCTCTATTATCGACCTGTATGAAAATGAAGTGAAGAAGATGAGTCAGTTTTCTCAAGCAACTGTCGACCTACAAAATCTTTTACACGCTCATCAAACCATCGGATTCGAAAACCTCTGCCTACTTATCCGCGGAAAAACGCCTGAAGAAATTAAGGGTATTTACAGCCTGCGTAAGTTTGTTTGATTTATCCGTATGGAACGTTTGAGTTCAGCCACGTCCTTTAGGAAGAGCGCAAGCTGAACTTTATTTAATTGCGCTTACTTCCTTATTCAAATCACTTTGAAACACTGTTAGCAAAGACGTTTAGAAACACTTGGCTCTGCCAAGTCCTTTGGACAACGGCAGAGGCTTAGCTTTTTCTTAGACTCGGTCCCGCTGAAATTTATAGCCTTTCTTAATGTATAATAAAATGCTGCAATCAGTCTCCAAATCCTTGAACCATCAAAGATGGCTTTCTTCTATATAAAATAAAAAGCTTTTTGCTCAATGAGTAACTGAATTAAATTCAGCTTGAGCGGTGCGTGCCAGGGCATCCGGAGCAAGGCTAATTTGTACACCCTTTTTTCCGCCGCTGACGACCATGTGATCCAGCGTTCTGGCCGCGTCGTCAATAACGGTGTGATAGTGTTTTTTCATTCCGATCGGCGAACAGCCGCCGCGAACATACCCTGTGTTCACCAGCAGTTCCTTAACGGCCAGCATGTCCACCTTTTTTTCACCGACAGCCGCTGCGGCTTTTTTTAAATCCAATTCCTCCGCTACCGGAATGACATAAACATAGAGTGCCCCGCTGTGCCCACGTGTTACAAGCGTTTTAAACACGTAAGCCGGATCTTCTCCACATTTTTCAGCCACTGAGAGCCCGTCAATCAGCCCGTCTTCAATCGAATAGGTCTGAACCGCGTAGCTCATCTTTTCCCGATCGAGAAAGCGCATTGCATTTGTTTTCACTTTATTTTTTGTCATACAGCACTTCCCCTCCCATCGCTTCATCTCGTTCTCGTTATCACCGGCTGCATGATGAACCTCTGCTGACGCGCCGTGCCGGTCGATGCCAAGTCCCTTGGGACGACGGCGGAGCCCTAGTTTTTTCTTAGCGTAGAAAATAGCCGGTATGTTCATAAGTAAAAACTAACAACTATAGTGTATCATACTGCAAGCGTAGACCTGTTGTGCAACCATCCATGGCAAAAAGAAACTGACAGCAATCGCAAATCTCGTTCTGTGTCGTAACAGCGTCCCACATGATGTAGTGCTTTTTGACCGGCGCTAAACAGCCAAATGTGTTTTTAAATCTGTCCTGTCCATTTTTAAACTTTGTTTAAAATCCACTTTACGTTTTTCTAAAAATAAGTCTATAATGAATTAAATTATGCCAATTACCGCCTTTTTTGTGTTTCGGCCGGAAACAATCGCCGAAACGGCTTGCTTGATCAGCTGCAGCCTGGCCGTCCGTGTTTTATTCATCTTTAACACTCGGAGCTGTCCTTTAGGTTAAGGCATCCTGTCTGCTGTTTTCTTATTCATGACTAACGGAGGATGTATGTTAATGCCTAACAGCGAAAATGATGAAAAAATGACGTGCCGCTCATTCCAAGACTTGTCTTACGCGCTCAATGAGCTGCCGCTACTGCTCGCTCTGCGTGATAAAGACCGCAAAATAGTGCTAACGAACCGGCTGCTATCCGAACAGTTGAATGAGTACCGAAAAATCAATGAACGAACGGTTTCTTCTGCGATCACCGGAGAAACAGCTGCCGCTACTGCCTGCGATGCAGTGAACGATCTAAGGGCAAAATCCATTGCAGATTCACCATCCGGCTACGCGCCGCTGTTTCTCAAACAAGCGATACCCATACATTTAGACGGTTCCTGCTTTACACTTGACGTTTATGGCGGCGTGCACGTTCAAAGCAGCGGCGGCAATCATTCTCAAAATACAGAGAGCCACTATCGCACTCTTTTTCAGCATGCCATGCAGCCCTTAGTCGTTATCCAAAACGACTGCTGTGTACTGTGCAACTCCGCGTTTGAGCATCTCATCGGTCATTCTGAGTCTGAGATGCTGTCCGTCCCCTTTGTGTCCTTTATCGCTCCGGAAGACCGAGAAATATTTAGCGACCGTTGTTTGCAGTGTGTTGATGAAGAAGCGATGTGCACTGTCAACCGTGTTCATTTGATCGACGCCGCAGGAAAACCGCGGCAGATAGAAGTGAGTCTGCTGGCTATTGAATGGGCGTCACGTCCGGCTATACTTGGCTGTCTCATTGACAGATCAGTCCAGATTCAAACAGAGCAATCGCTGAAGCCATTTAACCATGACTTTCAGTTGATTTTTGAAAATGCATCTGAAGCTATGTTTGTCATCCAGGCTTCATGCTTTCAGCTACTCAATCCGGCAACCGAAAAAATTTTTGGTTACTCAAAAGCAGAACTGAGCGGCCAATCGATCTTTTCATTCATCCATCCGCACGATCGCCAACAAGCGACGGCAGCTTACCATGCGCGGCTGCTCAACACCGGACGTAGCTTTCAATACCGGCTGAGAATTATGCGCAAGGACCAACAGTCCGTCTGGGTTCAATCCGGTGGCGTGGCTATTGAATGGGAGAGCCTTCCGGCCATTCAATACTTCCTAACCGATATTTCTGAACAGATGCGGGCAGAACGTGCCTTGCGAGCAAGTGAGAATAAGTATCGCCTGCTGGCCGAATTTATTTCCGATGTGATTTCCACATATAACTACGACCTAAAACGTTTCACATACATCAGCCCATCCGTGTTCAAACTTCGCGGTTATACGCCTGACGAGGCGGGTGCGCTGAGCATTAGTGAAACGATTGCTCCAGAGGCGCTAAAGCAATTAATCGCCGAATTGCCACAACACATTCGCGATTATGAGGCCACATCCGATGATGCCCCGGCTTTTGTCCGAGAATTTCAACAAATCAGGAAGGACGGCAGCCTCGTCTGGACAGAGGTGGCCATGCGGCTACGTCACAATGAGGAACAGCAGCTAGAAATCATCGGGGTAAGCCGGGATATTGAAGTGCGCAAGCAGGCAGCTCGCCAAGTGCTGTATCTTAGCGAACATGATCAGCTGACGGGTTTGCATAACCGGCGTTACTACGAGAATAAAATTAGCCGACTTGACCGCGCTGAGAATCTGCCGCTTGCACTTATTATCGCCGATATCAACGGACTGAAGCTGACCAATGATGCATTTGGTCATCAAGCCGGTGACTCTTTGATTACACGGGCCGCCCACCTGCTCAAAGACCATGTACACGGCGGTGATCTACTTGCGCGAATTGGCGGGGATGAATTTATATTACTGCTGCCCAAAACCAGCGAGCGCCAAACCGCAAACCGCGTTACCTCCATTCGGAAACAAATGGCTGCACGGCAGACGGACGATCAAGTCATCTTGTCGGTTTCACTCGGCTGGACGATCAAAACCGATGACTTCCAGCAGATGCACAGCTTATTCTCCGAAGCCGAGCGGCGCATGTATCAGCACAAACTAGAGGAAGGCAACCAAATGCGCCGGCAAACCATTCACCGTGTCGTGCAGCTCTTTAATCAAACACTTCCGGAAGAGCAGGCCCATGGCAACCGGGTTAGCAAACTCTGTGAAAAAATGGGAAAGCGGCTGAATATGCATGCCACCGATCTACATCAGCTGAAGCTGGCGGGGATGCTGCATGACCTTGGAAAATTTCAGATTGATCATCACATTTTGCGACAGCATGAACCGCTCAGCGAAGAACAGCGCAACCAAATTCGGCAGCATTCTGAGAATGGCTACCAATTACTAAAGTTATCCATCGATTACATGACCATCGCCTCATCGGTGCTTTGCCACCATGAACGGATGGACGGCAAAGGTTATCCACGCGGTCTAAAGGGAAGTCAAATCCCCTTTTTCGCTAAAATCATCGCCATTGCCGAGGCTTATGACGCCATGACGGCCGGCACATATCGCGTAAACTGTTCAAAAGAAAAGGCGTTCGCCGAATTACGTTTGCAGGCAGGCAGCCAGTTCGACAGCACACTCGTTGAACTGTTCATTGCCTGTATGCGCGAGCAAAATGAAGGATAAGTAACCGAGCCGGTTGCAATCGGTCGTCGCCGTTTCAAGCAAAACTTATGCGGTTCAGTCTTTTGCACACTAATCAATACCCTTTACCACTGCACGACTACCGCTTTTTAAGCAAACGGCCTTCTTATTCGCCGATCGGCAAAGTTGACCTGCAGCCGCTCATCGACTAAAAAAGCATATAAGGACAGCGAATGACTTGTCAAGCGCAATCTTTGGACCTGATCACACCAGTTGGGGCTGCACGCCCCATCCGTCAGCCGTTCCCCGTAAAACGCGGTGTGCTAATTTCAGCCAAGACTCGCATACTTTCTTTCCCCTGAGAGCGATAGCAGTCAACTTTCTTGTACGAAAAAATCAGCAGACCGGCATTATACGCCGGTCTGCTGATTAATTGATCTATCTCTATTGTTTTCGTTATCCTTAAATGCTCTTTCTCTGTATCAAGAAACAAGGCGACGAAATGGCGTGACGCTTGCCTTACTGCACTTCCATATGCAGATCACCCGCTTTGATCCAACCGGCCATTTTAATGACCCGATGAAGGAAGAGCGTAACAACTGTAGGAATCAGAATGCCTGCGACGATGAACGTCAGCAGTCCCCGCATGCCTTGAGTCGCGGCAATATTTAGCGGTGCAATGAAAGAGCTGAGTCCGAGTCCGCCCAGTTCATAAGATACCTTAAAGTGCAGCAGCATCGTTGCAATCGGTGCGCTGACCATGGCGGCAACAAACGGTGGAACAACGAGCAGTGGATTCTTGACGAGATTTGGGAATTGCACTTTCGGCGTAACAAACGCTTGAGCAAAGAAACCGCCAAAATCATTTTCACGAATTGACATCGCTGTAAATCCAACAAATTGAACGGTGCAACCGATCAGCGCAGCGGCACTTGAAACCGGATCAAGATGAAGCGCAATGGCAAGCGCTGCCGAAGATGCCGGTGACATCAGGAAAATGCTCCATACAAGCGCGATAACCATGGACGCGATCAGCGGTGAACCCTGAACGGAATGCGTGATTTGCCCGCTGATCCAGTTGAGTGCAGGCGTTACAACAAGGGCGAGACCATAGCCGACAACCCCACCGGCAAGTACTGAAAAAAACGGGATAGCCATCATATCAAATTTTGTTCTGCCACTTATTTTTTTGCCGATATAGATTGCAATAAGCGCAGCCAGCACGCCGCTGACCGGCTGACCGGTCACGATTTGGAACTGCTGAACAGGGGCTTCATGAACAATCTGAATGGCATTAGCGCCGATAGCCGAACAAGCCATCGCACTGAACATCGTCAGCGTATTGGCGCGAAGCTGATACGCGATACCTGCACCGATAGCGGGAGCAAGCAGCACTTTTGCCGCACCGCCAACAACCATAAAAGGCCAGAATCCTGTGAACTTGCCAAGCGTTTCAAATAACAACCCAATACCGAGTGTGACAAGGATGGCATTAGCAATCCCCGCCGACGCTTTATACATTCGATCCATAAAGTAATCCTTCATCCTCTGTTTCCTGTCTGTTGTCATCCTTTTTCTCTCCCTTAATTATTGTTTTCTGATTGTATGTTTTAAAAATTCAAACTCTTTGATTAAAAATAAATCCGCTCAGCCTAAGACCGCTCGCTAAAAACGGTTGGAAAAACAAAAGGCATTTAATGATTGCAGAGGCGATCACTCCAGCGTCTCACTTCTGGGAAGATGCTCACTTCTTAACTATTGCGAGCAAAAGATAGGCCAACTCATTAGAAAAGCTTGACTTTGCCAAGTTCTTAGACGACAGCAGAGTCTTGGCTTTTCTTATACTTAGTCCCGCTGAGATCTTTATATTTTCTTAATGTATGAAAAAAACCTATCCGGCTGGCGGATAGGCGCTCTTTCGCATTTGCTTGAGCGCCTATCTTGGCATGAACACGATAAGTCGGACTCAAACAATTCCATTTTTTAGTTCAATGGTTTTGTCTCAGTCCTTCAGGTGCGCAAGCGCAAAATAATTCGAATCAAGCCATTCACTCGATTAAATTCAGCAAACTCTCTCATAGTCTCACATCCTCGTCAGATATTTTGTGGTTGACTCTGATCTTAACAGAATCAAATTAGCTTGTAAAGTCATTTTTTAGACTTTTTGTAAGTTTTCGTATCAGTTTTTATTACCAGTTCATAATAGTTGGATAATATTCTTGCCTTTTTATTGGAAAATTCCCTAACAGTAAAGCATTTTTCGTTTAACATACACAAGGTTACCCGTCGCAGTCAGGGTCCCAGAAACCAGGAAAATATTTCAATGACGAAATATTTAAAACAATTTTATACAACATCATCCCCGACACGTCGCAACCCGGTCTTCCCCAAAAACGGTGTTTGTCATCTCCATCAGTCGCTTGCCGCACAAAACGTATGAAGACCACAAACAAGGCGATCAACGCGCGTCACAGCATGGCGGCGCGCAGCGCTGATGCGAGACGTCACCGTTTCCCTTCACCCAAAAACGCCACGGTTTAAACCGTGCATCGCCGCTGTTCTGGATGCCGATGCGCACACCGGAGGCAATGTCATTGGGTGAAAAGCCGCCGGCAATAAAAAGCGGTTCCCGACTCAGATCGTGACCATAATCGTGCAGCGTGATCCCCAACGCTTCTGTCAGTTTGCCGGGCCCGTTGGTCCACTCTGAGCGTTTGCGTCCTTTTCTCCGTGCAGCGATCAGTTCCAGCCCCTCGGCTGGTTCAAGTGCCCGAATTAAGACAGCTTGCGGCACCTGCTTCGGCCCGCTGACGACATTAAGCAGCGCATGGCGATGCATCGTATACACGTAAGCATAGCCCGGCTGCCCAAACATGATCTCCGTTCGTTTTGTTCGTCGATTCCCAAAGCTGTGTGCAGCCCGGTCACATGCACCCATATAGGCTTCAGTTTCAACAATGTACCCTGACGTGCGTCCGTCCGATCCGTCCTTAACAAGCAGGCAGCCAAGTAATGCCCGTGCCAATTCGAGGGTCGGTTGATGATAGAAACTGACAGGCAGTCCCATTCGTTCTGAATTCATTCACATTCCCCCTTCGCTCTTTTCTCAGCCGCGCGCCGCCATGATCTGCTCATAGGCATTTTTAATTGCGGCAATCTTTACATTAGCAGCCTTGATGTCTTGCTCAGATGCATTGCTGCTGACAAGGCGGTCCGGATGATTGTCCTTAATCTGCTGGCGATAACGTTTTTTAACAAGAGCAACGGAATCGTCCGGTTTGCAGCCGAGCAGGCGGTAGGCCTCGTCCAATGTTTGCTCCGGCTGCTGATCGGTCTCCGCTCCGCCGTTGAAGCGCCGCTTGATCTGTTCATAAACCTGGTCCAGTCCAAAAATACGAGCGGCGAGCCGAATCATTGCGTCTTCCTCGGTACGCAGCGCACCGTCCGCATAAGCAACGGCCAGCAGCGCCGTCAACAGATCGACAAGACTATCCCGCTGCGCACCGACTGAAAACATGAGATTCTCAGCCAAGTCTTCAAATGACTCCGACGAGTAACGTGCCTCGTTGAAAATATCCATAATGCGATGCAGTTGCTCACGAGTCGGACGAAAGGATTGGCGGATAATTTGATCGACTCGGATAATCTCCTGCTCGCTGACTGCCCCATCTGCTTTTGCCAGTTTGGCAAACATGCGTACAATCCATTCAATTTGCGGTTGCAGCTGCTCGCTGCGCATCTTGTAGACACGGCCATCCGTACTGTACACAAAGGTCTGCCCGCAGTTTGGACACCGCCAGTTGCCGGGACTGTCATCAAAGATGACGTCTTCCCCGCAATACGGGCATTGGCGCGATGTTTTTCTGCGCCGTCCGCCTGTGCCAAAAGGGGCACCGCCCCCCCTCATTGCCGGCAGCAGATACGCCGCAATTAAGACAGCAAAAACGGCAAGATAACTGAATAGCAATCCGGCAATAAACCAGATAAGTGCATGTCTGCGCTGTGCGGAGGCAATCAGCGCTGCCAGAATCGCCGGCATGACATTGAAGATCAGAATACTCAAAAGTGCTCAGCCCTTTCCGTCTTAACTCGCGCACACCAGCGCGGTGGTGCAGTTAAACGTAACAATCGTTAATACAGGTTGTCTTTATTGTCCGTTCGTTCTTAATGAGGACAAACTGAAAGCGCGCAGCTTCGTGATGCGTGGACACGCCGCAAAAGTCCGCCTAACAAGCAGACGGCTTCGGAGGTTTGAAGACATGTCTTCAGCAACCCACTTCACCTCTGGCGTCAACCCGCTCTTGCAGATGGCGAATATACAGCGCGGCGAGCGCTCGCTGGTCATAGACAGTTGCACACTTCGTGACCCTTAGGTAACTACTTTTACGTCTTCTAAAAAAACGTACAACGAATTGTATTTTCTTACAATTTTCGTCGCCAATCGACTGGAAATGGCGCAGAAATTAACGTTTCCTGCGCGTGCCAAGCGTTTCAGCCGCTGCAAAACGCAAGCTGAGCAGTAATGCCATGCCGCTGACGCTCAGCATAACCCAAAGCAGGGCAGTGAAGTGGGCCGTCGACACGCGGCTCCCGAAGAGAAACCCAAGAATGGCCGAAGCACTGATCGATCCAATATAGCGGCATGTCTGAAAAAGACCCGACCCTGTCCCAATCATACGATCCGGCGTCATCCGCAGCATGGCTGACTGCAAGGCGACGTTGCCGGCACCGTAACCTGCTCCCATCATAATGAGAAACCCTCCGGTTACGATTAACGATTGATGCGACCTCAGGCAGATCATCACAGTCGCAGCCAGCACCGGAGACAGAGCACCAAGCCGAATGGGCCATGCAATACCGCTCCGGTCAATCCAGCGCCCGCTGATGAGCGAGGCAAACACACTGGCCACCGACATGAACAGCATCATGGCTCCGCTTGTTTGGACGCCAAGTCCCATCCCGCTTTCAAAAAAAGACGGCATGCCATAAAACAGACAATAATTCGTAACATTGAGCAAAATAAAGAGCAGATAGACGAGTGCCAGCGATCGGTGACGACCAATGAATGGCACATCAATGAACGGAGAGGGGACTCTCCATTCACGCCAAATAAAGAGCGCGGCCGCAATGACTGACAAAGCCAGCGCCGCCCAGTCGCGATAATTTTCAGCATTGAGCAAAAACCAAAGGGCGCAGACAATACAGACAGAAAAAAATAAAATGCCGGGCACATCGAGACGCCGCCACGTGGCTTTCCAGTTCAGCGGCACACGCCCGCGTCGGTCAGGTGGAAACACGAGGGCACCAAGCACCAAACTGACTAAGATAAAGGGTAAATTGACGAAAAAAATACTTTGCCAGCCGCCAAAAACAATTAAAAAACCGCCGACGGTCGGACCAAAAGCAGTCATAACCGACGCGCAGACAGCCAAGGCAGCCAGCGAAGACGCCTGCTTTTTTTTGCTCACATGGCTGTTTACAAGCGCAACGCCGGATGGATAGACCGCACTGCTGCCCGCCCCCTGCAGCAGCCGCATCAGTAGCAGCATTGCAAAGGCCGGCGCAAACGGAGCGGCAAGGGATGATAATCCGGCAACGACAAGTCCGATGAGAAACAGTTTCTTGCGTCCGATGATGTCCCCCATTTTACCGGCGGCAGGCTGCCCGATCGCACTGATTAAATAAAAGCCGGACACAAGCCATGAGACCGTTGCAAAGCGGAGTCCGTATTGTTCGCGAATGCTGAGAAGGGCCAAAGCAATCATCGAGGAGTTCAGCGGATTGAGAATCGTACCGGACGCGATCGCTGTAAGAAAAATCGCGTGACTTTTTTTTAGACGATCCGTTATCATAGGCTTTCAAGCACCTCATCGGTTGAACGTACACGACCAAGGTACGGGAAAATGTAGCGCACGCTCGCATCATGTTCCTCTGCCGACTCGGCGCACATGGCGTCTTCGACGAGAATTTGATTATATCCAAGCTGGAAGGCTTCCCGTGCCGTGCTCTCCACTCCCCGATTCGTCGATATGCCGGCCATGACAAGCGTCTTCATCTGCCGGCGCCGCAGTTGAAGATCGAGTTCAGTGCCATAAAAGGCACTCCACTGCCGTTTGAGTATGTGCAGATCACCCGGATGTACATCAAGTGACGGATTAAGCTGCGAGCATCCTTCCACTTTTTTGAACGCAAATGCCTGCCGATCACTGACGGCACGCAGCATCTCCTGTCCGTCGGTAAAATCGACCGTTACAAAAAAGATAAGCCCCCCGCGCTGATGGAACGTATCGACCAGACGGGCAGCATGGCGTACTACGCGATCACCGTGATGTGCCCGAACAATGCCCTGCTGCAAATCAATTAAAATAAGTGCAGTCTGCCTCACGTCTAACTCCAGCGGTTGTTTCATGCTCTATTTGTCCCCCTCCCGAATCGTGTTCAACTGTTTTCTTTGGGCTATCCGCTCATTCAGTACGGCTAAGTGCGCGGCAAAGCTTTCCAGTTCATCCCGGCTCCAATCATCCAGCAGTTCACCGTACAGCGCTGCACGCTGCCGCCGCAAGCGCAACACCACTTCCCGCCCTCCGGCAGTCATCGTGATAAGCCGAGTGCGTGCATTGGCCTTCCCCGTTTCCCGACAGACAAGTTGCCGCCGCTCCAGTGCCTGCACCTGGCGGCTCATCGTCGAAATATCAAGGCCAAAACCGGCGGCCAGGTCGCAGATGCTTTTGGGCCCGCCCTCAAGCAGCCGGCAAAGAATTAAATAGCAAGAACGGGGCAAGCTCGTTCTTTTACCGTCCATTGTCTTTTTAAAATCTGCCCGCCGCATTAAATTCACGATTTCATATTCGATATGTTCCAACACTTCCTCAGCGTGTTTCATCCTCCCATCCTCCTCGTTAATAGCTTGTATTATACAACCTAATCTTTTTTTATGCGAATGAGCAAAATTTAGTGAGTCTAAATTCTTTAGAACAAAAATGCTCCGGCCGCTCACTCGCCGCGGACGCCGCCCCGTCTCTTAGCCTGCCGGCAATGCCGGAATCATCAAACCTATGTATCATGGTCGGCAAACTTTTCATGTTTTGTTCAAAGCGCGGTGAAAGGGTCAAGCCGAACGCACTTGACCCTCGCAAAACGATGCTGCTGATTCGTTAATCGTGTGCACATTCAAATTGACTGACTCATTATCTCTTCAAAACGTGGTCAACAAATTGCATATCGACGAGTTTTTTGTAGGAGTAGCCCTTCGTATAAATACCGGTCTGCTTGACGACATCAAGCGGCCTTGCCACCGCCTCCCGAGAAATATAGCCGTCCTTGCTCCACAATTTATCTTTATAGGCCCGTTCAAGGGCAGCTTTCAAGCTTGCCGTCGGTGTCGTCGGAAATTCTTTTTTCAGTACATTCAGCGAAGCGCTCCTGTGTTCATTGACAAAAGTTAACCCTTTAATCATGGCGCGAACAAACTCCTGAACCGTCTGCGGATCGTTTTTGATCGTTGAAGCCTTCACACTGACGACCGAATACGCATAGTCGCCAAGGCTTGGGAAGCCGTAGAAAGGCTCACCCCACACACCTTTCTTTATGCCGTCGCTAATTTGTGGTTCACCACCGTTTGCCACCTGGTCTTTGCCTTGTTGAACGAGTGAAACGACAGCTGCCGCGTCAGCAGGCTCATCAAGTGTCACGTCTTTGCCAGGTGTCAAACCAAGCTGCTTCAGCAAATAGCGTGTCAACAAGTTGGGACTGCCGCCATATCGTCCCGCGGCAATGTTTTTCCCCTTCAAGAACTTAGTCAGATCAGTTTTGCTGTGCCCGTCGTAACGCTGGCTGGACATTAAGTAGACATTGGCACGGTTGACGACATTGACAACTGATGTAATCGGATCTTTACTTTTTCCGGCGTTAACGATCTGAACAGAATCCGGTCCGCCGATGACACCCCAGGCGTCACCGCTGACGACAGCCGTGACATGTGCCCCGCCGGTTGCGGTAATCGTGCTCACGTCCAACCCTTCTTGCTTGAAATACCCTTTATCAATTGCCGCATAAAGCGGCAGGTAAGCAATCATGTGTACCGGTTCGGCAATGACTATTTTTTTAAGAGCCTTCTTCTCCGTCGTATGCGCTCCGCCGCAGCCGGACAGAGTCAGAGCCGCAGCAACAAGTACGGCAATCAACGCTTTTGCTTTTTTCATGATCAGTCACCTTCACCTTTATTGACTTTGCTGAACGAGCTTTGGACAAGTGCCGTGATGATTCATCGCCACCTGATGTTTGGCCGTCCATGCAAGGTATCATTTTCATCACAATGCCTACTGTTGTTTCGGGGACCGTCCCCGCATCAGCAGCTTCTCGAGCCACACCGTTCCGAGATACATGGCAACAGCCAGCAGAGAGAGCACGACCACACCGACCCAGACAAGATCGATGTCAAGCACCTGTCCGGCATACAGAATCATTCGTCCAATGCCTTGGCGCGAACTGATAAATTCACCGACTATGGTGCCGGCAAGCGCCAGAGAAATATTGACTTTAAGTGTACTCACAACCCACGGCACAGTTGAGGGAACGACGACTTTCAAAAAGACGTGGCGGCGCTTGCCGCCGAGCGCCACAACCATTTGCTCAAGATCGGTATCGACATTGCGGACGCCGCTGCCAGCGGCAATCGCTGCCACGATAACTGTCATAAGAAATGCGAGCACCGCTTTTGAAGAAAAACCAATGCCGAACATGATGACGAGAATGGGCGCCAGTGCAAGCTTTGGAATCGCGTTAAAAGCAATCAGATACGGTTCGGCGATACGTGTGTAAAGCGGTGACCACCAGAATGACAGGCCGAGCAGCGAGCCGACCAGCGTGCCGGATATAAAACCGAGCAACGTCGCACCCGACGTATAAGCAAGATCACTGAGCAGCGTGCCATGAAGCGCCGCCTGCCAGCCGGTCTGCACAATCGTGCTCGGCCGGCTCCAAAAATAGCTGTCGAGCCAGCCTATTCGCGAGAAAATCTCCCAACCGGCAATCAAACAAACAGCAACTGCAATCTGTCCCAGCCAAGCGAACCATCGCAACCGGCGATACCGCTGCTTTTCTTCATCCGTCATGTTTCGGCCGCCTCCTCGATGCTCATTTCATCAAGCAGGCACATCAAGCGTTTCTTCAGCTGCGCAAACCGTTCATCCAGAAACGTTTGCCCGCCGCGCGGCCGCGGCAACTCCACAGGAATACTCGTCTTCATGCGGCCGGGATGGGCTGAAAACACAACAATTTCGTCCGAAAGATAGATGGCTTCATCGATGTCATGCGTCACAAACAATACCGTCTTGCCGGAGGCTTGCCAAATGCTCAGTAAATGGTTTTGCATATGCAACCGCGTCTGCGCGTCGAGGGCGCCGAACGGCTCATCAAAAAGCATAACTGCCTTATCATCAAGCAATGTTCGAATAAGGGCCGCGCGCTGACGCATGCCCCCTGAGAGTGCGGCCGGATGCGCACTCTCAAAACCACCGAGTCCGTGACTGCGCAGCAATGGCATGGCCTTTTCGTGTGCTTCTTTTTTGGACAGTCCACGGATTTCAAGCGGCAGAATGACATTGTCGACAATGGTTCGCCACGGCAGTAAGAGATCTTTTTGCAGCATATATCCGACACGCCCGGTGCGACCGACGATGGAATGTCCGTCAAGCAAGATGTCTCCTGAAGTCGGCTGAAGCAGGCCGGCAATCATGTTAAAGAGTGTGGATTTTCCGCAGCCGCTTGGGCCGATAATGCTGACAAACCGACCGTCGTCAACGTGAAACGTGACCGGCTCCAGCGCACAGAACGACGCGCCTTCCTTTTGAAAAACTTTCCCGCAACCCGCAACCTCAAGCCTGCCCACACCGCTGTCCCTCCTTTCGCACGGTTTACTTATGGTATATGCAATAGGCAAGTGTCTTGCTACCGTCACCGGTTTTCGCGTCAGAAAATCTGACATATTCTATTGCCAATCAGCGACACTTCATAAAGATGCGTGCAGCGAGGGCTCAGCCTTAAGCTGAGCTTACCCACTTTTTCGCTTAGCCCCGCTTGCTCATCGCTTTGAAACCGCGCGAGCGACACTGGGTGAAGATGCGCAGAGCAGCTGGGGGTTGCGCTTAACTGTAATTAGGTTAAAAAAGCTTGGCAAGGCCAAGTCCTTGGATGACAGCCGAGCGTTAGCTCTTCTTATACGTTCCGCTGAAATCTCTATCCCTTTTTAACGTACAAAACGTACAAAAAAACTGGCAGGCATCTACTCCCGTCAGCTTTAAATTGTATAACATCACGTATTAGTCCCGCCGAACGCTTACACTTTAAAACAACCCCACTTGTCATGCTTTTTTAGCGGCACACTCTTCTGAATGAACCATTGTTTCAAACCCGCCGTTTCATCAGCGATGATGTCGAACGGCGCAGTGATTCCCACATGCCGGCATTTGAGTATACAAGCACATTCCTGCGATAGAAAGCAAGAGCGAGCCATGTGACGAACACGACAGCAATGGCGGAGAGGCCAAGGCTTGCCCAAGCTTCCGAGTCGGTTGCTCGTCCGACAGCATAGCGAACCGGCATGATGATTTCAGAGAAGAACGGCACGTAAGAAGCGATCTTAACGACTAAGGTACTGCCCGCATTCATCGCATAAAAACCACCCAGATAGGCGGCAAGGCCCAGCACAATGAGCGGCGAAATGGCCTGAGCGACTTGTTCGACACTGGACACGAGTGAACCGAGCATGGCAGAGAGTGCCGTAAACAGCAAGATGCCGATAACGAAATAGATCAGTGTATACAAAATAACCGGCGACCAAAGAATATCCAGATGAATGTGCGTCGTGAACGCCCTCACTTGCGGCCATGCCTTCACAAATTGCCAAGCAACAAGAACAGACACCGCATAAACTGCGGCCTGTGTGATAACAAGCGCCAGTGAACCGATGAGTTTGCCGAAAAAATGGGTCGTTGCGCTGACGCTCGACAACACAATTTCCATGATTCGTGTGCCCTTCTCTGAAGCAATTTCTTGGGCAATCATACTTGAGTAATTCACGATGAATATATACATTATCAAGGTGATGACCAAAGCAATCACACTATTTATAGCTTTTTGCGCATTCGATTTGTTAATGAGTTTGCCATTTTCAACCGCCACTGTCTTTTTGCTGACTTGTACGCCGCTGAGCAGCGTTTGCAAATCCGCATCAGAAAGATGCAGCCGGGCAGCGCTCAATCCTATTTGTATTCTGCCGAGTTCCTTTTGCAGATTGTCCACATCCAGATCGTTGCCATTATCGCGATCGGTATACACTGCACTGACATGTGTCCCCCTACCCTCCAACTGCAAGTACCCGTCAATTTTTGAAGCGGCGAGTGCTTGACGGGCCGACCTCACTGTCGCAATCGATGCCTTCACGCCGTAATCTTTAGTCTTAGCAGAAAGAAGCACCGCTCGCTGCGGATCGGCGCCGACGATGGCAATTGTCGGGGTTTGGTGCTGGGCCCCCACAAAGTAGCCGATGATAAACACAAAGGCGAGCATAAGCACAGGTGTAAGCATCATGACAAGAAAAGTGCCGCTCATCAGATTTTTTTTGTATACCTGCTTGAACACAATCCAAAATTTAGCCATGAGAGGCACCTGCTTTCAGTTTAAAAATATCTTCCAGTGTCGGGGGCTGCTGGTTGAATGCCGGAATGTAGCCGGCAGCTGTCGCCTGCCTGAAAATGAAGCGTCCCGCATCCGGATCGCTGAGCGTGACTTCCAGCCCCCTTCCGGCACGTTCAACCCGACTCACGCCCGGCATCTTTTCCAGCTGCTCGGCAGGCAGAGGAGACTCCAAGTATAGCCGGGTGCGGCCGAATGATTCACGTACCTCGGACACCGTCCCGCTCAACACCGTTTGCCCGCTTCTCAACATGACAAGGCGGTCGCTGATCTGCTCGACATTCTCCATGTTGTGGCTGGAAAAGATGATGCAGGCCCCCTCTTGTTTCATCTGCAAAATGCCGTCTTTCAACAATCCGGCATTGACCGGATCAAGTCCGCTGAACGGCTCGTCAAGAATGATGAGTTTCGGATGATGGATGAGCGTCGCGATGAGCTGAACTTTCTGCTGATTGCCTTTCGACAAGTTTTTAATTTTATCCTTTTTTCTGCCCTTGACGTCGAATTTTTCCATCCAACCATCAATCTGCGGACGAATTTCACTCCTTTTTTTGCCTCGTAATTCGGCAAAGAAAAGAATTTGTTCCTCGACAGTCATTTTCTGATTCAATCCGCGTTCCTCCGGCAAATAGCCAAGCATGTCATAATCTCCGCGTGTCAGCGCCCGCTCCTGCCAGCGTACCGTACCCGCCTCAGGCCATAAAAATTGCAGAATCATGCGAAAGGTCGTTGTCTTGCCCGCACCATTCTGACCGATGAGTCCAAGAATCGTACCCGGTTCGACCACGAACGATACGTCTTTGACAGCTGTCATACTTCCGAATGTCTTTACGAGCCCGTTAACAGTAAGCATAAGTGAATCCTCCTCATCAATCCTCAAAACGCTGTTTGAAACAACTTCCGGCTCATTCAAAAAGAGATTGACATGCTCATCAGAATGATACAGTTCTCATCCTATCCGTTTATTGTATTGGATCAATACCTTCTTCAAGTGAACGACTTCATGCCGGAGAATGGCACCTGTCTGTGGTTCTCCAAATATCTTGGTATTAATTATATCATAAAACGATATATCGTCAATAGATATATAATAAAACCTGTATACTTGCCTTTATCGACCGCATCTTGCCAGTTGCACGGCAAAGCAGTCACCCCGCATGCTCAGTCAGTGCCCTCAAGCCGCCCGCCGCTTTATTTTGCAATGATACGTGGTAAGATATAAGCGAAAGTGACAAGGAGGTCCATCGATGAAAGAAACAATCATTAAACGCTTTACCTCATACGTCAAGGTCAATACACAATCAAATGACGACAACCTGTCCTGCCCGTCCACACCGGGACAACTCGTACTGCTGCGCCAGCTCGCTGAGGAGCTGACTGAGATCGGCATGTCGGAGGTCTCCATCGATGAGAACGGTTATGTGATGGCTACGTTGCCCGCCAACACTGAAAAAAAAGTGCCGGTCATCGGCTTCATGGCTCACGTCGATACAGCCTCTGAAATGAGCGGAGAAGATGTTCATCCACAGCTGATCAACCGTTACGACGGTGGCAACATCGTTCTGAGCAAAGACAGACATGTTGTGCTCAGCCCGGACGTATTTCCTGAGCTGAAGCAATATATCGGCCATACACTGATCACAACGGACGGGACAACTTTGCTTGGCGCTGATGACAAATCCGGCGTTGCGGAGATCATGACGGCTGTCGAGTATTTGCTGAACCACCCGGAGATTGAGCATGGCAAGGTGCGTGTCGCTTTCACACCAGATGAAGAAATCGGCCGCGGTCCGCACAAGTTCGACGTTCAAATGTTCGGAGCCGACTTGGCTTATACCGTCGACGGCGGCGCCCTCGGCGGGTTAGAATACGAAAACTTCAACGCCGCCGAGGCCAAGCTGACCTTTTTTGGCAGCAGCGTTCATCCTGGATCAGCCAAGAATAAAATGGTCAACGCCATTAAGCTCGCCATTACTTTCCAAAATCAGCTACCGGCCGAAGAGGCGCCGGAACTGACAGACGGCTATGAGGGATTCTACCACTTACTTTCTTTTAACGGCAACGTTGAGGAAGTCAAGCTCGTCTACATCATTCGCGACTTCGATAAGCAGCAGTTCGCCGCAAAAAAACAGCGTGTCAAGGCGCTTGTCGATCAGATTCAGGCAACATTTGGCGAGCGCAGTGTCGTGCTCGATATGCATGATCAGTATTACAACATGAAAGAAAAGGTGGAGCAGCACAAAGAAGTCGTCGACCTTGCTTACAAGGCGATGGAGAATCTTGGGATCGCGCCGCAAGTGCTGCCGATCCGCGGCGGAACCGACGGCGCGCAAATCTCCTACATGGGACTGCCGACGCCAAACTTGTTCACCGGCGGGGAAAATTTTCATGGCAAATATGAATACATCTCTGTGGACAATATGGTGAAAGCTGCGCAAACGATTATCGAGATCAGCAAACTGTTTGCCGAGCAGCACTGAGCGCGTCTGACCCCTGCTGCCCGAGGTCACAACATCAGCAAAGTCCCCTCTTGATACCACCGCGCACGTCTGCAGACGCCAAATCAGGCGAAAGCAATACGCTTTTTACCCGTTGCAGCAAAAGCGTCCGACTCTTGATCAGCCGGACGCTTTTGCATTCTCTTCATTCTCCCGCCGCGCGCAGCTGCCTACTTATTGGCAGGGCCTTGGCGGCGCAGTGCATTGCGTCCGCGGCGGGCAAGCATGCGCTTCACGAAGAGGGTATCGCGAACGTTATACTTCGCCATCAGCACATAGCAGAGTGCCGACGGAATGAGCGGAAGCTGCAAAAATGCCATTGTCAGAACGTAATCGGCCGGATCGGGAAGATATAAAGACACGACCGCCAGCACAGCGCTCATGCCCAAGTTACCGACCGTCCGTCCAAAGCTATTTGCCATATTGGCAATGCTAAACACGGCTCCCCGATGCTCCGGCAAATTCACATCGGTAATCAGAGCTAACCAGTTCGGCGTATTCGCCGACTGAGCAGCCGAGGCGAGTAACCCTATGAGAAACAAGCCGAACATCCATGGATTAGTAAAAATCTGGTTAATCACACCCAGCAGAAGAAAAAGAAAATTGTCCGTTGCCGGTAAGCGTAGGTGATGAATGGGGAAAACATACAATAGAATGTACAAAGGTAAGGTCAAGCCAATAAAAGCAGCTGTGAGCAAAGCACGCGCCTTATAACTCCTGCGCTGCAGCACGTCGCCGACATAACCGAACAGCGAAGAAAGCATACCGCCGATCTGAAAAATGCCGTATAAAAAGGCGGCGACAATGATGGCTTTACTGGAACTGAAGCCGGTGTGCTCCAGCTTTGAGATGTAGAGCGTCGGCAGCCAAATCAGACTGCCCGTCGCCACGTTCATGAAAAAACCCTGCAGAGAAAGCAGCAGATTACTGCGCTTGCCGAGCATCGCGCGCACTTGCTGCATCGTGATGCGATACCTGTACGCGCGCCCGTTGCGCATCAGAGCCTGAAGTTCCGGTTCGGCGTTGCCGAACTTCGGTTCTTCAACAAAAAAGTAAAAAAAGATCAGCAACAGGCCAATGCCGCTGAGTATTTCAAAGGGCAGGCGCCAGTTAGACAACGTGGAAATTAACGAGGCAATCAAGGCTCCGAAAATGCCGCCAAGTCCCTGCGACATGCCCCAGAGACTGAGAATGGCTCCTCGCGAGCGATAGGGCACATAGTCAGTCAGCGCGCTGAAACCAATCGAAGCAATGCAACCCAGTCCAATGCCGGTAATAATCTGGTATACGATGAGTTCGATAAATGAATGGCTCATTGCCGTCAGAAAAACACCGACGACCCAGATGAGCGTGCCGCCGATAATCAATTTTTTTCGGTTGTACTTGCCGGCAAGGTAGCCCCAGAACAGCGAGGCGAACGCGGTAGCCAGAATATTAACCGCCGAGATGACGCCCATCGCCGATACTTTGACAGCCATGGCATGAGCAATACTTTGAAACAGCGGCGGAAACAAGCCGACAACAATGTTGTCAAACGCAGCCAGACTAACATAAACCGTGATGGCATAAACCGTTTTAAAATGTCCATGAAACATGTGCAGAACGGGCTCCCTTTGGAAAACAGCGCTTAATTAACCGCTTTCCTCCACTTTAAAAGCAATAACTTTTCAAAAAAAATTGTTTCTTGTCTCAGTTTATCATACAATGTATCTGAGATAGAAGAGACTGCTCATCCGGCAAATGTTTTTTGTCGCCAAAGAAAGGATATCTTCGATGATCAAAAACATCCTGATTATTTCTTCAAATTACACGGGACATGGGCACAAGAGCATCACCGAAGCGCTCAGCGAAAAATTTGATATTGTTCCCGATGTAAACATTCACGTCGTTGACGGTTTTTCACTCGGCGGCAGCGCCTTGTTGAAGGTCGGAAAAATGTATGGACCCATTACAAGAAGCTCCGAGAACTTGTGGAAAATTATTTGGGACTACACATCCGTCAAGGCATCATTTGTCAATCACCTCATTGAGTTGAAAATCCGTACAAGACTGCTTGCGCTGCTTGATAAAGTTAAACCTGATCTCATTTTAACCGTTCACCCGAATTTTAACGGATCCGTGCTGAACATTCTCGAGAAAAATAACATTCACATTCCATTTGTGACGCTGATTGCTGACCTCGTTAGTATCACCCCGTTCTGGGCGGATGCGCGGGCTGATTACGTCATCAGTCCGACGGAGGAAGCCAAGCAGAAGTGCATTGAGTTCGGCGTGCCGGAGGAAAAAATCAAAGTGTTTGGTTTTCCGGTGCGTTCACGCTTTTACAATCACACCGCGCCCCAAAGTGAGAAAGTCTACTCGCCTGACGAACCGCTCAACTGCCTGATCATGAGCGGCGGCGAGGGCGTCGGCAACATGGGTAAGATGGCCAAGACGCTGATCAACATATTTGGTTTCAACGTCACGATCGTTGCCGGACGCAACGAAAAGCTGCAGGCCCACCTGCAAAAAACGGTCGGCAAAAAATACGGTGACAAAGTAAAGATTTACGGCTTTACAAAGGATATTCAAGACTTAATCGCCGCATCCGACATCGCCTTCATTCGCAGCAGTCCGAACGTCATGATGGAGGCTGTCTCGTGCAATACACCAATCGTGATTACCGGAGCGCTCCCCGGTCAGGAAGCAGACAATCCGCATTTTGCCGAAAAATACCATCTGGCAATCACTTGTGACACAATGCACGATCTCGTGCCGACCATTAACGAATTACTCGATAACAATGTCGCAAAGCTCAAAGAAATCAAACGATCGCAACAGGCTTATGTCGACCCGCAGAGTCCGGAGAACATTGTCAACTTCATTCTTAACTTGCCGGACGATGATGGAACGGATGCTTCTTCCTATCCGTCTACCGCTGAAAAAAAAGTGCATTAACTCGGCCCTGTGCGCATTGAAGCCGCATTTTCGGCAGACGGTGTGTTGTGAAATGGTCTGCAAAAGATGCCGGCTAAACCGAAGAGGTATGCGTGCATATTTAGTGCCTTGAAGTGCTCGGCACGTTCCTTAACCGTAATGCGTCAGTATCTCCCGCAACGCATCGGTGAAGAAAGAAACTTTACTGGCACTAGCGCTGGTCTGTTATTCATAATTGAAAATATTTTCAATTAACTGCCTTGAAGCTGACTAACAACTTCAAGGCAATTTTTTTGTGCGTTTCAAAATAATGTATTTACTGCCCAGCACAGCATATCTGTATCGGTTATGCATGTTGCCTTATAAATTCAAATGGCTTTCCCAGATTGCGTTGCTCCATACTTGGAAATCGCCCGCCAGACAACTTTACTTGCGATTGGGCTGTCGGACCCGGCGACGATACATGAAACTCGTTATCTTACCGTCTTCTGTTGCCAAAATATTAGCATAATACTTGGCATCCCTTAACTGACTTGATAGACTGTAAGAAAGAAGATGCACGATGGGGATGGCATATTGAAAAAAATTTTAATACCACTTGTCGGCACTGTTGGAGTTGGCGTTATTCTTGTTTCGGGGATGAACAGCTTCCCACAAACGTCAAACCCGTTTTCCCACCGCCCGGCAAATCGTCTGCCAACCTCGACTTCACAAGCCAAGCAGCAACAACAGACATTAGGACTCGTTGCCATCCACTATCAGTTGTTCCATTTGGATCAGCTGGCCAGCAATCAAATTGCCATATGGATTGAAAATGAGCAAGGCCGGTACGTAACCACGCTCCGTGCTTCAAGCTTTACTGCTGAAGGCGGCTATAAAATGCGTCCTCAGGCGCTGCCGGAGTGGCGCCGGGTATCTGCCTGGTCCCACGCGAGTGCGCAGGATATTCGCCGCGTCAGCTGGCCGGAACAGTCTGCCGGCATGCACACGGCTTATTGGGATTGCACAGACAGCAACAGCAAGGCGGTTGCGCCCGGTACTTACGTATACAAAATTGAGGGTAACATTTACTGGCAAAACCGCGTGGTATTCTCGGGAACCATTAATCTTGGAACAACGGGGAATTCGACGGCTGCAAACGCTCAGTTTTTCCCCAGTGATGCAGCTAAAAACGGTGAACTGCTCACAGCGGTTACGGCTACATTTTTACCTAAAGAGCAACTCGCCGATGTGCAACAGGAAAAGCCCGCAAGCACACACGGCTCATGAATCCGCGTTTTACAGAAAGGGCAATGGATGCAGACATCGTAACCGAAGGGTTGGCGGCTCCTGAGGCCGGGTGGGTTTTCCAGACATTCTGTGCTGCCGAGCGACGTTTCTCTCGCTTTCTGCCTACGAGTGAGCTCAGCCGGCTGAACAACCGATCCGGCCAATGGTCTACTGCCTCAGCAGCTTTCTGTGAACTACTTTATGAATCCATGCGCTTCGCGTCAGAAACAAACGGTCTATTTTCACCATTTCTCGGTCGCCTGTTAGAGGAAGCCGGATACAGTCGCACGTTCTCTCTTATCGGCAAGGGCTGCGTGCAACCCGGGCGTCCGCCGACTCACACAGCCGGAAACTTCACCTTCGATATGTCAGCCCGGAAACTACAGGTCGGTGGAGCGTTGCAGCTTGATTTTGGCGGTATTGCCAAGGGATGGACGGTGCAGCAATGTACTCAAGTGTTGAAAAACAGAGGATGCACGTGCGGACTCATCAGTGCCGGCGGTGATCTGGCTCTCTGGCAGCCGGGCAAAAGATGCGAGGCGGTCACCGTCTCGCATCCTTTTGCAACCGACCGCACCGTCGCCCTGCTGAACGTTCGCGGCACCGCCGGCATGGCAACAAGCAGCATCATCAGGCGCAGCTGGCGCTGTAATTCGCGCCGCGTTCATCATATTCTTGATCCGCGTTCGGGCCGACCGGCGAGCAGTGACCTCATTCAGGCAACCGTTATCGGCCCGGCGCTGCTTCCGTGTGAAGTGTATGCAAAATGTCTCATCGTGCTCGGCTCAAAAGAGGGAGCGGACCTGCTGGCTCAGTGCCGGCCACAGCTTGCCGCACTGATCATCGGCAAAGATGGCAGCGTACAACTGCTGGGCGACTGGCATGAACACGACGTATCAATGGTCGCAGACCCGCTCATTTTCACACCATCTGAAAGGCGGTTTATCGATGAATTTTAAACGCACAAAATGGCTTGTCCTGCTGGCGGGTTTCATTCTTTTGATGAGCGTGCTCGAATATGCCCACTTAACCGGCGGACTGCCGAAAACCGTTCCGATCTGGCTCATAGTCCGCGTGCTTGGTATACTGGCTTATTTATTGCTGTTTTTCGGGCTTTGCCTCGGCATCATTTTGGCCATGCCGGTCTGGCGCCACCACAGCCAAATGCGCCGATTGTTCGGTTGCCTCCACATCTACGCGAATACGTCAGGTGTCGTTATCGCCTGCATCCATCCGCTGCTTTCGCTGGGCGATCCTGTCAATGCGTTCACTTGGCAACAAATCTTTATTCCCTTTACTGCACCCGGTCAGTCTTTTTTCTATGGCCTGGGCACTCTATCACTCTATGGCTTTCTGTTCATTTTAATAACAACAGACCTTCGCAGACATTTCTCGACAACAGCATGGCACCGATTTCATTTGCTTAGCTATCTGTTTTATCTCACCGCACTTGCACACGGTATGTTTGGCGGTACAGATACGAGTCAGCCGGCGATGTTCACCCTTTACGCGGTGACGTTTATCTGCATTTTTGTGCTCATGTGCACGCAGGCCTATCTCAGCAAAAACCGTCGTTGAAATCTTCTCACCTTCCTCTTGTCATTAAGAAAAAATTGGCTCCGCCAAGTCCTTTGGACGACGGCAGAGCCCCAGCTTTTTCTTGTACCCAGTCCCACTAAAATTCATATACTTCCATCATGTATAAAAGGGTACCGGGTCTACATTTTCCGGCTTTCATGCGCTTTAAATACATACGCCTCCCGCTCAATCGGCGTGCGAAGCTTAATGGACAGAGCCTCGCTTGAGCGACGGACGGCGCCTCGCTGCAATCGGCGCCGCATGACGTCTTTCCTTCTGCATCTGCTTGCTGCGCAGCTGACCGCATGCCGCATCGATGTCCGTGCCAAATTCGCGGCGCACGGCGGCTCCAATACCATGCTTTGTCAGCACAGCCTGAAAAGCAGATACGGCGGCGTTGCTACTGCGGTGATACAAATCATGTTCCTCCACCGGATTGTACGGAATAAGGTTGACGTATACGAGCCGTCGCCTCGCTCTCAGCAACTCGGCAAGCTTGAGCGCGTCTTCCTGGCGATCATTGACACCGCTCAACATAATGTACTCAAAAGTCACACGGCGGTTGGTTCGTTGCACATAATAGTCGACTGCCGCCATCAGCTTATCAATCGGATAAACGCGGTTGATCTTCATGATCTGACTGCGCAGCGTATCGGTTGCCGCATGTAACGAGATCGCCAGATTGACTTGCCAGTCAATATCGGCAAACGCGCAAATTTTTGGCACAATGCCACTCGTTGATACCGTGATGTGCCGCGCACCGATCGCCAAACCTGTGCCGTCATTAATAATGTGCAAGAAACGCACGACCGCCTCAAAGTTATCAAACGGCTCGCCGATGCCCATGACCACAACGTGACTGATGCGTTCTTTGCCCGCTGATTCATCAAGCCGGCGCTGAATGCTGAGCAGCTGTTCCACCATCTCGCCGCTCGTCAAATCGCGCGTCTTCCTCAGCAGACCGCTGGCACAAAAGCTGCAGCCAATATTACAGCCCACTTGTGAGGTTACGCAAACCGACAGCCCATAATCGTGCCTCATAAGCACAGTCTCGATCAATTGTCCGTCCGCCAGACGGAACAAATATTTAACAGTGCCGTCAGCGGCCTGCTGACTCATCGCCTCATCAATCGTTTGAATCGTAAAAGCAGCCGCGAGCTTGGCAGTCAGTGCCTGGGACAAATTCGTCATCTGCTGAAACGCCGTCACACGTTTGCCGTACAGCCAGTCCCAAATCTGTTCAGTACGAAACGTTTTTTCCCCGCATTGTTCCAACCAATCGGCGAGTTGCTGCCTCGTCAGTTCATAGATGGACAGACGGGCAGACAGTTGATCATCCATCACTTTGCTCCCCCTTTTTCTTCCGTCACTGCGCTATTAGCCGTTTCTTTATAATTTACGCCAATCACGTCAATCAAAAAGACGAAAATTGGCAGCCCGACAATCAGCCCCCAAATGCCGAAGAAATGTTCAGAAAAAACGAGGATAACGAAAGTAAAGAAAACTGGCAACTGCGTCTTTGCCGACATGAGCTTAGGATTTAACAAATAGGCCTCAATCGCATGAACAGCAAGAATGGTCAGCACCATGTAGATGACGTCCTGAACACCACCGATCGTATAGCCGATGACGCTGAGCGGAATAAGTGAAATCACGACACCGGCAACCGGAATCAGACTGAGTACGAAGACCATCATAATCAGACTGAAGAGCTGTGGAAAACCGAATACCCATAACGAGATGCCAGTCAGCAGCGTATTGACAATTGCAATCACAAACTGCGCCTCTAATACTTTACCGAACGTCTGGACGAAGCGCGAGCCAAAAAAGGCAATTTCATCGTAGAGAAAACCAATCTGACTGGAATGAAACGCCTTTGCAAAAGTGATAATTCGTGCTTTTTCCAATGAGAAGACAAGGCTGAGTAGCAGCGCGAGAAAAAGGTCAAGTGTAAAAGAGCCGAACGACGAAAAAGAATCAATCACAAATTTAAACCCCGACTTCAGATAGCTATCAACGTTGCTCTGCTTGATCTGCTCAGTAATTGCGCTCACGATAACCGAACCACGAAATTCATTCATGGAATGCATGACTTGATTAAAGAGCTGCACCGTCTGATCGGCGATGATCGGCAAATATACCGTTGCCATCGCATAAAGTCCGACAGACATGAGAGCGTACAGCACAATAACGACGAAGCGGCGCGGCACACGGACTTTGCGATGGAAAAAAGCCTCCAGCCGATCAATCAAAAAAGAAAAAATAAAGGTCAGCAGCAACAAATCAATCATGCTGCGCAAGACATAAATGATGCCGATCAATAATGCAAAAATCAGCACGCGCTTGACGGATTGGCGTTTTAAGTAATTCAGCAATACGTTCATCAATTTTTCTCCTCACTGCCCGGATCTCGCGCACTGGCACAAGCCCTTATAAACATTTATCTATCATTTTAGAGGTTTTCATGGATTTGTGCAAAACGAGTTGTAGCGTCATTGAGCACATCCGAGTACCGGTTTGCCTGATTCGCGGCTTACGTTTGTTCGCCGGGCCTAGGCGTCCACCGCTTATTCTTTGTATGGAAGACTTAGCCGCACCAAGTCCTTTAATGCATAGTGCTCCGGTTTCGCTAGTCGCAGACGCCGCTCATTTTTGTCGGCCGACTGATTTTGTGGTTATCACCTGTAAATCGTTTGCACTGACCAAATTTTTTCTTTAGAAAAACTTGGCTCTGCCAAGTCCTTTGGACGAAGGCAGCGCCTTAGCTTTTCTTAGACTTGGTTCCGCTGAAATTGATAGACTGTCTTAACGTATCAAAAAAAGGACACCCGCAAAAAGCAGGCGTCCTCCCTTGTACAGCTGATCAGCAAAGCACTGCCAGGGCTCCCATCGGGTCCCAAGGTTGCAGTACGACCGGTTTCTGAGCGTATGCGGCTTTCAATTCATCAGGCAAATATTTTTTATTGATAACAACCTGGTAAGTAAAGCGATCCATCCATGCGTCACTCATCACGAAATAGCCTTTTGTACCGACTTTCTCGCCCCAGCTGTTCTCCACCTTCCAGCGGTTTGGCCTGCCGTCGACAAGATTCACACCTGTCAGTACCATGGCATGGGTGAGACAGCTGTTCTTATAGTCAAGTGACTGTGCTTTCGTGAGCGCAAATGGTGTGGCAAAAGCCGTTTCATAGTCATACAGAGCCGTGTCCATAATGCCGAGTTTGCTGTCCGAATACTTACCGACATCACAGCCGAACCAGCACGTTTCGTTATCCTGCAACTGGCGGATGGCCAGTGCTTTCAGCGTCTCCACGTCCACATTCAGATACTTGATCGGCCGTCCGCCGACAACCGTGCCAAGATACTGGACGGTGTACGTGTGATTGAACGGTTTATCTGCCGTGGGTGCGTTAATAATGCTCACGTAATCGTCCAAATCAATGCTGACATATTTTTTGTAAAATTGTTGCGGCGTAATCGCCAATTCGCGGTGAAACGTCTTCTTGTCTTCTTCCCGGTATTCAAAGTCGAACGCCATCGGCGGTTCACCGAGTGACAGCGCGAGCACGCGGTAGACGGCCGCCAGCATGTTCTCTTTCTCTGCCTGCACGTCCGCACCGGCATGCACCGCAGCCCGCAATGCGGCTGCATCTTCGCGCAATTTTTCATTCAACAGGGCATTGAGTTCCATCGTATGGCTGCTCTGGTACGTCTCAGGCATGACCTGCTTTGGCACGACGCCATACTTCTGCACAATCGCAACGAGCATATCCCACTGGCCGCCATCTTGCTGCGGCGTATCAAGCAGCCAGCTGACCAGCCGGCCCTCAAGCGGTTCCTCAGCCGTCTGAATTATGCTTTCAAGAAAATAGTTAGCTTTCTCAAACTTATCCCAGAACAGCGTGTAATTCTGTGACAGTTCAAAGTCCTTCAGGTTGAATGCGGCATTGAGCTTATGTCGAAATGTATTCAGCGCCGCGAACATCCAGCAGCGGCCGCTCTGCTTTTGATCGGCCACCTTACCCGTATCCACTTCAACCGAAAAGACCGGATTCATGGCGACATGCGACGCGCTGTTAAGCGTTGCCGGACGAATGCCGCTCTGTATCATCGCATCTTGAATCACCTTGATCTCAGCGTGCTCATGCAGCTCAGCCGCATATTTTTTAACCATCGCTCTTGTAACTTCCTGTGTCACTGTTTAATTTCCCCTCTCTCCACTGTATCTCCCCATTATAGCCTATTCACTGCCGAAGAGGGCAATGCCTGAACGGAATTAATCATTGTCATGGTTCAGCAATTCGTAGATCTTCTCATTGACCAAACCAAAGGACGGAATGTTATTCTGAATGTTACTCATCAACACAACATACGTCTTAAAGCTACGGCTGAAACTGTTAAGTAGATTCCAACCCGGCAGCACGCCGTGATCGGAGTAGCTGCCCGGATCAGCATAAAAACCAAAACCGTATGTTGCTTTATAAGGCGTCAACATCTGCTTCAGACTGCCGGCGTCAATCAGTTGACCGCTCGCGAGCGCATGGTCAAAGCGGAACAGATCGGCCGGGCTCATGTAAATGTTGCCGCAACCGTATAGCTGCGACATGTGCAAGAGCGGCGGATTGACGAGACGCCCGTTCACATATTTGTACCCGGTTGTCGCATTGGGTTCTTGATTGTAGGTCTCATAAAAACCGGTATGTGTCAGCCCTGCCTTTTGAAAAATGTGCGATGCCATATAACGTTCAAGCGGCTCGTGTGTCAGCTTCTCGATGATGTAGGAAAGCACCGAATAATTGGAATCATTATATTGCCATATGCCGGGCGTCCCGCGTAATCCGCGCTGCTCAATATCGGCAATCAGTTCATCCGGTGTAATCGGTCCGATCCCTTCCTTGTGCCCTTTGATACCGGACGTATGCGTCAGCAAATTAAATAGTTGAATGGTCTGCCCACCGGGAAATTTCGGAAGATAGCGAGCCACCGGATCATGGACGTTCAGCTTGCCTGCTTCCTGCAGCTGCATAACAGCCGTAGCAACGAGCGCTTTTTGAATCGAGGCAATGTAAAAAGTCGAGTCCGGATCATTCGGCCGCTTCTGCTCAATATTCGCATAGCCGTAACCTTTGCTCACGATTACTTTGTCATTCCGGACAATCATGACTGTACCATTAAAATGGAGACTGCTTAAATAGCGATCAATCGCCGGATCCGCCACAACAGTCGCATCCGCCCGTTTCGCAGCTGTTTTGCCTTCGGAAGACTTTGATGTCTGAGCCTGCTTCGCATGGCTACTGGCATGCATATGTCCATCTGCCTGTCTGTCCGAATATCCGTGAAAAAACATGAAGCCGAGCACTAACAGCACAACAAAAAGGCCGGCTAACAACGCCGCCGATGCCACGACATGTTTCCTCCTGCGAAAATTTTTTTCTCGCCTCTGTTCAAAACGTGTTGGCATGATCTCTCTATCCCCCGCAACTTTCTCAGTTATCTTCTATCTTAACACGGGTCCCGGTTACAAATTGGAAACAAAATGTCGGCTTATTTTTTCATTGACCGCCGGCATGTCGGACGGGCGATCACCTCCGCATGAACACATGAACAAACCGGTGCTTGCGCCATGCCAAAAAGCGACGTTCCATAAGCGGTGGTTACGCCGTCACCTTGCATGAGGCATAAGGTGCATTCATCACTTTCTACAAAAATCGGTCAATTTGTTAGTTCATTCGAAAAACAATCCCGCTCCCTATTATACAGAACTCTGTTACCGCTTATCTGCTGTTTTTTGTTAAAATTTCATTTAGCAAGCGCGCGTCGGCACAGATAAAAGCAGTGCTTATTTATCCATTAAGCGCTGCTTCTTTTCCCTATATGCCCCCGCCGCAAGCAGGCAAAAGCGCAAACCTCTGTGCGCTGTTCACGTAAAATAGACGACCTCGGCATCCGGAAAAAGGTCGGCGATGTGTCGGCGCATGGCTGACTCCAGCTGCTGCTGTTCCTCCAGTTTGTAAATATATTTGCCAATCCCGTAACGTCCCCATTTGTAGCGGCGCTCCGTCTCATTCATCACTAGCTTCGAGTTTGGATAGTTCTTTTCAATCACGCGTTTTGCCGGTTTGGTAAAGCGGTGCTGAATCAATTCGAACGTCATCGGAACACTTAAGCGCACACCGGCCAATCGATCATGCATGCGTTCAAACAAATGACGGTATCCGGACTCCCACCCTTCATGCATGTAAATCGGAGCGATGATGAAACCAAGCGGATAACCGGCCGCCGCCACTTTTACCGCAGCGGCAAGCCGTTCCTCAAGCGAAGAAGTCCCTGCCTCAAAGAACTTAATAACATAGTCGTCGTTCAAGCTGAAGCGAAAGCGCGTCCGTCCGTTATGCTTCGCATCCAGCAGATGATCGACGTGGGCAAACTTGGTGACGAAACGCAGCTCGCCAAGCGGCTGCTCCGCAAAAAATTCAATTGTACGTTTCAACGCATGGGTGAGGTGATCCAAACCGACGACATCCGACGTACAGGCCGCCTCAAATCGTGTCAATGCTGGGGCCCGTTCCTCCATGTAAGCTGACGCCTGCGCGAGAATGTCTTCGACGTTCACATAGGTGCGGATGTACGGCTTGGATCCCATCGTCGTCTGCAAATAGCAGTAATGGCAGTGCCCCATACAACCGGTAGCCAGCGGCAATGCGTACTCGGCGGACGGTTTGGAGTCTGAAAACTTCAGTGTTCGCCGAACACCAATGACCAGCGTTGACTTGGCATTCCGATATTTCTGAAAATCATTGTCGCCGGGAAGATTGCGCACTTGATTGTGTGATGTCGTCTCGCGAATTTCCACACCGAGGCGTTCAAACCGCTCCTGCAACGTCCGCCCGAGCGGATAGTCAAGCGCACGCGGTTCAATATAGACAAGCTGCGGCATGAAAGGTTTGACCATCAGGCAGCGTCTCCTTTTCCGGTATTTTTATGTGAATCCGCTCAGTCTTCGTCGTAAATCTGCCGGTAGACACGCTCGGCCTCCTCGCGCGTCAAAAACACAGCGTCGTCCTCAGCGAATTCATAATACAGGTCACGGAGCAGCAATTTCTTGCCCCCTGCCTGGTCCTCATCTTTCACAATCTGCGCCTCGGCAATCGTCGCCACGCTTGCCGTATGTGGGTTGCGGCAAATCACATAGACATGATCCCCCGGATGTACTTGTGCTTTATCCATATATTCTCCTTATGCTGACCTGTTTTTTATACCGGTACTCCTGCTTTATTGCACGGCTGTGTACCGATGCATCTGAGCGCTCTCCTTCATTATCGCCGTGACCGGAACGGACTATGCGCCGTGTCAATGTTTTAGTCAGCCGTAGTACCAGCAAATTGCAGACCTGCCCGGCACAAACGAGCGACAGCATAAAAAAACTTGGTCTGCCAAGTCCTTTGGACGACGGCAGAGCCTTAGCTTTTCTTATACTTGGTCCCACTAAAATTTATATACTTTCTTAACATATAAGAAAAAACACTGACGATGGATGCACACCACCGGCAGTGTCTCGATGAAAATTCAAATGAAGAATCAGTCATCTAATTCATTGAGCGTTTGTTGCAAACGCCTGTGAATGCTGCCTTGCAGCGCCGCAAGCGTCTGTTCACGGCGAAGCAGAAGATGTTCGGCCTCACCGCAAGTGATTGCCTGAAAATGAATAGATTGACCGGGCGTCAGCTGCGCCAGCACGGGCAAATCAACGGCAGCGATCTGCGCGATGCGCGGATATCCGCCTGTCGATTGGTGATCCGCCATCAGCACAATCGGTTGGCCGCCCGGCGGCACTTGAACGGAACCAAAAGTCACTGCTTCTGAAAACATATCACGCGCCTCCGTTCGCCTAATCACCTCGCCTTCCAGCCGGTAACCCATTCGGTCCGAAGCCGGCCCGATCCGGTAATCAGAAGAGAAAAACGCCCGATGCGATGCTTCCGTAAAGAGAGCCCATTGTGCATCACGCATGACACGAATCACCACCGGCTGCCGATAGCTGCGCCGCAACCCGGCATACCAGCGGAAACCGTCCGCTTCATGATGCAACAACCGATTAAGCAGCCGCTTCTGCATGGCGGAAAGCGAACCGACCGGCAGACGATCGGTCGCGCGCAGCGCACGGCCGCGATAGCCCCCGCACCCTGCCCGTTCATACGTGGAGCGGCTGCCGAGCCAAAGCGGTGTATCAAAGCCGCCGGAAACAGCCAAATAACCGCGTGACCCCCTTATCAGGCCGCCGATTTTTAATACTTGTCCTTTGCGTGCGAGAACAGGGCGACCACCTCTGATCGCATACTCATCGAGCTGTGGTTGCGACTGTGCGCCTGTCACGGCAAAGACAGTCGGCTGATCGAAGCAGACGGTGGGCCCAAGAAAAGAATATTCAATAACTGCCGCGCCGCCTGCGTTCCCGACAAGCCAATTAGCCAGCTGAGCCGAAGGGCTGTCCATGGCGCCGCCGACAATAATCCCGAAGCGTTGGTAACCGTGCCGACCAAGATCCTGAACAGTGGCATGGAATCCTTTTTCCGCTATCGTCACTGTCATGCCCCGTCATGCCTCCACGCGAAAAATTGTGCCTGTGTCATCGGTTTAAAGCGAACAAGATCGCCCGCGTTCAGCAGCACCGGCACCGGTGCATCAGGATTAAAAAGCGCCAGCGGCGTTCGTCCGATGATCTGCCAACCGCCGGGTGAATCGAGCGGATACACACCGGTCTGACTGCCGGCAATACCAACGGAACCGGCCGCCACTTTTAATCGCGGTTCCGCACGCCGCGGCGTTGCCAATGCCTCCGGCAGACCGCCCAGGAAAGGAAAGCCGGGTGCAAAACCGAGCATATAAACGAGATAGTCCGTCTCCGAGTGACGGCGAACGATGTCATCGGGACTCATATGGTGGCAGGCAGCTACCGCATCCAGATCAGGACCGAACGCGCCCCCATAGCAGACCGGAATGACCACGGTTCGCCGTTGCACACATTCAGTGTCTGCCGCTTTTTCTGCCATTGCCGCATAGCACTTTTGAAGTTGTTCAATGACGCGGGTTTGCGCCTGTTTCCGTGGAATCTCCGAACCGGCAAGCACCTTTGCCGGATCATAATAAAAAACAATATTGGTGTAAGCCGGCACATACTCTATCCATCCGGCAAAAGGATGTCGCTCAAAAAAAAGCAGAAAACGGCGAATTTGTTGCTGAATAGACGGATCGATGCGATCGCCAAATATCATGCGCACAGCCTGATCACCAAATGGAACAATCTCCACATGTCGTCCCCCTCTCAGCAACTTTGGTTTGTTTCAGACACTCCAGGACGTGTTCTTATGATCCGTAATGAACATGCAGCCGGGAGCGTGCGTAATAGCAACCGAAGGGCGCGACGCCATAACTACCGCCTGAGGGGTCACACCGCATGCCCAAAAAACAGGAATTTCACCGGGCAGAATTGAGACGGGGTCCCCAAAGTCCGGATGATCCAGATCAGCGATGCCGATGGCTGCCGGATCGCCAAGATGTACAGGTGCCCCGTGAACTGCCGAAAAGCGACTCGTCAGCTGCACCGCCCGGATTGCCTGTGCAGGCGTCATCGGACGCATGCTAACGACAAGCGGACCGGAGAAGACGCCCGCAGAGCGGCAAGGCAGTGACGTGCGATACATCGGCACATTAGTGGCCTGTTCGATATGCCGAACAGGCAGGCCATCCTCCAGCAGACTTTCTTCAAAGCTGAAGCTGCACCCGATCAGAAAAGTGACAAAATCGTCCTGCCAGAGCGCGCCAATATTTTCCGCTTCTTCGCTCAGTTCCCCTTCGCGATAAATTCGATATTTCGGCACATCGCAGCGAATATCCGCTCCGGGTGCCAATTCATGCACCCATGGATCTCCCGCATCCAGCACTTCCAGGAGCGGACAAGGGCGCGGATTTCGTTGGCAAAAGAGCAAAAAATCATAAGCATATTTCTTCGGTAAAATGACAAGATTGGCCTGCATGTAGCCGTTGGCAATGCCGCATGTCTGTTTTGTCCAGCCACCGGCTCGAATGATGGCTCGGGCGGCAGCCGGAGACTTGCCGACTGCCTGCACGAGGTGTTCAGCCATGTTCATCCCCCCAGGCGACGTGTTGGGCGGCGTTGCGCCGTGCCCTGCACATCCTTTTTGAATAAATGGCCTTCGTTCACTCACGTCAGCATGACTGTCCGCCATCCCGGCACTGCTCATTCTCCAGCGGCCATGCCTGAATGTCGATGCCCTGTTGCCGCAATCCGCTGCGGATCTTAGCGGCAAACGCGAGTGCCCTGACTCCGTCCCCGTGAATGCAAATGGTCTCAGCCTTCACTGGCAATACACTGCCATCAGTTGCCCGTACGCTGCCTTGCCGAAGCATTTGCAAGACCTGACTGAGCGCTTCATCCGCATCTTCAATTAAAGCATTCCCGGCGCTGCGCGGCGTCAGTGATCCGTCCGGTTGATACGTGCGATCAGCGAACGCTTCATAGACAACACGCAGTCCCGCACGTTCCCCCGCTGCGGCCAGCTCTGTGCCTGCCATCGCAAACAGCAACAAACGGCGGTCGACGGCGGCAATGGCCTGCACAATCGCCTCAGCGTACTCTCGCCGGTCAGAGCCCATGTGGTAAAGTGCGCCGTGCGGCTTGACATGGCGAACACGCGTCGATTGTGAAACCGCAACCGCCTGAAGGGCGCCGATCTGATAGACAACGTCGTCATACACACGTTGAGCGGGAACAGCCATATCGCAGCGTCCAAAACCGCGAATGTCCGCAAGTCCAGGATGAGCGCCGATGGCAACGCCGTGTGCATTAGCTAACTGCACGGTGCGGCGCATCTCTGTACTGTCACCGGCATGGAAGCCGCAGGCCACATTCGCCGATGAGATCAGCGGCAGCACGTCGGCGTCGCATCCGATACGATATGGCCCAAAGCTTTCGCCAAGGTCACAGTTAAAATCAATGGTTTGCACGTGCGTCTTCCTTTCTGTCCGTTTCACTTTAATAGCCCCGCATGCTTTATTGACTATTGACCGTCGAAGGCAGCATATGCTCTCCACGCCGCCCGACAAGCCACTTACGCCCAGACAGACCATTCACAAAAGCGATGATAGGCTTTTAGCGACGGTTTGAACACCGGCATATGCCATGAACAACACAATAATCCAGCCAAACAGCGTCAACCACAGCGGGTGCTTATAAGCCTCACCCATAATTTTCTTACGCATGGAGGCAATCAACAAGATCGCCAGCGCAATCGGCAAGATCAAACCATTGATTGCACCGACAATGACGAGCACCTTCGCCGGACTGCCGACAAAATAAAAAACGGCCGTTGAAAACACAATGAAAAAGACGATGAGGTAAGGCCTGAGTTTTTGATAGATATGGTGATCACCGTTCACTTTAGAGTAATCCAAGAATGATACCGACGTAAAGGTTGATCCGAGAGTTGACGTCATACCTGCTGCAAGTAAAATGAGACCGAAAAACTTGTAACCAAACGTACCGGCAGCCGCCTGAAAAATGCTGGCTGCAGGATTGAGTGGATTCAGTTTATAGCCGGCTGTGATCACCGCCAGTCCGGCCAGAAACAATAGAATGCGAATCAGGGAGGCAACGCCGACGCCCGTCAGTGCGCCACCGTTGACGACGCGAATCGCATTCGGCCCGCGCAGCCCGCCTTCAAGCAACCGGTGCCCGCCGGAAAAAGAAATATATCCGCCGACGGTACCGCCGACGATCGTTACGATTGAATAAAAATCAATGTGTGACGGCAAAAAAGTGTGGACAGCGGCAACGCCGACCGGCGGCGCCATCACTGAAATAATGAAGATAATCAGCAGCACTTTGATGACAGCCAGCACCTGTACTGTACGGTCCATCACAACAAGCGCGTTGCGGACAAGAAAAATGACGAGTGCAATGGCCCCTCCGATCAACGCACCGTTTTCGGGGGATATACCAAATAGTACGTTAAAACCGAGACCGACACCGCCAATGTTGCCAATATTAAAAGTCAGACCGCCAAGGACAATCAAGACTGTTAACAAATAACCGAGACCCGGAACGAGTTCATTGGCGATTGTTTGAGCCTTTTTCCCTGACACAACGATGATGCGCCAAATATTGAGTTGAACACCAATGTCAACGAGAATGCAGATCAGGATCGCAAATCCGAAATCAGCGCCCAACTGTGATGTGAACGTCGCCGTCTGAGTCAAAAAGCCCGGACCGACCGCCGACATTGCCATCAGAAAGGCACCGCCCATTGCAATATTGAGCGCTGAGCGCTTGTTTTTAACCATTCAGTTTCCCCCTCACTTTTCTTTGCTGTGTTTATAACGTCCTAATTATAAACGAATTGGCTAATTTTTCAATTTTATTTGTCTTTTTCATGGGAAATAAATATGCAAAGCATCGAAAAATTGGAATTATTTAAAGCAGCCGGAATGTCGCCTTGCAAGAGCCGCGCTTTGACGAGATTCCACAATCATTTACTCATTTGGAACCTGTTCACCCGCGTGTTCGCAGCACATGTCGCTCGGGCACTCGATTTTAAAAACAAGTGTATTGCATCCGCCATATTCCGCCCTCATCATCTTTGCTGTTCGCGGGGCATGGTGAGCACAATTGGCTGTGGTGTCAACTGCCCTCCTGCCGACGATGGATGATTAAGCCAGACATATCAGAGACGGCGCACCGGTACTCTCAGGTTTTTCTCACTGCGTCTTTTTTTGCTTCTTGTGTTTGTTTTACTTTGAATATTCTCCGGTGCAGCCGCGGCTACAGGCAGGAAATGATCATCCTTACCGCGCGCAGCAGATCATCAAATGACCAACTTGGCATCTCTTTGTTCAGGCAGATGACCAGATCATGAGAGGCCGGCAAGTGAACAAAGCCGGCAGGAATATTCGCATGAGCGCCGCGCAAATGATTCAGCATCTTATACATCACATGATTACACAAATAGGTCCCCGCGGTATTGGACACTGCGGCCGGCAGTCCGATGCCCCGCAGCGCCGCAATGATCTCGGCAAGCGGAAGCTGAGTCAGATAGGCATCGCCGCCGCGCACATCGATTAGTTTCCCTTGCGGTGCATGCCCCGCATTATCACTGACCGCTCCGTCCCAATTCACCGCAACCCGCTCCGGCGTAACACACGTGCGGCCGGCAGCAAGTCCAAGCATCAAGACGGCATCCGCTCGAGCGGCATCATACTGACTGAGCAACATCACACCCGCCTGCTGATAATTGACCGGAAGCACTCTGCTGATCACTTGATACTCACCGATCACTTGATTGCTCAATGCAGCGGCAATTTGTCCGCTCGGATTCATGGTGTAGTCCAAAAAGGGTTCAAACCCCGTCAAAAGTAGCTTCTTCAAAGTTGTCATCATCTTCTTTCTCCCTACATCTTATCATCATTTTAGTGACGGTACGTGCCAGGGAGCTTCTTTGCCCGTCCTCCAAATGCCTTTTTCTTTACTCTCTGTCTATCGAGTGCTCGCCGTTGCTCTCTGATCTTCTGCTGTTTAAAAACCGTAGCGCTGATATTGGCGACATCCCAGTGAACACAGCCGGCGCAGTGTTCATTAAAACAGCTGTTCACTTATGCCCATGAACTGCGCCGCCATCGTCATTTCCCTAAACCACATCGGATTCTCAGTGCCGCTTGGCAAATGGGTATCGCCTTTCAAATGATCATAGTTGCAATTTAGTGCAATTAAATCACATTTTTGATAAAATAAAAAGCGTTCACAGCGACGGACAGCATGGCCTGCCACCGAAGAACATACATCGAACGACGCACCGGCCAATCAAGAGGAGGACGACGCATTGACTGAAAAAAATTTGAAACGCGAATGTGCAACCGCCGCTTTCGCTTACGTGCCTGCCGAAGGAGTAATCGGGCTGGGTGGCGGTACGACGATTCATTACCTCATCGATCTTATTGCTAAAAGCCACCGGCCGGCGTTACAAGTCGTTACGCCGTCTGCGGCAACGCGCAGCTACTGCAAGCAATCCGGTCTAAACTTAGGCGCGCTGGAAGACATCAGCCGGATTGACCGTGCATTTGACGGCTGCGATCAGGTAGACACCCATTTCAATGCACTTAAAAGTGGCGGAGCTATTCATACGAAAGAGAAGTTGATTGCGGCCATGGCGGACGATTATATGTTGCTCGTCGATGAAAGCAAGTACACGGACACGCTGACTTTCGCGCTTCCGGTCGCTATCGAAGTACTGCCGCCGGCATTCAGCTATGTCTCGCGCAGACTGGCCGAATTCGGCGCAACTGCCGTTGTCCCGCGCACAAGCGCCGCAAAAGACGGCATCACAGTCAGTGACGGCGGCAACCTGATCGTCGATGCGTTCTTTCCCGAATCCGCCGACGTACGGGCACTGAATCGTTCCTTTTTCTGCACGCCCGGCATCGTCGATACATCGCTCTTTGTCGATGTTGTCAGTGCGGTGCTCGTCACGGGTGAAAGCGGAAGCCGGCTTGTGCGCAAATCTTCAGAAAAGATTGACAAGGACGAGTCCTTGGACGACGGCTGAGTTTTAGCTTTTCTTATACTTTGTTTGGTTGGAATTTTTAAACTTTACTAAAGTAAGGCAAAAATATAAGGAGTTGATAAGACGTGACTGACTATCGTTGGGCCATACTCGGTCCGGGCACAATCGCCGCAGAATTCGCCGATGCCGTCCACGCCGCCGGCCAGCATATCTATGGCGTCGGTTCGCGCAACCTGGAACGGGCGCGTGAATTTGCTGCCGCCCACCATATTGAGAAAGCTTACGGCTCTTATGATGACTTGCTCGCTGATCCGAGCATCGACATCATCTACCTATCCACCCCGCATTCCAGTCACTATAAATACTTGCTGCACGCGCTGGAGGCCGGTAAACACGTCCTTTGCGAGAAAGCAATCGTCCTCAGCAGTCGCCAGCTTGCGCCGGTTCTTCAGTTGGCAAAAACGAAAAAACGCGTTGTTTGTGAGGCAATGACGCTTTTTCACATGCCCCTTTACACGAAACTTCGGCAGTTAATTAAAAGCGGCACACTCGGCACAATAAAGCTTGTCAATGTCACCTTCGGAAGCTTGAAACCGGACGATCCGTCAAGCCGATTCTTTAATCCTGATCTGGCCGGCGGAGCCCTGCTTGACATCGGTACTTACGCTCTGTCATTCGCTCGCTTTTTTCTCAGCAGTCAGCCGCAGACGGTGCTGACAACGGTCAAACGTTTTGAAACCGGCGTCGATGAACAGTCGGGTATCATTCTGCAAAACGACGCAAATGAACTTGGCACCATCACTCTTGCCATGCGTGCCAAGCTGCCAAAACGCGGGATTGTGGCCGGTGAGCGTGCCTTCGTGATCGTCGACAATTTCCCGCGCGCTGATCGGGCAACGCTGACCTATCCGGACGGTCAATCCGAAATCATCACAGCCGGTAACAGCGGGCAAGCCCTTATGTACGAATTTAATGACATGAACAGTGCGGTATTAAACGGCGAAGAAGGAACAATGGCTTTGACTTCGGATGTCATCGCACTGATGACGACCGTCCGCGACCAATGGGGTATTCGTTATCCCTTTGAATAATCGCTGCGGCTTGTATGGCTCTCCCCAAAATCATGACCATTTCTTATATTCTTTTTTAAATTTATTTGACAAAATTTTTAAGAGCGTTTTCATTTCTTTTTTTAGCCTTGTGTTTTACAATAAAAAGTGCATTGAAGATACCATCATCTTTTAAATAAAAGGAGAGACACGTGATGAGTATAAAAGAATCTGAACTCAGCGCAGCAGTCGATTCATCCTACAAACTTTACATTGGCGGAAAATGGATAGCCGGCACAGACAACAAGCTGATTGCCAGCTATAACCCAAGCAACGGCGAGAAGCTCGCTGACTTTGTCGATGCTTCCAACGCCGACGTTGACGCGGCGGTCGCGGCAGCAACCAAAGCGTTCGAATCATGGTCAAAGACGAGCATTCTCGAGCGCAGCACGCTACTCCTTAAAATTGCTGACTTGATTGACGAGAACGCCGATCACCTCGCACTCGTCGAAACACTGGACAACGGCAAGCCGTTGCGCGAAACAAAAGCCATCGACGTGCCGGCGAGCTCGGACCACTTCCGCTATTTCGCCGGTGTGATTCGCTCTGAGGAAGGCACGGCTCAGGCGCTTGACGAAACGACACTGACGATCAACCTGAAGGAACCGATTGGCGTTGTCGGTCAAATTGTGCCATGGAACTTCCCTTTCCTGATGGCCGCATGGAAGATCGCTCCGGCAATTGCAGCCGGCAATACCGTCGTTATCCATCCTTCTTCAACGACGTCGCTGAGCCTGCTTGAATTTGCCAAACTGCTTGATCGTGTGCTGCCGGCCGGCGTTGTCAACGTTGTCACCGGACGCGGGTCCAAATCGGGTGAATACATGCTCCATCATTCCGGATTCGCAAAGCTGGCCTTCACCGGATCGACCGAAGTGGGCTATAAAGTTGCAGGAGCGGCTGCCGAGCGCCTAATTCCGGCAACGCTTGAGCTTGGCGGCAAGTCGGCAAACATCTACTTCGATGACGCACCGTGGGAACGCGCGATTGAAGGCGCGCAGCTTGGTATTCTGTTCAACCAGGGGCAAGTATGCTGCGCAGGCTCACGCATCTTTGTGCAGGAAGGCATTTACGACAAATTTGTAGCGGCTCTCAAAGCTGCGTTTGAGCAGGTTAAAGTCGGTTTGCCTTGGCAAGATGGCGTGCAGATGGGTGCTCAAATCAACGAACGTCAGCTTGAAAAAATTCTTGACTATGTCAAGATCGGCAAAGAAGAAGGCGCCGAAGTTGTCACCGGCGGTAAAAAACTGACAGCAGACGGACTTGACAAGGGTGTATTCATGGCTCCGACAATTCTTGCCGGTGACAACTCGATGCGTGTCGCTCAAGAAGAAATCTTTGGCCCGGTTGCAACAGTGATCAAATTCAAGGACGCTGACGAAGTGATTCAGCTGGCTAACGAATCTGAATATGGGCTTGGCGGCGCCGTATGGTCTTCAAACATTAACACGGCTTTGAAAGTAGCTCGCGGTATTCATACCGGTCGTATGTGGGTGAACACGTACAACCAGCTTCCTGCCGGCGCACCATTCGGCGGGTACAAGAAATCAGGTATTGGTCGTGAAACGTATAAGAGCATCCTTCAGGCTTATACGCAGACAAAGAACATTTACATCAGCACAAAGGAAGACACTGAGGGGCTTTATTGATTGGCGCTCTTCCATCCAAAGCAGGCAGCCTAAGCGCTGCCTGCTTTTTTAATACGTTAAGAAAGTCTAAAGCTTTCAGCGGGACTAAGTCTAAGAAAAGCTAACGGGGTTCAGATCTCAGGCCATTTCTCAAGATCAATACCCCACTCGGCGGCGCCTTTCCGTAAACAGCGAGTCAAGTAAATAAGGCCCCGCAGGTTCTCACTTGTTTGGGGATGCACACGGTGCGCCTGCGGCAGGGAAGCAACCGAAACGTGATTTGCTTAAAGGCTCGGACCGCTCTCTGCCCGGTTTTTCTAAGACGTTTAAAAAACCTAAAAAGTTCAGCAGGACTATGTCTAAGTATCATAAACGTAACAAGCCCCCTTTATCGCAAAGCCGTGGATTAAAAGGGCATATTACTTGTGAGAGAACTATTTGCCTCGATGCAGCCCAAAGAGAGCGACAGTGCGGAAGGCACATACCCGCAGGAAAGATTGATTTTAATAATTATTAAGCTGAGTTGATTACTTGAATTTATGCATTGACATTTCGTGAGTTGCGATATAAAATAGACTCAATTAAATAAATCTTATCAAGAGTGGCGGAGGGACTGGCCCAGTGAAGCCCGACAACCAGCACAAGCGTGCATGGTGTTAATTCCAGCAGGATGGAACACATTCTGGCAGATAAGAAAAGCATCGGCAAACGCCGCTTCGCTATCTGCGAAGCGGCGTTTTTAACGCGTTTCTTTTCCGGCCGAGACTCTTTCCAGACTAAGATTTTATTTAATTAAAAATCTGATTCAGGGAGCGATGATGATGGCTGAAGAAAGAGAATTAGGTTTTGAGACAAGGCAAGTCCATGCAGGTCAGGTTCCTGATCCGACAACCGGTGCGCGCGCCGTGCCGATCTATCAGACGACCTCATTCGTTTTTAAAGATGCTGACGAGGCAGCTGATTTTTTTCAATTAAAAAAACCGGGCAATGTGTATGCCCGCATCATGAACCCGACGGAAGATGTGTTTGAAAAGCGAGTGGCCGAACTGGAGGGCGGCGTTGCTGCACTGGCCACCGCATCCGGATTGGCTGCTATTCTGTATGCGATCCTGAACGTCGCGAACTCCGGCGACCATATCGTGTCAGCCGGTACACTCTACGGCGGTACGTATGAATTGTTCAATGTCACTTTACGTAAGCTTGGCATTGACGTGACGTTTGTCGATCCCGATGATCCGGAAAACTTTCGCAAAGCGATTACGCCAAGGACAAAAGCAGTATACGGTGAAACACTCGGCAATCCGAAAATCAACGTGCTCGATCTTGAAGCTGTCGCAAACATCGCGCATGAAAACGGGATTCCGCTGATTGTCGACAACACCTTCGGCACCCCCTACCTCATCCGCCCGATCGAGTGGGGGGCCGACGTCGTCGTCCATTCGGCAACAAAATTCATCGGCGGTCACGGCACAACGATCGGTGGCATCATCGTCGACGGCGGCAAATTTGACTGGGCAGCAAGCGGAAAATTTCCTGATTTCACGACACCGGACAAGAGTTATGGCGGTCTTGTCTATACTGATCTGGCCCCTGCCTCATTCGCTGCAAAAGCGCGGGTGCAGTTGCTTCGCAACACCGGTGCGACTCTCAGTCCGCAGAGCGCTTTCTACTTCCTGCAGGGACTGGAATCGCTTTCACTCCGCGTCGAGCGCCACGTCGCCAACGCACGCAAAGTTGTTGAATTCCTGAAAAACCATCCAAAAATTACGTGGGTCAACTATCCGGAATTGGAAGAGAGCCCCTATCACGATCTGGCAAAAAAGTACTTTCCAAAAGGTGCCGGCTCCATTTTTACGTTCGGCGTCAAAGGCGGTCTTGAAGCGGGGAAAACATTAATTAACAACGTGAAGCTCTTCTCGCTGCTGGCTAACGTCGCAGATGCAAAGTCACTGATCATTCATCCGGCGAGCACGACGCACGCTGAATTGACACCGGAAGAACAGGCGGAAGCAGGCGTGTCACCGGATCTGATTCGCGTCTCGATCGGCATCGAGACGGTGGACGATATCATCTACGATCTTGAGCAATCGCTGGCAAAAATCCCCGAACCGGTTGGCAGCAAGTAAACATCCGTTGCCGCATGCGTGCTTTACGCAAATGTTATATTTCCTTGTTTCGTAAAAAGCCCGGATGGTTCCGGGCTTTTTTTATAGGTTCAAGAAAATTTGAAACTTTCAACGGGACTAAGTCTAAGAAAAACTAGGGCTCAGCCTTCGTCCAAAGGACTTAGCCGAGTCAAATTTTTCTAACGTCTTTGAATAGGCCTGATGGATTCGCCGTTTTTGACGAGCTTCATCTCCCAGCTGGATCCGTTTGCAACCAGCATCCCCATTTCAGTTCAGTCGTTACCGGTCATCTGATTCGCACTTAGCTCGTGAAATTTGCACCTATACTGTGATTGTGCCACGCTACATGTACTGGCACTATTTCTCAAGCATCCCTTACTAATTTTATGATTTGCCAAAACTGAAGCGACCCTTTTGAATGAGCACTTCGACCCCGCCGATTTTGGCCAGTGATCGATTATCGATTACCTTTTTCATGACAGCCGCTGGCAAGCCTTTGATCTTCTGTCCCATGACTTCACCAAGCGCATCATGTTTCCCAAGAGAGCAGACGGTGCCTTTAAACTTATAGACAAACGGAATGAGCGGCTTCTCGCATGCAAGCGCATACAAATTATGTGCTGCCGTATCCGCCTGCTGCATCGCAATCTGGGCTGTGGCCGGATACGGCTTACCGGTTCCCGGATCGGTTAATTCGGCACAATCACCGATAATCAAAATGTCTCGATTACCCGGAACCGATAGATCTGCATTCACCATCACTCGACCGCGTCTCTGCTTAAAGCCGGACGCCTCAATAACCGAACTGCCGCGCACACCGCCCGTCCAGACAAAAGTACCCGCCTCGATGACCGCTTCGTTTGACCCGTCCTTGTAATATACGCACTGCGCCTCCGCGCGGTTGACGCGGCCGATAACAAATTCAACGCCTCGCGTTTTCAACTTCTTTGTCGCATATTGCGCAAGCTTGCGATCAAACATCGGCAGCACATTCGGCGTAGGCTCCACACAGATGATGTGTAGCTCATTCGGATCAATGCCGCCGGCGCGCGCAAGTGCCGGCAGACGATTGGTCAGCTCACCAAGAAATTCGAAGCTTGTAAAGCCCGCTCCCCCCACAACAAAATGAAGATGGTGACGATCACCGTCCGCTTTCCATGCGGCCAGCTCATTTTCAATATGACGACGGATGTGTTCGCCGCTCGGCACATCCGCGATGAACAGCGCATGATCACGAATGCCGCTAATGCCAAACGTTTCAGATTCAAAACCAAGGGCAATTAACAAATAATCGTAGTCGACTGTTTTGCCGCTGCCAAGCCTTACGCACCGCTTTGATCGATCGACGGCCGTGACAGCGTCTTGAATAAAGTGAGTTTGCTGCACATCGATCACGCTGTCCAGCGGATAGCAGATCGCCGCAGCCTGCGTTGTCCCTGCTGCCACTTCATGCAACGACGTCGTTTCGCAGTGGTAATCATTTTTATTAACGAGCGTAATGGAAGCATTTGGATGCATGTTCTGAAGTTTTTTTAAAGCCCGCAACCCGCCATACCCCGCTCCAAGAATAACAATTTTCGTCTTCTCCACATTGAACATCTCCAGTCCCGCATTGTTGGCAAAAATTGCTTATTTGTTCACAAATAGTTCATTAAATATCCACAAATTTATTCTAACTCATGACGATAACGTTTTCAACAATGACGTCATAAATACTATTTTTATTCAAAGTCGTTTTGATCTCTGAAAATAGCGTGCAAAACATGTCCACATGACCAGTTTTTATCCTATTTAAATACGAATGAAATGAGCATTTCTCTCACTATTCCGAATACAGCAAAATGCCGCAAAAAAGCAAAAATTGCTTTTTTGCGGCAAACTACCAGTCATATACTAAATAAGGCGTACGGGAATTGAACCCGTGATCATGGAATGAGAATCCATTGGCTTAACCACTTGCCCAACGCCCTATCATCAACACCGCTCATTAACTCACGGCACGAATAAGATTATAACACATAACAATAAATTTATACAAGTTTTTTTCGCTGTTGACAAATAATTAATCTGTAATAAATCGATCGTCAGCGAAGCTTCATCTGGTGAACGCTATGTTGAAAATTAGAAAAACCGATCAAAAAGCGCCCGGTCCTTTAAAGCAACCGCGCTCCGGTTTCGCTAGTGGCGAGCGCCACGAGTCTCCTCCAAATAAGTCAGAACCTGCCGGGTCTCACTTGGCTCGCTTCTTCCGCAGGTGTTTCACACCTTTGCTCTGGGTTCATGCCTGTTTTGCAAAACCTTTATACACTCTTAAATGTATGAAAAATATCGGCTGTATCGTTCCTTCAAGATCCCGTGCCAAACAGTTATGCCTGCGGCAGGGCGTTCACAATGGCAACTCCCGCACTCGCGCCGATTCGCGAAGCCCCCGCTTCGATCATGGCCAGAGCCTCGTGCCGAGTATGGATGCCCCCGGCCGCTTTTACGCCAAGTGTTGTTCCCACCGCTTGCCGCATGAGTTCGACGTCGTGAACAGTCGCACCTCCGGCGGCAAATCCCGTCGATGTTTTTACAAAATCAGCTCCTGCGGCCGCCGCAAGCCGGCAGGCAACAACCTTTTCCTCATCAGTCAGCAGGCACGCTTCAATAATGACTTTTACCAGTGCCCGCTTGGCGGCCGCATTGACAACTGCGGCAATATCATCGGCAACAAGCACTTGATCGCCTTCTTTAAGCGCACCAATATTAATAACCATGTCCACTTCACTGGCCCCGTTCACAATCGCGTCACGCGTTTCGGCAGCCTTCACGTGCGACGTCGATGCGCCGAGCGGAAAGCCGATCACCGTGCAGACAGCCACACCAGAACCTTGAAGTGCCTCCGCGGCAAGCCGCACGCGGCTTGGATTTACGCAGACGGAAGCAAAAGCATAGGTGCGTGCCTCTTCGCACAAACGTTCAATGTCGGCACGTGTGGTCTCGGGGCGCAGTGCGGTATGGTCAATTCGTTTTGCTAGCTCTATATCATGCATGTTCAAGCCCCCTCGTTCTCGTCGGTAATCAACCGATGAATCAACTGATGCGGACGCGCTGATTGTCCGATTACGACAGCGGTATGCAGCTGCTTGCGTGCTTCAGCGAGCCGGTCGGCTCGATTAGTGTGCAGCGTCATCAATGCCTCACCGCGAGTCACAAAGTCACCGACTTTTTTATGAAGCACGACGCCGGCCGCATGATCGACATCTTCATCTTTGGTTGCCCGCCCGGCACCGAGCAGCATCGCAGCCAGCCCAATCTGGTCGGCTGCGAGCGCGTCCACATAGCCGCTCTCAGCGGCAGGCAGCACCTCCTGATGAGCGGCGGTCTCAAGGCGATCAGGGTCATCAACATAAGCGGTGTCTCCTCCCTGAGCGGCGACGAATGTGCGAAATTTCTCCCATGCCGCTCCGGAAGCAAGTGTTTTTTGCAGCAGACGACGTCCCTCTGCGGTACTCGTACTCTTGCCGGCGGTTGTGAGCATCAAACTGCCGAGCGTCAGCACAAGTTCGGTAAGGTCGTTCGGCCCGCTGCCGTGAAGCGTAGCAATGGCCTCCTTGACCTCAAGCGTATTGCCGACAGCACATCCGAGCGGCTGTGACATATCGGTAATGACAGCGACCGTTTGCCTTCCGACAAGCCGGCCGATGTGCACCATCGCCGTCGCCAGGCGTACCGCATCGCTCTCATTTTTCATAAAAGCCCCGCAGCCCATCGTCACATCAAGCACAATCGCATCCGCACCGGCAGCAATCTTCTTACTCATAATCGAACTGGCAATCAGTGGAATCGATTCGACACTGCCGGTCACATCGCGGAGTGCATAAAGCTTCTGGTCCGCCGGCACAAGGCCGCCGCCCTGACCGATCACCGCCACGCCGTTGTGCCGCACAAGCTGAATGAATTGCTCGCCACTTATGTTAACGGAGAACCCCGGAATGGATTCGAGCTTGTCGAGTGTTCCCCCTGTGAAGCCGAGTCCCCGCCCCGACATCTTCGCCACCGGGACACCGGCAGCCGCAACAAGCGGCGCCAGAACAAGCGTGGTGGTGTCACCGACGCCTCCGGTTGAATGCTTGTCGACCTTGATTCCCGGTATGGCTGACAGATCGGCACACTCGCCCGAATCAATCATTGCCTGTGTCAAATCGGCTGTCTCGCGCGCGTTCATTCCGCGAAAGTAGATGGCCATCGCCAGCGCGCTCGCCTGATAGTCGGGAATGCAGCCGTTCACATAGCCGTCAATAAAGAAGTGAATCGCCTCGCTGCTTAGTTCACCGCCGTCCCTCTTGCGAGCAATCAAGTCGACCATCCTCATTGCAACCCGCCTCCATTCAATTCATCCAGAAAACTTTGGCCGAGTGTAGGCGACAATGTCTCAAAGTTGGCCGTGATCGTGGCGCCAATATCAGCAAAGCTCATCCGCACGGGCAAGACGCCGCCTGAGGAAAATCGCGGTGAATAGACCAACAGCGGGACGTCTTCACGCGTGTGATCGGTCCCGCGAAAGCCGGGATCATTGCCGTGATCGGCAGTGATGATAAGCAAATCATTGACAGTCAAATGGGGAAGCGTGAGGGCAAGCTGTTCATCAAAGCGCTCAACGGCGCGGCCAAATGGCACGGCCAAGCGGCGATGTCCATACTTTGCATCAAAGTCAACCAGGTTAACAAAACACAATCCCGTGAACGGCAGGTCCAGAGCGGCAGCCCACTTATCCATGCCATCGTCGTTGCTGAGTGTATGCCAGCTCTGCGTCACACCGCGGCCGCTGAATATATCATTAATCTTGCCGATAGCCAGCACATCATGCCCCGCCTGCTTCAAGTCATCCAGGACCGTCGGCGCCGGCGGAACAAGTGCGAGATCGCGGCGATTGGCTGTGCGTTCAAAATGCTCGGCATCAGTGCCGACAAATGGGCGAGCAATCACGCGGCCGATGTGATACGGCTCTTCCGCTGTCAAGCGCCGGCATTCGGCACAGATCCGGTACAGTTCTTCAAGCGGAATCACGTGTTCGTGAGCGGCAATCTGCAGCACCGAATCTCCCGACGTGTAGACGATCAGCTCACCGCTCTTCATCTGCCGCTCACCAAATCGCTTGATAATGTCCGTGCCGCTTGCCGGCTTATTCCAAATCACTTTTCTGCCGCTGAACTTCTCAATCTGCCCGATAAGCGTCTGCGGAAATCCGTCGGGAAACGTGCGCAGCGGCGTACGCACCGGCAGTCCCATCATCTCCCAGTGTCCGTCCATGCTGTCCTTACCCGCCGATACTTCATGCATCTTCGTCACAAATCCGACCGGCCGCTGCTGCGGGGCTACTCCCTTTATGGGCTTTGACCTTTCAATGTTGCCAAGGCCTATGCGTTCCAGCACCGGAACGTGCAGCCCGCCCAGCGCAGCGGCCACATGCCCAAGCGTATCACAGCCCTCATCGCCGTACCGCGCGGCGTCCGGCGCTTCACCGATACCGACCGAATCCATTACAATCAAATGAATACGTTTAAAAGCCTCTGGCATTTTATGCACTCCTTTAAACCAATCAGCATTAGCCGACAGAATGTCGGCCACGAACCGGCTGTTCTGCATTCATTTTACCTTATAAAAGATTCGAGCGTAAAGAAGTGCCGCAACCACATATCAAAGCATAAGAAGCTTACGTTTGGTGTTTCAATCATTTCACCGGAAAAAATACCTTTTGATACGAATGAAACTGGACCGGTCATTTCAATATCAAATGATCGTCTACATTGATAAATCATTGAACAGCGGGCATATGAACGGTAACCCCCCTCAAAACCAGAACTAAACGAGTAGCTACTGCGGTTGCCGCACAACTGCGCTCGTACCGGAAGTTAACAGTATAGCCGGCCCCGCATCCCCAAATCTCGATCTGCATACTAGGCCTGTCGATGATTTTTAAAAGTTGCATATTTGTTCTGCTTGGAAATAGGGGGTTATTCTCAATTTGCGGTCCTAATTCATTCGCTTTTTCTTCTGAACCATCATCCATTAAGATGACACAATGCGGATTTCCCATTGATACACAAGATACAAAAAGCTGTTAAAAATTCGAAACGAGCGGCTTCGTCTTTATACCCTGCATCGACTAAATAACGTGCGACTGTTCTTGTTCGATGTCCACTTTTTTTCAGCCTCACCGCCATCAGGATTGAAGATTTTAAGACTAACCGTGCCATCCTCATCAATGAATGACCCGTATAAAAGACCGCCAGACCCGTCTCCAGCAGGCGACCTCGCACCTCCGCTTTTCTGGGTATAACGGCAAAAATCATAGACTTTCTTAACGTATTAAATAAAAGCTCCGCGGCTGCATCGCGCGAAGCTTCTTTCATCTATCCCATGTTTTCTTAATTTATTTCTGATATTTACGCGACGCTTCTTTCAGGTGAACAAGGTCGACAAGCAGCGCATTATAGGGTGCGGGTATACCATGCTTCTCAGCGAGCGCAACAATCGCGCCGTTGAGATAATCCACTTCGGTCGGACGGTTGGTGCTCATATCCTGATGCATGGACGGATAATGCAGTGGATTGGAAACCTTTGACACATACATGACCTGCTCAACAAGCTGCTCACAATCCAGTTCCAGCTTAATGCCCTCCGCTTCGCATGCCGCACATGACTCCGATAGAAGCCGGCGCGCCACGCGCGCCGCACCTTCATACTCGGCGTACTCTCCCATCCTGACGTTCATGAGCGTGCAGATCGTATTAACAACGGCGTTGAAGACGAGCTTCGTCCACACCGTCCCCCGGTAATCTGCACAAACCGTCGGGTGCATTTGTGCTTTCTCCATTTCATCTGCCACCCGCTGAATGAATGCATCGGGTTCTCCTGCAACGCGGACGATGTGCACATGACCACTTCCGCGTGCCCCGACAAAGTCAACCGCACCCGGCCCTTTCATGACTGTGGCAATCATCGCTGTGCCGGCAATAATCATATCCCGATCAACATAATCGGCGATCATTTCCGCGCCGCCCCAACCGTTCTGATTAGTCAGCACATGCGTCTGCTTGCCGATGAAATGCAGGCAACGCTCCATCGTTTCGCGTGTATGCATATCCTTAATAAAAAAGATGGCAAGCTCCGGTTCACCGTGGTATTCTTCGGGATAGCAAACCTTAATGTCAACAAGGTGCGGATTTTCACCGTCACGTGTCACAATGACGCCATGATTTTTGTGAATAGCCTCAACGTTCGCTTCCCACGTATCGACAAATTGAACATCATTGCCGACTTCCTGAAGCAGTACGCCATACCTTAACCCCATCGCTCCGGCACCAATACAAACTATCTTCATCTCTGTCTCCGTCTCCTTTTTCTCTCGTTCTTGCTCGCCCGAGTGATTTCAACGCGTCAGATCAATGTCTCGTGCTGCCTGTATAGAAAAAATCGATACGGTCAACTAATCTTCACGACGGACCGCACCTTACCTTTTCTTAAAATGGGTTACGCTGAACTCTTTATGTGTTCCTAACGGACGCTGGAAAGGCTTGGGACAAGTATCGTTAGTGTAGCCGATTCACTGGATGCTGTCAATATTTGTTCAAATATTCCGTTAAATATTATTAAAATTGACATGTGCCTTATTTTTCGCAATCAGTGGGCCCGACCCACGCACACTGCGGCTACTCGCTCGGCATGCGGATCCCGCAAAGCGCCCTCACACCCGAGTTCTTACTTTTAATGATTTAAATATAAAAAATGTTCCACACTTCTTTATTTACTTGGCAAAAAAGAGAAGCACCGCAACAGTAGCGGCGCTTCTCTTCATTTCAAAATATACCGGCTGGCTGAGTCCTTACTTTGCCGCCGGTTCAGGCAATTGAACTTCGGCGCGGCCAAGATCGCCGCCGGTCAGTACAGCGTTGAAATTATCATAGCTTGTCGAAATCATGTTCGAAACCGCTTCGTCTGTCATCGCAGCAACATGGGGCGTGATCAATACTTGCGGATACAGTTCAATCAATTCCTTGATTGTATCGTCAGGGAACGCTTCACCATTTGAGAAATCTTTGCCAAAGAAACGAGCTTCATCCGTCAATACATCGGCACCGAAGCCGGCAAGCTTGCCGCTCTTAATGGCTTTGACAACGGCAGCTTCGTCTACCAGTTCACCGCGCGCTGTATTGATGAGAACGGCTCCGTCTTTCATCTTGCTAATGAATTCTTCACCGACAAAATTTTCATTTTTCCCCGGGAAATACGGGAGATGCAAGCTGACAATGTCCGATTCTGCAAGCAAATCGTCCAGTTCCTTAAATTCAACAAGCTTCTTCGCAAAGTCACTTTGGAAAATATCGTAGCCAAGCAATTTTGCGCCAAGGCCCTTGTACAATTCAGCTTCCACGCAACCGATATGGCCGGTACCGACAATGCCAACCGTGCTTTTGCGAATTTCGTGGCTGAACATCGTTTCTGTAACTTGGAAGTTCAGCTTAGCCGTTCTGCCGGTCGTATACACCGTGCTACGCGACAATGCCGTACCGAGGTTAACAGCCAATTCAGCGATGGCATTCGGTGAGTAGGCAGGAACACGGGCAACTTTGATACCCAGATCAGCCGCCGCCTGCAAGTCGATATGATTAAATCCGGCAGTACGTGTGAAGACATATTTGATTCCGTAGTCATTGAACTTCTTCAAGTTTGCGCGGTCAGCCAAGCAGTTGACAAACAGAAGCACGCCGTCATGTCCCTGAGCCAAGTCCCCGTTATCCGCCGTCAGCAGATCGTTAACAATCGTCACTTCATAATTGTACTTGTTCAGTTCACTGTACAGATGTTCTTCATACGGTTCAACACCATAAGCAATAATCTTAAAAGACATGCCCAAACATCCTCCTAAAATTTTATTCACTGTCCGAAAAGAAGCGGATGGTCGCGCTTGCCCTCTGTCAAATACGTGACTGCATTCACAAAGCATACAGCCAAGTCAGTATCTGCTCTTACGATCCGCTCTTCCCAGAGCGTTTCTGTCTTTAAGCAAGCGGTGTTCTAAAAAATCTTTTTCACACGCAAATTATATCACAGAAAAAATATGGCAACAATCCAAAGAATGATTGTTTTGTGACATCATGAATTTGTCTTGCATGAAAGCAGCGCTACCATTGTCTCGCCCTATCCATATTGCGCACTTTTGTTCACACGCTTAATTCCCGCTTGCAAGCCATTTTTATCTTTTCCAGTGATGGAGCGCCGTCAAACTTTCTCTGCAACGCGCGTATCTAGCGGTACTGTTTGCCAAACAGGGTAAAGTTATGCATCGCTTGCGATAGTCAAATATTTCAATCCTGTATGAACATAAAGTGAAGAACGTTCAACATCAATTTTTTAATGCCTATAGCGCTTCGGGTGCTCGCCTTGATTCTTCCGCACAAATGTCTGGGATAGCCAGCGCCTTTTGAGACTTTTTATCATCAGGCGTTGCACTTGACTTGACAATTCAAGCGTAATAAAAACGGTCTCTTTGCAAAGCAGAAACCAGACAGTAAGACGAGCAATGGATGCCATTCATTTTTTATACAGGGACTTCAATCATGCATTGGCTTTGTAACCCATGCGCTATTCCATAACCGGTTATTCCACGGGCCGTTCATAGTCCCAGACTTGCTGAGCCAACGTCACAACCCAGCCAAGCTTATTCCACTGATCGGTTTCAGTCAGAATATTCCCTTCTTCGGTAGAAGCAAACCCGCACTGCGGACTGAGTGCCAAGCGTTCAAGCGGTACAAAACGTGCCGCTTCCCGGATACGTGCCTTGATCGTTCCGGTATTCTCCAGCTCAGGAAACTTAGATGTAATCAAACCAAGCACGATTTTGAGATCTTCCCGTTCTGCATAGCGCAGCGGTTGAAAATCACCGGCCCGCTCACTGTCATATTCCAAAAAGAAGCCGTCAACTTTAACAGTGCCAAACAGGATGTCCGCAACCGGTTCATAGCCGCCCGAAAAAATCCAGCTTGAATTAAAATTTCCACGGCAGATGTGCATCGTGACAGTGAGATCATCCGGCTTGCCTTCAAGGGCAAGATTGATCGCACGCGCGCATTCTCGAGCCAGATGATCAGGGTCGCGTCCGTCCTTTCGTACTTCTTCCCGCTTCTCACTTGAACAGAGGTAGGCCCAGTTCGTGTCATCAAGCTGAAGATAGCGGCAGCCATGTTCATAAAAGGCACGAATCGCTTTGCGGTAAGCCAATCCGAGATCGGTGAAATAAGCCTTCTCATCGCTATAACATGATTCGTCAAAGTAGTTATAACGGCCAAGCATCCCCGGACTCGGAATCGTCTGTTTCGCAACATATGGACCGACGCCTACCGCCTTTTGCAGAAAATCAAAGTCACGTAAGAAAGGATGGCTGTCGTCGAAATCAATGTTCCCGACGACGCGCACTTGATGAGCGGACGTCGTTTTTCCGGCGAATCGGTAGCCGCCCGCGCCCTCATAACCTTCGACACCGATTAAGTGTTCAAGAAAGTCCAGATGCCACCAGCCGCGGCGAAATTCACCGTCCGTAATGGCTGTCAAGCCAATGTCCTTCTGCCTTTGAACAATCTTACGTATTTCCTCATCCTCCACCGCACGCAGCTGTTCTTTTGTCAATGCTCCCGCTTTAAACTGTGCCCTTGCATCTTTGATTGCCTGAGGCCGCAGCAAACTTCCGACCTGATCGGCAGCAAACGGGCCTTTCTTTAGTGTTGTTGTCAGTTCCGACATTGTTCGCTCTCCCTTTCGAAATGAAATTGATTGCATCAAACGGCAAATGCCACTTAAAACGCCGCACAGTCCGCCCAAAGCGCAAGCACTATGGCAGCAGTTCTTGTTTCGCTTTACGCGGACTGTCCCCCTTCGCCGGTTTCCCGCCCGTCCGGGGCCGCCTCGGCACACCACGACAGCCGGTCAAACAATAAAAGAGCCCTCTGCGCAGCGGCGAGAGAACCCTTTTTCCCGATTCTTTTTATCTTCCAGACCAACGTGATCTGCCGGATTTAGCACCTTCCGCTACTTGCGGGGTTGCTGAAGTTTCTCAGGGCCAGTCCCTCCACTTCTCTCGATAAAAAATATGTGAATGTGATTTGATCATACCGGATATTCAAGCTTTTGACAAGCATCATATCCTATTCACTGATTATAATCTTCTGCCAGTCTGCGGAATGCCTCAAGTGAGCGTTTGACTTTCTCTGTGGGCATGCAGTAAGCCATGCGAAAATATCCCGGGCAACCGAAACTGTCCGCGGGAACAAGGATGAGGTCATACTTCAGCGCGCGTTGGCAGAAAGCGACAGCATCGTCCTCCAACGCCTTCGGGAACATGTAAAATGTGCCGCCCGGCTTTGTCATTTGAAAGCCAAGTGCCGTCAGTTCGTTGAAGAGCACGTTCATATTCGTTTCATACACGGACAAGTCTGCCGTCTGGTCGAGCACATCCGCAACCGCAAGCTGAATGATCGACGCCGGGCAGTTATGGCCGATGCCGCGTGAAATCTGCCCGCACATATCAACAATCAGCTCTGCGTCATGACAGGACGGATTCACCGCCACGTAACCAATGCGCTCACCGGGCAAAGACAGCGATTTGCTAAACGAATAGCATGTCAATGTTTTCGAATAATAGTCGGCGATATAAGGTGCCCGGCTCGCGCCGAACACTATCTCGCGATACGGTTCATCGGAAATCAGAAAAATGTCGTGTCCGTATTCCTTTTCCTTTTGAGTGAGCAGATTGGCCAAGCGTGTAACGGTCGCCGCGCTGTATACGGCGCCTGAGGGATTGTTGGGCGTGTTGATCAGAACCGCCGTGACTTTGGGCGTGAGCATGGCTTCAAACGCTGAAAAATTGATCTGGAAATCCTCTGTATTTGCCGGCACAATCTTCAGAACCGCGCCGATACCCGACACGTACGGGATGTATTCCGGGAAATAGGGGGCGAACGTCAGCACGTCGTCGCCTGCTTGCGTCACTGCACGCAGCGCATGTGCAAGCGCACCGGCCGCGCCGGATGTCATAAAAATGTGTTCTTTTCTGTAATCCAAGCCAAAACGCCGCTTAAGCGACTGCGCCACTTTTTCCCTGACCGAATCGATGCCAAGGCTTGGGCTATAGCCATGTACGGAAACCGGATCATCGCTTTCAGCGAGCTCAACCAGCCGTTTTGTAAAACTCGCCGGAACGGGAACCGACGGATTGCCAAGACTATAATCAAACACTTTGTCATATCCGACTTCTCGTGCACGCTTGCTGGCATATTCCGACAGTTCGCGAATGACCGACTTTTTGCCAAGCATTGCTTTGAATTCTTCTGCAATCATCGCTGACTCTCCTTACCGAAGAGGCGCGCAGCAGCCGCTGCCTCTCGCAGTTGTTGCTTCTATTATACATGTAAACACAGAATTAGAAAAACTAGGTTCTGACAAGTCCATTAAGCGGCAGATCCTTAGCTTTTTTATACTTAGTGCCGCTGAAATCTTCAGACATTCATAATATACGGAAAAATATGTGCAGAAATACTCGGCCAAGTTTTCAGGACGTCGCTTCGCCCGCTCACTTACTAAGGATACGAACACGCCTGTTGAAATCAGTTAAATGCAGTCCCGTGTCTGGATTATTGATGCCGCAAAGTACCCTCGGGCAACCGCGTTTTTTTTAATGATGATCATTTTACAAAAGCATGTTCTTATCTTGCGAAAAAGCCGAAGCAGGATTAATCCACCGCTTCGGCTCTTCCAATAGTGTATGCATTTGCCGACTTGCTGTCGTCACTCGCGCAGCGGCCAGCGCCGTTACCCGGGGACACGTGTATTGAATAATGACCGACGGACCCTGTGGTTACATGCTGGGCGCGTCAAGCTCTCTCTCGCTGCGCTTGGTACGCTTCTGCGGCAAGCAGGAGACCGCCGACGATGCCGGCCTGATCATTAAGTCCGACCGGCTGAATGTAGGTCTGCACGTCCGGCACCTCAACATAATTGTTCAATTTATTCATGAATTTTTTGCGAATGAGCGGGAAAAGTTGCTTTTGCTTCATCAAACCGCCGCCTATAACAATGCGTTCCGGACGAAGGGTCAGCGTATAGCTGACGAGCGCCTGGGCCACATAGTCGGCTTCCAGTTCCCATACCTCCGGGTTGCCTGCCAAATGTATCCCCTTATCCCCCCAGCGCGCTTCGACTGCCGGACCCGATGCCATACCTTCAAAGCAGTCGTGATGGTAGGGGCACAGCCCGATAAACGCATCATTTGCGCGGCGAACAACAGCGATGTGACCCATTTCAGGATGACTGAAGGCGCTGAACAGCTTGCCGCCGTTGATAAAGCCGCCGCCGATGCCTGTGCCAATCGTAAGATACAGGCAGCTTGCCGTCCCTCTGGCATTGCCAAGCCGATACTCCCCATAACCCGCTTCATTCACATCTGTCGTCCATGCAATCGGAAGCGGAAACCGCCGTTTAATTGTGCCGACAAAATCAAAGTTCCGCCATCCTGCTTTGGGCGTCGACGTCACATACCCATAAGTCGGTGAGTCGGGATTGACATCAATCGGTCCAAAAGCGCCGACACCAATCGCCGCAATTTCATGCTTGGCAAAAAATTGTATAATTGGTTCCAGCGTTTCCGCCGGACGCGTCGTCGCCACCGTCACCCGCTCTGTGACCTCACCTTTTTCATTGCCGACCGCAGCAACAAACTTCGTACCCCCGGCTTCTATTGCGCCAAGCTTCATTGCCATTGTCCCCCCGTTCGTAATGTCTGTCATTTCGCCGTCAGAGCAATGAGTGCCGCACCGGCAACAACGTGATCTGTTTTGACGCGGTCGACCGATGCATAGTCAGCTGTATTCGTTACAACAACGATTACCGTCGGATCATAGCCGTCCTTCTCGATGGCCGGCAGATCAAAAGCGGCAAGCTTTTGTCCGGCGCTGACGCGCTCGTTCTGCTGCACAAAGCTTTTGAAGTGTTCGCCCTTTAAATTGACGGTATCGATACCGATGTGAATCAGCACATCCGCGCCGCTGTCAGTTCTCAGGCCGTAAGCATGGCCGGTCGGGTAGGTCACGGTGATGACACCGGCACACGGAGCAGTCACCGTCCCATTCTCAGGCATAACAGCTGCACCACGCCCCATTAACTCTGAGGAGAACACCTTGTCTTTGACCGTTTTCAAGCTGGTCGCCTGTCCTGCAACGGGTGCACCGATGACCTCGTCTTTGAATACAGCGACCGGGGCCGACACATCCGCTTCCGGTTCTGCATTAATTTCATCGACATCTGAGGTGACAACCCCATCGGCCGGCACGAGTGCCAGTTTGCGTTTGCCATACACATAAGTCAGCGAAAAAGCAATCACGATGCTGATAGCCGAGGCGACAAGATACATCGGTATGGACTGCGCTCGAATGCAGATGAACCCGATCACGCTTGCCGGCCCCATGGATATGGCCAGAATGTTGAACAGACCGATGAAGATGGAAGCCACGCCCGAGCCAATCATGGCGCAAACAAAGGGAAATTTCAACTTCAAGTTCACACCAAAAATGGCCGGTTCAGTAATGCCGAGCAGAGCCGAAATACTGGACGAGGAGGCAAGCCCCTTTTGCTTCTTATTTTTTGTAATAAAGAACACAGCCAGGCAGGCAGCACCTTGCGCGACATTCGCCATCGTCGCGATCGGAAAAATGAAAGATCCGCCGGTCACCGCTTTGTTCGCAAGCAATTGTGTTTCGATCGCCGGGAAACTTTGATGCAGGCCGGTAATCACAATCGCTGAGTAGAAGAAGCCAAAGATAGCTGTTCCGACCGGTCCTGTCGTTGTATACAGCCACATGATGCCAGTTGTCAGCCCGTCGCCGACGCCGCGCATGATCGGTCCGACAAATGTAAAAGTCAGAAAACCGGTAATAATGATCGCGAGCATCGGTGTAAAAGTGAAATCAAAAGCATTGGAAATGTGCTTGTGAAAGAAACGCTCAAGTTTGGCAAGAATAAATGCAACGACAAGCACCGGCAGCACTGTTCCCTGATAACCAGCCTGCGCGATATTCAAGCCAAAAATATGCCAATACGGCAGTTTCCCGGCGGCGGCTGCCGTCGCTACCGAATAGCCATTAACAAGCGACGGAGAAACCATAATCATGCCCATTGCCGCTCCGAGAAACGGATTGCCTCCAAAGCGTTTGGTGGCCGAAAAACCAATCAGCACCGGCAGGAAAACGAAGGGAGCCGCGGCCATCATATTAATAAAAGCCGCAACGTCCGTTAACGCCGGGACAAGTGTCGTGATCGGCTGCTTGGTAAACAGTCCTGGGGCTGTCAGCACGTTGTTCAGTGCCATTAATAAACCGCCGGCAACCAGGGCAGGAATAATCGGAATAAAAATATCAGAAAGCACTTTGATGAATTGTAGAAAAATATTTCCCCTTTTCGTACCGGCAACGGCGCTGGCTTCTTCCTTGCTCATGTCCGGAAGACCGGTCAGCTTAATGAGTTCTGCATAGACGTAATCCACGTCACCGGGTCCGATAATCACTTGAAACTGACCGTTTGTATTAAAAGTGCCCTTCACGTCCTGCTGCTCATCAAGAGCCTTCTGATTAATGTGTGATTCATCTTTAATGACCAACCGCAGCCGCGTCGCACAGTGTGCGGCTGCTTGAAGATTGGTCTTGCCGCCGATAGCCGCCAGCACATCTTTTGCTACCTTTGCATGATTCATTGTGAGCACCTTCTTTGTTTTTGTAAACGCTTTATAATCAATATACCTCATTTTGCAATTATGTCAATCGTTTATCATACAAAAAATGAAATCGTTTTAATTAATTTATATATAGGCCTTTATTAATGTTATTCGTTTGACATACCATCGTTTAAACAATACAATATAGAAAAAAGAATGCGCTTACTTTAAGGAGATTATTCACATGGAATGGACACGGGAAATGCGGTATCGACCGCTCGAGCAGTGGAGTGAAGCAGAAAAAAGCACACTGATCAACCAAGTGAACGCATCACCATGGCGCCTTGGCTACCACATTCAGCCGAAAACCGGGTTGCTCAATGATCCGAACGGCTTCTGTTTTTTTAATACGTGCTGGCATCTCTTTTATCAGCACTATCCAATGGGCCCCGTGCATGGCCTGAAATGCTGGCACCATCTCGTTTCTAAAGACCTTGTGCATTGGACAGACGAGGGCGAGGCACTGAAACCCGATTCCGCTTTGGATAGTCACGGCTGCTATTCGGGTTCCGCGCTCTCCTTCGACGACCGACTGTTCATTATGTATACCGGCAATGTGCGCACGCGGGACTGGCAGCGCCGTGCTTATCAGCTCGGTGCTTGGATGGATACAGAGAACCACATTGAAAAAATAAACCGGCCGCTCATCAGTTCATTGACTGAACGCTGCACTGAACATTTTCGCGATCCGCAGATTATTCGCCACGGCAAGGACTACCTCGCGTTAATTGGCGCGCAGACCCCGGAACAGCAAGGACGCATCTATCTTTATCGCAGTACCGATCTCAATGAATGGACATTTGTCGGGCCGCTGGCACTCGGCAAGGACTCCCTCGGCTACATGATTGAATGTCCGAATCTTGTTTTTATCGACAACCGACCGGTGCTGATCTTCTGTCCGCAAGGGCTCAGCCATAAGCAACTGGATTATCAGAACATCTATCCGAACACCTATCTCGTCGGCGATGACTTTGACGCCGCACGTCCGGCATGGATCGGCAACGAGACACTTGCCAATATCGATGAAGGCTTTGACTTCTACGCAGCTCAAGCTATTCATGCGCCTGACGGCCGGGCCCTGCTCGTCGGTTGGATCGGCTTGCCGGATATTGCGTATCCGACTGACGCGTACGGCTGGGCACACTGTCTCAGCCTTGTGCGCGAACTGACGCTCAAAGACGGGCATCTCTACCAGAACCCTGCCCGCGAAACGACGAAGCTACGGCAGGAGCTTCGGAGCGGGAAGGGAACGCTCCGAAGCTCGCGCGCGACGCTCATTGCACAGGCCGGCCGGCAGTATGAACTGGACATCCATATGGCGGGAAAACAAAGTGTACATTTGCTGCTCGCAAGTGATGGCAAGCGCTCACTCGACGTGAACATTGACTTTCAATTGGGCACACTCACGCTTGAGCGGAGCCACGCCGGCACACCGTTTGCCGAAAATTACGGTACGCAGCGGACGATCTCCCTCAAGGCCGGCGCTCCTGTCGATCTGCAAATCTTCATCGATGAATCGGTGGCTGAAATCTACATTAACGGTGGATGCGCCGTGATGACCGCCCGCTTTTTCCCAAGCAAAGATCAGACGGATATTGAGATGGTGGCAGCGGGCGATTTGTCTTATACTTATGAGTATTGGAATCTTTCATTATAAAGAAGGTTAATTGCCTTGCGCCCCAAACTCAATGACGTCGCCAAAGAGGCCGGCGTATCATCCACAACCGTGTCACGCGTCATTAACAACTACGGGTACTTGAGTGAAGCGACGAAGCAAAAAGTTTTTGAAGCTATGAAAAAGCTGAACTATCAGCCAAATTCACTGGCGCGCTCACTACAGGGCAAGCAGACCAAGCTCGTCGGTGTGCTGTTCTCCTCCGTCAGCAATCCTTTTTTTGGTGAACTTGTGGAAAAGACAGAAAATAAACTGTTTAAAGCGGGATACAAAACAATTCTCTGCAACAGTGCTGACAATAAAGAGAAAGAGCGCGCCTATCTGAACATGCTGCTGGCCAATCAAGTGGACGGCATCATTGCCGGCGCCCATAATCTTGGCATCAAGGAATACGAACAAATCGGCCTGCCGATTATTTCCTTTGACCGGTTGCTCGCCTCAACGATTCCGATCGTCAGTTCGGATAACTATCAAGGCGGCGTGCTGGCGACGCAAGAGCTTTATCAAAGCGGTGCGCGGGCAATCGGTCTATTGGCAAGCAGTAACTCTTCCGGAAGTCCTACCGAAAAAAGGCGCATCGGCTATCTTGATACGATGGCCAAGTTGCAGTTACAGCCGCGCGAGGAAATCATTCCTTTCTCAACATCGACGACCGTGAAGTCACTGATGATTCGTCAGCTGCTCAGCGGCGGGGAGCATGACGGTCTGTTCTGCACGGATGACTTAACGGCTCTGCTCGTCATGCAGCAGGCAAAAGTTCTCGGTCTGCGGATCCCTGAGGACTTAAAAGTTATCGGCTATGACGGCACCGCACTGATTCAGAGCTACTTCCCTGAACTCTCAACGATCGCGCAGCCGATTCAGGATATGGCCGAACTGCTCGTCGATTTGCTGCTTAAGCGAATTAATGACGTGAACGCCGCGCTCAAACCGCATTACATTTTGCCGATCAAACTCATTCGCAGTGAGTCAAGTTCGCCTTTTATATGACGCCGCTTCCCGCCGGTGCCGCGCCAGCAAGCGGATAGCGTGCTCATTTCTGTGTATATTGCCATTGAATGGGACCGGCAGTGCCCTATTTTAGAGCATGTTGGATGTGCGGACAAAATATAAAGCCGCTTATGCTATGTCGAGAGCCACGACAAATTCTGCCACTCAAAGCGACGCCGCGGTGCATCTATTTTAAATCCGGGTCGGGAGAATGAAATAAGCAGAAGTGACGCTGTCTCAGCGCCGCTCCTGCTTATTCTTATTTGTCATCCGGCGGCTGAAGCGTGAGCAGGGGGGCTCCGGCAGTCACATGCCCGCGGCAGCAGCGCCGAACCGATGCATAGGCGGAAGAATTGGTCACCGCAACGATAACAATCGCCCGGCAGCCGTACGCCGCGATCTGATTCCATTGCACCCGGGCAACCGGTTCACCTTTGCTCACTTGCTGCCCTTTCCGTACGTAGGCCGCGATGAAATGCCCGTCAAGCTTCACCGTATCAAGACCAAGATGCAGAAGCACGTCGGCGCCCTCCGCCGTCCTCAAGCCGTAAGCATGAGCGGTCGGAAAGGTAGCCGCGACAACACCGTCACACGGGGAGAGAACTTCGTCATTGTCAGGCAATACCGCCGCACCGTCGCCCATAAAGCCGGCTGAGAACATCGGATCGCCGACCGCTTCGAGTGCCAGCACCTGCCCTGACACCGGTGACACGATGATTTCCCGTGATACCATGCGAGCAGCATGAGCAGCAGCCATTCGTCGCACCTGCCTTTCTTGTCCCATCAAATGTTCATGTTTCAAAACGGTTTCAAGCCAACGCACGTCCTCATGCGTCAAATTAACCCTTTATGTAATGGGACGCATCATTTTATCTTTTGTATTCATCCTATCAAGTAAGGAAAAGTATTACAATTTTTCTATCACAGACAAAAAGAATCCCATAAAATTTTTATTGCAGGATTAGCTTTTTTTGCGCAGACAGCTTTCATCCTCCAATTGAGGAATGAATGCACGGCACGACGTACTAATAACACTGGATGAAGCGAATTTATAAGCATGATCACCCGCATTTTTCTATTTATCTTTCAATTTTATCAAGTTCTGCTTAAATGAACATTGCAAATATTTTGCGGGAAATATTAGTGATTAGTACCGTATTTTACTTGGAGTATGGATCGGGTAGATGATCGATTCTATGACACTGATTATCCAAGTCTTATAACTGAGACGGATATTTTATTAAAATTAGGCCAGCTTGAAGTGAAATTTCTTGAAAACTGTAGCGCGGCTGAGCGGCATGCTCTCTCTCGACATCTTCGCACGCGTCTTTTCTCTGTTTAATCCTGCGGTTGACGAATGTTGCCTCATGAATTAAAGGTGAACGTCTACGGTCTACGCGCTGACTCCGTGAGGCGCAGCGCTCATTGATTAGAAAAACTTGGCTCTGCCAAGTCCTTTGAACAAAGTCAGCGGCTCAGCTTTCTCTTAGACTTGGTCTCGCTCGGCACGCGGATCCCGCAGGCGCCCCCACACCTACGCTTTTGTTTTTAATCGTCTAGGTTTTGCAAAATCTTTTATATTTTCTTAACGCACAAAAATAGCTCGCGCTTCTCATCATCGCGCCAACACATAAACGGCGATTCACATCCTATGCACCTGAGCGGCTGACCAAAAGGCTGGCCTTGCTCAGCAAAAAATGGAGGACACACAAATGATATTACCATGATCTCTAATCGGATCGACCGACTTCATTTCAGAAACGGCGTGGTCACAATCAGCGCCAAGCGGGCATATCCGTCAGAATCAGGGAGAAAGAAGCGAGTGCCGCACCGGCTTTGACAAGCAAACGGCTAACGCTCCATGAAGACGTCCGGCTGCAATCAGGCAACTCAGAAAAATACATTTAAGGGCGTCCTCTGTATAGCGCCTATAAATACCCGGTCGCAGAGTAGTCGGCATCAACGACTCCAAGCAAGCTTTGATTTCCTTTGTTTATAAACAGGACTTGCCGTCGTTCAAACTACCCATCATGCATTGGATTCAGGCCTTGCAGCGCGGGATGAATCTCACTTTCTAGTGAGTAAATCCTGAATCAATACTATTTTTTTATACTCATGCCAATAGAACAGGGTTGCCTTGTTAAGTAGTCTTTTTTAACAAAGATCCGGGATTGAGAGCATGGATTAGCCAATCATTAGACGTAGGAGCGAGGTCTGATCGTATGAAGATGACACCTTTCATTAATTTATTAATAAGCCAAGTGATTGGCAGCATCGGCGATACAATCTACACAATTGCGGTTATTAGTTCAATTTTCACATTGACCCACTCGCCGTTAGCCGCATCGGTTGTGCCTGCTGTCATTACGGCAAGTATGTTTGTCTCAGGTTTGTTGACCCCCTTATTGACGGTTAAGTTCGCCTTGAATCGTATACTTTTGTTAACGCAGACGATAAAAGCGCTTATTTTAGCCATTTTAGCTGGATATATGTACTTTTCAAGTGACACACAAGTGCTTATCGTCTACGTATTGATCGCATGCATTGCTTTCATGGATGGCTGCGCTGAACCAGTAAGCGGGGCTCTCATTCCTCACTATGTGAAGGAAGATCGGCTTATGCGTGCAACAGTCTTTTTACGACTGTTTTTCAGACTTTGAGTATCGGCTCGTGGGCAATTGGCGGTACATTGCTACTGTTCTATAGCAATCGGCAGCTTGTTGCCTTTGATGTTTTAATTTTCATATTTGCCGCAGGGCTGATGGCCTTTTTGCCTAAAGCCGGCGCGTGCGACGACCAAGAAGAGCTTAGTGAACGTGCCGCCATGACCATAGGATGGAAAACGATAGCGAAAAACAACTTGCTAAAAACAGCAACAATCATGGATGTTATTGAAACGTTTGCCAACTCCGTGTGGATCGCGGCCATTGTTCTTGTTTTTGTCAAGACGAGCTTACACGCGTCGGAAAATTGGTGGGGCTATATCAACGCGTCTTACTTTGCAGGCGCTATTATCGGAGGCTTTGTCTGCTACCGCTGGGCCACGTTAATTGATCGGCAAAAAGGGACATTCATTTTTATCGGTGCGGGGCTGACAGCGCTGGCTACCGTCTGCATGTCCTTTATTACCCATCCTCTTGTGGCGCTTGGCTGTTCCTTAATGGTTGGCTTATTCGGCCAAATCAAAAGCATTCCGCAATCGACAGCCATTCAACAAAACGTTACCAATGATCGTCTTGCGCCGGTTTATGCAGCCATGAACGTTTTATATACGGCTTCTTTCTCACTGTCGTCCCTGCTTATCGGCGGCGTCGCTCAATGGTTTGGCGTGCAGCACGTCTTCATTTTATCAGCTATGCTCTTAGTGCTGACCGCCGCAATCGCCAAAATGCGGGCACCGCTATTCAATGAACGGCAAGCGGGCCATACCGACTGCCATTAAAAAGCATTTTTTATTTACGAATGAGTCGGCAGTGACGCGCGTCACTATCGCTTGTGATCGGTGTTCCGCATAACCCATCAATCAATTAATGACAAGAAGTATGATCCCTATATGTCATGCAAAAAAGAGAGCGCGGTAAGCCGAACAGCCAATCTGTTCCACCGCACTCTTTTTTTAACGGCTCCGCTCGACAAGATGTTTTCTGAAACAAATGGCTTCAAATTCGGCAGCAGTGATGCCTTTATCTCCCGGAGCTGAGCCGGTATCTGTGTAGAAGCCGTGATAGTCGGAGCCTCCGGAGATGATAAGGCCATATTTTTCAGCCAGTTCCGCCGCCCGCTGCTCATGCCGACTATCATGCAACGGGTGATAGACTTCGATGCCTTCAAGTCCCGCCCGCACCCATTCCCCAACTGCACTGAAATTATCAAACTGGCCCGGGTGAGCAAGAATCGGTACGCCGCCCGCTGCACGAATGGCAGCGGGTGGCACGCGTGACCTCGAGATACCGAACCGGTACATAGGCAGCTCCCGGTGGCTCGGCCACGCTGCCGCGGGAAAAAAGCCTGCGGTACAGATCACCGTAAATGGTTGCCGTATAGCCTTTCCTCAGCAGCGCGTGCCTATGGATATGCGCCTTCACCGTCCCCTTCGATCCTGATCAAGTGAGGACGTCGATTCATTGAGCAGCAACAACTTTGTCTGGCTGACGATGACTTTCGCGAGATTCAATCGCAGCTTCTCTCCACCGCCGCAATGAATCGGTCAGACAATCAACCGCATTGCATGCCTACCCTCAGCGGCTGATGGCAGGTACACGTTCGTCGAGCGGTAACTTTTGGTGGCGATAGCGATAGTCCAGCAAATGATTCAGTACCGATATTTGCTGAAGCAGCTCCTTGCCGATGTTCGTCTCCAGGACCTTTTTTCGCGTCACTTCACGATCGACAACGCGTTTCACCGACACGATGTCAGAACCGCTTCTCACGACATCCTCTCTCGACGTGAAACGCTTGTGCGCAACGAGCTGCATACCGTAAGAATTGTAGAGCAGCGTATAGCCGGCAATACCGGTTTTCGGCTGATAAGCTTTGGAGAATCCGCCGTCAATGACAATCATTTTGCCACCGGCTTTAATGGGATTCTCGCCCTTTCTCTCTTCAACAGGCGTATGCCCGTTAATAATGTGGCCCTGATCGGGATCAAGGTGAAATTCACGCAGCAGCCTGCGGCAAATCTCCTCATCGTTGCGCAACCGGTAGTACGCATTTTTTCCCTCACGGTGCGCTTGCTTATCTTGAATAAAGTAGCGCTCAAACGTTGTCATTTCTTTCTTTCCGAACAAAGAGGAGTTCTCCCCGGTCCACAGATACCAGATCATATCCGTCGCTAAGTCATCCGTCGTCGCCGGGTGACTGAAACCCTCTTTAATATAGTCAGAGAAAACGTCAAGGAGACCGCGTCCGGCATAATCACGTCCGGCAATCGTCATCTTCTTCATGCTCCCGTCTTCGTTCAACGGAATGCAGCCGTGGATGAGTAAGTTGCCATTGTATTTCAAATACAGCCGCCCTTTTCGCATGAGGAAGTTCATATGGCGCGCCAGTTTCTCCGAATGCTGGACAGAGAAGAGCAGCCGGTCGATCACCTCACGTTCTTCCCTAAGCAATTGTTCAGGATGCTCACGGTTCACTGTCGCAAAGCATGTGTGAGTCAGCGGGTAAGTCGTTCCGTGAATCGTGTAAGTCATGTGCTCATAGTCAACGTGCTCAAGTACAAGCCGCTCTTCCATATGAAAATCAGCACGGCGGCGAATGATCGGAATTTCCAGTTTGAACTGAATCATTGCAATGGCCTCATGCATCTTCGTAATCTGAATCCGTTCATCATCGGACAGGTGCTCGCCTTCCATCAGTTTGGGCCGAAACGCAGGGTTGTCATCATAGTAGCGCTCAGCCAAATTCAACAGGGGACGAAGGTTGATGCCGTATACATCTTCAATAATATCCAGATTATTATAGCGGGCGCAGATGCGGATAATGTTGGCCAGGCACGCTTTTGATCCTGAGAAAGCACCGATCCATAGAATATCATGATTGCCCCACTGAATATCGACTGAGTGATAGTGCACGAGTGTTTCCATAATCTTATCCGGATCAGGTCCACGGTCGTAGATATCACCGACGACGTGAAGATGGTCAACGACAAGTCGCTGAATCGTGTACGACAAGCCGATAATTAGCTTTTCCGCCTGCCCAAGTGAAATAATACGCTGCAAAATCTTCAAATAATATTCTTTTTTGTTGGAAAGCTCATCTGTCTTATACAACAGTTCCTCAATAATATAGGCAAAGTGATCGGGCAAGGCTTTGCGTACCTTGGACCGTGTATATTTCGTCGAGGAAAACGCCACAAGCTTAATCAGGCGACGGAGGGTGTCAGCATACCAGTCGTACAGCTCGGCTTCATCCTGCACATCGTTATTAATAAGCTTCAGCTTCTCCTCCGGATAATAAATCAACGTCGCAAAAGCATGAATTTCTTGTTCCGTCAGACAGTCTCTGAAGCAGTCACTAATCTTCTGCCGGACGTTGCCGGAACCGGTACGAAGCACGTGCTGAAAGGCACTATATTCGCCGTGGAGGTCACTGACAAAGTGTTCCGTCCCTTTCGGCAGATTCAAGATGGCTTCAAGATTCATCAGTTCGGTAGCGACCTTTTCCTCACAGTCATATTTTTCCGCCAGAAGATCAAGATACTTACTGTCCATATCCGACAGGCCTCCCACCCATGATTGGCATATTTTAGCTACATTGGCTTTGATCGCCCGCTGCTCTTTTGCCAATCGGCATACCGCGAGGCCGGAACTACCAGGCAAACATAGCCCCTGTCTCGGTCGACAGGTTCTGCCAAAAGCAATCGGTCGATAAAGAAAACGCTTTTATAATTTGTTGCGATAAAGATGGCGGTTTGATCATATAACCCGGTACAGGCAGCAGACGAATAACAGACGCTGCGCCTTGCCGTTATTCTCCGGCAAAGGCGGATGCCTCTTCATCGTTCATTACCCGGCAGCACCGCGATCAGGCCGAGCCGGTTTGCTCGCCCCTTCATGCGCTGCAGTGCCCGCTCACCGACAAACCGTAGCTGATAAAGTCTATTAATGCATTAATTAGTATAACATATATAATTCGATTGTTACATGCCCTATCGAATTCTAAAGCGATGAAGGCAAAATCAGACCAGCGGCCAGCGAACGGCCACGTGAAAGCCGCGATGATCCCCCTGTTCGCGGTTTGACTGAATTGAAATTGAACCTCCCGCACTTTCCACCCGCCCGACAATACCCGGAATCCCCATCGTGCCAAAGGAATGCAACATCGTCTGTGCGTTAACGCCAACTCCGTCGTCATCATAGATCAGCTCAACGATATCTTCGCGCACCGAGACAATGACAGTCACGTGTCTCGCCTGCGCATGTTTCATCGCATTGTTCAGCAATTCCTGAACAATGCGATAAATACTTGTTTTTGTATCTATATCATCACAATCAAGCAGGCGGTCAACATAATGATGCACCGCGAACGTTGCGCGGCTTCCGACATACTGAATCAGTTGCAGTAGTGCCCCGCCCAGCGTCGCGGTTTGCAGCACTTCGGGATACAGCTGCGTCAGCACGCCACGCAGTTCGCGGACATTGTGCAGTACGTCGTCGCGCAGTTTGGCCAATTCTTTATTAAGTGCCTCGTTTGCACTTTGATCGATTTTGATATCAATTTCCCGCGCGAGCGCCAGTTGATCCTGCACGTTCGTATCATGCAAATCGTGGGCCAGCCGGCGCCGTTCACGTTCAGACACGTGAAAGAGCGCCCTTTTGACCACACCGGGCAGTTGGTAAGCTTGCTGCAGCGGCTGGTCAATTAAATGAATCAACTCTTCGGCTTTATGCGCGTTTTCAATAATAATGCGTGCGTTCGACAACATCGTGCCGAGCCAAAGCTGTTCGTCGATATTCAACCAGACGCGCGGTTGTTTCCAGACACCGGCCACGTAATAACAATGGCTGCGATCGCTGAACAGTAGGGTGGAAAAACCAAAATCATTTGCACACAGCTCGCTCAGCCTGCCGGTCTTCGGCACTTGACTGAGCCATTGCAGCTGAGCTTCCGCGTCGTCTGGCGCCGACGGATGTCCTTGTTCATCGGCACGTATCAAGTGTACCTGCTGAACCGGCAGATTGTGTGCCAACTCCTGATCGAGCACGCGAGCCAAATCGAACTGCCGATAACCGGGAAGCGCGACGCGCAGCAGCCGGTTGACGCTTTCCTGATAATCTTTGCGCTTTGGAAATAACCGATCTCGCAGGCGAAAGTCGATGTATTCACGCAAGTAGAACGAAACAAGAAACAGCGTAAAAATGATGAGCGAGAAACGAACGGCATGTGCCGGATGATTCAGCGCCGCGCTGTCGAACACATAATACAGCACAGACACAAGGATCGTCAGCACAAAGCTTGCCGTGCCGTAATAGGACAGGCGGCCGACGATGAAATCGACGTCAATCAGCGTCTTCGACAGCACTAAATACGTCAACGTCAGCGGGATAAACAGGAAAAAGGGCGTTGTCCACTGCCAGTTGAAGTCACTCTGCATGGTAATCAAGCGGGGTATGGCAAAAAATATTGTGAAAGGAAGGACGGCTATGGAAAAACCAAAAATTAAAAACTTAAGCGACCGCTCCTGCTCACCATTTTTGTACTTAATATTAAAAAAAGTTAATGTAGAAAAAACAATCGCAACTCCACCTATTATGTTCAGTAATAATATTATTGAATGTGCCTTAAAATAAGGAACTACAATTGAAGTCAGAAAAATATATGTATATGCTATAGTAAAAATAAATCTATCTTTTCCTCCTAGATTACTTTTATTACCAAAAAACCGAATTAGAAAATGTACCAATAAGGCAAGACTCATTAACATTGAAAAAGATGCTATCATACTACTCAAGTTCATTAAGCGATGATTGGCATTAAGGCTAAAAAAAAGTGACCCTGACACACATAAAAAACCAATTAGTATTGATTGCTGATTAGTACTTTTTGCACCCATAGCAAAAATTAAGGTTGCCAGCAATAAGGAGAATGCAAGATAAATGGTCGGGAATAATAAAGATATAAGTGCCTCTACTACAGTCATCGTATCATTTATAAAATATGTGTGTAAAATATTCTGTTTTTTTACAACTATTTGTTCAACATCAGTTAAGTAATTAGTTCCTGCCTTTACAACTTTATAGGCTGGTGAATGGTCTACGCTCACCAGCTGATCCCCCCGAGAAATAGAGTGTGAAGCTGCCCAACTTGGGGACTCCACACTCGTTACCCATACGTTATGCCCTTCAACAGTTAAATATATGCCAATATCGGGGTCGGTTAATGTTAGCGATCCGCAAAATATTGAATATGCTACTGAAGAAATGATCAAACCTATTAAAAAAATATTAGAAAAAAAATTAGATTTATTCATTTTTATAATTAACATGATGATTAAATTATGGTTTTTAAACGATCCAATCACCGTCTGGCGCCACTTCTACCAACGACATGTTTCCCGCTTCTGAGACCCCGGCAATAACCGCCCGGCGCTGCTGAAAGCTGAGATTCGCCGGAAAAGCAAACGTACCGTTCTTGATCTTGTCAATCCATTCTGAATGAGCTGCTAATTGATAGAAAAATTCTTTCATCTTTATTCACGCTCCTTATGGGATTAAGTTAATGTTTAAATTATTAACTTCTTTTTATTTGAACATCATGTATTCAGCGCGCCATCCGTTTCGACAAACAAATCAGATCCATTAATGCGCAATGCCTCTCTTCTGCACACACAATCATGCACTGCGTTTGTACGCTACACTTTAAAAAGCAGCATCAGTTGTCTTTTATCATCATCATTAATTTGCCGTATGCGATCGATATCCTGTGCGGCCCGTTGCCGCCAGACTGCGCCAAGCGCGCGCATGTACATCGTAACGCCTGAGCGCTCGCGCACCCATGCCGCCAGTTCATCGTGCTGTTCAAGCATCTCGTCTAACGTCAATTTGCCAGCAAAATAGCCGGCCAGTCTTTTCCCCTCTTTGTCTGGATGCTCAATTAAATACATCGTCGCCGGTGTCTTCTTTCGGCTGAGGATATCGCTCTTTCCTGCAAGCGTTGCCACATCCCTAAGATCGTTGCGCAACTGGGCATAGACACCGATTGCCGACATGTAGAACGCAGGGTGCTCAGTGAACACCGCCTGTCCGGCGGCAGCCAGCCCACTGACACAGGCAAGTGCAGTCAGGCTGCCGGACTTCAAAAGAATTTGCCGCATGTAAGTATCCTCTGTCGTCCATACGTTCTCATGATCGGCATACTGTCCTGCCAGTGCCTGTGTCAGCAACCGACTGATCAACGCATAGGCCTGCGGAATGACGCGCTGCAAAGTCGCCAACGCCATTAATAAGACCGCATGTTCAAACAACAGTACTTCATCAGCAGGATCGATACTCCACGGTGCAGCTTCCCGGTCATGATCCTGCCGATCATCAAGTAAATCGGCACAAAGCGCTATCCACTCCACCGCAGCGGCAGTGTCATCGAGAGGCCCGTCCCCTTTATTCCCAAAAAGTTGATAGTGAAGCCTGGTCATCTCGGCAAACCGCCAGCCTGATCCAGCATGATAGCTGACATAACGCTCTGCCATCCCGCTAAAGTGTCCTCTCTCGAACAGTTCCGCCGCTTGACGCAGCATCGTTTCCCGTACAACGTCTAATTGGACGGTCTGCTCGTCGCTCACTCTCCTTCCTCCTTCGCCGCATCATCGAAACAGTGGCTTTATTCACAGTCAAATTGACTGATATAGACAAATTTCTGCATTGGCTCGCAGATTCCTGCATGAATTTATTTTTTTTTTACGATTTTTTTCGCAACGGGCAATCTTTTGACTTTATGCCTACTTTGACGTACAGTAACCGAGGAGCGCGCTTGAAGCACCGCTTATCTACCAACTCGTCCGGAGGTGTCTCTATGGTTGACAGCGTGTTCGATTATGAAGACGTTCAGCTGATTCCCGCAAAGTGCATCGTCGACAGCCGTTCTCAGTGCGATACGACAGTCCGTTTTGGGCGGCACACCTTCCGTCTTCCAGTTGTTCCTGCGAATATGCAGACCATCATTGATGAGAAAATCGCCATTTATTTGGCGAAGCATCAATATTTTTATATCATGCACCGCTTCAGTCCTGAAAAACGGATCGACTTTATAAAATTAATGCGCGCACACCGGCTCATCGTGTCGATCAGTGTCGGTGTCAAAGCAGACGAACGCGCGTTCATCAAGCAGCTCGCAGCGGCACAGCTTGAGCCGGATTACATCACCATCGATGTTGCCCACGGACATTCTGATGCCGTGATTGCCATGATCCGCCACATTAAAAACTTGTTGCCGCATGCTTTTGTTATTGCCGGCAATGTCGGTACGCCCGAAGCCGTCCGTGAACTCGAACATGCCGGGGCCGACGCCACAAAAGTCGGCATCGGCCCCGGCAAAGTATGCATAACAAAAATCAAGACCGGGTTCGGAACAGGAGGCTGGCAACTGGCCGCCCTGCGCTGGTGCGCAAAAGCTGCCAGCAAGCCGGTCATTGCCGACGGCGGCATTCGCACACACGGCGACATTGCCAAGTCGATTCGTTTCGGAGCAACGATGGTGATGATTGGTTCACTCTTTGCCGGTCACGCCGAATCTCCGGGTGAGTTGATTGAGCGGGATGGCAAGCGCTATAAAGAATACTTCGGTTCTGCTTCCGAGTTCCAGAAAGGCGAGCGTAAAAATATTGAGGGAAAGCGATTGTTCGTGGCTTACAGAGGTGCCTTGGCCGACACACTGCGAGAGATGCGGCAAGATTTGCAGTCGGCTATCTCCTATGCAGGCGGCGATAAGCTGGAGGCTATTCGCAACGTGGACTATGTCATCGTTAAAAATTCCATTTTCAATGGTGACCAACTGTTCCGAAACGGCGATGCACTTGATCGTTATTGAATGAAAGCGAACGAGCACGGCATCAACTTTCACTTGTCGTCAAGAAACCATCCGGCCGCTCATTCTGAACGGCGCTGACGTCAATATCAATGAACAGCAGTGCCCCATTTCTCAGTGTCAGTGAGAATGTGCGTACATTTTTTTTCGTTTCCAAATCAATGTACATTTGCGACAGAGATGAAAGCTTACCACTGCTGCGCGCAAGCAGGCTCAAGACAAAATGGGGACGCCAGCACCAGTTAATGCCCTGATATTGCTGTTTGCGGATCCACTGATCACCGGCGTGCACAAAGTTGGAAGAGATCTGCAATCCCTCTGGATTACAAATATACGTGCAAGTACAGGCGGCATTGAGCCGACTTAACAGTGGGGTCAAGTAATTATCAGCCAGCAGACGCAGCTCATCATATCTCTGGTTCGGCAAAAGTGGAAAGCTTCCTTGTTCACTTAAGTCAAGTGCATCCACCAGGGCTTGGCAGAATACCGCCCAGCCCCGTTCATTTTGCAACAGATGAATGCGATATTGCGACATGCTTTCCTCGATGATGGGAGAGAAGCGCTCAGCGGTCTGAAAGTCACTTGCCGCCGGAGAAAACAGAAACCCTTGAACGTAACGGGCACCGATGGCAATCGCACGTCTGAGGTCGTCGACCGTTTCCACGCCTTCAATTAAAAATGAGGATCCAATCTGTTCGGCAAGCATCGAAAAGGAGCGGAGCGCACCAAAGTAGCTGTAATTGGCCGCACTTTTCTTCATCATATTAATATCAGCCTTAATGATATTCGGCCGCACTTGCACGATCCGATCCATATTGCTGAATCCTGTGCCGATGTCGTCAATCGCGATCAAACAGCCCTTTTCCCGATACCGATCAACAAAGCGTTCGAGCTGGCTGGCCGAACCCCTGAACGAGTCTTCTGTAATTTCAATAACGATCTGATGCGGATCAATGCCAAACGTGTCAAGCAACCGCAGCGTCAGAAAATCTTTGTCCTGCTGCACCGCCTGATACATCCATGATGGCTTAATATTAATAAAGAGCATCGTTTCTGTGCCGGCCTGAGCAATTTTGGCAAATGCTCCTTTACGCACTAATATATCCACACGCAGTTGGTCTTCAGAAGCGACATCCGGATGCGTGAAATAAGGGCCGAGCGATCGAACGACATGGTCACAGCTCACCCGTCCAAGCACTTCATAGCCGATAATCATACGGCTGTCCAGCGCGAGAATCGGCTGATAATAGGCCTTGATATTCACTTCGTCAGCTAACGCCCGCACGAGTTGCGGGCTGATGGTTGGTCTGTTCAATTCTCACTGCCGCCCTTCGACTGATCATCAAACCGGCTGACTCGCCGCCCTTTGCCTGATACTTACAAACCATTGACATCGTCGCTGAGCGTACGCGTTCGACGAGGCTTCCCGCACGCCGTGACCGGTCAGAGAAAGTGCCGTCCCGAGTCTGCCGGTTTCTGTGCCGGTGCACTGATTGGCCGGCGCGTCATGTGAATTAATTGGATTCACGATGTGCAATTTGCCGGAAAAGTTTATAGCCGCCGTAGATTAATAGAGCGAGAATCGCCCATTTAAACAAAAAGCGAAAGAAAATGAATAGGAAAAGCGCGACAAGACCAAGCGGAATCCAGATAAGCGCCGTGACAAGCAGTCCTCCGAGCGCCATCACAACAGCAAGCGCGACCAATCCGATGATAAGCAGTGCGGCTATGAACAGCATCATTTGTTTCTCCTTTGTTAATCCCATCTTTAGCCATTATCGTAATCAAATCTGTACCAAAACACAAGAGTATTGATCACTAAACAGAAGAAAATAAACAGACTGATACTTCGCACTTTGGCGTGCCCTGTTTTTACCGACACGCTCAGAGACGGCACACTTATAAGCCGCCGCTTGGAGCCTGCGACTGCCGTTGAAGTCCTGACAAATAACAAGTCAGTATCCAGCGCAACGACTCGCTTTGATCAGCGGGCAGATTAAAAGCATGGCTGAGCTGCAGCCCGGCAAATCCGTGCGCAAGGCTGCGCAATCCGCGCACCGCATGAATCCGTTCTTCTTCGCTCAGCTTATAAGGTAAAAGCTGGCGGCACACAAGTTGCAGCAGCGCAGCGGATGCCCGACTGAATGCGTCAGGTGCAGGGGTCGGCATCTGCAGAATAGCCGCATACAGCGCCGGATGCTCACGCACAAATTGGCAATATGCCTCAGCCATCGCGTACAGCCGTTCGGCCTCATCATGCGCGGATGCCTGCTCAATCTGCCCGTACAGCAGCTGCAAAGCGCGGCACCCAAGCGCATTTTTCAAATCCTGCAGCCCGGCAATGTGGTTATATAACGACGGTGTCTTGATCTGAAGTCTGCGCGCCAAAGCAGCCAGCGACAGCGCAGTGAACCCTTCTGTTTCGACAAGTGCGGCAGCACCGCTGATCACCTGCTCACGTGTCAGACCCTTCTGCATATCAGCTATTCTCCTTGCATAGCGCTGCTTCAGCTTGCTCAACCGCGCGCGTCATCTTCTGTTCCGGATGAATGAGGATGCGTCCGTGACCGACAGCCAAATACTGCGCCCTGCACGCAAGCAATGCTTTGGCACTCCGGCATGCCACTTCACGATGCCATGTCGCCAGTGCCGGAAATGGGAAACGCCATTTCAGCTGCCCACTCACAGCAAGGCCCCCGCGAACCTGAAAAGCATCGCCGGCAAACAAAGCGCCACTCCGCGCATCAAGCAGCGCGATATGGCCCGGCGTATGACCCGGTGCGGTGATTACCGTCAAGTGTCCGATCCCGTCCCCGCTGCCAAGCAACCGTGAGGGACGGGTGGTGATATGCTGCGGAATACCTCCGCGAATCGGTGCCTGCGGCTCCTCTGCTTCAAGCGATGCATCGCCGGCGAGCAGTCGCGCATCACGGGCTGAGATGGCCACTTCGACGCCCGACAGCGCCGCAGTCAGTTCATCCAGCGCCCCGACGTGATCATTGTGCGCGTGTGTCAGAACGATACGGGTAATTGGTTTCCCTACTCGTTGTGCGGCCCGCAGAATGGATTTGCCGGCAAACGGCAACGCCGCATCGATCAATGTCAGTGTCTCACCTTCATCCACGAGATAACAGTTAACCGGGAAGAGTGTCGGGAAAAAGGTCAGTTGGTAAAAATGATCATAATGACGTACACGCATATGAAATGCCTCCAAACTAATTATGTTAGTAGTTTGAATATATCATCTCTCCGTCCCTCCCACAAGAACAGTCATTACTTTTTTTATGCAATCATAGAAATATATGATTTTGTGCAATGCCCGCTGGGTGTCATAATGAAAGTAAGAAAGCCGGGCCCGCGCTAAGATATTGGGGCATGATGCCGTGACTGTTCGCTTGAAGCAGTGCCTGCAAACAGTCAGAGACTTGAAGTTTATCTGGCACGCGGCGTATCAATATATCGCCGTATTCCTCCGCGTCATTTTTGCGCCAATATGTCTCACTGTTTGGCAAAGTTGTGTCTGGTTTTTGTTAATAATGAGAGCGCTTAATCTGTATTCTACTTATTTCCTATTAGAGCGGTGATCGCTTCATTCTTTTAAGTCGGCCGCATTGAGATTTTTTGACTCTACTTTTTGAAAGTACTCCCGCACCGCCGCCTTGGTTATTGATTCGCCGGAATAGGACAAAGCTGTTATACGTTCCTAACTTACAAGAGAGAAGGAGTGCCTGATGTCAATTATTGAACTGCCCTACGGAAAAACCCATTTGACCGTTAACGTGCCCTATGCCTGTGAAAAAGTGTCCATCTTAGAACAGCCACTCGACCATACAGATGTAGAAGCCGTCGAACAGGCACTGAACCATCCGATTGGCGCCTCTATCAACACCTTCCGCGGCGCAAAATCCGTCGTCATTGCCACAAGCGATGCAACACGTCCTGTTCCTAATACTGTGCTGATCCCGCTTATTGCCGAGCGCCTTGCCACTGTCGGCATTCATAGGGAACAAATCACCATCCTAATTGGCACGGGATTGCACCGCGTCTCGCTGGCCAGCGAATTCCCGCAGATTCTTGGAAAAGAGGTCGCATCCACTTATCGCGTCTTCTCACACGACGCAAATGATCCCGACCAACTTGTTCGCATTGGCACGACATCACGCGGAACGCCCGTTGTGCTCAACAAACGATTTGTTGAGGCCGATAGAACAATTGCTCTTGGCGTCCTTGACCCGCATCAGTTTGCCGGTTTTGCCGGAGGTGCCAAGGCCGTCGCGATTGGCCTCGGCGGAGCCGCTCTCATCAGCGCCAATCATGCCATGCTTACCGACCCATGCGCCTCGATCGGCCATCTTGACGGCAATCCCGTGCGGGAGGACATTGATGAAGTCGGAAAAATAGCGCAGCTTGACTTTATTGTGAATGTCGTCCTTAACAGTCAGAGGCGAATCATTGCAGCTGTTGCCGGTGATTATCTGCTGGCACACCGCGCTGGTGCAGCGCTTGCCCGCAAATATCTCCAAGCGACAGTCGATGCCCCCGCCGATCTCGTTATCGCCGCTTCCGGCGGACACCCGAAGGATCTGAACCTATATCAGGCCCAAAAGGCGCTGCTTCATGCTTGCCGAGTCGTCAAGCCCGGCGGCACCGTTATTCTCGTGGCACGCTGCGAGGAAGGCATCGGTTCGGACAAATTTGCGGAAACAATGGCACTTGGAACAACGATCGATGAAGTGCTTGATAAATTTGCGCATATGCCCTTTTTCGTCGGCGGACACAAGGCATACCTTTGGGGCATGTCTCTTAAAAAGTCAAGAGTCATTCTTGTCTCCGACGGCATCAGCGCGTCTGAAGCTGCGCTGATGAAAGTTGAGAAGGCGGACACCGTCGAGCGAGCCGTCCAGATGAGTTGCTCCAGCCTTCCACACGATCCAAAAATTGTCTACATACCAAAAGCACCGTCGACGATTCCAGTCATTCGGGAAGCACCCGCCGACGATGAGTCTAACTAGTCACCATATTGGCCGCCAGACTGAACTGGCACTGACTGTTTTTCACCCCATCCGTTTCATTTGATCGGACACTGTCTGGCGTTAAGTGCGGATCATCAATAGGAAAAATGTGATGCACCGCATACCGGCAGCCTGTTGATACACGTCCGCACTTCGCGTCTACTTTTTTCAAATGGTGCGAATGTAGTTTCATTAATTTCAGCGCCCGCAACCGTTGCGGAATAAGCGGAAAGGGGAGGTTACACATCCTGCGTGCCATTCTTGTTCACGCAAGACGCGCTATGCACCTGTGCCTTTCGCTATCAAATGAATGAGGTTATCTCGCGATCTTATCCCTTTTGGCTGTCAAAAAAAGTTGTCAGTTCACAACTTGCACCCTGACAGCCCTTTTATCATTCAGTTAATGAATATGTTATTTACTGCCGAGCACCGCAACAAGCCGATTGGCTGCCGGACTGCCGATGCCGGTAACAAGATCATAACCCGGTTGAGCCGAAAGTCCATTGCTGCCTGAAGTAATGTCGTGAAAGTCATCCTTATAACCGCTGCTGCCCGTCGTTCCGGCGGTCTGATACAGCGCCGTAAGCAGCTGGCTGCTGGAGAAAGCTGAGCCCCGTGCCTGATCGGCCAGAGCGACAAGTGCTGCCCACGCCGGCGCGCTGAAACTCGTGCCGCCAACTTCAAACCAGCCGCTCTCCCCCTCATCCGGTGTACTCGTGTAGACCGGAACGCCCGTATTCGGGTCAGCGTCAAAAGCTACATCAGGAATGCCCCTCGCTCCCCCGACAACCGCTGACCAGAGTGACTGATAGCTCGGAATCGCCTCGTAGTCGCTCGTCGCGCCGCCCGAGTTGCTCCATGCACTCTCGCTATTATAAGTGCCGTCACTATTTAGTGAAAGAGATGTCCCACCGACCGACAGCACATAGGGGGAGGCTGCCGGCCAAGAACTTGCTTCACCGTCATCACCGGCCGACGCCACGTAGACAATGCCGGATTGATTAAAGTGACTATCATCTGTGCTTTCGTTCGCAAACTCAGCACCGCCCCAGCTGTTAGAGACAACCGTCGCTCCATGCGCGGTCGCATAGTCAATACCGGCGAGCAGGTTGGCAATGGACGCCGACTTTGCTTCGACAAGAAGAACCTTTGCAGCCGGTGCAAGGGCGTGCGCCCACTCAACATCGAGCGACGTCTCCAAGGCCCAACCACCGTTAGTTGACGGCTTGCCTTGAGGAGTTGCCGTCGTAATTGTCGCACCAGGCAGCCCATACTTCTGATCAAATGTTGTCACATCTGCCTTGATTGTCGGACTGCCGTACGCATCCACAATGGCAATTGTCTGACCGGCACCGGTTTGCGTCAGCGCACCAAAGCCATATGCGGTTTTAATCTCGGCAGGCGTGTAGGGCGCCGCCAGCGAAGCATTAGGTGACAGCGCTCCGGCAGACGGCAGATGTCTGAACACAATCGGATGGCTGGCTACCCAGCCGCGCGGCAAGCCCGCATCGCTCGAAGACGCGGCTCTGACAAATCCTGAAGGCAAAAGAAATAAAATGAAGAAAGCGGTGACAAGCATAACGAGCGAACGGACTGACTTTAACTGTTTTAACATAGTGACCCCCCGTTCAATGAATTTTCGTAGTCTTGCACACGTTGCTGCAAAACTATGAAAATTATTATAGTTTGTCCAGTATGAAAAACCTGTCGAACGATGTGAATCATAAAAAAATATCTTTCGACGTTTTTATCTGCGCCAATCATTTGACGCTTGCCGCAGACAAAGCCTATGATAGGGACGTCAACCCGTGCGAGCGATGCGAAAAAACTTGGCTCTGCCAAGCCTCTTGGGCGGCGGCAGAGACTTAGCTTTTCTTATACTTAGTCCCGCTGAAATTGATAGACGTTCTTACACGTATTAGAAAAACCGAGAAAAGGGCCCGGTCCTTTAAGGCAACCACGCTTCGATTTCGCTCGTCGCGCCTGCCGCGCGTCTCCTCAGACAGCCGGTCGTCTGCGTGACTCGCCCTCCCGCAAGGCGCCTTGCATTCCTGCCCTGGATTTTAATTGGTTCGGGTACCGCAAAATTTTTTACTTGGCTTTATTTCTTAAAAAAATATGAAGTTCTTAAGGAGGGGACGTCAGATGAAATACCGTCATCTTGGCAACAGTGGCTTGAAAGTCAGCACTGTCAGTCTCGGCAGCTGGCTGACATACGGAGGGTATGTCGCAAACGATCATGCAGTCCAAACGATGTTGAAAGCCTACGATCTAGGCATTAACTTCTTTGATACAGCCAATGTCTATATGCGCGGCGAAGCGGAGCGCGTCGTCGGCAAAGCAATCAAAGCATTCCCGCGAGAATCCATTGTGCTCTCCACCAAGGTCTATTTTCCGATGGGAGACGGTCCGAACGACCGGGGTCTGTCGCGCAAACACATCATGGAGCAGGCCCACGCCAGCCTAAAACGGCTCGACGTGGATTACATTGATCTGTATTATTGCCACCGATTTGACACTGAGACACCGATCGAAGAGACGCTGCGTGCCTTTGACGACTTGATCCGTCAGGGAAAGGTCAATTACATCGGTGTCAGCGAATGGAGCGCCGCACAAATGATTGAAGCCTCCCATATTGCTGATGCCAAGCTGCTCCACCACTTTATCGCTAACCAATCACAGTACAGCATGCTGTACAGGCAAATTGAAGACGACGTCATACCGGCAAGTGCTGCGCACGGCATCAGCCAAGTGTGCTGGTCCCCGCTTGCGCAAGGCGTACTCACCGGCAAGTACACATCGGCTGTCGATGTACCGGAAAACAGCCGAGCAGCAGCCGGAAAAGGCGCGGTTCAGCGGTTCCTGACTTCCCAAAATTTGCAGATCGTCGAACGGCTGAAGCGCATCGCCACTGAAGCCGGCATGTCTATGGCGCAGCTGGCACTGGCATGGATCTTGCGCCAGAACAACGTAGCCAGCGTCGTGGTCGGCGCCAGCCGCCCGGATCAGATCGTCGATAATGCAAAAGCAGCAGACATTACGTTGGACAGCGATGTCCTGCAAGCCGTTGAAGATGTGCTTTCGGTCTGACGGCTTTTAGGCAAATCGCTAATTGCAAGCTTCAAGAAGCAATGTCTGACTTCTGACTGTCAGCACTCACTTCTGCGGATCTTGGATTTATGCAATGACCGGCGCTTTCATTTAGAAGGCGCCGGTCATTCTTGTCTGCTGTACGACAATAGTATTTACCCTTTCTCTTTCACTGCCTCTTGAACAATGGTCAGCTGTTCGTCGACGTCGATTGCTCCTTTCACTGACTGAGCAATGGTGCAGTTGGGCTCAACGTGGGTAAATAGCCGACGGATCAGTTGTTCGTCGAAATGCGACCCCTTTAGCGTCATGCGGACAACAACTTTTATGAAACGCGGGGGCTTTTCGTCGACGGCCCGTTCTGCATCAGTATCAATGGTCAGTGCTTCGTAATGAATACTGCGATTGGCAAGCAGCCGTTTGAACACAAGACCACTGCATCCGGCAATCGCGGTAATGAGCAGATCTCCCGGCGTAAAATCCCCGGATTTATTTAATTCAAGTGTTCCATGCTCACTTTCAAGCGTATACCCGTCAGCATTGGCTGTTAGCGTCATTTTGCTTCACTCCTTTTGCTTTTAAGTTAGCAATGCGGCATGTACAAGTCAACTGAAGTGTTTCACTTTTACCTTTCATTAACCAACCTGATAGATTGGACCATCTTGCGGCAAAGAGGACGGAAGAAACTCCGCCCTCTTTGCCATACAGGTTGTTTTAGTTCGTCACTATTAAACCATTTAAATATACTTTATATGTTTCAACTGACGATGCGCGGCGCCGAATAGACGGGCACAACAAAAGTTTCTTTGTTTTTTACAGAGCCAACTGCGTTTTCTTAGCCGGTACTTCTTTGCGCAAGTCTGCCATCTCTGTACGGTAGTCCTCCGCTTGATACAGGCGCAGCACCCTGCGGCACAACCATTCAAAGAAGAACGCCCCGGCAAACGGCACAACAATGAAGACAACGGCAACAAGCAGCAAATTGCCCAGCGTCGCGCCGCCCGGCATAAAGTGCAACGCATTGACCGGACCTACCATGCCGGAGAACCCAAACCCGGCACTGATCGGCGTGCCCTGAATGTGGAAGAGGGCCCCTAATGCCCCAAGCACGGCAGCATTCAGCACAATTGGTGCCAGCACTTTCGGCTGTTTGACCATCGTCGCAACCATAATCTTTGGCGTGCCGAGCACAATCGAGAGCGACAAGCCGATTTTATTGACACGCAGACCGCCGACAAACATGCCGACTGCTGCCGCCACACAGCCGAGGTTGCCTGCACCCGATGCAATGCCGCTCATGGCAATCGCGGTCGCAATGGCCACTGTCGATACCGGTGAAATCATAATGACGGAGAAGCAGACGGCAATCAGAATACCCATCAGAACAGGCTGTAAAGCTGAAAAGCTGTTGATCATTTGGCCCAGTCCGACTGTCAATGCATGGATGTACGGAAAGACTGCAAGCCCCATGCCGCCGCCGACTGTGCAGACGATGATCGGCATGAGCAGCGGTTCAAAAGATTTCAAGCGGTTACCGATGAGCAAAATCAATCCGCTTGTCAGGCTGATCGTTACCAAAATGTTAACCAAATCACCCATGCCGGCAACGGTTACGGTGCCGGACGGAGTAAAAACAATCGCTCCGGAACCGATCCATGCTGTCGCTGCCAGACACACGGTCGGAATCGCTTTGAATTTAAAACGCATCGCAACAGCGGCACCGATCAGCAGCGGCACAGCCAACATGAAGATCGTTACAAAATGATAAATAACTGAAAACAGCGGGATATGCGCCATCAATGCTTTGCTCAATTCCCCCAGTAGCGCCGAAGGTATCAATGCGGCAACAATGCCGATTGCATGACCTTCAAGCACGTTGTTCACGAACGTCTTTACCGTCAACCTGTTCTGTTCCACCCTTAACACGCTCCTTCTTTCTTTGTCGCAGTCTCTTTGTCTTTTCTAAACCATCATTAGGTCTGTGAAAGTCAGTATACCAGCATTTTCTCGTTTTGTCGATACAACGCGTCTATTCGTTAAAGTATTTTTTAAATGCTTAGTTCCAAAGGCAGCACAGATCGCGTACCTCAGCAGCCCTGTTCGCAGCGAGCTGGTTTAGACACAGCGGCGGTTTGGCAAACAAGCATATGACCCAGCATCAAATCATGTCTATACCTGTGACGCTTTTTCTGACAAGTTGTGTGATTTATAAACACGTGCAGCCAAATACTGGTGTTTTTCTCCTTTGATGTCACTTTTTTAGCGAAAATACTTGTATAATAGGATTAGTTTTTTCGTAGTGATACAAAAATGTTTTAAAACGTCGGCGACTATCCGGCAGAAGAACAGGGGGGATTTGTTTTGCTTCAGCTATCATTGCTCCATCTGTCAAACTTAAAACTGGCGAATCAATCCAAAAAAGTGTTTGAAGGCATTTCCAACGGCCGAAAACGCGCACTCGATAACTGGTTTCAGGATCGCTGGGTTGAACTTGAGAACATGAATAATGTGACGTACAGCTATGATGAGCGCGGTCAGGATATGCCAAACATGCTCGCAGACAGTATTGCCACGAGTGATTTTATTGAATTCTTGCTGCTTGACGAAAAAGGGATTGCACTTGCGTCGTCTTGCACGCAGCACATCGGTCAGTCATTTGCCGATCTTCCCAATTTTGAAAAGGGACTTGCGGGTGAGAAGCTGATGCACGGCCCGTACGTCGATGAACGAACACTGGATATTGACTGTTCACATGAAAAATTTGCAGACGAAGTCACGCTGATGTTCTCCGTACCGGCAGTGAACGGTGCCGGCGTCAAGCGCATTTTCATGGGACGCGTGCTTAACGACACAATGAGCAACGTCATTCAGGATGAGGACACGCACGTCTATAAAGACTCCGGCGACAATTACCTGTTCATGGTCAAGACCGCCCGCGATATTCCGCAGGGAACAGCCATCTCGCGCAGCCGGTTCGAAGACGATACCTTCACACTTGGCGATAACCTGCGTGAGGGCGTGCGCACAAAGCACTGGGGCACAGTTAAGATCAAAAAGCATACCGAGTTCGAAATTCGGTTCACCGATCCGATGACCGGTGAACTTCACCAGGGCATTCAGAATACGATCGCCAAGGGAGAGAACCTGGACGTGTGGCCGGGCTACCCTGACTATCGCCACATCATGGTCGGCGGCAAAGGGACCTTGATCCGTCCGCCGCACACGGATGACATATGGGGCATGATGTGCGAAGGCGATATTGCAGAAATCTACCATTTCAACCGTCTCAGCAGACGCTTTCCATTCTACATATCCGGAACGGCAGCTATTTCGGTGATCATTAATGCCTTTAGCTTCCACGTCTCCTTTGATCTGGGACTGCTTACCTCAGCGCTCACGTGGCTGCTACTCACTGGGGCCATCATCCTGTATGCACAGAAAGTCATTATCCGGCCGATTAATCGCACCGTCGGCCTGCTGTATGAAATTGCCGAAGGGGCGGGTGACCTAACGCGCCGGCTTGATAAGACGGGTTACAATGAAATCGGCGAACTATCGAAATGGTTCAATAAGTTCATTAACAATCAACTGACGATGGTCAAGCGCGTAGGCAGTTCAGCCAAAACGTCGAAAAAAGCCATTGCAACCGTCACTGAAATGACCGGTCATATTTCCGGCAGCATGAAGACGGTAGAAGGGACCGTCGAACAACTGCTTGCCAACTCAAAAGAGCAGAATCGTGCTTTCCAGAGCACGCGTGACTACTTTAACGATCTATCCGCCTCGATTCAGGAAATGAACGCACTCATTCATCAAGTAACAGAAAAGACGGCCGATACAAACGGGCGCGCAGAGACTGCAAACAAAGAGTCCTCGGAAACATTGAACTATATGAACAGCCTTGGCCAGGAAACCCATGAAACGTTGAGTCATGTGAATACGCTCAATGACCGATCGAAAGAAATATCGAAGATCGTCACCGTCATCTCTGCCATCAGCGATCAGACAAAGCTGCTGGCGCTCAATGCGACGATCGAAGCGGCACGTGCCGGTGCAGCCGGCAGCGGGTTTGTCGTCGTCGCCAAAGAAATATCGAAACTCGCCGGCCAGACGGATCAGGCAACCCAATCAGTACGCCAGCTCGTCGGCAGCATTCTGGACGAAACGCAGCACGCCCTCGAACGCATTCAGTCGACTGATCAAACGGCAAAAAGTTCAACGGTCATGATTAAACGCACGATCGAAACCTTTCAATATATTACTGCCTCGATAACAGATATCACGGCAAAAATGAGTGAACTGTTGGCGATTACCAACAAGCAAAGCAAAGACGTTGATGGAGTTGTCGTGCGGATTAATGCGTCCGCTGATGAGATCGATAAAAGCACCGCTCAAAACGCATCATCAAGTGAGGCATCCTTCGAGCTGATGCAAGCCGTTGCCGACGAAGTCGGACGGCTGAAGCAAGTGACCGACAACCTCAATTATGTATCAAATGATCTGGAGAACATGGTCTCCGATTTCAAAGTCGTGTGACTGATCACCAAACAATGAACCGCCCGTGCCGGCATAATTGCCGTTGCGGGCGGTTTTCTTCTCTATATACGAACGCGGTCACGCCGTCACAATTATTCCGGAGCCCAGACGGTCGGACACGGGCGCATCCGGTTAAAAATCAACGCTCTCTAAGAACAAACCGCGCGCCTCAGCCAAGCGCCCGGTGCAGCTACGATCCTGTGCTTCAAGAATGGCCGGAATAGTCGCCGGTTCAATCGTGCCAAGTCCGGCATCTATCAATGTACCGACCATTTTCCGTGCCATATTATACAAAAAACCGTTCCCGTGCAGCCGGATGGCAATTAAACCTTCTTTTTCTGTCACGGTAATCATATCAATCGTGCGCACCGTTGTTTTTTTCTTTGACTTCACGTTAGAATAGGCGGTAAAGTCGTGCGTTCCGGTGAGTTCAGAAGCCGCGGCGCGCATTCGGTCAAGCGCAAGAGGCTGCTCAACGTGCATGCTGTATTTTCGTAAAAACGGTTGGACGTGTTCGGCATTCCAAATCTGATAAAGATAGGTTTTACCTTTCGCCTGGTAGCGTGCGTGGAACCGTTCGGGAACGTCAGTCACTTCCACAACCGCCATATCCTGCGGCAGTGCATGATTCAAATCATGTTTCAGATCCGCAGCCGACTTCACCTTGGTCAACTTGACACTGACAACTTGACCAAGCGCATGGACACCGGCATCCGTGCGGCTGCTGCCAACAATCTCCACCGGCTCGCCCTCTAGGCGAGACAACACATGTTCAATTTTTCCTTGAATGGTTTCTTCATCTTGGCCGAGCCGCTGCCAACCCTTATAGCGGCTGCCATCATACTGAAGCGTCAGTTTAAAGTTCATGATTTCTCCTCTTTGAAAACACATTGGCAGCGGCACACCCGTTCAAAACATCTGCGCGATTCGCTTTGCTTCGGCAAACGCCGCCTGCTGGATCGCGGTCGCCTGATCCGGCTCATGATCCATCCCCTCAATAAAAAGCGCCTGATAGTCGGTCACACCCATAACAGCCAGCAGTGTCTTGACATACGTATCCGCCATATCCAGCGCGCTCATGTCGGGACGGCCGCCTTCCCCATGATAGAAACCACCCGCTGACTGCAAATGCAGTGCCTTCTTATGTCTCAACAAGCCTTGAGGTGTGCCTTCCGGCGTATATTTGAAAGTATAAGGCACCTGCATCACAACGTCAAAATAACTTTTCATTTCCGCGGGAATAAATAGATTGTATAGCGGATTGACGAACACATACTTATCGGCAGTAATAAATTCATCGACCCATTTCTGCCTGCCTGCTTGGAATTGTTGTTCTTGATCCGTTAGCGGCAGATGTGCATGATTCTTCTCATAGATCGACAAAGCAGCCGCATTGAACGGATAATCCATTGCTTCTGACACGTTGCGGTTTATCAGTTCGTCGTCCGGATGGATGTGCCGATAGGTGTCTAGGAAAGTTTTAGCCAGCGTCAGACTGTTGGAAAACTGCTGCGTGCGCGGGTGCGCGGTAATGACAAGTACTTTGCTCATGACATTTGCCTCCCGAATTTTGTAATTAATCCTTTTCATTTTCACTATATCATGTTCGTAATCGTTTTCAAAATGATGATGCACAATGTCCTCTATGCAGTCATTATTGGCAAACGTACATGTCTAACAGGCCTAAAACGCATGTAGCGCTACTGTCTTTTCGACCTAAAAAAAAGGCAATACATCAACATCCACGAACGCACAAACCATCTTGTTTGACTGCTACTATGATGAAGGATGGGGGGTGAGTAGAGCGTCAAAGCCACCAAAAACACATCAGATTGGTTCAACGGTAAAAATGGAACTTTTCAGGTGAGTGATCAAGCAGTTAGTCTACTCGCCGGCGAAGCCTTTTCGCCCGGGGCAAGTCAAAGCGCAACGAGATTCATTTCTCCCGCAGAACCTTCATGTGCCTGCATCGATTCATAAGGATGCTCCGGCACGCATGCCAATGCCGCGCGATGCGGCTCAGCCTTCACTTGCCACTGTGTCCGCCATGTCTTCTCAGCAGGGGGTGACAATTTTGAACTGGTTTTCTTTTATTCTGCTTGGCTTTGCTACGTTCCGGTTAACCCGCCTTTTAGTCTACGACAACATCACGCATGCCATTCGCGCACCCTTCCACGACGTTCGGGAAGTGCGGCAGGCGGACGGGACAATCGAGCAGGTACTCATCGTCAAAGGAAGCGGCATCCGTGCGTTCATGGGTGAGCTTTTGAGTTGTCATTGGTGTACCGGCATGTGGTGTGCTCTGCTCCTATATACCGGACTGTCGCTATTTCCGCCCTTTTTTCTACCGCTGATCAACATATTGGCAGTCGCAGCTGTCGCTGCTTTAATTGAAGAAAAGTTAAATGGGTAAGAAAGCAGAAAGTGCTTCACGCTCTGCCGCTTGATACGGCAAGATGCAGAAGCACTTTCTCGTGTTGATGACCGGCAGTGATGACATGCCAAGCAGCGCTGAGCGCTCTTGGCCCTTTAAAACAGCGATTTTTTCGGCTTTTTTCCACAATTACAACGTTTTACCCGCACCTCATCTGCTGACTTGGCGCCATACTTAACTGGTCGCCGACCCTTTTGACTTTGTCCTGACGCTGCAGCTTTCATTTGCACAACCTCCTTGATCTTCCCTATTATCTTATGTGCCAGGAGGCATGGTGCCTGGACGACAGGTGCGCTGCAAGCATTCTATCTATGGAATGGCTCCGCACACCCTGTTTATAATTTAGATTTGTTAATAAATATGCTACACTGAAGTGAGGAAAGCGAACCGGAAAGCAAATGATGTGGTGAGTCTGACGCTGCTTGACTAATCGTTCAATAAAAAAACTGGCGAGACGAAATCTTTTAAAGACATGATGTTAGGCCTGTCGGCTTGCCACGGGCGCACTGCGAACCCCTTTCAACCGGGCTGCAATCTGTGCGGCATAGTTGGTCACACTTTTTTCTGCAAAGACAGCATCATGCCTTCTTTTTCATCTGCCGTGACGGATCAATTTGATGCCTTGCTTTCACACCTGAGCCTGTGCCAACCTTTCGAGGCACTGGCGCAGCTGCCGGTTTGCCGCAGGCGACCTGCAAACCTGCTTAACAAGTTGACATTGCGGGATTGGTTCGGTGCAAAGAGTAAGCCGCGCCCATTACCTATTTTTGAATAGCAGCACCGTCAACCACTAAGACAAGTCGGCTGGCAACTCGTTTGCGGATGAACCGTGATCACGCCTTAACCCATAACAACACCCGATCTAATAGAGGAGAGGGATTAAACGGGAGCGGAAATAAATGGAAAACAGCATTGAACGGCAAGCCTACATGCTCATTAAACATAAGCTGTTAAATGGTGAATTGCATCCGAGCAAAACATACTCAGAAAATTCACTGTCGACATCGCTCGGCATTGGCCGTACCCCTGTGCGGTATGCGCTAAAACAATTAGAGTCCGAAGGCTTCATTGCATATCGGAAAAATCGCGGGGTGTCGGTCAGAATCGTACCTTTGCGAGAAATGCTTGATATCCTTGGTGTGTCCATGCTTTTTCAAAAATTTGCGGTCGAGCAAGTGGCTGCCGGATATTCCAGCTTTTCATTTGAAAAACTGGACACGCTCGTCGATGAAGCGCAAACGCTGCGCACAAACACGCTTTATTTAAACTATTTAATGAAACTTGTGTCCATCTATAACTGCATCATTGAGGCCGCTCGCAACCGTATTATGCTCGACTTTCACCAGTCGAGCTGGGAACGCCTAATTACCACGTCACTCTTTAATGCCTATCAGCAGAGTACAGTCACCGTCCCTGCCAAAAAACAAACGACGATCGGCCAACTGAAAGTGATCATTGGCTGTTTGAAGGGCGAGCAATATGAGCAAGCTCTCCGCCATTACGACGAACTGATGATTTATTACACGAATCAGCTTTCCTATTACAGTTTTTTGTAAAACACGTTCGCCGTCATCGCCTCCTGCGCACTCAGTTCAAAGATTGTTGCCAGTTCAGCGCCTCGACATATATAGCGGTGTAGTGCTTTTCTGACAAACCGATTCGGTGCAGGCACCCGCTCAGGCGTTCCCAGTCCGCCTCCTCGAGCGCGATGACTGCTTCAAGTAGTGGGCGCAGGTCATTATCCTGCCCGATCAATGTCTCTTTAATGACGGGAGCAATCGGTAAAGTGCTTACAACATCCTGCATGTCTTTATTGAGAATGATATCGAGCAGTGAAAAAAGGCCGACAATAAAAGCTTCATTGGCCAATTGGCAGCGCTCGGTATCACGAGCCATTGTTTCCATCATTTTTGCGCGAATTAGTGAATTTTTGATTTGCTCGGTATTTGTCTCTTTGCTCAAATCTTGCAGCATGATCAAGTTCATCCATTTTTTAAGATCGGCAATGCCGACACGGGTCAAGGCTTGGCGCAGCGAGCGAACACCGAGACTGGCTTTGTAATTCACCGTATTGGCAAGGCGAAATATTTTATAGGAAAGACCTACATCAGATTGAAACAATTTCGTTAAGACATGGAAATCCGGTTCCGGCTTTTCCAGTTCATTCATAATTTCCAGCACGGCATAATTAAGCAGCGGCACGTCCTGTTCATTGACGAGTATTGGCCGGCTAAAAAAGTACCCTTGGAACAACCGATAGCCCATCGCCATCGCCACATTATATTCATTCTGTGTTTCAACTTTTTCGGCGAGAAAAACCATTTTAGGAGAGCAGCGCCGCATCAATTCCAACTGCTGTCCCAAGTTGTTCAGCGAGAACTCAATTTTAATGATATCAATATAATTCAGAATACCCGAATGAATCACTTGTTCGTCAAAAGTAAAATCGTCGAGAGCCAGCGTATACCCGCCCTGCTTCAACGTTCTGCAGGCATCGATCACTTGATCGGTGATCTGAACGCGTTCAAGAATTTCAATCACAATCTTGTCGGCGGGAAAGAGCTTAGGAAATTCCTCTGCCAGGGATTCCTCTGAAAAATTAATAAAGCCCCTCTTGCCATCAATCAACTCGTCAAAGTTCATCACGAGGACCGAATTGGCCAGCAGCGTTGCTGTTGCTATTGTATCATCTACGCCTTCATAATAGTTTTTTTCACTTTTCCGATAAAGAAGTTCATAACCAAAGGCGTGATAGTGTCGATCATAGATCGGCTGCCGTGCGACATAGATATCCAATACAATGAACCCCGTTTCTTTAATTTTTAAAAATTCAGTCATCGGAACTATCCCTCAATTTTTTACTCTGCTTTGAAAAACGCAGGATGAAGCAGCTTTCTTAAAACATTAGTGCCCCAGTAACGTTCACCGCTTCCTCCGACAAACCGGACTCTTCAGGATCCCGCTATGCGGATCACCGCCCATTAATCGCGCGGCAACAGCACTTGTTGCCGAAGAAATCCATCAAGCTCCGTTTCGTTCAGCGGTTCACTGAGGAAAAAACCTTGTGCTCTGTCACACTCGTGTTCAGCTAAATAACGCAGCTGGCTTTCCTCCTCCACACCCTCTGTTACAACGGCAATATTCATGCCGTGCATCATGTCAATCAATGAGGAGATAATTCGCTGATTGCGCGGTTCATCAATGAGTCCGCGCATAAAGGACTGATCGATCTTCAGCGTATCGATCGGAAGCTGCTTTAAGTAGCTGAGCGACGAATAGCCCGTTCCGAAGTCATCAAGCACGACGTGCACACCAAGCGCTGTTAGCTTTTGAATCATAGCAATCGCCTGATCAATGTCATTAATAAAAACCGACTCCGTAATTTCAAACTCAATAAGCGCCGCCTCAGCACCCTCACTGCGAATGATTTCAGCTACGTGTTCCGCAAACAGCGGATTTCTCATTTGTATCGCCGAAATGTTCACCGCAACCCGTATTCCGCGTTGATAGCGATTTTGCCACCCCGCTACTTTTTGGCACGCCTGTCTGAGCACCCACATGCCTATTTCTTCGATCATCCCCATTTTCTCGGCAATCGGAATAAAAATGAGCGGCGCAATGATTTCATTGTTTGATCTGCGCCAGCGCAGCAAAGCTTCGAAGCCTGAAATGCAATGATTATGTAGTTGAAAGAGTGGTTGATAGTCAAGGTAAAGCTCTTGATTGCTCAAAGCGTTAGTCAGATCGTTCTCCAGCTGCAATTCCGATATAAGCTTGTCTTTCATCAAGTAATTGAAAAAAACGACATCATTTTTGCCGGATTTTTTAATTTCATAGAGTGCCATGTCGGCCGATTTGAGCAACTCGGTCGCGCTCATCGCATCATCGGGGTAAACGGCGATGCCAAAGCTTGACGTCGAGCGCGTTTCATACTGACCAAATGTAAAAACATCGCTGAAGCTGCCTCTTATCGTGGCCACATAGTCAGCCACATCTTGCCGCCCGCGATAATGATGAACAATTAAAGCAAATTCATCGCCCCCGAGTCTGCCGAGAATATCACCGTCACGAACACTTCTCTTCATCCGCCGGCTGACTTCGGTGAGATAAAGATCGCCGACATGGTGCCCCATCGTATCGTTAATGCGCTTGAAGTTATCAAGATCAATAAAGACAACGGCGAACGTATCCGAGTCCGGCTGACAGAGGTCTTCCAGCTTTTCCATGAACATGCGCCGATTTGGCAGTTTCGTCAGCGGATCGTATTGAGACAAATAGACAAGCCGCTTCTCTTCCTTGACAATTTGCGCGTGAACCCGCTTCAGCTGCTGATTTTGCTGCTCAGTCTTTTTGATTTGTCGTATATCATTTTTAATCAGATTACCATGAATACGGTTCTGGATCAGGCCGACAGCCAGAGAAACGACAAGCAGCATCAACTGTGAAAGGTAGCTGACAAGACCGACACCTTGGAGCCGGGTGATGTCCTCTGAATAAGACCAAACGTTAAGCAAAAGTGCGCACACGCCAACATAGATAAACATGACTTGATCGACCCGCGTGACGGCAATGAGCAGCATAATCAGTAAAATCTGCCAACTTGGATTAATCAAGGCAAATGTGTTCGGTGCCGCACTGAGCAGGACAATAGCACTGCTCAACAAACTGATCATATGTATCTGCGCCTGCCGCTTCATGTTAAAAAGAGCGACAAGTTGGATAGCGAGGCTGAACAATGTAATCACAACGGACGTGCTCAGGACAAGATCGAACGGCTGCCCCATTGCTCGCCGTGTATAGTAATTAATCAGCGCTTCAGCCAGACCAACCGGTGTCATAATATAGGACACGATCACCGTCTGGTACCAGACAATCCTGTCGATCTCCTTTGACTCGCTAATCTTTCTGATGACTTGCGCCACGTTTCCCGGAAATATCCACAACCGCTTTCCCACTTTCATACCACTCGATCCATTATTAAAATAGTGACTTTGCCGGCATTCATTCAGCGATTGCCGCGTCTTGGCAGATTCAACCGTACGCTCCGTTATTACTGATATTTTTTAATTTTTAGGCTTATTATTTTTTTGAATATTCCGTTAAAACTTGGAGCTCATCGGATACTGCGGCCAGAGATTCTGCGCTCGCCGCAATCTCCTCCATCGACGCATTTTGTTCCTCAGCCGCCGCTGAAACGGCCTGTGTTTCCTCAAGAATCTTATGCGCCATCTTTTCAACGGGTCCATAGGAACTAATCGACTGATCGGCCAAATCTGACACCTTGCCGACTCCATGATGCAATTGGTCGATCTTCTCCAGTACACGAATGACAAGCGCGTGAATGTCTTCAAATACCCCTACGTTTTCTTCCACAGCTGCTTTTCCGTCCTGAACACTGGTAAGGATCTGCCTTGTCGATTCCGCTTTCGCCTTCACACCCCTGTTCATATGAGTAATGACTGAGCTGATGTCAACTGCGGAACCTTTCGTACTCTCAGCCAGATGCCGGATCTCCTGCGCGACAACGGCAAAGCCTCTGCCCGCTGCCCCTGCCCGTTCTGCTTCAATGCTGGCATTAAGGGAGAGCAGATTAATCTGGCTTGCAATATCATTAATCAATTCAACGATGCGGTTAATTTCTTTGAACTGATTGCTCAAATTACCGGAAAGCCGTTCCGATGACTCAATATCATTCATTATATTGGCAATTTTCTGAGTTGTTTCACGTGCCACGGTCAATCCATTTTGAGTGGCTGACTGGCATTTTTCGGATATGTCGGATAGATTTTTCATGTGCCCGTCGGTTTGCTTGACAGCCTGATGCATCTCATCAACTTGCTCACGCAACTGCTTTACCTGATTGACCTGTCCATCGGCCGAATCAGCAATATTTAGCATTGACGCGGATATTTCGTCACTTGTCGCTTTATTTTCCTGGAGCGTCGCTGACAGTTGCATCGCCTGATCGCGCAGGACGCGGACATTTTGATCGACTGCCCTTGAAGAATTTGACAAGCTTTCCAGCAGCAGGTCGAAACCGCGATAAATACGAACGATATCGTAATTGATGAGTTCCTGACTGTTATAAAGCTTTTGCACCTTTGATTCTTCCAAACCATCCAATGCAGAAGCGACTTTTTTTATGGGACGAATGACTTTTATACTTATCAACCAAGTCATACTTGCTAAAATGACAAGCAGCAACACATCAAAAATGAGCCGTCCGCCGCTAAGGACTGCCCGTCCGCTTAAAGCATCCGAAAATCCAATCCATCCGGCAACATAAACAAAAAGAACAATATGACACACAATGATATAGCTTCTCAGTGAAATATTTTGAGCAAATCTTCTAATGATTTCCACAGCTAACCCTCTCCTACCTTTCTTATCTAGTGATGTGATGACTATATTAGGACAAAAGTATACAATGAGGCTTCCATTTTTATTAGTGCAATTTTTACTAGCAACTAATGTCCTATTTTACCGGTAGTACTAATGTTATAAAGATGCATCACTTGTATTTTACTATAGAGTTGAAAAATATCATAGTGCAATGATTATTTAAAAATTATTACTAAATAAAAATAATCACATTTATTAATCATAAATTTGATTAGCTCAATCAGACAAAGCGATTCATTCTAGCTCCTGTGTTGAAAAAATACGCAAAGCTGTTTAAAGACGAAGCCAAAATTTAAAAAATATAGACGATTTCTTTACTTATTTCATTCCGTTAACAATAGCCGCTTATTAAAGAAGCACTGTTTTTCAAAGCATGAATAGATAATTTTTCATAATTATCTGCATGCTTTTAACCTGCAATATTCTATTGTCTGAATACAGGCATTACGTTCAAAAAATGTTCATAAATAGTTCGGCGATTTTAGAAAAAAATGTATTCTTGGTCCCAAAATATCGTGATATTCAAGCTGCTCATTGGATGCAGACTTCACTGAACTTCATGTCCTCTCCCTGTCGATGAACTCGCATCAGCTTCTTATTCACTGTGCAGGCTTAAAGAATAGTTCTAAAAAAGAAAAAACGAGGTGTAGATAGTTTTTTGTTTATTTTAATTTCTTCTACTGAACACTTTCTGAACACTCAAGCCTATCAACAACTTGTCTATGGAACTGACCTGCCTCAAGACGCCCGTGTATTGGTCAACTGAAAAATCCCTGCCAGCATGAAGGATCACTAGTGCTCAAGCAGCTTACGGATATTCTGATGCAACAATTTGAAAAGGGTATGAAGTTACTGCGCGCCCAAAAAAGAAGACAAAAAAAGAGTCTCAGCCCTGCAAGAAGCGCTTCGCACGCGCAGAGTAACAGATGGGGATATATTTAGACTGGAAAAAACCAATACAAATTCGGTTCATTGAGTAAAATCAGTATGGTAAAAAGAGAGGTGTATGAGCTAGATTTGCTCCTCAGAGCTGGAGCAAAGTATCCAAACTTGCTTAATGATGGCAGCCACCGTCGATTAAAGCGTCCTCTGTCTTTAAATGCGGCCATTTCTGTTTTAATGGCTGTGATGCAGGCGAGCATTTAACGGACACGCACGCCTAGCTCCGACTTTTCCTATTCGTAAGAAAGAAACTGGGGATAACGATTAAGACAAGACCCAGCACTGAAACAAAGAAACCCGCGTGATAGCCGTTCAGGTTGTTGGCAATGGTTGGCTGTACGCTTTGAGCGACACGTGCAACGACAGTCGCAATAAGCGCCGAACCGACGCTCGACCCCAAATTTTCAATGATATTCATACCAGCGTCTGCTTCAGGAAGCTCTTTGTCACCGAGTCCTGTATAGGCGTCGCTCATCAGTGGAAGATTGATGCCGCCGACGCTCGCGCCACGGACGAACAGCATAAGGGCAATCCAGACCATACTCGTTTGATTAGTTATAAAGATCAGTGGAATGGATCCGATAAGCGAAAGAGTAAGACTTGCGATGACTACATATTTCGCACCGATACCATCAATCATTTTACCAATCAACGGGCGGGTCACGAGCATGCCAACCCCTTGAGGGATCAGCGCAAACGCCGCTTCGATCGCAGTAAAATGCCAGAAGGTCTGGAGGAATAGCGGGAGGATCATCATCGGTCCGATAATCGCAGCGTTGGCTAGAAATAAACCGATACTTGAGGATGCAGAACGCTTATGGGCAAAAAGACGCATCGGCAACACCGTTTGATGCTTTCGGATTCGATCATACACAAGATAAATGGCTGCTGCCGAAAGGCCGATACCCACCCATAAAATCGTCCCGCCATTGGTAAATGATCTGTGACTTGCCGCCTGCGTCATACCGAAAATTGATGCCGCGCTCGCCAGTGCCAAATTGATAATTCCAAGCAAGTCGAGTCGGCTGGTTTTATCAAAAGGGGCAAACTCCGGAATCGTTTTTATGCGGATTAGTCGGACTATTGGAATGAAACCCGTTAAACATATTGGGAAAAAACGACATGCGCACAAAAGCGAAAATTCTGCCGCAAGCAGCACGTCAGCAACTGAGCGTTCCATTTTTTACGCGATCCCGCCTCAACTAACGAGACGAATGACCTGTCGTTTGGCGTCCTTCTTTATTTTCTAAAACCATTTTCTTAATTTCAACATCCAGATGTGCACGATATTTTTCTATGAAAGCAAGCATACTATTGAATTGTTCCTCGGTGACATGCTCAAATACCGCTTTATCTCGCTCTCTAAATTGTTTATGTAACGCCTCATGAACAGCGTTGACTTCTTCTCCACGCTCAGTCAGTCTAAAGTAAATTTCCTTCTTATTATCCGATTTCTGGTAGCTTTCGATCAGATTCTTCTGGATCAGCTTCTTAGTCATTTTACTGATGGCGCCGCGGGTCATATAAAGTCCTTCCGCGAGCTGCGTCACGTTAGAATCCCTATGGTTTCGAATGTACTCGATGCAATGCACTTCAGACGGCTTATGCCCTTTAAGACGATCCTCCATCTTAGATTGATTCAGCCAAACCATTTTGTTGAACAAATCCCTGAATGCCCATAGAACCTGCTCTTCTTTAGTCATGGTTAACCTCCCGTTGTGCGCTAATACACGTTTAATTTATCTTTGTTTCAATGAACTATTAAACGTTTGTTCTTACCGATTCATGAATTTAATCACATTCAGTTCTTCATAATCTCCCATTTGTTACCCCAGATTCTCATGGCATCAAAGATCGGCCGTAAATCCTCTCCCTTTTCAGTCAAGTCGTACTCAACATGCAGAGGAATCTCTGGAAATACGTGTCGCGTAATGATACCCGCCTGTTCCAACTCTCGCAGACGGAGCGATAACGTATGCGGGCTGATACCATCCAAACTTCGTTGTAATTGGTTGAAGCGGCTTTCCCCTTCAAACATGCAGCGCAGTATAAGAAAAGTCCACTTTCCACCAATTGTTTGAATCGTTTTTTCAATTGGACATAGATGATCGGATTCCTGCGTAGCCATCGTTTTTTGACCTCTTTACTTCATTTTATTATAGTAACTTCATTTTAAATCCGTACTACTATTAATATAGTACTTCATTTATTATAGTTAATAAAGACAAATGAGGTGATGACAGATGAAACCCATCGTATTCGGTGGTAATGGTTTTATTGGCAGTCATGTAGCTACGCAGCTTCATCATTCCGGTCATAAAGTAACAGCAGTCATTCGCCCGACGAGTGATGCCACCTTTTTAGAGAAACAAGGCATACACATCATGCGCATTGATTATAGTAACCGCGACATGATCCGCAGGGTAATGATTGATCACGATGTCGTGTATAATTGTACCGCTTCAGCAGGTTTGCAGGTAGCTGCAATACAGCCCCACGTGGAACTTGCCTTGACCAAAGAATTAATTCAGACAGCAGCTATGATTGGGATTCGCCATTTTATTCAGCTAAGCTCCATCGTAATCTATGGCTTCGAGAGGGATGGATTAATCAACGAATCTTATCAGCCCGTGATCCACTACCCGGTGCAGCAAATTCAACAGACACGGGAAGCTATCGTCACGAATATTGCCGAGGAAAGTGGAATGCGGCTCACCATTGTTCGCCCGGCAAGCACTATTGGCGCCAGGGGAGAACGATCGTTTTTTGCCAATCTTTTCAAATTACGTCAAGTAGGTAAGTTCCCAATTGTTGACAAAGGGCAAGCAACGACTTCCTTTATCGACACCCGTGATATTGGTCGGGCGATGACCTTTCTGGGCGAAAGAAAAGAGAGCGGCACCTATCTCCTAAAAGGATTTGATGCTTCGTGGTGGCAGTTAAAAACCACAATTGATGCTATTATTGGACAGAAATCCGATTATATTACACTATCTGGTACGCTCAGTGATGCGCAGCTGCACACATATGGAATGAATCCATATGCTTACCACACCTTTTCCATTAATCGGACCTGGGACGATACAAAAATTAGAGATTTAGGCTTCCGTTCCACCTATTCCCTGCAAGAGGCTGCTGAACAAGAGCTGGATTATTTAATGAAATTAGAGAACTAATAAAATGACACCCATGAATTTTCGCCTTCTGTTTAAACGAATCTACAAATACGTGTCAGTTATTGTCCGATGCTCCGCTCTGTTTTCCGTGTAGCAGCTTATAGCGATTCGTTTGGCAAATGCTTAGATATACAGTGACCCGCATTCACTCTGACGAGCTAAATTTAAAAGTCAGTCTTCCAATAGTGCGTATTGAAAAAGTGAACGACGTCTTCTCCATGCCCATTCTGATGATTAATCACTTGTAACAGATCCTTATCATGCGTATGAAGGCGACCTGTCTCTAATCATCCCTCGTACAGCTTCAAATAAGGGATACCACAGCTTTTCACTCGCTGCGCCTCCTTGTCTCTGTCATAGTCTACTCTTCTAAAGTCCACGTCGAATTGGCCCTGTTCATCTACCTCTATAATCGCATACTGCGCCCGGCGATCAGCACGAAATTTGTCCCATTGACAAAAAGGCTGACCGATCGAACCCGGATTGATGATCACTCGATCATCACTGCTATAGCGCAGCAGTTGATGATGGATATGAGCATAAACCGCGATGTCGCAGGGTGTATTCATAAACAAGCGATCAAAATTTTCCGCGGCCTGGGTGGTAGCTAATTGAGCGCCCTCATTCTTTTCAGGCAAATTATGAGAGATACCAAATTTCAAGCCATTTAGTGTTCGCGTCATATACAACGATGCCGTTTTTATAAAATCTATACTGGCATCGCTCAAATGCTCACACTGGTATTGAGCCAGTCTGGCAATATAAATATCCGTCGAATCGCCCGTATCCACGTCGCCGCTTAACGTTTCTAAGAAGCAATCCTCCCAATTGCCCTTCACAAAGACAGACGGGTTTAGCGCCTTGAGACGATCAAATAATTCCTCAGAACCCGGTCCAGGCATAATTAAATCACCTAAGAACCAATAATCTGTCACATGTTCTTGAACGGAATCCGCAATTACGGCTTCTAATGCTGTTCGATTACCGTGGACGTCAGCTAACAAGCCTATTCGGTGGTTCCTCGCCCGTCCCTCCCCCTTACCATTCCCTCTCGCAACGCCATTTGCAGCGACATGAAGCATGCTTGTGATCGCTTCTTCCATAAAAGTGTAGCGTAGCGGAACGATATTACAAGGCGAGCGGTAAGAAAAAACCTCATTTACTTGTGATACGGTTCTCCGTACAGAGTGTAAGTGAGGTTTTGACAAGCATTTTTACGTCTTTAACGATATCCATGTGTCACGAGAAATTCTTTTGTTAAGTTTTTATTGAACTAATTGTAACCGGTTCAATAATACCAATGAAGTAAAAAACTTAAATTAAAGCAGCTATCTCAGGCTTTCAAAGCGAGCATTAAACTAGCTTCCCCTTTATTTTTTAGCTTTAATTTGCTTACACGCTTCTTCATTTATTCTGTAAAATTCTTCACGAGTATATTGGGTACTATAATATCTATCATACATTGTATCAACTCGACATATTTCCGGTCTTGATGAGTATATAGCACAACGATTTGCTTTAAGATACATGCATGTTCCATTTCCCATATCAAATGCCGCCAATTGAGGGATTCTATCAATATGCCTGCAGCATTCACCACACTTAGAACATTGGAAATGTCTTTCGTTATGCATTTTTGACCGCCAGCATTTTATTAAATAAATCAGCAGTTTCTTTAGACCTATTTGTTAATTTTCCATCTTCTGTAAGAATAGGCGTATCAAGAACAGCCTTAATGGCTCCTGCTATGGACATAGCAGATGCAACTGTATTTTTTTGTTTCAAAGTATATATAGAATAATCTGTTCCGCTTGACACAATAATCTGCTCAAGCGAATATACAAGCGGTTCAAATATAGCGTTTAATTTGATTATCAGCCTTTCAAACATAGCGGCGCGCCTTCGAATATTTTTACAAACTACTTTGACCGTTTTCATCTCCTCTTGATACTCTTTTGCTTGTGCTAGATTTGAATAGGCTTTATCTTTATTCGCACTGGCCTTGGCACCAACGACGAAACCCATAACTGCAAGAGCAGGTCCAGCAACAAGACCGCCAAGAACCATTGTTCCTCCAGCAATTCCCATGCCTCCAACAGAAAGTGCACCGCCTCCAAGAAAGGCTAAGGTCGCATTTGTCGCTGCTACACCACTCAGAGAGGCAATTGCTGTGCCAGTGGATGCGGCTCCAAATGCCATTGCCCCACCATAAGCTCCAAAAGCTGTGATTGCTCCAATTGCCGCGCCACTTGCAACAACGCTAACAATTGATGATGCCATCGTCTGCATTTCTTTTAACTGTTCAAATGCTTGCTTATCAATACTAAATTTCTGTAGTTCTTCTAATCCCACGGAATTGGATATTTCGACATTATGGAGCTGTTCAAATGCGTAGACAAACGGTTTTATACTTTGCTCAAGAACTTTAATTTTTTCTTTTCCAAGGTTTGTGATTGCATCACCACTTCTTTTTCTAAATTCGTTTACCTGTTCAGTTGAGGTTGTAATTAGATATTGTGCTTGCTTATTCGTCTCATTTGCATCCTTTTGATCAAATCCGGCTTTCACTGATTTTCCTGCACCCAAAACTGCAGCTCCAATGCCAACAAGCAAAAAAGGAATAGGCATTTTGTTTCCTCCTTATGCAATATCTTCTTCTGATATTAGTATTTCAATATTTTCAGCTGTTTGTTGCATTTTCTTGTCGATTTCATTAATGCGTACAAAAATTGTATCGTAGGATTTATTCGTCGTTTTTATCCATTCTTTTTGTTTCGAGAGAGCAAGAATAGTTTCAGCCGTATCAATTATTTCATTCGAAATAATATCACTAATTTTCCAATAGTTAGATAAAAAATCAACGATTTCCTTTTCTGGTTCCGTGTATTCAAAATCTGAATACCCTAAACTCACTAATGTCCAAATAATTTCTACCTGCAATTGTTTGTTATCATTGATTTGTCTATTTAAAAACGTCGGAGAATAGTTATCATCATTTCCATCTATAATTTTTACGATTTCTGAATTTAATTTCACAGAGTTTTCCTTCCCAATGTTATATATAATATCTTCACAAAATTTAGCAATTTTACTTTCTACTTCAGCATCTACCTCCATAATTTTACAGATAGATTCGAATTTACTTAACTCACTTTTTGTACATTTACCATCTGCCAGCATAAAAAGATAATATATTTTAAGTTGAATTTCTTTAACATGATCCCAGAACATTTTACCCCTCCTTATATTTTAAAACTGTTATTGCTGCTCATAATTGCTGTAAATTCACTCATATTTTGAAACTGCGCTTTTCTACCTAATATTTCTGAAATTTCATTTGTACTTAAGATAAATCCATCTACATCTTCAAGATCCAATGATACTTTAATGTTATTAAATGCATTGTGAAAAATTTTTATTTTTGATGTTAAGTATTCACTTATTGTTTTCTCAAATTCCAATCTGTAAGTCCGAATCAATTTAATATGTTCTTCACATACTTTTTCAATTTTAATACGTTCTTCATGAGCATACTCTGCACTCCTTAATGAATTCAATAAAGTTTGATAACTTGCCGATGCTGTAGCATACCCGATCATGCTACCAATCATCCCGCCTATAACTGGTATCGGAATGACTGCTTGTCCAATTACAGCAAACAACGCTGACGACAGCATACCCGTTCCCTGTTCACCAAGTTCCGTGAAGCATTCTACACCAGTAATTTCATTCCGAAAATATCGATTTAAAGATTTTGTTGCACACATAGCAACAGTAACCACTACCCCCGGTAAATTAGTCTCCGAGAGAGAACGAAGAGTTTCAGAACTTGAATTTTGCATGATTCCCTTAACAGCAGCTCCAGTAAAACCTGTACCATACCCTACTGATATGGATGTGAGTGTATCTTTTGCAACACTCTTTACTGCATCCTCAACCCCTGCTTCTCCTTTGACAACAGCTACAAGATTTTGAATAATTGATACACTTCCACCAATGATACCCGCCGATTGAGCAGCTTCCAATCCTGCACCGTGCGATACATTCACAATACCTTCTGCTGTTGAAACTACTGGATGTAGACGTGCAATCCTACTATCACTGCTTGATACACTGCTTTTTCGAAGGTTCTTACGAATTTTTTGATATTTTTTTATCTTCTGCTTCAGCCTGCTTGCTGTCTCAGTGTTGCCCTTGACAAGCTGATTATCCTCCTGCACTTGGAATTTCGCTATTCGGCTGTCAATTTCTTGAAGTAGTCCATCAAAATAATCTGACGGTACTTCAATTTTACAATCTTTATCTAGATACTTCGAAAATTTTTTTAATACTAATTTATTAAGAGTCTCTTGTGGAGTGTTTCCCACAAATTTCATCTGTGTTCCAGAACCATCAACAATATTTCCACGTGCATCTATCTCAACATGATCATAAAAGGGATCGTTTACTCTTCCTAAATCATCAGTTCTAACTTTTCGCTTTGCTGAACCATTAATTATATTATTGGCATTAACATTGGCTGTTTCTTTTACCTCAGCAGAAAAGCCCGCTTGTTGTTTGATATTTTGCTCTTTGTAGCCAGGATTAACTTTCTGTTTGGCTATACTCTTGAGGCTTCTTTTATATTGAGTCCCAGTTTCATTATCATTACCAGTATACGCAACAATATGTTCTTTTACGGCCGAACCATATCTTTTAATTGTCTCAGCAGACGAACCTGTAATCCCGGCATTTATGATGTTCTTCTTTTGTTGCTCCTTTTCTACTGGCATTCCCACACCCCCTCCTAATGCTAAAGTAAATTACATATTAAAACTCTCTATGTTGAAGTTTAAAATATTTTTCATAAATTGATATTTCCCATTGGATGTTCTCATTTTTTATTCAAAAGTAATTTCAATACTTATAATTCATAATATAACTAAAAATTTAAAATAATATATTATTAGCATTCAGTCATTTGATTAAGCAGCGACAGAGAAAGGATTTAATAAATATCTTATAAGCGGTCGTAAAATGAATAATAATTAAAACGGAATGGCAACACCTGCTCTTCTCCCACTTATGTCCCCTTCCCATACACCCCCGCCATCTCCCGCACGGTCTGTCGCATCTGCTCGCGCAACTCGTCCGGCGCGAGGACTTCAAGATACTGTGCTTGGCTGAGGAACCACATGATAATTCCTTTGCCGAATACCTCGGCGCGGATTGTAGCCACCTTACCTTCCTGAGCAATGACGCGCGCGGTCGGCAGGCGATCAAGGACGGCGTCCAGCGAAGCGCCCCAGAATTTAAAGGTGACGCTCAGCAGCTTGCCGGTATACATGAATTGCACCTGTTTGCGAAACTTCCCTTCTTCAAAGCGGTCTTTTTCGTCGAAGGATGGGAAATGCTCATCTGTCACGCAATAATCATCCGCAATGCGGTCGAGTCGATAGATGGTCGGATAAGAAAAGCGATTATCATGAAAATAGGCTAATAAATAGAAATAAAATTCAGAGAAAACAATGCCTACAGGTTCCACCTCACGTTCAGCGGGCCATTTCGTCGTGTCCACCTGATGCGGATATTCGCGCACATATGTCAGTTTCACAACTGATCGCGTGCGTATCGCCTGACTCAAGTCCCAAAGCTTGCTGGTGATCGCCTGACTGTGACGCGTCTCAACATAGTGATAACTTTCATTCGCTATCCATGACCGGACCGCCTTTGCTTGGTCGGGCGTGCAGAGATTGCCGAGTTTCTTCAAAAGCATGTCGAGATCGGCCTTTGTAAACGCGCGGCTTTCCAGCAGAATTTTCGCCATGACGAACACATCTTCATGACTGAGCCATTCGATCTGGCCCCCCTGCATCGCGTAGCCGCCCTTGCCGACATCATAACTGACGACTGCTCCCGGATGCAGTCTTGAATGACTAAGCACTTCATTCAGATCCCTTACATCCCGGCGAATGGAACGTTCACTAACACCGAATTCTTGAGCCAGTTCAGGAGCTGACAGCGCCTCGCCCAGAGCCAGTCGCTCGTAGATCCGGTATAACCGAATGCCTTCTCTAACCTTTTCTTGACTTCCGGAAGTTGTCATGGCTGAGATTCCTCTTCCTTTAGAACAGTCACGTCTAAAATCCCATTAGAAAAACTTGGTGCTGCCAAGTCCCTTAGGACGACGGCAGAGCCTTAGCTTTTCTTATACTTAGTCCCGCTGAAATCTTTATATTTTCTTAACGTATCACAAAAGACTATATTACAGGGTTTAGAATATTCTTTTTTATACTTAAATTCCATAGTTTAACAAAAAAAATATAAATTATTTTACACGATTACGGTTTCTAATCTCTATGCTTTTAGCCTATAAGCCCTCGTATTCATATCAACGATTTGCTCATGGGCTTACTGTTTGCCGCGAAGTGAGCGAACGATATAGACAATCAGAGCAATAGCTGCTAAAAATATCAAAATTCTCATTGTGAATCACCTCCCTAAAGTAAAGACTAGTCAAGTATGTATGCCGTACCGCTTCGACTATTAACTTAGAAGAACTTGACGATGCCGAGTCCTAGGACGTCGGCTGAGTTTTCGTTTATCTTATACTTGATCCCGCTGAAATCTTTAAACTGTCTTAAACGTATGAAAAAAAACAAGTGCCCTGCAAAATGACTTCATTACTCTCGTTTGTCTTGCTTGTGCGCCCACTGCTCCCGAAACATGATCGGATTAAATGTGAATCCGTCTGGAAGGATAAAGGACGTTGCCCGCAAGCTCACTTCCATAGTCTGATCAATGACGACTGCAAGCAGTTCAGTAAGGGTACCTTCTTTCTGTCCCGGCAAAGCGGCAAGGATAAAGCTGCCATTCATGTACACAAGATCAATTGGGCAGATAATCTGTGACTGATTTTCAACTGTGATGAGAAGCTCTCTTTTCTTGATCATTGCCTTTGCGATGATCTTAAGTTTTTGAAAAAGAGAGGGCATGCGTTTCTTTCTTTTGTAAAAAGGCAACGACTCTTGGAGATTTCTCAAGAACCATGTCCACATTCCGCTATCAATATCTGATGCCGCATGGTGAACGAGTTCAATGAATTCTTCTGTCGTTAAAATCCGACTCGCCAGTATTACTTTTTCTAGGGCAAGCCACCTTGCAAACTCCGCGTCACTCGGTTTGAGATTGATCAGCCTGTATCCCTTAATCACCGGATCATAGATAATATCCATTTCGTGATCCATATTAAAGCGAGCCAGATAATAACGAATGTCCTGAATATCCCGCCGAATCGAGCGCTCGTGAACATTGAACTGCTTGGTCAATTCATCCTTATAAATGACATTTCCCATGACTAATTTGTCGTATAAGAACAGGATACGTTCAATCTTGCTACTCTCACTCATCAATCCAACCACAGCCCTTAGTTGACAAATATCGGAAACTCAATTGCACACTATTAATTTAGCAAATGTGCCGGACACTATTTGTCCGCCCGACCAATTCGTTGAGCACTTTTTCCTATATTTTTTTGCTCTTCCCAAATTGGTCATTCATAAGTTTTCCGCTACTCAGGCAAGCACTGCTTGACGCATCTCTTTCCAGTCCACAAATAAAAAGAGAAACCCTTGTGATTTCTCTTTTCTGAGTTGCGATTGACCCGAGATTCTAATGCGGCTTTAATCTTTTATTTTTTACGAGCGCTTTAGTTTTACTAGATCGTCTAATATTTGATCGGCTGTTGTAATCGTCTCTGCATTGGCCTGGTAGGCCCGCTGAGCTTCAATCAGCGTCGTCATCTGCTCTGTCATATCGACATTAGAGGCTTCAAGCGTACCCGATACAATCTTTTTATCCGTGTTATCATCATAATGCTCTTTTCCTGACGCATCGTTATCACGAAGCACATTGTTGCCGAGCCGCTCTAGACCTTCTGGATTATAAATTTGATCTATAGCAACTGGACCCACTTCATACGCTGCGCTGCTTCCTGACAATTTGTAGTGAATCATTCCATCTCCAGATACCGACACGCTCGATACATCCAAATTGGGCTTACTGCTCGCTCCTTGTGAGTCCGCCGCTTTAGGGATCTGAATCGCCTCGGTATAAACCATATGTTTTTCCGTATCCGGGGGAAGGATGGCTCCTGTCGTCGGATCCCGCTTTCTCCCCTGCACACGTAGCCCTGCATCAGTCACGAGATAGCCGTCACCATCCAAATGAAAATGTCCATCCCGTGTAAACAAGGTGCTTTCTTGTGTTGCATGCTGTTCCGATGTGTCCAGTACAAAGAAACCTGCACCTTTAATCGCCAAGTCTAGTGGTTGCCCCGTGCTAGTGAGCGTGCCGCTTGTTTGATCGGCATCAATCGCTCCAACTTTACTCCCCAAGCCAACTTGTGTCGCATTGATTGATGGCTGCGCAGCTCTCAATGTTTGGTTCATGGCATCTTGAAAGGTAATCCGCTCCTGCTTGTAGCCCGTCGTACTGACATTAGCCAAGTTATTGCCAACCACGTCAAGATCGGTTTGAAAATTTTTTAATCCGCTGACCCCAGTGCCAAGCGCACGAATTAACGCCATTCCTGCTTCCCCCTTACTTTGGCTATACATCTTTCTCTGCATCTGTTAGCGTGCTGCAATACCTTGCTTATAATTTAGCAAATCCCGTGGACACAGCACGTCCGTGTTGGAAAATTTTTGGGTATTTGGATTTATGATGTTATCGAATTTTTATAGTTGTCTTCTATTATGAATGATATAAATGGCAATATCGCTATGAGCATATGCGCACAGTAATTCGAACGGGCAATCGCTTTCTGAGTTTTTCTGAAATCAGACATTCATCCAGTTCTTCTTTGTCTAGATTAACGGATTCCTCGCCAACCTGTTGCCTATCCACTTCAATCTTGTATTGATTTCGCATGAAAACAGCAAACATTACTTTATTGAAATTGAACATATTGAAATTCTCCTCACTCAGATTAGTCCCTGCTCCTTGAAAGAAAGATATTTTTCATCACCAATGATGAGATGATCCAGAACTTGAACACCGATGATGTTTCCGGCTGATACCAGCCTCTTTGTGATCTCCTGATCTTGTCGGCTTGGGTCAACGACGCCTGAAGGATGGTTATGTGCAATGAGGATGGACGCGGCATTAGAAAGCACAGCTGTTTTGAATACTTCACGAGGATGAATAATGGAAGAATTGAGGTCGCCAATGTGGCAGATGTTTATGGAAGTGGGTTGATTTTTTGTATCTAAGGTAACGACAATGAAATATTCGCGATCCTTACATTCCAAAAAAGATTTGATACATTGATAGCTGTCCTCTGGTGAACGAATAAAACGATTGCTGTAAAGTGAGCTTCTTTCCTTTACGGTTTTCAAAGAAACGACGCTGAACCGTTTGGCTTGCTTAACTCCATTCAGGCCGCCAAGGTGCAACTGAGATTCATAGTCTGTTGTCATTTATCAATCACATACCTTTCAATGAATAAATAAGGACTTGGACAATCATGAGATCATTGTCCAAGCCCTGCATCCATTGAAATAATATATATTTAGCAATCGATTCATCACAGATTGTATGACCGAAATACAAAAATATCGCCGCTTTCAAGCCAAAAAACCTCATTTACTTGTGATACGGTTCCTTGCGAATAATTTTGAAGGCGCGATAGATTTGCTCAATCAATATCAGGCGCATGAGCTGGTGAGGGAATGTGAATTTGGAAAAGGAGAGCTGAAAATCGGCGCGGCGCAGAACGGCATCACTTAAACCATTGGAACCGCCGATGATAAAAGCAATATGACTTTGCCCATAAGTTGCCAGCGTTTCAACTTTTTTCGCAAGGGCTTCTGAGTTAATCTCATGTCCGTTAATGGCAAGGGCAACGGCATACGTGTCATCAGACAGGTGCTTGAGCAACCGCTCGCCTTCTGCTTGTTTGACGCGCTCAATGTCCGCGTCGGACATGGCCTCCGGTGCCCGCTCATCGGCAACCTCAGTGATGTCTATTTTAGTAAAAGGTTGCAGTCGTTTGACATATTCGTCGATTGCTTGATGAATAAACTTTTCCTTCACCTTACCGACCGCAAGAATTTGGATATTCACAGCTTATTCCTGCCCTTCAACAGAGTTATACACAGAACTTATGCACATATCCACAGCTCATTACTATATTCTGTTGCACTACATATGTTTGCCACTAGATATAGCGCAATGAACAGCTGATTTTTTGGCAGATGTGGATAATTGATTGGGATCGCTTAGGGCTCTCAAATCTGCCCGCTATACCTCGGATGACATTCCGTTTATCAAGTGTAAAAATACCTTTTTATCTTCCTTTTATCGCGTAAAACATGATCTAATTTATAATTGTTCATTCCTATTTTAGCATACACAAACGAAGAATTTTTTTATCCACATTTACCCTTCGAAAGTGCACAACTTGTGGATAAAATCAGAGCATTATGCACGTTTTATACACAATACGAACCGTATTATGTGACTGGAGCCATCTATCTTAAATTTTTAACGTTTTCCCGCCATATACAGGCCCCAAATATGCTTAACTTGTTATATCGCTAAAGCCGTATCGTTAAAATGGCTATCGCACTCCGGTGATCTACCCTAAAGAGCAACTGTCTGAAACAAAGTCAGCGTTTGCAATGCTTCACGCTGTCACATGGCCCACTTGCGCTTACATTTTTTCATCGGATATAAAACCCGCAGCAGACAAATTGAGAAAAACCTGGCGAGACCAAGTCCTTGGGCGACGGCTGAGCCTTAGCTTTTCTTAGACTTAGTCCCGCTGAAATCGATAGACTTTCTTAACGCATAAGAAAAACCAGGCAAAATCAGCCTGGTCCTTTAAGGCAACCGCACTCCGGTTTCGCTAGTCGCGCTCGCCGCGCGTCTCCTCAGACAGCCGGTGACCTGCGGGGTCTCAACTTGGCTCGCTTCTCCCGCAAGTCGTCCTCTCACCTCCGCTTTTCCCGGTATGACGGCAAAAATCATATACTTTCTTGACTTGTAAAAAAGCATACCCGTGTATATATTCGGGCATGCTTTGCTTGCGATTAAGGGTGTTCAGACCCGCTCATTTAAAGGACGTGACCTCATTTTTATACTCTGCCATCACCGGCTGCTTCCGGAGAAGCGCTTCTGTCTTATTATGAAAAAGTCTTGCTGCCGAGTGTCAGCTCCGCAGAATGCTGTTTGCCGCCCCGGTAATACTGGATCGTTACCTTCTGGTTTGGCTGCAAATTATTATACATATAGGTGGCAAAAGAGATATAACTGGTAATCTTATAGCCATTAATGCTTGTAATGACGTCTCCTGCTTCAAGACCGCTTGAGGAAGCCGGGCTGCCATCTTCGACGTTCGTGACGACCAGCCCTGATTTGACACTGTCCGGAACATTGAGCTGCCCCACCTCACTTGACGGAACTTGCGACAAATCAACGATACTGACGCCGAGCATTGGCCGCACAATCTTTCCGTCTGTCTCAAGCTTGGCAATAATCGGCTTAGCGACATTGATCGGAATAGCAAAGCCAATGCCTTCCACCTCTTCTCCACTCGAATCATCGGAAGCAGTGGATGCAATTTTGGATGAATTAATGCCAATCACCTGACCGCCAATGTTGCAAAGTGCCCCCCCGCTGTTTCCGGGATTAATTGCTGCGTCGGTCTGCAGCACTTGAGCTTCGATCGACGCGTTGCTTGTCTGCACCGGAATGGTGCGGTTTGTCGAACTGATAATGCCTTCTGTTACCGATCCATAGAATCCAAGTGGATTGCCGATGGCAATGGCCGGCTCACCGCGTTGAAGGATCGCTGAATTACCAAATTCGGCTACAGCCTTAACGTCTGAGGACGAAATGCGGAGCACCGCTAAGTCGTACAGCGAATCTTTACCAAGCACATCCGCATCCAGCTTCGTATTGTCACTGAGGCGCACCTCAACTTTCCCTGCGCCTTCAACAACATGATTATTGGTCACGACATAGGCATATTGTCCTGCCTTTTTGTAAATAATTCCAGAACCAAGACCGGACTCTGTGTACTGATTGTCAAAAAAATTGGCCTTCTGCAAATTAATGACCGCGACAATCGCCGGTGACACTTTGTTGACAGCGGCGGTAACCGACGAGGTGACTTTAAGGTTCACCGATTTATTCGTCGATCCTGCGCTGCCAAGATTATTGACTGTTTGCGATCCCGTCGTCACCGAGTAGGGCAAAATACCGAGGCTGGATAAAATCGGTGCAAAAATCAGAAAACAAACGATCCCGACAATCGCTCCGAGAAAACCTGCAATAAACCAACCGCCCCGTCCTGAGCGGCGCGCCGTTCGAAGCGTCTGATCGCTGCTATCGGGCAGCTGCCCATGCTGATCATCATCGTAATAATCCATGAACGGGTCCCTCCTTATCAAAAATAATAACTGGCAAAGGCAGATCAAAAAATGCAATCGCGCACACGGTTAGGCTATGCGGATTTTACCGGCACTTTCTTTAACTTAAATTTACCACTTCAATCTGTTTTTTTTTAAATATGAGACACTTTCGATATGCTTCGTATTTTTTTATCATTTTACCATAGTCTTTTGACAATAAACCGTTTAGATTGCCACGAGCGGTGTTGCCCGAGCGGGATCCGTATCAAGCAACTTTAGATCACGTTCCAAGCGCACGCCGGCTGCCTCCAGTTTCTGCCCGACGCTAAGCCGTGCCAGTTCCTTCATATTATTATCACGACTCAGGTGAGCAAGGTAGATGCGCTGCGTGTGTGTCCCGATGACAGCGGTCAAAGCCTCACCCGATTCTTCATTTGAAATATGTCCGGTATCACTGAGGATACGCTGTTTCACGCTCCATGGATAGCGCCCCATCATCAACATTTCCGTATCATGGTTTGCTTCCATAATATAGACATTCGCGTCAGCAATCATACCCTTAATATGTGTAGACACATAGCCCAAGTCTGTCAACAAGGCTATCTTTTTGCTACCGTCATGAACGACAAAAAACATCGGGTCAGCTGCATCGTGCGAAACGGAGAAGGACTCGACTGACAAAGCACCGAAATCTTTCAGTGTATTAGCCTGAAATTCGAATTTTTGCTCAGCAGGCAGCTCGCCGACAGTTGCTGCCATGGCCTTCCACGTTGCTGCATTGGCATAGACCGGCGTATGAAAGCGGCGTGCAAACACGCCGAGACCGCGCACATGGTCACTGTGTTCATGAGTAACTAGTACCGCCTGCACATCTTCCGGTTTCTTCCCGATCTCGCCAAGCAATTCTACCATTTTCCGGCCGCTTAAGCCGCAGTCGATCAGAAAGCCTTGCCCCTCATGCTCAATGTACAGTGAATTTCCACTGCTGCCGCTGGCCAGCACACTCATATGTATTGTCATGCTCTCGCTCTCCCCATTTTGTATCGCTCTGTATATTAGAGAAACTTGCTCACACTTTAGTTTCTCTTATACTTTGTTCCGCTGACATCATTATCTTGTTAAACGTATTAGAGAAACTTGCTCACACTTTAGTTTCTCTTATACTTTGTCCCGCCGGCATCATTATCTTGTTAAACGTATTAGAGAAACTTGCTCATACTTTAGTTTCTCTTATCCTTTGTTCCGCTGACATCATTATCTTTTTAAACGTATTAGAGAAACTGATCATCAGAAAAAATAAGTGGGGCCAAGTCTTTCCATGCACAATGGCTCGGTTGTTTGTCTGTCACAGGCGCCGAGCATCCTCGCACGCAACCCGGTTGGCATCAGTTCAGCTGTTGAACGTTGCCGGACATACCGTTCACAAAAAACTCATGCTGGCTGCCATCCGATTTCACAACAACATGCCAAGCCGGAATAAAGATCAATGAATTGGATGAGGTGTCGCTGACAAGATTGATATAGCCCAGCTCAATCGTCTTGATCGTCGGACGACTATATGCAAATAGATTTGTATTCTCCTGCAAATTTGAAATTGCCCGCGCAGCGCTGATGATATCAACACTGTTCATTTGCTTGAATTGAAAGTAGCTCTGCCGGTAACCCGTGACGTTATTGCCCTTGACTGAGAACTGAAGCATGTGAATTTTGCTTCGTCCGCTAATAAATACAGGATGTCCATTGTAAGACTGCACAAAGTCAACGGTGCCGCGGCCTCGGTCCATCTTCCAATACGTATAGCCTTGGCCCTGATAGACGAGACCAAGAATGTTTTTCTGTAACTCAGAGTCGCTCAGTTTCCCTTTTAGTGACTCTCTCAGCGTGCTGCTGAGCTGGAGGCCGTCATTCTCCAAGTGGATGGACTGTCCGAGCTGGCGGGGAGGTGAGGTGAGCAGCGCAATCGAATCCTTTTCATGCTCAAAGTTCACACGAGTCCCTCTTAAGAAAGTGACGGTTCCCGGTGTAGCAGGAATTTGTGTATCAATTCTGAAATTGCCATGCGTGCTGCTACTGTCTTCAACGTTCTGCATGTCTTCATCCTGCTGGCGGATGTACAGCTCAAATACAAGAAAAATATCAAGCAGCAAAAAGCATAAAATAAAAATGGATTTCGTTTTACTCCAATTCACGGCGATCCCGCCTCCTTTTGCTGCTGACCGACGGCTTTAGAGGCAGCATACCAGCGATCACTGATTTCATAAAACCAGTCAGGGGTCGCCTCAAGTGATGAATTGTCTTCCTGACTGTCCGGCGTCCGCAGCTGATAGCCAATCATCAGATCCTGAATCTTATTCACAGGCACAGACTCACTGCCCAGACGGCGCAGCACATCTGCTCCGGATGGTAGTGTGTCACTCTGCGTTTCATCAATTGAATTCAGCTTGAGCAGCGTCCGGTTGAAGCTGCTCAGCTGACCGCTTCTCCACGTCAATTCAATTTGCGTCAAGTATGGGTTCGGGTAGTCATCCGTATTAAAAACAAGATAGTTGCCGATCCGCATGCGAAAAAGGACCGTCTCTGACTTGCTATCATCGGATAATTGCAAGCCGGCGTATGAAAAATCACCCGTCCACTCTTTGAAATTATTCAAGTATTCATAGCTATGGTAAATCGGGTCAGTCAGCTGCTGACTGCTGGAGATGCCGGGATTAATATTAACGTATTGCAATACGTCACCATTCTGCTCAAGCTGGCTCGTGCCATCCGTATAAGTTAACTTTTTATTGCTATGAAAAACGTTATTGTCCGGATTGTTGAACAACGTTGGGATAAATGCATCCACTTTCTTCATCTGGTAATAGAAAATGACCGACTTGAGTGCTGTCGGTCCTGTTGGTGCGTACACCAGCCGATCTTTAAGATGCACTTGCTCATACAGTGCGGAAACGCTCTTTGCAAACACATCCTTTAAGGTCGAGAGCTTGAGGCGCTCGGCAGTGGCAAAGAACTGATTTTGCCCATTCGAAGAGGAAAAAACAGCGATCAGACCACCGCGATCGGTTTGATAAATTTCAATACGATCAATCAGCACATCAGCCTGCAACGCTGCGCCTTTATTACTGAAATGAAAAAAACGTTCCAGTGTATCGTGCATCAGTGGAGCCGGAAAGATGATTTCATAGGACAAATCATCCTTGCGCACCGGCAGTTGGGCATGGTAGGTCAGCGGCACAAGTCCTGAAAAAAATGTTTGCTGAAATAAATTATAGGCTTTGCTGACTGTGCCCGTTTGTGTTTCCCCAAGTGTGCCGGCCTTGACTGAATGCTGCAAAAACAGAAGCGGGCGGATAACCGATGAAGGCATGCGGGAGTCAGCAATAGACACCGTCTTGGCAATGGTCGTTCCTTTATACTTTTCAAAATCAGAACGATAAAAAAGAATGTTCCATGTCATGCCGATACTTAAAAACACTAGCATGACAAGCAGGACTGATTTAAACGTTTCCCGATTCATTGCTGAGCGCTCCCCCTTGCCCCTGATCGATTGGCAGGATAAAATGAATGGCCGCACCCCTGTTCCAGTCACTCTCCGCCCATATTTCCCCGCCTTGAGCCTCGACAATCTCTTTGGCAATAGCCAGTCCGAGACCGGTGCCGCCAAGTTTGCGTGAACGCGCGCGATCCACGCGGTAGAACCGGTCAAAAATTTTAGCTAAGTTCTCTTTCGGAATGCCGACACCCTGGTCACTGATCGCCGTCCAAAGCTTTTCATTTTTCTTCGATACCGAGAATGTGATCACCCCGCCCTCAGGGGAATACTTGATGGCATTTGAGATGACGTTATCGATCACTTGTGTCAATTTGTCGCGGTCCATTAACACGAAAAAGCGTCCACGCGGGAACTTGCGGACAAAGCGAATATTCTGACGTTTTCCCATTTCAAAGCGGTCAATGATATTTTCGCAAAATGCCGTATAATCCGTGCGCTGCACGTTCATTTTATAATCCTTGGAGTCGAGCCGTGACAGTTGCAGCAAATCGTTGACCAGCCGGATCATACGCTCTGTTTCATGCTGCGTAACGCTCAGAAACTTTTTGGCCAGCGCATTGTCTTCTAGGGCACCGTCCTGGAGCGCCTCCAAATAACTTTTCATCGTTGTCAAAGGGGTGCGCAGCTCATGCGACACATTAGCGACAAATTCTTTGCGCTCCCGCTCGTTTTCTTCCTGATCAGTCACGTCATGGATGACCCCTATCAGTCCATTGGCAACACCATTTTCCTTTTTAACGACAGAGAAGTTCGCCCGCAGCAGCATCGTCTGCTGGCTGTCGCTAAAGTCAAGCACAATGGAGTCGGTCATCCGGTAAAGGTCACGGATCTTATAATCGTCGCGAATTTTCAGCAAATCAAGGATAGAGTTGCCGGTAATATCATGACGATACATGCCGAGCAGTTCCTCTGCCCGGTTGTTCATCAGAATGACATTGCCTTTGCGGTCAGTCGCAATGACACCATCCGTCATATAAGTCAGCACTGATTTTAGCTTGCGCCGCTCCGATTCTGTCGTCGCCGTTGCCTCGCGCAGCTTAACTGTCATATTGTTGAAAGCGGCCGCCAAAAGACCGATTTCGTCCTCCTCAATCATCTTGACCTTGCGCGTAAAATTCCCTTGCGAGACGGCAAGCACTTGACGCTGCATCTGCACAAGCGGCTTTGTTACCGTTCGCGCCAGGAAAAAACCGAGCACGCCGGTGACAACAAGGGCAAAAATCGTCGCTGTTGCCAATATCGAATTGATCGTATCCAGCTGGCTGTAGACACTCTCAAAGCTTTTCTCTAAATAGAGCACGCCAAATTGCTGACCGTCGACGCGAATCGGCGTGATTACAATATCCACGCGTTCATTATTCGTACCGTCAATCTTGCGGTACTTGCTGATCGCACCGGCAGACAAATTCTGAGTGATCAACTCATTGTTGTTCTTTTTCCCGATCAGGCTGCCGTGCGAGACGCCTGAAGCTGCCAAAATGACATTGTTTTGATCGACAATTTCAATCTGGCGAATACTCGTGTCATTGATTTCTGATACTTGCGTTCTAACCTGCTTGGCAATATCCGCATCTTGTCCGCCATCTTCCTTTGCTATCCGGATGGCTTCGCTGAGATTAACTGCAATCAGCTTGCTTTGGTTAACAAGTGCCGTCTCGAAGCTGTTAAGCTGCATCGTCTTCAGTCGATCGGCGAATACGACGCCAATCAGCTGCATCGCCAGCAAAATCAGCAGCGTATAGACGAGCACAATCTTGAACTGAATCGATTTAAAAAAACCGACTTTCCTCATTCCTGAGGCTCCTTGTCTGACGCACTGAGATAGTAACCGACACCGCGGCGGGTGATAATCCAGATCGGCTGGCTCGGATTGTCTTCAATCTTTTCACGCAGGCGCCTGATGGTTACGTCAACCGTTCGCACATCGCCAAAATAATCATAACCCCAGACGGTCTGCAACAAATTTTCCCGCGTCATGACCTGCCCGATGTGATCTGCCAAATAATGAAGCAGTTCAAACTCCCTGTGGGTAAGCTCAATCATCTTTCCTCTCTTTGTAACAACATAGGAATCAAGATGAATGGCGAGGTCACCAATCACAATTGTGTTATCCTTTGCCTTATCATCCTGCGACGACTCCTGGCGATGGCGGCGCAGATTAGCCTTCACGCGGGCAATTAGCTCACGATTACTGAAGGGCTTCGTCACATAATCGTCGGCACCCATCTCAAGTCCGAGCACTTTGTCAATTTCTGAGTCCTTAGCCGTTAACATAATAATTGGCATATTATGCGTCTTGCGCACTTCGCGGCATACTTCCATGCCGTCTTTAATCGGCAGCATGACATCAAGCAGAACCATATCAGGATGCTCTGACTCCACCTTCTGCAGCGCTTCTTCGCCATCGTAGGCGCAGACGACTTCATAACCTTCTTTTTCCAAATTAAACTGCACAATATCGGCAATTGGCTGTTCATCATCGACAACTAAAATTTTATTATTCATGAGTCGTTCCTCCGTATTCTGTCAGATGGCAAACGGCTTCTGCTATGCACTTTTTTAGCAACTTGAATCTGCATTTTCTAATGCGTTAAGGAATTTCACTGCCCGGACTCCTGCCCCGTTACCCGCCCTGCAATGGGTATTAGAACATTGAATGCTGCAGAGGCGGTTTGATTAATTGAGCGTCTTCTGCTCGCTGCACGTTTTGCACATCGACGGCCCCGTGTCAAACAGCTGAGCACTGTTGTAATCAACATTATTTTAACATAAATCACGATTGCCTGTCACAGAGGCCCGGAGAAGGCAAGCAAAAACGGGAGACTTTGACAGATGAACTGTCAAAGTCTCCCGCTTAGCACTGCGTTATTGACGTTGCACTGATGGCTCGAGGCGGAATCGAACCACCGACACGAGGATTTTCAGTCCTCTGCTCTACCGACTGAGCTATCGAGCCGCAAAAAAAACGGATCCGAGCGGACTTGAACCGCCGATCTCCTGCGTGACAGGCAGGCATGTTAACCACTACACCACGGATCCATTGGTTGCGGGGACAGGATTTGAACCTGCGACCTTCGGGTTATGAGCCCGACGAGCTACCGGACTGCTCCACCCCGCGATGTTCGCCTCTTTGCGGCACAAGAAAGATTATACCATGCTCATTTTTCTTTTGCAAACAAAAATTGCTGCAAGTACTTATCTGGCATTGAATGATCAATCAGCCAGCGCGTCGCTGTTAGTATGGCGTGCCGTCTAAATAACATGCAACTGCATGCGGCATAGTAAACGTGCTATTGGATTAACACACTCAGGCATACTGTCATTTCGTTCGACCGCTTCGCTGACCAAGGGCAACAGCAAACCTGCCGCATAAGCCGGAGTCGGCAGGCCTCACTGGAGCAACAAAGAGCCGCCGCGCCCCTGCTTCTCTCAGCACATGAGTATTCTATCATGATGCTTTTTCACGTGCTGCTTCGCAGCTGACTGGTTCTCGCTGCCGCAGCGGGAGAGCTCACGCCACTTTGGCAAATCTCTGGCAAATCGGCTTCTTTGCGAACGGTATGAGCGGGTTGCTGCCCGCCTTTGAAATGACCGTCTTTTCCTTTGTCGGTATTGAGCTGATCGGCGTGACGGCCGGTGAGGCAGAAAAACCCGAAAAGACGTTGCCACGAGTAATGAATAACATCCCAATCCGTATTCTTATTTTTTTACATCGGTGCGCTGACTGTGATCATGTCGGCGTGCCCGTGGCACGCAGTCAATCCGGTAAACGGTTCGTTTGTGCGTATTTTTATGCTGACCGGTTTGTTCGCCGCGGTGAGTGTCATCAGCTTTGTTGTGCTCACTTTGGTCGCACTATCATGTAACAGCGGTATTTTCAGTACAAGCCGAATGCTTTATGCTCTGCTCCGGGCAAATGGGAACACTTAACGACCGCAATGTGCCCGCACGAATCGTTAGCTTCGCAATACTGCTTGGCGGCGTACTGCTCAATTATTTAATTCCGAATGTCGTTGCTGTTTTGGCGCTCGTCACAAGCATGGCCACCATTTGTTTTATCTGGGGTTTGAGGCGTGTATTGGTTGCGCATCTGTGCTACCCGCGCACAGAAACCGGACAGCGCACGAAAAAATGCATTCAAAATACCCCTTTCAGCGCTGAGGAACTGAGTCGGTCTGCTGCTGACTTTCGCCGCTGTTCTTCTGGCCTTCTCCTCCAGCATGCGCATCGCACTGATCGCTACGCCGTTCTTGTTTATTGTACTGGTTTCTTACCTATTACTTGAAAAAACGGCACCACACTGGCGATGCGGGACCGTATAATTGCTGAAACCCGCCAAGCAAGACCCTTTTTAGGCCAGTTGGCATCTATTGATCTCACTTGCCGCGGGCGTTTTGCATCGCCGTTTTCTTTGCTGGCGCGACCTTATATTTTCTTACTTTGTTTATAAAAGAACAGGCCGTGCACTCCGTGTCAGGGTGCTCACCTGTTCCTTTCGCATGTCGAGTAATCATCGACCTGTCGCCTGCATGCAGCGGCCGCGTTACATAAAACACCTAGAGTGCCGACGTGAATCACGCAAAGGCACTGCGCACTTCCACCGTTTGTGTGCGATCCGGACCGACCGAGAACAGTGTCAATGCCACGCCGCTTAGTTGCGCCAGCCGTTCAATATAATGACGGGCATTAGGCGGCAGGTCAGCGAGTGAACGGGCACCGCTGATATCCTCGACCCAACCCGGCAACTCTTCATATACCGGTTTGCATTCGGCAAGCACGTTCAGGCTTGCCGGGAATTCTTCAATGATGTGCCCTTGGTACTCATAAGCTTTACAGATTTTCACTGCATCAAGTCCGGTAAGGACGTCCACACAATTCAGTGAAAGATCGGTCAAACCGCTGACACGTCTTGAATGGCGCAGCACAACACTGTCAAACCAGCCGATTCGCCTAGGACGGCCGGTGACGGTACCATATTCGTGTCCGGCCTCGCGAATGCGGTCGCCGATCGCATCAGTCAGTTCCGTCGGAAACGGTCCGTCACCAACGCGCGTCGTATAAGCCTTGGCGCAACCGACAACATGATTAATTTTTGCGGGACCAACACCGGCGCCGATCGTTACACCACCGGCAACCGGGTTAGACGAAGTCACAAATGGGTAAGTACCTTGATCAATATCGAGCATGCAGCCTTGTGCTCCTTCAAAGAGCACACGCTTCCCAGCGTCCAATGCGTCGTTTAAGACAACCGACGTATCACACACAAGTGCTCGGATTCTTTCCCCATAGGCAAGATATTCACTGTAGATTGGGTCAAGATCAAATCCTTTGCAGTTGTACATTTTCTCAAACAACCGATTTTTGGCCGCGAGATTAGTCATAAGCTTGGCTTTAAACGTCTCGGGCTCGAGCAGATCGGCCATGCGGATACCGACGCGTGCCGCCTTATCCATATAGGCCGGACCAATCCCCTTCTGCGTCGTCCCAATCTTTTTTGCCCCTTTGCTCTCTTCCTCAAGTGCATCTAGTTTGATGTGGTAAGGCAGCACAACATGCGCGCGATTGCTGATTCTGAGATTGCCTGTTGCAATCCCGCTTGCTTCCATGTAGTCCAGTTCTTGGCACAGTGATTTCGGGTTAATCACCATACCGTTCCCCAGCACACAAATCTTGTCTTTATAGAGAATGCCAGACGGCATGAGGCGCAACTTATACGTCTTACCGTTCCAGACAATCGTATGACCGGCATTATCCCCGCCCTGATACCGCGAGACGACTTCGGCATTTTCTGACAGATAATCAGTAATTTTTCCTTTTCCTTCATCGCCCCACTGGGCGCCAACTACAACAACTGAAGCCATTCAGTAAGCCTCCTGCAAATTTTTAAATTAGAAAAACTTGGCGCTGCCAAGTCCTTTGGACGACGGCAGAGACTTAGCTTTTTCTTAAACTTGGTCCCGCTGAAAGCTATAGACGTTCTTAACATAGAACAAAAGAGCGGCATGCAGCCAGCTGCTCGAGGTTCGCATGCAGCAGAAATTGACGCTTGATGCTTTTTGTTTTCACTTTCTTACTGCGTTGTCTTAAACTGTAAAACCAATTGTAAGTTTACCAGCATCATGACTGGGAAGTCAATAAAATACGAACATTATTTTTAAGTTTAAAATGATTTGTTCGGATATATAAGCATTACGCTCCGCGGGGAACGTCGTGTTCATGCCGCCGGTCAATATTTACAAATTTGTTATATTCCTTAATAAAAGCGAGTTCAACGGTTCCGACCGGACCGTTTCTCTGCTTGGCAATAATAATTTCAATAACGTTCGGTTTCTCGCTCTCTTTATTGTAGTAATCATCACGATACAGAAAGGCAACAACGTCGGCATCCTGTTCAATGCTTCCCGACTCACGAATATCGCTCATCATCGGCCGCTTATCTTGCCTGGACTCGACGCCGCGGGAAAGCTGGGAAAGTGCGATGACCGGCACATTCAGTTCGCGCGCCATCGCCTTGAGCGTTCGGGAAATTTCTGACACTTCCTGCTGACGATTTTCCTGATGGCCGTATGTACCGGAGCCGGAAATCAGCTGCAAGTAGTCGATAATCACAAGATCGAGTCCCTTATCAAGCTTAAGGCGGCGGCATTTGGCACGAATGTCGTTGACGCGAACGCCGGGTGAATCATCAATGTAAATGCCGGCGTGAGAAAGTGTTCCCATCGCCATCGTCAGTTTCTGCCAGTCTTCCTCCATCAAACGTCCGGTTCGCAGCTTTTGCGCGTCGATATTACCCTCAGCGCAAAGCATGCGCATCGCCAGTTGTTGTGCTCCCATTTCAAGGCTGAAGATCGCTACGTTAGCCTCATTCTTTGTTGCCACATTCTGTGCAATATTCAATGCAAAAGCCGTTTTGCCGACCGATGGCCGGGCAGCGACAATAATGAGATCGCTCCTTTGAAAACCCGCTGTCATTTGATCAAGATCGACAAAACCGGTCGCAGCGCCGGTAATCTCATCTTTGCGGTTATGCAGCAACTCAATGGTGTCGTAGGTCTCAATGAGCACGTCTTTAATGGTCCGGAATTCACCCGATTTGCGACGCTCACTGACTTCCAGAATCTTACGCTCTGCATCGTCGATGACTTCCTCGACGCCTTCCTCACGCATATAGCCTTCTGAAACAATCTCGGTCGCTGTTCTAATCAGGCGGCGCAGCAGTGATTTCTCCGCCACGATGCGGCAGTAGTAGCCAAGGTTGGCAGCCGTTGGCACCGCCGCGGCCAGCTCAGCCAGATAAGCAACGCCGCCGACTTCATCAAGATGACGAGATGACTGCAACGCTGCGGTGACCGTCACTACATCGACTGGTTCATTGCGTTCCGACAATGCAGCCATGGCGGCAAAAATCAACTGGTGATTCGTGCGATAAAAATCCTCGGCCTTCAATTGCTCGGTCGCGGATATGATGGCAGACGGCTCGAGAAAAACAGCGCCGAGCACCGCCTGCTCAGCCTCAATATTGTGAGGCGGCGTGCGGTCGGCAAATAAGTCGCTCATTCGTTCTCCACCTTTGCATCAGTGCAGCGCGCCAGCCGCGCGCTCATACTTCTGTGACATGCACCTTTATGGCTGCCGTTACTTGGGGATGAAGCCTAATCGAAACATCTGTGTAGCCAAGCGTGCGAATGGGTTCATCCAAATCGATCTTGCGCTTATCAATGACGAGCTGGCGTTTTTTTAGTTCATCGGCAATTTGCTTGCTCGTGATGGATCCAAACAACCGACCGCCTTCCCCAGACTTTGCAGCGAGTTCAAGCGTCAGTTGTTCAATTTTTTCTTTAAGTGCCTTAGCCTCTTCAAGTTCTTCGGCCTGCTGCCGTTTGTGCCGCTTCTTCTCTGCCTGTAGCCGGCCCACGTTCTCTTTACTTGCAACAACCGCTATCTGTTGGGGAAAAAGATAGTTACGCGCGTATCCTTCAGACACGTCCTTGATCTCTCCTAGCTGAGCTTTGCCTTTAACGTTCTGAATAAAAATAACTTTCATCAACTCAATCTCCCTTCAAGGTAAGCATCAATCGCAGATTTCACTCTATCTGTCGCCTCGGCAACGTTTAAATCGCTGAACTGAACAGCGGCATCATTTAAGTGACCGCCGCCGCCAAGGCTCTCCATAACAACTTGCACGTTCATATCACCAAGCGAGCGGGCGCTGACGCCGACCTTGCCGTCTTGACGAGCAGCAATGACAAATGCCGAACGAATGCCCTCAAGCGTCAGCAACGTATCCGCTGTCTGAGCAATCAACACTTGGTCATAAGGTTTGTTGCTCTCAGCCGACGTGACAGCAATCCCGCTGCGGTAAAGTGACGTCCGTTGAATCAGTGCCGAGCGCTGATTGAATTGTGCAAGATTGTCGCACAAAAATTTCTGCATGAGCAGTGTATCCGCCCCGTGAGCACGCAAGTAGGAGGCGGCATCGAACGTGCGAAATCCGGTACGCAGCATGAAATTTTTCGTGTCAAGGGCAATGCCGCCAAGCATTGCCGTCGCTTCCAGAACCGTGAGTGACTGGCGATTGGGTAAATACTCGAACATTTCCGTCACCAGTTCTGCCGTTGAGGAGGCATAAGGCTCCATATACACAAGCACCGGATTTTTTACAAATTCTTCCGCCCGGCGATGGTGGTCAACGACAACGATACGCTGTGCTTGATCAAGGACAGCGGGTGCCACGACCATGGACGGCCGGTGCGTATCGGCAATAACAACTAACGTTCGGGCACTCAATCGCTCCACCGCCGCATCCTCCGATATAAAATGAGTCCACAACTCCCCGTCTTTGCGTAATTCTTCGAGCAGTTTCGAGATGCCGGAAAGCCTGCGCTCGTCGTCCAAGACAATGGCTGAACGTCGCTCGTTGGCCTGTGCGATCTTCATCAGACCAATGCAGGCGCCGACAGAATCCAAGTCCGGCATGCGGTGTCCCATGATCAGCACTTGATCACTCTCCAGCATGAGCTCTGACAAGGCATGCGAGATCACACGTGCGCGCACCCGTGTCCGCTTTTCGATTGGATTGGATTTGCCGCCGTAGAACTTGACTTCACCGTCTGCCCGCTTAATGACTGCCTGATCGCCGCCCCGGCCGAGACATAAGTCGAGCGCAGATTGGGCATAGCCGCCAAGGTCTTCAAGAACAGCTGTGCCTGCGCCGACTCCGATGCTGAGCGTCAGTGGGATATGACTGAGCGGAACAGTAATTTCCCGCACTGCGTCAAGTACCGCAAAGCGCTCTTCCTCCACCTTTTTCAGCATCTTCTCATTCATGACGGCAAAGAAACGGTCGGAAGCTGTGCGCCGCAAATACATGCCGTGACGCAGCGCCCATTCTTTGATGACTGCCGTCAACTCATTACTGATCGTGCTGCGCACTTGATCGTCAACACTCTGTGTCATTTCATCATAGTTATCAAGAAAGACGTGTGCGAAAACAGCGTGTTCACTATAGAAGTCACGCTTAATCTTCAACAAATCCGTCACATCATTGAAATAAAACAATCGCTCATCGCGCTTGATTCGAACACGAAAGCTTGTACCACGCACCGCAATAATGGCTGACTGCTTATCCGAGTGTAGCAACCCGGGCAGCTGCGGGGACAGTTCTTCAAGCGATCGGCCGATAAACGAGCTGTTGTTCCCGTCCAGCTTGCTTAAGTAAGGATTGCACCATTGGATGCACTCCGTGTTCTCATCATACAATAGGATGCCGATCGGCATTTGCAGCAACGCTTCATGACCAACCTTTTTAAGGCGATAGGACAACCCCGCCACATAACGCATCAGTTCACGGTCAAATTGGCGTTCATTGTAGACAAATAAACAGATGCCAAGAAAGAGGATGAGAATACCCGCGAGCGCAAGCATCCAATTCAAGTAGAATACAAAAGCTAAAAATAGAAGGCACAACAGGCCGATTACGATCAGCAGGTCGCTGCGCCAGCGATGGTTAAATGGATTAGACAACATTTTTCAGCTCCCGGGCGCGCGCCACGCCTGCCGGTTTGCGCGTTGCCGTTTGTCGCCTTCAGACTTTCCGGTTGAACCGTTTCCGCATATCAAAACCTAAGTCAATTATACCTAATATTTTAATCCAATCCAGCAGTAGCAATCCAGCAAACGTCAAAAAAATCGGCACGATCAGCGGCCATCGCCTTTGATGAGCAATTTCATAAAAAAAACTGAACCCCTGTATGATCAGCAGTAGGCCAAGCATGTATTGGAAGTTAACCGCTATATTAAAAAATGCCGATCCTTTGTCGCCGTAAAGGTTAAAATACAGCACAAGTAAAACAAATAAATAAATCCATACGACGCTTTTCGTCACGTGCCACCGGCGAAACGGCCGCCAGTGCGGGGCACTGACCCGCAGCAAGCGCAGCACAGGCAGACTGATCAACTCGACAATCAGAGCAATGCCTGTCGCTGAGCTGACAAGCAATGATGGGGTATAGTAGACAAGGTCGCTGATAACATCTCGATAAATCGACAGCATGCGCAGCTGATCATTGCTCAGCGCTGAGCTTGCCTGTCTGACTGTAGCATCAAAGGTGCTCAGCAGTTGTGCCGTTATCGCGTTGACCGGATCGTAGTGAAAAACGGTAAGCGCAATCGCCAAGCCGGCAATAAAAATAGCAGTACCTGCGAAGCTACCGAGCATGAGCACAGCCAGCGCAGATTTTTTGAGATAGATCATCGCTCCCATCGCTGCACCAAGAAGCATAAAAAAAGCAACAACAATAATAATGGCTGTCTGGTTCAAAATGAGCAGCGCAGCGCAGCCGCAAAAAAACACAGCCGTTCCGCTCCGCCAACCAAATTTCGAGAATACATACATTAAGGGCAGTGGCAGCACCCAAATTAAAATCGGAAAGAACTGCGTGTCAAGCGTTGTGACGATGAGTGCGAGCAGCACTGCAAGTGAAACGCCCCCGCCCAGAAAAGCCGCCTTGTTCTTCATTATTACACCTCTTAACTCAAGGCGCCGGTTGATAATTGAGTGAGCAGTCAGCAAACGGCTCAGCCATTTTTTTCAGCGTCTTGTCATGTTGTCTGTCTTTGTCGTACGTCCTATTATACCGATTGCCTGTCATTTAGAAAAGCGCACGACGATTTCTTTCTGCACTGCGGCAGTGATGCGCTTGATTTAACAATTCAAGCGTATAAAAAGAGTCGGCGACGTTAGCTGCCGGCTCCACTCATTCTGTTCACAAGAAAACGTCTTATACCAGCCATTTCCTTTTTCTTTTCATATCAAGAACACGACACTTGTGCTGTCTCAGCGCTCCTTGAGCTGCCGCAGCAAAACGAAAATGCGTCAGTTTTATGATGTTAATTAACCGTTGTTTCGCCGCTTTTTTCTCATTGCCAGGAGTGCGCCGCCGATCAATAGCAGTGCACCGGCCCCCGCGATAACAGGTGAATCAGCCGCATCGCCGGTGCCCGGAAGAATGGCTGCCACCGCGCGAACGAGATGATAGCTGCCCGGTGCAAGTCCCCGCAAAACGACGTCGCCGTTGCTGTAAGCCATGACGCCGCGCAGAATGACGTGCCCATCGCCGTCGACAACATTGTAAACTGTTCCCGGCTCACCTTTTAATACAATTACATGTTGCTGATCATAAGCCGTCACCGCTGTCGCCGTCTGCTGAGCTTTACTGATCGTGAATAGAATCGGTGTTGAATTGACATCGTAGCCACTTGGTGCCTGAATTTCGACAAACTGATAGCTGCCCGGCGCCAATCCACCGACCGTAAAACGACCTGATGCATCCGTCGTCCAAGAAGCCGGAAGTGCGCCGCCGTACGCATTGGTCACGACCGGATTGCCCGCGGCGTCCTGTAGCTTAAACACCGCACCTTGCAGCGCTTTGCCGTGGTTAGCGGCGTCAACCTTTGTCAGCGTTACCGCACCCGGAGTCAACTTATCATCAGCGCTCAGCGTCTGCGCCGCTGTTTGCGTCGCGGTGATTATAAACGGAATCGGCGTCGCGTCAAGATTGTAGCCGCTTGGCGCTTGGGTCTCGACAAAAGCATAACTGCCCGGCGCCAGTCCGCTCACCGTGAACTGACCGCTTGCATCTGTCGTCCAACTGCTGCTTAGCGGCTGGCCGAGAGCGCCGGCCGTCACCGGCGTGTTGTTCCCGCTGCCGTCCAGCTGGTAGAGACTGAACACTGCGCCCTGCAGGTGAATAGTATTATCATTACTGTCAATCTTTGTCAAGGACACCGAATTTTCATTATCAGTCGCGCTCAACATCTGCGTCGCTGTTTGTGTCGCGGTGATCGTAAAAGGAATCGGTGTGGCGTCAAGCAGATATCCGGCTGGCGCCTGCGCCTCTACGAAAATATAATTGCCCGGTGCCAATCTGCTCACCGTGAACTGACCGCCGGCATCCGTCGTCCAGTGACTGCTTAGCGACTGGCCGAGCGCGTCAGTTGTCACCGGCGTTTTATTCCCGCTGCCGTCCAACAGATAGAGGTTGAACACTGCACCCGGCAGATGGATGTTGTTATCATTGGCATCGACCTTCGTCAGCGTCACCGCATTTTCGCCATCGCTCGCTGTCAGTGCCTGCGCGGCCGTTTGTGTCGCTGTTACTGTAAACGGAATCGGCGTCGCGTCAAGATCGTAGCCGTTCGGAGCTTGAGATTCAACAAAGATGTAGCTGCCCGGCGCCAGTCTGCTCACTGTGAACTGACCGCCGGCGTCCGTCGTCCAGCTGCCGCTCAGCGTATGACCGAGCGCATCGGTTGTCACCGCTGTTTTGTTCCCGTTGCCGTCCAACTGGTAGAGATTGAACACTGCACCCGGCAGATGAATGCTGCCGTCATTCACATCAACCTTCGTCAGCGTCACCGCATTTTCGCCGTCGCTCGCCGTTAGTGCCTGCGCCGCTGTTTGCGTCGCCGTTACCGTAAACGGAATCGGCGTCGCGTCAAGATCGTAGCCGCTTGGCGCTTGGGTTTCAGCGAAGGCGTAGTTGCCCGGCGCCAGTCCGCTCACCGTGAACTGACCGCTCGCATCCGTCGTCCAACTGCTGCTTAGCGGCTGGCCGAGAGCGCCGGCCGTTACCGGCGTCTTGTTCCCGCTGCCGTCCAGCTGGCAGAGACTGAACACCGCACCCGGCAGATGGATACTGTTGTCATTCACGTCAACTTTCGTCAGCGTAACTTGATTCAGTTGATCCTGTTGTAACACCGCAATAACGGCCGGTTGCCCGCCTGCTGCCGGATTGATCGTGAGCGGAACTGGTGCGTTATTCAGCAAGTAGCCGCTCGGAGCCGCCGTTTCAAGAAAGCGATAACTGCCGACTGCCAAATCGCCGACACTGATTGTTCCGGCGCTGTCCGTTTGCAAACCGTCCAGCACCGTCAGCCATGCTCCGCCACCATTCTGCTCCTGCAGTTCATAAGTCGCTCCGGCCAGCGCCTTTCCGTTTGCATCCGTTTTCGTCAGTTGACACGCACCTTTGTAATTGATAAAGGCCTGCGACAGTACGACGGGCGCCGGTGCGCCTTGTGCTGAACTGGCAATCGTGAATCGCATCGCATTGGTGTTCGCAATGAAGCCTTGCGGCGCGGATGTTTCGGTAAAATAATACGTTCCCGGTGTTAATCCGCTTGCGCTCACCGTTCCGTCCGCTTGGGATGTTAGGCCTTGCTGGATGAGCGCACCGCTCAAATCGGTGATTTGAAATGTTGCTCCGGCAAGCGGATGCCCGGCTGCGTCGGTTTTGGTAAATTGAACGCTGCCCTGATAGTCAGTGAGTTGACCGGCATTCGCCGTCACCGGAACACCTGCGGCTGAGACGCTGATCGTGAACGGCATCGGTGTGCTGTTGATCAAATAGCCTGACGGTGCAGCCGTTTCGACAAACGCATAATGCCCCGGCGCAAGCCCGGACGCTCTGACCGTGCCGCCGCCGTCCGACGTCAGATTGGTTTGTATTGTCGTGCTGCTGTCCGTATTGACAACTTTGAACTGTGCCCCGGGAAGTCCCGCTGACAGTACATTGACTTTTGTCAGTTGAGCCGTCCCCTGATAGTCGGTAAAGCTGTAGAGGTTACTGCCGGCCTGCTGACCGGCAATAACGCTGACAGTCAGCGGGGTCGAATTGATCAAGTAGCCGCTCGGTGCCGCCGTTTCATTAAACGTGTAGCTGCCGGGACGCAAGTTCGTCAGCACAATTTTTCCGCTGCTCGTCGTCAACGCGCCGGCGGGAATCGGTTGTCCGTCAGCATCAACCGCCGGCTGTCCGGTGCTGTTGTCCGTCAAAGTGAACGTTGCCGGCGAAGCGCTGATCATGTGTCCGCTGCCGTCAACTTTGTCCAGTGTCACGCCGCCCGGCTGAATAGTATCTGTTGCATTTAAATCAATTTCGGTCGTTTGATTGGTCGCGACAGTGAACGTGTGCGGCGTCGGATCAAGCTGATAATTGGTGGGTGCCGTCGTTTCAACGAGTTGATAGTTACCCGGCTGAAGATTGTCAAATGTCACCTGACCGCTGATACTGTCCGTCGTTTGCGGGGTATAGCCGCTCACCGGATGACCGTTTTGATCTTGGAGCTGGTAAACGGCGCCGCCAAGCTTCAGTCCCAGCAGTGTGGCATCGGTTTTTGTCAACACGGCGCGGCCGACAAACTTTTGATCGGGAACTGTCACATTAGTCACCGGATTCGTCTGCGACATATCTGTTGAACCGATCGTCACGGTCTGTCCGGCAGCATAAGCCGGATTCAATACATAGCCGGCCGGCGGCGTGCTTTCTTTCAGAACGTACGTGCCATATTTGAAATTGTTAAAGTCGGCCATTCCGTACTGGTCGGTCGTTACCGTTCGCAGCAGCTTTGTCCCCGTGCTGTCATATAATTGAAAGGTCGCTCCGGCGAGCCCTTGCGTCGAATTGTCAGCATCTACCTTTTTGACGTCAAGACTGCCGTTGACGCCGCTGCCGGTTCCCCAGCCCGCGGAGTACTTTACAGTAACACTCGTTGAGGTGGGCTGGTTGATCGTCTGCACGTTGTTGCCGCTCAGCGTCGCCGTATTGCCTAGACTGGCGTTGTTGCCGGCATTAATAACCGTACTGTACTTAAGAATATAAGCTGCATTAATTTGATGAGCAAAGACAATCGTAAACTGCTGGTTGCCATTGGCATCCGGATCGGTCACATCCAGCGTATAATCTGTGCCTTGCGTCAGTTCTGTGCTGGCTTGCGAAATGTTTCCAGATGAATCAACCGAAGTCGTATACAAATGGAACGAACTCGGGTCAATAATCTGGTTATTTGTCGGATTATCCGTCAATACCGCATCGTTAACCGTCGACTGGCTCGGATTGACTGTCACCGTCCAATCGACGTCCGTGTCATTCTGAACTCCGCTTTTCGTCGCAAATGTGTCACCGCTCGCCGGACTGACGGAGGCGCTCAGCGTCGCCAGCGACGTGGTGTTGTCATAAAGTGTCGCCGTATTGCTGTACGTGCTGTGAATGACTTGCCCAGCCAGCGATGTCTTATAGGTGATATAGTAAGCGGAACTAATCGGCCCATTTAAAGTCACCGTCAGCGTGTTGTTGTTCGCGCCGGATGGATCACTGACGCTATAGTCTGCTGCCGGCACGACGCCGCCGTCCGACGTGCCATTTTGATCGCCCGACAAATTCATATAATGAACTTCAAGTGTCCCATTCTCAAATTGCTGATTGCCGAGAATCGGATCTTTTATAATCGGTGTCTGAATCGTTTTCAGGTTATAGTTGAACCCGACCGTCCACGTGATTTCCTTGGTCACCGCGTTATAGGAACCATTCTTATAGCCATCGTTCTGCGTGTAGCTGCCGGGATCGAAGGTGGCGTTCGACGTGCTCGACTGTGATTTATTGTTCTTGTCTGTAAACGTGATTGATGCTGTGTTCGAAAAGATCGTTTTTCCGGCATTCAGCTGCGTGTAGTCAAAAGCCGTTGTGTACATGATCGTAAAGCTGTCTGACGTATCGGTGTAGTTGCCGGTGCCGCCGGTTGCCGAGCCGTCTAGAAATACGAGAGTAAAACCGCCCGCCGCCGGCGTCAGCGTGTAATCTATTCCGTTGACGAGCGTCTTTCCGCTCGTCTTATCGCTGACGTTGAACATGCCGGGGTTAAGTGTTAGCCCGCCGTTGTCAAAAGTGTCAGTGATGTACGCATCTTTCATTTCATAGTGATCGTTGTTGACCGTCATCTTCCATGTCGTTGTTTTATTGGCATAGTCGGCACTGTTCCAGCCTTTAATCAAGTTTTGCTGGCTGATGGTTTGCTGCGCTGTCTGAGAGGCCGTTGATCCTTCTGTGACGGTATTATTAATCGTCGTGTTCTGGGACACGAGGCCATCGTTCACGTCCGGGTTGGGCTGCGTCTGATAGACAATCTGATACGCACTGTTGATCGTGTTGTTAAATTGCAGCGCAAAACCGTTCGTCCCGGTCGTACCGACAGATGTCGGTGTCTCCGTGTAATTGCTTGGATCGACCAATGCCCCTTGTGAAAAAGTCGTGGCTGACGTCGCTGTCGCATTATATACTTTGACCGATCCATCGAGCACCTGACTGGCATCGAAAGCATCGTTCAGGATGGCGTCCGACAGTGTCTGCATATCGCCGTTATAATTGATTGTCCACGTTGTTGTTTGCGAAGCGGCGTCATAGTTTGTCGATGATTTCGTCAGATGGGCGCCGTGTGTGAGTGTGACGGAGTTAGTTGCCGGCTGATCACTGTTGCCGTCACTGCTGAGCGTCGCCGTGTTGCTGAACGAGCTTGCCGTTTTATTCGTGATATCGGTCGTATAAGCAATTTGATAGGCGCCGGTGATCGGATTGTTAAAATCGACCTCGAGATTGCCGTCCGCCGTATGCAGCGTATACTGGCTGCTGTCAATTGGTGTGGTGCCGACGCTCGTCGTGCCATCGACATTGACCGTCACCGGATAGATCTTAACCGAACCGGTATCAAGCGTGAGCCCGGCCGGTGTCGGATCTGTCACCTTGGCATTCGTCAACGTATTTTCTGTTTCATTCACATTAACTGTCCACTGAATGCTCGTCGCATTAAAATCCGTCTGCGTGTTGCCGCTGTAAGGCGTGCCTTGCTTATCAATCGCGTCCATTGTTTGTGACGGTTTGAACGGGATTGTCAGCGTTACCGGCGAGTTAATTGGAAAGGTGATCTGCTGCTGCGTCGATCCGGTGATCGTCTGTGAATTAAATTGTGTGCTGACGCCCAGCGTGCCATTCACAAGCGAGTGGTTGCTGCTGAAGGCGTTGAACACCATTTTCACATGGCCGACCTTGTCCGTTCCCGGCGTAATCGTATACGTGCCGACCGATCCAGCATTGCCGTCAAGCTCGCCTGAAATTGTATTATAAATGGCAAACTGATCGGGCAGATCAAACTCATAATAATCGCCATCATTCACCGTCATGTCATCAGGAATGGCCCAAGTGAAATTAATGATCGCGGGTGAGTTGACACCCGGCCGGTTGCTTGACGTCCATGGATTGCCGTTTGCATCTGTTAATGTAACACCTGTTAGAATGTTTTGCGTGATCGGCTGCGGCGTGCTCGCCTGTGCTGCCAGCATTCTTACACCGGCCAGCCGATTCGTTACAGTTGATGATGCGGTGCTGCCTGTCGCCGCGCTTTGCGTCGATGCCTGTGCAGCGCTTCCGCCTGCCGCCGTGCTTGAAGCAGCCGAAGGTGAAACAGCTGAAGACGGCGCCTGAACGGCGACATCGACCGTCTGCGACTGACCGTCGCCGATGTCAAAAGCAATGGACTCGCTCGTCTGCCCTGCTTGAACCGTATCGCCAAACAGCACCGGGATAATTATTTTGCCCGACGCGCCGGACAGGTTACCGTCCGCGTTGCTATTGAAAGTAAGTGTAACGGTATTGGCTTGTTGCGCGGCGTCGCTCGACGTCACTGACAACTTGCCGACCGTCTGACCGCTGCTCGTTTTCACGTCACTGTTCGCATTCACGTAGGCCACCGTTACCGCGTCATTCACCGTAAAGTTTGTCGGAATTTTAAATGTAATCGGTTGCATCGATGCCGACTGTCCGGCCGTTTTTTCCGACCAGCTGTACACCAAATTAACGGTTTCTCCAGCGACGAGCGGATGTTCAGCCGACACCGCCGTTCCCGCAGCAGGTGTGCCGGTCGTCAAAGTGACGCCGTCAATTAATTCAGCCGTACTCGCTGTTTCCGCATGACCGATAACCCCCTGTAAAAACGGCAGCACAGATGTTTGGCTGAAGCAGAATAAAATAAGCAGTCCGGCTGTCAAAATCCGTTTGTATAATCTCCATGATTTTTTGTGTTTCTTTTTGGGTGAAAGACGTGTGCTTCTCAAGCGTTTCTCCTCCTCGCAGGTCTTTGTCTCTATTTTTTATGTTGGTGGCTATTCATATGAAGCAATTCAAACGAATTAGAACATCGCTACCCATTTAAAAATGTTTGTTTTATTTCATAATTATAAAAAACAGAACTATACAACTTCTGAACAATAAAATGAATTGAGGCTTTTTCATCATGAAATGATTATTTTGGTTAGATAAATAAAGGAAAATAGGACTAGTTAACCATTTTTTGCTACTTGCCTTTTTGAACTGACGGTGCCCTAAGCCCGCAGACCCAGATCAAAGTCATTTGAAAAACACACAAAAAAGTTGCATCTCGCACATCAGACACCTATAATGAATTTATTTGATAATTTATTAAATGACTTTCGCGCACCGTTTATTGGTGTGTACTCGAGACAGCGAACACGGTTAAACGGAGATTCATCCGGAAAAGTAGGTGCCGTTATGTCTTTTTCTTTGAATATTCAGATCAACTTAGGGCAGTCCCTCAGCGGATTGCCCTTTCCGTTTTTTCTTTTTCCCTCGGGTAACATAGTGGCGGGGAGGAATAGTCATGGCTTATGAAAATCCAAAGGCGCTGCTTGTTGCGTGGGTCAGTCTAGTCAGCAATTTTTTATTGACCTTGGTTAAAATCATCTTTGGTCTTTTTTTTCATAGTACGGCGCTGATCGCTGACGGTGTGCACAATGGCGGTGACGTGATTGCTTCCATCGCTTCGATCAGTTCAATGAAATTGTCCAATCAACCGGCTGACCTCGAACATCCTTACGGTCACGGAAAAGCCGAAGATGTGTCGACCGCTTTCATTGCCATCACATTAATTGCCGCCGCTTTTTTCCTTATTTTTGACGCTGTTCGCTCATTTTTTAGACCGGAACATGCCGTCAGCTTTTGGGCGCTCAGCGCCGCGCTCGTATCGGCAGCCTGGAAATGGCTGCTTTACCGCTATACGTCCCGCGCTGCTGACCAATATCATAGCAAAAGTCTGAAGGCAACGGCGTCAGATCATCTGGCTGACATTTATGCATCGTTTGCCGCTGCCCTCGGTCTGAGCATTGGCTGGGGAGGAAAGTGGCTCCACATTCCCTATGCAGAGCTTGGTGATCCCGTTGCCGGCATTATCGTGTCCGTTCTCGTATTGCGCGTTGCCATCATTATGATCATTAAGGCAACCAATGTATTAATGGAAAGCAGCGTCGGTGAGGAACGGCAGAAGCGCTACGCCGACGTCTTTCTTAATTTTTCAGAAGTGAAGAAAATTGACATTTTGCGGGCCAGAGAGCATGGCAACGCAATTCTGATTGATGCTCAGATTCGTATTCCGGCCTCTTTCACAATCGAGCAGGGCGATAATCTGACCGAGGACATTCGCCGACAGATTATGCAGCGCTTTCCCGACGTCGAGGAAGTGCTGATCCATATTAATCCATGGTATCCAAACCGCGAAATTGTTGAACCTGAATCAGTCCCGCATTTAAAAAATCATAAAAAGAAATCATCGGAAGGCCATTAATTTTTGAATCGACTTCCGCTATACTGTGAGTATGAGCGGTTGTCGGTGCTCAAATGGGCTTTTTTTGAATGCTTACAGTTTCCATTACGTATTCTTGATGCCAGTGCTGAACCGGTCCAAACTCGAGGCACGGTACGATCACCGGCGTACTGAACGTTGTATAGAAAATTTTGGCGATGCCGACTCCTTTGAATGAAGGCGGTGGCTTAGCTTTTCTTATACTTGGTCCCGCTGAAATCGATAGACTTTCTTAACTCATTAGAAAGACCGGGCAAAAAACGCCCAGTCTTTTAAGGCAACCGCACGCCGGCTGCTTCCTTGCCGCGGGCGCACCACGAGCCCCCTCAGAAAATTTAGAATCTGCAGGGTCTCGCTCGGCACGCCGGTCCCACTGAGATCTTTATATTTTCTTATCATATAAAGCAGAAATTATTTTAATTTTTAACGAGGGGTGAGGGAAACGGCGAAGAGCACATCTGAATTGCAATTACTGACTTTTACCGTCGGCAAAGAACCGATGGTGATCCTGATTGATGACGTTCAGGAAATTGTGGAACCGATACCTGTCGCTCGCATGCCGGTGACTGACCATGCGCTGAAGGGTCTGCTGACGCTTCGAGGACGTGTCGTGCCGCTCATTGATCTGCATCACTTGTTCAGCTTGACTGAATCGCAAACAGAAGGTGCCGATTCTCTATTTCTGATCGTACGCAGCAGAGCCAATTTGGCGGCCGTACAGATTGACGACGTCGGAGAAATCATTCACATTGATGAAAAAACCGAGATTGAGAAGCCCAAAAATGAAGTTGAAGCAACCTGCCTTGAAGGCAAGTTGAACATCGACGGGCGCTTGCACGCGTGGCTGAATGTTGACGGACTAGCACGCATCGTTCAAGCGCGCAACACCGCTCTGCGCGAAGTAGCCGGCATTCTTTAGAAGCCTATATTACCGATTAGAAAAACTTGGCTCGGCCAAGTCCTTTGGACGACGGCGGAGCCTTAGCTTTTCTTATACTTAGTCCCGCTGCAATCTTTTATCTTTCTTAAACGTATTAGAAAAACTTGGCTCGGCCAAGTCCTTTGGACGACGGCGGAGCCTTAGCTTTTTCTTATACTTAGTCCCGCTGCAATCTTTTATCTTT
>JBDNZQ010000004.1:0-145205 GCA_047722915.1 Sporolactobacillus sp.
ATATGGATCGTCTTAGGTTATCTAATTATTAATTATATGCTCCAAAAATTAATGATAAATAGGATCAAAAATTTTAATGTGGAAGAAATATCCACAGGTAGAGATGCACCAAAAGAAATAAGTGATTTTAAGAAAAATGTTAAAATCTTAGGTGTTATCCCTCTGGTCTATGCTGCTGGTCTAATAATGATTTTTGCGAAAATATTTATTATTGGATCTGTACTATTAGTGTCTGCGCATTTAATAAAAAATTTAATTTTGATCAATTCTTATAATAAGAATAAATTAAATAGTTATAATTGAACAAGCTTGTTTAGGATTAGAAATGAAACACTGATAATAACTTTTTGTTAATTTAACAGGTAGTTTAAGCAAGGTGAAGTTGTTAATGAACGATAATAATTGACTAAAATTTCTTAATTTTGTCGATTGGATGGTGAAAGAGTATGAACAATAAGGTTGAAGCGGGGAAGAAGCCTGCGGTGAAGCTTGAGCATGTGACAAAGAAGATTGGGCGGAAAACAATTATCGACAATCTGAGTTTTGAAATCTATGGAGGCGAAATTTTTGGCTTTTTAGGTCCGAACGGTGCTGGGAAAACGACAACGATCCGTATGATCGTCGGTCTGATGCGAGTGACGGAAGGAAATATTTTCATTCAGGGGCACAACATTAAAGGCGAATTCAAGCAGGCCATCCGTCAGGTCGGGGCGATCGTTGAAAATCCGGAAATGTATAAATTCTTAACCGGTTACCAGAACCTCGTCCATTATGCGCGGATGATCCCCGGCATCGACAGGAAGCGGATTGATGAAGTGGTCGAACTCGTCGACCTGAAGAAGAGGATCAACGAAAAGGTCAAGCGTTATTCGCTCGGAATGAGGCAGCGCCTCGGGGTGGCACAGGCGCTTCTGCACCGTCCGACCGTATTGATCCTCGATGAACCGACGAATGGGCTCGATCCGCAGGGGATCCGCGATCTGCGCAACTATCTTCATGATCTGACCCGTAAAGAAGGCGCTGCGGTGGTCGTCTCCAGCCACCTGCTTTCCGAGATGCAGCTGATGTGCGACCGGATCGGCATTATCCAGGAAGGAAAGCTGCTCGGTGTGGAAACGGTCAATGCCTTCGTGCAGGAAGGCGGAGGAAAAGTCAGAATAATGGTCGACGACGGGACAATGGCTGCCCAGGTTGTCAAGGAAAAACTGACTATTGAGGCCGAATTGATTGAAACCCAGGCCATTGAACTGGTTATTGATCGCGAAAAGATTCCTGTTGTCATCGATACACTGGTGATGTCTCAAGTGAAGATCTACGGTATCGTTTCAGTAACTAAATCACTCGAAGACAGATTCCTGGAAGTGACTGGAGGGAAGGGCATTGTCTAACTTTTTCGCACTCATTCAAAATGAAAATATGAAAATTTACCGTAAAAATGCGACCAAGGTCATGCTGATCATTCTGCTTGGCTTGATTCTGGCGGCCGGGCTGATCATCAAATTGAACCAGCCCGCGCCAAAGGATAATACGCAATGGAAGCAAAGTCTGGTACAGCAGAATAAGGTGTATCAGCAGCAGATGACGCAATTTCATGGCAATAAGCAGACCATTAATTATTTTAAAAAAACGATCATCATGAATCAATATCGTATCGATCACAATCTCAAACCGGCTCAGGAAGCGACACTGTGGAAATTTGTTGAAGACACTGCATCAAATATGGTAACTGTGATCAGCATTTTTACCATAATTGTCGTTTCTTCTTCGATAGCTAGTGAATATGACGAGGGGACGATCAAATTGCTATTGATACGGCCAATATATCGAACGGAAGTTTTATTGTCAAAGTATATTTCAACTCTTCTGTTCAGTGCTTTCTGCCTTATCGTTCTTTTTGTAATCTCCTGGTTAATTGGAGGCGTCATGTTCGGCTTCGGTGGAGTTAACGAGGCACATCTCAATTATGTAAACGGCAAAGTCTATGAGACGAGCTGGACTCTTTACATATGGAAAAGCTATCTTTTAAACTGCGTTTCTCTCTTTGTAATGGTAACATTTGCTGGAACTGTATCTGCAGTATTTCGTAACAGCGCGCTCGCTATAGGTATTTCGATCCTTCTTATGATGGGCTCATCACTTATCGTTAAGCTACTAAGCAATTTCGATTGGGTTAAATATGTTCTATTTGCCAATACGGATTTGACGCAGTACATGAACGGGAACCCTGTGCGCCATGATATGACATTAGGATTTTCGTTTGCAGTGCTGTGTATCTACTATCTAATATTTGTGATTCTTGGATGGTTTTTCTATACAAAGCGTGATATTAATGCCTGACTGAATTAGGTCCAAACGTTCGGACTCGTAATAAGGATGTTTCAAAATAATCCGCGAACTAAAAAGTTAAGTCTAATTTTAATGTAAATTAAGGTCTCAATGAGATAAGCTATGTTGTTTATGGATATTGGATAGGTTACACTTAGTTGGACAGATAAATTAAGGTCAGGTACACTTGGTTCAAATCTACCAAGGGAGACCGGGATTATGAAACGGGAACGGAGAACTTTTTCAGCAGCGTTCAAGGAGCAGATCGTCAGTCTCCACGCCTCCGGGAAGCCAAGGCATGAAATTATTAAAGAATACGACCTCACGCCTTCGGCCTTTGATAAATGGGTACGTCAGCACGAGAACAGCGGTTCTTTCAAAGAGAAAGACAACCGAACACCGGAACAGGATGAGCTCATTCGTTTACGGAAAGAAAATCAACAATTGAGAATGGAGAATGACATTTTAAAACAAGCCGCACGGGTCTCGGGACGAAAGTAGATGTGATTCGTCAAAACCGTCACAAATACTCGGTATCAGCATTGTGCGATATCCTACAACTTTCTCGCAGTACTTTCTATTACGAAGCAAAAGTGCGTGAGCAGCAACAAGCCCATCAGGAACTGACACGCCAAATCGTTCAAATCTTTAGAGATAGTCGATCCATTTACGGGCAGCGAAAGATTAAGAGAATGCTTGAAAAACAGGGAGAAAAGGCATCCAGACGGCGAATTAGCCGGATTATGCGCGAGCAAGGACTGGTGTCCAAATACACCGTCGCTCAGTTTAAACCGCACAAAACGACGTGCAATGAAGAACCTGTCACGAACGTACTCAACCGTGAATTCAATCAAGCACATGAATTGAAGGTGGTGGTCAGTGATTTAACCTATGTGCGTGTCCAGCAAAATTGGCATTATATTTGTGTCCTTGTTGATTTATATAATCGTGAGATTATTGGGTACAGTGCAGGTCCGAGCAAAGATGCTCAGCTTGTTTACCGTGCGTTCGCTACTGTAAAAGACGACTTAAATCGCCTCGAATGATTCCATACGGATCGAGGAAATGAGTTTAAAAACAAGTTAATCGATGAAGCATTGGAAACGTTTCACATCAAACGATCGCTGAGTCACAAAGGGACACCGTATGATAATGCGGTTGTGGAAGCTACATTCAAAACCATCAAAACGGAGTTGATTAGCGGGCGTGTTTTCCCCAGCCAAGAGGCTCTTGACCTTGAATTATTTGATTACGTGAATTGGTTTAATACGATCCGCATTCACGGATCACTCGACTATCTAACACCGACTGAATACAAGTTACGACACCTTTAAAAATTTGTCCGATTTAGTGTTGACATACCAGCTGCTGAGCTGCTTTCATTCCGGTTTCCATCTCTTCATTGCGACGGCGCGTCCCCCGCGTTCTGTGAAACAAATGCTCCCTGAAGAAATTTTAAATTGTGTGACAGCCATCTATTATAATGGTGCGTTTGTTGAAAATGTGGACGGTGCGACGCTCAGCCTGACGATTCCAGAAACTGTATCGAGCGCGATCGTCAATACGCTTTGTGATTGCCATGAACGCGCGTCAATTGCGATCGAATCAGAGGACGTGTTGTATGCGCTCACTGATGAAGCTTATGCGAACAATAAAAAGCATCTTTCCCCGCCAACACTTGTTTCCCCAGATGATATGAAAATGAAACCTGCCAATAAAATTCTACTGTTTAATCTTTCATCAATGGCGCGGCGCTCTGTCATGCATTATGCAGATCAATTGAATATAGTCGAGACAGATGCAGGCGAGCTCATTCAGATTATGGATGAGCATGTGTCAAAAGCGACGACACTTGCCGCGCTTTGTGCAAAATCGTCGCTTTCAATGGCGCATATGATGGCGTTCGGCGATGATTGGAACGATTTAGAGATGTTCCAAAGCTGCGGCTATTCCGTTGCGATGGGCAATGCGGTTCCCGAGCTCAAACGACTGGCCGACAGGACCACGCAGTCTAACGATGAAGACGGCGTGGCGCACGTCCTTGAACAAATATTAGCGAAGAGTTGATAGACTACCATGTTGAATAGTGCGATTTGAGATTAAAAGCGACTATTGCTGCTTTGTCGGAGGAATGATTAATTGAGCAGAGTGAAAGTTCAACCGAATTGGGGAAACGTTCAACCGAACGAAGCGAAAATTCAACCGAATCTAGGAAAAGTTCAACCGAACAGAGCGGTGAGTAGCTCAAGCACAGGAAGTTCAACTGAACAGCCGCATTTTTCAACCGAACGAAGCGAAAATTCAACCGAATTTAGGAAAAGTTTAACCAAACGAAGCAATGAATCGATATTTTTTCGACGTAGCAGACTATTTGTCATTCTGTACTTAAAGTTTGATTCAACGAAATGATGGAGTGTGTGCTCGGCATGTCATTGAAACAATTCAAGCTTGTAAAAGGAGCGTGGGCAAAATGCGGAGTCAGCGGGAGATGGTTCAGCTTATCCTTGGGGTCGCCGAGAAGGATGAGCGGATACGAGCGGTTTATATGAACGGGTCGCGGGCGAATCCGAATGCGAAAAAGGATATTTTTCAGGATTATGATATGGTCTATGTCGTAACGGATATTGCTTCATTTTTGGCTGACGCGGGGTGGACGCGCGTTTTCGGTGAGCCGATCATTACGCAGGAACCGGATAAGCTGGATCAGATGATAGGGAAATCAGTGAATGTTCACGATGACTATATGCACTTAATGCAGTTCACAGACGGCAACCGGATTGATCTGCATCTGCAGTCGCTTGTTTCGCTGAAAAAGGAATATGGCACGGATAAGCTGACCGTACCGCTTCTTGATAAAGACAATATTCTGCCGCCGCTGCCACCACCAACGGATGCGGATTATTGGGTAAAGAAACCAACATATGGCGAGTATTATAGCTGCTGCAATAATTTCTGGTGGGTCGCTCCTTACTGTGCCAAGGGACTTTGGAGACGGGAAGTGCTTTATGCTGTTGAGGTGATGAACGATTATGTGCGGCGGGAATTGCTCACGATGCTCTCGTGGCATGCGGGTATTGCGACACAATTCAAAGTGAGCATGGGCAAAGCCAATAAAAATCTGAACGCGTATTTACCGCCGGACGCGTGGACGCAGCTGATGCAGACGTATAATTGGAGCGATGATGACGCGGCTTGGCGTGCTCTGCTGCTGACGTGCGATTTATTCGCTGCGTTTGCGCCGCGTGTAGGCCGTGACCTTGGCTATACGTATGCGGCGGAAGAGGCGCAGCGAAGCTTTGCCTTTATCCGCCATATCAAAGACTTGCCGGAAGATGCGATGCAGATTTATTAACAAACCGCTTGTCACGTCTATGACTCAATGTTTCTTTGTTCTGAGCGGTTCAAATTTGTGACGTGTCGCTATAAAATAGGCGGTAAGATAAATCACAAATTGAATGATTGCTGTATAAATATACTGCCAGTGAATTAATGTGACCAAATGCAGCTGGCTGTTTATCCAAAGCCCGACCATTGACAAAATGGCATAAAGCACTGCATTAAACAAAGGACGTTTCAGCGGATTAAATTGAACGAGTGACATGACGGCTATTGGCAGGACGGTGAGGCTGGATGGGAAATAATTTTCCGTAAACGGGATCACCGGGTAATTATAATACCATAAACCAAAGAAAAGTCCGAGATAATCGAGATAAGCAGAGATGAGCGCAACAAATAAGCCGGCGTATTGCAGGCGATCAGCTCTTCTCCGATCACGCCACAGGATCCAAGCAATTGCGGGGATAACTAATAGCGCTACACCAAGAAACCATTGCCAGCTAAAGAGCACGTGCTGTGACCAATAGGTTAAATAGGATTGATGTGCGTGCAGTAGCTTCTGGTATAATTTTTCACCGGTTAAAAGACCGATAACCATTCTTATCACCTCCGTTAAAGTTTCTGCGCAAAATGAGGAACTATACATAAAAGAAATTTGGCTCTGCCAAGCCCTTTGGACGGGCGGTGGAGCCTTAGCTTTTCTTATACTTTCTTACACGTATAAAAAGGCATCGCCTCGGCGATGCCTTTCAAATTCCCACTGAAATTCCGCTGAACGATCACTCTTCCATTAGTTCCATTGGCGTGACCTTGCGCACACCGGAGGCGATGGCAAGTGTAATAAGATAAGTCATCAGCGCGACTGCGATGCCATCAAGAACGGCAACAGCAGCGGGCAGCATGAACTTTGCGTGCATGATGCCCATGCCGCGGAGCATGAGCGACAGAAAAGGATTGACAGCGAGCAGACCGATGACGATGCCAGCGCCGCAGCCAATGACAGCCGGAGGCAGGACGCCACCGGCGATGACGCGGGTCAGTTGAAGAGTGGTCATGCCTTGGGCTTTAAGAATACCGAACGTGCGCCTCTGACGGGCGATCATCATCTGCACGATGAGCAGCAAGATTAGAAAAGCAAGCATTGTCGTAATGGCGTCGATCAGGATGACGATTAGTCGGACGGCGGTAGAAATGCCGCGCAGGCCTTGCTCAGCTGCCGCCTCTTCGTCATTGACAACGGACGCGCGTGGTCGGCGCATTTGTTTAATCAGACGAATGGTTGATTGCCGATTGGCACCGCTGCGCAAATAGACGTCAAGCGACTGCCAGTGATAGCCCGGATTAATTGTTCGGAGACCGTTCATCGTCAGATTGACATCCATACCGAAATAATTGGTGCTTTGCGTCAGACCGGTGATTAAAAATGTTCTTTTAATTGATCCGGCGGCGGTACCTGGCGACAGGCTGATCGAGTCACCGACCGTTTTGCCAAGACGTGCTGCCAGTTGGCCACCGATGGCTGCTTCATTAGCATGTTTCGGATAGCGTCCGGCATAGAGCGTCGGCAAATCGAGAGCGGCGTAGTTGCTGATGACCGATCCGGAACCGATGTAACGCCCGTCGCAAAGTACGGTTGCCGACGTTGACTTCAACACTTTCCGTACCGCTGGAAGCTCGGCTATTTTGCCTGCGAGCTGGTTCGTGTCTCGTCCATCTGCCGCTTCTGCGTAGATTTGAAACGGTTCGACGCCGATCATTTGCAGCAGTCCGTGTGAATTGCCGACAAAGTTAGTATAGGCGGTCGAAGCAAAGATGACTGTGATGACGATGAACGTAAGGACAGTCGCGATCAGCAGGTTTTGTGTCCGGTGCCCGGCAATCATTTTCAGAGCCAGTGCGCGGCATAGGCCGAGTCGCGTGCGACTGAGCGGCAGTCGGTTGCGATGAAAATTATGGGTGGCAATCCCGCCGCGCAGGGCGAGAATGGGTGTCAATCTATGAATGCGGCGCGCGGAGATGGCGGCGGCAATGCATGAGGTGGCAGTGACCGCACCTATTGTTGTCACACAAGCGGCCGCCTGAAATAAAGACGTCCAGCGCATGCCGATGCTTGCGGCAAGCGCATCGCCAAAAAAGGGCATGAGTACGTAACTGATAGCCACACCTAGCGTGGCTCCAACCAAGGCCAGCAGCGTGAATTGACTGATGAAGGCGGCGGCAATCTGTTGCGGACGGTAGCCGATAGCCAGTAATGCACCGATGCCGGGCATGTCGCGTGTAATCGTATAGCTGATGCGAAAAGCAACGATCAGTGTGCAGACAATGAGGATCAGCAGACCGAAGGCACGAAGAATGCCGCCATAGATCGCCGTGTTACTTGTGACATAGCTACGCACACCGTCTAAGCTGCGATTATCGTAAAAGTGAGGGATGCGCGTGATTTGTTTTGAGAAGTCAGCAGCCAGTCGCGCAGAAGCAAAGGGATGCTTCAGTTGCGCGGACACCATGATTGCGCGTGCAGACGGTCCAAGCTTTTTCTTCAATTGCTGATAATCGTTGTTGGTTAAATAAGCCATCCCACCTTGAATAAAGAGCGTTTCTTCGGTAAATCCGGCAATCGTGTAGTGGAAGCGCTGGTTGCTTAGTTTCACCGTAACGGAGTCGCCAAGCTGGTAACCGTTGCTGCTGCAAAATTTATAAGGAAGATACATAGGATGGGCCGGCACGTGCGACAGCTTGGCAATGAAACTTAGCTGCGAGAGTTGACGCGCCATTGCTACCTTGCGGATGAGCAGCGCACTGCCGCTCATCGTGTCACGTCCGGCAGCCTGCATGGTCACGTTAGAGGCAATAAGCATCGTTTCCTTTTCTGCACGCTCGGAGCCGTGGTAATGCTTCAGAAATCGTTCATAGCTCGCCCGGTAATCGGCGTCCGGCAAGATGGCGCTGAACGAGGCACTGTGCGCGCGCTGGACGGAGTCGCTCAAGAGCTGCGCGAAACCGTTGCTGATCAGCGATCCACTGTTTAGCAGAAAACCGGCAAGAACAGCGAGCAGGATGAAAACAATGGCTGTGCCGCGATTTTTGCGAATCGTCGCTTTGGTGAGCAGTACAATATGTCGCATCGCTTACCACCCCATATCGCTGAGGAAATCAGTCAGCTGCTGATGCCTGCCGGTGTCCGTTGATTTGTATGCTCCGAGTGTACACGTCCCACGCAGCACCCCGTCCTGCAGATAGAGCACTCGATTGCCGCGCAGCGCTGAGCGCACGTCATGGGTGACCATCACGATACTCTGTCCTTGGGCGTGGAAGGAAGACAGTAGGTCAAGCACGGCCCCGCCTGCCGTTGAGTTGAGCGCGCCGGTCGGTTCATCGGCGAACACCGCTTCCGGCGTGTTCATTAACGCTCGGACGACGGCGGCACGCTGCGCCTGACCACCGGAGAGCTGCGACGGGAATTTGTTCCAGTCCGCTTCACTGAGCCCGACACGAATCAGCAGGTCCTTGGCACGGCGGGCAACCGCTTGCTTTTTGTTTGCGGCAAGCAGGCCGCTGATCATCAGATTGTCTAAAATACTCATGCCATCGATCAGATGAATCTGTTGGAAGATGAACCCGCAATGATGGCGACGAAAGACGGCTAATCGGTCGTTGCTGAACCGGCTGATCGTTTCGCCGCTGAAATGAATCGTGCCAAGCGTCGGCCGATCCATACCGGAAAGCGCGTAGAGTAAGGTGGATTTTCCGGTTCCGGATGGCCCCATAATAACGGTGAAATCGCCTTTATAAATTGTCAAATCGAGATTTTTAAGCACGTGCTGCTGCAGTCCCTGCTGAGAAAAAGTTTTGCAGAGTTTGTCTGTCTGAAGAAGAATGGTTGCCATTACAGATAATCCTCCAATTGAATGAGTGTATGACCGATCAATGCGACTTCAGTTTATCATGAGGGATGCCAGTTAATCTTTAACCCATTCTTAAATCTGCTGCGCTGGCGAGAGAACGCGTTTGGCCATGATATAATGACAGCAATGCATGTCGAAGGTGGGGACGAGCGTGGCGTATGACTGCCTAATTGTCGATGATGAGGAATTGCTCTCACGCAGCACACGTGATTATTTTCAGCTTTTTGGTGTGACTTGCGCATGGGTTGCAAGTGCTGAGGATTGCCTCGCATTTCTTGAACAGCATACGGTACGCCTCGTGTTGCTGGACGTGAATCTAGGAGGCATGTCCGGTTTTGCGCTTTGCCGCACGCTCCGCGAGAAGACGGATTTGCCGATTCTGTTCATCAGTGCGCGTGGCAGTGAACAGGATATGGTGTACGGACTGGATATTGGCGGTGATGATTATATTCCCAAGCCCTACTTGCTGCGCGTCTTGCTGGCTAAAGTGCAGGCAAGGCTTCGGCGCCATGAGAAGGCGGGGCCGGTAGTTACGTTTGGCGCCTGCACGCTGGACTGTGAAAGGGGACGCTTAACGCGCGGGGGCAGCCCGGTGACATTGACCACGATGGAGCGGCGGCTGCTAATCTACTTCGCCGAACATGCGGGCTTTGTGCTGGCAAAGGAAGAACTGTTTCAAAACGTCTGGGGCGCGGAAGCTTTCATCGGTGACGGAACACTCAACGTGCACGTCCGCCGCCTGCGCGAGAAAATTGAACCCGATCCGGGAAGCCCTCGCTATATCAAAACGGTGCGGGGCAGCGGCTATGTATTTGAGGCGGAGGGATTCGCGTGAGCTTTCGTCTCGTCTATACGGCCGCTTTGACAAGCTTCATCGTCGCATTAATTGCTGTCTGGTTGCTACGTGTGCCAGTTCCTGAGCGAATCAGTCCGGCGGTTGTAAACGATATCGTGCAGACGCTCGCCGAACACTGGCCGCATCTTGCCGGTCATCCTTTGCCGGATCACGGTGCTGCCGATTATGTCGTCGTCACCGTGGACGGATCTCAAGTGGCCGCTACGCGCCGCGGCCTTGATCCCGATCTGAACCACGCGCTCGCCGCGGGACGCACGGTTGCCGACATTGCCAATCCGGCGCATCCTGACCGTTTGCTCGGTCATGTGATTATCGAGACTGATCAAGCCGCGTCGTTGAATGAGTGGCAGTTTCATGTACGTCTGGCCTTGACAGCTATTCTTGTGTTGATGGCCGGTCTTTTTATTGCTCTATCTTTTTACGCCTATTATGCAGTCATTCGTCCGTTTCACCAGCTTGAGCAATTCGCCGGCCGGATTGCTGCGGGGAATTTCGAATGGCCGCTGACGATGGATCGTGGCAATATATTCGGTGCGTTCACGGAGAGTTTTGACGTGATGCGCGCGGAACTGCTGCATGCACGGGAAGAAGCGCAGCGGGCCAATCGCAGTAAAAAGGAGCTGATTGCCGCCCTTAGTCATGATATTCGTACGCCTGTCGCCTCGATTCAGGCGGCAGCTGAATTATTGTTAATGAAGACGAATGGGGCTGCCACTCATCAGGACTTAGAGGCCATATTGCAGAAAACAGAACAAATTAATTTGCTCGCGAGTAATTTGCTGCACGCGACGGTGGATGAGTTGGAGCAATTGCAAGTCGCGCCCGTGGAAGCGGCAAGTTCATGTATTGCCGCGAGTCTGCGATTGGCGGATTATGAGAAGCGACTGGCTCATTGTTCAATTCCCGATTGTCTGATCGTGCTCGACCCGGTGCGCACGCAGCAAGTTGTGGATAATTTGATCAGTAATACTTATAAGTATGCGGGGACAGCGATTGAGGTAAAAAGCTGGGTGACAGAGCAGCATCTTGTTGTTTGTCTGGCGGATCAAGGCGCGGGCGTGCGTTCAGACGATCTCCGCTTAGTGACTCAGAAGTTTTTTCGCGGTCAGCGAGCGGAACAGACCGGCGGCGCGGGACTCGGTCTGTATCTGGCCGACTCGTTTATGAAAGCGATGCACGGACGCCTGGAGTGCCGCAATCGGCCGAGCGGCGGGTTTGCCGTTGATCTCTATTTCAGGCGCGCCGACCGTGTGTAGCAGCCATGCTGCTACACACGGTTCACTTTATAGAACCGCTCGCCAGAGCATGAGTCAGCATGCGTCCTCAGCCCTGCTTAGACGCCCTTCGCAGCATGCCCCGTCCGGCAAGCAAGAGGAGAGCCGCCGGAAGCAGTTTGGCAGCGACGCGAAATCCGGTCGCGACAGGGCCGTATGTGGAGACCGACCGTCTCCGGCGGCTGTCTTTCAGCGCATGGCGCGCTTCAGCTTCCGCGCTGCTTTTCGGAATGAATCGCGCAAGCCTGCCTTTGTTGGATGAACCGGCTGTCTGAAAGAAAGCTGTGTCGACCGGGCCCGGGCAAACCGCTGTGACACTGATGCATCGCGCACGCAACTCTTCGTTCAGCGCCCGGCTGAACGACAGCACGTACGCTTTCGTCGCTGCATAGATGCCGAAGCGCGGTTGCGGTGCAAAGGCGGCCGCTGACGCGATCTGAATGATGTGCGCGCCGACGGGCATGTATGGCAGACAAAGACTGGTCACAGCCGTTAATGCCTCGCAGTTGAGCCGAATCATGCCCAGTTCCTCAGTCAGCGGTAGGTCGCCGACCGCGGCAAATTTGCCATAGCCGGCAGCATTCACGAGCCAGCGCACAACCGGCCGGCCCGCCGCCAGTGCCGAGGCCAGTTCGGTAAAGCTTTCGGGCTGTCTTAAGTCCAGTACCATAACGCGCACCGGCCCTGCGAGTTCACCGGCGAGTGTCTTCATCTCATCGCCGCGTCGGGCGATAAGCCAGACTTCTTCAATTGAGTGATCCGAGCGGCTGATTTCTTTGACCATGGCGCGGCCGATACCTGATGAGGCGCCGGTGATAATCGCGATATTCCGCATTGTCTGCATCCTCCGCTCTGTTCTGCGGTATTTGTTAAAGAAAAGATAAGTGATAAGTTTGATGGTATGCTGGGATAAGCGAGACGCCATGCCCCTATGCGGCGGTATTTTGCGAGGAGCTGAGCCGGTGCAAACAGCGTGTCGGCAGGCCATCGCAAGAACAACCACGCTTAAGTAACCGAGCGGGCGTTGCCCGGTTCCTTCTTCCATGATCATCGTACGGTGCGGCGGAGTGATTTGTCAATGAAGGCTGCTATTTAGAACAGCAACAAGACATGTTACCTGCCGCCGCTGCGAGATTAAGCCACGTCATTGAGCGGCGTCAGTGGCACTTTGCCGCCGGTAATACTGCGCCTGTGCTTCCCAGAGCGCGGCATAGAGACCGTCCGCTTCGCCGAGAAGCGCCTCATGCGTACCGCGTTGAACGAGGCGGCCGCTGTCAAAGACAAGAATACAGTCACAGAAACGGCAGGAGGCAAGCCGGTGCGAAATGTAGAGAGCAGTCTGTCCCTTGGTCAGCATTTGAAATTTGGAATAGATATCATATTCGGCAATCGGATCGAGTGCCGACGTCGGTTCGTCGAGAACGACGAACGGTGCTTGCTTATAAAGTGCCCGGGCAATGGCTATTTTTTGCGCTTCGCCGCCGGAGATGTCTTCGCCTTCCGGGTCATACATGCAGGCACGAGGATTGAAAAGAGCGCGTTCTTGCGGTAAAGATCAGCAGCAGCCGGGAGTGAAGGAACCGCTCGCGCGCTGCTGCTGACCGTTCGTGCTATTTTTTGGCGCCTGCCCTCTGAGCCGCTATGCTGAGAAGCAGGCGTCAGATTCTCTAATCTTAGGCGGAATCCTTCGGCCGTGCGAGCGAGCAAGAGGCGCTCGTTCCGCCCCGCATGGCTCGCTTATGATTCGCAAGCTGATCTAAGATGAAAATATTGCTGATAATCGGCAGAAAATGGTTTAAAATGAATGTCAATTAGAGAGGGCAGACGCGGGGTTTTAACGGCGCTTTTTTGAAATACGCGCGCACGCGTGTTGCGGGCAGCGACATAGCGTGCTAAAGCAGGCAGAGCCGGCTCAGCCTGCTTAATATGATGGCGAGCGCCATTCAAGACGAACAAGGGAAGTGATGGATCATGTTGGCGAAATCATTGGCGTATGCCAAGCACTTTCTTCGTGTTGCGTTTTATTTCAAACTTAATTTTATCATGTTGATCGGTGTTCCGGTCGTCAGTATTTTGTTCAATCAACAGCAATGGTTCGTGCGTACACCTCGAATCAACGATGTGGCTGCTGTATTGTCGTCATGGCTTGGTTATATGCTGGCTTACTGGTATTTAGTTAGCGGTAGCGGAACAACTGTCATTATTTCACGTGAGGAGCATTTTCTTAAAATGTTTTATTTTATTTCCCGGGGTGTCGTTCCAATCATTATCGGAGATTTTTTGGCGAATAGCTTAACATTATTTGCTGTTATCATTCTGCTCGATCTCGTATTAATGATCGCATTCAAAATGGCCTTTGCCGGGCTGTGCATGCTACTATTGTTGTCCGCTATAGTCTCAAGTATTCCGGTGTACTGTGCTTTTCTGCTCATCGGGCTTTTTCCGTTAAAAACGAAATCATTGCCACCGGTCACGACGATCATCACTGCTTTTTTAATTTTCCTTACCGCTTACAGTTTCCATGACGACCAGACGTTTCTTGTCTATCTTTTCACACTGATTAATCCGGCAGAGTATACGCGCCAGCTCGGCCTGCTTTTTGCACAATTGGCAGGTGCCGGCGTCACGGGTGCACCCCATGTTGCACCGCTCTTTCTCGCGGCGGTGACGGCCGTCTATCTGACCGGCGGCGCGCTGGCGGTAAAGAAGGTCGCTCTGCAACCGAATTACAAGCTATGAATGAGGGGGAAGAGCTCATGCGCATCCAGCAGTTAACCTACCGTTATCCGAAGGCGGAGCGGCCGCTTTTTGCCGATTTGAACTGGCAGCTTGCCGAGGGAGCAGTCAACGTGCTGATCGGGCCGAATGGTGCCGGAAAGACGACGCTGCTTGACTTAATCGCCGGCACGATTCGCCTGAGGCAACCGTCGATTCAAGACATATCGCCGCGCGAACTTGTCTATCAGCTTCAGGGCGTGCCGATTTTAAATACGATTACCGGCCGCCAGTATGTGGCCCTCTTACTTGGTGCGGATGGCAGGCGGGCGCCATCCGACCCGGCGCACGCTTTCACTGAATTAACCCCTGATGAGAAAGAGAAACTCGCCGATCTGTGGAAGCGCGAGTACGGTCAGATGTCGCCCGGCGAGCGGCGCTGGCTCATGATTCAGTGCTTCGTTCAGTATGATCGCCGGCTTTATCTTTTTGACGAGCCGACCGCCGGCGTCGACCGTCGCCATGCGCGATTGATCGCTGAGCGCATCAATTATCTCGCCGAGGTGAAGCAGCGGACGGTCATTTATACGACTCATCTGGCCGCTGACTTGGCCGCCTTTGCCGCGCCGCAGCTTTTTCTGCTGGAGAACGGCGACTTGGCCGCCTGCCGCAGCCGCCTTGAAGACGGCGGGCCGCGTACTTTTCTTCATGATTTTTTTGAAGTTCAACCCATGGCGGGCCATCAGCCGACACGCCGGCACTCTTAAACCAGGGTGCCGGTAGCAGCCGGATGAAACAACACTTGGTTAGAAGGCCTTGGCAAAGCCAAGGCCTTGGACGACGGCAGAGTCTTCGCTTCTTCTTATACTTAGTCAAACGTTCTTAAACGTATCAAAAAGAGGGGGACCAGCGCGTGACTGGGATTCACACTGACGGAGAGATGACGCTGCGAACGGTTGAACCGGGCGACGATGCGCGTATTTTTCAGCTGATCTGTACATCAAGGGAGGCGCTGCGCGCTTTTTTGCCGTGGGTCGACGACTCGCAGCGCGTGGATGATACGCAGCGCTTCATTCGCCTGTCGCTCGACGGACTGGCGCATAGGTCCGGCTTGCAGGCTGTCATTTGCGTGCGCGATGAGCTTGTCGGTCTTGTCGGCTTCAACGGGATTGACTGGACAAATAAGAAAGCCGATATCGGGTACTGGCTTGGCACCGCTTATGAAGGACGCGGTCTCATGACGCGCGCCGTTCGCGCGCTGACCGCTTACGGCTTCAGTGAACTGGCGCTCAATCGCATAGAGATACGTGCGGCTGTGCAAAATCGCAAGAGTCGCTCAGTTGCCGAGCGGCTCGGGTTCGTGCGGGAAGGCGTGCTGCGCCAGAATGAATGGCTTTATGACCATTATGTCGATCACGTCGTCTACAGCATGCTCGCCTCAGAGTGGGGTCATTTGTAGCACGGCCGACCGGCTGAACAGGCTATCGCCGCGTTAAAAAATCGGTCACATTGTGATTGCGAGTGGGATTTAATAATACTAAGAGGGCGGGGGGTGGCGTGATGCTGAGTGTGACGATTGAAGCAGGCGGTTATTCAGTCCGCGAACCGCTGCTGCGCGACATTTGCTTTTCGGTTCAGCCCGGCGAACTCGTCGGTTTGATCGGACCGAACGGCGCCGGTAAAAGTACGACACTTAAAGCATTGCGCGGCACGCTGCCCTATCTGCGCGGCAGCGTGCAGTTGTCACCGTACGGTTATGTGCCGGAGCGTCCGCTGATTTATGAACGGCTGACGCTCCAAGAGCATCTAGATTTTCTGCAGACGACGCTTGGCGGCGATGAAGCGCCGTTTGCCGAGCGTGCTCGCCGCCTGCTGCAATGCTTTCAGCTGACGGATGCCATCCACCGTTTTCCCGATCAGTTTTCTAAAGGCATGCAGCAGAAAATGATGCTTGTCCTCGCTTTTTTGCGCCGGGCCGATTGCTATCTCATTGACGAACCTTTTATCGGTCTTGATCCGCATGCAACGAAGCAGCTGCTGCATGTGATCGCGGAGGAGAAAGCGCGAGGCGCAGCCATTCTGATGACGACTCATGTGCTCGATGCAGCCGAGCGCGTTTGCGACCGCTTTATTTTGATTAATGGCGGCCGGTTGATCGTGCAAGGGACGCTGGCGGTTCTTCGTCAGGCGAGCGGTCTGCATGAAGGGACGCTGCTCGATTGTTTTGACGTGCTGACAGCGGGGCACTCCGATGAAAGCTGAACGTTTGTTTGCCGAGCGTCTTCGCGAGGCGAGACATGAGCGGCGTCGCACATTGGGTGTTGTCATGGATAAGGTGATTGCCCTTTATCTTGTTGTTCCGGCGCTGGTCATCGGCATTGGCGTGTATCGCGACGAGTGGCTCCATACGGAGAATGTCTGGCCAGCGGCATGGCCGGTGCAGGCGCTCTTTCCCTGTCTGCTGCTGCTGTGCGGCAGTGGTTACTTGCGCACGTTTGTTCAGGCAGCCGATCAGCTGTTTGTGCTGGCCGATCGGCCGCTGTTTGTCGGCATGCGCTGCTGCGCGATCCTTTATTCATTATTTGCCCTGCTGCCGCGTGTCCTACTGCTCGTGGCTATCGCATGGCCGGTGTTCCGGCACATCATGCACATGACGGCATGGCAGCTTGCGGCATTCACTGCGGTTGCGTGCATGTACCGGTGGGCGATGTGCGCTGCACGATTATTTATCTCAAGATGGATCATGCGGCATGTGCTTTCGGCATTGCTTTACGCTCTTTCCCTGTCGGCCGCACAGCTGCCAGTGGCTTCCTTTATTTTTTGCAGCGTGCTGGCGGGTGTTCTTGCTGTCGCCTATGGGCGGCTGTTGCACACGCCTATGCGCTTTGATAAAGAATTGGAGAATGAAGCCGCAGCTCGGCTGGCTCTGACCGTTTTGATTTTAAAAATGTCCGGCACCGTCGACGCTCCGGTTGTTTATCGGCCGCGGCGTCCGCTGTTGCTGTTTCGAAATTCCCGGCGACTGTTTAAGACGCGGACGGCAGAACATGGGTTGCTTGAACTGCTGCTGAAGTCATCGCTGCGTCATTCGCAGACGCTGAGTGTGTATGGAAAGATGGTCGGTGTGTTTTTGTTGGGTCTGTGGGTTGCTCCGCTCGTGCTTAAAGCGTTTCTGCTTGCCGGTCTGAATGCCTTTTCCAACTTAACGTATGAGAAAATGATCACTTCGCCTCTCTTTTCGGTTGTGCCTTATGACGTACAAAAAGTCCGCCGGAGCGTTCGGCGGACTTTTCAATGGCTGATGGCTGCACCGGCGTTGATTCTGGCCGGTGGGGAGTTGCTTGTTCAGCTGATCACAATGCGGTGACAGTCGGTGCCGGTTAAAACAGCGGAATGCGCGTCTGGCGCGCGGATTTAGGCAGCAGATGTGCGCTGCCGAGAACAGGCAGCAACACTTGCAGCGTGACGTAAAGCAGCACCACTTCAATCGGCAGCATGAGCGTATTTTTCAGCAGACTGGCGGCGAAGAAGAAGTAGTAGGCTTTGCCGAATAAAAGGGCACTCCACAGACAGCCAAGCCCGACATTGATGGCGTAGTTAATAGTAAGCTTGACGAGCACGAGACGCAGCACGGTGATGCGGGTGCGGTAGAGCAGCAACCCATATATCAGACCGCTCAGAATCGCGGAAAGTGTGTAGCCGGGGAAGAATGCCCCCATAGGATGAGCAATGTAGCCGACAATATCGGCTGCCGCGCCGGCGACAGCGCCGACAACCGGCCCATAGACCATAGCTCCAAAAGCAAAAAGCAGAAACGTGAAGACGATGTGCAAGTTCTGCGAGACCGGGATAGCAAATGAACCGAGTACGGTTGCCAATGCAATAACGAGCGCGGCAAGGGTCAGCCGGTTGACCTTTTGCAGTTCAGCAATCGCCGACTGCCAGTAAGACGTGGTGAAAATGGACATTAAAATTCCTCCTCAGTTGGCACTCTTGCCACATAGAGGAGGACGTGCTCCCGTATGCGGCAGCGGGATGCGATGACTGCACGGCAAGCGTTCGCTTTTCGTCCCAAGGACAACTCCCCGTCCCTCAGGCACGTGACCCGCAGTCATCTACTCTGCCATTTATTTAACTTTTATTCTAGTAAAACAGACGTCAGATTGCAAGAACAGAATGGCTTGTATGTCAGCAGGAGAAAAAACGGTTGTGCCTGCGGTTTTTCGCACTGTGCGGCAACGATCAGGCAGTCGGGACGTGAAGAGTGAGCGGCAGTCGCTTGAACGAGCGGCGGCAGGATTGACCTGCTTTGTTTGCAGGGGATCTCACGCCTCTTAACGAATTTGCTCGTTGACTGTATTGATCGCTTTGCACACGCTATTGGGTTTTGTCCTTATCAGAAGCGCGTCTCCACTTTTATGTGTAAACCGCCGGAAGTCGTTAAAGTGAATCAACGGGTGCCCGTCTCGAGAATTAGTCGGAAAATTCGTACAGGCATCCTGCGGGAAGATGCTGTCGCCTGACAAACGGCAACTTAATTAAAAAATTTGGCTCTGCCAAGTCCTTTGGACGACGATGGCGTCTCAACTTTTCTAACGCGTGATCCCGCTGAGATTCTCATACGTGCTTAAACGTATGAAAAAGCCGCTGCGGTACCGGCAAACCGGCAGCCGCAACGGCTCCGCGCACGGGCCAGCGCTTAGGCGTGAACACCCTGTTCAAGCCGCGTCAACAGTTCGTTGCGAAAGGGGGCGTCAGATTGATTCCAGAGTACCTCCATCAGCACACCCAGCCCGGGCAGCATTTTTTCTTCGCGTTTTTGAATGGCGTCGACTATGACGTCTTGCAGCTCCTCGCGGTTATTGCCATGTACGTTGTGCAAAACGGCGCGGCGAATATCGAGATCCATCATTGAGATACCTCACTTTGTCATTTTTTTACGTTAAGAGCGTTTAAGGTGTTCAGTGGAGCCTAAGTATCGGAAAAAATGAGCCCGGCCTGCATTAAAAAATTGGACGGGTTTCATTTTTCTACTTGTGCCGATATGTTATAGTATGGATGAATAAATGGCCGCTCATGCATGGTTAGATCTGCGCAAGGCCGGTTCGCGGAGCACGTTCGCGCAGTCTGCTGTTCTGCGTGCGGGCATGAAAGAGCATAGAAATGGCGCATAGTTTGCGCCAAAGGAGTCTTTTTGTTGCGAAGCATGGTATCGATGCAGAATGAAAAAGTAAAATTATGGAAAAAATTGAAGCAACGTAAATACAGGGAACGCGAGCGCCTTTATTTGTTGGAGGGCCCTCATCTCGTGGAAGAGGCGCTGAAGACGTCTCCACATCTGCTGAGCGCCATGCTTGTCGATGAAGCTTTTCATGTTCCTTCGGCATGGCCGCTTGAAGACATCGACGCCTATCAGGTGACACACAAAATTTTCACCGAATTGTCACAGACGGAGACCCCGCAAGGCGTTATTGCAGTTTGCCGGATGACACAAGCCGTGCAGACTGTGCGGAAAGGCGGCTGTTATTTGTTGATTGACGGCGTGCAGGATCCGGGCAATCTCGGCACGCTGATCCGCACGGCCGACGCTTTTGGGTTGGACGCTGTTTTTGTCGGTGACGGTTGTGTCGACGCTTACAACGACAAAACGCTGCGTGCGGCGCAGGGATCACACTTCCACCTGCCGGTTCTGCACCGTAACTTGTTTCAAGTGACCGATGCGTGTAAAGCAAAAGGCATCCTCCTTTACGGGTCTTCACTGCAAGGCGGTGACATGCGCACGATAGCGGTGAAAGACGTGTCCTTCGCTCTTATTGTCGGGAATGAGGGACGCGGCGCATCGCCGGAGCTGCTCGGCATTACCGATCGGGAAGTCAAGATACCGATGGCCGGACGTGCCGAATCGATGAATGTGGCCGTTGCTGCCGGCATTATGCTTTACTGGTTGCAGACGGCGGGTCTTGCACTTGAAAATTGACTGTTTTATACTAAAATTACTTAATTGTAGAAGATAGTGTGAAACTAAGGCCGTATGCACCGGCTGAGCGTTCATTTTTCTTTTGTTACGCTCAATGCTTTATCCTTTACCGGTGTTAAATGAAAAAGGCAACGATGGAGAGCAGTATTTTTGTTATGCCGCAGCAGGGAGGCACGCCAGCGACTGAAAGCGTGCCGCGGAACGGACAGAAAGAATTCACTCCGGAGCTGACGATTGAACGTTGCAGTAGGTCGTACCGGTTCATCTCCGTTAACGGATGCACGAGTTGGACGGTCGGTCTGCGCCGTCAACGAGGGTGGTACCGCGAGTTGTGTCTCGTCCCTTTTCGGGATGAGGCGTTTTTTATATGCTAAGAAAGTATATAGATTCCGGCGGGACCAAGTCTAGGAAAAAGCTAAGGCTCTGCCTTCGTCCAAGGGACTTGGCAGAGCCAAGTTTTTCTACTAATTGGCAAAAAACCAATGCCGTACAACCGAATGCCGGTCCGACAAAAGCAAAATGTCGACGAGGACGGATCGATATACGCGCGGTACCGGTTGAAGAGGCGGTGCGGCTTCCTCTGTGCAAGCGGAAGCAACATGTGAACGGTGCAGTTTGCTTCGCCGACGTGCTAAGGTGTCGGCGGGGTGAGGATCAGGACACAGAGCGGTGTAAGCGTGTATTTAGGACGGATGACCTTTGAAGTTTTGGCAAGGCCGATTCACAGATCAAAAAAGGAGTGCGGGACGATGCTGAAAGAAAAGTTATACGAGTTAAAGGCCGAGGCGGAGCGCCAAGTGCAGCTTGCCGATAGTCCGAAGCATTTACAGGTCATTCAGGTGCATTTTCTCGGAAAGAAAGGGCCGATTACTGAGATTTTAAAAGGAATGGGTAAGCTGACCAAAGATGAGCGGCCGGTCGTCGGTCAAGTCGCCAACGACGTTCGATCGGCGATTGCTGCTTTGATCGAAGCGAAACGCCACGATTTGGAAACGAAGCTGCTTGAAAAAAAGATCAGCGGTGAAACGATTGATGTGACATTGCCCGGCCGGCGCATGGTGACCGGCAGTTCGCACGTGCTGGCTTCGGTCATCCGCGACGTGCAGGATTTGTTTATTGGTATGGGCTTCTCCGTTGCCGAGGGACCGGAAGTTGAGGAAGACTATTATAATTTTGAGGCGCTGAACTTGCCGAAGGATCATCCGGCCCGCGATATGCAGGATTCCTTTTATTTATCGGCAGACCTTTTACTGCGCACGCAGACGTCGCCGGTGCAGGCACGCACGCTGGAAGCCCATCGCGGCCGAGGACCGGTGAAAGTCATTTGCCCCGGCAAGGTGTACCGCCGTGACAATGACGATGCCACGCATTCTCACCAATTCATGCAAATTGAAGGGTTGTATGTTGACCGTCACGTTCGGCTCAGCGATCTGAAGGGTGTGCTGACTGTTTTTGCCAAGCAGATGTTCGGTGCCGACCGCGAGATTCGGCTGCGCCCCAGTTTCTTCCCGTTTACCGAGCCGTCTGTGGAGATGGATATCTCTTGCTTCCGCTGCGGCGGGCACGGCTGCAGCGTCTGCAAGCAGACCGGTTGGATTGAAATTCTCGGCGCCGGCATGGTGCATCCGAACGTGCTGCGCATGTCGGGATTTGATCCGTCTGTGTATACGGGCTTCGCCTTTGGCATGGGGCCGGAGCGCATCGCCATGCTTAAGTACGGCATTGAGGACATCCGCCATTTCTATACGGACGATGTGCGTTTCTTGAGCCAGTTCAAACGCGCTTAAAGAGCGGGCGGGCTGTGCGAGTGTAAAGAAGAAAAGGAGCGAAAGAATCATGCGTTTTTCTTATAAATGGTTGCAGGATTATGTCGAATTGACCGATGTGACCCCGGAGCAACTGGCCGGAAAGATTACGAATGCCGGCATCGAAGTGGAGCACTTGGAGTATCCCGGTGCCGGATTAAGCGATATTGTCGTCGGTCGCGTCTTAACGTGCACGCCGCATCCTCAGGCCGCAAAGTTGCACGTGTGCCGCGTCACGGTCGGCGGGCGCGAGTTGCAGATTGTCTGCGGCGCACCGAATGTTGCCGCCGGCCAAAAAGTGCCGGTCGCGCTGCCGGGTGCGGTGATCGGCGGCGGTCGACGCATTGAAACGACAGTGCTGCACGGCGAGACGTCGGAAGGCATGATCTGTGCCCTAAGCGAACTGGGTGTTGATCAAGCACTCGTCCCGAAAGAATATGCGGACGGAATCTACGTGTTCGACGACGAGGTGCCGATCGGCGCCGACGCATTGCCGTATCTCGATCTTGATGACGCTATTCTCGATCTTGATATTCTTGTCAGCAGCGCGCATTGCATGAGCGTCATCGGACTTGCGCATGAAGTAGCTGCCGTTCTTGACCGTCCGGTACGCATTCCGGTGCCGCGTGTCGAGGAAAGCGGCGATCAGGCGGCTGATCATGTGCACGTGACCGTGGATTGCTCGGCAGCTGATCAGGTGCCGTATTACGGCGCGCGAGTCATTGAGCATCTCGTCGTCAGAGCGTCGCCGCGCTGGATGCAGCTGCGGCTGATGGCAGCCGGTGTGCGGCCGATCAGCAATGTTGTGGACATTGCCAATTATGTCATGATTGAGTATGGCCAGCCGCTCCACACGTTTGACTTTGATGCGTTCGGCTCAAATGAGGTGCTCGTGCGCCTGGCAAAGGAGGGCGAGCAGGCGGTGACGCTTGACGGCAAACCGCGCACATTGACAGCAGAGGATGTGCTGATTACAAACGGCCGGGAGCCCGTCGCCATTGCCGGTGTGATGGGCGGCGAAAGCTCGGAAGTGCGGACCACGACAACGCGAGTACTGCTGGAAGCGGCGATATTTGATGCGATCACCGTTCGCCGGACGTCTGCGCGGCTCGGACTGCGCACGGATGCGAGCAGCCGCTATGAGAAACGCGTCGACCGCAACCGCGTCGCGCCTGCTGCCGACCGGGCGGCCGAGCTGCTCGAACGATATGCAGGCGGCAGCGTGCTCGGCGGCATGGTGGAGGCCGGCGAGCGAACAGTCGCTGAGGCGGTGATTGATATGCCGCTTCAGACAATCAATCGCGTGCTCGGTACCGGGCTTGCTGATCAGGAGATCGTCACCATTCTTCGCCGACTTGGCTTTGGCGTCAAAGAGCATGGCAAATCTATTCATGTGACCGTACCGAGCCGCCGCTTCGACGTGTCGATTCCCGAGGACCTTGTCGAAGAAGTCGGTCGTCTGTACGGCTATAATCGACTGCCGGCGACGCTGCCGGAAGGAACGGCCGACAAAGCCGGCCTGACTCCCTATCAGCAGTTGATCAGGCGAATTGAGACACAAATGGAAAGCCTCGGTTTGACGCAGGCGTACACCTATTCGCTGACGACCGATGACCAAGCGGCCGCGCTGGCAGTGAGTGGCGCGGGCCGGTCGCCGGTACGCGTGGCTTGGCCGATGAGCGAGGAACATGCGTCGCTGCGCATGAGCCTCATTCCCCAGCTGATTGATGTGCTGCGTTATCACGCCAATCGCCAGCTTCCGGACGTCGCTTTCTACGAAATAGGTAAAGTGTTTATCCCGCAGAACGGAACGGTACGGCCGCGCGAAGAAGAACATCTTGCCGGTGCACTGACCGGACGCAGCGGGGAGCGCAATTGGGAAGGCGACAAACCGATCGTTGATTTTTATACAGCCAAAGGAATTGTCGAATCCTTTTTTGAACAGCTCGGTCTCGGCGCGCGAACCGATTACCGTCCGGCGGTGCGAGCCGGGCTTCATCCGGGACAGACGGCGGACGTTTACGTCGACGGTGAGTGTGTCGGTTATGTCGGCACGCTTCATCCGCAGCTGGCAAAAGCTCATGCGCTGGGTCAGACGGCTGTGTTTGAAATTGCCGCCGAACCGTTGCTGCGCGCGGACCAGCCGGCTGTCGTCTATACCGGCTTACCGCGCTTTCCGTCGGTGACGCGCGACGTCGCGCTCGTCGTCAAAAAGACGGTGCTTGCCTCGACCGTTGAGCGTGTGATTGTCGAAGCAGGCGGCAAACTGCTGCGCGACGTGCGCCTGTTCGACGTCTACGAGGGCGATCACGTCGGAACTGATGAAAAATCACTGGCTTTCTCACTCGTCTACGCGGATCCGGCACGGACGCTGACCGATGAAGAAGTTGATGCCGCTCATCAGCGCATTGTTGCTGCCTGCGCTGCGGCGTGCGGTGCGGCGCTGCGCGGCTGAGCGCGCAGTCGGCAGCCGCCCGCCGGCAAAAGCGGCTGATACTGTAGGCGTAGCAAGCAACCAGTGAAGCGCTGCGCACTTTATTTGAAGCTGTTGAAAAGTGTCGCTTGTAAAAAGCAGCCATTTTTTAGAGATAAAAATATCGACTTGTATAAAAGCCGCGCTTGGAAGCAAATCTGAAAATCCATTTTTCATTGATGTGTTTTTGATTTTGACGCTGTTTAGATCGAATGCTGCTTTTTGGTAAGATAATATCCTCATGCGACGGCGCTTTGCGAGGCCCGCGTGCCAAGTGGGCTTCCTTGATTGCCGGCGGCTTGTGTTACTCGCGGCAAACGAGCCACATATGGAAACCATTGCGAAAAAATCATCCGGGTTAACAAAGCCTTGATATAAAAGGGTTGGATTTTTTCGTGCGTTAAGCAAATATAAAAATTCCAGCGGGACTAAGTATAAGAAACCAAGGCTCTGCCGTTGTCTAAAGGGCATGGCTTCAACCAGTTTTTCAACTGAACTTTCTTCATTTGCATGAGGAGACGCGACGCTTGCGATAAACAAGTCCGCCGGCGCACGCTGGCCTTAAAAATTTCGTGCAGTCGAATCTTCCTGATACTGCGCTGCGTTTTTCAAATGAGTCGGCATTTGGTATGATAAAGACGGAAAAAGCGAAACTGCTTTATACGGCATGGTCGCTGGAGAGGACGGGTTGCTTAGTGTTGCTTAATCTTTTGATCGTCTTGCTGCTTGCCTCAGCGCTGTTCACCGGTTACCGACGCGGACTCATCACCCAGATCGTGCGACTTGTCGGAACGATCGCTGCGTTTGCCGTCGCGCTGTTCTACTTTCGGCAGCTCGCGGCACAGCTCCAATCATGGTTTCCGGCACCACATACCGCGGACTGGCAGACGCTCTTCTATCCGGTTATTGCCTTTGTTATTCTTTTTGTCCTTGCCAAGACGGCCTGTGCATTTATCGGTTCGTTTCTCAATTCACTGGCCCATCTGCCGCTGATTCGTCCGATCAATCGATTAGCCGGAGCGCTCGTCGGTTTCTTGGAAAGCTACCTTTTGCTTCTGCTTTTGCTTTACGTCGCTTCGCTGCTGCCGGTTGGTGTTCTGCATACAGCAGTCGGCGGTTCTTCGTTGGCGCAGGCGATGATCGGCAAAACACCGCTGATTTCGCCATGGCTGAGGTCCATCGGCGATGTGACGGGCGGTGTCCTTTAAGCGCTGTGGAGCCATGCACCAGCTGTTCGGCAGACCGTGGCATCTCAGACACAGCCATGCAGGACAGGCGGTGATCTACGCGCGTTCGACGCCGCGTCATCTAACTTAAGAGATGCAGCGATACCGGCCCAACATGGGCGAGCGTCGTCTGCGTTCGCAGAGTGACTTCATAAAGGGGATTTTTACGCGTGAATGAACATGCGCTGCACGCACTTGAATACGAGAAAATCAAACAACAATTGCTGCGCCATACGGCCTCTTCGCTCGGGAAAAGCAGGGTGGAAGTGCTTCGTCCGGCGGCGGAACTCGCCGACGTGGAACAGTTGCAGGCGGAAACGGAGGAAGGGGCGACTGTTCTGCGGCTGTCCGGCTCGATTCCGTTTGGCGGTATCAGCGACGGGCGCCCTGCGCTGAAGCGGGCGGCAATCGGCGGCGTGCTTAGCGGACACGAGCTGATTGATTTGGCTGACACCATACGTGGTATTCGCCGTATTAAAACTTTTATTATTAATTTGCGTGATGACAAACAGATTGCACTGCCGTGCCTAAGCAGTCTTGTTGATGCGATGGAGGCGCCGGGAACGCTCGAGCGGGAAATTCGCGCGACGGTCGACGATCAGGGCGGCATCCTTGACGACGCTAGTCCGGCGCTCCGCCACATTCGGGCACAGATTCGCACGAACGACAGCCGTGTCAAACAGAAACTGGAAAGCATCGTGCGCTCAAGTGCCAAGATGCTTTCTGAGGCACTGATTACCATCAGGAACGGCCGCCAAGTACTGCCGGTGAAGCAAGAGTATCGCGCGGCGCTCGGCGGTATCGTCCATGATCAATCGGCTTCAGGTGCGACGTTTTTTATTGAACCGCAGGCCGTTGTCGAACTGAATAATCAGCTCAGTGAAGCGCAGGCGAAAGAACGGCACGAGATCGAGAAGATTTTGCGCGAGCTGAGCGCAGTGACGGCGCAGTATGCCGACGGGTTGCTTGAAGCAGTTGAGCAGCTGGCGGCGCTTGATTTCATTTTTGCGAAAGCGGCGTACGCTCACGAACTCAAAGCCGTGCGTCCGCGCCTGAATGACAGTGGCATAGTTCGGCTTAAGCAGGCCCGCCACCCGCTGATCGACCCGCGGCGCGTCGTCCCGATTGATCTCGTGCTTAACGAACAGACACATGCGCTAATTATCACCGGACCGAATACGGGCGGTAAGACGGTTTCACTGAAGACGGCCGGTCTGCTTGCGCTGATGGCGCAGAGCGGTCTTCAACTGCCGGCGAACGAGGGATCGGAAATGAGCATCTTTGCCGATATTTATGCGGACATCGGGGATGAGCAGTCCATCGAGCAAAGCCTCAGCACATTCTCGTCGCACATGACCAATATTGTATCGATTCTGAGGACGGTTGACGAGCGCAGTCTCGTTCTTTTTGATGAGCTTGGCGCCGGTACCGATCCGCAGGAGGGCGCGGCTTTGTCGATGGCCATTCTCGATGCCGTGTACGGCTGCGGGGCGACGATCATCTGCACGACGCATTATAGCGAGCTCAAGGCGTACGCCTATGAACGAGCGGGCGTCATGAATGCAAGCGTCGAGTTTGATGTGGAAACACTCAGTCCGACTTACCGGCTGCTGCTCGGCATTCCCGGGCGCAGCAACGCTTTTGAAATTTCGCGCAAGCTCGGTCTGCCGGACTATATCATTGAGGCCGCATCCGGACAAATCAGTCGCGAGACGAACAAGATCGACAAGATGATTGCTTCATTGGAGGTGAACACCCGGGCGGCCGAGGAAGAGGCGGAGAAAGCGCGGCAGCTCAGCCGTGCGGCGGCTGAAAAAGAGGCGGCACTCGCCGCCAGACTGGCGGAGCTGGAACAGAGTCGCGAGCGTATTCTTCAGGAGACGCGCGGCAAGGCGCAGCAGGCACTGGATAGTGCCCGGCGAGAGGCTGAGACGATTATCAATGATTTGCGCCGTTTCCAGAAGAACGGCAATGTCAAAGAGCATCAGTTGATTGATGCAAAGACAAAGCTGGTTCATGCGCTTGATGCACTTGATACCGACAGCGCGCGCGCCGCCCACTCGTCGTCTTCCTCTGCGCAACAATCGCAAGGGTTTCAGGCCGGCGATGCCGTCAAGATTATGAGTTTCGGGCAGAATGGGTATGTCGTTTCCAAGATTAACGATCACGAGTATCTTGTTCAGGCCGGCATATTAAAGATGAACGTCCGCGAGGTGGATTTGAGGCGGGTGAAAGAGGAGAAGAAAGCGCAGCCGGTCGTCCGTGTGCGTGCAGATCATCGCATCGTCAAGCCGGAACTTGATCTGCGCGGTGAACGCTATGAGGACGCGATGCAGAAAGTTGAGAAGTATCTTGACGAGGCATTGCTCGCCGGGTATTCGCGCGTCGCCATTATCCACGGCAAAGGGACAGGCGTACTGCGCAAAGGGGTGTCCAAATTGATTGAGCGCCACCCGCGCGTGAAATCATTCCGCCTTGGCTCCGAAGGTGAGGGCGGCAGCGGCGTCACGGTTGTTGAATTCAAATGATCGTTCTTTTACAAAAAATGGGCTCTTTTTAAAAACGATTGTTTATACAAGTCAAGAAAGTATATAGGTTTTGCAACATTTAAGCTAAGTGATTAAAAGCAAGAGCACAGGTGCGAGGGCGCCTGCGGGTGAAGTGAGCTAAGTCAGACCCTGCAGAGCGCCGGTTGTCTGAGGAGATGCGCGGCGCTCGCGACTTGCGAAATGGGAGCACCATGCATGAAAGAACGTGGCCTTGCCAAGTTTTTCTAAGCAGGAAAATAGCGCTGAAAAAAAGGAAATGTTATACTTTGTATCATGAATGAAAAGATTTTTGAGGAGGCTTGCAGCAAGATGGCAATCAATCAGGTGAACGATACTAACTTTGCGGAAGAAACGTCAAAAGGACTCGTGCTCGCTGACTTCTGGGCAACGTGGTGCGGGCCATGCCGCATGATGGCACCGGTGCTTGAAGAAATTGATACCGACCTTGCCGATCAGGTGAAGATCGTGAAGCTGGATGTCGACAAAAATCAGGCGACAGCCAGCAAGTTTGAAGTGATGAGCATTCCGACGATGTTCCTGTTTAAAGACGGAGAAGTCGTTGACCGCATTGTTGGATTTACGCCAAAAGAAGCGTTGGCAGACCGAATTAAAGAACACGTCGGCTGATCTGTTCATTTTTAAACGCGATCAATTATCAAAAAACTGCGGCTCGGGCGGTGCCTCATCGCTTCCGCAGTTTTTTTATATGTGAAGCACGTCTGCACATGTCGGCGAATAAGCAGTCTTTATTCTGAGGACCGGTTTCACCCGCGTCACCCAGCGTTCAAAGCGGAGGTGCGAGTATTCAGAGAATACGGACTGCCGGACGCGCGACAATGGCGGCGGACACATTCCTGCGCCGATGATTTTTCAGTCGCGACAGTTGCCGGACCTCAGAGGTTTCCGCAGCGCCGTGCATGGCACGCGCCTTGCGCGACGTGTCTTCACAATGTATGACGGCTGTCCCTAAAGACTATATGCGTTCGGCTAACCTTCTTTGTATAAAAGAGTTGAAGAAACAGCAGTAATCGCTGATAATGAAGCAGACACCAGACAAAGGGTGACTTGCAGATGACGGCACAGAACATTAAAGAAAAGTTAAGCCTGCTGCCGAAGCAGCCGGGCTGTTATCAGATGAAAAATGCAGGCGGCGATATTATTTATGTCGGCAAGGCAAAAAATTTATTCAACCGCGTGCATTCATATTTCAGCGGGACACACGACCCGAAAACCGCACGGCTCGTCGCTGATATCGACGATTTTGAGTATATCGTCGTTTCTTCGGAAATCGAATCATTGCTGCTGGAAATTAACCTCATTAAAAAATACGAACCACGCTATAACATCATGCTTAAGGATGACAAAAGTTATCCTTACATTAAATTGACGACCGAAACCTTTCCACGGCTGATCATCACCCGCAAGGTCAACCGCAAAAACGGCCGCTACTTCGGTCCTTATCCGAACGTGACAGCCGCAAATGAAACCAAACGGCTGCTTGATCGCCTCTATCCGCTGCGCAAGTGCCGCACACTGCCGACACGCGTCTGTCTCTATTATCATATTGGACAGTGCCTGGCGCCGTGCGCGTTCGCGATCGAGCCAGCCGTTTACGGAAAAATGGCTGATGATATTACAAAATTTCTTAACGGCGGGTATCAGGATGTGAAGCGGCAGCTGGCCGTGCAGATGGATCAAGCAGCAGAATTGCTTCACTTTGAGAAGGCAAAGGAGCTGCGCGATCAGATGCGCAGCATTGAAACAGTAATGGAAAAACAGAAAATCATCGTTGACTCGCTGGAAGACTGCGACGTATTTGGCTACACGTTTGATAAAGGCTGGATGTGCGTGCAGGTGTTCTTCATGCGTTCTGGTAAGTTGATTGAGCGGGATGCGTCGCTGTTTCCGCTCTATCAGGAGCCGGAGGAAGATTTTCTGAGCTTTGTCGGTCAATTCTACGCGCGTCAAAACCATATTCCGCCGAAGCAGGTGCTTTTACCCGAACCGGTCGACGCGACGCTTGCGGCTCAGATGCTCGAGTCTGAAGTGATTCAGCCGAAGCGGGGACGGAAAAAAGACCTTGTCGGTATGGCGACAAAAAATGCTGTCATCGCGCTGAAAGAAAAGTTTGCGCTGATTGCCCGAGATGAGCGGCGCACCTCAGGCGCCGTTGAGCAGCTGGGTGAGGCGCTTGATATGCCGGCGCCGCGGCGCATTGAAACGTTTGATAACTCCAATATCCAGGGCGCCGATCCGGTATCGGCCATGGTTGTCTTTGAGGACGGCCGTCCGAAAAAAAGTGCGTATCGCAAATACCGCATCAAGACGGTAGACGGTCCGGATGACTACGCGACGATGCGCGAAGTCGTGCGCCGCCGCTATGGCAGGCTTTTGAAAGAAGGGGCGGCGTTGCCGGACTTGATTCTCATTGACGGCGGAAAGGGACAGCTTGCGGCGGCGGTCGATGTGCTTGAGAATGAATTCGGGCTCTACATTCCGGTGTGCGGCCTGGCTAAGGATGATCGCCATCGCACGGCGCAGCTCGTCACCGGCGAACCGCCGCGGCCTGTCGTGCTTGCGCGCAGCAGCCAGGCTTTCTATCTGCTGCAACGCATCCAGGATGAGGTGCATCGGTTTGCCATTACTTTCCACCGTCAAGTACACGGCAAGGCAATGCTGCATTCACTGCTTGACGACGCGCCCGGCATCGGTAAGCAGCGCAAGCTTGCTTTGATGCGTACCTTTGGATCGCTCAAAAAAATTCGAGAGGCAGATGGGGAGGCACTGCGCGCAGCGGGGCTGCCGGCAAAAGTAGCGGAAGAGCTCAAGAAATACTTGGCGGCGCAGCCGTGAATGCCTTGTCTTGAGAAACGAACTTTGCTATAATCAGGACACACTTCAATAATGGGTTAGATAACTTAGGTGATAGAGGCGCGATTTTCAAGAGTAACCGGCGCGAGGCGAGAAGCCGCCGATGACTGCGTGGTGAAAGGGAAAACCGCCGAAGCGGGACAGATGCTGCTGTCTGTCCGGGCTGGCTTGGCATTGAATAAATGTCCGGCTGTCATGCGACTTCGTGTGGAGAACTATCCCGGTGCGATGAATAGTAGACGTTCAGCAGCGGGGGTTCCGCTGCTTTTTTGCATGTTAAAAAAGCAGGGACAGGCTTGCCTGCACGTTTGGCTTTCGCCGGTAAATGAGGGGCTGTCTGTGTTGACAGTCAAGGGAGCGATAGACAATGACGGTATCAGTCATGAAATTCGGTGGAACATCAGTGGCAACGACTGCGCGCATTGAGCGGGCGGCGGTCCGCATTAGCCGTGAGCACGCGCGCGGCCGGTGCGTCGTTGTTGTTGTGTCCGCCATGGGAAAGGCGACCGACCGCCTTTTGGAATTGGCCAATCAAGTTGCGGCTTCTCCGGATAAACGGGAACTGGATGCCCTTTTGGCAACGGGTGAGCAGCGATCGGCGGCACTGCTGGCGATGGCGCTCATCGGTCGCGGCTGTCCGGCCGTTTCATTGACAGGCTGGCAGGCCGGTATCAAAACGGAGCCGGTGCACGGCGGCGCGCGAATTATGACCGTTGATGCGGCGACTGTGCGCGCGCATCTGAGGAACGGACAGATTGTCGTTGTCACTGGATTTCAAGGCGTCGATTCGTCGAATGCGGTCACAACGCTGGGCCGCGGCGGCTCAGATACGTCGGCCGTCGCCCTTGCCGTTGCGCTCGGCGCCGCGCGCTGCGAGATCTACACCGATGTGACCGGTGTATTCACAACCGATCCGCGCGTGCTCAGTCAGGCGCGTAAGCTGAAAGAAATTAGTTATGATGAAATGTTGGAAATGGCCTATCTTGGTGCGGGTGTACTTCATCCGCGCGCCGTCGAATATGCAAAAAACAACCACATTGAACTCGTTGTCCGCTCATCTTTTTCGGATGAGGACGGAACAGTCATTAAGGAGGAAGTGGCAATGGAAACAGCGAAGATCGTCAGAGGATTGGCGTTTGAAAGAAAGGTGTCGAAAGTGACGCTCATCGGCCTTACCAATCAGATGACGGCGGTTTCCCGCGTGTTCGATGCGATAGCCGAGAAACGGATCAACGTCGACGTCATCGTTCAAGATGTGCTGAATGAAGAGAAGACGAGCCTGTCATTCACTCTGGACAGCGAGGGGCTTGCCGAAACGCTTGATTTGTTGAAAGGCGCCCAAGATGCGCTTGGTTTCGATCAGGTGCTGCATGAATCGAATTTGGCCAAAGTGTCAATTATCGGCTCCGGCATGGCCTCCAATCCGGGCGTTGCGGCGCACATGTTTCACGCGCTTGCAGAGAAGGGGATCAAGGTGAAAATGATCAGCACGTCGGAGATCAAGGTGTCCACGATCATTGATGAAGACCGGTTGCAAGAAGCGCTTGAGACGCTGCACCATACCTTTGCGCTGGACGAAGAGGAGAGTTACCTGCTCTAATGATGTATGCGATCTGCACCGATCATCCAGAAGGCACACGCCGGCTAGGTAAAGAAGTTGATGAAGCATATTTTTAGGGATGCTTGGCGCTTATTGAGTGTAACTAACCATTTTATAGGCCTTGAATTGTTTGTTGCTTCCGGTCAGGCCATCGCTCCGCGGCGTGCCAACTGACGAAAAATGGATAAAAGAGCAGCTGTCGATGTGGACGCTGCTTAATTACTAGCAAAACGAGTGTAGGGTGGTTCACCCTATTTGTTTTAATGATCTCCTCTGTTCTTGGATATGGTGAGCGCACTGGGTGTGGTGTAAATTTCCCTCCTGCCGGCAAGGGATGAATGATTAAGCTGGATATCTTAGAGACGGCGCACTGGGCTACGCCGAATTCCGTGGCAGAAAGCGAAGCCATAGCTTCCTCTTATACGTTAAGAAAGTCTGTCGATGTCAGCGGGACCAAGTATAAGAAAAGAAGGAATATGATTTTTGCCGTTATACTCGGAAAAGCGGAGGTGCGAGGGCGCCTTGCGGGAGAAGCGTGCCGGACGGGACCCGCAGACACTGGCCTGTCTGAGGAGGCTCGCGGTGCGCCCGCGACTGGCGAAACCGGAGCACGGTTGCCTTAAAGGATCGTGCGTTTTTGCCCGGTTTTTCTAAGATTTGATTCGGCTGAGGGCCTTATATTTCCTGACGTTAGAAAAAGCCAAGGGCTCGTGTTTTTGCCGCACATGCCCTTGGCTTTTTCTTGTATGTTAAGAATGTTAAGAGATTCCAGCGGGACGAAGTCTAAGAAAAGCTGATGCTGAGCCGTCGTCCAAAGGACGCGACCTCGCCAAGTTTTTCTAACGCTCGCCTCAGTCGGATTTTGGCAGCAGCGATGCATGTATCATTTAACTAACGGACTGCATCCTTCGGGTCCCATTCGATGCGGAAGATGACTTTTCTTTGCCGACCACCGCGTACTTCCGAGAAGGCTTCGGCGATGCAGCCGTTGATTTGCTGAATTTGCTGGGCAATGAACCCTGCTTCCAGCGTAAACAGTGCATGGTCCGGATGATCTTTAATGCGTGTTTCAATGATTGGCGACTCACACTCAAATTCAAGCGAACGCTTGCCGCGACCGGTCATCGACAGGCGTCCCCAGCCCGCGCGTTCAAAAAAAGCCGGAATATCCTGTTCGGTTGTTAAGGGATAGAGCCGGGCTAATTTTCGACCGGACCAATATAGAATGGTTGCCGTTTCTTTTCCGAGTAATTCCGGAAGCAGCACACTTCTTATGAGTTCATAACCAAAAGCCGGTATGACAGCCTCACCAAACTGTTCCGGTTTTGGTATATTGTCTTTTTTTTCCATTTCATTAATCCCTCCATCTGTTCATTATACTATAGCTATTCTGGAAAAGGACGGGAAGTATGGGAGGAAAGACAAGTTTTACTGCGCCGTATCCCGTGTCCGCTAAAGAATAAAAAAAGAGTGTATTTGACCGGCCGGGTGATGGTAGTGAAAACAAAGGCGAAGAGATGCTGCCCCGTGACTAGCTGAAGCACCGTGGTCTTAAAGCACTTGAAATGTTCAACTTGATCTATTTTTTTTAGGATAATTGTGAAAAGGCGTACACATTTCATCAACATATTATTCATTTGCCAAGCGATCACATTGGTTGGCAAGTTCATGGACGCAGGGGTGAAGGCGCGCCTTGTGGGACGAGCGTGCCGCCGATCCGGCAAGTGTCGCTGCATCCTCAGAAAAGAACTGCTGTTATTATGCATGGTGGATCATACATGTATGAAAGCCGTTTGAGTGACGGTCCATGCGCCGGCCGGTGGGAAAAGATGAAAATAAATTTGATGTATGGCGGCCGGACAAGGGACGCCATGCCCATCATCCTGGCGGCCGCCTGCTACGCATCATGCATCGGTCTTGTCAGCGATCTGGACGTGGCTGAGAATCTCGATGAGCCTCGAGGTCAGCTCAGCTTGTTCATGCCCCTTTAAATAGCAGAGAAACACGTTGAATTCTGGTACATCCGGTTCATCAAGTTCAAGTGTGACGACGTCATCTGTCTTCGGGTCGACGGCAAGTCCGGCGATCAGACCGATGCCTGCTCCGGAAGCAACAAGTGATTTGAACGTTTGAATTTGATTCGTCCGTGAAACGATCGACAGCGGTGCGTGATGCCGTTTAAACAGTCGGACCAGAAAATCGTAATGCAAAAAGTCAGGCTTAAGTGAGATAAAGCTGTCATTTCTGATTTCGCTGAAGCGGACGCTGCTACGGACGGCAAGCGGATGGTTGCGCGAGACAATAGCTTTGAACGGATAAGACGCCAGATGGACGGCTGATACGCCCTCGTGGGAGAAGGAGCGGTCAAGCGAGCTCATGAGGGCGATGTCGACGACTTCCGACAGCACGCGGCTCAGCATGCGCTGTGAACCTTCTTCTTCGACGATTTTAAGGGAAGATAAGATATGTTCTTGCACAAGCCGCGAAACCGCTTGCGGAAAATAGTAAGCACCAATGATTGGCGGCAAGCCAAGATTGACTGTTTTTAGCCGCTCAAACGTACGAATTTCTGTATAGGCCTCATTGAGTTGCTTCAAAATTTGATCGACATGCGTCTCAAACAGTCTGCCGGTCTGCGTGAGGGTGACGTCCTGTTTAAAACGTGTGCGCTTAAACAAAGTTGTCTTCAGTTCTTCTTCCATGCGGTTGATCGCTGCCGTTACAGCCGGTTGTGAGATGAAGAAAATTTTGCTTGTTTGCGTGTAATTCCGTGTTTCACAGATGCTTTTGAAGAGTTTTAGATCGTTAATGTTCACGGTGTACACGTGCCTTTCATGAAAAAAATTTTATGAACAGCATGCTTTTGCGACGATTCATACGTTTTTGAATGAGGTGTCGGCAGCAGAGCTTGAAGCAATCAGACCTTTGAAAGCGGCAGATGTGTCCAACTCATTTTGACATATTATTGTGCAAAAGTGACAGCGCTTGGAGAACGCTGATAGGCAAAAGTAAAAACAATGTTAAAGTTGACATCAGTTCTACTCTAATTAGTTTGACAAGTTCTATCTGTGCGTCCTGTGAGAAAAGTCACTGTCAAAAAAATTTAAAGTACGCTATCAATTCATTCTTTTTATGAGGCAATAAAAATTCGATATTTCAATTATAAAAGAAACATATGAGAAACTAAAAGTGTTAGGAAACAGGGAAGGGGAATGATCAGATGGATTATCGCATTGAACATGATACGCTGGGCGAAGTCAAAGTGCCGATTGACCGCCTTTGGGCTGCTCAGACGCAAAGAAGCAAGGATAATTTTAAAATTGGTTGGGAAAAAATGCCACTTGAAATTGTGCATGCCTTTGCCATTTTGAAAAAAAGTGCAGCTTTAGCTAATTTGCGATTGAAAACGCTTAATGAAGAAAAGGCTCAAGCCATCAGTGACGCGGCAGATGAGGTGCTTGCAGGCAAACTGAATGATGAGTTTCCACTTGTTGTCTGGCAGACAGGCAGCGGGACACAATCAAATATGAATGTGAATGAAGTGCTGGCCAATCGTGCCAATCAGCTGCTTGCAGCACAGGGCAGCGCGGAACATGTACATCCGAACGACGATGTGAACAAGGCACAGAGCTCAAATGATACGTTTCCGACGGCGCTGAATATTGCCGCTGTTCAGGCGGTAGAAAATGCGGTGTTGCCGGCGCTTGAAGAACTCGAGCAGGCGCTTGATGCAAAGGCAGAAGCATTCGACGATGTTGTCAAAATCGGACGTACGCATCTTCAGGATGCCGTTCCGCTGACGGTTGGACAAGAGATCAGCGGCTGGGCTTATATGCTGAAGGAATCGAAAAAATTGTTGCTCAGTACCGTCGGGCAATTGAAGGATCTGGCTATCGGCGGCACGGCTGTCGGTACCGGGCTCAATGCCGTAGAGGCGTTCGGCGAGACCGCAGCAGAGGAGATCAGCAAGCTGACGGGTAAGACATTCCACAGCTCTCCGAACAAATTCCACGCGCTCACGAGTCACGACGCCATCGTTGCTGTTCACGGCGCATTGAAAGCGCTAGCGGCCGACTTGATGAAGATAGCTAACGATGTGCGCTGGTTGGCAAGCGGTCCGCGCTGCGGGCTCGGCGAACTGGAAATTCCGGCCAATGAACCGGGCAGCTCGATTATGCCCGGCAAAGTGAATCCGACGCAGGCCGAGGCTGTGACGATGGTTGCCGTTCAGGTCATGGGAAACGACGCGGCAGTCGGTTTTGCGGCCAGCCAAGGCAACTTTGAACTGAATGTGTTTAAGCCGGTCATTGCGTATAATTTCCTTCAGTCAGCAAAGTTACTAGCCGACGTCATGCATTCTTTCACGGTTCACTGTGCAGCAGGCATTCAAGTGAATCGCGAAAAGGTCGATTATTACTTGCACCATTCGCTGATGCTTGTAACCGCTCTGAATCCGACAATCGGTTATGAAAATGCGGCGAAAATTTCAAAGCTTGCTCACAAGGAAGGTCTCAGCCTCCGCGAAGCCGCCATTAAGACAGGCATTCTGACCGGTGAAGCATTTGATGCTGCGGTCAAGCCTGAAGCGATGGCACATCCGTACCGGTAATCCGATTCTTTGCATGCATACAAAAAATGGGGTGGATTTTGATGGCACAAGCACATGGAGTACAGGCAGGGACGGCGGGCGGTATGCGCACGTCCACACCGACAAGTTCACAGGTCAAGTGGCTGCCGCTACTGATAGCGGTGGCAATCGGGGCGATTATTTGGTTTATTCCGGCACCGGCAGGATTAAAAGTCAGCGCTTGGCACTTATTCGCGTTATTCGTTGCAACAATTATCGGCTTGATTATTAAACCGCTGCCGATGGGCGGCGTCGCCATTATTGCGTTGGCGCTGACAGCACTTCTCGGCGTTCTGCCGATCGACATGACGCTGAGCGGTTTTGCTAATGCGACGATTTGGTTGATTGTCATTGCTTTCTTCATCTCTCGCGGCTTCATTAAAACGGGCCTTGGCCGCCGCGTCGCTTTTCTCTTTGTCAAACGCTTTGGCAAAAGCACGCTCGGCCTGTCATATTCGTTGCTGGCCAGCGACTTGATTCTCGCTCCGGCTATGCCAAGCAACACGGCGCGTGCCGGCGGCATTATTTTTCCGATCGTCCAGTCCCTTTCCTATGCCTTCGGCTCGCGAAACGATGACGGTACCGAAAAGAAGATGGGTTCGTTCCTTATGACTGTCGCCTTTCAGGGTGACTTGATCACCTCGGCGATGTTCATGACATCAATGGCCGCCAACCCGCTTGCGGTGACGTTGGCCGCTCAGGTGGCACATGTTCATATCACTTGGCTCGGCTGGCTGGCGGCTTCGGTCGTTCCGGGACTTGTCAGTCTGATTCTCATGCCGCTGATCATTTATAAACTGAATCCGCCGGAAATTAAAAAGACGGCAAATGCGGCGAAGATAGCCGATGAGAATCTGAAAGAGATGGGCCCGCTCAAGGCTTCCGAATGGAAAATGATCGGCGTCTTCCTGCTGATTCTTGTCCTCTGGATCCTGGGTTCAACGATTAAGGTCGATGCGACAACAACGGCGCTCGTGGGCTTGAGTGTGCTGCTGCTGACACAGGTGCTTGACGTCGAGGATGTCAAGGCTGAAAAAGGCGCTTGGAACACGCTAATCTGGTTCTCAGCGCTTGTCATGATGGCTACCTTCCTGAATCAGCTTGGCATGATTCCGTGGTTCAGCCACCTGATGCAGGGAACGATCAAAGGCATGCCTTGGGTCACTGCGGTTATATTGCTTGCTCTGATCTACTTCTATTCGCATTACTTCTTTGCCAGCTCAACGGCTCACGTCAGCGCCATGTATGCGGCTTTCCTCGCCGTAGCGGTGGCCTGCGGCGCGCCGGCAATGCTGACAGCTTTGATCCTTGCTTTCTTTAGCAACTTGTTCGGCTGCACGACGCATTACGGAGCCGGCCCCGCGCCAATCTTCTTTGGAGCCGGCTATGTCAGCCAAGGCAAATGGTGGACGATGGGATTCATTATTTCCATTATTTCAATCTTGCTCTGGGGGATCGTCGGCGGGGTTTGGTGGAAGCTGCTCGGTCTCTGGTGAAAACAGTTGATTTCAAAGGCTGCGGGGCGTTTCAAGACATCTGAGTGCCGCTGACAGGCGGCAAGAATCGGCATACAGGCAGTCAAATGCTGATTGTTTGATCGCTCTCTATTAGCGCTGCCAAGTCCTTTGAACAAAGGCAGAGGCTTAGCTTTTCTTAGACTTAGTCCCGCTGAAATCTATCTATTTTCTTAACGTATCAAAAAGCATGACACATGCTAATGCCGTGCGCCTGAAACAGGGCAGCATGGCATGCAGACGGCAAAGGGTCTCCACAGAGACCCCTTTCCGTCATTTACAGAATAATGGCTGCGTGACGGATAAATAATTGCTGTGCTGAAATCAGTTTTTGATTCCGAAAGGGTGAACAATCTTCTATGAAAAAATACGACATAGTCGTCGTCGGTGCCGGCGGTGCGGGGATGCAGGCGGCGTTGAACGCAGCGAAGGACAGTGATCTGAACGTTGTCGTTCTTTCTAAAATTTTTCCTACACGCTCGCATACGGGGGCTGCTCAAGGCGGCATCAATGCGGCACTCGGTTATCGTGACAACACCGATTCAGTTGAAAAACATTTTCGTGATACGGTAAAAGGCAGCGACTTTCTTGCCGATCAGGATGCGGTGCAATTTTTTTGCGAACATATGCCGAACATTATTTCGGAACTTGATTATATGGGGGTACCGTTCTCCCGCGATGAAAACGGGCATGTGGCACAGCGGCCGTTTGGCGGGGCTTCAAGCCCGCGCACGTGCTATTCGGCAGACAAAACGGGCCACGCGATTCTGCATGCCCTATACGAGCAGTGTCTGAAGCACGGGGTCGTATTCCTTGATGACTGGTTTTTATTGTCACTGACGGTCGATAACGGCGTCTTCGAAGGGCTTGTCGCGATGAATATGCGGGAAGGTAAGATTGAGGCAATCAGTGCTCGCGCCGTTGTCATTGCCACCGGCGGTTTCGGACGCGTGTTCTGGAGCCGGACGACCAATGCCATTAATATGACCGGTGACGGAACGGCAGCCTGCTTCAACGCCGGCATTCCGTTGAAAGATCCTGAATTCGTCCAGTTCCATCCGACGGGCCTTGCGTCCACGGGGGTGCTGCTCTCTGAAGCGTGCCGCGGTGAAGGCGGCTATTTGCTGAACAAAGACGGCGAACGCTTTATGAAACGTTACGCACCGGGGAAGATGGAACTTGGGCCCCGCGATCTGGTTGCCCGCTCCATTGAAACGGAAATCAAGGAAGGTCGCGGCTTTGGCGAAGGCATGAAGTCCTATGTGCTCATGGACCTGCGTCACCTTGGAGCGGAGAAGATCATGGATCGTCTGCCCCAAGTGCGCGAGCTTGCCCTTAACTTTGAAGGCGTCGATCTCATTAAAGAGCCGGTGCCGATCCGTCCGAGCTGTCACTATATGATGGGCGGCATCCATGTCAGCGACTATAAGACGCTGGCGACGCCGATCGAAGGTATTCACGCCGTCGGTGAGTGCTGTTCGGTATCGATTCACGGCGCCAATCGCCTCGGCGGTAATTCGGTGGCCGACGTTGTGCTGTTTGGCAAATACGCCGGCCTCGGCGCCCGTCAGACCGCTGAGCACCGCGACTTTGCACCAACCGCTAAGCTTGAAGACGACCGCAAGCAGTGGCAGGCAGAATTTGACCGCATGCGCGAGAAAAAAACGGGAATTAAATTCTTTGACATTCGTGACAAAATGGCGCATGCCATGTGGTACAACGTCGGTATTTTCCGCACGGAAAGTGAGATGGCTGAAGCTTTAAAGACGATTGACGAGGCGATGGAGGCCTACAAAGATGCTTATATCGGCGACTCCGCTGAGGCGTACAACATGGCCTTTATGAATTATGTTGAACTCGGCAATTTGTTGAAGCTGGCAAAGGCTGTTGCCCTTGGCGCAATCAACCGCAAAGAAAGCCGCGGTTCTCACTCGCGGGCTGATTATCCGCAGCGTGACGACGCTAATTTTCTAAAACATACACTCGTTTACAATGATTTTCATCTCGACTATCTGCCTGTGACGATCACCACTTATCAACCGGAGGAGCGGAAGTACTGATGGACAAACTGACAATTAAAATCAAACGCTTTGACGGTGAGAAAAAATGGCTGCAGACGTACGAGATCCCTTATGAAAAAGGCCGCACAATCCTTTGGTCATTGACAACGATTCGCGAGACGCTCGACAGCACGCTCGTCTATACGTCGGCTTGCCAGCACGGTATCTGCGGCAGCTGCGCGGTCAAGGTGAACGGCAAATCCTTTCTTGCCTGCCAGACACCGCTTGACAAAGTCATCGGCATTTTTAAAACCAATGTCCTGACATATGAACCGCTTTCCAACTTCGATGTAATCCGTGATTTGGCTGTTGCCTGGGAACCGAAGATGGAGAAGATGAAGAAGATCAAGCCATGGCTGATTCCGTCAGATGAGGGCAGCAAAGAAAAAGGATTTTTGCAAAGCAATACTGACTTCCATAAAATTGCATCCTCAACCGACTGCATTCTCTGCGGCATCTGTGCTTCTGAATGTAACCAATTAAAGGTCAATGACGGCACGTTCCTCGATCCGTTCATCTGGAACCGCGCGTATCGCTATGCGGTGGATTCACGTGATCAGTCACCGGAGGCGCACGTTCAGCCGGCATTTGAAAATGAACTGTGGAAATGCCTGCATTGCATGCAGTGCGTGACGAATTGTCCGAAACACATCGACATTACCGACGAAATTTCGTCCTTGCGGAAGATGTCGATTAAGATGGGCGAGGTCAGCAACCCTGGTGCTCGTCATGCGTTTGCATTCTTTAATGACGTGAAAAGCAAGGGTCATCTGAATGAAATGATGCTGCCGATCAAAACGGACGGTGCCTTTAAAACAGCTGCAACTAAAATACCTTTTGCACTGCGAATGCTGGCGAAGGGAAAGATTAACCCGCTTGATTTGCCGAAAAAAGTAGCGGGTCATGACGGTGTGAAAAAAATCTATGCCTACGCCGAGGAGGAGGAAAAGAATTGACAACGCTGAAGTATGGTTTTTTCCCCGGATGTACGCTCGAGTCTGCTGAAAAAGAATTGAAGATGTCGACGCTGAAAGTGGCAGAGGTGCTCGGTATTGAGCTGGTCGAACTCAAAGGTTGGACGTGCTGTGGTGCGAGCCACATTCAGGACGTCAGTGAGCTGGTTGCAACGTCTGTTAATGCGCGCAACATTGCACTCGGCGAGGCACTGCACGTTGACAAAATTATTACGGTCTGCAATACGTGCACGCTGATGCTGCGTCAGGCCAAGCAAAAACTGGATAGCCAGCCTGAACTGAAAGATCAGGTGAACGGCATTTTGTCCAAAGCCGGCATGAAATATGAGGGCAGCGCCGAAGTCACCCATTTACTTTGGGCGTTGCTGGAAGATTACGGGCTGGATAACCTGAAGAAAAAAGTTGTGCGTCCGCTGAAAGGATTAAAGGTTGCTAATTTCTACGGTTGCCACATTCTCATGCCGCCAAAAGTTATGGGCTTTGAAGATCCGGCAAATCCGCAATCAATGGAAATGGTTGTCAAAGCGCTTGGCGCTGAAAATGTTGACTTTGATCAGCGGCTCGCTTGCTGCGGCTTTCACGCGGTATTCCCGGCAGAGCGAGAAGTCAACAAGCTGACGCGCATCAATTGTCTGTCACCGAAAGAAGCCGGTGCGGACTGCCTGGTTACGCCGTGCCCGCTTTGCCAAATGCAGCTTGATGCCTATCAACCGGGCGCGCAAAAGGGGTTTGACAAAGATATTACGATGCCGGTGCTTCATCTGCCGCAGCTGATTGGGCTCGCGCTCGGGCTCAGCCCTGCCGAACTCGGCATTAAGCGTCACATTGTCGATGCCATTCCGATGCTGAAAGAGCACGCGTTCGCCTGAATCTTTCAACCTTTTGCCAGATAGCGATGAGTACTGATATTCATGAATGTTGGATGATGTCACCCTTGCCGGTAGACGATAAGCCGACGAATGAATGAAGATCCGGTCTGTTATAAAACAGACCGGATTTTTTTACGTTAAGAAAGTCTATCGAGGTCAGCGGGACCAAGTCTATGCAAAGCTAAGGTTTGGCCTTCGTCCCAAAGACTTGGCAGAGCCTAGTTTTTCTAATTTCCTTAAAAAAGGCGATATATGAATCTAATGCGTTTTTTGTGGAATAAATACGCTGATGCGAGGGTACCTGCGAAGAAGCGCGTCAGACGGATTTGGCAGATTGCCCGAGGAAGGTTGTGATGCGTGCGCGGCAAGTAGGCCTAATAAGGCAAAATAGAGCAAAAGCAACATATTTATCAGCGGCGATCAATACCCAAATAAGCAGAGGAAATCTATTAATTTTTGCAGACTGACGCGGTCTGACAGCAAAATATAAGGGGCAACGCCGCCCGTGGAAGCACTGGGTCAAGTGAAACGCCGGAGGTCGGCTTGAATTTTTAGAGAGACGTGCGGCGCGGACAGCTCTGGGCTTTAAAAGTTTGATTACGCAGACCTTTTCAGATCGGATGAGTGAATAATTTTTGCAAAAGGCCCACCGCCTGATCCTGATAAATCGGTGGGAAACGTTATTTATATAAAATGTTTGCCGATCTCCGTCCGCTAAGACGCAAAGCCACTTTTATTTGAAAAATAGTAATAAAGCGTTTGCACTCAGAGAGAACTCACACTATAATCAATAGTGCAGTGCGAAACAGAAACATCTGTTATATAATAGACGCGTGCGATATACGAGCAGCACTTTGCTATTGATAAGTCGTTCTTTATTTTATTGAGCTGCGGAGGTGAGGGCCAGTCTTTGACAGCGACGGAACATGTCAGCGTCCTCGAAAGCATGCGAGACAGCCAGTCTAGGGAGATACGTGGTGTCGCCGTCAAGCAGCCGGAGCCGGGCACAGGACTTACGGCTTGGACTCATCACCTTTCGCCAACACTGTTTCAGAGCGGTTGGACAGGGAAGAGGGCGCAGTGAAAAAGCGTGTAAGCTCAACTGGGCTTCAGTCGGTATCCAAAGGCATCCGGTTTCGTTCAGTTTCGCCAAAATAAAAGCGTTTACAAAAATGTTGTTAAGGAGGAAAGACGGAGTGGCTGATCGCGACTACTTTCGACATCGCCTGCATTCGCTGCTTGGCGTCATCCCGATTGGATTGTTTCTTGTCATTCATTTGGGTGCTAATTATCAGGCAACAAGAGGCGTTCGTGCCTATAATCAAGCGGCTTCTTTTATTGAGCACCTGCCTTTTTTGCTGCTTCTGGAGATTCTTTTTATTTATCTGCCGATTGTATTCCATGCAGCATACGGTATTTATTTGGCATGCACGTCAAGCACGAACGTTGGTCGTTTTAATTTAATGAGAAATTGGGCTTTTACGCTTCAACGTTTTTCCGGTCTGTTTCTTTTTATTTTTATCCTTTGGCACGTCTGGGAAACGCGCGTGGCTGCGGCGCTTGGCACATCACTTAATTTTGAGATGATGCACCGTATTCTCAGCCAACCGGCAATGTTTGTTTTTTATGCGATCGGCATGCTCTGCACCGTCTTTCATTTTTCGAATGGGTTATGGGCTTTTTGTGTTCATTGGGGACTGCTTGTTTCACCGAAATCACAGCGCATCGGCAGTTATGTCGCTTTGATTTTATTCTTATTTCTGAGCTGTGTCGGCATTCGCGCGCTGGTTGCTTTTGTTTAATAGGTACCGACCGGTTGCGACTTTTGAGGAGAGTGAGACAATGAGCCACGGAAAACTAATTATTGTCGGAGGCGGCCTTGCCGGACTGATGGCAGCGATAAAAGCAAGTGAGGCCGGTGTAACCGTCGATCTTTTTTCAATCGTTCCGGTTAAACGTTCACATTCGGTCTGCGCGCAGGGCGGTATTAACGGGGCGGTCAATACAAAGGGTGAGGGCGATTCACCGTGGGTGCATTTTGACGATACGATATATGGCGGTGACTTTCTTGCCAACCAGCCGCCGGTCAAAGCCATGTGTGAGGCAGCACCGGGTATTATCCATCTGCTTGATCGCATGGGTGTCATGTTTAATCGCACATCCGAGGGCCTGCTCGACTTTCGACGATTCGGCGGGACGAAACATCATCGAACGGCCTATGCCGGTGCAACGACAGGGCAGCAGCTGCTGTATGCACTTGATGAGCAAGTGCGTCGCCGTGAAACTGAGGGGCTCGTTCGTAAGCATGAATATGTCGAATTTCTGTCGGCGGTGATCGACGACGATCAACGTTGCCGCGGCATTGTCGTTCAAGATATGAAGACGATGGAGATCAGGGTACATCGTGCCGATGCAGTGATTATGGCCGCAGGCGGACTCGGCATGATCTTCGGCAAGTCAACAAACTCGGTAATTAACACCGGTTCAGCAGCTTCATCTCTTTACCAGCAGGGCGCCCGCTTTGCCAACGGAGAATTTATTCAAATTCATCCGACAGCGATTCCCGGAGAAGACAAACTGCGGCTGATGAGTGAATCGGCGCGCGGAGAAGGCGGCCGGATTTGGACTTATAAGGACGGCAAGCCGTGGTATTTTCTTGAAGAGATGTATCCTGCCTACGGCAATCTCGTGCCGCGTGACGTCGCGACGCGAGCCATTTTTGATGTCTGCGTGAATCAGCATCTTGGCGTGAACGGTGAGAACATCGTTTACCTTGATCTGTCTCACAAAGATCCGCGCGAGCTCGATGTGAAACTTGGCGGCATTATTGATATTTATGAAAAGTTTGTTGGCGAGGATCCGCATCAAGTGCCGATGCGGGTATTTCCGGCTGTGCATTATTCGATGGGCGGTCTCTGGGTTGATGTCAATCAAATGACAAACATTAAAGGGCTGTTCGCTTGCGGAGAGTGCGATTATCAGTATCACGGGGCCAACCGGCTCGGTGCCAATTCCCTGCTGTCGGCAATCTATGGCGGCATGATTACCGGACCGAGTGCCGTGCGCTATATCTTTGGCTTGGAGGAGAACAATACGCCGCCGGGTGCGCTGTTCGAGCGTGCACAGGCACAGGAGGAGGAAAAATGTCGCAAGCTGATGGAGCTGGACGGAACAGAAAATGCATTTGCCCTTCACCGTGAGCTTGGTGAGTGGATGACAAAGTATGTGACCGTTGTTCGTGAAAATAAAACATTACTGGCAACCGATCAGCACATTCAAGAACTGATGGAGCGCTATCGGCATATCGACATGAATGATACGTCAAAGTGGAGTAACAGCAGTGTTTTGTTCACTCGCCAGCTTTGGAACATGATGCAGCTCGCGCGGGTCATTACGCTCGGTGCCTTTCATCGCGATGAAAGCCGCGGTGCGCATTATAAGCCTGCCTTTCCGGAGCGTGACGATGAACACTTTCTGAAGACGACGATAGCCGAATATGATGAGCATGCTGAGTCGCCATCAATCAGTTATGAGGCCGTCGATATTTCGCTCATTAAGCCGCGCAAGCGCGACTACACACATGATTAATTAGGGAGGCATATAACGGGATGAGCCAGTCGCAGCCTGCAAAAGAAGTCCGGCTGATTATTACGCGCCGCCAAGGGCCGGAGTCGGCGCCTTATAAAGAAAGTTTTGATGTGCCCTACCGGCCGAATATGAATGTCATTTCGGCGCTCATGGCCATCCGCCTGCATCCGGTGACCAGCAGCGGCAAGCAAACGACAGCGCCGCAGTGGGAGATGAATTGCCTTGAGGAGGTGTGCGGGGCCTGCTCGATGGTCATTAACGGGCGCCCGCGTCAGGCGTGCACGGCATTGATCGACGTCCTCGAGCAGCCCATTCGTCTGGAACCGATGCGAACGTTCCCGGTCATTCGTGATTTGCTGGTTGAGCGCAGCCGCCTGTTTTCTGCGCTTAAACGCGTCAAAGCATGGATTCCGATCGATGGCACCTATGACCTCGGAGCAGGTCCGCGCATGGCCGAGAGCAAGCGGCGCTGGGCTTACGAACTTTCTAAATGCATGACGTGCGGTGTTTGTCTGGAAGCGTGTCCGAACGTCAACGGAGCCTCGTCTTTCATCGGGCCGGCACCGATTTCACAAGTCCGTTTATTCAACGCTCACCCGACCGGTGCAATGAATAAGGCAGAGCGACTGCGGACTATTATGAAGAAAGGCGGGATTGCCGGCTGTGGCAATTCGCAGAACTGCGTGCAAGTGTGCCCGAAAAGTATTCCGTTGACAACGTCCATTGCCGCGCTGAATCGCGATACGTTTGTGCAGTCGCTGAAAGACTTCTTTGGCAGTGATCAAAACGTCTGAGCTTTTATGCGCGCTGAAATCAAAGCAAGCTTTTTAGCGGAATGAAGCCTCAGAAATACGAAGAACATATGGAATTTGAACCGATCAATGAACGCCCGAGGCAAAAAGGCAACCGGGGAACTCGTGTTTGAGGCGCTTGGCGCGGCCTGATTTTGCTAATACGTTAAGAAAATAGAAAAATGTCAGTTCAACTAAGGATCAGAAAAGCTGAAGGATCGCCGCCGGACATGGAACGTGGCGCATTTAAATTTTTTTGATATGAGCGAGGCACCGACATAGTCTGTCGCTCATAAACTAGTAACGACTAAAAGCCTTTCCCGCCCGCTTGTTTGCTGAGCAAGGAGGGGGAATTGTTGAAAGATGACTATCATCGTCCAAAACCTTTGTTGACGAAGAGAGAACGGGAAGTTTTTGAACTGCTCGTGCAGGATAAGACAACTCGAGATATAGCACAAGAACTCTTCATCAGCGAAAAAACTGTTCGCAACCATATTTCTAATACAATGCAGAAATTGGGTGTAAAAGGGCGCTCCCAGGCGGTTGTGGAACTGCTCAGGCTCGGAGAATTGCAGCTGTAATGCACATCGGCCGGCTGATTGTAAAGCCGGCTGATGTTTTTTGTACGCAAAAAAGGGATGCTTATTTTGCAAAATTAACTTGAATTAAAAGCGTGGGCTGAGGGTACGGCGGCTGAATTTTTAGTTTTTCTTAGACCTAGTCCCACTGGAATCTTTATATTCTTAAATGTATTAGAAAAATTTGGAGCGGAATCTCAGCTTGACAACCCGTCAGAACAAAAAAATGACCCTTTTCAGGGTCGATGTATTAAAAAAGGGGGGAGAAGACAAGTTTCCTTGTCTCGATGTAATGAGAATACATGATTAATCTTAAAAAATGCTTAAACCATTTTTTGAATAGGTAATGTTTAATTATCATGTTGTTTTTGTTAAAATTAATGCCAGAAGGCATGCGCTTTGTGAAAGGCGCGTGTCACGCGACACCGGCAAGGGTTATCCGAAGAACTTGCGGCACGTCCGCGGCAGCTTAACATGCCGCAAAGGGCATAAAAAACGACAGCCGTTGAATAGAGAAGTGTGCATTCCCGCTCGGCTGCCGGCAGTTAAAAAAGGCCAGGGAAGCAAAATTTGCCTTTTTCAGTGAAAATTAAGATTTGCGTGCTATGCTAAATGAGTGCTCCGTCTGTTCGCACCGCGCACTGTCGGAGCCTTTCAAAGCATGACAATGGCTGTTTACGGCGATGGTCAAACAAAAGGAGGTGTGCACATGAGCGTTTCACTGGATAGTTCGCTGCTGAGCTTGCTCAGTCAGGCGCAAAGCTCACAAGGAACGCCTTCAACAAGCGCAAACACGGGCAGCAGCAACAACCAGGGCTTGTCGAAGGAATTTGCTCAGTTGCTGGCGTCGTCACTGATGAACAATTCGTCGTCACAGATGCTTGGCAGCCTCTCGGGTGACAGCGACGATAGCTCGAATTCGGACTCGGACTCGGCGCTAAGTGGTCTTGACGGGTTATCATCCGGCGGTTCAAGCAGTACGGATGAGCTGCTTTGGTTGCTGCTTGCAGGGACATTGACTTCTCAAACAGCTGATGCCTCAGGCACCTCAAGCGGAGCGGCTGCGACCGCAACGCAATCACCCGTTCAGTCGGCTCAGGCTGCCCAATACACCGTGTGAGGCAGCCGTTCAGGTGAACAGGCGCGTCTGCCGGTAATGGCGGATGCGCCTTGTTCATTTACATGCCGCGTACCGACGGTATTAGACCGGGCTCATTGCCGCTAGTCACGTTGCGGGACACACACCGCACGCTCTTGTATGTGCCTCTTCGTAACAAAATATTAGCGCCAAATGCTTTGTTTGCACGCATATAGTTCTGTAATGTTGGTGCCGGTGGCGGCCACGCCCCCAAAAAACTATAATTAAAGAAAAAGGTTATGAATGGAGTGAGTCCGGAGTGAATCTGACTGTATTAGTCATTATTGGTCTTGCCATTGTGGTCATTGCTTTTCTGCTTGGAAAACGTAACGGTGAGCGCAGGGATGCCCCTGTTCAGCACCAGACCCCGCCTCAACCCGAACAACCGGTGGATGTACCGTATGCAGAGCGGGGCGCCGGTTCAGGCATTGGTTCAACTGTTGTCACGGGACTGGCGGCCGGTGCAGCGGGTTTTGTCGCCGGTGAATTGCTGAGCGATTGGGAGAATAGGAACGACGAACAGCGTGCTGCAGAGGAACGGCTTGATGAAGACGAGCGAGCAGAGGGGTACGACGAGCGCCGTGACGACGGCAGCGGTGACTTTTCTAATGATGACAGTTTTGGATTTGACGACAACGGCGGTTTTGGCGGTGACGATTCCGGCTTTGATTTGTAATCCGGTGAACGGTCTTTAAAATTTTTAGCTTATTAGATTGTCGGCATGGGGGCGGTTTACACCGTCCCCAATTGCTTCTTCCTGTTCCACGAACAGGGCAGATGTGGATACAGTTGTACTAGATGATTGGAAAATAATATCATAGTGTCTCTCCAAATAGCATCGGTAAGGAATTTTTCAACTTCATACCGTTCTTTATCGGCCTAATTATACCGGTTACTCCCGGTCGAAAAATTGCTTAAAATCAGGGATTGTCATAACCGTAGTGACGGTGCAGGTTGCAGATGACAACAAAGCGTTGGATTTAAAGAAGGCAGATTTGAGGCGACGGGCAGCTTGCTAAATATCTTAATCATTATTGACAGTCGTCAAAATTTATATTAAGATTAATCCCATTAAACTTATATTATTTATTTACATTATACGGGGGGAATCTAACATGGCTCAAAACAGCAAATCCATCGGTGTGCGCGATATTGTACTTGTCGCGTTGTTTGCCGCCATTACGTATCTTGGCATCTCTGTCTTTCGCATTCCGCTGCCCGCGGCGGTCGGCGCGCCGTTCATTCATTTTGGCAATTCGCTGCTTGTGTTGTCTGTGCTGCTGCTGGGCGGCGTACGCGGCGGTCTTGCCGGTGCCATCGGTCTTGGCTTTTTTGATTTGACGAGCGGTTATGCGTCGACCTCTCCGGTGACGGTGATCCTCGCTTTTATCGTTGCGGCTATTGTTGCGGGCACGTTTAAATTGTTTAAACACAATGACAAGATCGTCAACATTTTTATAATTGCGATTGTGGCGGGCATCTCAAAGATTGTGTTGGAATTTATCCACGGAACGTTGACGCTGCTTTTCACAGGCAGTGCGTTCGGTGCGGCTGTTATTAATGCCTTTACCAGCCTGCCGGCGACGGCAATTAATGCGGTGTCGACCGTCATCATTGTGACGGTGCTCTACGTACCGTTGAAGAAAGGGCTCGCCGTTTTCGATGCCAACAAAGGTGTTTCCCACAGCTGATCGATTCGTGTACAATGAAAGCGGGCGGACGGTGATCCGTCCGCTTTTTGCGTGAGAAAAGGGCAAAGAGAAGCGTGCACGCCGCGTGCCGCAATGCCACTAGGTCACTTGCAAGGGGGATGCTGCATGGTTGCGCTCATTCATGTTGAAACACTCAAATTTCAATATTTGCACAACGATAATGATAAAGAATGGATTTTAGACGGCCTGTCGCTTGATATCAGCGACGGGGAATTTGTCGCTGTGCTTGGACCGAACGGCTGCGGCAAATCGACGCTCGCCAAGCATTTCAATGCATTGTTGACACCCTCGGATGGCAGGGTGTCTGTCAACGGCATGGATACGCGCGATGAACGGATGAAGCTTGCGATCCGTCAGTGCGTCGGCATGATTTTTCAAAATCCGGAGAACCAGCTGATTTCAACAATCATCGAAGAAGATGTCGCTTTTGCGCCTGAGAATCTTGGCCTGCCGCGTGCAGAGATTCGTCGCCGTGTTGATGAGGCACTTGCGGCTGTCGGTATGACGGCGTACCGTCGTCATTCACCGTTCGCGCTTTCCGGCGGGCAGAAGCAGCGCGTCGCCATCGCCGGCATACTTGCGATGCGGCCACAGTGTCTCGTGCTCGATGAACCGACGTCGATGCTCGATCCCGAAGGACGTCGGGACGTGCTGGATACCCTCACGCATCTTAATCAGGCGTACGGCTTGACGATTATTCTTATTACCCATGAGATGGACGAGGCGGCCCGAGCCGGTCGCGTCATTATTCTCGAGCGCGGGCGGATCGCTGCCGATGCGCCGCCGGGGTATATTTTTACGCAGCGGGGCTTGCTGCGGCGTCTGCATCTCGGCTTGCCCCAGGCTGCTGAACTTGCCGCGCAGTTGCGCGAGCGCGGTGCAGCGCTTCCCGGCGTGATCCTCGATGCGCCGTCTTGTGCGTCAGCGATTGCGGCTGCTTTGGAGGGAACACAGTGAACGCGATCGAACTGATTGATGTGTCCTATACGTATGGAAAAGGGACGCCGTTTGAAAAACGGGCGCTGAAACATGTATCGCTGCACGTCGAGGCCGGCGACTATCTGGCTATTATCGGTTGCACCGGTTCCGGCAAATCGACGCTGATCCGCCATCTGAACGGCTTGCTGCGGCCGGAGAGCGGCTGTGTGCTGATCGGGGGCCGCGATATATGGGCCAAACCCAAAGCGATTCGTGCCATCCGATTTCAAGTCGGCGTTGTGTTCCAGCAGCCGGAGACGCAGCTTTTTAAGGACACGGTTGCTGAGGATGTGGCTTTTGGGCCGCGCAATCTCGGCTTGACTGAAGAAGAAGTGGGAGAGCGCGTGAATGAGGCGCTCACTTTTGTCGGGCTCGACCGCTCCTATTTGCCGCGCAATCCGTTTCGCCTGTCCGGCGGAGAAATGCGACGGGCGGCGATTGCCGGGGTGCTGGCAATGCGTCCGCATGTGCTCGTGCTCGATGAACCGGCGGCCGGTCTTGATCCGTTGGGGCGCGAGCAGCTCTATGCGCACTTGGATGCTTATCGCCGTGCGAGCGGCTGCACACTTGTACTTGTTTCACACAGTATGGAAGACGTTGCGGCGCGCGCCGAGCATGTGCTCGTGCTCGAAGACGGCTGCATCGCCGCCTCCGGATCTGTGGCCGATATTTTTGCGGCGAGTGAACAACTTGTGTCGCTCGGCCTCGATGTTCCGCAGCTGACGGATGTGCTCCTCAGGCTGCGCGCGGCCGGTTATCCGGTGTCGCTGCGCTCGCTGTCAGTTGAAGACGCCGCAAATGATATCATGGCGCTGTTTCGGGCAAGGGGGCAGCTCAAATGAGCAGGGGACTGACGGTCGGACAATATGTGCCGGGGCACTCGCTGCTGCACCGGCTTGATCCGCGTGTGAAAATCGTTTTGACTTTTTTATTTATCTTGCTTGTCTTTTTATCAAGAAGCACGGCCAGTCTTGTGTTTCTTGTCGCTTTGTTCATCCTGCTTGTCGCTTTTGGCAGGCTGTCGCCGCTGCGTGTGCTGCGCGCCGTGCGTCCGCTGCTGCCGGTTATTGTCCTTTCATCGCTCATCAATATTTTTTACGTGCCGGGCGAGGCGCTGTTTGCTTGGTGGATCTTGCATGTGACGCGCGAGGGACTTGTGGTCGGCATCGGACTTGCCGTCCGTCTGAGCGTGCTGATCGCCGGCTGTTCACTGCTGACCTACACAACATCCTTAAATGCGCTTGCGCTCGGATTTGAACAGCTACTTATGCCGCTGAAAAGATTGCGTGTGCCTGTCGGCGAACTGGCGCTGATCTTGACGATTACACTCCGCTTTCTCCCGACACTGGCGGAAGAAGTCGAGCGCATCATTGACGCGCAGAAGGCACGCGGCGCACAGATCGGCACCGGACACGTGCTCAATCGCATTTGCGGTTATTTTCCGGTCATTCTGCCGCTGTTCATGTCGGCCTTTCGCCGCGCCTTTGAATTGACGAACGCGATCGAGTGCCGCTGCTATCATGGCGATGCCGGTCGCACCCGGCTCATTGTGCTGCATACCGCGCGCCGCGACTGGCTTGCCGCCGGCGTATTCATGCTGCTCTTGGGCACAGGACTGGCGCTGAATGCGGTGTAGTGTGTCGGCATGTCCCGTGCGTCGATGAACATAGGCGCCCACTTAGACTGGGAAGTGACGCGGATGATTCAAACTGTACAAATGGAACGCTTGCATGGTCATGACTTTGGTTCACCGAAAACGGTGACCAAAGTCATTTTTTTTCATGACGGAAGCTAGACGCAGCGGGGACGGCTTTCTCCTAAACTGAAAGTGTACTGAAAAAGGAGGAAGCAATCATGTTGGAGTTGACGGAACTGACAAAAACATATGGACACTTTACAGCGGTCGATCACTTGACGCTGAACGTTGCGGACGGTGAACTGTTTGGCCTGCTCGGTCCGAACGGGGCAGGTAAATCCACGACCGTGTCGATGATCAGCACTGTGCTGGCGCCGACGAGCGGTTCAATTTTCGTCAACGGTCTGGAACTGGGACGACAGGGACGCCAGATTAAGGCATTGATGGGTATTGTGCCTCAGGAACTTGCGTTGTATCCGTCCCTTAGTGCGGCTGATAATCTTGCTTTTTTCGGCAGTCTATACGGACTTGGCGGGCGCGCGCTGCACCGGCGGGTCGATGAGGTGCTGGAGATGATTGAGCTGTCGGATAAGCGGCATCAAGATGTCGATGAATTCTCTGGTGGAATGAAGCGGCGCGTTAATCTCGGTATTGCACTGATGAACCAACCGAAGCTGCTCATTCTCGATGAACCGACCGTCGGTATTGATCCGCAGTCACGTGTACACATTCTTGAGACGGTGAGGCGACTGAACGCAGAGGAGGGAATGACCGTCATCTACACGAGCCATTACATGGAGGAGGTGGAGGCGCTCTGTCGCCGCGTGGCCATCATCGATCATGGCCATTTGATTGCGCTTGGCACAAAAGATGAGTTGAAGGCGCAGAGCGGGGCACATGATGAACTTCAAGTCGTCTGCACCGCTGAGCCTGCTGCTGTACAGCTTGAGTGCGTGCGCAAGATGCACGGTGTGGCGGATGTGATGCAGGAAGGCCTTACGGTCAAGCTGCGGATTGATCCTAAGCAGACAAGCGCCCTTCGACTGATCGAATGCATGCAGCAGGACGGTGTGGAGGTGCAGAACTTTCAGTACGCGGCGGTCAATCTTGAGAGCATCTTCATTGAGCTGACCGGCAAAACGCTAAGGGAGTGAATGCAGTGACATCATGTTTTCAATTAATCAGACTCGATATGCTGCTCATGATCAAGAAGAAGACCATTTGGCGGCTGATTCTGCTGCCGCCGCTGTTTATTTTCATTCTTGGCACGATTTTTGGCCAACAGGAGTTGCCGGTGAAGCCTTTCAACGTGGCGATTTACAATGGTGATCGCCCGGTTGACATCAAGGCGGGTGCGCCGCTCGCGCTTGGGAAGGCGCTGGTGTCCGAGTGGCACGATCAGTCAGCCATTCGACAGCTGATTCATCTCAAGCAGGCGGCCAGCGCCGAGCAAGCGCGGCACTGGTTGAGAAACGGCACGGTTTCAGTCGCGGTTGAGCTGCCGGCTGACTTTTCCGCCGCTGCCGTGCACGATGTACAGGCGAGTGTACGTGTGGCCGGCGTTTACGGGAACAGTGAGGATCATGTGGCGACCATTCAGCTGCTCCTCGCTCAGTTCGCGGCACGTGTGAGCTTGCAGGTGAGCGAGCGCGAAGCCCTCGTTCATATGTTGAAGAGCCAGCAGGCCGGTCAGCTAACAGCTGCCGCTGCGCAGGAGACGGTTGCCGGCAACGGCGCTTCGCTGACACCGCTCACGGTGCAGGCCCCGGAGCCAAATGCGCAGCCGATCAGCAACATGCATTATTACGCCGTCGCCATGGTCGTGCTGTTCTCGATCAGCACCGCCCTCGTTCTTGTGCATCAGGTGACTGAAGAGCGCGTAAGCGGTGTGCTGTCCCGCATGCGCGCGACGCCGCTTGCGGGAATGACCTACATTGTCGGCCGGCTTGTCGGTATTGTCCTTGCTATTCTGGCACAAATGCTCGTCGTTATCGCGGTGTCCCGCTTTGTCTTCAATGTTCATTGGGGCGCTTGGCCTGTGGTCTGTCTGATCACTGTTATCTACGCTTTTGCGGTCGGAGCCGTTGCGCTGACGTGCGGCTTGCTTGCCAAAGATCAGGCAACGGTTTCCGGCGTCGGCGGACCGATCATGTATGTTCTCGGCTTTCTCGGCGGCAGCATGATGAAGATCGACAGCTTTCCGAGTTCGCTTCAGCACGTGCAGCAGTGGCTGCCGAACGGAGCGGCGATCAATGCTTTTTTGGCTGCCGGCCGCGGACTGCCGCTGAGCAAATTGGCCGAACCGCTTGCCGGTCTGCTTCTTCTCGGTCTCATATTCTGCACGTTTGCCGCGGCTGTCTATCACGACGGAAGGGAGATGCCTCATGCCGTTCTTCACGATGCTGCGCATTCAGCTTAAGCTGCTCTTTCGTAACCGGCTGGCACTTATTATGGCGATTCTCGTGCCGGTGGCGCTTACCTTCCTGTTCTCACTTAGCGGTTCCGTTGAAACGCTGCGCCTCGGCGTGGCCGATCAGTCCCATAGTTCGGTTTCAAAGCGGTTGATCCGCGACATTAGCGCCATGCCGCACGTGCGCGTGAAGCGCCTCTCAGTGGCGGAATTGCGCGAGCAAGTCGCTAACCAAGATGTGGCACTCGGACTCGTCATTCCTGCCGGCTATGAGCGTCGGCTGCTCGAGGAAAGGCAGTTGAAGCTGGACGTGCTGAAGCTTCACAGCAACGCAGAGAGCGCACAGCTGGAGCCGATCATCCAGAGCGCTGTTGCCGGTGAACAGAAGCTGGCACACGATGCGCGCCGGCTTGCCGGGCAGTTGCACTTGCCGGTACAGTCGATTTTAAAAGAATTTAACAACAAACGTTTTTCGTCAAAGACTTACGTCATCAAGAACGTGACACGTGGCGCCGCGCAAGAAGTCGCGCAGCAGAAAACCGAGCTTTTTAACGGATTTCTGGCAATGTTCGTCTGGTTTATCGTTATTCAGGGGCTGCGCACCGTTGTGTCAGAGCGGGAAAACGGCACTTTGGCTCGCATGCAGTCGACACCGCTGCGTTACGGTCGCTTTCTTACCGTTAAGCTGGTCGCTGTTTTTGGTTATGCGGGATTTCAGATCATCGTCTCACTGTTCATCGTGCCACTGCTTTTTAGAACGGGCCTGGGCGCTTCACTTTGGCAGACGGCCGCGGTGTACGGTGCTTATCTGATCGCGCTGATCGGACTGACCCTGCTGATCGTGCCGCTGCTTAAAAGCCAACAGCAGTTCACGATGATGGCGACGATGCTCGTCGTGCTGACCGGACTGCTGGGCGGATCGTTCTTCTCTGTACAGGATTATGCACCGCCGCTGATACAGAAGATCTCGCAGGTTATGCCCGAAAGTTGGGCCATCAGTGCCCTGAATAGTGCCAGCTCCGGTCAGTCGGTCTTAGCGAAGGTTGTCCTGATGCTCGTGGTCGGCACGTTGAGCCTGTTTGTAGCAACACTTTATATGTCACATGCATCACGCCAAAAAAAGACAATTAAGGAGTGAATGAACTAATGTTTGTTATTTTAAATGTAGTCGAGCTGGTAGTCGGTCTTTTGATGAATGTTTTTATCGGTCGTATTGAGCGATTTATTTTCAGAAAGCCAAGCTATCCGGCACGGATCATCGTTCGCATTGCCGCCGTCTTTTGCGTGATTGATGGGTTCTGCAGAATCATTCATCTGAGCTTGTTTTAAACAGATAATAAAGTATGAATACTTTGTAAAATTCAAACAACTAAAAACAAGAGCGCAGGTGTGAGGGCGCATGCGGGAGAAGCGAGCCGAGTGAGGCTCCGCTAATCGCCGGCTGTCTGAGGAGACGCGCGGCGAGCACAACTAGCGAAACCGGAACACGGGTGCTTTAAAGGACCGGGCTGCTTGTTGCCCGGTTTTTCTAATACGTTTAAGAAAGATAAAAGATTTCAGATGGACTAAGTCTAAGAAAAAGCTAAGGCACAGCCTATGCCAAGGGAAGTGGGCTGCGCCAAGTTTTTCTAATCGCTTTATGTACATCTACACCGCGCCTATTGCTTATTCTCCGGCAAACGAGCGCGGTGCTTGATCTTGTCTCTGATCAAGCCGGTCCTCACTCCGGCGGTGCGCAGGGCAGCTTGGGAAACGTGTTCAAACCACGCCTATCATGGTATGCTGAAAAAAGCAAGGACAAGAGGACGGTGAACGGATTGACGGATCGGATGCAATGGATCGTGCGGCTGCTCCGCCTGTTTGCTTCATTACTGATGATCAGCAGCTTCCGGCCGCTTATCAGCCATAGGATCGGCTTCTGCCTTTTTCTGCTCGCCTTGCTTGCGCTGACGCTGCTGAATGATGCGCTGCGTCACCGCGTGCTCAGTGACAGGCGCAGCGATACACTGTCGCTGATGGTGAGCCTCGCCTTTATGGCACTTATCAACTTTTATTGGGAAAGCCTCGGCGCGGACGTCTATTTCATCATTCTGCTTGTTGAAGTGATGATTGGTCCGAAACGGCTGAGAAAAATACCCTTTCTCCTGCTTGCTTATGCCTATTCGCTTGATATGACGTTCAGTGTGGTCAGTTATCGGTTTGCGGCCAGTCTTGCCCATGAAACAGCTAACTTTGTCCTGACGCTCGTGCCGATCATCTTGTTCCGCTACACGCTCATCGAGCGGCGGCGTGCGGATGAGCTGAACGCTAAGCTGGCAGGTGCCAACGATGAGCTGTTCCGTCGCAATGCTGAAATTGAGCGGTTGACGCAGGCGAAGGAACGGGCGCGTATTGCTCAGGAGTTGCATGACGCGATGGGGCATCAGCTCATCGCGCTCCATATGAATCTTGAATTTGCCGAGCGGACGCTCGCCGCTCAGCCCGAAAAGGCCCGGGCAGCTGTGGTCAAGACACGTGCGCTCGCCGGACAGTTGATGCACGACCTGCGCCGCGCTGTGCATGTCTTGCACGATGCCGACAATCCCGATCATTTAGGCGATGCGGTGCAGCACTTGCTGCGTGAGCTCAACACCTCGGGACAATTAACGCTCCATCTGCATAGCGATGAAGCGTTGGAGAGTCAGCCCAAAGCGGTGAAAAGCTGCCTGTATAAAGCAGTGCGTGAAGCATTGACCAACGGCTTACGGCACGGGCAGGCGAATGTTTTTGACATTGATTTGCGGCAACTGGCTGAGTGTGTGCAAATGCGTGTGACTAATAATGGCGCCGCGCCGGAGACAGTTACTGCCTCAGACGGCCTTAAAGGTATAACTGCGCGCTTTCAATCACTTGGCGGCACCGTCGATTTCCGCTCATCGCTGGCCGGCGGTTTTGAAGTCTGCGGCATGATTCCGCTGGCGGAGCCATGTAGCGAATCGGAGGACGAATGAGCGGTGCAAGGCAGATGCAGGGAATGTGCTGCCGCATGTGCTGTACCCACGGTTCCTCAGCGGCGCTTGACACCGCCGCTGTACGGTCGATGCCGGGTGCGGCCTTGAAACCTGCTTGGTCAGTCGTACGCATTGAGACGAAACCGTGCGGTTGGGAAAGCATAATCGGTCATCGCTTTTGATGCGATGGAGGACATCTGTGAACAGATCATGAAACAGAAGCGGACTGTCTCTTCAAATGTTGGTTTGCCATTGTTTTTTAAAAAAAAGGAGGGCTGCGCGATGGCGATTCGCTGCTGGATTTGCGACGATCAGCAGCTTGTGCGCGAAGGAATGAAGATGATTCTCAGTCTTCATCCTGATATTGACATTGTCGGGGAATCCGAGAACGGTCACAGGCTGCTGGAACAACTGACCTCCGGGGTTGTCGACGTCGTGCTCATGGATGTGCGCATGCCGGAGCTGGACGGGATTGCGGCGACACGGCTAATTAAAGCGCGTTTCCCAGAGCTAAAGGTCGTTATTTTAACAACCTTTGATGATGACGACTATGTGCTGAATGCGCTCGCCGGAGGCGCGGACGGCTATATTCTGAAAGATTCCGGCTCCGACGAGATTGTCCGCGCTGTGCATGCCGCGGTGCGGGATCACATGTTGCTGAACGACCGCGTGGCGGCAAAAGTCGTCGGTGCGCTCCGTCCGGGGTCTGCCGGTGCGCGGCAACAGCTCGATGTGCTGACGGCGCGCGAGCTTGCCGTCGCCCGTGAAGTGGCTTGCGGCAAGAGCAACCGCGTGGTCGGTGAGACCCTGCATCTGGCTGAAGGCACGGTTAAAAATTATGTGTCGCGCATTTTGGATAAGCTGGAGCTGGGAAGTCGCGCCGAATTAATCGTGCTGATGGAGAAAGCAAACGACAGGTTGCCGTGATAAAGCGGCACGTTGAATCGGCAGAGGATGTTGAAGGCAGATACGGAATCCGGCCGCGACGGCCTATAAGGTTGTCAGCAGAGCAAGAACGTCTAGAAAAGCCGGGCAGCAAGATGCGGCTGCAAACCGGTCAAAGGCTCCGCACGATTCCGAGGGGAGACGATAGGCCGGAATACCCGGAGTCCATCATTGATACGAACAAATGTGACATTTTTGCGGTTTTGTGCAATTTAACGTGCATATGTTTAGGCGACGTGCGGATGCGGTGCTACACTTAGAGGGAAGAACGGCAAAAGGGAGCGATGAACAGTGGCAGCAACGATTCCGGAAGTGACATTGAACGACGGCTTGACAGTGCCGGTAATCGGTTTTGGAACGTATAAGTTGAACGGGGCGGCGGGCATCCGTGCGATCGTCAGCGCGATCGGCGCCGGCTATCGCCTGCTTGATTCTGCTTTCAATTATGAAAATGAGGGCGCGCTCGGCGAAGCCGTTCGCCGCAGCCCGGTGGCGCGCGAGCAGCTGCGCATTACGTCAAAATTACCGGGCCGCCACCATAAGTATGATGAAGCACTGTATACCATTCAGGAATCACTGTACCGTGCCGGACTTGATTATTATGATATATACTTGATTCACTGGCCCAATCCGAGCAAGGATCTTTATGTTGACGCATGGAAAGCGCTTGTTGCGGCGCAAAAGTGGGGACTCGTACGCTCGATCGGCGTGTGCAACTTCCTGCCGGAGCATCTTGAACGGATTATTGACGCAACCGGCGTGACGCCGAGTATGAACCAAGTAGAACTTCACCCCTATTTCTCGCAGGAGACGCAGCGCACCTTTGACAGTGCGCACGGCATTCTGACAGAGTCATGGAGCCCGATCGGACGAGCCAATGCGCTGCTTCAAGATGCCGGCATCAAGGCGATTGCTGCGGCGCATCACAAATCAGTGCCGCAGATCATTCTTCGCTGGCACATTCAGCTCGGCGCGCTGCCGTTGCCGAAGTCATCCGTACCGCAGCGGCAGATTGAGAATCTGTCAGTGTTTGATTTTGAATTGAGCGCGGATGAGATGCAGGCGATCGGCAGCCTCAGCCGTCCTGACGGCCGGACGTTCGATCAGGACCCTGCGCGTTATGAGGAATTTTAATACGTCCTGTGATTATTGGAGAAGACCGGTTGCCGCGGCGAGCAGCCGGCCTTCTTTCTGCTGGTTTAGAATAGCTGAAACTCTTCATCGGGATCCAATATAGGAAAAGCGAAGGCCAGGCTTTCAAACAAAGAATTTGGCGCAGCCCAGTGATTCCCATCAAACCATTTGACTGCTTAGACTTCCGGCAGAAACAGCATGTCAATGATTTCTTTTGGTTGACGGACAGATGGCATATACAGAGCCCACCGTTCTTTTTTAGGAAAGCGGGCTGTGCGCTACCATTCAGTAAGCAGCAGCTGACGCACGCGGTAGAATTCGCGTTTTGCGACAGGAAAGTGATGACATTTTTTGCAAAGTCAGTCCTAATAATTACCAAAGTGGGGGTACCATTGCACATGGCATTTATTTTAATAAAATAACAATAGAATATTTAGACATTGGCAAACTGAAAAATAAAATCAGATGGCCCGGTCATTCGGGGGATCTGACTGTGTATGTGTATTTACAAATTATACGGTGTCGGCATAACCGTCAATCTTCGTCGCCCATGTCCTGCACTTTTTCTCCAGTTTCGCGAACGATGTCTTCCAGCCTGTTAAAAGCGTGGCGAATCAAATCGTCGGTCAGCGGATCAAACACAAAGCGAAAGCCAATCTCAGTCTCCACACATGCTTTCACGAGAATGTCCTGCGCCGCCTGCTGCTCGCCGCTGATAAAGGCGCCAAGCGAGTAGGGAAGACCGATGCGCTTGTAAAACGAAAGCAACTTCCGCACTTCTTGGTCCTCGCCCTCGGCGGTGAGCAGGACGAGCAGCCCGTAAGCGACCTTGATACCGTGCTGATAATTGGCGGTTTCCTTAATTTTGCTCATGGCATTGTGAACGGCGTGGGCGCCGGATGCACGGCCGTAATCGCGGGCACATGAACCGACCATGGCCGACACGCCGATAATCGTATCGGCAACGATTTGAAAGGCCGGGGTCACCTCGCCACGCTCCAGACTGCTCACCGCATCAATTGCGTAACGACGCAGCAAGTCTTTCGTCTCAAGCGCCGCGGACAGTCCGAGTGTGACAAAAGGGTCGGCCGCCTGCACTGGCTGCCGGCGGATGGCACGCGCTTCATACCATTTAGCCAGAGTGTCGCCAATGCCGGCAATGAAATAAGGTTTCGGCGAATGGACGAGCAGCTGTAAGTCAACAAGCGCGGCGTAGGCGGTCTCCTCAAAATGGTCGCGGCCCACGTGCTCACCCTGCGTGTTATAAATGATCGAAAGCGGCGTCGCGGCCGCACATGTGCCAAGCACGGTTGGTACGCAGATCAACCGGGCATGCAGGCGATGGCTGACGCCCTTTGCTGTATCGAGCACCCGGCCGCCGCCGATGCCGATAATGAGATCGGCTGATCCAATCTCCATTTGCAATCGGTCCATGTCTTCGTGGCTGGACGTGCCGTCATAGCGGTGAATCGGCCAAATCAGCGAATGCTTCCAGAACTGCTGAAAGGCTGCAAACGATTGCTTTCCGGTGATAAGGTGTACCTTTTGGAAACGCTTTGTCAATTCATTCAAGTGGTCAAGCGCGCCGGCTGCACAGACGTAGATGCCCGGCCCGCCTCTCACCGTTTGTCCGAGATTCATCAGGCCACCTCCCACGTGAACGCCCCGGTCAGTGCTTCTTGTCGCAGAATCGGCTTGACATTTTGCCTATATATTTTCGACCTATCACACCGCTGTCTATCATTTTCCACACTGATTTCCCCCCTGAGTGAGCGCAATGTATTTTTTAAGACCCAAACCGGTCCGCACGTTCAAATCAAATTTCGGGCAATAAAGCGTCACACGTGCGCCAACACGTTCGGTTTCCGGAACAGTTTGACTGACGCATGACATGCTTTGTCCGGCAGACAGACAAAAAGGCATCCCGGCCGGAAGAATAAGAAAATAGTTGTGAATATCCGACCTATTTCACAACATTTCAACCGGGCCAACGATTCGGAGAAAGCTAAGAACCCGCTTCTGAACGAATAACTTGTCTGCTCCAAATCAATTTGGATGCACTTAATTATACGATCGTCATCGGTTAAGTCAATCCTGCTTTCATCTATTTGAATGCTGTGTAGAAGGTCGGTTGGCAAAAGAGACGATTATAGGGACTTGACAGCTGCACCAATCTATCAGAAAATAATAAAGTATCACACATTCGGCGTCTGCCAAAGGGCGGACGCGAACAGGAGCTGAGCAGAGTTGAGTAAAGAAATGAGCACAGTATTGGAAAACGGTATGTTTGGTGAATTTGGCGGTTGTTTTGTTCCGGATGCGCTGAAAGCGGTCATGGGCCGGCTGGACGAAGCATTCAAAAGGTATAAGGACGACCCGGCGTTCAATGCTGAACTGCGCGGGTATCTGAAGGATTACGTCGGCCGTGAGAACCCGTTAACCTTTGCCAGTCATCTGACTGAACAGGCCGGCGGCGCTAAAATTTATCTGAAACGTGAGGATTTGAATCATACCGGCGCCCATAAGATTAATAACACGATGGGGCAGATTCTGCTGGCGAAGCGCATGGGTGCCAAAAGGATCATTGCAGAGACGGGCGCCGGACAGCACGGCGTGGCGACCGCAACAGTTGCCGCGCTTTTTGGCTTGCCGTGCACGATCTACATGGGCAAATATGATACCGAACGTCAGGCGCTTAACGTTTTTCGTATGGAACTGCTCGGTGCAACCGTCGTTCCGGTTGAAAAAGGACAGGGGCGGCTGAAGGATGCGGTCGATGAGGCGCTGAACGATCTCGTGGAAAACTATGAAACGACGTTCTATTTGCTCGGGTCGGCCGTCGGTCCTCATCCCTATCCGACGATTGTGCATCACTTTCAGTCCGTCATCAGTGAGGAGTCTAAGCGGCAGATTTTGGCGGCTGAGGGCAAGTTGCCGGCTGCGGTTGTCGCCTGTGTCGGCGGCGGCAGCAATGCGATTGGTGCTTTTGCTCATTATATCGACGAACCCTCCGTCCGCCTCGTCGGCGTCGAGCCTGCTGAGGCAGCCAGCATTGCCAAAGGCATGCCGGCGATCATTCACGGCTTTAGGTGCTTTGCCCTTGTCGATGAGAACGGTGAAGCGCAGCCGACGTATTCGATTGCTGCCGGCCTTGATTATCCGGGTGTCGGTCCGGAGCACAGTGCGCTCAAAGCAAGCGGCCGCGGTGAATATGTCACGGTGACCGGTGAAGAAGCGCTGCAGGCGTTCCTGAATCTGTCAAAGACTGAAGGCATTATTCCGGCGCTTGAAAGTGCGCACGCCGTCGCTTACGGCCTGAAGCTGGCGGCAGAGTTGCCGAAGGACGAGAGTATTATTATTAACTTGTCGGGACGCGGCGACAAAGATGTCGAGCAAGTCTATGAGATGCTTAAAAAGAGAGCCTGATTCACGACACTGTGAACGCGATGGCTTGGATACTTGAATAGTAATGATTGCCCCCGGTGCTGAAGTGAATTCGCTCAGTGTCGGGGGCATTTTGGTACGTAAAGACCGTCCCTTTTGGTGAGAAGTGGCGCAAACGGCGAGCGTGTCCTAGGCATATTAGGGACTAAAAAAAATTCATGCGGTTACCTTGTTCCTGCAAAAATTGATAAAGGCAATTGACGGTTACAGAGGTCGACCAAGTCATCTGCCGACAGTTGACTGTTTTGCAGAGTGACAAGAACTCTAAGTATAGAGAACGTCAGGGTCGGCTGCGTGAGCGTCACACCGTGGATCTAAGCATGAATTGGACCGGCAACCGGCGGTGATAGCGGAAGGACGACAAGGTTGTCCACATTGTTTTCCTAATGCATCGGCGCGTCGCGGTCAAAAAAGCCAATGTATAGGTAAAATACAAGTCACGACAGATAAAGGTCATCCACTAAAAAGGCCTGTGTGGTCGGTGCTGCGCGAGTCAAAATAAAAAATCGCAGGCCGTGTTGATTGCTCGCTTTTGCGGCAGGAATATCGGCTACCACATACCACACCACACCACACACCACACACGGCGAACATAAGCCCAACTCCTCCGGTTCTCTGACGGGATCAGAATCAGTCTGCTGCTATTAAGTCTTTCTTAAGCTGCCGTCTGTACAATCACTGTTAATGAACGGAAGGATGTGGGTTGATGAACGATGAAAAGCGGTGGATCGGTCTTGGTGTGTCGCTGCTTACCCTGTTAGCCGCAGCGATGTTTGCCTCGGTGATTATCTATCAGACAACGGCGGCAAAATCACTGTCAACGGGTTCAGGAGGCTGGATGAGAAACGGCGGTGCACGGCAATTGTGGGGCGGTCCCTCGTCAATCGGCGTGCGCAAGCAGTCTGGCACCGGTCAGGAAGGGAAAACATCCGGTCGCCCGTCAGAACGCTTTCAACCGTCAACCGGTGAAGGGACTCAGCCGGGCAAGTCCTTTCACAGAGAAAATGGGGCAGCTGCTCCTCAGCCCGGCAGCCGGATGACCGGTATTTCTCGGCCGTCAGCAAGCCGCGCTGCCGCTGCTGCGTCCACTCAGCAAATCGCCGTCGCCGTCTACGCGCTGCTGTTTTTTGCGGGATGTGCGGTGTGGTTGTTTCTGCGCTGCCGCCGCAAGCATCCGGTTAAGGAAAGTTCGGCACCATCCGGTCGGCTTATTATTGGCGTGCTTGCAGCCGGTTTTTGCCTGCGGGTGGCAATGGCTCCGTGGTTGTCCGGGCATCTTGACCTGACATTGTTCCAGAACTGGGCAAACTCGGCTGCCTCCGGATTGACAACGTTCTACGAGAGCGGAAACAGCGACTATCCGCCGCTCTATATCTATGTGCTGGCTGTCATCGGCAAACTGGCGGTGCTGCCCGGCCTGAGCGGCGGCTACACATGGCTGCTTAAGCTTCCGGCCATCATCTGTGACTGTCTGACCGCTTATCTGTTGCAGCGCATCGGTGTGCGGTTGAAAAAACCATTCATCGGTGCGGTAGCTGGGTTGTTCTATTTACTGAATCCGGCGGTGCTGCTGGATTCGACGTTCTGGGGTCAAGTAGATTCGATGTTTGCCTTGCTTGTCGTGCTGGCGGTATGGCTGCTGGCTGAGAAAAAGGTTGCCGGCGCGGTCACTGTTTTTGCACTGTCTGTCATGATGAAACCGCAGGGATTGATCTTTTTGCCAATCCTGGCTTACGCCTTGCTCAAACAACGGCGCATGCGCACAATGCTCGCTTCGGCGATCCTTTTCATCGCTGTCATTGTCGTCACGGCGCTGCCCTTTTCGTTTCACGCGTCGGGCGGCGCGCTCTGGCTCGTCAAGCTCTTTCAGCGCACGACGTGCGAGTATCCGTTTGCCTCAATCAATGCGTTTAATGTTTGGGGACTGCTTGGTGCCAACTATCGGGCGGACACAGCTACCCCTTTTCTTTTCAGCTACCGGGTATGGGGTATCGCGGCGATTGTCATCGTCTCACTGTTGTCGCTATGGATGGTTTGGCGAAGAAGCGGTCGAGAAACGGTCGTGTCAGCGGCTCTGCTGCAGATCAGCGGCGTGTTCACCTTTTCTTCAGGCATGCATGAACGCTACTTGTTCCCGGCCATTGCCCTCGCTCTATTGGCCGCTCTTTACGCGAGGCACCGTTTGTACTTTGCTTTGGCGAGCGCACTCAGCCTGACGACGTTTATGAATATTTTCATTGTCTATTATGACTCGCTCAGCAATGTGCAGAATGCTGCTTATTCGTGGCCGCTTATCAGTACGGCGCTGCTGAATGTCGGGTTGTTTGCCGGGGTGCTTGGCGCGGCTCGTCGCCCAAAGAATACGCGCGAGGCCGGCTGATTTATGGCGCGGAGGCGCCGTTCAGCGGCTGCGATGAGTTGATAGAAAAAAAACAAGCGATGTTAAAACGTACAAAAAAATTTTCAAACATGCAATCCTTAAGCCATTTTTAAGAATAGCAGGTCATAATAGCTTTATTGTTAAGCTTTCCCGCAGCGTACAGACGCTGAATCTGAAGGAGGCACGCTCGTATGAAACGTTTGCGCAACATCCGTTGGGACTTTTACTTTATAGCGATTCTTTTACTTTCCGCTTTTTTAAATCTTTTCCTGCTGGCATCGGCAAGTACGAATGAATTTTATACGGTTGCAGTCAAAAGTATGATGACAAATTTTCACAATTTCTTTTTTGCTTCTTTTGATCCGGCCGGCTTCATCACTGTCGACAAACCACCGGTCTCGCTCTGGATGCAGGTGCTGAGTGCCAAACTGTTTGGCTTCAGTAATGTGAGTGTACTGCTGCCGTCCGCCGTAGCCGCCGTTGTTTCGACGGCGCTCGTTTACCGGATGGTCAAGAAGAAAGCGGGCACGGTTGCGGCGTTCATTGCCGGACTGGCTATGGCATTCACGCCGATCTTCGTCGCGATTTCACGGACGAACAACACGGACGGTGTCATGATCCTGACGCTCGTTCTCGCGGCGTGGGCGATCTTCAAAGCGGAAGCGAGCGGCAAGCTGCGCTGGCTGCTCATCAGTGTCGCCTTTGTCGGCATCGGCTACAATGCGAAGATGCTGGAAGCGTACATGATTGTGCCGGCCATCTATCTTTTTTATCTCGTTGCGGTGAAGACGAATTGGAAAAAGAAGGTGATCCATCTAGCGGCGGCGACGGTCGTTCTGCTTGCCGTTTCCCTATCCTGGTCGCTGGCCGTCGATGCCACGCCGGCTAAAGACCGACCGTATGTCGGGGGCAGCACGACAAATTCTGAACTCAATCTGGCCTTCGGCTACAATGGTGTTTCCCGGTTGACCGGGCAGCGGCAAAGCGGGAAAACAGAGAAAATGACTACTGACCGCAGCCGGAGCGGTTTTACTCCGCCGTCAGGTTTTAGCCGGGAAGGCGGACGCTCGTTCGGCTTTAACCGGGAAGGGAATCCTTCATTCGGCGCTGACAGCGCCGGTCGGACCGGTGAGCATGCTGGCCGTTTGGGCGGGGCCGCCGGCGGAAATATGTTTAATACCGGTACGGCCGGACCGCTGCGCTTGTTCCAAAAGCAGTTGTCCGCTCAGGCAAGCTGGCTGCTGCCCTTCGTTCTGTTTGGAATCGTCGCGATCGTTGCTGATTTCGTTCGCCGCCGCCGGCTGAGCCAGCAGCATACGTTCACTTTGTTCTGGCTCGCCTGGTTGTTGCCGGAGATGGCTTTCTTCAGTGTGGCCGGATTCTTCCATCAGTATTATTTGAGCATCATGGCTGCACCGATCGGCGCGCTTGTCGGTATCGGTTCCGCATTTATGATTCGTGAATTCTTGAAAAAGGACGGGCGAACGTGGGAGAGCTTTCTTCTGCCCGCGGCATTTGCGGCAACACTGCTGTTTGAAGCCTTGATCTTTGCACAAAACAGCATCGATTCTCTGTGGGTCTTCTTGCTGATTTGTGCTGCCGTGCTTTCTCTGGCTTTTGGCCTGCTGTGGCGCACGAGTGAGCAGGAAAGGATGAAAAAAGCAATCATCGGCACAAGCCTTGCCGCGATGCTTGCTCCGGCAGTCTATTGGACTGTACCGTCGGTGTTCAATCAGTCCGGAGCATCGACACCGGTTGCCGGTCCGTCCTCGACCCAGACGGGCTTTGGAGCCGGCGGCATGTCCGGTAGTGGCAAGGCCTTTGGTTTTGGAGCGGGGGGCGGTGAAACGCCTTCAGGAATGGGCGCATCTGAAGGTTCATTCACCCGCCGTTTTGCCGGCGGCGGTGCACGTCAAGGCGGCGGGGAGCAGCTCAACACGAAGCTGCTGAACTATCTGCGCAAGCATTACAACGGAGAGAAATTCATACTCGCCGTGCCGAGTGCTCAGTCGGCTTATGCAATCATGATGAAAACTAATTATGCCGTCATGGCTATGGGCGGGTTCGGCGGCAGTGATCCGGCGCTGACGCTCAGCAAGCTTGAGCAAATGGTGAAGGACGGGCAAGTCAAATATTTTCTGCTTTCCGGGGATCGTATGGGCAGTGCTGCCTCAAGTGTCACAAGCTGGATTAAAAAGAACTGCGGCATCGTTCCGGCGAGTGAATGGTCTGATACGTCATCTTCATCAAGTCGTTTGTCCGGCTTTGGCAACATGGGCAGCGGTACGCTGTATGTCTACCATCAACAATGACGGTGAAAATGAAAGGAGAAATGTTCATGACCGGTTACTCTGTCGTCGTTCCCGTCTATAATGAAGAACTGCTGATTGCTGAATCGTACCGCCGGTTGAAGCGAGTGATGGATAAACAGGGGGAGTCATATGAACTGATCTTTGTCAACGACGGCAGCCGTGATCGCACGCAGGAAATTCTCGGTGACATTGCTGACAATGACTCGGCTGTTCGCTTAATTGATTTCTCCCGCAACTTCGGTCACCAGATTGCCATCACGGCGGGCATTGATTACGCCGTCGGCCGTGCGGTTATCGTTATTGATGCCGACCTTCAAGACCCGCCGGAACTGATTCCGCAGATGATTGAAAAGTGGGAAGACGGGTATGACGTCGTGTATGGTCAACGAACGGTGCGCAAAGGGGAGAGCCGCTTCAAAAAGTGGACGGCTGCCGTCTTTTACCGTCTTCTGCGTGCATCGACGGAGATTGACATTCCGCTTGATACCGGTGACTTTCGCTTGATGGACGCCCGTGTGTGCGCAGAATTAAAGAAGATCCCGGAAAAGAACCGCTTTGTTCGCGGCCTTGTCAGCTGGGTCGGTTTTAACCAGACGGCCATTGAGTACGTCCGCGACCAGCGCAGCGCCGGTGAATCGAAGTATCCGCTGAAGAAGATGCTGAAGCTCTCTGTTGACGGCCTGACATCCTTCTCTTATAAGCCGTTGAAGCTGGCGACTTATGCGGGAGCATTGCTCTCTTGCGCCGGTTTTATCTACATGATCATTGCACTCGCACTGAAGCTGTTCACGAGCAATACGGTTCCGGGCTGGACATCGCTCATCGTCATTCAGTTGCTGTTCAGCGGATTCACATTGTTCGTGCTCGGCATGCTCGGTGAATACATCGGCCGCATCTATGACGAAACGAAAGATCGGCCGCTCTACATCGTCCGCGAGACGCGCGGCTTTGAGCAGAACGGTTTACGGCTGCATTCGCTGACGAGCGTCAAGCACGGCTAAGTTCAGCGCGCATTGTTATCACTAATCTCTGATACGCAGGCAATCTTTGCGTACCAGAGATTTTTTTGCATGTTGAGAAAGTATAAAGATGTCAGCGGATTAAGTAATAAGAAAAGCGAAGGTTCAGCCGTCGTCCCAAGCGACTTGGCAGCGCCAAGTTTTTCTAAATACAGAATGTATGAAATAGATTCAAATCAATACGCAAAGGTGCCGTATATGTTGCGTTACATTCGCTGTTCTTCGCTTCAATCACAGGATGCAGGCGGAGAAAAGAGGGCTTGATCAGCAGAAAAAGGTGATAATAAAATCGATGCTGACCGGCGGGCTTTCGCCGATCACTGAATAAGCGTGTTGGCAGCAGGCGACAGGCAGTTGGTGCATCACATAGCGATGGGCTGTGAGCAGGCATGTGTCATGTAGGGCCACCATTTGCATCAAGATGATGAACCGTTTGTAAAAGGGACGATATACTTCAAAAAAGTAACCCTTATCTCTGCAGATGCTCGGGAGGATGAATGATGAAAAAGCGGTTTGCAATCGCACTGTTATTGTTATTATGCATGCTCGCTCCCGGCGCCGACGCCCTTGCCGCAAGCGGAAGCACAGCAATATCATTACCGCATTCAATTGGTTTGACAGGTGTCAATAATGCTCGGAATTTAGGCGGGTATATGGCGAGCAGTGGAAAAAGTGTTAAAATGGGCGTACTGCTCCGTTCGGCAAGACTGCAGCGTGCGACAGCGGCGGATCTCAGTATACTTAAGAATCAATATCACCTCACGCAAATTATTGACTTGCGGACAAGTAAAGAGGCCGCTGAACATCCAGATCCTGCAATTAGCGGCGTGATTGAAACGAGTCTTCCGCTTCTCTCCGAGAAGGAAAAATTAGGGGATATGAAAGAAGAATATGCTGATATGGTTACCGATGATTATTCGATTTCTGCATTAAAACAATTTTTCACTCTCGTTTTAAAGCACCGGCAAGGCGCTCTCCTCTTTCACTGCACGGCCGGAAAGGATCGTACCGGTGTGGCGGCGATGCTTTTGCTGAGAGCTCTTGGCCTCAGCAAGGCCACGGTTATTCAAGACTACTTGCTCAGCAATAGGTATTATGGAAAAACGGTCGTTCAGAAAAACTGGGCCGATGACGTGTTCGATATCATCGACAGCCAATATGGGTCTACCCTTCACTTTTTGGAGAGTAGAGTCGGATTGACGGCCGATCAAATCAACCAGTTGCGTGCGCAGTACTTGCAATAAATAAACTTCACAGGGAACGCACCGGCGAATGGGCGGGCCATGCGAGCGTCAGATTGTTCTTTGTTCCTAAGCGTCTGTATCTGTATGCATTGTTTTGTGGTAAAATGAGCGTACCTCATGAATGATTCTTCTATTTTGGGTTGTGTGCTGTCTCCATTGTACTGGAATCCATTGGGTTTTTGTCTTTCTCCGGGTGCTGCACTTCATTTTACAGTCTCTAATCAAAAAACTTCAAGTCGGTCGGCAGCGTGGCGGCTACACCGGATGAGAAGGGCGGCACATAGACCGACTTTGACAAGCTAGAGCATCTGCAGTTTCTGAGGCCAATTGATCCGGACATTCTGCCGAAAGCGCATGAACACCAAACAGCTGATTGGTTTGCCGTCAACACGAACGAGCAGTGGAAGTCGGTCTTAATCCTAAAAAAAGATGCACTGATGCTTGCGGGCGGCGATTCGCCATACGCCAATATCATTGCCGCTTGTAAAGGGGGCCGGAACCGCCGGGCGATTAAGGCACTCGCCAGTGTGCTGCATTCAAAAACAATTCAAGACTTTATTAGCGAGAAATACAAGAGGGCTCTGTTGCCGGTGCGTGTGGCCGGCCGTTCAGACAGAGTGAAGCGTCAGTTAAAAGCAGGACGTTCGTTTAAAGAATCCCCTGTTTTTTTGCGAAAAAGACCACAGAGCAGCCTTTTTCATACGTTAAGAAAGTCTATAGTATAGCTTTCAGCGAGACTAAGTATTAAGAAAAGCTAAGGCTCAGCCGTCGTCCAAGGGACTTGGCAGCGCCAAGTTTTTCTAATACGTTAAGAAAGTCTATAGATTTTAGCGGGACTAAGTATAAGAAAAACTAAGGCTCAGCCGTCGTCCAAGGGACTTGGCAGCGCCAAGTTTTTCTAATATTGTTACACGGTCGCCGCGCGCGCCATTTACTTTCATAGCGGGTTTTGTTTGTCTGATAACTATTCATTTTCTGTTCACACTAAAGGCATAACATCAGTCATGGCAACATGGGTAACCGGAGATCGAGTCTGCGAGAGTCGCCCACTTTGGCGATGCGTTTGACCGTGTGATCGCCGCGCGGGCCTGCATGTCACGGCTGCGGCGGTAAGATGCAGATGCTGAGGAAGGGTGCAAGGCATCCGGCCAACCGTTGTTTGCCCTGATGAGCCAGTGGGTAAGAAAAATTTTTTCTAAGGAGATCGGTGAATGAACACCTTACAAGTAACGGATATTGACGGCAAGCCATATAGCCGTCCGTTTTTGATGGTTGTGCTGCTCGTCGGCGCATTCTGTACCATTTTAAATCAAACGCTGCTGGCGACGGCATTGCCTGATATTATGAAAGATTTTCATATTACGGCCGCGACCGGTCAGTGGTTGACGACGGCCTTTCTGCTGACGAACGGCATTATGATTCCGGTCACCGCTCTTTTGATCAATAAAATTGATTCGCGCAAACTCTACATTGGGGCGATGTCCCTGTTTCTTGTCGGCACGGTCGTTGCTGCTATTGCGCCAAATTTTGCCTATTTGCTCACCGGCCGCATTATTCAGGCAGCCGGAGCGGGCATTATGATGCCGCTGATGCAAACGATTTTTCTTTTGATTTTTCCGCGGGAGAAGCGCGGCATGGCCATGGGCATGGCCGGACTGGTTATTGCCTTTGCTCCGGCTATCGGACCGACGCTGTCGGGCTGGATCGTTGACAGCTACAGCTGGCGTGTGTTGTTTTATATGATTATCCCGATTACCGTCATTGTTCTCATCCTGGCCTTTGCGGCAATGAAGAAAGTCGTACCGCTGACGTATCCGCGCATTGACTTTCTTTCAATTGTTCTGTCGACAGTCGGCTTCGGCGGCCTGCTTTACGGATTCAGTGAAGTCGGCGATCACGGCTGGTCAAGTACAGAAGTGGTGGGATGGCTTGCAGTCGGTCTTCTCTTTGTTGTGCTCTTCGTCTGGCGGCAATTAAAAATGAAAGAGCCGATGCTTGAGATGAACGTGTTCCGCTCGCCGGTCTTTACGCTGTCAGTGGCCATCAGCAGTGCGGTCACCATGGCAATGCTCGGTGCTGAGATTGTGCTGCCGATCTACATTCAGAACATTCATGGCGAAACCGCGCTGTCTTCAGGATTGATGCTGCTTCCGGGTGCTGTCGTCATGGGGCTGATGAGCCCGGTGACCGGCAGCATCTTTGACCGGATCGGTGCGCGTAAGCTGGCGATTACCGGCATCTTCGTGCTGACTGCCGGTACAGTTCCCTTCATGTTTCTCAATCAACAGACAAGTATCGTTACGATTGTGGTTGTCTATGCCATTCGTTTTCTCGGCATCTCTATGGCCATGATGCCGGTGACAACAGCAGGTATGAATGCGCTGAGCGATCAACTGATGAGTCACGGTACAGCTGTTAATAATACAATTCGTACAGTCGCCGGCTCAATCGGTACGGCGATTCTCGTCAGTGTGCTGACAAATGTCACGAAGCACAGTATGCCCCAAAAAAGTTTGCTTCGCCTTGATCCGAGCCAATATGGGACGAAGGCTATTGCCGCAACACTGAACGGTATGAATACGGCCTTTCTGGTGGCGGTCGGCTTTTGCCTTGTTACCTTGCTGCTGACGTTCTTCCTGAAGGGTAAATCCGAGCAGTCTGCTGAAATAAAATCGGCCACGGCGCTGCCGGGGCTTGAAAAGGATCGGGAGTGAGCCTGTGATCTTAGTCAGTCTGATTATTGCCGTTGCTCTGTTTGTCGGCTTTATTTTGTCAAGCGGAATGCCCTTCTTCTCCCGTCACCGAGTGCTGAATGTGCTGCTGATTGTCGCAACACTGTTCATTTTTCTCGGCAGCGAAGCGCTGACGATTATGAATGAATACAGTTATTATGGTATGAAGTCACAGGTAGCTGTGCAAAAGAAAAGTCTATATTCACTGATTCAGCCTTCCGCTTCGCGGGCGTCACAGGCCGCAATGCCTTTTCTGATGCTGCGCAAGTCGGTTGGGCGAGACACCCTATATCTTTATAATGTCGCCTCTTCGGGAAAGGCAAAGCTTAACCCTACGCTGCTGGGTTCGACCAGTCGATTTGAGAGCACCGACTTCGCTCCGTATGTGGAAATTAAAACAAAGCAACGCACGTTTGAAAATCGCTTCTACCGTCTGCTGTTTCCATTCAGCGGACAGAACAAAGTGAAATTAGCCACACAATATGTATTCCATCTGCCCGCGCACGCACAGATTCTGACCGAGCAACAGCTGAAGGCCATGCAGCAGAACCGGCTGCCGCGCAAATAAACCGATGATTAGTCACCGGTTGGAGCGGAGCGACAAAAGGCAGCGGCTTCGATCATCCCCCAGCCGCCGCATCTTTGCTGTTGATTCAATCGCGTGCGACGCGAATGGTCGCTGAATAGTCTTCCCTTGTGTCATCCGAATGGCCGCAACCGACATGTGCCGGTTGCGGCCATTCGAATGAGTGTGGCCACCGCTGACGGGTATGGAAAGCCGGCGGTCAGCCTTTATTTGCAAAGCATGAGAAGAGCCTCTCGGCGTCTTCTGTTGCGGCGCAGATGTCGCTTATGCCGATGCAACTTCAACAAGAGGCGGCGTTTAAACCGGTAGTGAATATAGCAGCCGATGCAGAAACCGAGAATGGCGATCAGGGCGGCTAGGCCGACAAGCCCGGTGGCGATGACGGCGATGACTTGCCAGTGAAGCAGGAATGCTGCAAAAGCGATCACTAGCAGCGAGGCGGCAATCGTCTGATTAAAGCGTTGCTGTGCCGGATCTTCACGCGCATAGGCGGTGAGCGGCTTCCGCAGGAACGCTCCGGCTATTTTAAAGATCGGATTAAAATGAAAGATAAGGCCTGACAGTGCAGATGCAAGCGGAATGAGCAGAATCCAATACTGACCGCTGGCGAGCGAAGATGCTGCGGCGATAACGATCACCGATTGATTGGTTCGAACGAGCGGGCGCGGAATAAAGGGAGACATGTCCGGCATTAAAATAACACCTTTCATATATGATTAATTTGATATTAATTGCTTTAGCACGGACTGTCAATGGTGAGTGCACGCGACTTCTCAAGTGCCCGGCTGCGCGGATGAAGGTTATATCATATTGGCTGTAGGCCGCATTAACGTTCTAAATTCACGACACGCCTGTATACATAAAAGTACAAACTCATTTGTCAGAGGAGGTACTGCCTGATGTTTCGTCTTGTTCGCGCGGCGCTGCTGGCGGCGCTGCTTAGCCTTCTACTCATCGCTCTGTCCGCGTGCGGTGCGGCGGCGAGTCAGCCGTCGACTGTCAATTACGTGAAAAGTCAGGAGGCACTGAGCCATAAAACGAAGGCTACCCAATTTGTTGAGCGGCAGCTCTTTCTTGCCAATGCCTTAGGGCTGCTTGTTCCGCGAACGGTCGCGCTGCCGGAGAGTCGTTCGCCGGTCAAGCAAGTGCTGAGCTATCTTGTCGCTGACGGACCTGTTTCCGATGTGTTGCCGAACGGCTTTCAGGCTACGTTGCCGGCAGGAACTGAGATTGAAAGTGCCGCCATTGACGCAGATGGCGCTCTGACTGTTAATTGTTCAAAAGACTTACTGACAGCGAGCGCACCGGATGTGGCGATTCAGTCAATTGTGTGGACGGCCACACAATTTCGTGCGGTCAAGTCGGTCACTTTGCGTGCCGGCGGAAAGACGCTGAGCGAATGGCCGAAGACGGGAGAAATGATCGGTACCGGACTGACGCGCGGCATGGGAATTAATCAGTCGTTTGCCGATGTTGCCGACGCGGCCGTCAGTGAGCCGCTGACTGTCTATTATCTCTATGTCGATAAGGGCAAGTCTTATGAAGTGCCGGTTACGGTACGCGTTCAAGGGCAGAAAAGCGACATCATGACAGCCGTAAATACGCTCATTCATGAACCGGCCGGCAGCGACTTCATCTCTCCGATTAGTGCCGGCGCCGCGCTTATCGATCGTCCGACAGTCAAAGATGGTGTTGTCTATCTTCATTTCAATAAAGCGTTCTATGAAGATGCGTCAGCTGGAACGGTGAGTGACGAGGCACTGCGCGCACTGGTGCTGACGCTGACCGGGCAGCACGGCATTGACAAGATTGCTGTCAAGGTGGGCCGTTCGGCGACACTAACCCTTGAATCAGGAAAGACCATTTCCGGCCCGGTCAGTCGCACGACGATGGGCGTCACCGGTTTATAATTGGCAGCCGGAAATATGATATAGTAAAGGAGGCGCTGGCGCCTCCTTTTTCATACGTTAAGAAGGGATATAGATGTCAGCGGGACCAAGGCTAAGAAAAAGCTAAGGCTCGGCTGTCTGAGGACTTGGCAGGCCAAGTTCTTCTAACGAGCTGGATGGTTATGTACAGCTCCGCCGGCACGCGCCCAAGGTGAGTCAATAATAAAGACTGAGACGCCGCGGCGTCTTGTGGGCAGCGTTCCTTGCGGCCCTTGCACAACGCTGAGCTGTCTTCGGAAGCCATGCCGCGCGTGTTGCCGCCGCTGCCCGGCTGAGAGCGGCGGCTCTTCCGAGATCAGCCGCGTCGGAAAAACAGAAAAGCATTGGGCTGCCGCATCCCTAAAAAGCGACGCTTGACTGGCGGCGGCGCACCTTGATGCATGGGCAAGTTTTTGGGGGATGGATCTTGCGGAAAAAAGTTTGAATGCGCAAGCGCGGAGGAGGCATGAACGGCGTGATGCGTGCAGATGGAAGAGCGGCAGACGAGCTCCGGAAAGTTGAAATCGTGCCGGATTACATTATTCACCCGGAAGGATCTGTGCTGATCACTGTCGGCCAGACAAAAGTGATATGCAATGTGACAATAGAAGAGCGTGTACCCGGATTCATTCGCGGACAGAAAAAAGGATGGATCACCGCAGAGTATGCGATGCTGCCCCGGGCGACGCCGGTACGCACGTCACGTGAAGCTGCTCGCGGGCACCTGAACGGGCGGACGATGGAGATTCAGCGGTTAATCGGCCGCGCGCTGCGTTCGGTTGTTGCTCTTGACAAGGTCGGTGAGCGGACATTGTGGGTTGACTGCGATGTCATTCAGGCAGACGGCGGTACACGAACGGCCGCCATTACGGGGGCTTTCGTCGCAACGGTACTGGCGTGTCGGCGGGCAGTGGCGCGCGGCGTCATGGCAGACATGCCGGTCACAGCGTTTCTTGCAGCGACATCAGTCGGCGTGCATCCGCAATATGGGACCATTCTTGATCTTTGTTATGCTGAGGACTCGACGACGGCTGTCGATATGAATATTGTGATGAACAGCAGTGACGAGTTTGTCGAAATTCAAGGCACCGGCGAACAGGCACCGTTCAGTGCTTCTTGTCTGGACGAGCTGACTATGCTTGCACGAGCAGGCATTCATGAATTAATTGCCGCGCAGCAGCATGTGCTGGGTACGACGCTTTGAAGCACGATGGATTGACGGGCAGGGGACTTGATGACTTAAGCAAGCGGTTGAAAGGGAGAAAAGCGATGGGTATACACCTTCTTTTTGCTTCAAGCAACGCAGGAAAGATCGCGGAAATTCGCCAACTTTTTGCGGATATGGACGTAACGGTTGTCACGCCGAAGGCTGTTGCTGCGACAATCGAGGTAGAGGAGACAGGGGCGAACTTTCGTGAGAACGCGGCTTTAAAGGCCGAAGCATTGGCACGGGAAACGGGTCTGCCGACACTTGCCGATGATTCCGGCCTTCTCGTCGATGCGCTCGGTGGGGAGCCGGGCATTTACTCCGCGCGTTATGCAGGCCAAGATAAGAACAGCGAGCGCAACATTGACAAACTGCTGTCCAAGCTTGCCGAGACGGGAGATGAAGACCGCCGCGCCCACTTTGTCTGCACATTGGCGCTCAGCTGTCCAAACCAGCTGACGCACTTTGTTGAAGGGCGCTGCGACGGCCAGATTATATACGAGCGCCGTGGTAACGGCGGTTTCGGTTATGACTCTGTGTTTTTAATTCCTGAATACGGTAAAACATTTGCCGAGCTCGGCAGTGAAGTGAAAAATGTCATCAGTCACCGGGCCAAAGCGCTTTTCGCACTTCGCAGCCGGTGGAGCCAGTGGATGGGGGCAGATGCACGGTGAAGGTACTGATTGTGAGCGATACGCACGGCCTGACGGATGAATTGACCGAACTGAAAGCCCGTTACAGAGGTGAGGTGGCGGCCATGATTCACTGCGGAGATTCAGAACTGGCGCCGGATGAGGATGCGATAGCTGATTTTATAGCTGTGGAAGGCAACTGTGACCGTCCGGGCAGCTATCCGGAAGAGCAGATCGTGCGTCTTGACCATTTGAGTGCCCTGATTGTACACGGTCATCTGCAGAATGTGAAGGCTTCACCGCAGCGACTGCTGACGCGTGCCGCAGCTGTCAATGCTCAGATTGTCTGTCACGGACACACGCATTGTGCGGGCGTGCGCTATGAAGCCGGACGCTTTATTGTCAATCCGGGCAGTTTAAGTCAACCGCGAAATTATCGTGAAGGCACTTACGTCGTACTTGAGGAAACAGAAGATTTTCTTGCTTTTCAGTTTTATAATGGCAAACACGAGCGAGTGCCTGAGTTTTCCAGCGTTTTTCCGCGCTGAGGATGTATTGCCGCTCGCGCAGTCTTGCTGTCCCGTCTGTGTAGACGAGAGCGCGGATCTTTGATTCACTCAGCCGATTAAAACAATTGCCTGCCTGCTTGATGAGCCGCTGAATTCTTGCACAGTTTGCAGCTGAGGCAACAGTGGTAAGCGATACTAAAAATAAAGATCCTCGCCTGTCGAAGCTGACAGGCGGGGATCTTTGCACGTTCGTTGCCGCTTGGCGGCGGCAGAAGGAGTGATGAGGAGGGCACTCTTTTGGCGGTTGATCAGGCAGTCCTGATTGCCTGCCTGATACTTTATCATATGTCCGGATAGTCGCAGAGAGCGGGTAGATCGACGGTGGAAAACGCCTGTTTTATCGCAATGATCCGAAAGACCGCGTTTGGAAAACGGGGACTCGCAAAGGCAAAAGCGGTTTGAGGCCGCTGTTACAGCAACATGTGATCCGCAGATCGTGCCGAGAAGCAGGAGGAGACGGCCGATAAGAACAGGTAAGGCGGGCTAAGAACGGTCCCCAGCCGTAGAGCCGGCGCAGCACGCCGTCTCAGGCGCATCCGTGCATCATTGCATGCGAAATCGGGAACAATGGCGAATGACTCTTTTCTTGTACGATGGAACAGTGTATAAATTTCAGTGGAATCAGGGCTAGAGGAAACGAAGACCCGGCCTCTGTTCCAAAGAATTCAGCGGCGTGCAATGTTTCTAACCGCCATTCTGCGAGGTGAACGTGCATGGAGGATAATTTTTTTCGCGGCGTGATGTGGGCACTCGTTCTTTGCCTGCCTTTTTGGCTGTTATTTGTGACGCTGATTCTGTATGTCGTGTAAATGTATTTGCCGCATCTGGGTGTGCCTGCTACAATCAGTGTGTTGAAGCTTTGAAAAGGTAGGCGGGCGGCAGTGATTCAAGCGGCAGATATACTGAAAAAAATGGCACCTGGGCAGCGCGTGAACTATGATCAAGTGCTTCTGAAGATGATTGCGGCGTGGCAGCGCGAGCGGGTGCGCCCCTGCTTATTGCTGCATAGTTGCTGCGCGCCGTGCAGCACATATATGCTTGAGTTCTTGTCAGCTTTTGCCGACATAACCGTTTATTACACGAATTCGAACATTCATCCCCGTGCTGAATATGAGCGCCGCAAACACGTACAGGAACAGTTTATCAATCATTTTAATAAGACAACCGGCAGCAAGGTGCAGTTTCTTTCCGCGCCTTACCGGCCGCTTGATTATTTTAAGCGGACAAAAGGGCTTGAGGGCGAACCGGAAAAGGGCAAGCGCTGCAGTGTCTGCTTTGACATGCGACTTGGGCTGACAGCCGAAAAGGCAAAAGAACTTGGACTTGATTACTTCGGCAGTGCACTGACAATCAGCCCCCATAAAGACAGTCAAGTGATCAATGCCATCGGCTTGCAAATTCAGAAGACGACGAACGTTCCTTATCTTCCCTCGGACTTTAAAAAGCGCGGCGGGTATGCGCGATCGGTGGAGATGTGCGGCACCTATGCCATTTACCGGCAGTGTTACTGCGGCTGCGTCTTTGCAGCTATGCAGCAAGGGATCGATGTCGCTGAAGTGGCACGCGAAGCCAAGGCTGCACTGGCCGCTGAAGAGGTTGCACCGATCCGCTGGACAGTGCGTGAAGCGGAGCGGTGAGCCGATAAGACCGGGCGCGGCATGCAAAGACGAGGCACATGAGAGCTTCCTGTGAAACGGGCGGGAGGCTCTTTTGCTGATCGATACGTTCAATGCGCGCTGGCCTTATGGAGTGCTCTCGTCGCTGTCTTGAAACGGCTTTATAAAAGAACGGCGGTTGGGCGGCATGTTCGGTTCAACGAAGGCGCGTCCGTCACTTGAACGTTTCAGCCGCATGCGGTCCGCCGACTCAAGGCAAGTGTGGGGCGCGCGGAAGGTGGGCAGCCGGACAGTGTTGCTTTAAAGCTGCGACATATGGCTAAGTCGTTCTAAAAATTCATTGTTTTTTATATCTATAAGATATATTATTATGATATAAAAGGAGGGAGGATGATCCGTGAATGAAATTTATCAGCTTTTTATCTTAGGAGAGCTAATGGATGGACCGCAACATGGCTATCTTTTGTTTTCCACATTGAATAAAATCATTGGCCCGATGCGCTCGATCAGCTGGGGTATGCTCTATCCGCTGATTCACAAGATGGAGCAGCAGGGATGGATCGAGCCCGCCGCTCAGCAGCAGGCGAGCGGCCATCCGCGCAAATCTTACGCGATGACTGCCGGCGGCAAAGAGCGGTTCTTTCAGCTGATGGCCAGGCCGATCGGCAATCATCCGGAGTACGAGTTACATGCGCGTCTGAAATTCGTCAATTTTGACCAAATTGGCACGCCGCTTCAACGTGAAATTATCAGCGACTATCACATGCATTTGAAATTTATCGAAGACTTCATCAGCGATAATCTTCAGGAAGTCAAATTGAAATCCGAAATCCCCGCGCAGGAAAAAGTGCAAATTGAACAATTAGCTCTCCTGCGCTTGCAAAAATTAAAATTGGCACAAGAGTGGTTGGCGCAGAAAGTGCAGACGCTGACTAACACAGGAGGACACTAATTCATGGTTCAATCAAACACCCAAATCAACAAACAAACGCAGGCGAAGCATCGCTGGTGGGTGCTTACCGCCGTCTGCTTCGGTCTGTTCATGTCGCTGCTTGACGTCACCATCGTCAATGTCGCGCTGCCCGTCATCCAGCACGATTTGAACGCCAGCTTCGCCAGTATTGAATGGGTAATCAGCGCTTACACCCTCGTCTTCGCCGTGGCGCTCGTCACCGCTTCGCGGCTCGGTGATATATACGGGCGCAAGACGCTATTTATAATCGGTCTTGGCATTTTTACGATCGGTTCGCTGTTTTGCGGATTGTCCAGCTATTTCACCCTATTCGGGTGGTCGCATAGCCAGACGCTGAATATTTTTCGCGGCGTTCAAGGGCTCGGCGGTTCGGCAATGATGCCGCTGTCTCTGGCCATCATTTCAACATCCTTTGTCGGCAAACAACGCGGCATCGCGATCGGCATCTGGGGCGGCGTCAGTGGGCTGGCGACCGCGATCGGCCCGCTTATCGGCGGGTTTCTCGTCGATGCGCTGAACTGGCAATCGATTTTCTACTTGAATGTGCCGGTTGGCCTGCTCGGCATCGCCATCTCGCTGTGGGCGATCCCGCAATCACGCGACGAGAGCGCCGCAGGCAAGATCGACGTATTCGGATTAATCACGTTCACGGCATTCATGTTCTGCACGATCTATGGCCTGATCCGTGTCAATGAATCCGGCATGGGCTGGACGTCACCAACGATTATTTGGCTCGGCGCAATTGCCGCTGTTTCACTAATTGTCTTTATCATTGGTGAATCGCGAATCAAGAATCCGATGATCGACCCGCGTTTGTTCAAAGTGCCGAGCTTTACCGGTGCCGGTGTGGCCGGCTTCTGTCTCAGCGCCGGCATGTACGCCCTGTTTCTCTATATCTCACTCTATTTTCAGAATATCCTTGGCTATGACGCGTTTGACGCCGGTTTGCGCCTATTGCCGTTCTGCGTCCTGTCGCTGATGCTCGGACCGGTCGCCGGTGCGTTAATGGCCAAAGTGCAGCCAAAATGGCTGGCGGTCGCCGGTCTGCTCTTCCTTGGCGCCGGTGTCTGGATGATGGGGGGCGTCTCGGCAAGCGATAAGGCGGCGGACTGGGTCATTCTTGTACCGGGGCTGATGATCGCCGGATTCGGCAACGGAATCGTCAATCCGCCGATTTCGAATCTGGCGGTCGGCACAGTCGCGCGCCAACGCAGCGGCATGGCGTCGGGTGCAAATGGCGTGCTGCGCCAGATGGGCATCGCTTTCGGTACGGCGATCTTCGGCGCTGTGCTCTCCAATCGTTACGCCGCTGTGCTTGACGATAAAATAACCGCGTTGAACGCGCCTTATTTGACAGCTGCGATGAAACAGAAGATCAGCGACGGACTGGTCAAGGCCGGCCCGCTCGCCGGCAGCAGCGGCTTTAAAGACGCGTCATCGAGTTTTCAGCACAATCCGCTGTTCGGCAGCTTGCGGCAGATCGGCCGCGAGGCGTTCATGAACGGCACCGTTACCGTCATTCACATCGCTTCAATCATTCTTTTCATCGGTGCGCTTTGTTCGCTGCTATTGATTCGGCAAAAAGATATGAAGCATTAAATTGATGTCACAAAATTCCAATAAAAGCAATTGACAGCCGCGCTGCGAATCATTACGATGAGAATGCGCCGAAGCAATTCGGCATGCCGGACGGCGCCGGAGGGCGCGGTCGGCACAGTAGAGTGAGGATGAGCAGAGTTGAGATGAGCGGAGGATCTGGCCAAACATAACCCGCAGAGTCTCCTGCGGTTTTTTTGTATGCGAACTATTGTGCAGGATGAATGTACCTCTAATTTTCCTTGCACGCCTCGCTTAACTTCAAGCTCATTCCTCAAAAAATGAGCAGTGATCAGCATGTTTCAAGACACATTAGCTTGTCCTGCCAATCATCAGACATTATCAGAAACCAAAGCCGCTGCGGCAATGGATGAAATCATGGAGGGCAAAGCCGGTGAAAGCCAAATCACCGCCTTTCTCGCCATGCTCAGCCTGCGCGGAGAAAGCGCCGACGAGTTGACCGGAGACGACGGCATGGATGAACTGACGATCGCCGGACGCTTTCATCACTTTCTTACTTGAAAATGAAAAAAAGACCGCCACGACGCTGACGCCTGAAGATGCCGGCCTGCACAGAGGGTCGCTTAAGGCTGTTCAGGTGGCAAATTCCGCCGAGAGCGCCGCACTCATCGAATCGATCTTCTCAGAAAATACGGCGCATCCTGAAGCGCTTGACGCGATTTTGCTGAATGCCGGTGCCGGTTTCAGAAGACAGAGAAAGACATTCGCCAAGCTTTTATTCAACTGCCGGGCGAGAAAGGCTTTGAGAGGCTCACCGTTCACGACATCGCCACGTCAGCAGACATCAATCGAACGACATTTTATCCACATTATCCTGATAAATACGCGTTACTCGAATCATGTGAAAATGATTATCTTTGCCATGCAGAAGCACTTATTCAACCCCTCTTGTCCGTTGATTTAGTGCAACTGTCTGCATTCGACGGCATCTTGCCGGCGCTTGAGAGCGCGCATAGTTTGGAGCTGGCGATGAAGACAGCGAAGAGGATGCCCTCCGAGCAAACAATCCCCGTCTGTCTCCCCGGACGCGGTGATAAAGACGAGGATACAGCTGCGCGAGCGAGCGTTTGCTGGCTTAAAAGCGGGGCCGCTTCGCAGGCACACGTTGAGTGAAACCGATGATCGCTTCTGCCAAATGATTTTCGGCTTGCCGCTGAAATTCATCGAACCGGCGTGAATGAAAACATCGTCAATTCCCCCACTTTTTGGAATAATTATCAGGCTTGCTGACCATAATGTGAGCAAGATAAAAGAGGGGGCGGCGAGCGATGGAAGTCATGAGCGACGTGTGGGTCAATTGGTTTGAAGGCGAGGAGAACGGCTACAATGTCTGCTCTTTTCCGGAGTGGCGCAAACATGATCTGATTGAACTGCTTGATCAAGTGCCGCTCGTCAAAATCAGTTCGCAGCTGTTTGACTACATTGAAAACAATCTTAAAGAACTGCCCGAGCAGCTGTTGAAAGATGTGCGCAACCGATCGGTGATTTGTAAAAATAATCAGCGGCAGATCATCGAGTATTGTTTTATTGCGACAGACGGACAGAGCGCTCTGGCGGTTGACACACTCGGTTACCGTGTGCCCGTGCGCAAAAGCCGGCTGGTTCCCCGCCAGGAAGAGGCGGCGCTCGCAGCAGCCGGGCAGGCAAAGTGTACCGATTATCCGGATCCGGCACCGGCCCGGAAGGCCTATCACTTGCTGTCGCCGGATCCGAGGCTGATGGTCGGCTTAACCCGGCGGGAGCGGCAGATGAAACAGCTGCTGTTCATGGCGCTTGATCAGCTGCATGCCCATGGCAGCGTGGAAGAGTTGCGGTATTGGTATACGGAATGGTTTCCGACACGGTATGAGGAGAGCCGCCGTCTCAGTTCTGAAGCCGCTTGGCAAGCCATTGCGGGGGACATAGTCAACGGCTGGTCAGCGCGGCACGCCGACGTGTGCGAACGGCTCATTAAGGGCCAGCCTTATTTTGAACAGCTGTGGGAAGCCGAGCATCCGTCAAAAGTGCAGTGAGCAGCGGCTTTGACTAAACATGAGTGATTAAGAGACGAGGCGAGATGCAGCCTGACCTTTCGGAGAACGGCAAAAAGCCGGCTCACGTCCGCTTGAGTTCAAGCCAGCGGGTGGAGCCAGACGCTGTTCGCATGAAGCGATAACGCAGGCGGACCTGCAGCGGCAAGCTTTTAAAAAACGACCGGCGCACTAAGTTCCTTTAAATTGTGTTGATGTGCCGAGAGCTGCGAAATCGGCAGATATAACAATCCCCCGGAGTGGAATGCGCTCATCCAACTCCGGGGGATTAGTATAATATGTGACGTGCGTCATACCCGAGCTTTAAGGTTTCTCAAGCGGCAGGTGGCCGGATGAGTGTGCGGCGTCTTGATTCAACAGCAGTCAAGCAAGACAACGACTAGAGCCGGAGGGCCGCATTGATCGGCTGCGGCCGGCGACGGCGCAGCGCCACTTGAGAAGGGAGATACACGAATCAGTCTGTGCCTGTAGCTGTTTGCTTGAATGCGTTTCACGCTTTTTTAAGACGTTGAGCACGTATATAAATTTCAGCGGCACCAAGCCTATAAAAGCTAAGACTCAGCCGTCGCCCCAAAGGACTTGGCAGAGTCAATTTTTTACAATGTCAAGCTATTTTTTAACGAACGCCTCAGCCGCCTGTTTCATATCAGCGTGCCGTTTGTCTTTCTTCAGCGGTTGGCGCGCCCGATGCCGAGCGCACGTTCGGCATCTTTGAGCGTCTTGCGGGCTATGGCTTCGGCTTTCTCTGCCCCTTCATCAAGAACTCGATCGAGTTCGGGCGAACCATACAATTCATTAAAGCGTTCACGAATCGGTCGCAGTGTGCAGGCAACGGCTTCGGCAACGTCGGTCTTGAATTCGCCGTATCCTTTGGACGCATAGGCGGCGCTCAATTCATTAATTGAGCGGCCGGAGCAAAGTGAGTAGATGTCCAGCAGATTGGAAATGCCGGGTTTTTGCTCGCGGTCATAACGAATGTCATTTTCAGCATCGGTTGTCGCACTTTTAATTTTCTTGATGATGGCCTCTTCCGGATCGAGTGTAAAGATCGTGGCCTTGCGATTGGCATCAGACTTGCTCATTTTCTTTGTCGGTTCGGCGAGCGACATAATGCGCGCACCGACCGGCGGAATATAAGCGTCGGGCAGAGTGAACGTTTCCCCGTATTTTTTGTTAAAGCGTTCGGCAAGGTCGCGCGTCAGTTCCATGTGCTGTTTCTGATCAGCGCCGACCGGCACAAGTTCGGTTTGATACAACAGAATATCGGCAGCCATCAGCGGCGGATAGGTCAGCAATCCGGCAGGAATAGCTTGCTTGCCCTTGGACTTGTCTTTGAACTGTGTCATGCGCTCCAGTTCTCCCATGGTGCTGATGCATTGCATAATCCAGCCGAGCTGTGCATGGCAGGGCACTTCGGACTGAATAAACAGAATGGACCGTTTTGGGTCAATGCCGATCGCCAGATAGAGCGCGGCCAGACGGTGGATGTTTTCCTGAATCTCAGCGGGGTCTTGCGGGACGGTGATGGCATGTTCGTCGACAATGCAGTAGATGCAGTCATTGTCTTTTTGTAGCTCAGCAAAATGACGCATGGCACCGAGGTAATTGCCAAGCGTCGGAATTGAAGTCGGCTGAACGCCGGAAAAAATACGAGCCATTTCTTTTTCATCCTCCTGTGAATCGGTGTAAGGTGGGTACTTTGTTGATTGCTCATGACAATCGCTTCTGAGCGCCTCAAGCAGACAAATGAAAAGACCTCTCTCATCCGGTAAGGGACGAAAGAAGCCGCGGTGCCACCCTCATTGCCTCCCCGAATGAATCGGTGAGACAGCTCAGCCCGGCCTGAATCGCTCAAGGCCGGTTCAACTGTAACGGGCGAAACCCGTCGCGCTTACTGCAGAAAGCCCGGGGCTCTCATTTCGGCGGCGATGCTCAAGAGTCCATTCACTCGACTGACGCTGTCCGCTCGCAGCAACCGCGGACTCTCTGGAAGACGTTATATCGAGTTACTCTTCTCTGTCATTGCTTTTATCTATTCGTATATTGTCACAAATTATAACGATTCTCATGACAAAATGCAAGTGCAGCAGCATACGCGGCATGTACCTGTCAATCTGCGGGCGTCGATTCAGCTGTCTTGCCTAAAAGCATGGAACGTCTGACGAGTAAGCGGGCCTTCAGCGATTCGGATTGCAGAAAAAGATTTGTCACCCGGCCGGTCATGTATGTGATACTCGGACGTTACTGGTATGTCATCTGTTCAAGCCGCTACGTCGAGCATCCGCAACACGACGTTTTAAAGTAATTAATATAATGAAATGTCTCTCATACGTTGAGAAAGTCTAAAGATCTCAGCGGAATCACGAGGGCAGGTTCTAGCTTGTCTGGGGAGACTCGCCGTGCGCCCGCGGTAGGAAAGCAACCGGAGCATTTTTGCCTTAAAGGGGCCAGGCGCTTGTTGCTCAGTTTGCCTAAGTCATGATAACATTATTAGCATTTTAATATATCACACATATGCAAACTTCGGCAAGCCCGTTTGCAGACGCTTAAGTTGATGAAAACGCTATATTCACCGTGTTTCTTGCGGTGATTCATTAGTTTGATAAAGCATTTTTCCTATTAGAGCGGGATTTATCAAAAAAAGAAAATTCTTATCAAAAAATCAAAAGTTTTTAACTGTAAAACGCTTTCGAGATGTTAAAACGACTACCATCGGTCGTTGAAAGTGTGTTATACTGAGTCACATGAAAAATCTCCGGTGAATGTATGGCTTGCTGAAGTGTCCGTTTTCTGTTTTTTTAAATATCACTTCTGAAATCATGACGATTCATGGATAGAGAGACTGTCAATATTCAAACTATTAAGATCAGGAAGGGCGGTTTGTATGTCCGAGACCTTATTGAGACTGGAGCATGTGACGACATCTTTTCGCATTGATAATGCCTATTATCCGGCTGTAGACGATCTGTCGCTGACCGTGAACAACGACGAGGTTCTGGCCATTGTCGGTGAATCCGGATGCGGAAAAAGCGCACTGGCACTCTCCATCATGCAGCTGCACCGTCCGGGAAAGACATCCATAACCGGTCATATTTATTTAAAAGGGCAAGATCTTCTGAGCGCCTCGCGCGATCAGCTTGATAAGATTCGCGGCAAAGACATTGGCATGATCTTCCAGGATTCACTGACGGCGCTTAATCCGTTAATGACTGTGGAGAAACAAATTACCGAAAATATGGACTATCATTTGTCACTGAACAATGCGGAGAAAAGAGCACATGTGCTGGAATTGCTTACGGCTGTCGGTATCCATAATCCGGAGCGGATTGCTTCGCAATATCCGCATGAACTCTCCGGCGGCATGCGCCAGCGAGTGATGATCGCACTGGCCGTTGCCTGCAACCCCGAACTCGTCATCGCCGATGAGCCGACGACGGCACTTGACGTGACCATCCAAGCTCAAGTGATCGCTCTGCTGAAAAAAGTGCAGAAAGACAGGCATTCCGGCATTATTCTGATCACGCACAATCTTGGGGTCGTCGCTGAAATGGCGGACCGGGTCGCCGTCATGTATGCCGGCCAAATCGTTGAGATGACTGATGTCATGACCCTTTTTGCTAATCCGCTCCATCCTTATACCCGTTCGTTGCTCAATTCCATTCCATCAGCGACGAGTGTGCGGGATAAGCTGCATGTCATCCAAGGGATTGTTCCTTCCATTCAACATATTCCCCATATCGGATGCCGTTTCGCACCGCGTATCCCCTGGGTTGAGGCGAGCGAACATGAGGCGAACCCCCAGCTTCATGAAGCCGAACCCGGACACTGGGTACGCTGCACCTGTTACCGCCATTTTTCATTTCCCGATAACTTAAAGGAAGGAGATGTGCAGGATGTCCTTTCTTGAGATCAAAGATTTGAAAGTTCACTATCCGGTACGCGGCGGTTTGCTGCGCCATACGATCGGCCATATTCGCGCGGTTGACGGGATTTCGCTGGCAATTGAAAAGGGACAGACTTATGGTCTTGTCGGCGAGTCCGGCTGCGGGAAGACGACGACCGGCCGCACGGTGCTGAAACTGCAAAAAGCGACGTCCGGTCAGATTTTGCTGGAAGGCAAAGATGTGCTGCAACTGTCCAGGCACGATCTGCCGTGGTTCCGCCGCCATGTGCAGATGATTTTTCAAGACCCGTATTCATCGCTGAACGCTAAAAAACGTGTGTATGACATCATTGCCGAGCCCTTGCGCAACTTTGAGCACCTGTCCGGGCAGGCGGAGCGCCGGGCCGTCGAAGAAAGCATGGAACGTGTCGGGCTCAATGCTGATTCCATTTTCAAATATCCGTTCGAGTTCTCCGGCGGACAACGTCAGCGCATCGGCATTGCCCGCGCGCTGACACTCAAGCCGCAGCTGCTTGTCTGCGATGAACCGGTGTCGGCGCTGGACGTATCTGTTCAGGCGCAGGTGCTGAACTTCATGAAAGAAATTCAGAAAGAGTTGCATCTGACGTATCTGTTCATCAGCCACGATCTCGGCGTCATTCGCCACATGTGCGACCGTATCGGGATCATGTACAAGGGACGGCTCGTCGAGGAAGGACTCAGCGGAGAAATTTATGAGAATCCGCAGCACATCTATACCAAACAGCTGATTGCCGCGATACCGAACATTGATCCGAAGCAGCGGGGCGCACAGGCCGATATTCGCAAAGTGATCGATGAGACGTATAAGACGGATTACAACCATTACTTTGACAGCGACGGTCGCGTGCTCGATCTGAAACAGCTATCGGCAACGCACTCTGTGGCGCTGCCATAACGGAGGGACTTCACGATGGGAAAATTTATTATCCGCCGCGTCTTGATTATGATTCCGCAACTCTTCCTGCTCAGCATCCTGATCTTCGCTTTGGCCAAGGCGATGCCGGGCAGTGCGATGACCGGTGTACTCGCCACGCATCCGATGCTCGCTGAGAGTTCGATTAAGGCGCAGGAGAAGATGCTCGGGCTCAATGACCCGGTGTGGCTGCAATACTGGCACTGGATTGTCGGGCTTTGCCACGGCAGTCTCGGCGTCAGCTTTGTGCAGCATATTCCGGTGACCACGCTGATCGGCAACCGGCTGCAGAATACGCTTTTGCTCGCGTTCTGCACGCTGGTCGTCACGTATTTGATCGCCATCCCGCTCGGCATTGCCGGCGGGCGCTGGGAGAATTCCCTGCTTGACCGGGCGATTACCGGCTATACATATGTCAGCTACGCGATGCCGCTGTTCGTCTTTGCCATCTTTCTCTTGTTCATCTTCTCGTTTTGGCTGGACTGGTTTCCGTCCGGCGGCAGCGTCGATCCCGGCGTGCAGCAGTGGACACCGGCCTATTTCGGTAATCTGATCTATCACCTCGTGCTGCCGACGCTCGCCGGTGCGATTCTCAGCACGTCGGTCAAGATTCAATACCTTAAAAGCGAGATTATTGATACGAAGCTGAAAGACTTTGTCAACACGGCGCGCAGCAAAGGGGTGCCGGAGTCGCGCATCTACACACGCCACATTCTGCGCAATTCTTTTCTGCCGATTGCAGCCTTTCTCGGCTATGACATCACCGGGATGATCGGCGGATCAGTCTTCATTGAAACGATCTTCAGCTACCCCGGACTCGGCCAGTTGTTCGTGACGTCGATCGATCAGCGCGATTACGCTGTCGTCACGGCGCTTGTCATGATTTCCGGCTTGGCCGCTCTTATCGGTACGTTGCTGTCAGATATTATTCTCAGTCTCGTTGATCCGCGCATTCACGTCGAATAATAAGGAGGGGGAAACGCCATGGGAAAAACAGCCAGTGTCACTCAATCATCAGACCGTTCAGATCTTTCTCAGCTCAAAACGCCCTCCGCCTGGAAAATCATGTGGGACGAGTGCAGGAAAGACAAACTGGCGATCATTTCAGTTGCTGTACTGTTCATTTTGCTTGCGATCGTGTACCTCGTGCCGCTGTTTCTCAGCACGGCACAGATTACGAATGTGGACATTCTCTCGATCAAACAGCCGCCGTCGCCCGATCATTGGCTCGGAACTGATCCGACCGGGCGCGATGTTTTTGGTGAACTGATTATCGGCACGCGCAATTCATTCACGATCGGTCTTGGGGTCACGGTATTCTCGAGCCTGATCGGTGTCTTTATGGGAATCGTCGGCGGCTATTTTGGCGGCCTGATTGATAATATATGCATGCGTATTCTCGATTTCGTTATTGTTCTGCCTTTTTTGATGATTGTCATCGCTTTGATGGCGATTCAGCCGCGCTTCAATCTGACGCTGTTCATTTGCGTATTCACTGCTTTTCTCTGGCCGACGATGGCACGGCTTGTGCGCGCCAAGACGCTGGCCGAGCGGCAGAAGGACTATGTGTCGGCGTCCAAGACACTCGGCACACCGGACTGGAAGATTATTCTCATTCAGGTATTGCCGAACGTCGCGTCGATTATCATCATTAATTTTACGCTTGAGCTGGCCGGCAACATTGGCATCGAATCCGGCCTCAGCTATCTCGGCTTTGGTCTGCCGCCGAGCATGCCGAGCCTTGGCACGCTGATCAGCTACGCGACGGACCCGGATACGATTCAGTACAAGTGGTGGATTTGGTTACCCGCAGCAGCGCTCATTCTTGTGCTGATGCTGAGTATAAATTTTGTCGGGCAGGCGCTTAAGCGCTCGGCCGACGCAAGACAAAGATCTTAATTATCAAGGGGGAGTCAAAGTGAAGAAAAAGCTTACCGGGCTGCTGACGGCCCTGCTGCTGCTGACGCTGGTGCTGACCGGCTGCAGCGGCGGCTCAAGCAGTCAGAATGTGAACACGTCAAAGTTCCCGCTGGCCGTGAAAAACAGCAAAGCCGCGGTGAAGGACGGCACACTCAATGTCGGACTGATCAGTGATACACCGTTCCAAGGTACATTTTACAACGCAATGATCGCTGATTTCCCGGATCAGGAAATTTGGCAATGGGCGGAAGATCCGAACGGTCTGCTTGACGTTGACAAGAACTATGAAATCACGAACAAAGGTGCGGCGACGTACAAATACTCGAACAACAACAAGACGATCACGATTACGATCAAGAAAGGCGTCGACTGGTCGGACGGCCAGCCGGTCACGTCACAGGACTTGAAATACTCTTACCTCGTTGTCGGCAGTCCGAAGTATACCGGCCAGCAGTACGGACCGTCGTTCAGCAATGTTGTCGGCATGGACGCTTACAACAGCGGCAAAGCCACTGACATCAGCGGCATCAAGATCATCAATGACCGCACGCTGTCGATCACTTATACGTCGAGCGGCCCCAACCTGCGCGATGCGGTCTATAGCGATCCGATGCCGTATCACTATCTGAAAGATATTCCGATCGACCAGCTCGCTTCCGCACCGCAGACGACGACAAACCCGATTGGTTATGGCGCGTTCGTTATTAAAAAGATTGTTCCGGGCGAATCGGTTCAGCTCGTCCGCAACGACCACTACTGGAGAGGCAAACCGAAGCTGAAGTACGTCAACATCAAAGTCGTCAATCCGAACGTCGCCGTTGCCGCGATGAAGAACGGTTCGATCGACATGACGATGGATATGCCGAACAATAGCTATCAGGATGCGACGAAGAACAAAAACTATCAGATTCTCGGTTTCTCTGACCTTGCTTATTCCTATATTGGCTTCAAGCTGGGGCACTGGGACAGCGACAAGAACGTCGCCGTCACGGACAACAACAAGCTGCAGAATGTAAAGCTGCGCCAGGCGATGGGGTATGCGCTGAACCTGAAGGCAGCCAGCGACAAGCTGTATCAGGGCGTCTTCTACCCGGCGAACGGTTTCATCGTCCCGGCGTTCCACAAGTATTACGATCCGAGCTTCAAGGGCTTCACGTATGACGTGAAGAAAGCGAACAAGCTGCTCGATGAGGCCGGTTATAAGAAAGGCAAGGATGGCTACCGCACGCAGCCGGACGGCAAGAAGCTCGTCATCAACTTCCTGGCGATGAGCGGTAGTTCGGTTGCCGAACCGCTCGCGAACTACTACATCCAGTGCTGGAAGAAGGTCGGTCTTGACGTGAAGCTGGTCGACGGCCGCCTGCACGAATTTAACTCATTCTATGACATGATCGAGAAGGACGACAAGAGCGTTGATATTTTTGCTGCCGCTTGGTCAACCGGCACCGACGTCGATCCGACTCAGCTCTACAGCAAGGACTACCAGTTCAACTACGAGCGCTTTGTCAACAGCCAAAACGAAAAGCTGCTGACTGAAGGCACGTCGCCAAAGGCTTTCGATTCCAGCTATCGCAAGCAGGCTTATGCGAAGTGGAACAAGCTGATGAAGGATCAGGCCCCGGCCATTCCGACGTTCTTCCGCTACCAGATCGTGCTCGTCAACAACCGCGTCAAGGATTACAATGTTGACCCGACGATTTGCGGCGGTCTGCAGAATGTGACTGTCACAAGCAACACACCAGCCAAGGGCAAGTAAGCCGGCTGTCATCCTAACGGGTTCATGCCAGACAAAGCAAAAAGACCGGAGACGTATCTCCGGTCTTTTTTGTACGTTAAGAAAGTCTAAAAATTCCAGCGGGACTAAGTATAAGAAAAGCTAAGGCTCTGCCGTCGTCCAAGGACTTGGCAGAGCCAAGTTTTTCTATCAAGTAAGGAAAGTATATAATTTTTGCCGTTATATCCGGAAAAGCACAGGTGCGAGGGCGCCGTGCGGCAGAAGCGCACCAGGCGAAACCCCGCAGATCACCGGCTGTCTGAGGAGACGCGCGGCGAGCGCGACTAGCGAAACCGAAGCGCGGTTGCTGTAAAGGACCGGGCGCTTTTTGCCCGGTTTTTTCTCATACGTTAAGAAAGTATATGGATTTCAGCGGGACCAAGTATAAGAAAAGCTAGGGCTCAGCCGTCGTCCAAAGGACTTGGCCTCGCCAAGTTTTTCTAAACAAAAAATGCTATAATTCTTGGATGCGGCCCTCAGGCAGCTGATCGTTCATGGATGGGTTTGCGCCGCTATGTATTAAACACATGCGCAGGCTCGGAGTGGACGGCGCTCAGCCGGATTCTTTAATATAAGAATGTGGCAATAACGGTGGGGTGGCAAGCGGACAGCACTGAGATTATGGGTTGGAGCGGGCCGTGCCGCCGAACCCCGCTGCCGCCAAGCCAGTTGTTCAGACCGCTCACGAGTTAAAGTGAAGAGCAAAAACCAGGGAGGAAAAAACCGTGCTGTACATCAATAACCGCGACATTCTCGATCAAACGCTGAACTTTGCACTGGAGGAGTATGTGCTTACGCACTTGGACAGTCATGAGACGTACCTCATGTTCTACCGGATGACGCCGACAGTGATCGTCGGGCGAAACCAGAATACGCTGGAAGAAATCGACAGTGAATACGTCCGCCAAAACCACATTGCGGTGACTCGGCGACTCTCAGGCGGCGGGGCTGTATACAATGATCCCGGTAATTTAAGCTTTAGCTTCATTGCCAAAGATGACGGCGACAGCTTTAATAATTATCGTAAATTCACGGAGCCGCTCATCCGTGCGCTTCAGCATCTTGGTGTCGATGCACATCTTGAAGGACGCAATGACTTGCTCATCGGTGACAAGAAAATATCAGGCAACGCGCAGTTTGTAACAAAAGGACGCATCTTCAGTCATGGCACGCTGCTTTTTGACGTGGACCTTGACCGTGTCGGTGCGGCGCTGCGGCCGGATGCCGGTAAGTATGAATCGAAGGGCATTAAGTCCGTGCGCAGCCGGGTAACAAATATTCGCCAACATTTGGCGGAGGACATGGATATTCACGCTTTTCGTGAGACGCTGCTGCGCTACATGTTTGCCGATGTTCCCGCAGTTCCGGAGTACCGGCTGACTGACGCAGACTGGACAGTGATCATTGATATTGCACGTGCACGCTACCGCAACTGGGACTGGGTGTACGGCAAATCACCGGCATTTAACGTTCGTGCTGCGCGTCGTTTCACCGGCGGCAGAATTGATGTGCGGCTCGAGGTTGTGCGCGGCGTGATTGCGCATGCCTACATCTACGGTGATTTTTTCGGTCAAGGAGATGTGTGTGAATTTGCGCGGCGCCTTGAGGGTCTGCGCTATCAGGCGCAGGCCGTCGGCGCACTGATTGCCGAGACTGACGTTGCTTATTATTTCGGGAGAATCAGCGCCGATGAATTGCGGTCGGTATTTTTCTGAGCCGGCGGAGAGGTTCTAAAGCGCAGGCGGACAAACTACACTAAAACAGGTAGGGGCCGCGCGGATCAACGCGGCACAATCGACGCTAAGGAGGCGTAAGCCGTGAAAAGGGGACTCAAATGGTTTGCCTGCGGTTATGGGCTTTATCTGGCCTTGCTCGCCATTTATTTTTTTTTCTGGGTGAGGCAGGGGGTGCCTGCCAATGCCAAGGGGACGGCGGCTGATCCGTCGCAATTCATGAGTGCCGGCCAGCTGCGCGCCAGTGTGACCATCAATCCGTGGCGGTATTTTTTGTCATTTGCAGCCATTCCAGTTGACTGGGCCGTCTATTTCTTCATTCTTGTATCGGGTCTGGGCTGCCGGCTGCGCCGCTTGGCAGAGCGGCTTTCATCTCTGTTTCTCGTGCAATTATTGATTGTTTTTGCCGGCGTCGCGTTGATTGGATCGGCGGCGCAGTTGCCATTTGCTTTCGCGTCGTACCAGCTGTCGCTTCGTTTTGGTATCTCCGTACAGCCGTTATCCCAGTGGGCGAAAGATCAGGCTGTCAGCTTCGGCGTGGACAGTCTGATCGGTTTTATAATTGTGGCTGTTCTGTTCCTGCTCATCCGCCGTAAACCGCAGCATTGGTGGTGGCCGGCATGGCTCTTTGCTGTTCCATTTGTCATCTTCATGATGTATGTGCAGCCGGTTCTCATCGATCCCCTTTACAATCACTTTCAAAGTTTGCCGGACAGTTCGCTGAAGCGCGAGCTGCTGTCGCTTGCCGATCAAGCAGGCATTCCGGCTACAAATGTCTATGAAGTCGATAAGTCAGCCGAGACGCGGGCGATGAATGCGTACGTCGAGGGCATCGGTTCCCATTTGCGCATCGTGCTTTGGGATACGACCGTTCAGCACTTGAGCAACAAAGAAGTGCTGTTTGTGATGGCGCATGAGATGGGGCATTACGTCATGCATCATGTGCTTTGGGGGATGGCGGCGGCGCTGCTCGGCATGCTTGTCGGTCTATTCTTGGTGGCCAAGTTGCTGATCGTGTGTCTCGGTCGTTGGGGCGCTGCACTGAATATTCCCCATCCGGGGGATCCGGCTGCGCTTCCGCTCTTACTTCTGCTGTTTGCCCTGATTTCTTTTGCTGCTGAACCGCTGGACAACGCACTTTCACGGCAGTTTGAACGCCAAGCCGATAACTATGCGATCCAGCTCACTGGCAACCGTCGCGCTGCGATCTCGGCGTTTCAAAAACTGTCATCGGCCTCACTTGCCGAAGTCAATCCGCCCGGACTTGTGCGGTTCATGCAGTACGATCATCCGAGCATGCTTGAGCGTATTGAGTTTCTGGAAAAAGTAAAAATTAAGCGATGAATGTGCTACACTGGAAAAAGCAACAAATCGTTCAGTACGCGGCCACACGCCGCCTGCGTCGTGCGGTTAATTGCTGCTGCAAACATCGGAAGAGAATCGGGGAAAATCGGTATGGGCATGCAAAAGAAGACGGTAGCCGTTGTCTACGGCGGCAAATCAACAGAATATGAAATTTCGCTTCAGACCGCATTGTCGGTCATTCATGCGATTGATATGAACACATATGACGTCGTTCCGGTGCACATTGAACGAAGTGGCCGCTGGATTGCCGGAGCGGCGCTGAAAGAGAAGCCGGAGACGAAAGAGCAGCTGCTGCTGGGCGAGAGCGCGGGACCCGAGAATGTTGCGGGGCACTGGCTGGCCCCCTCCTCACGGCTTTCCGGGACCAAAGGCGGCCGTCCGGATATTATTTTCCCGCTGTTGCACGGGACGAATGGTGAAGACGGAACGGTTCAGGGACTGTTTGAACTGCTGGACGTGGCCTACGTCGGCACCGGTGTTGCCGGATCGGCGGCGGGAATGGATAAAGTGATGATGAAGGATGTGTTTGCTGCCCATCAATTGCCGGGACCGGCCTATCTTGCTATTTCGGCTTATGATTGGGAGAATGATGCACCGGACTTCATTGAGCAAGTCAAGGAGCAGCTCGGCTATCCATGCTTTGTGAAGCCGGCTAACGGCGGGTCAAGTGTCGGCATCAGCCGCTGCGTCAGTGAAACTGATCTGTCTTCGGCAATTAGTGCCGCACTGCAGTTTGATGTGAAAGTGATCGTTGAGCAGCAGATCGACGGCCGCGAAATTGAGATCGGCGTTGTGGGTAATCACCGGCTCGCTGTGTCAGTTCCCGGTGAAATTATTACGGATGGTGCTGATTTCTACGATTATCAGTCAAAGTATCAGGATGGGAAGAGCACACTGATTATTCCGGCCGACCTGCCGCCAAAAGTGGTTGCCGAACTGGAAGAAACGGCAAAAAAGGCATTCCGTGCGCTTAATTTGTCGGGCCTTGCCCGCGTAGATGTCTTCGTGCGTAGCGGTGATGGCCGCGTGTTGCTGAACGAAGTGAACACGATGCCGGGCTTTACCCGTTTCAGCATGTTTCCGCTGCTTTGGCAGCATACCGGTGTGCCCTATGATCAGCTGATCGACAAACTGATTGCGCTCGGATTAGAACGCCATGCAGAAAAGCAGCGCATCCGCTATCGTGCGGACGTTTAAGTGTCCCTCTTTTACCCGCTCTGCCGAGTCACTACGCCTTGACAGACTGACTTTGAGCGGTAAAATGCCGCTTGCGCAAACGGCCAGTCGCCGCAAAAGAACCGCACATCTGCTCGCCAAGATGTGCGGTTCTTTTGTATTCTGGCCAATCCATAATTTTTGCATGCCATGGCGTATACCAAAGCGGCAATTGATCTTTAATGTAAAATTTGAATTGTCAGCCGCTGGACGCCAAAATTAAGCGCCTCTGATTGGGTGGCAAAATGGACATCAATGCGGTTGCCGCGGATGGCACCGCCGGTATCGGCGGCTGTATACACGCCGTAGCCGGGAATTAACACGCGGGAACCGAGCGGGATGACACTTGGGTCGACGGCAATCACTTTGGCGCTGGGATTGCTGCTAAGGTCGATACCGGTTGCGGTCGATCCGCTGAGGGCATAGCTTGTGGCAAGCACGGTGATGCTGTTTCCACTTGCCTGCACCGGCTGGATCGGATGGTAAGCCACTGTCTGAATCTGTGCAGCTGCGGATTGTGCGGCCTGTTTCTGCTGCTGCGCTGCTGCTGCGGCAGCTTGCTGGGCCGCCTGCGCTGCGGCCTGTGCAGCTGCTTCAGCCGCAGAGAGAGCCGCCTCGCGCTGTTGCTCGGCCAGAGCTGCCGCTGCCGCTTGTTCTTTTGCTTGAATGTCAGCAAATTCGCGAATGTGATTGCGATATTCAGTCGTGAGGCAGTAAAGATCGAACAGTGCAGTTTTAGTCGCTGCACTCACGTCGTTCTCGGTAACCGTTCCGTTATTTTTTTGAAACTGACCGAGGGCAGCGAGCGTCTGTGCGCCAAATATACCGTCAATGCTGCCATTGTAGTAGCCGAGCTGATGCAGTATGCGCTGGGCAACGGCTATCGATTGGCTGCGCTCCTGCCGGGAAAGCAAACCATTTCCGAAAATAACTGCTTTATTCGTGTTGGCGGAATCAGCCGAGATGGCATTGGCCTGTTCCTTGATCACCGCTTGACTATCATTTGTACTGCTCTGTTTGGCATGGACAACTGCTGTTGGCGTCGTCATTCCCATGAGGACGGTCAAACTTGTCACCGCCGTCAGCCCTTTAATGATATTCATTAAGTAAAACCCCCCTAGGTACAAAGAAGAGAAGCTGCCTTCTTATCTATGTCCAAAGGTAATTGTATCGATAAAATATCTCATCCGTGTTTTAGCAGGATTACAGTTGTGTAACAAGATAACGAAAAATTAAATTTGTCAAGTTCTTTTTTGACAAAAAAAGCGGTTTTGACCGTGGTAGATATTGGATGAATATCCGATTGAATCAGAACTTGTCGAAAATGGATGCAGACTGTCAGACTGCAACAAAGTTGTCTTTGCTTGGTCTTGTGGGTCATTTGCTATATGATGATAAAGAAAGTGGGTGACTTGGCCCGTCTGCAGAAAAAAAAGTCGGTTATACGGCTGTTGGAGGAAGAAAAAGTGGCTAAAAGTAAAAAAGCAAATGAATCCCGCGCGGTGACATCCGTCCATGTTATGCCGAGCGATACAAACAATCATGGCACGTTTTTCGGTGGAAAGTTAATGATGTATGTTGATAACATTGCGGCGATTTCAGCGATGCGGCATGCCCGTCAGCTTGTTGTCACTGCTTCCATTGACTCAGTTGATTTTCTTCGGCCGATTAAGGTCGGTTCGGCGGTTTGCCTTGAGGCGTTTGTGACATGGGCACACCATACATCGATGGAGGTATTTGTGAAGATTATTACGGAAGATCTGATGAGCGGGGAACGCGAACTGTGTACGACGTGTTTTCTGACCTTTGTTGCGATGGGTGACAACGGGAAACCTTCAGAGGTGCCACTTGTTGTCGCCGAAAGTGATGAAGAAAAGCTGTTGTTCAGCCATGCAGAAAAGCGGTATCAGCAGCGTAAATTGCGCCGCCAGGAAACGCAAAAGTTTGTCGAGCAGGTTGTTCTGAGCAAGCCTTGGGATAAATAACGAAGGATCCGCCAATGTCCCATTCTCATGCCGACCGTTTGCATAAGATAAGAGTGCATAAGTACATCTTGTGCCTTAAATCGACAGAAGGGGCGGAGAATGAGATGGGTACAGCTGGCGCGTCTTACGGCAATGGATTTGCCTTGATCGTTGTTCTATTTATTTTACTCGTCATTGTTGGCACGGCCTATGTGTATTAATAGAAAAAGCGTCCCTAAAAGGGACGCTTTTTCTATTAATACACGGCAACAAGCGGAAAGTCGCTGGTTTGTTCAATTGTCGCCGGTGTCCACTCAAGCGGCTGCATGGCGATCAAGGAAGCGACGAAGCCGCAGGCAGACGGGCAGAATGATTGCGGTGAGCACGATGCCTTTAAGCAGATTAAAGGGCATCACGCCGTAGACAACGAGCGTCAGCAGGCTGTGAATGCTGCGGTTCGCTGCCTGGGCACCGGCGACCAGGCTCTGTTCGCTGACGCCGAGAAAGAGCGCATAGCCGGGAAAAATAAGAAAGTAATTGGCAATTGTCATGAGCAGCGTCATGGCAAGTGTGCCGCAAATCATGCCGGTCAACAAGGAAAGCAAGGAATGACTGCGGTGATAGAAAAAGCAGACCATACAAATCATGATTGAACCTGCCAATAAATTTGCCAGTTCACCGATCGGCACGACAGTCAGTGAGCTCGATAGCAAAATATGCAGAATGTTTTTGATCGTTTCAATGAGAATACCGGCCACCGGTCCGAGTATGATCGCTCCGATTAGTGCGGGCAGATCACTGAAGTCGAGCGTCAGAAAGCCCGGCAGCATCGGAATTGGAAAGGCAATGAGCATAATCAGATAACCGATTGCCGCAAGCAATGAAATCAATACAAGCTTTTTTAATGATAGATAATTAGTCATAAATTCACCCCGTAAAAATAGTGTATGGGGATAATGGCGGGTGCTCGATATGTCGCGCGACGAGTTGCAGCCGGTTAAAAAACAACTTAAAACAGCCCAAGGAAAGAATTCTCCCGGGCTGTTTATGCGTGTCTTTGGCAGCTGATTCAAACAAAAAACAGCTGACTCGGCGTGCAAAGCGAACTTAACAACAAGCGCTGCTCGCATTATCCTTCTTTCATCCAGACTTTACTGTCGGTCCCGGTTTCTCACCGGATCTGCCAAATGGCTCGCGGACTCCAAGCAACGCACGCTCGATACCGCCGGTCAGGAATTTCACCTAGCCCTGAAGGAGAATGATTAAATTGAATATCTACAGTTTACACGCGCTACCCGCTTTTGGCAAGTCTTTGAGATGACTGCGGTCGCACAGCTTTCTTCAATCGTCGCTGTTTGTTCAAAAACATGCGGCCGCTCCGCGCGTTGCGCTCATCGTTTGGGCGGTGTGGATCCGTTCCAATAGGCAGCCGCATCTGTCGAGAACTATTGGTGAGGATCCTCACGGACACCTGTTCATGAATCGACAAACTGCTCGCCCTGTTAAATAAAATGATCGAGCAACAGACCGACGGAAAGGAGCAAACCGAACAACGTCTGCATTTGGGCGGTTGCTTTCATCGCAGGCATGAGCTGAATGGCTTTTGTTTTGCCGCGAAACAGCTTCGTTGTCTTCACTGCTTTCGGCATGCTGGCAAAAACAATAAGCAGCCATGCCGAGTCAACATGGAGCAGCATTAATCCGGCAATCCACAAGTAAGAGAAAGCAAACAGCAGGGAAAGCACGTTAATTGCCCGCTTCCGGCCAAGCAATACGGGCAGCGTTCGCCGGCCTTTTAGTGCATCATTATCAAGATCGCGAATATTGTTGGCCATGTTAATACCGCCGACAAGCACACCGATCGGCAGGGATATTAATATACAGTTGAGTGTCAGTGTGCCCGCCTGAATGAAGAAGGCGATCCAGATAATAAAAATACCCATGAAGAGTCCGGAAACAGCTTCTCCGAACGGTGTATAGGCGATCGGATGTGCCCCGCCGGAATAGAGATAGCCTGTTAATATGCAGACCAGACCTGCAAGTGCAATCCACCAGTTGCTGTTTGCGCAGATGAAAATGCCAATCAGCATCGCGGCGAAGCACAGACCTTTGGCAAAATTAAGAATCAATGCCGGATGAAAACCGTCACGGACAATGCTGCCGCCGATACCGACAGATTCTGCTGTGTCCAATCCGCGTTTATAATCAAAATATTCATTAAAAAGGTTAGTTGCGATCTGGATCAGCATCGAGGCAGTCAGCATAGCAACAAAAAGCAGTATGTTGACGGGCCTGAGCGGCAAAACGAGCGCTGTGCCGATTGTCACCGGGACAATGGATGCGGTCAGTGTATGCGGTCGCATCATTTGCCACCACTTCATCATCCCTTTGTTCTTCTGAGGCATTGTTTCGCCCATCTGTGTTCTCCCCCGTCATTGTCCGCTACAGCGGAACTGTTCTCTCTGAATATACGAACTCAAACCGACAAAATTCGTACAGTTTTAGTTTATGAGAACACTATGGGGGTGTCAATGAGAAAACGTTGGATGAATTGGAAAGCGGGACGAACATGTGTTATTGGCAGCGGCAGAACAGCACCCGTGCCATGTGCAGATGTGCGGAAACGAACAAGAAGAGGGGGAAAAAACTATGACTCTGTCACGGTGGGAGAAGGGTTTGTGGACAGGTCGTCGATGTCGGACGGGAAGCGCGTGTTAAGGAGCATGCGCAGAGCGGCACATTCTTCACCACTGAGCGTGACGCCGCGTCCCATTTTCTTTCGATCCGGTGACCAGCTGCGAATATCGTACTTTCCTTCCCGGTCGTTCCAACTGACCAGATTCAGTTCCTTGGCCCAGCCGCGGCTATCGGTCGAGAGAACGCCGTAATGTTTGAGAATCGAGAATTTGATGCGCGTGTCCTGGCGTGAATCTACCACATGAGTTCCTCCTCTGTTTTATGCTTTAATCATTTTACCATGATTATAAATGAAAACATACGTTCTGTAAACAGCAAATTTGATCTTCTTGTCGGCTCATGATAAGTGGGGAACAGGGCTCGCATGCCACTGGTAAAAGCGACCCAAAAGGTTTCGTTAAACCAGTGGGCGTTATAAAGTGGCAACGGTGGCTCCCGTGCCGACTGAAGACTAGCTTCTGTCATTCAGCGATAACAAGCATTCATCGTGTATACGCTGTAAAAATTGAGCTAAAGGATATTTTGAATAATGAATCAGCGCATTGGCCCAAACGAAACAGGTGCGCTCTCTTAGCAGGTGTCTACGATGAATAATCGGCGCGCGGACGTCTCCTCTGAGTAATAAGTAAAAGCTGTTTTGGAACAAAGAAAGTGCCGGCGACTCTGATATAATAGTAGACGCAGACACAGATTGCGAGATTAAAGAAGAGTAGGGGTTGAAATAAAAGGTGGAACAGCTGCGTTATACGCTGGCGCTATTGCGCAACGGCAGTGATCTTTTAATGATTAATCGCCGAAAGAGCCCGTGGAAGGGATGCTGGAACGGCGTCGGCGGCAAGTTGGAGTGCGGTGAATCGCCGAGGGACTGCGTGATTCGAGAAATCCGCGAGGAAACCGGACTGGTTACACAGACGCCGGTCTATCGGGGAATTGTCAGTTGGAACGCCCAGTCGAAAGCTGTGGACGGCATGTATGTCTTTGCAGCCGAATTGCCGGACGACGCCCGTTTTGCGGTACCGCGGGCGACGCGTGAGGGCATCCTTGATTGGAAACCGATTGACTGGGTGCTGTCGCTTGACAATTATGGCGCGGTGCCATCGCTGCGCTATTTTTTGCCATCCGCGTTGAATTTTGCTGAAGTGCCGGCCAATTTTCACCTTGACTTTGACGGGCATGCCATCATTCATGCGGAGCGGCGGCCGCTGCCTGGCGCCTTTTGTCAATGACTGGCATCTGCCCCTTCTGAAGCCTCTGCGGACAGGGACGGCAGCTCGGACGTGCAGTGTGCGCACTTTGTTGCGCCGACCGGAATGGACGACAGACAGTAAGGGCACTTTTTTTGATCTGAGGGTTTCTCAATGGTATGCGGTAAGCGATGGATGAGACGCACGGCAAGAAAGATGACAAGCGCGATGATGAAAAAGTTGACGAGTGTGTTAAAAAACATGCCGTAGCGAACAATCGGCGCGCCGGCTTTTTCAGCGGCCGATAGGCTTGAATACGCGCGACCGGACAGATTAAGGTATAGATCGCTGAAATCAACACGGCCGAGCAGAAGTCCGATCGGCGGCATGACAATATCCTTTACGAGCGAACTGACGATTTGGCCGAATGCCGATCCGATGATGACGCCGACAGCGAGGTCGATGACATTGCCGCGCGCCAAAAATGCTTTGAAATCTTGAAAAAATGGCATTCATGTGTCCTCCATTTTATGAGTGGTTCGCTGAGAGAATCACTCTTTTTCTTTTTCCCTGAAACCGTGCTGTCAGTCGTTCGGCATAGAAGTACGTGTGCCTGCGCATGCTAACAACAGAGGAGGGAGACAGGCATGAAAAATGAAAAATGGCTTTATTTATTAGGAGCATGCGCACTCGTGGCCGTCATTGCTTACACGCATCAGGGAAGCGCTCACGTGGCGGCAAAGGCGGCGGGAAGTGACCGTTTCATCGTGCCGCTGGTGAACGCCAAAGGAGAGCAAATGGGCGAGGCGGTGCTGACCGAAACACGCAAAGGAGTCAGAATTGCTTTGAATGCAACCGGACTCAGACCAGGCCTTCACGCTATTCACTTTCATGAACATGGTGTTTGTACACCGCCGGACTTCACAAGCGCCGGTGCGCATTTCAATCCGGAAGCGAAAATGCACGGCCTGAAAAATCCGTCCGGTCCGCACGCCGGCGATATGCCGAACGTCTTTGCCGATCGCTATGGCCGCATCAGGACTGTGATCTACAATCCGCGCGTTACGCTTGAAAAAGGCAAGGACAATTCACTGCGCGACGCTGACGGCTCGGCACTCGTCATTCATGAATTCGGCGATGATCAGGAGAGCCAGCCGGCGGGCGGCTCCGGCGCTCGCGTCCTTTGCGGCGTCATCCGTTGACATTGGCCGCGCGCAGAGCGGTTAGACAAACTCGATGGGCCCGACTGATTTGGGCGCCTGCCGGGGCTGCTTGCTTTTTCCTATTCTTCGCTTTTATGAAGGGCCTATGCGCGTTTAACATATAAAAAACAGCGCCTGCCGCCGAATCGGACGCACTCTTTTGCGTCGCAATTTTTAGGGGGCGAGCAATGAGAGACCGCCATCGACTGTCAGTGTTTGTCCGCGGATCATAAAAGCGGCGGGCGTGCAGAGAAAGTAGACGGCTTCAGCCAAGTCTTCAGGTTCAACGATGCGCCCTGCGGGGTTGTGCTCGGCTGCTTGTTGCAGCAGTGCATCGCGGTTTGGAAAATGTTTGAGTGCATCGGTATCGACGGCGCCACCGGAAACCGTATTGACAGTGATGTTCAGTGGCGCAAGTTCAACAGCAAGATAGCGAGTAATCGCTTCGACGGCAGCTTTGGATACGCCGACAACGACGTAGTTGGGCAGTGCCCGCACGGCGCCGAGACTGGAGAGGGCGACAATGTGTCCGCCGCCGCTTTTTTCCATCAAGCGTGCGGCACGCTGCGCAGCAAATAAATAGGCTTTGGCATTGATATTCTCCGTCCATTCCCAATGCTTTTCTTGGATGTCCATCAGCGGCCGTTGAACGCCGGAGGCGGCATTGTTAATAAAAACGTCGAGGTGGCTGTGCAGTCGATCGGTTTCGGCAAACAGCGCATCAAGCTGATCGATTTCTCCGACGTTGGCTTTAAAGAGAGACACGCGGCTCGGGTACTTTTGCTCGAGTTCCTGTTTCACCGCTTCTGCCGCCGTCGTTTTTCTTGCATAATTTAAAACAAGATCATAACCGGAAGCCGCAAACTTTTCAGCAATTGCTTTGCCGATTCCACGTGTTCCACCGGTGATCAACGCCACTTTTTCAACCACGTTGACAAACCCCCTCTTTTGTTCTCTGCCAAGTATAACAAATTCTGTCTTTTTCGGACAATAGTTTACAATACCATTTTTTAACAGCTTGTGTGGTGATTTTTTTCAGAGAATGGGGTAAGATAATCATGGAATTGTTGTTTGATTTGTGAAGCGGGGAGTGACAAGCGGTCATGGGAACGCTGATGGTCAGTTTTAGTTCTGGTCAGAATTGCCCATTATCATTTGTAACGCTCGCCCAATGGGTGGCACTGGTTGTGTCGATTCAAAAGCCGTTGAATTGAAAATAACAGGACATTCAAATATAGCTTGTCGAAAAGAGGCAGATGCCGTTGATCATTGTCTACTTGAGCCTTGTGCTCGTTGTTTGTACGATTGTCTGGTTTATTTTTTCTTTTGTTTATATGACAAGGCAGTTTGGTCGGACGCTTGAGCGCTTAGCCGCAGTTTTTGAACGGATGCGCAAACGGGCGGAGAAGCTGAGTGCCGAGAAACAAAAGTTTAATGATACGCTTTCTGCAATGCAGCTTGGTTTTGTTTGTAATCAGGAAAAATGGCAGCGGACATCGCGGCAGGTCCAGCAATTTGTTAATTTAACAAAAAGTGATGTGTACAAAGTCAAGCAGGCGTTTAAGCAAGATTAAAAAGTCATGCTTTTGTGTCTGATTGTCACTTTTGAAAAGGGCGGCGCAAACGAGCCTTTAAGGGCCATTATGCTTCGGTCATGCTTACTGCCCCCTTGCGTTCATCACGGCACCTCCGGACAAGCTGAGAACTGCGGAGACGCTCTTGCCGTGCGTGTGTCTCCTCATGTGCCGCCGCATCTGGCAATCATTGAAAAAATTAGTCATAGGACAGTCAGAGATTGCCAATAAAAACCAGTTATACTGAAATCGTCTAAAAAACGACAACATTCGCGGGAGCACCCACGCGCTGTGGTAAAGTGTTATTGAGTAGTGGGATACTCGCTTTTTTCATTTTTAAGTCTCTGTGAATTATCAGAGGCTTTTTTCATGCGTGAAGAGTGCCCACAGATGTCAGCAAACCGTCACAAACCGGACGTGCTCAAGGCGATACATGTCGGCTCAAAGTGTTTGACGACTCAAAGCCTTTCATCGCGTTCCAAGTTCAAAATTCTGCCATCCCTGTTTGAGCGGCACAGGCAGTTCTGCCATAATGAAAGAGGTGGGGGTGATCTGGTGCCATTAAGCAATGTGGGGTTGCAAGTGCTTCCGTTTTCGAAAGAAAAAGACACATACGATCTTGTGGACAAAGCGATTGAAGTGATTCAGCAGTCCGGCGTCAAGTACGAAGTGACTGCGCTGGAAACCATTATGGAGGGCGAGTTAGACGAACTGCTTGCGGTTGTTAAGCAAGCGGTCATGGCTACTGTGACGGCCGGGGCTGATGAGGTGGCGGCTGAAGTGAAGATTCACTATCGCCCGCAAGGCACATCGATTGAGGAGAAGGTCGGCAAATACCGCAGCTGACTTGCATTAAAGAACCGCATCGGCGGTTCTTTTTCTATGGTTGGATGCCCCTTTGACCCTTTAAAGACGTCGCCGGAGCGCTTATTTATGTAAAAAAGTTAAGCCGCCGTTGTCACCGACCGGTTCTCGTGTCACTATTTTTTGTCACGCCAGCTACATACAAAACGGTCAGCGCGACCACGGGATTCACATGCGAAAAATGAAGACCTTGCCTTGTACTGAGAAACGAACGAACGTTCCTTCTGTGGTATAATTGGTCATATATTAAAGAACGGGGAGGCAGGCAGCCGTGTCGGTTCGTTTCGTGCTCGGTCGCTCCGGAAGCGGCAAAACAGCTTTTTTTCTAAAGGAAATACGCGGCAGATTGGAGAAAGATCCGTCGGGTCCGCCACTCATCTATATCGTGCCGGAGCATATGACATTTGCCATGGAATACGCGCTGGCCACGACACCGGGGCTTCAGGGACTGACGCGGCTGAACGTGTATAGCCTGCCACGCCTTGCCCTGCGCGTACTGCAGCAAGAGGGCGGAGCCTCGCGCATTCACTTGAACGAGGCCGGTATTGCGATGGTGCTGCGCCGGATTGTGGCCCGGCGAAGCAGGCAACTGCGCGTCTTTGCACAAGTCTCTAACCAGACAGGCTTTTTTCAACTGCTTGCTGATACGTTGACAGAATTTAAGCGGTATTGCCTGACACCCGAACAGCTGGGTGAGCAGGCTCAGAGTCTGGCGGCGACCGGCGGCGACCGGCGGCTGACTGCGGAAAAGCTGCATGATCTTCGTCTCATTTATGCTGATTTTCTTGCCGCGCTTGCTGAGAAGTATGTTGACGGAGACGATTATTTGCGGCTCGCCAGTGAAAAAATGGCCGGTTCCGATCTGTTCAGTGAGGCTGACGTGTGGATCGACGGATTTCAGACGATGGCACCGGAAGAACAGCTTGTCGTATCAAGTCTTTACGAATCGGCAGCGCACGTTGCGATTGCCGTCGGCTGCGACCGTGTCTATGACCGGCCGCCTGAGGTGCTGTCCTATTTTTACCATCCGGCCCGCCTTTACTTGGCACTGAGAGCGAGAGCGGAAGAACTGGGGGTCGCACTTGAACCCGTAATGTTAAAGACAAAAATGATGCGCGGTGTCGGTTGTGCACTAGAAACGATTAATCGATCATTCGGGCATTACCCGCCCGATCCCTCGCCGCTTCAGCCTGGGCTGACTGTTCTGGAGGCAGGCAACCGCCGCGGCGAGGTTGAGCGGGCCGCGCGCACGATAATCATGCTGGCACGGGAAAAAGGATACCGTTTTCGCGATATGACCGTCCTTGCCCGCCGGCTTGACGATTATGGGGACCTCATCGACACTTTGTTTGCCGATTACGGCATACCCGTATTCGTTGACCGAAAGAAACCGATGTACCACCATCCGCTGATCGAGTGCATACGTTCGGCACTTGAGACTTTTCGTCGAAACTGGCGATATGAATCGGTCTTTCGCTGTGTCAAAACGGATCTTTTTTTGCCACAGGGCGCAGAGCGCAGAGCGGCCCGGTTTGCTTTTGACCGGCTGGAGAACGTTGTTATCGCAGCGGGAATCAACGGCAAAAAACGCTGGACGGCTTCAGATTCGTGGGATGAGGCAGCGCCCGGCGATGCAAATGCATACGGCAATGATTTTTCAGTCGAACAGGCGCGCCGGGCGGTTGTTGCCCCGCTTGCGGCGTTTGAAGACAAGCTGCGTGCAGCAGTTGATATACGCGGGCAATGCACGGCAGTCTATCGCTTTTTAGTTGCTCTGTCAGTGCCCGAAAAGCTGAGCGAATTGGCACACGCGGCAACCGCAGACGCACGCATGAACGATGTGCGTGAACACCGCCAGGCATGGGAGGCGGTGATTGAACTGCTTGATCAATGCGTGGAGGGAGCGGGCGCACAGGCCGCACTGCCCATTGCCCAATTTTGCGACGTGATTGAAGCCGGCATGGAACGGCTCGAATTCGTTCAAGTGCCGCCCGCCATTGATCAGGTACAGGTCAGCCCACTTGAGCGAATGCGCGTGTCAGACTGGAAGGCCGTTTTTCTGCTTGGAGCGAATGAAGGCATTTTTCCGGCAAAGCCAACGGTTAGCGGATTGTTCAGTGACGATGACCGCCGGCTGCTGACTGAGAACGGCCTTGCACTGGCTGACGGTGAAGACGCTCAGATTGCCATGGAGAATGAATGGGTCTACCGCGGGCTGACGCTTGCATCCTCTGAGCTTTACTTGTCGTATCCGCTGGCGGATGAGAGCGGGGAAACATTGAAAGTTTCACCGATCATTGGTTTTTTACAACAGCTTTTTCCCAAGTTGGCCGTTGAGCGAGTGACGGATGATGTACGCCTGCTTGAAGCGCATCATCAGCTTGCCTGTATTGCGGCGCCGCGCCGCGCCATCAGCGACTTGGCCGCGCAGCTGAGAGATTGGCAACGCGGGTATCCGATCGCCGATCTGTGGTGGGATGCGTATAACTGGATGGTTGGACACGGGGCGTGGCGCCGGCTTGGTCGGCATGTGCTGTCTGCATTATTCAGCACGAATGAAGCCCGGCTCCGGCCGCAGACGGCGGAGGCTTTGTACGGGAAGACACTCATCGGCAGCGTGTCGAGACTCGAACGCTTTTGTGCCTGCCCGTTTTCGCAATTTGTCTCATATGGCCTGCGGCTGCGTGAACGTCAAGTATATGACTTGGCGGCGCCGGATATCGGCGAGTTTTTTCATCTGGCGATCTGCCAAATGACCGAACAATTGCTGGCAAAGGGACGATTTCATGAAGAATTGACAAGTGATGACTGTGATACATTAGCGACGGAAACCGTTGAACGCTTATCAGATGGGCTGAGGCGGCACATACTGACGAGTTCGGGACGCTACCGTTACCTTCAAAGACAGTTGACACGCATACTCAGCCGCGTCATCAAGATCATGAGTCGACAGGCGGCGCACGGTGACTTTATGCCGATTGGCCTCGAGTTACCCTTTGGTCCGAATAAAAAATTGCCGCCGCTTAATTTTCAACTCGGATCCGGTCAGTCGATGCAGATTGTCGGACGCATTGACCGCGTGGACTCGGCGGAGACGGCCGGCCGGCACATGCTGCGCATTATTGACTATAAATCCGGTAATCGCAACTTGAATTTAAGTGATGTGTACTATGGGCTTGCATTGCAGATGCTCACGTATCTTGACGTTGTGACAACGTATTCTGAACAGTTGACCGGGCGTCCCGCCGAACCGGCAGGTGTGCTGTATTTTCATGTGCAGAATCCGCTGCTGACGATGAACGAACCGCCGGCCGCTGCGGATATTGATGAGCAGCTCATGAAAGCTTTTAAAATGAAAGGTTTGCTGCTTGAGGACGCCGATGCACTGCTGCTGCACGATCATGCAGCCCGAGCCAGCCGCTCACTCGTAGCGCCGTTCGGGTTTACGAAGGCAGGCGGACTTTATAAAGGGTCTTCTGTCGTGAGTGCGCAGCAGCTGGCAGCGCTGACGGCGCATACGCGCGGCGTGATGAAGCAGGCGGGGCAGGCCATAGCTGCCGGAACAATCGATATTTCCCCTTACCGCACAGGACAGCTGCAAGCGTGCACGTATTGCCCTTACCGTTCGGTTTGTCAGTTCGACCAGTCGCAGCGGGGAAATCAGTATCGTCAGTTGGCCCGGATGCCGGATGGCGAAGTGTTGAAACGGATTGAGGAGGAGGCGGGGAAGATTGACTGATCAAGCGGCAAAGTGGACAGAGGCTCAGCTGCGGGCGATGACTGCCGCGGGACATGACGTCCTTGTGGCCGCCGCTGCCGGGTCAGGGAAGACGGCTGTGCTTGTTGAGCGTATTATACGGAAGATCACCGCCCCCGACCGGCAGACGAGTATCGACCGGCTGCTCGTTGTAACCTTTACGAAAGCGGCGGCGGCGGAAATGCGCGAGCGCATCGGCAAAGCGCTGGAGCAGCAGCTCGCCGCTGCGCCGGGTGACCTTTACTTGCGCCGGCAGCAAGCCTTGCTCGCCAAAGCGCCGATTATGACGCTGCACGCTTTCTGCCACTCTGTGATTCACGATTACTATTACTTGCTTGACATTGACCCTGGGTTCCGTTTGATCGACGAGATTGAGGCGGCACTCATCAAGGAAGAAGTATTTGACGGGGTGATTGAAAAAAAATATGCGGATGCTTCGGATGATTTTTTTCAAATGGTCGACTGTTATTCCGGCGACCGCAGCGACCAAGACATTCAGTCGCTCGTCTATCGTCTCTATGATTTCTCAATGAGCCATCCGCATCCGCGTGCATGGCTTAACAGCATTGTTGAAAGCTATCGTGCCGGGCAAGCCTTTGACGCACAGCCGTGGGCGGGAGAGTTGAAGGCGTGCATAAAGTCGGCGCTTGCGGATACTCGTTCCGCGCTCGGAGAAGCGTTGACCATTTGCCGGCAGCCCGGCGGCCCGTCCGAGTATGCCGAAATACTGACTGAGGAGCAGGTGCAGCTTGAGCGGCTGCCGAAACCGGAAGAGACGGCGTGGGACGATTTGCGTGCGGCCGTTCGCGCCTTTACGTTTAAAAAGTTGCCGCCCTGCCGAGACAAGTCGGTCGATAAGGCGTTTCAAAAAGCTGTCAAACGACTGCGCGACGCTGCCAAGAAAAACATGGAAGAGTTGCAGAACAGCTGGTTTTGCCAAGATGCGGCAAGCTGCATCGGGGAGCTGGAGGCGATGCGCGTGCCGGTTACCGCACTTTGCCGGCTTGTTGCTGACTTTACTGCCGCTTACCATGAAGAAAAGCAAGAGAAGGGATTGCTTGATTTTTCTGATCTTGAGCACGAGTGCCTGAGGATTTTACGTGACCCTGCCGCCGATGCGTGGCAGGAGAAGCCGTCGGAGGCGGCCCTGCACTATCAGGCGCGCTTCGCGGAAGTACTGATTGATGAATATCAGGACACCAACCGCGTACAGGAAGCCATTATTCGCCTGATTACGCGTGATGAGGGCAGCGGAGGCAATCTGTTCATGGTCGGCGACATCAAACAGAGCATTTATGGCTTTCGCCTTGCCGAACCGACGCTCTTTCTCGAGAAGTACAGGCGGTTTGCGGCAGCGGAAAGCAGCGGTGAAAAAATTGACTTATCCAGTAATTTTCGCAGTCGTCACGAAGTGATTGACGCTACCAATTTCATTTTTCGGCAAGTGATGGATCGCAATGTCGGCGGTGTTGCGTATGACCGCTCAGCTGAACTGATTTGCGGAGCGAGTTATCCGGCCCTTGACGCGCCTGCTGACTTAGAAATCATCGATCGCAGTGAATCGGCTGAGACAGATGCTGAGGCAGATGTTGACCGCGATGCGCTGGCCGTCGAAGCCGGTGCCATTGCCGACCGCATTGCGGCAATGATCGGCGGAGAAAACGGTGCTTATCAAGTCTTTGACCGAATAAAAGGCGGCATGCGAGCGATCGCCTTTCGGGATATTGCGGTGCTGACAAGAGCCGCCGGCAGCACCGCAGCTGTTCTGCTTGAAGCGCTGAGTGCGCGCAATATCCCGGCTTATACACAACTGTCAAAGGGTTATTTTGATACAATTGAAATCTCGGTTATGCTTGCTGCCTTGCAGCTCATTGACAACCCCTATCAAGATATTCCGCTTGCATCTGTGCTGCGTTCACCGATGTTCCGTTTCAGCAGCGATGAGCTGGCTGTCGTTCGCACAGCCGAGCGTGAGCACGACTTTCTGAGTGCACTGCTGCATTATTGCTCAGTCCATACGGATGATTTGTCCGAACGGCTCTCGGCGTTTCTTGATCAGCTGGAAAGCTGGCGGGAGGCGGCACGCAGCCGGTCGGTGGCACAATTGATCTGGCAGATCTACCGCGACAGCGGCTATTTTGATTATGTCGGCGGACTGATGGGCGGCACGCAGCGTCAGGCTAATCTTAAAGCGCTTTATGATCGTGCCCGTCAATATGAGCGCACGTCGTTTCGCGGATTGTTCCGCTTTCTGAGATTTATTGAACGGCTCCGTGAGAGCGGCGGTGATATGGGAGAGGCGCGCGCTCTCAGCGAACAGGCAGATGTCGTGCGTATCATGACGATTCACAAAAGCAAGGGCCTTGAGTTTCCTGTCGTGTTCATTGCCGGCATGGGGCGCAAATTCAACATGAGAGATACGAGTGCCCCGGTGCTGCTGCATCCGCAGTTTGGTCTTGGTACGCGGCACATCGACCCGAAGGTGCGCACGAGTACGCCGACGCTGCCTTACTTAGTCATGAAAGCGCGCATCCGCAGTGATGCATTGGCCGAGGAAATGCGTATTCTTTATGTCGCTATGACGCGGGCAAAAGAAAAGCTGATTCTTGTCGCCTCTTCTGATCGGCTGGAGCAGGCCGCGGCGCAGTGGAGCAGTGCTGTGAACTGCTCCGGCTGGCTGCTTCCGGCTTATCAGCGGCGCGCGGCCGGTTCGTTCCTTGACTGGATCGGTCCATGCCTGATTCGTCACCGGGCAGCTGCCGTGCTGCGCGGAGGAGTGGACGGACGTGCAGCCGATCAGGAAATAGCCGGGGACGCGTCCCAATGGCGCATTTTGATTGTGCCTGCCGGCGCTGTACACGCCGATCCGGCTGTAGATCATGAAGCGGATCGCTTGAAGATTGAACGTGTGAAAAACTTGCAGCCCGTGCCGGTGTCCTCGGGTTTTGCGGATGAGGTGGCAAGACAGCTGAACTGGACGTACCCGAACAGCGATGCAGCGCGCCATATGGCGAAGCAGACGGTAACCGAGCTCAAGTCGCAGCACATGTATTTCAGCGATGCGGAGGCTGATCCGCTAGGCGAGCAGCCCTTTTTGACGGTCGGATCTGAACGCCCGCGCTTTCTTCAAGAGGGCAAGCTCTCCTCGGCCGAAAAAGGGACGGCTGTCCATCTCTTGATGCAGCATCTTGATCTTCGCGCAGTGGACAGTGCGCACGCCATTGCGGAGCAGGCGCGTGCACTCGCTGCGCAGGAGGTGTTGACAGAGGTGCAGGCCCGGCAAATTAATGCAGATGCTGTTGCACATTTTTTTCAGTCAGATGTCGGTCAAGACATGCGCGGCTCTGTGCAACTCGTGCGCGAATGCCCGTTCAGCTATGCAGCTGACTCATCATTGATCTATCCTTCCTGGAGCGGTGCAAAAGAGAGCGTGTTAATTCAGGGTGTCATTGACTGCCTTTTTAAGACGTCATCGGGGCTGACGCTGATTGATTATAAGACAGATCATTTGAGTGCTCGCTTGAGCGCGCTCAGTGAAATAGAGGCAGAGCTGCGGCGCCGCTACCGCCTGCAACTTTTAATCTATCGCAGGGCCGTTGAGGCTATATGGCAGCAGCAAGTTGCGCGTGTCGGTCTCTATGCGTTTGACAGTGACTTGTTTGTCGATTTCAGTGATGAGAGGTGGGACGGGCAATGAGGCTGCTGCATACCGCTGACTGGCATCTCGGTCGCACGCTTGAGGGGCGCTCACGTGCCGAGGAACAGGAGGCTGTGCTCAATGAGATCTGCACGGTTGCTGAAGAGGAAGCAGTCGACGCCGTGCTCATGGCCGGTGATGTTTTTGATACGGTCAACCCACCTGCCGCTTCGGAAGCTTTATTCTATGAAACGGCAGAACGCCTGTCTGCTTCGGGCAGGCGGCCGCTGCTCATCATCGCCGGCAACCATGACAGCCCGGACCGTCTGCAGGCGGCCAGTCCGCTGGCGGATCGCCAAGGTATTACCATTATCGGCCGCCCGCTGCCGCTTCCTCGCCGTTTTGTATTGCCGCGCACCGGTGAAAGCCTTACGGTCGCTTTTGTCCCTTATCCGTCTGAGGCGCGTTTGAATGACTGTTTGAGCGCAAGCGGTGCAGAGGAACTGTTGCAGCGGGCGTATCAGGAGCGGCTGACCGGTCTCTTTTACGCGCAATCCCGCTATTTTTCCAAGCAGGCGGTGAGCGTGCTGCTGACACACCTTTTTGTCGGCGGATCACAGGAAACGGAATCCGAACGGCCGATACAGGTCGGCGGCGCCTATACGGTCGATCGGGGCTGCTTTCCCCCGCAGACGCAGTATGTCGCGCTCGGCCATTTGCACCGGGCGCAGACGCTCAGCCGGGCCAGCGTGCCTACTCGCTATGCCGGCGCGCCGCTTGCCTACAGTTTTTCTGAAGCCGGTCAGGAAAAGTCGGTGACGATCATCGATGTCGCTCCCGGCGGCGTGCCGGCGATTCGGGCAGTGCCGCTGCATGCCGGTCGCCGACTCGTTCGCTGGCGCGCCGAGCATGGTTCGGCAGAAGTGCTGCGATGGATTGAAGCCGGGCGTGACGAGGGTGCGTGGATCGATTTGGAGATTCGGCTGAAAGAAGCGATGACGATGCACGATATTCAGAAGCTGCGTAGTGCCAATCCGCTGCTCGTCAACATCCGCCCCATTTATGAAGCCGAGCAGCGCAATTCAATGTGCGCGCAGCATCCATTGCCGATCGACGAATTATTTGTTGAATTTTATCGCAGACAAACAGGCGGAGCTGATCCGGGAAGCGGGCTCGTTCGGCTGTTCATGCAGCTGCTTGAGGAAGCGCCGGCAGAAGAAGAGGCGGGGGGCGCTTGTGATGAAACCGATTGAATTATCACTGAGTGGTCTGAATAGTTTCAGAGCAGAGCAACTCGTTGATTTCGCCGCGCTGTCGGCAGCGGGTATTTTTGGCATTTTCGGTCCGACCGGCAGCGGCAAATCGACGATACTTGACGCGATGACACTGGCACTGTACGGCGCGGTCGAGCGGGCCCCAAAAAATATTCAAGGGATTCTTAACCAGCTTGAAGACCGGCTGTCTGTTGCTTTCACGTTTGAATTAAGCGGTGCCGAGACGCATCGTTATCGGGCCGAACGCAGTTATAAGCGGGTAAAAGGCGGCGGTCTGCGAGCGGCCGTTTGCCGCCTGCTCAAGGTGAAGGACGGTAAACTGACGGTGATTGCTGAAAAAGAGCGTGACGTCACCTTGGCGGTCGAGCGTTTGCTCGGTTTGTCGCTTGAGGACTTCACACGGGCGGTTGTGCTGCCTCAAGGGAAGTTTGCTCGCTTTTTGACGCTAAAGGGAAGCGAGCGCCGGGCCATGTTGCAACGTCTCTTTCACTTGGAACAGTATGGCGATGCCTTGAACGGTCGACTAAAGAGGCATGTTGAACGGCTGAACGGTGAACTTAGTGTGATGGCAGCAAAACAGGAAGGTCTCGGCGACGTCTCAGAGCAAAAGCTTGCCACCCTGCGCAAGGCGTGCGCCGCACTGAGCTTGTTGCTTGAGAAGCAGCGCCGCACGTTGGAGCGTGCGCAGCAAGAGGCCGCAGAGCAAACTGAGGTTGCCGATCTGCAGCGGGAAAAAGCAGAACAAAGTGCGGCTTGGGCGAAGCTGGACGGGCAACGGGTTGAAATCGAAGCACAGCGGCGGGCGCTCGACCGTGACCAGGCGGCGGAACATTTATTGCCCTATCTGGATGCACTAGAGAAGGCTGATGATGAGAAAGAGCAGGCGCTGCGTGAATACAGCGCCTATGACGAGCAAAGCCGGCTGGCCCGTGAAGCGCAGCAAGCGGCCGCGCGCCGGTTGGAGGAACTGGAAAACCAAGCGCGGCGGCTGCTTCCCGATTTTCAAACGGACAAAGAGAGGCTGAGAGCGGGGATTGATCTGCAGCAGCGGCTTGGCCGGCTAGTGCAAGAGCGCAGCAGTTGCTCGGAACTCGTACGAACCGCAGCAGCGCACGTGCAGCAACTGGCCGACCGGCGCGCAGCGCTTGATCGACAATCCGATGAGCTCAGTCGGCGACTAGCGGCCTTGTCGGCCGACACGCAGCGGCTGACACCGCCGCCCGAGCTGCGAGAGCGGCTTCAGCTTGCCAGCGGTATAAAGTTGAAAATAGAAGCTGCCGATGAACAGATAACCCGCTGTCGCGCAGACTGGCGCGCCTGTGAACGGGACGTGCGTACAGCCGAAGAGCAGCGGGCGCAATGCGACGAGGCGACGCGGCATGAACGCGATACGATGCGGCGTCTGCTCGATCATTATGCAAGTATTTATGACCGCCTGGCGGCGACAGGCCAGCGGGCGGCGCTGGCCATTAAAGAACTTGAGCTTTACCGGATGCGGGCCGGGCAGCAGCAGGAAGCGTTATTGCGGCAGCGGCTTGCCGCCGAGCTGGCGGCAACGCTTGAAGAAGGATGCCCGTGCCCGGTTTGCGGGTCATACCACCATCCGCAGCCCGCTTTTTCAAGAGGAGGCACTGTAAAAAACCAGACGGAGCGGCTTGCTGAGACGGATGCGGCAGTGCGGGAGCTGACAGCTGTCAGCCAAACTGCTGAGCAATATACCCATCAGATGGAGTCACAGGCGCTCCACTTTTTTTCAGCCTGCGGCGAGTCTGAAGCCGGTACTTTGAGCGGCGCCCGGCATGCCGAGTCGCCGCCTGAACAAGCTGCGATGCAGCCGGATACGGGCAACCAAATGGCGTTGAAAACCGCACGGCAGGACATGCTGGCGGCCGAAGAAAAGTTAACACAGTCGGAGCGGCGGCTGAACGCCCTCCACCTCAGGCGAGGCAAGCTGGAGGAGAGACTGTCTGTGCTGCGCGAGCGGCAACGGACGCTTGCGGGGCGTGCCGCTGAAGCAAAGGGGGAACGTGATCGCTTGGCCGGCGCCTGGCCGCCGGGGGCGCCTTCAATCGAGCATGTGTCCGAAGCTTATCGGCAGTTGCAGAACAGTGACCGGCAGCTGGCGCTCGTGCGCCGCGCGTTGCAGCAGGCACAGCAAAGCTTTACACAGCTGAGCCAAGAGCACGTTGCTGTGCAAAACGAATGGACATTCGCGGTCTCAGGTCACAGCAGTGCAAGCGGCAGACTTGAGAGTGCCGAGGCGGCCTGCGCATCGTGTGCGGATGAGCTTCACGCGCTCGGCTTCGGTTCATCCGATCCGCTGGATGAGCGTCTCAAAAATGTGATCGCCGCCGAGGCTGATGTTCAGGACCGATTGAAGCGGGCGGATCGGGAAACACGGCAAACCCATGAGGCAGCGATTCGTTTGCAGCGGGCACTGGAGAGCAGTGAAGCACGCCGGCAGCGCGCGCTTTCGGGCAGTGCTGCAGCCGATGCGGCGTGGCGGCAAAGGCTTGGGGCCTCCGTCTTTGATAAGCGCACAGCTGTGCGCGCGGCGCGGCTTGCCGAGCAAGACCGACAAAGCATGAACGCCCGCGTCGAAACGTTTGATGATGCTGCCGCAGCGGTAGGTACGGCACTTGTTGCCATAACCGCAAGGCTTGGCGACCGCCGGGTCAGTACGGAGGTGCTTGAGGGCAACCGCAAGCGAATCAAGCAGCTGCAAACGGACATTCGCGAACTGACAGAACAGAACGGTGCGCGCACGCAGGCGCTTGCCGACTTAAAAGAGCGAATGGCCGCTTTTCAGCAGATTGATCAGGAAAAAAAGCGCATTGAAAAACAAGCCGGCGCATTCGAGAAACTGCAACGTGTTTTTCGCGGCAATGCCTTCGTCGAATATGTCGCTGCCCGCCAGCTGCGCCAAGTCTGCATAGCTGCTTCTGCACGGCTCGACCGATTGACGCACGGTCGCTACGCACTTGAATTGGAGTCGGAGAATGCCGGTGGCTTTGCCATCCGTGACGACGGAAATGGCGGCGCCTGCCGCGCCGTCTCTTCGCTCTCCGGCGGCGAAACCTTTCTCGTGTCGCTGGCATTGGCGCTTTCATTATCTGAGCAGATTCAGCTAAGTGGCAGCGTACCGCTGCAATTTTTCTTTTTGGATGAGGGGTTTGGCACGCTTGACCCGCAACTGCTTGACACGGTGGTGACGGCGCTTGAGAAATTGCACATGCACCGGCTCACCATCGGCGTGATCAGCCATGTGCCCGAATTACGTGAGCGCCTGCCGCGGCGCTTAATAGTGGATCCTGCGGAACCCTCGGGAAAGGGAAGCCGCATTCATTTGGATATTCTGTGACAGGCTATGTGGGAAAATAGTGATGTTGCATGTTTTTTTTGCAACCGCCCGCTTTGCGGCTAGTCTTTTGACGCATCGGTTGAACAGGCTTTCCTGCACATTCCGGCTGCGGTTTCATTCCAGATGGGCGCTTGATTGGCTGCCCGAAGGTGAACAGGCTGAAGAAGGCCCCATTCGGCAGGCATTCATATACACGAAAAATTTCAATTTGGTTCGCCGCTCATGAGAGTCAAGCGTGCGTCAAGGAGGATATATATGGTTCACAAGTGGCCGATTGCGCAAGATGCCCGCGTTATTGCCGTCGTTATTGCCGGCGCACTGCTCAATGCTTTCTCACTGAATGTCTTTTTGATTCCGGCCCATGTTATTTCAGGCGGAGTGACGGGCATTGCCCAGCTGGCAGCAACGCTGCTGCATTGGAATACAGCACTGCTGCTATTGCTGTTGAATTTTCCGGTCGCCGTGCTTGGCTGGTTGAAAGTGGGGCATCGTTTTACGCTGTACAGTACGATTAGTGTGCTGCTGACAACTTTTTTTATGTCGCTCGTTCCGGTACGGCCGCTGACGGACGATATTCTGCTGAACGCTGTGTTTGGCGGAGTCGTTCAAGCAGTGGGCGTTGGCATAACTTTAAAGTTCGGTGCCTCGACCGGTGGCATGGACATCGTTGCCATGGTGCTCTCACGCATTCGCGATCGGCCGTTTGGCAACTATATGTTTGCTCTTAATGCATTAATTGTTCTGTCAGCGGGTTTTTTATTCGGCTGGCGCCGCGCCCTTTACACGCTGCTCGCCCTTTACATTGCTTCGCGCGTGATTGATACGATCCATACAAGCTATGTGAAACTGACCGTCTGGGTTGTGACTGACAAAGCCGACGAGCTGCAAAAAGCCATCTATGCTCATCTTGAGCGAGGCATCACGCGCATTCCTTCCAAGGGCGGATTTACAGGACGTGACCGCGACACGTTAATGATTGTCATCACTCGCTATGAACTTTATGAGCTGCGCCGTCTCGTTCAAGCTGTCGATCCGCTCGCTTTTACGAATGTTGTGCAGACGATTGCTGTGTTCGGCCTTTTTCGCCGGCCGAAACAGCTGAGTTAGTGCATCGCAGCCACCGCATGAAGGTTTAAATCTGTCGCTATGTTCTCTGAGTGCCGCGGCGCGATTGGTTGTGAACATCCGCTGAAGGCAAACTGTTGCATGATGAACAGACAGGGATGATTTGTTTGGCAATCTTAGAAACAGTGCGCGGGACTCGCCGGTTGTGGGTGCATCTGCGCCTTTGAAGATCGTGAATTTTGCGGAAATATTAGGCGCTTTTAACATAAAATAAAACCGCCCGGCTTGGCCGGGCTGTCAGTGCCACTGTCTGTGCGGTCGGCACGCTTTTTATTTTTTAACTATCCGATGGTTCAGACGGCTTGCGTACAAGCGTCATAATGCCGGAGATTGCGTAAAAAATGCATGGAATAATTTCAGCGAGACTGATCACAGCTGCGACAACAAGCAACCAACCGGCCGCGGTGACGCGATTGTCAGCGCGCCGCAACCACACAAGAGCAATAATGGCCAGCACAATGCAGACGGCAGACAGGATAATCATGGTTGAGCCGATCAGTTGGAGCACGTGAAACGTACTGTTTAGCTGACTGGCAGTTAGTTGGATGTTGCCATAGTGGTCACTTCTGCTTTTGATCAGAGCCTTAAAGTGTGCATCACCTGCTGCGGACAGAATGCGAACGCCGGAGAGCAGTGCGAGAAAGCTTGTGACCGCGGCGATGACGGCAATGACGAATTCACTCTTTCGTTTCATCAATGGTCCTCCTTGCTTAAGCCTATCGACGTCGAGCACGAACAGTCCGGGCACCATTTCATTATTTCATTGGCTTTGCAAAGCAGCGATGGATGGGCTGGACTGTGCAGATCGACGGACCAAGTATAACGCGAAACGAGCACGCCGTCCATTATCGGCGGCTGTTGTTCATGATCGAAAAGACGGCGACGGCCTATCTTTGAATCCGGCGCAGCCTCAAGCTCGTTTTCGTTGGTGCTCTTCTGCCGTGCAGCGGGTGACCGCGTGACTCCGTGCATGGCTTCGTTTCATGCCAGTGTTTATTGATTGTTTTTAATAAATGCCTGTTTACGCTGTTCGTTGTAGTAGTAACGCAGCACGTGTTCGGCATAGTGAGGATCGCCATAGGTGGTCCATCCGAGTTGCTTCGCTTTAGCCTGTGAAAAGGCGCGGGCAAGTTCAGGTGTATAGACACCGCCGCGTGCCATCACATAGTCTGTAAAGCCAAGACCGAAGTTATAGCTTTGCAGGGCCAGACGAATATCTCCATGTGCACGTTGCAAGGCACGTTTGAAATAATGAGTGCCGACGCGAATGCTGTCTTTGGCATTTTTAATCGTGTCCTTAGGCAGTCCCTCACTCTCAGAGGCTTGCATAATATCGACAGCCTCCCCTTTCGATTCTTGCATGGCCATCGCCATCAGCAAGTTTGTTTTATCCGCAAGATGGCACTGCCGTGCGTACTTATCGAACAGTGGCCGAAGCTGTTCCACTTTCTTACTGATCACACGATCGCTGTTCAGAAAAGGCACGCGATCAGCAGCCGGACTGTACAGGTTAGAGATGATGAACAAAGTGAGATAGGAAAAACCGAGAACGGCCAGCATTGAGCAGATTGTTGCCAATAGTTTATGCATGCGGACAGGCCTTCTGTTTGGAGTCAAAATAATACTATATGTTTCAGTAAACAGTCCGCTTTTTTGTCCGTCGCAAAATGTAAGAATATGGGAAATGGTTTGGCGTTTGCACGATCCACCCGCTCACAAGCCCAACTGCTGCGCATATAATGATTCAGAATCTTTTGGAGGAGGAAAGTCGATGTGCGGAATAACAGGTTGGATTGACTGGAAGCGCGATCTGAGGGGCGAAACGAAAGTCGTGACGACAATGGCACAGACGATGAATCATCGGGGACCCGATGATCTGAACATTTGGACGTCGCCACATGCCGCATTCGGCCATGCGCGGCTCGTTGTCGTTGATCCGGAAAATGGCCACCAGCCGATGCGAAAAAACGTTGGTGGTCATGACTATGTCCTGATCTACAACGGAGAACTCTATAACACAGAAGAGATTCGCAAAGATTTGCAAAAAGCGGGTCACACGTTTAGCGGGCATTCAGACACTGAAGTGTTGCTGAGTGCCTACATTGAATGGGGTGAGGACTGCCTTGCCCACTTTAACGGCATTTTTGCATTTGCAGTTTGGGACGATGCGCGCGAGCGCTTATTTGCCGCCCGTGACCGGCTGGGCGTAAAACCGCTGTTTTACGCCCATCAGGGGACGCGGCTGCTGCTTGGCTCCGAGCCGAAGGCGATCCTTGCGCATCCGGATGTCCATCCCGCCGTTGATCGGGAAGGGCTCTCGGAGGTTATCGGTCTTGGTCCTTCACGTACGCCCGGTCACGGCATCTATGTCGGACTGAGTGAACTGCGTCCGGCGCATGCGATGGTCTACTCGCGCGGCGGGTTGCACCTGTTTCGTTACTGGAATGTCAAAAGTTCGCGGCATACCGACAGCGTTGAGGCGACCGCTGATCATATTCGCGCGCTGCTCAAGGATGCCGTCGAGCGCCAGCTGTTTGCCGATGTGCCGGTGACAACGTTTCTCTCCGGCGGCCTGGATTCAAGCGGCATCTCTGCGTTGGCGGCGGATTATTTTAAAAGGACCGGACGGGGTGCGCTGCACACCTATTCCATTGATTATGTCGACAACGACCGCTATTTCCATAAGAGTAAGTTTCAACCGAACAGTGATGCACCGTTTATTCAAGAAGTGGCGGACTTTTTGGGAACAGCTCATCACAATCTGGTCATTGACAACGAGTCACTTGTGAATTATTTAAAAAAAGCGGTCTACGTCCGTGATATGCCCGGATATGCCGATGTTGACTCGTCACTGCTCTGGTTTTGCGAGGGAATCAAAAAACAGTTCACGGTCGCTTTGTCCGGCGAATGCGCCGATGAGATCTTTGGTGGTTATCCGTGGTTCCACAGCCCGGAAACATCGGCAAAAGAAGGGTTTCCATGGATGCGTTCGACCGATGCGCGTCAGGCCCTGCTTAACGACAAGTGGGGCTCGCGCCTGCGTCTGAAAGATTACTTATTGCAGCGTTTCAACGAAACAGTGGCGGAGACACCGCGGCTTGACGGGGAAACAGGCATCGACGCTCGTCGGCGTGAACTGTTTTATTTGAATATGAACTGGTTTATGGCTGCGCTGCTTGATCGCAAAGACCGGATGAGCATGGGAGCGAGCCTTGAGGTGCGCGTGCCTTTTGCCGATCACCGCATTGTTGAATATTTGTGGAATGTGCCATGGGATATGAAGATGTATGGCGGGCGGGAGAAGGGCATTCTTCGCCGCGCACTTGCCGGCCTGTTGCCGGACGATGTGCTCTATCGCAAGAAAAGTCCCTATCCGAAAACGTATCATCCCGATTACACGCGTGCGGTTTCGCGCTGGCTGCAGAACGTGATCGACGACTCACGCTCCCCGTTGCTTGAGTTGATCGACAAATCGAGCGTGCAACAAATCGTCGATACGGGCGGCGCTTCATTCACGGTGCCGTGGTTTGGTCAGTTAATGACCGGCCCGCAGCTGATCGCCCACTTGGCTATGATCAATGAATGGCTTGAGCATTACCATGTCGATATTCTGGATCGCTGAGTGCGGGTAGGGCCGGCGTGGTTAAACGTGTGGCGGTGCACCTCACCTCAGTCCGCTGCACCGACCGGGTCGCATGAATTGGCCGGCAGCTTGCTTGGTGTTTTTTAAAGGGAGTCGATGACGGTTAAAGAGTTTGTGATTCGCCGTTCACTCGCCTGCCATGCTCTACCCGCCTTGCCACAAGACAGACAGGTCCAATCTAACTGAACACAAGCGTCTATTCGTTTGCTGGGTGGGCGCTATTTTGGACTGCCGGTTTCACTGATCAGGTGAAACCGGCAGTCCGCTTCTTTGGCGAAACGATAAGTTTGCGCGCCGCCAAAACCCGTCCGTGCCGCGCTGCCATTGTTCATTAAGGCAGACAGACCGGCCAGCTGCGGGGCGACGATGCTCGTTCCGCCGAAAGTAGCTGTCGCAGCGGTTGGTCTGGTCATTGAATGCGCAGGCGCAGGCAGAGCCTTCCGTTGGATCGGCGAGCGAATCACCGATTGCTGTTTCGCTCACTCCGGCTGAGGAAAAGCTGAGCCGCCGTCGACCGGCTTAACCGTCATTGCTTTGGCTTATCGGCAAGTACTTTCTTACTGGCGGAAATGGCGGCATCATTCATCGGTGTTAACCTCTGCCAGAGTCATAATACCGATTGTTTGGCTGTTACCGGCTATTTCGCATCTGGCCGACACATTAAAGATGAAAATTAGCGGAAAATCCTTTACAATAGTAAGGTCAGAATGATAAGAAACGGCGTCGTCTGCATGAGGGGATCAGGCGCCGAAAGAAGGAGGACGTTGCGCGTGGCAGGCGAAGTATCCGAAGAATTGAAAGATCGGGTTTTAGAAGCACTGGAAGAAGTTATTGATCCGGAACTTGGCATTGACATCGTGAATCTCGGACTCGTGTATGGTGTTGATATAGATGAAGAGATGAATGTGCTTGTGACAATGACACTGACATTTATGGGTTGTCCGCTGTCTGCTTCGCTTTCTGAAGACGTGAAGCAGACACTTGGCCAGATTGAGGGACTGAATGAAGTGGACGTTGAGTTTGTCTACGATCCCCCATGGACAAAAGAGCGGATGTCTCGCTATGCACGGATCGCACTCGGTCTTGCCGATGAATAACGCATTATTCTTTTGCCGTTAACGCATTGAAACGATGCATGCCCGCATACGTTAGTATCAAAGGCAGAAACGGAGGCATTCATCGATGCGGCGTGCGATTGTTTTTGGCGGACTGTCGGCGAACGGATTTGTGATTACGAAAAGGCTGCTTGAGGATGGAGTTGATGTTTTTGTGTTCAGCTCCGCCTTGTGCGCTCAGGAGTTAGGGGAAGAAACCGAGCGTGAACTGTTTGTCGGACGTCATGACTGCTTTCACCGCGAATCGGATGCCGGATGGCGGGAAGGTAGTTGTGACGCTCTATTTTTAGCCGATCTTCTTAGACCGCTGCCGCTGCAGACACTGGCGCTTATTAGGCGGGTTTCCCGCCTTTTCCACGGAAGACAGGTGAATGACATGCGGTGTATGTTGTTATTGTCTGCATGGTGCATTAACAGGCGGCCGGAAGGTGAGGAAAAAGCATGTGATACAGCAGATGAGGATGCGGCGTGGACGGAACGTTTCTTTTCCCGGCGCGTGATGCGGTGCGCGCCGGAGAAAGCGGCTATTCTGCGAACGGACAACATGGCATCTCCTACTCAAGTTGCTGACATTGCTGTACGGCTGGTGGAGGCTTCGTTTCAAGGATTGGAGATTTTCACCTACTCAGGACGGGCAGATCGGGCATTAACCAACCGAAAAGTAGAGCGGATCATCGGGCGCCTTTGACTTTGTTTTCACTTCGGCCGGCAAACGCGAAGCAGCCGAGAGGCACGGAACATCCTGTCGACTGCTTGGGTCAATGAGCCAATAAGGTGACAATCGTGGGTCTGGGGGACGCAGACATAACGGGCGGCGCCGGTTGGTCAGTGTGTAAAAAATTTGAGCAGCGGTGAGAGTTGCTTAATTGCCGGCGCGGTTTGGTTAATGACAGATGCCAACTGGGTTGCCCCGCTCACTACTTTCCCAATGTCAAAGTGGCCGTTCTGGTCAACAAAGGGCTTCATAAGCGGCTGCTGCGGCTGCTGTGCCGGAAATGGGGATTGCATTGCTCCCCCTTGCGGCCAGGCGCCCCCGGAGTAATACCCGTACCCTCCGTAAGGCGGTTGAACGGGCGGACGTTGGCTGCCAAACGTGAAATACGTAAAGGGATCGTAAATGGCATCATGTGGATTTTGACCGTATTGTACCAAATTGAATCGCCTCCTCAATCTTGCATCGCATTTCTTTATTATTCACAGTGTATGCCGCGAGAACTTTGTCTGTGCGGAAAAACGAACGGTTGTTGGACAAAAGGCAGTCGTTGTATTATATTAGTACCAGATAATAATAGAAACTGATATGTTTTTGAGAGGGGATTGGCAGATGCCCGCAGGCATTTTGGGAATGGGTAAGTTTGTTCCTGAACGTACGTTAACTAATGCTGACTTGGAAAAGATGATGGATACGTCAGATGAATGGATACGAACCCGTACGGGGATTGAGGCGCGCCATCTGGCAGATGATGATACAGATACATCGGATATGGCTTACGGAGCAGCAAAGCAGGCGCTAGTCAACGCAGGCTTGACGGCTGAGGACGTTGACATGATTATTGTCGCCACTGTGACGCCGGACCGGCCCTTCCCGTCCGTTGCTTGCATGCTGCAGGAACGACTAGGTGTACACACGATTCCGGCGATGGACATCAGCGCCGCCTGTTCCGGTTTCATCTACGCGACAGTGACGGCCAAACAGTTTGTTGACTCAGGGACGTATACGCGTATTCTTGTCGTCGGCGTCGAGAAGCTGTCGAAGATTACCAATTGGGATGAACGCGCAACGGCCGTGCTGTTCGGCGATGCGGCGGCGGCCGCAGTGATCGGGCCGGTTTCAGAGGGGCGGGGTATTCTGTCTTTTGAACTTGGGGCGGACGGCCGTGGCGGCAAATATTTGTACGAAGGCGACGGACTGATCCGAATGAATGGCCGGGAAGTTTTTAAGTTTGCTGTTCGTCAAATGGGCGAGTCAGCCGTACATGTTGCCGAGCAGGCGGGACTGAGTAAAGAACAGATTGATTATCTGATTCCGCATCAGGCCAATATCCGCATTATGGAGGCGTCGCGTGAACGCCTGGATATTCCTGAAGAGAAAATGATTAAGACCATTCAGAAGTATGGTAATACCTCCTCTTCTTCAATTCCGCTTGCACTGACTGACGCACTGGAAGACGGACGCATTAAGGATGATGATGTGATCGTCATGGTCGGTTTTGGCGGCGGGTTGACATGGGGAGCGATGGCGGTTCGTTGGGGGCGCTGAACGGCTGCATCCACTGCCTCTGATTCTTATTTCAAACGCTTTTCATGGTATGATAGTTTTAGTGTGACTGCGGATAAAAGATGGCAGGGTTCTAACTTTAATGTTGCCGGCCATAGCACGAGGATGGCATGATTTCAAATGTGAGGAGCGAACGCAATGAACAGAAGAGTTGTAGTAACCGGTATCGGTGCTGTGACCCCACTTGGCAACGATGTGCAGACGACATGGGACGCGGCGGTTGCCGGCCGGTCGGGTATCGGGACAGTGACGCGGGTTGATCCGAATGGCTTTCGTGCCAAGGTAGCCGGTGAAGTCAAGAACTTTGATCCGACGCAGTTCATGGATCACAAAGAAGCCCTGCGCATGGATCGGTTTGCCCAGTATGCGGTAGCTGCTGCCAAGATGGCGGTTGCCGATGCCGATTTTGCGATTGACGAAGGCAATGCGGCGCGCACGGGAGTATGGATTGGATCGGGTATTGGCGGCATGGAAACGTTTGAAAACGAACTGAAGACGGCGTTGACAAAAGGATACCGGCGCGTCAGCCCATTCTTTGTTCCGATGATGATTCCTGACATGGCTTCCGGACAAGTGTCGATACTGCTTGGGACAAAGGGTATTAACGCGTGCAGTGTATCGGCCTGTGCGACAGGTACCGACTCGATCGGCAATGCATTTCGTGCCATTGCGCGCGGTGATAATGACGTCATTCTCTGCGGCGGGTCAGAAGCACCGCTGACACCGATGTCGTTTGCCGGGTTCTCATCAGCGCGTGCACTGTCAACGAATCCGGATCCGGAGACGGCGTGCCGTCCGTTTGATAAGAATCGTGACGGCTTTGTCATGGGGGAAGGTGCCGGTGTTCTGCTGCTTGAATCATTGGATTCGGCTGTTGCGCGCGGTGCACACATCTATGCTGAGGTCGCGGGCTATGGAGCGACGAGTGACGCCTTTCACGTGACCCGGCCGGCTCCCGACGGTGAAGGAGCGGTACGGGCAATGCAGACCGCGCTCGCCGACGGGGGCATGAAAGCTGAGATGGTTGATTATATCAATGCGCATGGGACGAGTACCGAGGCTAATGATTCAATGGAGACAGCAGCGGTCAAAGCTGTTTTCGGGACATACGCTTATGACGTTGCCATGAGTTCGACAAAGTCGATGACCGGTCATATGCTTGGCGCTGCCGGCGGTGTTGAGGCGATCTTTGCTATTAAAGCGATTGAGACCGGCATTGTGCCGCCGACCATTCATTATACGGAACCGGATGAGGCATGTGACTTGAACTACGTGCCGAATGCGTCGATTAAGCGGACGGTCGATGTCGCGCTCAGTAACTCCTTTGGTTTTGGCGGACATAACGCAACGATCATTTTCAAACGTTTTGCATGATCGGAAAATGAGAAAAAAGGAATAACAGCCTGAACTTTGGCGATATTGCCGAAGTTTTTTTATACGCTAAACAAGTGCAGAGATTTTGCGACATTTAAACGGTTAAAAACATGAGCTCAGGTTTGAGGTCACTTTGCGGGATCGGTATGCCAAGCGAGGACCTACAATTATAAGGTTTTCAGGACATGACACAATTGACTGTTTCTTATATGTGCCCAAGATATTTAAAGCGTTCAGCGGTATGACATGTATCAATTTTCATGCATTCACGAGCACAGATGGGTGGAAATGTTACCGCTTTGTGATGAATAATGGCATGAGCAAAAACGAGAGCCATGCAAAAAGGGACAGCCTGCGTAAGTATCGGGCAGCCCCTTTTTTACATATAGTATCCGTAAGAACCGGCGAAGCGAGTATCAAGAAAGCTTGGAAATCATGAGCCATAGTGAGGCGATGGACCATGAAAATCGGACAATGGGTGACCACGAAATACATGGGGAAGCATGCGTGCGTTGGCTTCATTACAGCCATCTATCCGGATTTTAAGCGTTGCAAGCTGCGCGTGACGCACTGCGAGAATCATCCGCAGATGAAGTGGTTGGAGATCGCATTTGATGACGTCATTGATTCGTCCAATGACTATTCGGCAGAGGAACTTGACAGTCTTATCGATCTGGCATTGGCAACCTATGATGAGGGATGGTTCCAGGAATTAACGAACAAAAGGCTGCGAATGATCAATCCGTTTTAAAGGCGATCATTCGATTTTTTCGCGTAATGAACGGCACGCGATGGCGGAATTTATTCGACTTTTATCACCGCGTCAGTTTCTAAAATGGAGAAAAGCGATGGCAGATTCATAGGTGAAGCATGTTTTTTTGACAAGCGCAGCACCGGCAGTGGTGTTGAACCGTCTATAAATAATGAATCAAACAAAAAAGGAGGGGCAATGCCTCTCCTTTTTTGTACGCTAAGAAAGTATATGGCTTTCAGCGGGACTAAGTATAAGAAAAAGCTAAGGCTCGGCCGTCGTCCAAAGGACTTGGCAGAGCCCGGTCTTTCGAAGCGGCTTGGCCGCCTATTGGACAGTCAAAAAGCGAAAATGATAAAAAAAATGTTTCATTGTTTGCCATTCAGTTGTCAGCCTGTATGGGCGCCATCGCCGTTTCTTTAGATTCGTCCTCAGTCCTTAAAAGAATAAATGGTTATTTGCTGCCGGTCGTGGCCGTATCGCGTACCGGCAGCAGTGATTTGAGCAGTCCGGCTTGCCTCAGGCGACGGCGCACTTCAATACCGAGCCATGCCGAAACAGCTGCTTTAATGATACCGACGAGAATGAATGGACTGACCCCGATGGCCATCGCTTTCGTCCAACTCAATCCGGTTACATATTTCAGTTGAATCCAACCGATAAGCAGTGTAATCACCATGCCGATGAGGTTAGCGATGAGTGCTTGCGGCAATTTAAAGGCTGTATGTTCCAATATCCAGCCTGTGACAAAAGCGGAGACAATGAAGCTAATGATGTAACCGCCTGTCGGTCCGATGATACCGCCAATGCCGCCGCTCATGCCGGTAAAGACAGGCAGACCAATGGCACCAAGGGCAGCATAGATAATCATGGCAAGCGCACCATAGCGGCTACCAAGAATCGTTGCGGTCAGACCGACGGCCAGCGTCTGTCCAGTAATTGGTACAAACGGCAAGGGAATCTGCACTTGAGCGAGGATAGCCGTAAATGCAGCAAACAGTGCGCTTAAAATAAAATTGCGAAGTTGATGGTGAGACATGTCAATTCCTCCATATTCGTTAACTATTTCGATATAAAGGTTAACATATAATGATTATTCATGCCAGACATTTTTGCAGCTGTGGTAAAATAATCTAGCAAACATATAACGACGTATTGCAAAATGTACATATGTCTATAAATGGGCGGCATGGAAAAATGGGAACGCGGCAGTGTCCTGCAGGAATAACACGGTCATTCATATGCTCCGTAGAGATGCATTTGTTCAATGTGGATGGTGCTGCCCTGCATGCAACAGACAAATGAAAACGGGATCACATCTGCAGCAACGAATAGTTGCTAAATGTCCCTTGACCAATGTATCTTAATAATGATCGGCGCCGGACAGCTCCGACAAGTGGCTGCGAAATATAATAATACGGTGTTTTTTAGCCGCTGCAGAATGCCGCTGTTTTCTGCGGAGCACTTTGAATGACTGGCGCATGGCTCAGACACCACGCTATTATTTGAGACGTTACCTTAATTTTTTGTCTGAACAGCTTAAAAACCTATCATATTTCTATATAGAAATGTGGAAAAAGAAAGGGGGGAGAGGCCGTTGAAAAAAACGTCGTCACCTATCGCTCACTTCATGCGCCTTGCTGTCACCTACCTGCTCGTTGTTGCTGTCCTATTGTTTGGCATTCCTGCTACTGTCATTTGGTGGCATAATCACGGCAATTTTAGTGATAAGACGAAAGCGACATTGCCTGCAAATATCAATTTATCGTTGACGGATACAAGGTGGATCGCCGATGGCGCGAATAAGACTGATGATAAGCTTGAAACGCTTCATTTTAACAGTCATTTGCTGACCTTTGGCTGGTTGAGCGGCGCTGCCGATCTTTCCGGTACTTATAATAAATTAAAAGTTGTCTCACCCGCCTGTACAGCATTTAGCATTTCTGCACCAGTTACTTTTTCCCTCGATCCGTCACGTATTTCTGCATGGCATCGCGCAGGGTTGAAGGTGTGGGGGCGAATTGCCATTGCTGATCAGACGACAGCTGCGACTCATCAATTTCTCAGCAATACCGCTCTGACTGATGCAGACATTGAAAAAGTTCAAAGTTATGTTCATGCAAGTGGTATCGATGGGCTGAATATTGATATTGAAAACATTTCAGCAGCTGATGAGCAAGCGTTTATTACCTTCATCGGCAAACTTACGCAGGCAGTCAAAAGTATTAGCCCCCAATTTGTTCTTTCGATTGATGGGCAATGTGACAGCGATTTGTCGACCAAACAGATGGCGTCAGCTACACGCGCGCTGGCCAATATTGCGGACTATATTATTTTTATGGGTTATGATGAGCATTGGTCGACCGATCCGGTACCAGGGCCGGTTGCCTCACTGCAATGGGTGGATAATGGCATTCAACGGTTGCTGCAATCCGGTATGCCCGCAAGGAAGTTGCTGCTTGGTTTGCCATCTTACACACGTATCTGGCATATCGACGGCAATGGCAAAACGGTCGACAGTCGCGCTGTTTCCAATGAATATATTCAAGCTGTTTTGCAGCAAGAAAACATTCCTCAGCGTTTCCAGTCGCAGGAAGGACTGTATTACAGTACATTTAATTATCGTGACCAGCCCTATGAGGTGTGGTCGTCTGATACGACAGGGATGCAAAACTTTCTCAAACTCGTTGAAAAATATCATCTTGGCGGATTCGGTTTCTGGACAATGAACCTGTTGTCAACGAACCAGTGGAATGCGCTCGCCGCTGCGTGGACGCCATAACAAAAGGACCGCTGCGTTTTTTGTACACTTGAATTTACACTCTAAGTGCAACACCTAGAAAAAATAGGACCCATTGCTGAGCCTTCCCTGTACAATAGAGTTTGGGAAAACTATTGAAAGCAGGTGAACAGCAATGAGTCACTATCACCATCTTAGTCCATTTGAACGAGAAAGCATACTAAAAAATGTAGCCTTAGGCCAATCGATACGCGTCATAGCCGCCTTGCTGAAACGCTCGCCTGCTACCGTCAGCCGTGAATTGGCTCGCAACGCGCCGCAGAAGGAACGGTATTCGGCTGTCCGAGCGGAAGAAAACTACCAAGCGCGACGGAAAGCCTGTCACCGTCAGCCGTTACTGCGTCATGCGGCGCTTCGTGATCGAGTGCAAGACTTGATCCTTGAACACCATTGGTCGCCCGAACAAATTGCGCAGCGCCTCGCTTTCGAACAGAGTCCTTGGCGCATCAGCTGTACGACCCTCTACCGCGGCATTGAGCGGCACCTTCTGGATACCTCTGATCGCCAACCCGGCCAACGCGGACTGGCACGCCACCTGCGCCATCGCGGAAAATCGCGACATAGCAAGGGATACGTGGAACACCGGGGCAAGATTGACTACGGCCTTTCCATTGAGGATCGCCCGGCTGCGGCGACGACGCGCCGTGTCATTGGCCATTGGGAAGCCGACACGGTTCTTGGGAAACTCGGCACGGATTGTTTAGTCACTTGTGTCGATCGAGCGACTCGCTTTTTGTTGGTTGCCAAAGCGGCACGTAAGACGGCACAAGCGGTCACTGGAAAACTGATCGGTTTACTAGGTGCCTTACCTGAAGAGCAACGTCAGAGTGTCACACCGGATCGCGGGAAGGAATTCGCTTGGTATGCCCGGATTACTGAGAAGCTAGGGGTTCCCTTTTATTTTCCAGCCCCTCACGCGCCCTGGCAACGCGGCAGCAACGAAAATACAAACGGCCTGTTGCGGGAGTATTTCCCGAAGGGGCACGATTTAGCGCAGGACTCCGATGCGGCCATCCAGTCTGTTGTTGATGAACTCAACCACCGTCCGCGTAAATGTTTGGGATGGCGAACGCCCTATGAGGCCTTTTATCACCAAGTGTTGCACTTGATTTGACAATTCAAGCATTAAGAAAGTCTAAAGATGTCAGCGGGACCAAGTATAAGAAAAGCTAAGGCTCCGCCGTTGTCCAAAGGACTTGGCAGAGCCGAGCCTTTCTAACAAATATGAACATTTTATCGGGATCCGGTATAAAAAAGCGGGACAATGGTTCACTAAAACCGCGCGTTTGTGATACGCCTGCCACCGGCAGAGTTTGTTCCGTTTGCACCCCTTAGATCTGAATTCGCACGCTGCTCCTTCCGCAAACAAAAGCACGTCATTATTTTTTTATCATGCTTTTTGCCGCGTATTTAATCATTTTCAACAGGCCGGGATTAATCGCTTGCTGCGCCCAAACAAAGCTCAAAATAACCGGCAGACTAATCAGCAAGTCACAACCCCATTCCTCGATACTTTCAGGTGATGGATGAGAGCCGAATGCTGCCGTCACGTACAAATACAGTGTCAAGAAAACGGTAAACGTTAAAACAGACACAAACAGCAGTCTTTTATTAATCTGTTGGTCTTGAAAAAAAGTGTTCAACTGGTTGCCGGGCTTAAAAGAATGGTGGAACAGCACGTTAATCGCTATAAAGAGCAAATAAAGGAAAACAGGCAGTATCACGGTCATCAGCGTTTGACAGCCCTTCTCTCTAGTTTTTTAACTACGCTTATTGCAGTCAAGCCGTCTTACAGGGTGAGAAAGACAATGCATGGCATTTGGCCGGACTTAAAATGAGAAAAGTTATCGTGCTGTGATTATTTCAATAAATGGGCCTTTCACCACTTTTTGAACAGGCAAGGAAACGGTATCAGGCGCTACTGCTTCACTACTGACAGACATCAGAGGCGACCTACACACCCATCCAGAGGAGTGGGGCAGCTCAGACGTTTCAGGCACCGATTGGCTTGAAAACGCTCGCTCTGCATCTAACGAACTCAGAGCGCTATGCTTTAAAGAACCACTCCCTTTTTCCCGACTGTTCTTATACGCTAAAGCAGCACTAAGAAGAAGACCAGTGAAATAAGCGTAAGCGTGGAAAATGTGCGTTTTGTTTTTGGTATAAAGAGGTGCAATCGCTCATTTTTCTATAAAACAATTAATTAAACACTAAATTTTCAATCATTATTTATTTTTAATAATCATAACCGGTCAGAATCTTTTTTACAAGAATAAATTTATTTTCACGAACATGATTTGATTCGCTATGATTTAAGCCGGCTGCCGCTGTTTGTCTTAGAAGTCCATGCAAAGACACTGATGTGTAAAATGTGCAGGTCAGCCGCGATACAAAATAATCAGTGCCGGCAGAGTGATCGAATCAATCGGTTTTTAGGCATTCAATTCATGCGACTGGCTTTTATATCCTTTTTCCATTGAATGCAAGCAAAACTTGATTCATTTTTCTTGATTTAGGTCTGTAGTCGTTCATGCCTTTCTATGCCGATTTGCACGTCCACAGCTTGTTTGTTCGGAATGAGAGGCGCATTTATGGCGAGCAGGCCGCTGCCGGTGAACGAATGTACGTCTGCGTGTTGAGAGTGCCAAGCGACAACAATCCTGAAGACGGGAAAGGCAACACTTTTTATATCCGGGACGCATTTGTGTAACTGCTGCGCACGAAGTGCCTTTACAAACGTGCATGACTGAACATATCTTGCTAGAGAAGCAGACGGCTTGATGATCTGTGCATGCAGACACTTTTCTATGAAAAAAGATGTGCGGCGTGGTTGCCGGCTTTACGCCGGAAAGGCAGTGAAATGCTGATCGAACAATGGAATAGCCGTCGAAGTGGCATGCGCAGTCTGCCGGGCCGTGCTGCTGATAAAGAAGGGATGGAATCATTGAAGAAGATTCAAATTATGGCCGCATTTGTACTCGAATTGATCTTTTCTTGCCTGTTTGCGTTTCCGGTTAGTGCTTTACCACGCGCCGATTTTGTGGATGTCAGTCACTGGAACAGTCAAACAGGCTTGTCACTTGCCACTTATCAAATGCTTAAAGCATCAGGTATTCATGCAGTCGTGGTGAAAGTGTCAGAAGGTGAAAGCTATGTTGACCCGGCAGCAGCTGTCAACATTGCCAATGCGCGTACGGCGGGCTTAAGGGTCTCTGCCTATCATTTTGCGCGCTTCACGTCGGTTTCGAGTGCCAGGCAGGAAGCACAATGGTTTAACAAGCAGCTGGAATATGTCGGTTTTCATAAAGCCGAGGACGGGATCGTAACAGTCGATACTGAGGTGGCGACCGCAGACCCAACGGTGCTGACCGCCGCCATCAACGCGTTCATTCAAGCGATGAATCAGCTGGGTTATTCAACCGTGGATGTGTACAGCAGTCACGTGTTTTATCAGTCGGCGCTTGAGTCGAGTAACCTTGCTATCTCTTATCCGTGGATTGCCCGCTATAATGGCGGAGTGATGCCGCCGTCAGTGAATTATGGAGCGTGGCAGTGGTCAAGCGACTATCAATTTAATGGCATTAGCGGCCGCTTTGATGTGTCTGAGGACCGAGCGGGAAAATACAGCGGAGCAACTGGCGCGCCGACTGCAGGGCGACTCAGCCATACCGGCGCAATGGGTGCTGTATCGATTGTCGATTGGTTGCAGCAGCGCGGCAAACCGTGGAACTATTCGTATCGTTTGGCACTTGCCAAGCAATACGGCGTTATGAATTATCGGGGCACGGCATCGCAGAATTTGGCATTGCTGGCCATGCTCAAGTCGGGTATAAAACCCATCTTAAGCAGGGGCGCAGCCGCCGCTTCTGCTGCTTACACGGTCAGATACGGTGATACATTAAGTGGCATTGCACACAAGTATGGCGTCGCTGTCCAATGGCTTGTGTGGCTGAATGGCATTCGTCATGCAGACCGAATCTTTGCCGGTGAGAGGCTGCAAGTATCCATGTCTCGTGCGTATACCGTGCACCGCGGCGACAGTTTGTGGAAAATTGCCCGACAATTAGGAACAACCGTCATGCATCTTAAAACACTTAACGGATTGCGCACCGATTTGATTTATCCGGGTGAACGCTTAATGTATTAGTGCAATGCATCACCTTATTTGTTTGAATCCTCTATACTGTTCGTTAAACAGGGTGAGCGTGATTGGGCGCGGTGTAAACTGTCCATTGCCGATATTGGACTGATGGCTCATTGATAATTCTTAGAGACAATACACAAGGCCCCCCAGATGATAACCATGGGGTGCCCTTTGGGATCAGTTAAAAAATATATCAATTTTTCGAAAATTCTAACAAGTCCAAGGCAAATGCGAAAGGGCGATGGCGCCAGCAGAAGATGCGTGCCGAGCGTACCTTGCAGACCGTGGGTTTATGGTCATCTACCTACATCCCCCGTTTTGTTACCAATAGGCCTATGATGGCAGGAGACGAGCTGGCGGTATAGATGTGAATGATTTGATTTGACGCTGACGCCCGTCCGAGACGGCCCGCGGTGCACGCGGCCGGAGTGTTATTGCTTTAAAGAACCAAGCAAAAATATGAAAAACAATTATTTGACAAGACTGTGAGAAACGTGTAAAATAAAATAAGCAATAAGGAGTTAATTTGACAGTCATTTTTATTTAATGTTTTGAGTATGATAAGGCGTAGCATTCATAATTCTCATTTTATAAAGGATTATCAGTGTGCAGGACGTTATTGATACTTCTTTATAATATGTGAATTTTTTATTTTCCGGCGAAGATTTGACCGATGATCTCATTTGTTTAAGTTAGGTAATCGCTTTGGGGTAAAACGTACGCATATCAAATTTGTAAAGCAGGAGTGATTATCTTGAAGGGTAATGTCAAGTGGTTTAATGCAGACAAGGGTTATGGTTTTATTGAGTCGGAAGGTCAGAATGATGTATTCGTACACTTTAGCGCTATTCAGGGCGACGGCTTTAAGTCACTGGATGAGGGCCAACAAGTTGAATTTGACATCGTCGAAGGCAACCGCGGCGCTCAGGCAGCTAACGTCGTTAAACTGTGATTTGAAGGAATGGTTTTAAAAAAAGAGGGTGGCTCGGAGGTCAACGTGTTGACTGAAGGGACGCCTTTTTTTCATGCGTTAAGAAGGTCTGGCGATTTCAGCGGGACCAAGTCTAAGACAAAGCTAAGGCTCCGCCGCTGTCCAAGAGACTTGGCGTAGCCAAGTTTTTCTAATAGACATAAGAAGCCTAAAGATTCAGCCGTTATCCAAAGAGCTTGGCAGCGTCCAATTTTTCTTGATACTGTCAAGGAGCGCACCGGTTGAACTGTGCTCCGTGCCCACGTTTGAATGGTTAAACAACAGTCATTATTCACTCCACTTGTTCAGGTTGAACGGCTCGTTGAAACGGTAAGCTGGAGCCGGAAGATGCTTTCTGCTCGCTATCCAAGCGGACGTGTTGGCAAACATGGAAGGAACACGGAACGCAGGACCTTGACAGAGTGCCTTTAGCGACTGTCGCATCGTGCCGTCTGTGGCAATATAACGACAAACGGATGGATGATTGGGAGTGTTGGTTCAAGCCGCTTTGCAGGGCGCTGTCGGACACAGAAAAAGCACCCTTCCTTCACGTGACGTGAGAAAGGGTGCCTTGATGAAACGGCATGCGGCAAGACCGCAAGTGACACAGCTGGTTTCTGCTTGGGCGTTTCTTATCAGAAAAGCAAGCTGATCAGAATAACGGCACCGAGTGCCCAGCAATAGTAGGCAAACGGACGCATCGCTTTAACTTCTTTTTTCTTGAACCAGTGCATCAGGATCCAGGTGCAAATGAAAGCAAAGATACCCGAAAGCAGACCGCCGAGCAGCGACATCTGTAACAGATGGTGTGAACCGCGGATGACTTTTGGCAGTTCAAGAATGCTGGCGCCGGCGATAATAGGTGTGGCCAGCAGCATGGAGAACTGCGCTGCTGCTTCATGTTTCAAGCCCATCCAAAAACCGGCTGTCATGCTTGATCCTGAACGGGAAAAACCAGGAATGAGTGCCAGGGACTGAAAGAGCCCGACAACAAAAGCTTGTCCGATCTTCAAATCCCGGATCTCTTTTGTGCCGCTCCCGCTCAGCTTTTCACCGAAATAAAGAAAGAAACCATTGACAATCAGAAACAAAGCCGCGCTCGGCACGCTGCTGAACATGGCAGTGATCTGTTTTTCAAGCACAAATCCGATCAGCGCAGCCGGAATGGTTGCAACGATGACAAGTGAAAGAATACGGCGGCCACCGACAAACAGCGAACGAATCATTTGAATCCAGTCACGCCAGAAATAGATGAACATGGCTAGTGCCGTACCGAGATGGAGCATCACGACGAAAGACAGAAAATGTTTTTTCAAAAAGTCAGGATCCATATTCCAGTGGAAAATATAAGGCACGAGCACTCCATGCGCGACACTGCTGACGGGGAACAATTCGGCAATGCCTTGGACAATGGAGAAAATAAGCGTTTGTAAAATGGTCATTATCATATCCCTTTCACTGATTCATTCAAAATCGTATGTGTTATTTTGCAAACAGACACCTTTTAGTGTAATGAAATTAAGCCGATGTGTCTACCCATGTCCACGCTTTGCAACTCTGAGACGTGAATTTTTTTGGGAATACACAAGCCCTGTAACTCCCCTCAATCGTTCACGTCTTCGTGGTCAGTGGATCATTCATTGCTATTTGAATGCACAATTGTCCAATTGACCACAGTACATCACCCATTTTCTATTTTTCAGTTAAGATCGGTCGCATTGTTTGTACTGATGTAGCTAGTTATAATGGTTGAAAGTTGAAGATTGCAAACATTCCACTTAATTAGTAGAATAATGCATTGGTAAAAATAATGCACGAAAAACTTAGTTTTGCTAAATAAAAAATGGAAAAATTATGAAGGGTGTACCAAAATTAAAGTGCTGCACTAAAATTAAGGATTCTACAAACAAAATGGGATCGCGCACCAATTTAATTAGCGAGACGCCGTTTTGTTGACTTTTTTTATAGGAGGAAGGATAAAAGTGACCATAGGACTTGAAACACCACGGCTGCGCCTACGTGAGTGGACAATTGCAGACTTGCCGCCGCTCAAACGATTTCTGCAGGATGAACAGGTGATGACTGCTTATGCGCATGCTTTTTCGGATGAAGAGGTGCGGCACTGGCTCGACTGGACTCTACGTCTATATCGTGAACGCGGCTATGGCCTTTGGGCGATTGAGCGCAAAGCAGACGGAGAGGTTGTCGGCGAATGCGGGCTGACTGACCAAACCGTCGATGGCGTTGTCTATCTGGAAATTGGCTATCATCTGATTCGTGCTTATTGGCATCACGGCTATGCTGGCGAAGCGGCGCGTACCTGCAAACTGTATGCGTTTGAGCACCTTAAGCGTGCCACAGTGGTTTCGATTGTGCGCGATACGAGTCTGGCGTCGATGAATGTGGCGATTCGCCATGGCATGACGGTCAGAAAGCGTTTTGTGAAGCACTATTGGGGTCAGGATATGCCTCACTACCTGTTTGCCGCTGACAGTGACAAAATCACTTACCAGCAGTGATTTTACATAAAAGTCTTGACTGTAAACTCACTTTACCCCCTATGGTTAGCCGTAAGGAGGGCATACCATTGACCATTAAAGAACTGGAAGAGCAAACAGGGTTATCCAGAGCCAACATTCGTTTTTACGAAAAAGAGGGGCTCATTAACCCAGAGCGGCAAGCGAATAACTACCGTGACTATCAGCCGCGCGATGTGCGGATCTTGAACCGTGTGATCGTTCTGCGCAAACTCGGTCTCTCTGTTTCAGATATTAAAAAGATATTCGGTGGAACCCTTGATCTTGCTGCGGCGATTCAAAGTCAAGAAGAGCAGCTCAATCGGCAAATGGATGCGCTGCGCGGGGCAATTGATTTATGTGAGCAGATGATCGAGGAAAAAGTCAGCTTGCAGCACTTTGATGAACATCGCTATCTTGAACAGATTACCAGTGAGGAGAAACGCGGCCTTCATTTCAAAGATATTGCCGATGATTATCTGAAGGAGGAAGTGCAACTTTTTGGGCACATGTGGAAACGCGTGTTTTTCTATAATTTTGACGGGACACGCCAAAGATACGGTCTAAAATGGTCGCTTGCCACGGTTCTCGCCATTTGCCTCGTGCGCGGACTTGCTATCCAATTTGTATGGCATACGGGCACTTTCATCGAAGGATTTTTTTACCCATTTATTTTGTTTGCCGTCGTTTCGGCGGTCATGCTCCCTGTTTATTTACTGCGGATTAAACATAAACGCGCGGCAGCCGTTGTTCTGAAAATCATCGTTTTTATCAGTGCTGCTTTCTTACTGTTTGTGCTCATAGTTGTTGTCGTTCTGCTTTTGAATACGCAGTTTCATTTTTGGTTTTAAGCGCAGGAACTGCCCGATAAGAAATGCTCGACTGCTTATCCCAATGAAACGTTTGAACGATCTTCAAATAATAATTGATAAACACTGCCGGAGTAAGTGCGGCCGTGTTCTTTTTATTTAGTGGACGTCATCATACGCTTACTTTTGTCCTAACAGGCTCTAAAATATAACAAGACTGGCACTATTCAATAGCAATATACAGAAAGGTGATGAAGCATCACTATGTACCCACGCAGATCACGGATAGTCTGATGCGGCTGTTTGAGAAGCGGCTCCTGATTCTGCGGGCGCAGAAAAAAACGGGGAAAATAATTACGGCTCTGTTTAGAAGTGATTCGCACACGCGAAGTAACGGATGAGAGTCGGCTTAAACCGGCTAAACCGATACACGGTCGGTTCATCGAGTAAGACCGATATAACAGAAAAGCAGGTGATCGAGCAAAAGTGACCGCCCAAGCACTTAAAGCGGTCATCTAAATTTGGCATATTGTTTCTTTTGATAAAGCGAAAAAATATGTCATGTGATATTTTTTTATACAAAGGGGGTGAATGAACCCTATTGGCTCTTCAGAACGGCACGCTTTGACCGCGCCTTCACTGCATCTTTCATTGTGGCACGTCTGAGTTGCCATGCACGGGCTTGCCTTGCTGCGCCACACGCATGGCCATGAAAGTGGTTGAAACATGATATAATAGCCGCAGCATGCGCATAGACGGACTGATTCATTTTCACGTTTATCCATAAGGAGGAGAAATCGCTTGCCCTTTGACCTTAATCAGGCGCGCGGGGTGCTTGACGACATTGATAGGCAAATGCTTACCCTGTTTGAAAAAAGAATGGAAACCGCCGCGGCCATAGCCCGTTATAAAGAACAACATGCCTTGGCTATTCTTGATCAGACGCGTGAAGAAGAGCTTTTAAAGCGGGCGCGGACGGCTGTTCAACCGAAGTTGGCAAGCTATGCAGCTTTATTCCAAAGCCAACTGCTTGCTCTCTCCAAAGCGTTGCAGCATGAAACACTTGGAGATTCAGCACCCGGCACGCAAGCAATGGCCAGACTTGCCCGCTCAGCCTCTTGCGAGCGCCAGCCTCACAGCCGCCCGCGTGTGATTGTTCAGGGCGCGCCTGGCACATACGCGCATGAAGCTGCTTTAACTATGTATCCTCAGGCAGACGTTACATTTGTCAAGCATTTGTCCGACGTGTTTGAATCGGTTCAACGAGGAACCGGCGATTACGGTATGCTCCCTGTTGAAAATGCATCTGCCGGCTCGGCGTCCGACGTGTTTGATTTACTGCGGCGCTATCAATTTTACATCGTACGTGCCGCTCAGCCGACCGTTCGTTACTGCTTGCTCGGCGTCCGCGGTTCCAAATTACAGACTATCCAGAAAGTGTGCAGCATCCCGATTGCTTTTCAGCAATGTGCCGATTTTCTGGCACTGCACAGCGACTGGCAGCAGCTGGCCAGCAGCAATACAGCGTCTGCTGCCGCACATGTTGCGCTCACGCGTGATTCGACAATTGCGGCGCTTTGCTCGCGCCGGTGTGCCGACTTATACGGGTTGGATATTCTTGCAGAAGGAATTCAGCAGTCGGAGACTAACCGTACACGCTTTATTTCGATCGCTCACCAGTTTGAGAGACCTGCCGATGCCAATAAGATCAGTGTTTTGTTTAACCTGCCCCATCAGAGCGGATCACTCTGCCAAATATTAACTTATTTCTCCAACTATGGTATGAATTTAACAAAAATAGAATCACGACCCAATCCGATTAACCTTGCTGAATACATATTTTACGTGGACTTTATCGGCTATCTGGGCAACAGCCGCACCGTTGAGCTGCTTGGTGCGCTTGCCGACGAGTGCCCGAACTTTCGGTTTCTCGGCAATTATTATGATCCGTCTGTCGCAACAGAGACGAAGGCGTAGCGGCACGCATTTTATTATGATCTAGTAAAAATGGCACTTGATCGCTTTATCGATGCGCAGTAATATTTAAGTACACTGTTTAATGACTTCCTTATTTCTTGCTTCGGCTGTCGCCGAGGCTTTTTTTACGTTAAGACAGTCTACAGATGTCAGCGGACCAAGTCTAAGAAAAATTGAGGTGCAGCCTTTGCCCAAAGGACTTGGCTTCTCCAAGTTTTTCTCACAAGTCAGGAAAGTATATGATTTTTGCCGTCATGCCGGGAAAAGCGAAGGCGCGAGGACGCCTTGCGGGCGAAGCGATCCAAGTGAGCTCCCGCAGGTCGCCGGCTGTCTGGGGAGACGTGCGGCGAGCACGAGTAGCGGAAACCGGAGCGTCGTTGCCTTAAGGGATCGGGCGCACTTTGCCCGGTTTTTCTTAATTTCGGAAACATGTTGTCATTTGAGGGGGGGGTTATCATGGACAGGGAACGCCGATCAGCTTTGCGGCTGGGACAGCGTGATAAAGGCTGATGAATGAACAACGCTCGGGTCTTCCAATCCAAATTTTCAACAGTCTCAAGGCATTTGATATTAGAAAAACTTGGCTGCGCTAAGTCCCTTGGACGACGGCGGAGCCCTAGCTTTTCTTATACTTAGTCCCGTTGAAATTCCTATACTTTAACGTATAAAAAAATCCCTGAACATCAGGAATCAGTTGTGTAAACTAAATTGTTCGACGTCTTCGCGCGACAGTGAAAAATAGCTGCCTCGCTCGGCGCATAGCCGGATGTGTCCGCTAATGATGAGCTGCAGAATTTCCGACGGTTTGCAGCCAAGCTTCTCAGCGGCTGCTTCCATGCTTATGCTAATGTTGCTCAATTCTTGCCCTCCTTGCTGAACCGGTCATTGTTAACCCCAGAAGTTGCCCAGACTCCTTTGTCGTGCCAGTTCTATCTTTGTCATGCTGACTGCTTAATCTAAAACATGACATCGTGCTTTGTGCACATGTTTCGAAAGCATTATAGCAGATTTTGGATGGCACGTCTGCTTTCCCGTCCCGATTAGTCAAAAAGTCCACCCTTCAGTTCATGAATCGGACCGCTTTTGCCCGTACTTTAAGAAAGTACATAGATTTCAGCGGGACCGAGTCTAAGAAAAAGCGAAGACGCTGCTGTCATCCAAAGGACTTGGCAGCACCAAGTTTTTCTAACCTGTTCAACTGAGGTGTTGCAATCACCTCTTGGATCAGTATGTCAAGTCAATCCATGTTTTAAACGTCTGGTGATTCATGTGCACAACGCTAGCGCACCGACGTTCGATTCTCATACGGGGTCCGTCAATGATCCAAAAAAGTGCAAACGTGAAAAAGACATCATGCTTAGCGCCATTTTTGAGACGTTTTTTTAGCTTTAGCGTTGATCTGCGGAAGGGCTGCCCTGCACAGCTACTGCTTTTTGATACGGCTTGATTCTTTTTGCTAATTTGACAGTGGTAAACAAACGCTTTGAATCCGCTCTCAGCAGAAGCAGCGACCCTTTTCAATCACCTGTCATAAAATGCTAAAAACAAGTCTAACACATTGACATAAACGTTGTAACTCTCTAAAATGAATAAGGTCGTTATTGAAAATGATTACTGTCCCAGTAGCTCAGTTGGATAGAGCAACGGCCTTCTAAGCCGTGGGTCACAGGTTCGAATCCTGCCTGGGACATGTTGAAAATCCTTGTTAAATCAAGGATTTTTCTGCTTTTATAAATCATAATTGTCGTCATTTATATAAGATGGGGGCAGGATTTCTTTTTTTTGTAATGTAAAAGCAATTTTCCCAATCGGCTAACCCCGCGGGTGCACTTGGTGAATAAAAAAGCAGCGCCGGGCATGTAACGGGAAAAATCCGAGAGTTTCTCAGGCTATTTGGCACGGCTGTACTGTGCCTTTTCAAAATACAGGACGGATGTTAAGCTAATTTTAAAGATTGTTGTGTAAAATCAGTTGAGATGATGGAGTTTCGCAGTGCGCGGCGACAGGCTATTATTTTGACTGTTTTTTCTGTAGGTTCAGGACGTTAAACTTTTGAGCGGGGCTGCCGCAGCCAAAATGTGTGCCGGCAATCCGCGCGCCCCCGGCTGGCGGGGCGCACGCGGGGACCCCCGGGGGGGGGTAACGGGAATTTTTTTGTTTTATGGCGGGGGGGGGGGGGGGGGGGCAAGGCGGGGGGGG
>JBDNZQ010000004.1:145215-158443 GCA_047722915.1 Sporolactobacillus sp.
TTTTTTTTTTTTTTGGTCCGGCCCTAAAATTTTTGCCGGGGGGCGCCCGACCAAAAAGGGGGGGCGCCATCCCGGGGCGCCCCCCTTGGGGGGCGCGAAGACGTAGCAACCGGGGGTCGGAAACGGACATTTGTTTTCTATTCTGCCGAGCGGCTGAGGCCTGTCAAAGCGAGCGAGCGGTAAGGCACTTGAAAGCCGATCATACGAGGAGGGCAAGCCATGCAGATCTTTTTATTCTGCCGGGTGGACAAAAATCAGAGCATTCGGCTGTTTCGTCCGGCAGCGGTTGTGCGCACAAGTTCATTGGTCATGGCGGTGCAAGTTTTCGCTTTGCGAAAACGGATGGATGTTTCCCATGTGCGTTTTTCAAGGGCTGGAGTTGCCCGGTTCTGCCTCAGAAAAAATGCATGGTTTGGCACACGGCAGCAGAGTTATGTTGTTGTCGCGCGTGATCGGGCGGCGTGGCGGCAACGCATGGCTGTCTTTCATTTTGAACAGTTGTCCTGGCCGGCTTTCGTATGAGCGCGATGGTGGCGACTATCATGCTGATTTTCCCCGGGTCACGCGCCGGTCGATGAGCTCGAGCGCAATGATGGCTGTGACAATGAGAACGAGAATGAGCAGTGCGGCATGCATGAAAAACGTTTCCGGAAGGATGTTGATGACCGGGTCGCGTGTCGGGTCAAAGATCCAATAGTTGTTTGAGAAAACAAGTTTGTGAAACGTGATAAAGATATCGTTAAAATCAATCAGCAGTGCGACGAGTGTGACCGACGTCATGCATGTGAGCAGCAAGGCGGAAAGACGCAAATAGCTATGATCGTTTTGGCACTTGCCCCTTCGAATGGCCCAAGCGCTTGCTAATCCGCTGACGAGCAGAACGGTTTCAAAACCGGTGATTAAGTGCTTAACGTCTTGAAAGTGCAGACGGCCATGTACAGATGAAGGCAGCGACGGCAACTGAAACGTCTGCGGCAGCGGATTGAGTAAAAAGTGCACCATATAGCGATAGTTGGCCATAATTTGCGCTTGGCTGAGTGCATTTTGTTTGGCAATGCCAAGCAGGGCGCTGTCAAATGCGTACAGCGGCGTGAATGCAATTGTAAAAAGAACGGCGAAACAGGTAACGGCTGCAGCGATGCATGCAGCCAGCAATAATTGCATGATTTGATAGCGGTTGATGATCAACACGTCACTCCCAATCTGTTTTTGCTGAGGGTTAATGCGCACAAGGTGCATTATAGCAGATGATGAGCGTCATCGAAAAGCTGCGATCGGTTACTGTGTGAAAATAGGTGATGGAAAGGCACACATCACAGCTTGTCGAGCAGTGTTTGCCGATGTGTACCCACGACACTGTTTGTCATTCTTCTGTGCGTGTTTCAGCCGCGCATGTTTGCCGCAAGTGCCCTTAAACTCTGAATAATTTGGAGATATGATGTACATGACCATTTAATGACGAAGACGGTTCGTGTGCACTGCCATGTAAACAGTGATTCGGAAAAATAAGTCAGAAAATACAGCTTAAAGTGCGGGGTGAAGGATCTGGATCTTGTTATCTTCCGCAATCCGACAAAGCTGATCGTGGACAGGGGCAGTTTCGACACTTGACCGTTGCAATTCCAGCATGTGGCCGGCGGGTGTTACTTCTCTGCGGCGGCAGCCTCAAATGAGGCGGGCTGTATAGCGAAGTCAAGCACATACCGCAAAGAGATGCACGCGGATGTTTTTGGGTTCAGCCGTGTTGAACTGAATCTTCGCCTGAAGACCGTTCGGTTCAGCAGCGCTATCTGTGCGGAACGCCCCGCTGATGTTCTGCCGGCGGTCGAGGAGTTAAGATGAGCAAAACCGGAGTGCATGCACTCCGGTTTTGCTTGCCTTTTCAGTTTCTGAATGGTTAAGCGTCAAGTCGAATGACGTGCAGTGACGCTTGTGAATGCAGGCTACTCTTTTCTGTCCCATGCTTCTCTGCCTAATTTGACTGTCAGTGTTGATACGGCGCATGTGGCGTCCATAATGAACGCGCATCAAGGAGGTCATTCGGCTGCTGTATGGGGGATGGTCATACAGCTTCCGTTATCATTAATAGCAGAACGAGGCACCGATAATGACAAGCAGAATGAACAGAACAATGAGTAACGCGAAGCCATTTCCATAGCCCCATCCGCCAGTCTCGCAACTCATGAGCAAACACCTCCTCACCAAGTGATACTGCATTGTATGATTAGGCGAAACATACGGTTTGTGTTTCCGCCTATTTTTTTGAAGCGGCCTCGTGCGTCATTTAAAGTGGCCGCCGATTTTTTCGGCACGCACGGCAAATTGAGAAGCGGGCAGCAGCGACATGCTGCGGCACAGGGATTTCTGGCCGTATGCGCGGCGAATGCGGTCAATCGCCCCGGTCAGCTGTTCCTTGTATTCCGGCGCCTCAAACCAATCGAGCTGGTAACAGTCGGCGGGTGACAAATCAGAAAGTGTGACGGAGAGGCCGCGCACCGGCATGCCGTCCCAGCGCTTGTGAATGAGAGGGAGTGCCGCCCGGTAGATGTCCATATCATAGTTTGTCGAGAAACTGAGCTTTTGTTGACCGCGAAAGCCGGTGCGGTGACTGAGCCGGCCCGACAGGCTGACGGAGACGGTACTTCCGCGCACGCGTTCATCCCGCGCGCGCTCAGCCACCTCACCGCACAGCTCCAGCAAGACGATGCCGATGTCGCGCGGTGTCTCGTAATTGTGCGGGAGCGTGATGTGGTGACCAATGGTTTTGTGGGTGAGAAAGCTTGCGGCGGAAACCGGAGCACTGTCCAGTCCGCATGCTGTCCGCTGAAGAAGCTCGCCGTTTATTCCCCACCGTCTGCGCAGCAGATCCAGCGGATAATGCGCAAGTTGGCCGACGTTGCGGATACCCATGCCGCGAAGATGACGGTCCATCTGCTTGCCAACACCGAATAATGCGGCAACAGGCAGCGGCCAGAGCCGCTGCTGCAGATTAGTATCGTCGAGTGTGAAAAGACCGCTCTGGTTTTTTTTGCTGAATTGGTCGCAAGCCATCTTTGCCAGCACTTTATTGCTTCCGATGCCAATTCGCGCGTAGATACTTGTGTGCTCGCCGATCCGGTGTTGGATGGTTTTGGCGAGCGATTCGGCGCTCTGATTTCGGTGCAAACTACCGGTCACATCAGCAAAGAGTTCGTCGATGGAATAGGGTTCAACAAGATCAGTAAAGGTGCCAACGATCCGGAGGATGGCGAGAGAAACGTCGATGTAGTACTGCATATGCGGTCGGCAGACAATGGCATCGGGACATTTGGCGAGCGCCTGTGCCAGCCGGTCGGCTGTCGATACGCCTCTCGATTTGGCAAGCGGGCAGGCCGCCAGCACAATGCCGCTTGACTGCCTGGGATCGGCGGCGACAAGCAGCGGCCGACCGTCCGTCTCCGGATGGAGCCGTTTTTCGCATGAGGCATAGAAGCATTCCATGTCAATCAGAAAGATAACGCGAGACATTGTGATTCCTCCGCAGCAATGTTTACATCCATTATATACGAATGTATGTTCTTTTTTCAACGGAGATCGGAAGGACCTATGCCTTTTTCTGCCATCATCTGTAAAGATGGATGAGTGGCAGCGCGGGAAAGACAGCCTGTCTGACCGGTTTTGTGAACCCTATCTGCATGTGAAATGCTTCGCGGTGGGCCTTGAGGCATGGCGTGGGATTTTTAAGAGACTGTTTTCTCCCCTTTTCAAATCAGATTGGTCATTGCAGAGGCGAATCATTTGCGCCTCAAGGTTGATGCGCCGAATAAATTGATTATAATGAAATGAGATGAAAGGGGCTGGGAAACACATGCCAACCATAGAACAACAGTTCACGGAGGATTTAAAAAAATTAGCTCGGCTGGCAGTTTATCGCGGCGTTAATCTTCAAGCAGGACAGGGCCTGCTGCTGACGGCGCCGCTTGAGGCGGTCACACTTGCTGACTATATAACGGAGACTGCTTATGCTGCCGGTGCCAAAGATGTGCTGGTAATCTGGGAGAATGATGAGACCAATCGGCTGCGCCTTGAGCGTGCACCGCTGACGGCGCTGACCCATCTGCCAAAGTGGAAACTGGATGTCCGCAACGAAGCGGTGAGGGATCATTACGCCGTGCTTGGTATCTACGGACCTAATCCGGACTTGCTGGAAGGGATCGATCCAGGGCGTGTTGCTGCCTATACGAAGGCGCGCGGAGAAGGACTGATTCCGTATTATGACGACATGATGAATGATCGCATGCAGTGGTCGCTGATCGCTTATCCGACGCGTGCTTGGGCGCATAAGGTGTTTCCGCGGGAGACGACCACGCATGCACAGGAAAAGTTGCTGCGCGAAGTGCTGCGTATCAGCCGGATTAGGCCGAATGTCGATCCGCTGACTGAATGGGATGCACACAACAAGCGACTGCATGCGGCAGCTGCCTTCATGAACAGTCAGCATTTTAAGCAGCTGCATTATCGTTCACAAGGCACAGATTTGGTTATTCGGCTGCCCAAACGCCATCTTTGGAGCGGCGGTTCAGCACCTTCACAGGTGGGTGTTCTGTTTAATGCTAATATACCGACTGAAGAAATTTATACGCTTCCTGATAAACGCGGTGTAGACGGCACAGTCACGAGTAAAAAACCGCTGAACTGTAACGGGCAGGTCATCGAAGAGATACGGCTGACATTCAAAGACGGGCAAGTCATCGATTTTGGTGCGAGGAAGGGAGAAGCCGCACTCGGTGAGCTGCTCGCCTCTGACGCCGGAGCGAGGCGGCTTGGCGAGGTGGCGCTTGTTCCGGAAAAGTCACCAGTGGCGGAATCGGGGTTGATTTTTTATAATACATTGTTCGACGAAAATGCTTCCTGTCATCTTGCCCTCGGCAAGGCATATCCGACATGTTTGGAAGGCGGCAGCTCACTACATGCCGAGGCACTTGATCGTGAAGGCGTCAACGATAGCATTGTGCATGAAGACTTTATGATTGGTTCGGCTGATCTGGATATCGACGGGGTACGTGCGGACGGGACAAGCGTTCCTGTATTTCGCGGTGGCGAATGGGCGTTTACCTTTCCGTCTTGACGGAACAGGCAGCCGTTCCCAGACTCTTTTTCAGATAAGGGCTCCCCTTGATAAGACTGCTATGTTAAAAGCCGTAGCTTAGGAATGGATATGGAAACAATGAAAAAAACAGGAGAATCCGGACAAAAGAAGGAGAATCTACTGCTTTTTCCGCAGCTTGATGAACGGTTGCTGCAGAAAGCATCTGCGCGGCTTGAAGAAAGACGTTTTAGCGAAGCACGCGGCTTATTTGAAAAATTACTGTCACTTGATCCCGATAACCGTCGCGGTTTGTATGGATGGACGGTCTGCTCGATTGAACTCGGCGATTTTGAAAGTGCCGAGCGGGCGGTACGTCAGCTGATTCGGCGTGGCACCGTACACTATGCCGATGTGTTTCGACTGTATCTGACCATTTTAATTGAAAAGAAGGATTACCGCGCGGCACTCCATGAGATTGAACGGGCCAAAGGTGATTCGCAGCTAAAAAAACTGGCCGAGTTTCTGGCGCGCATGACAGATTTCTGCAGCAAACGGCTGGATGAAAGCGGGGAGGTGCCGCTCAGCGAAAGTCGTGCGCAGCGGGAAGCGGGCAAAAAAAAGCGGCGCAGCCGATCTGACTTTTCCTGGGCTGACCTTGAAAAAACGGATCCCGGCAGCCGACTGATGCTAATCCGCGACCTCACCCCAACGCTTGGCGTCAGCGATCTACCCGAGATTGAGCGATTCTTGCTTGATGAGCGACAAAATGCGGAAGTTAAAACGATTCTGCTTTGCGCGGTTCAAGAAAATCAGTTGGCCACGGAAATCTCAATGCGAAAATTCGGGCAGACTTATCGGGTCGTCTTTGATGAGCATTTTCTTAACCGGCGGCTAACCGCTTGCGTTGAAGCGGAGATGGAACGTGCGTTATTGTCGGAGAATCCGACACTTTCCACGCTGGCAATGGATCTTGCGCGTTCATTCATGGTCGCCGTTTATCCCAAACCGCTTGCTGATGTCGTACCGAATGTGTGGGCGGCGTATTTCGCTGTTCGCGCCGCTGCTGCAGAGGACGGAGACGCGGACGCGCGTGATGAGTTGCTTGAACGCTTTCATGTGGACGGGGAGGCATTGGCTCCGGCCAGGCAGTTTGTTGAGGAGACCGAACGCTGCGGCATTTGGCCGCAGCAGGTCTAATGTCTGCGCCGTAAAGCTGTTTGGCAAGTGTCGTTAACCTGATTGTATCTGCGGCATTTGTTATACGTTAAAAAAAGTCTATAAATGTCAGCGGGATCAAGTTTTTCTAATTGTTGCGGTGCTGATGCCGGCATTGAATTAAATTATGTAGGTCCTGCATGTGTACGCTGCTTTGACAGTTGGCCAACCGACTGAAAAGTAAAGTTTTCTAAAAATCATTGATTATGCTATAATCATAAAGTTGCGTAATGCGTGCGAATCGCAGGCGTCTATTTTAGGTGCCAAATAGAAATGAAAGAAAACAGATGTTGGAGGTAGGACATACATGACCGTAGAAGCAAAGTGGGAAAAAAAAGCGGCCAATACGGGGACACTGACTTTTGAAGTCGATGCAGATACGTTTAACGGCGCGCTTGACAAAGCGTTTAAGAAAATATCAAAACAGGTCAATGTACCGGGATTCCGAAAGGGACATGTGCCGCGGGGATTGTTTGAACGGCGCTTTGGTGTGGAGTCACTTTATGAAGATGCTATTGACTTTGTGCTGCAAAATGCGTACTCAGAAGCACTTGACCAGACAGGTATTGAGCCGGTCGACAAGCCGCAAGTTGATGTGAAAGATGTGGGTAAGAACAAACCACTCGTTCTTGAAGCAGAGGTCACTGTCAAGCCGGATGTTCAGCTCGGTCAATACAAGGGTCTGACGTATGAAGAAAAGAGCACAGACGTGACAGACGCAGAAGTTGACCATGACATTAGTCATAAGCAGGAACGGTTTGCTGAACTTGTCGTCAAAGAAGACGGTGAAGCAGCGGCCGGTGACACAACCGTTATTGATTTTGAAGGCTTTGTGGATGGTGAACCGTTTGAAGGCGGCAAGGGTGAAAATTATTCACTTGAAATCGGTTCGGGTTCATTCATTCCCGGCTTTGAAGAACAGCTGATCGGCCTTAAGGCCGGTGATTCAAAGGACGTTGTTGTGACATTTCCCGAGAATTACCATGCAGAAGAGCTCAAGGGCAAGGAAGCCACATTTAAAGTCACCGTTCATGAAATCAAGCAAAAGCAGCTGCCGGCACTTGACGATGAGTTTGCCAAGGATGTCGACGAGGATGTGGAAACTTTTGCAGAATTAAAGGAAAAAACAAAGAAACATCTTGCGGAGCATAAGAAAGAAGATGCGGAAGCAAGCAAGCGCAACGGCGTTGTTGAGCAGGCTGTTGCCAACGCCACAATCGATATTCCTGAAGTTATGATAACCCATGAACAAGAAGCCATGCTGCATGACTTTGAACAGCGCCTGAAAGCTCAGAAGATGACGCTTGAGATGTATTATGGCTTCTCAGGAACAACGAAGGACAAGCTGCTTGAGCAGATGAAGGGTGAAGCGGAGACTCATGTACGCACGAACTTGACGATTGAGGCGATCGCGGAAGCCGAGCATATTGAAGTCACAGATGAAGAAGTGGCTGCGGAATTTGCACGGATGGCCGACACTTATAAAATGGCGGCTGACCAACTGAAATCACTGTTTAGTATTCAGTCTGTGAAGGAAGATATCCGCCTGCGCAAAGCGGTGGATTTACTCGTTGCCGAGGGACAGGCAGTTGCGCCTACAGCGGAAGAGAAGGTCGCTGAGGACGCTGAGTAATTTTGTGACGCGTTCGTTTGAAGAGCAGCGAGGCAGAATGGCTGCTCTTTTTATACGCTTAAAAAGCATAAAAATCTCAGCGGTACCAAGTATAAGAAAAGGCTGAGGCTTTGCCGTCAACAAAGGGCTTGGTGCATTGGCCCAGATAGATTTTTCTAAACAGATAAAATGGAAAAGATTTATAGAGAGCTCAGACCGGCTGACGGCAAGGGAGAAACCGGCTTGCAGATCCCAATTTATCCGACAGAGCTTGCGGGGGCCAACGACTTGCTAAGCCGTGGCACCATTTTTTTAAGGATCTGGCACGACCAAGTCCTGCTTAAGTATTAAGAAGCCGGCTTACCGGCGGAAATGGTGCTTAAGAGCGGTGAGCGGGCGACGCGAATGCTTTTGCGAGCACAGCATATCGCCGACGGTTGACTGTTTGCGAACCTCCCGCTTGGCTTTGCGCCGAGCAGCGGAGGACGCGTCTGATGCCAGAAGCCGGGTTCTCATCAGGCGAAAAAGCGGACGCGTCGGAGCAAGACACTCCGTTCATTTGGTTTTTAACATCTGCCCACAGCCGCTGCAATTGATTTGGCGAAATTATTGCCAAATCGAATACATATTTATGCTGCCGATTCATATGGCTTATCGGGAGAGACTTTTTATGATACAATGCCTACATAAAGTAAGCGGACACTCATTTTGCCTTTGTTTGAAAATGCAGTGCAGCTGATCTGAGTGTGGATACGGCGGACGGGCGGTGCTGGAATTTTTATGCGGCCGAGATGTTGTATCGAATCTTTCGTGATAAGAGAAGATAAATTTAGGAAATCGGCGTGTTCGTTGCCGGAAGGCTGCCTGGAGTGAGAAAACGTCTGATTCATGACCGGGCCGTCCTTCTCAGCTGAGCCAGGCGGTGCGCGTCCGACGCAGAGAACGAATAGGGGTGAAGCAATGTTTAAGTTCAATGAAGAAAAAGGACAGCTGAAATGTTCTTTTTGTGGCAAGACACAAGACCAAGTTCGCAAACTTGTCGCCGGACCGGGTGTCTATATTTGCGATGAATGCATCGAGCTTTGCACGGAAATTGTCGAAGAAGAACTCGGTACCGACGAAGAAGTGGAATTTAAAGATGTGCCGAAGCCGCAGGAAATTTGCACGATTCTTGAAGATTATGTGATCGGTCAAGGCGATGCCAAGAAGAATTTGTCTGTTGCCGTTTACAATCATTATAAAAGAATCAACTCAAAACAAAAATCGGATGATGTTGAGCTTTCAAAAAGCAACATCATGATGATCGGGCCGACGGGTAGTGGCAAGACGCTGCTTGCACAAACACTTGCCCGCATTCTGAACGTGCCGTTCGCTATTGCCGATGCCACATCACTGACTGAGGCAGGTTATGTCGGAGAAGACGTCGAGAATATTTTGCTGAAATTGATTCAAGCAGCTGATTACGACGTGGAAAAAGCGGAGAAGGGCATTATTTATATTGATGAAATTGATAAAATTGCACGTAAATCGGAGAATCCGTCGATTACACGTGATGTGTCTGGTGAAGGCGTGCAGCAAGCACTGCTTAAAATACTGGAAGGTACGGTAGCGAGTGTTCCTCCTCAGGGTGGACGAAAACATCCGCACCAGGAGTTCATTCAGATCGATACGACAAACATTCTTTTTATTTGCGGCGGTGCGTTTGATGGAATTGAGCAGATCATCAAGCGCCGTCTCGGTAAAAAGGTCATCGGTTTTGGTGCTTCATCCAAGTCGCAGGACGCCAATAAAAAGGATTTTTTGAAGGACATTCTGCCGGAAGATTTGCTTAAGTTTGGCCTCATTCCTGAATTTATCGGGCGTTTGCCGGTGATTACAACCCTCGATCCGCTTGATGAGGATGCGCTGGTTGACATTTTGACAAAGCCTAAAAATGCGCTTGTCAAACAATATAAAAAGTTACTTGAACTTGACGAGGTCAATCTCGATTTCACCGACGATGCGCTGCGCGCCATTGCGAAGCTGGCTATTGAGCGAAAAACGGGCGCTCGCGGATTGCGCTCGATTATTGAGGGCATTATGCTGGATGTCATGTATGAATTACCGTCACGCGATGATATTGAAAAATGTATTATTACAAAGGAGACGGTGGATGAGAAAGTCCGTCCCACTTTGATGACAGCGGACGGGACGACGATTGTCAAGGAACTTCCAAAAGAGAGCGCCTGAAGATAAAGCGGTATTCATGTAGCCGGAAGTTAACTGGCAGATTGAATGCCGAAAGGCACTCAAAAGCCCAGGAAACGGATGAACAATTCGTTCCCTGAGCTTTTTTAATACGTTAAGAAAGTCTATCGATGTCAGCGGGATCAAGTCTAAGAAAGGCTAAGGCTCCGCCGTCGTCCCATGGGACTTGGCCGCGCCAATTTTTTTCTAAAGATCATTTTTGAAAAAATCACCGCTGCCGAATGTACGAGGACTGTCCGATTGACATGATCGCGTCACTGCTTCATGCCGAATGACAAAAAACAGTTGTTTTCGCGTGTCAGACGGCTGCTGCGCTTCGTTTAGTTTCTTTGACTTCTGGAAATAATGTCCGGTAAGAGCTGGAAATGCTTTGCCGGTTGGGCAGGCTTGTTTCCGAGGAGGTTGACGAAAAGAAGATGAGCTGGATGATGTTGCTGATTATCTCGCAAATTTTGTTTGGGATCATTATCGGGCTGTATTTTTTTACTTTATTGCGCGCACAGCATACGCAGCGCGTGTCGATTGACCGGGAATCGAAGAAGGAGTTGCAGGAACTCTCGGCCAAGCGCCATCGCTCGCTGACCGAGCCGCTTTCCGAGCGCATCCGACCGCGCACGCTTGATGAAATCGTCGGTCAAAAGGACGGCATTGAGGCACTGCGTGCGGCGATATGCGGTGCTAATCCACAGCACGTCCTGATCTATGGACCGCCCGGTATAGGGAAGACGGCTGCTGCCCGGCTCGTGCTTGAAGAGGCGAAACATAACCCTCAGTCTCCCTTTACCAACGAGGCGCCTTTTATTGAGCTGGATGGGGCGACTGCCCGCTTTGATGAGCGGGGCATTGCTGATCCGTTGATCGGGTCAGTGCATGATCCGATCTATCAAGGGGCCGGCGCGCTTGGCATGGCCGGTATTCCGCAACCCAAAGAGGGGGCGGTAACCCGCGCACACGGAGGTGTTCTGTTCATCGATGAGATCGGCGAGCTGCATCCGATCCAGCTTAATAAATTGCTCAAGGTGCTTGAGGATCGCAAAGTTTTTCTGGAAAGCGCCTATTACAACGAGGAAAATCGGCAGATACCGGCTTATATTCACGATATTTTTCAAAAAGGGTTGCCGGCGGATTTTCGCTTGATCGGTGCCACGACGCGGCGCCCGGAAGAGATTCCGCCGGCCATCCGGTCACGTTGTCTGGAAATCTTCTTCAACGCTCTTGGCCGTGAGGATATTCGCCGAATCGCCGTCCGCGCTGCGGAAAAACTGAATCTTGAGGTTCCTGCTTCATGTCTTGAAAAGATCGCTGAATACGCACAAAACGGCCGTGAATCCGTTAACATTATGCAGATTGCCGCCGGCCGGGCATTGGCCCGTCCGACGGGTAGCCAGCAAATCAGCGAAGCAGATATTGAATGGGTCGTGCGCGCCAGTCGGCTCGTGCCGAAGCCGAGCCGCAAAGTGCCGGTGAAGGCGCAAATCGGTTTGGTTAACGGGCTTGCCGTATACGGCGCCGGACAGGGCGCGCTTATGGAAGTGGAGGCATCGGCCATCAAGAGCCGACGCGGAGGCAGTCTAACGGTCACCGGTATTGCCGAGGAAGAAACGATTGGCGGCACCGGCCGCTCTGTGACTCGTAAAAGCATGGCCCGAGCCTCCGTTGAGAATGTGCTGACCGTGCTTAATCAGAGCGGTTTTGCCGCCTATCGCTACCATGTCCATGTCAACTTTCCCGGAGGGGCACTCGTTGACGGGCCATCGGCCGGCATTGCGATGGCAGCGGCCATTTGTTCGGCATTACTTAGGCGTCCGGTGCGCGCCGATGTGGCAATGACAGGAGAGCTCGGGTTGCACGGACAGGTGAAACCGATCGGCGGTGTCGTGGCGAAAGTTGAGGCGGCGATCGAGGCCGGTGCACGCGAGGTGCTGCTGCCGCGCGAAAACATGCAGGCGTCGCTGGCCGCTTACCGGCAAGTGAAGGTCACGCCTGTTGATGCGCTGCGCGATGTGCTTGCCCTTGTCCTTTTATCCGAAGAACAAGGTAACTATGACGACACGCTGCCTCTTGCAGCGCACGTGCTGCCCGAGTCTCCCTTTTCTGCCCGCGGCGCGGTTGCCGATCATTCATCGAAACGCTGAGTGCCGCATCAGTGGTGTGGACATGCCGTGCGGGGGTGCGCTACAATAAATGCATGACACAAATGGTGCCCCGCGCACGGTAGGGAGATTGCTATAAGTGAAAGTGACGAATGCGGAGTATATAATCAGTGCCGTTGGTCCGGCACAGTATCCGGCGGACGGATTGCCGGAAATTGCGCTTGCCGGCCGCTCAAATGTCGGCAAATCCTCATTTATTAATAAAATGTTGAACCGGCACAACTTGGTGCGCACGTCAGAAAAACCGGGAAAAACGCAGAAACTCAACTATTTTAAAATTAACGGTTCTTTTTATTTTGTCGATGTTCCCGGCTATGGTTATGCCAAGGTATCAAAAGCAGAGCAGGCCACGTGGGGACACATGTTAGAGCGGTATTTCTCGGAGCGCGAGATGCTGAGGGCGGTCGTTCATCTCGTCGACTTGCGTCACGCACCATCAAAACAGGACATCCAGATGCATGAATTTTTGGCGTATTACGGTCGCCCGGTGATAACAGTGGCGACGAAGGCCGATAAAGTCGTGAAAAATCGCCACGCTCAGCAGTTGCAACTGATCGCCCGCGATCTGGGTCTCCGTTCGGAAGAGACAATGCTGCTTTTTTCTTCATTCAGCGGTCTTGGAAAGGACGAGGCATGGCAGGCACTTGAGACTTATCTTTGACGATTATTTTCATGGGGAACTGGATAGAAGACGGGAGGCGGAGGACACTTGATGTATCGGGTGTCCTTTTTCGCGTGTTTCTCTGTTTAAATATAATGGCATTTTCTGCGAGACGCAGGCACGTCATGTGCCTGCGTCTCGTTTGAACAGCGTGCCGGTCGGGCTCTATGAGTAACCGGCGTACAATAACTGAAGGATTCAGCGCACTCGTTTTTTAATACGCTTGAATTTACACTCTAAGTGCAACACCTAGAAAATAATAGGACCCATTG
>JBDNZQ010000005.1:0-17559 GCA_047722915.1 Sporolactobacillus sp.
GCCAAGTCCTTTGGACGTCGGCGGAGCCTTAGCTTTTTCTTATACTTGGTCCCGCTGACATCTTTAATCTTTCTTAAACGTATTAGAAAAACCGGGCAAAAAGCAGCCCGGTCCTTTAAAGCAACCGCCCTCCGGTTTCGCTAGTCGCGCTCGCTGCGCGGCACAAGCTAAAGCAACTTTCACGCACACGTGACGGTTTTTTTCATCGGTTAACGCTCAGAATTGCCTATGTTTTCAAAATTTTTCGAATGTAACTACAGACTAAAGTGAGTCCCTTTAACTATGCGTTCAATAAATAGTTTGGCGCGCAAGCCAAACAAACCGCTGATCAAAACCCATGTCTGATCAACGGCAGAAATAAATATCCTATTATCGTCACCGCCCACTTGGAGCAGCCTGTGTCGGCGGCGCAAACACGGCAGCAACACGCTGACTTAAAATTCAAAATCAATAGCCAGCGAATCCTCAAGACCGATCGCCTTCAAATAGGAGACAACCGCCTGATGCTGCGGTGATGGCGTATAAAAATCAAGCGCTTCTTTCGAAGGAAAGCGAGCGGTCAGGGCCATGCTGTACCCTTTACCACGATCTGTCACATTCTGTCCAGCCTGAATATCAAGAATATCCGGCAATTCCGCGCTCAGATGTTGCAGCCTGCGTGCACCTTCCACCTTCTGTTCAATCGATGTCTGCTTGCTGAATTTAAATAAAACAATGTGTTCAATCATTATAGTGCCCCTTTCAGTCCTCAACCGATCATCACTGCCAGTTCAGATTATAGCATATCACTGCGCCGAAAGCGGGGAATTTGACTCGCCGGTTGACGCGGGGGGAGCAAGTTCACGAATGTAATGCAACAGCTCTACAGAGCTTTGATAGCGGCCCATCGGCGTAATCAGATAAATACCCGGAAAACGGTCAACAGCCCGGCTCAGCAACTCTTTGGCAATGAGCAACCCTTCTTCGCGGGCATTGCCGCCAGCTTCGGCCTTCGCCATCCGCCGCCTTGTTGCTTCAGGCAGCTGGATACCAGGGACTTCATTGTGAAGAAATTCGGCATTGCGCGATGATGTCAACGGCATTACACCAAGGTAAACCGGCACCGAAAGCTGGCATGTTGCCTGATAAATCTCCTCGATAAGCGCCGGATCAAATACCGGTTGGCTGATAAAGTAATCGGCGCCGCACTCAATTTTCCGCTGCATGCGCTGAACCGCTTTATCAAGATTACGAACATTGGGGTTAAAGGCCGCGGCCACTCGAAAGCGGGTTGATTTCTTTAAACTTTTGCCCGAATAAGACATCCCACGGTTAAATTTTTTCTTAATCAACTCAATCAGCTGCATCGACGACAAATCGTAAACCGACGAAGCTCCGGGAAAGTCACCGATTTTTGTCGGATCTCCGGTCACAACCAGCAGGTCACGCAGCCCGAGCACATCAAGTCCGAGCAAATGTGACTGGAGGCCAATCAAGTTGCGGTCACGACATGCCACGTGCACAAGCGGCGGAATGGCAAAGCGCTCTTTCACAAGATAGGCAAGCGCCGCATTGCTCACGCGCGGCGAAGCAAGGGAATTATCAGCCATCGTCACCGCATCTGCTCCCGCCCCTTGCAGTGCCTGAACACCCTTGAAGAAGTGGGACGTATCAATGTGACGCGGCGTATCGAACTCGACAAACACCGAACGCTTCTGCCTGACTTTCTGATAAACAGCCGCTTCTTCACCGCCTGTCGTGTGAACGGTAATTGACGTTCGCTTTCGAATGGACATCTTCTTTTGCAGCGGCGGCAGTTCGGCAATACCTCTCTTGAATGCCTCAATGTGTGATGGCGTCGTACCACAACATCCGCCAAGCAAACGAACACCCTCATTTCGGAACTCCAGGGCGCATTTCTGAAAGTAATCCGGCCGCTCCTCATAGTACAGCTTTCCTTCCCGGTAATCCGGCAGGCTGCCGTTCGGATAGGCCGACAGGAAGGCATGCTTCGGCAATGGCACCTCTTTCAGCGCTTCAATCATATGAAAAGGACCGAGCCGGCAGTTTGTACCGACGACATCGGCGCCCAGTGATTCCAGTCGTTCTAGCGCCGTCGCAAGCGGCAGCCCGCTGACGAGAACACCCGCCTCCTGCATCGAGACGTGAGCGATGATCGGTAATGTCGTCTGCTTGCGTGCAAGTGTCAGGACCGCAGCTAATTCCTCAAGATCATAGTAAGTCTCCAGCAGCAGCCCGTCGACTCCCGCTTCGAGCAGTGCATTCGCTTGTTCACGGAAGACCGAACAAATGGTGCTGATGGACATCGACTGATTCTGAACGCCGCGGATGCCTCCGATTGTTCCGAGTACATAGACACGATCTTTGGCTGCCTCTTTGGCCAGTTGAACGGCCGCCTTGTTCAAAGCAGCCGCATGATCATCAAGTCCATAATTGGCAAGCTTGATGCTATTGGCCCCGTACGTGTTCGTCTGAATGATATCCGCACCGGCATGAATATACGCCTCGTGAACATGCATGATCTGCTCGCGATTTGATATGTTCATGTCTTCAAAGCATCGACCGATGCCATAGGAATACAGCAACGTCCCCATCGCCCCATCACCGATCAAAATCCTTTTGTTCAATGCTTCAAGAAGGGGTTCTCTCATGTTTTCTCTCTCCCATCAGTTCCTGTCTCATCCATCCGTCGCTTAGACTTATCAGGCACGATGCACAGTATGTGCGCCATTATCCCGCCTGTTGCCACCCTGCGCCCGGCCTCTCGTACACCAAAATCAGCACAGTCTGTCCATCGCTGCATAAGCGGCATCGCCTTCTTGCTGACGGAACGCACGCTCTTTCAGCCACCCGATCGCTTGTCACGCAGCGCGAAGCCCTACGCTTCCAACTGCATACACAAAAAGAAAAGGACCCTCTTCCGCTCGAGAAGAAGCCCCTTCGTTTCGTCAGGTATCTTCTTATCCCTCAGACGTAGCAGTCTGCTGGATTTAGCACCATTCCGCGCGGCGGCGGCGGTTGCTGAAGTGTCATCGGGCCAGTCCCTCGGCTTCTCTCGATAAGAATAAAACACACGGTTTTTATTAAATTAGTTTCATTTTAATGCACAGTACCGTCGATTTCAAGTCAATTGGCGAATGGATGGACTCACCAAGTGACAAAAAAATGAAATGAAGCATTTGCTACTCCTCACGTTCTCCCCAGTGCGCGTGAATGTAGGCGTCCCGTCCCGATTCCACCCGTTCGGCTTGATAGTGCTGCGGGTGCTTGCGATAAAATTGTTGATGCTCTTCCTCCGCCGGATAAAAGGGGCCGGCAGGAAGGATGGGGGTGACGATCGGTTTTTGGAAGCGTCCGCTTGCAGCGAGCGCTTGCCGAGACTGTTCCGCCTGTTCGCGTTGCTCGTCACTGTAGTAAAAAACTGCGGTTCGGTAATTGCTGCCACGATCAAAAAATTGCCCACCGTCATCCGTCGGGTCAATTTGTACCCAGAAGAGTTCAAGCAGCCGCTCGTATGGGAAAAGTGACGGCCGATAACGGATCTGAACAGCCTCCATATGGCCTGTCATGCCCGTTTTAACTTGTGCATATGTCGGGTTGGCGACCGTTCCGCCGGTGTACCCGGAGATGACCGATAAAATACCCGGCAGTTCGTCAAACGGCTGAACCATGCACCAGAAGCAGCCACCGGCAAATGTGGCAACGGCAACGTCCTCCTGTGCTTGCGATCTTGTCACTTTTTCTTTTCTCCCTTCTTATTCATCCCGGCAACAAGCTGCTGCCCGTCATTTTTCGCTAGTGGAAAGCGCACGGTGAAAACAGTCCCACTGTCCCGCCGGCTTGACACATCGATTTTACCCCGATGTTTAACAACAATCCATTCAGCAATTGAGAGCCCCAGCCCCGTGCCGTGATGATCGCTGCGGGCGCGGTCTGCCTGGTAGAAACGTTCAAAGAGATGCGGTAAATCTTTCTCCGCAATCAGTGAACCGGTATTGGCAACACTCAAACAAGCGCCCTTCGGCTCACGCCGGCACGTGACACGAATGATGCCCCCACGCGGCGTGAACTTCATCGCGTTATCCAGCAGAATAATAAGCAACTGATGCAGCCGCTGCGCATCACCACTTATGATGAGCGGATCAGCCGTTAACTCGACGGCAAATTGTTTATCATTAAATTCAGCCATTTCTGCAAACGGCTCTGTTACTTTATGGATGAGCTGACCCAGGTCAACAGGCGCTGAAACGACCTCAAGGCGGTCAGCGTCCGATCGCGCAAGAGTCAGCAAATGGCCGATCAGTTTTGACAAACGCCGCGTCTCCTCAAGCATGACTGCGATGTCTTCCCCTGTCTCTTGAATCCTCTCCTTTGGCCGCCGCAAAAGCCCTTCAATTTTTAGTTGAAGAATGGACAGCGGGGTGCGAAGTTCATGTGAGGCGTCCGCAACAAACCGACTTTGCTTGTCCCAGGCGGCCTGTATTGGTCGGAGTGCGCGTTTCGCAAGAAGGAACCCAACGGCAACGGACAGCAACGCGCCGCAGATCGTACTGTCAATAATAATGAACAGTAGGCGCTGAAGCAACCCTTTTTCCGTATTAACAAGCACAATAGAACTGACGGTCAGCTTTTCATGATCGACAGTCACATTCCGCGAAAACACATGATAGGCATAATTGTCCGTATATTTTTCCACAATCGTGCCGCGCTGCTTTGTCCGAAACAAAGCAAAATATTTATCGATCGTCGCGCTGCTGTACTGACTTTCGTCCAAACTGGAAGCAATACGCTTGCCACTGGCATCATAAACGCTCCATATGAGAAAATCTCTGGGTCCGTGCCTTGGTCCGTCCACATCCGGATTGGGAAAGAGCAACGTCGGATGATCGGACAGCGGCGTGTCGATACTCTGCAGCAAGTGAATTTTCTGATCAACGTTGGATTCAAGGATTCGATTGCTGTCCCTGTACGTCTGCTTTTGTTCGTAAAAATAAATAACCGTGCCAAAAGCAGCAATCAGTAAGGTGAGCAGCAGGGCATTCAACACAGTCAGGCGAATCAGTGTCTTTTTAAACAGTGGCATTATGCACCTGCCGACAGCATGTACCCGATGCCTCGAACCGTCTGAATGTCCGATTCATAGCCATATTTTTTCAGTTTCCGGCGCAGCTGATGAATATACACTTCAACAATGCCGACCGTCGTCTCTGAATCAAATCCCCATATCCGGTCAAAGATCTGTTCACGTGTCAAGATCTGCTCCTCGTTCTGAATTAAAAATTCAAGCAGCTCATATTGCTTGCTCGTGAAAGCAACCGTCTCGCCGCTGATTCTCACTTCACGCCTTTTGTGGTCCATTTCAATCGTTTTATAGCAAAGTGTCTGATGAATCGACATGGGCATGCTGCGCCGTAAAATCGCAGAGACACGAGCCTTAAGCTCCTGATTCTGGAAGGGTTTCACAATATAGTCATCGCCGCCAATGTTCAGTCCCTTCACACGGTCGTCTACCGCGTCGCGCGCAGTTAAAAAAATGACCGGTGTATCAATCCCCTTTGCCCGCAGTCGGCGTGTCATTTCAAAGCCGTCCATCCCGGGCAACATAACATCAAGCACGAGTGCATCGTATATTGCTTGCTCCGCAAGATAGAAACCATCATCGCCATTATCGGCAAAATCAACTTGATAGTCTTCGGAAAGCAGCTTGACAATTTCCTTAAGCAATGCCTGATTGTCTTCAACTGCCAGCAGCTTCATGTCTATCACCTTCTTCCCGGCGTCGTGGAAAAAGCAGCCCATAGGGTGCGGCTATTCCTTTTCATCTGTTGTTGCGCCTTGTTTCTTCACTACACAGCCCGCAATCGTCCGGTATGTGTCTGACGCTTCACTTTTACTTCTTAATTTTACCGGTCAATTCTTAAAAAAAACTTAATATTTTACCCAAATGATACCGGTAGCTATGAAAAAATAATGCACGTCAAGTTAGCCGATACAACGTTTGTGCTCGCTCCATCAACCCGCGCCTTCCCTCACTCTGCCGCCTGTGTCGAACGCCCCGGCCGATGCTGCTTGAGCCGATGAAAGAGAGGGGGAAGTAGCAAAACGACGGCAAGCACCCGCAACACCTGAACCGTAACGACAAAAGTTGCATCAGCATGCAATACAACTGAAGTTGCCGCCATTTCGGCAATGCCCCCGGGCGCAAAGGCCAGCATTGTCGTAGCCAACGGCAGATTCGTGCGCATAGAAACAAGGACAGCCGCAAAAGCCATCATTCCCATCAAACCGATTGAGCTGCATAAGCCGACTACTGTCGTCCGCAGCAGGCCCTTAAATAACTCCCGCCGCATTCTTGCACCGACAGAGGCACCAATCATAACCTGCGCAACAATGATGAACACATTCGGCCACCACACCGGCAAGTAAACAGAGAAGGCAGAGCCGAGCAGAATTTGCAGCATGCCCGAGACAAGCAGGCTGCCAATTAACCATGGTGCCGGCAAACGGCACCGTCTGGCAAGCAGGGAGCCGGCTATGGCAAGCAGCACCGTTAGAAGGAAACCCGTCAATGAAAGCCCGTTCAGCGGCTCGGGAAGAATGACCATATTCTTTCCATCTGCCATACCGCCGCCAAGCAGTGAGACAGCGAGTGGCAGAGTGCCGATGACCAGAACAACGCGCAGTGTCTGAATGACACTGACCGCTGCCATATCTGCCCCGACGTCCGCAGCAATGCCAAGCATTGCTGAAAGTCCGCCCGGAGTGGTGCCGTACAGGCTCGTCATTAAGTCCGCCTGGCTGAAGCGCCAGACACACCATCCGCTCAGCAACGACAGCACAACCGAGAGAGCCAGCACAAAGACGATAATCGGCCATTCCCGTATAAACACATTAATGATCGTTCGATTGATCTGCTCGCCGATCTGAACACCGAGCAGCATTTGTCCGATATTGAGCCAATACCCGGCAAGCCCTCCCGCGCCGCAACGCTTTCTCCATACGCTACTCGGGCAAAGAGACAGTCCGGCAGAAACAGCAAGCGTACCGAGCATCCAGCCGATCGGCAATCCGGTCAGCGACAGCAGAAAGCCACCACAGCTGCAGATGATCATGTAACGAACATGGCGCCTCATCTGATCAAACGCCTTGCCAGTCATGCACAAGCCCTCTTTCTTTTAGAAAAACTTGGCGAGGCCAAGTCCTTTGGACGACGGCTGAGCCTTAGCTTTTTCTTAGGCTCGAACCCACTGAAATGTTTAATTTTTCTTAACGTATAGGAAAAGTTTTGTTAACTTTTCTTATTGTGCCGGCTACACATTTTAGCAGACCCGTCGGCATTACTTCTTAAAACGATACGGAACCGTCGCAATCACAATATCGGAATGCCGCACCAGGCTTGCCTTGATCAAAACACCTGATTGGTTATGGAGCAGGCTTTGCCAACGCTTGGCAGTGTAAAATTGCGGAAACACAACTGTCACTGTCGCCCCGCGTTGGTCAGCTTTCCATTTCACGGTTTCAATAAAGCGGTCAATCGGGCTGACAATACTTCGATAGAGCGAATGCAAGGTGACAAGCCGCACACCGGTATTCCACTCTGCCCATTCACGTTCCATTTTCTCAATGGCCTCGGGGCTGTCACCGACATAAACCGCGACCACGTTATTCGACAGCGAGCGGGCATACATCAATGATTGTTCGACAACTTTCGTAATACCGGCGACCGGAACGACCACAATGTTATCGTTGGCTGAAATTGCCCGCAGCGGTTTCTTTAAATCGATGCGCAATTGCTCGGCAACAAGCATGTAGTGCTGATGAATTTTATGAAAACCAAATACGACGATAGGAATGAAAACAAGTACCGGCCAAATTTGCGGAAAACGCGTCAAAAAGAAAATAATGAGAATCAAGTAACAGATCAGCGCACCGAGCGTGTTCGTCGCAAGCTTCGTCACCCATCCCTTTGGGCGTGTTCTGATCCAGCGCAGCGCCATGCCTGTCTGTGACAGAGAGAAAGGGATGAAAACACCGACAGCATAGAGCGGGATGAGCATCTCGGTCTCGCCATGAAAAATAACGATCAGCACGATAGAGAGAATACCAAGCGTCAAAATGCCATTTGAGTAACCAAGCCGATCACCGCGAACCTTAAACGGCCGCGGCATATATTTGTCGCGCGCCAAATTATATGCGAGCAGCGGGAAAGCCGAATAGCCGGTATTAGCGGCTAAGACAAGTATTAGTGCCGTTGAAATTTGCACGAGGTAGTAAATGACCGAACGCCCAAAAAGTGTGTTTCCCAGTTGTGACAGAACGGTCTGTGACGCGAGCGGACGCAGCCCAAACCAATAAGAAAGGAAGACAATGCCGCTAAAAAGAACAGCCAAAATGCCGCCCATCATCAGCAACGTTTTGGCCGCGTTTTTAGGAGCCGGTTCTTTAAAACTTGGGATGGCATTGGAAATCGCTTCGACACCGGTCAATGCCGAACAGCCCGAAGAAAACGCGCGCAGCAGCAAAAACAAACTGACGCCGGCAACTGGCGTCCCTATTGCCGTGTGGGCATGAACAGGAGCAACATGTCCCGTCAGCGCTTGAAAGAGTCCGGCAGCGATCACAAAAATGAGCATCACCACGAAAAAATAAACGGGAAAGGCAAGCAAAGTCGCTGAGTCTGTCAATCCGCGCAAATTAAGCAGCGTAATAATAATAACGATAGCCACCGCGACAATGACATTATGCGCGCGCAGGGCAGGAAAAGCCGAAGTGATGGCATCCGTGCCGGCTGATACACTGACAGCGACGGTCAACACGTAGTCAACGAGCAGTGACCCGCCGGCAACAAGGCCAAAGTTAACGCCAAGGTTCTCTTTTGCAACCATGTAGGCGCCGCCGCCCTGTGTGTAGGCGAAAATGATCTGCCGATACGAAAATACAAGCGCCACAAGCAGTATAAGTACACCGATTGCAATGGGCAAGCTGTACCAAAGCGCAAGTGCACCAACAGTCATTAAAACGATCAGAATTTGCTCCGGCCCGTAAGCAACCGATGACAGCGCGTCGGAAGACAGCACGGCAAGTGCTTTCAATTTGTTCAGCTTTTGGCTGTGCAATTCATTCGATTTGAGCGGCCGGCCGATCAACAGCCGTTTAACAGAACGCCACATGAATGATTCTCCCTTAATTTCAATTAAAAAATAGACATTATTATAATGTTGATAATGTGCAATGCTTTGCATGAACCCCGGGCGCAGCCCATTTCCGTAAGCACTCATAGGCGACAGCATCCGCTCAGCCCGGCTTGCCCGTTTTGCATGGCGCGGCGAGGGGTCATCCGTTATTAAAGATTAAACAACAAACAACCGCTGCGCATTTTATAAAAAGGCCGTCTTTTTGAGCATTCCCTGCCAGAAGGGCGCCTAGCAGTCCACCCATCATCTGCCATTTTTTTAATTGACTCTGCCGATATGACTGTCACTTTTTATTCTACCCGGCTGACGTTCACTTGCCGCAGGCGATTTGTCAGTTTCCGTGAGCAAGCTCAAATCCGCGATAACTTGTCGGCACACCTCTGCTTTTTCAGGGATTACCGCGCTCCTGCCTCACTTTTAATTCAGTGAATTTCACAGGATCTGTATTTCATCCTACAATTTGCGAGAAAAGTTCGGCAAAATTAAGGTTCTTCGACAAAGGCTGATTCTTAATTTTTCTTATACCGAGTCCCGCTGAAATTTTTATTTATACCTTCTTCGACGTATAAAAAATGATTAACGGTCCTTAGTGTACCGGACAGTCGCATCGCTCAGCGAGTACATGTACAGCAGAAAAAACGACTCATTTCCCGGGGAATGAATGACTATCGACAAACTGTCGATTATCTCTCTTCAAGTCGGGCAATATTAGATCTGCCAACCTGTGATCGGATCGGATCGGCCGGTGAATGCCAGCCAGTACAACAACCGTGCCAATGATACAGGCAGAGCCGATCCAGTCAATAGCTGTGAATGCAACGTGTAGCCAAAGAACGCTGACAATGGCAGCAGAAAGTGGTTCAGCGCAGCCAAGCAAGCTTGTTTCAATCGGTCTTAAATATTTTAAGCTGGCCAAATAAAGATAAAAAGCAGCGAGCGTACCAAACAGTACAACAAAAATAATAGCCGACATTGCCTGCGGTGTCCACGCCCCTTTATATTTCCAAAGCGGAAAAACGAAGCAAAGTATTACGCCGCCGATGACCATACCCCATCCGATCACCAATGCCGCTCCCCATTTTCCTAACAGGGGCACCGGGAGCACAGCGTAAGCGGCACAACCGACGGCCGACAGCAGTCCCCAAATCAGGGCGGACGGCGCAATCGTCAAGTGCGAAGGATTGCCATGCGTCACAATCAGAAACACACCTGTCATCGCCAGCAAAATAACCAAAATATCCCTCATTTGTGGGCAGCGATGTGTGCGCAATGTAGAATAGAGTAGAATTAAGACGGGACTTAACGATTGTAACAGCGTTGCCGTTGCCGCATTACCGGCAGCGACAGATTCAAAGTAGAACAATTGGGCGCCAATCATTCCAATCAGGCCAAAAATAAGCAAAGTTAACCTTGCTGACCGGTCGCACCATATTTTTACAATCGAATGGCCACTGATGCGGGCAGCAACAAGCAACAGCGCGCCTGCTACAATCATACGTAGAGCGGTCATCCATCCCGGTGCAACATGTTGAAATTGGAACAAGTATTGCGCAACATTTCCCGAGACTCCCCAAAGACACGCACCGGCAATGACAAGTGCCCCACCCTTTAACCGCAGCCCGTTTTCGCGCGCCGCATGCTTTAAAAAAATGACCATGTTCACAACCCTTTCCCAGTGTAACTTCATAGTAATGGAGAGCGGTTCACGCGTCAATATAGGGGATATATTTTTAAAAACTGAAAATGCACGAACCGATGTGTGCTGCTTTCCGACTTTGCGCAGACCCCGACTGGGGCGATGTGTAAGGTGGACTCCCCCACTATACCCCCAGTCGAGGAACTGGATGCCGCACAAAATCAATTTCAAATTTGCCCCATATTCAGGAAACGGTGGCTATATGGATTGAAATATACTTGATAAAATTCGCATTTAATGTTAAATTTTTTCTTAAGTCTATCGCAATTCATGCATTTTGTGCTAAGTTAGAAATAGACGTTTTTTAGCTTGAAATAGTGCTAAAATAGACATTACGTGCTCGATGGTTCATGAACGCTTCAGCGGAAAAGTGAAATAACTCCGCACGTTCGTGTGGTTGACATTGTCGGCTTGCCGAAGGAGGCCATTGATTTGAGTACTGCTATTATTGCTCATCGCGGAAGTAAATCCAACCGTCCTGAAAATACAATAGCTGCTTTTAAAGAAGCCATGCGTGTCGGAAGCGACGGTATTGAATTAGATGTGCATTTGACGAAAGATCAGAAAGTTGTCGTGATTCACGACGATAAAGTGAACCGCACAACAAACGGCAAGGGACAAGTTAAAAACTTTACACTTGAAGAATTGAAACAGCTTGATGCCGGCTCATGGTTCTCGCCTAAATATGGCGAGGAAAGAATTCCGACACTGATCGAGGTGTTGAATCTGCTTGCCGATTATCGTGGCCTGCTCAATATCGAATTCAAGACTGATCGGAATATCTATCCGGGTATTGAGGCACGCGTCTTCCAACTCGTCAAGCAGTATCGGCCGGATGATGCGGTTGTATATTCTTCATTTAACCATGAGTCGTTAATTCGAATGAAGCAAATCGATCCGGAAGCAGAAACGGCTCTGCTTCTTTGGGAGCGTCTTGCCGATCCGTGGCGCTATACTGAGCAGACGGGGGCGAGTGCTCAGCACCTGTGGGAGGCTTCAGCCTTCTCAGAAACGACCGCTCAGCTTCATGCCCATAACATTAAAGTTCGTGCATGGACCGTGAACAAGCCAAAGAACATGCATATTGGTTTTAATGTCGGCGTTGACGCGCTGATTACCGATTATCCCGAGGTGGCCATCGACTTGCGCCGCAGTTTTGAAAAGCAGCAGCAAGCCGGAAGCGTATCGGCTAATACTTGACCAACTTGAAACCGCTTGATGGCTGGCTCATTGTCTGAGCCGGCCATTTTTCTGTTGGCACAGATAAAAGTGCCGGCAGTGCGCAATACTTATGCACATGCTTGACCCGTCCTTGACAACAAGCCAGAACAAGATGAAGAGGGCTAACCACAGTGCACCTCAATAACGATGGGAGTGTAGCGGCACCTTGCGGGACAGCCGCCCGATGGGGTTCACATCCTTATCCATCTGCCGAAGCTCATATGTGCCGGCAACCGGCGACGTCACTGCACGATGTCCTAATGAACTTGGAACAGCCAAGGCACTCACGCGTATAATCCGACTAAATGTCTTAACTAAATGCCTTAAATATTGTTAACGGACATCAAAGTATAGCAGGACAGTTGACAATAAACCCGCGATGTAATTATAATGGTTACAGGTGATGGAGAATGATTAACTCGCGTGTGGCAGTTGCCGTGCACAGCCTCGCTCTACTAGCTTCTAAACCGCACGAAGATTTGGCCTCTGACTATATTGCCGGCAGTGTAAATACAAATGCTGTCGTCATTCGACGAATATTCGGTATGTTGCGCAAGGCCGGACTTATTCGTACAGTAGCCGGAAAGCCGGGCGCCGTGTTGGCGAAACCGCCGGGAGAGATGACTTTGCTGGATGTCTATCTTGCTGTCGAACCGCAGGAACAGATTTTCGCACTGCATGCGAATCCCAATCCGAACTGCCCGGTCGGCAAGGGCATTAGTGCAGTTCTTGAAGATGCATTCGGCGGGGCTCAGCAAGCACTGGAGACAAAGCTGTCAGCGGTGACCATTGCCGATATCCTTGCTCGTCTTTTTCCCGGCCATTAATTTTTTAATCTACCTGTAACAAAATTGATTACAGAGAGGAGAGCGATTATGAACATTGCTATCATTGCCGCCGCCGGCAAAGCCGGTTCCCGCATCATGGCTGAAGCTGTCCGGCGCGGGCACCGCGTCACAGCTATCGTCAGGCATCCAGACAAATTGCAGCAGATCGTCCCTGTCGTGCAGAAAGGCGTTCTGGATTTAACAGTTGATGACTTGAACGCTTTCGATGTCGTTGTCAATGCGCTTGCGGCTTCTGCCGGCAATGAAACACTCCACGTTACCGCCGGGCGACACTTGATTGCCGCACTCACTGAAACGAACGTGAGGCTGATAGTTATCGGAGGCGCGGGCAGTCTTTACAGCGACGCATCGAAAAAAACTTTGTTAAAGGACGAGATCGGTTTTCCGGCCGTTTTCTATCCAACTGCGGCTAATCAGGCCAAAAATCTCGAAGACCTTCGAGCTTCCCGCCAGCTAAAATGGACATTCGTCAGTCCCTCGGCCATTTTTGCCATTGGCAAGCGTACCGGGCATTATAAGACCGGAAAAGACGTTCTGCTTACGAACGCCAGCGGCAGGAGTTATGTCAGCTATGAGGATTTTGCCATCGCCATCATTGATGAAATTGAAAATCCACAGCACATCAAGAAACGTTTTACCGTCGTTTCAGCTTCTGAATAGTGACATTCAAAACGGACGTTAATGCAACATGGTTGGCCAAGTTCGTGGATGTTTTAGGTTTTCTTATATTTATATTTAGTCCCGTTGAAATCTTTAATACCCTAACTAACGAAAAAAAATGAAGACAATCAAGAGGAGACGATTAACATGACCGTTTGGACAATTGATACCGCACACACGGAAACAGGCTTTTCAGTTAAACACATGGGGCTGTCCAATGTCCGTGGCAACTTTTTAACGACAACAGGGACAGCAGCGACAGATGAACAGGGGAAACTGACCGCTGTCTCAGCCGAGATTGACGTGGCGTCCATTAGTACGCGCAACAATGATCGTGACAACCATTTGAAAAGTGCCGACTTTTTTGATGCGGCTACCTATCCAAAAATGGCATTCACATCAACCGCAGTTACCGCAAAGGGCGGCGACGAATACACAATTATCGGTGAGCTGACAATCAAGGAAACGACAAAAACGATCACTTTTGAAGCGGAAGTCAGCGCACCGGTTACTGATCCATACGGCCTCAAGCGCAGCGGTGCCAGTCTTTCCTTCGCTATCGACCGCCGTGAGTATGGGTTGAACTGGAGTCAGGCGCTCGCAAACGGCAGCCTTGTTGTCGGCAATAAGATCAAGGTCAATGTAGAGGCAGAAATAACCGCTCAGCCCGCAAAGTAATCATTTTTCATACATCTATTCATCTAAGCAGCGGATGACCGCCACAAACAGCGATCGTTTGCTGTTTGTTTATTTTTAACTCTGTAATAAGCCGTGATACCCACAAAAAGCAGGACTTGCGGACTCACACAGATCACCGTGGACAAGACGCAGAAGTCGCCATACGACCTTTCATCATGCAAGCGAGACAGTTCATACATCCGCCCTATTTTATAAACATTTTCTTCACAAACAGGTACTTTATGTATGAAATTAATCACAGTGAGTCCCGTCTATAATTATTAGACTAAAGTTAAGAATTGAGTAAAGTGACTTGATTATTAATACCAATTTAAGTATTTGTTTCCCATTACTTGTTTTCTGAAAATATAATTATAAGCGCTTTCTTAAAAGCAGGTTTCAGAAGGGATGAAAGAGATGGATCTCTATCAGCTTAAATGTGTGCTGGCTGTCGCCAAGTATAATAATTTTAGTAAAGCATCCTCTGAACTATGCGTTACCCCTCCTTCTCTGTCGCAGCAGATCAAGCGCGTGGAGGAAGAACTTAACGTTCAATTGTTTGAGCGCACAACCCGTTCCGTTAAAATTTTGCCTGCGGGTGTCGATTTTATCAACCACGCCAGTCAGGTCATGAGCGATGTCACGCACCTTGAAGAAACAATGCAGAAGTATGCACAGGGAACGGTTGGCACGCTCGTCATCGGCTGCGTACCCATTCTGAAAGAATATGGAATTATCCATTGGATACGTTCATTCGTTGATCATTATCCGAACGTGATTATTGAATTTCGTGAGGACGAATGCCATAATCTGTATCCTCTGCTATATAATGAGAGCATAGATCTTGCCCTTCTAACCGCTCCGGCCAATTTCAAACCGGGTGATATTCACCTCAAGTCGTATCCACTCGCCTGCGACGAATTGGTGATTGCCGTCAGCAAGCAGCATCGCCTTGCCAAAAGGCGCAGCATCAGCCTTCAAGAAGTTGCAGGCGACTCATTCATCCGTTTCTCACAGTCATCCAGCCTGTATCAGGAAACGGTTGATGCCTGCCACGAAGTCGGCTTCTCACCAAATTTTACAAAATTTGAAACTGGCAGCATTGATATTGCACTGGGGTTTGTGGGAGAAAATGCAGGCATTGCTTTGCTGCCGAAAAATCAGATCGCTTCTGTTCAGACAAAAGACATCCAGCAGCTTCATGTGACGCCTAAAATCAAGCGGACATTCCTAATGGCTGCCAAGAGAACCCATGAGAAGGAAAATTCGATTGTTCATAATTTTAAAGACTACATTTTCAATAAATACAATTTGCCGATCGTGTGTCAAAAGTAAGGGCTGTGCGAAGAGAGCACCTATAGCCAAGTCGGCCAACCTGCTAAATTCTCTATATTTTTACAGCGATTGAGGGACTGGATTTTTTGACTTCCAGTCCCCCAATCGCTGTATACGTTATAGATTGATTGACACCTGTTTCTCAAATCAATACCACATAATGAATTCCAAGAATATTGTACTTTTGACATTCATTTTTGCCCATCTGCTTTGTCGTGAGTCCCCTTATATATAAGTTGATACGACCGCTCTACCAAAGTGCCGGCATCTTCTGTCCTGAATCCGGAATCAATGACTAAAATACAGCGCTCTCTTAATCTTTACAAAGCATTCCCGAACAATCTTTTTAACCTATCTTCTTCCGATTATCACCGTGCTTTTGCTCATAACGACATTTCTTTCACTTGATCTGAAACAATCACATCCGCTTCGGTCTTGGCGAGCACGTCCTGAACGGTCATACCGGGTGCAAATTCGGTGAGCAGCAGCCGTCCGTCATGCACCTCAAAGACTGCCAGATCGGTGACGATGAGATCCACAGCGTGTACGGCGGACAGGGGCAGCTTACATGTCTTTAATATTTTTGAATGTCCTTTTTTGTCTGTGTGCTGAAGTGAGGCAACCACCCGCTTAGCACCGACAAGTAAGTCCATGGCCCCCCCCATTCCCGGACTAAGAACACCGGGGATAAGCCAGTTAGCAATGTTTCCGTCCTGATCCACTTCCAGCGCGCCAAGAACAGTCATATCCACGTGTCCGCCGCGAATAATGGAAAAAGATGTGGCAATGTCAAAGACGGCTGCACCCGGCTCCAGCGTAATCGGCTGTCCGCCCGAATTATAGACATCCGGATCAACGCTTTTGCGGTTCGGCTTGCCACTGAAACGGAGCACACCATTTTCCGCCTGAAGAACGACACTGACCCCTTCGGGAATGTAATTGGCTGCCATGTTGGGGATGCCGAATCCCAGATTAACAACTGCTCCATCCTTAAACTCTTGTGCAACGCGCCGTGCAATCATTTCCTTAACGTTCATTGTTCTTCCTCCTTTGCCAGCCAGCCCAGATCATCCCAAAGATTTGTATAGTAGGTTCTTATTTCTTCATGTGTTCTGCCCTGAACGATGTAGTCGACGAGGATGCCGGGGACAAGCACGTCACTCGGATCGATTTCTCCGGGCTCAACAATGTCTTCCACCTCGGCTATAACCGTTTTCCCCGCCAACGCATTAATTAAATTGGTTGATTTCGAGCTCCCTTTTGCGACCAAGTTCCCATACTTATCGGCCTTATTTCCCTTGAGCAGTGCAAAGTCGGCGCCCAATGGTTTATAAATTAGATAATCTTTTCCATCAATCTTGATTTTTTCATGGCTGTCTTCCTGCTGCGTTCCGACACCAACAGGCGTCACTACGGCACCGAGCCCGGCGCCATATGCCCGAATGCATTCTACCAATGTGCCCTGCGGCACAAACTCAACGTCTAGGGTTCCCTCCAAATATTGCTGGCTGAGCACTTTGTTCGTCCCGATGTGTGAACCAATGAATGACTTGATCTGATGATTAATGGCCAATTTTCCAATATCATGATCGCATCCCGGAAGTGCGGAAACAGGACTGATCACGGTCAAGTCTTTTACTTTATTTTCAACGAGTGCATCGATCAATAGCAAGGGGGCTCCGCAGCCCAAAAATCCTGATATTAATAGGCTGGATCCGTCTTTTATCAGTTTCGCTGCTTTTTGAACATTCAGTATTTCTGCCATCCTATTTCCCTCCCTAAAAAGCAATGTATAGAGCGGCTTGGTGAAACCGTGACGCAAGTACCGGTTGAACCTTACGATCTTACACTCTTTCCCGCTAAGTTTTATTCATTGTCTTATCGCTCTAAAACAGTGTATAGAGCGGCTTGGTGAAACCGTGACGCA
>JBDNZQ010000005.1:17659-72756 GCA_047722915.1 Sporolactobacillus sp.
AGTGCCGGTTGAACCTTACGATCTTACACTCTTTCCCGCTAAGTTTTATTCATTGCCTTATCGCTCTAAAACAGTGTATAGAGCGGCTTGGTGAAACCGTGACGCAAGTGCCGGTTGAACCTTACGATCTTACACTCTTTCCCGCTAAGTTTTATTCATTGTCCTATCGTTCTAAAACAGTGTATAGAGCGGCTTGATGAGCCCGTGCCTTATAGTTTTTTACGTACACTTTGGTTTTTTTCACCGACCGCGAACTCCCCTGACAAGCTGTAGGGTCTGCGAGAACCCGCCGGCACGCTGCTGAAAGCCGGGGCCGGAAGCGCAGTGTCTCTTTGCCTGACTCCTATGACCGGCATGCCAAAGCTGCACGCATTTCGCGACTTTCAGAAGATCGACACATAAAGCACCGCTCCGCAGATGCCGCCAAGCGCGGTGCCGACCACCGGAATCCATGCATAGCGCCAGTCTGACGTCCCTTTCCCAGGAACCGGAAGAAGGGCATGCGCAATTCGGGGAGCTAAGTCGCGTGCAGCGTTAAGCGGACAACCGGTCGTACCGCCAATGGTGAAAACGATGACGAATATGACGACAAAGACGATAAGTCCCATCATGCCGGACGCAAGATGCATTGTTGTCGTTGCTGTAATCGTAAAGACAAGAATAAATGCTTCGATAAATACACCGACAAAGTTTAAAAAGTAACTGCGTACCGCCGGGATCGTCGTGAACGTGCCGAGTTTTGCCTCCGTATCATCGGTCGCTTGAAATTGTTTGTAAAAAATGACAAAAACAGCAACTGCTCCAAGAAATGCGCCGATAAATTGAGCACCAAGGTAGGGCAGAACTTCAGAAACCGGAAATTTGCCGATAACTGCTAATCCAAGGGTTACTGAAGGATTGAAGTGAGCCCCGCTGATTCCGCCAAAGATCCAGACCGGAACGGCAACTGCCGTCGCCCATCCCAGAGAAATACCGAGCCATCCGCTGCTGCCCGCTTTGCCTTTTTTTAAAAAAACATTGGCGACCGCGCCGTCTCCAAGCAGTATCATAATAAAAGTTCCGACCAGTTCAGCCAAGTAACGTGTCATGAGAGTGGCTGCCATGTGATAACACCTCTTTTTTTAATTCTTGAAAGCCCTTACAATTTGACATAAAAAAAGAAATCCGCTTCAAATCAATAAGTAGATCTCTTCAAATTCAGGAACTGACATGCCTTTCTCTGTTTATTTGCTGCTTAGCGGAACAGCTGACCGCCGATAACCATACGTTGAACTTCGCTCGTGCCTTCATAAATCTCTGTAACTTTAGCATCGCGGAGCATTCTCTCAACTTCAAATTCTTGCGTATAGCCATAGCCGCCGTGGAACTGGATAGCGAGCAGCGACGAGTCAACTGCAGCCTTTGAAGCGAGCAGTTTGGCCTTTGCCGCAGATACGCCAAAGCGACCGCCCTTATCTTTATCGAGTGCAGCTTTGTAAACGATGTACTTTGCGGATTCAATCTGAGCCGCCATGTCGGCCATCTTAAAGCTGATATATTCCTGCTTATAGAGTGGACGGCCAAACTGCACACGCTGTTTCAAATATTCAACCGTACGTTCGAAAGCACCTTCGGCGATGCCGAGTGCCTGAGCGGCGACGCCGATACGACCGCCGTCAAGCGTACTCAGCGAGTACATAAAGCCACGACCTTCTTCACCAACGAGATTCTCTGCCGGCACCTCAACATCCTGAAAAATCAGTTCAGCCACCTGCGCTGCGCGGTTGCCCGATGTATTTTCACGCTTGCCGATCGAGAAGCCCTTCATGCCCTTTTCAAGAATGAATCCTGAAATGCCTTTGGCGCCCTTACTCTTATCTGTCACTGCCGCAACAAAGAAATAGTCAGCGACCGGTGAGTTGGTAATGAATACTTTGTTGCCGTTCAGCACATAGTGATCACCTTTCTTCTCGGCAACCGTCTGCAGGTTGCCAAGATCGGATCCGGCGTTCGGCTCAGTTACACCAAATGAACCAAGTTTCTTGCCTGTCAGCACATCCGGCAAATACTTCTTCTTCTGCGCTTCCGAGCCGTTTTCAAACACAGCACCGGAGAACAAAGATGACGAAACAGACAGCGTAATGCCAAGTGCAGCGTGTACTTTCGAAATTTCTTCAACTGCCAAGACATAGGACAACTCACCGAGTCCGCCGCCGCCATATTCTTCCGGATAGGCGGAGCCGATCAGTCCAAGTTCACCCATTTTCTTATATGCTTCGGCTGGGAATTCTCTTGTTTCGTCGTCTTCAATGGCCCGCGGTTTTAGTTCTTTTTCAGCAAAATCCCTTGCTGTTTCCTGAACCGTCTTCAATTCTTCTGAGAGTTCAAAGTCCATCTTTAGTTCCTCCTTGAATGTATGAATTAAGCATGAATTGCTTCCTGCTTATTCGCTAATCCCATTGGCTGATCACGAAAGATTCGCTCATCCATTGTTTTGACTTGCCCCATCTTCGGTTTAAAAGCCATCAATCGAAGTACATCATGTTCCAGATCGATTCCCGGTGCGATTTCAGTCAGATACAAACCGTCCTCGCGCAGTTCGAATACCGCTCGTTCCGTAATGTACATGACCGGCTGCTTAACTTGCTGAGCATAGTAACTGCTAAAGGTCACTTGATCCACTTGCTCAACAAATTTTGAAAATTTACCTTCCTGAGCGATGGTCAATTTCCCGTCGCCCGTCTGTATCTTCAAACCGCCGGCAGTAAATGTCCCGCAGTAAAACACTTTTTTAGCATTCTGTGTAATGTTGATAAATCCGCCGCAACCGGCGATGCGTGTGCCGAACTTGCTGACGTTAACGTTACCGGCTTGATCGACTTGCGCCAGACCGAGATACGCAAGATCCAGACCGCCGCCGTCGTAAAAATCGAACTGGGCGCCTTCGTCAAAAATCGCATCCGCATTAATTGATGCGCCAAATCCGTCACCGCCGAGCGGAATGCCGCCAACCGGCCCCGCCTCAACCGTCAGCGTCATGTAATCGCCCATCCCCTCTTCATTTGCGACCATTGAGATCGCCTCAGGGATGCCGATTCCAAGATTAACCACTGTACTTGGCTGCAGCTCCATCGCCGCGCGGCGCGCAATAATTTTGCGCTGATTAAGCGGAATCGCTCCAATCTCGCCCGTCGGAGCAGCGAGCTGTCCGGACAAAGACGGATCAAACTCATAATCACTGTCAATGTACTGTGCGCGGTCACTCGGACTTGCGACAACGACGGCGTCAACATAAATTCCCGGAATTTCGACGAGCTTCGGATTGAGTGCACCGGCCGCAACGACTTTATCGACTTGTACAATTACCTTGCCGCCGCTGTTTTTAGCCGCCTGAGCAATGAGCTTGGCATCAGAAATGCAGACCTCATTCTCCAGCGAAATGTTGCCCCGCTCATCTGCATAGGTACCGCGCACAAGCGCCACATCGACGGGAAATGCTTTGTAAAGCAATTTTTGTTCATTTTCAATCTGAATGAGCTTGACAAGATCCTCAGTTGTCCGGCTATTGAGCTTTCCGCCTTCATTCCGCGGATCAACAAACGTGTTCAGACCGACATGCGTAATGGTTCCCACCCTGTGAGCGGCTATATCCCGATACAACTGGGCGATGGTGCCTTGCGGAAGATTGTATCCCTCGACTTTGTTATCAACGATCATTTTATTCAGCTTCGGAGCCAGATTATAATGTCCCGCCACAACCCGCTTAATGAGACCCTCATGAGCAAAATGATCTGAACCGACACCCTTGCCGTTTCCTTGACCCGCGCAATGAAACAGCGTTAAATTTTTCGGTGACCCTTCTGAAAGAAAATGCTTTTCCAGCGCAGTCGTTAAGGTCTCCGGCAATCCCGCCGCAACAAAGCCGCTCGTGCTGACTGTGTCGCCATCTTGAATCAGCCCAACCGCTTCCTCCGGCTTTAAAAATTGAGCAGCCATATGATTCACTCCTTTTTAATTAAATGTGAACAATGTTTGATAAATATTTCACAAGTATGTCACAAAAGGTTAGCGATCATGGAATTCAGCCGGACGTTTATTCAAGAATGCATTCATGCCTTCTTTCTGATCTTCCGTCGCAAAGCAGACACCGAACAACCCAGCTTCGTATTTCAAACCGGCCTCAAGATCAACATCAAGCCCGTTGTTAATGGACGCCTTTGCCAGACGAACACCAATCGGCGATTTGCTCATCACTTTTTTGGCAAATTCAATTGACTTTGCCATCAAGTCTTCAGGCTCAAACACTTTGTTCACCAAACCGATACGATAAGCCTCTTCCGCTTTAATCATGTCGGTTGAGAAAATTAATTCTTTGGCAATGCCCTTGCCGACAAGACGCGGCAGACGCTGCGTCCCGCCGAAGCTTGGGAGAATGCCGAGATTCACTTCCGGCTGACCGAACTTCGCCTTTGCCGAGGCAAAACGCAGATCAGCACACATGGCCAGCTCGCAGCCACCGCCAAGTGCGAAACCATTAACCGCGGCGATGACAACTTTCGGCAGATTCTCGATCTGTGAGAAGACGCCTTGAGCGAGCCGCGAAAAGTTTGCTGCCTGAATGGCGTTCTGCGTGCTCATTTCTGCAATATCTGCACCGGCAACAAATGACTTTTCACCTGCTCCTGTAAGAATGACCGCTTGGACTTCCTCATCACTCTCAAGATCGCCAATGACTTTCTTCAACTCAGTCAGTGTCTCACTATTCAATGCGTTCAATGCTTTGGGACGATTGATTGTAACCGTTGCGATACCATGACTAACTTCCAACAATACGTTTGACATTCAAAAGGACTTCTTTCCACCACTATGAGTGGCAATATATTACAGCACAATTATGCTGTGGCTGCCTTTTTTCACGTCAAATGTCAGTGTTAGCTGTTACCCGCTTGGTTTTCTTTTTTTCAAAATGGTTACCCTTCGCGGTAGACAACGCCCATTGCCTGCTTTGGATAGTTCCAAGAGTAGCCTTCCACACCTTCATAGAGCCGGCTGCACACGAGTCGGCAGTTGCCGCACTCCAAGCAACCCACATGGTCAAACACAATTTTTTGATTGGTCTCATCCCATGTATATCGCTCGGCCGGGCAGTTTTTCGTACAGGCATAATCGTCAGGACATGTCGCACACTGCTCAGAATCAATCACAATGTGTGGATGTGTATCGTCGCTGTTAAACAATGTTTTCGACAGCCGCACATCCATCGGATACGTTTTCATAGTGAACGTCCCCCTTTGAATGCATCTTTGGCTGCTCCGAACAATGATACTTTTTGTCCTTTTACCGTTTGCATGACCGTTTTCATGGCCCCTTTTAACGGTTCGTCTTTAACAGTATAAAGACTTTTCATCACGCCTGCCGCCAGTGCCGGATAAGCTGTAAACATGTATTTCGTATGTGTAATATAATCATGGCTCTTGTTCATCGTCTTCAGATCCTTCATGACAACTGCATTCAGCCGCTCTTCATACGCGCTAAGCTTCTGTTCCGAAAAATCATTTGCTTCCAGTGCCTCAAGCGCGGTATCAGCCGCATGAATGCCGGAGACGATCGCGTAATCCATTCCCCGAACGGTGAAGCCTCGATTCACAACAAGTCCGGCCGCATCGCCGGCAATTAAAAACCCGGGGGCATACAGCTTATTCTTCGTTGCGGCATGGAATCCGCCTTCAGGAATCAGATGTGCACTGTATTCAATCAGCTTGGCGCCTTCGAGATAGCGACCGATGGACGGATGCTGGATAAACTCGTTGGACAAATCGACAATTTTTAATCCGGATCGTTTAAGGCTGAGCGTATCGGCAACAAGGCCGACGGAGATGCTGTCTGTGTTCGTATAAAGGAAGGCACCGCCGCCATTTACCCCACGCGTGCAGGCCCCTGCTGCCAGCAGAGCAACGCCTTGACCGCTCTCTACATTGAAACGGTCATTAATTTTTTCTTCCGTTAATTGAAACACATATTTCAGACCTACCGCTGCGTCGGACGGACTTAACTTATCCGTCAATCCAGCACTCTCTGCCGCCAGAGCGTTAACGCCTTCAGCATCAATCACGATGTCTGACTCCAGTTCTTCTTCATCTGTTTTAATGCCGCAGACTTTGCCGTCGCGAACGATCAGCCCTTCGACGGTCGTTCCGGGAATCAGCATCGCACCGGCTTCTTCCGCTTTATCTGACAACCATGAATCGAATTTTGAACGCAACACCGAATACGATTCACTGTCCATTGACCCGAACGTCGAATCAATAGCCAAGCTGTCCTCCGGCGTCATCAGCATCATGAGCTCACGATTGATCTTACGTTCCAGCGGGGCCTCAGACCATTCTCCAGGCATTAATTTATCAAGAGAATAGGTATAGATCCGCCCACCGCTCACATTCTTGCTCCCGGCAGCTGATCCTTTTTCCACAAGCATGACTTCTTTGCCGGCTTTGGCGAGCCGATAAGCCGCCGCACAACCAGCAAGACCAGCACCGATCACAATGGCTTGCACTTTTTCGTCCGACATGACACGCATTCACTCCCTCTCAGCTGGCAACACACGATCGCTATGTAAGCGATTACGAAACACTTTTTCAAAATGGACACCACTTAAACCGCTCTGCCGCATGTGCACTGAAGCGCTTCTTGCTTTTTACACTCAAAGCGTATCACTGATAAATTCGTCAAACAATTTATGATTTAAAAAGGAAAGCCCATTATAAACAAACGATGTATTAAAAAAGGCTTTATGTTTGCTTTCCTAATAATGTGTATCTCTTTTAAAAGATTACATTGTCATCACTTACTTCTGGCATTAGAGTAAGTGGCAAATGGATCCCTTGCCAGTGCTAGGTCTTTGTAAAACTATGTGATTCATTTCTTAAAATTGTGGACGAACGGAGGACGTTTACATCATGAATTCTTTAGTTATTATTAAAAAAGTGTTCGATAATGAGGCAATCGTGACCGATGCGGCTGGTCAGATTGACCCAAAGCGCACGCCAAGCATAATGAGTGCATACGATAAGTTTGCTTTGGAGGCTGCTGTTCAGCTTAAAGAACAGTTTGGTGGTCGTGTTATTGCGCTGTCGCTTGGTGAACCCGATGTGGAAACAGCGCTTAAAGAAGCACTTTCTCTCGGTGCTGATGACGCGGTGCTCGTAGCAGACCCGGCATTAGAGGGTTCCGATGCTTGTGCTGAAAGTCTTGCTCTGGCAGCTGCCGCAAAAAAATTGGGCAGCTTTGACGCAGTATTCGCGGGCATTCAAACAACCGACAATAATGATAGCCAACTCGGACCGCAGCTGGCTGAGCTGCTTGGCCTTCCGCTGATCACCCATGCCATTAAACTTGAAGCAACCGCAGACAAGGTGAGCGTCACAACAAAAACAGACGAAAACCTTGAAGTTATAGAGGCCGCATACCCTGTTCTGATTACTGCAGAAGATTCATTGAATACACCGCGTTATGCATCTATTAAAAGTAAAATGGCTGCAAAGCGGGCAAAGATCAAAACCTTTACTTTGGCTGACCTTGATATATCATCGGAAAAGGTCGGAACGCATTCCCCGACTCAAATTAAAGAAGTGCTCGCACCTGAGAAAAAGACGGCAGGCATTGTCATTAATGAAGATTCTGGCGACGTCTCTGCAAAAAAACTTGTCGAACTGCTTGCTGCAGCGAAATTAATTTAATTTGAGGAGGATGCAGGAACAATGGCAGCAGAAAATCAAAATGTCTGGGTTTATATTGATACAAAGAGTGACGGATCAGTTAAAAACGTCAGCCTTGAGTTGATTCATGGCGCCAAAACCCTTTTAAAAAATGACAGTGAAAAAGTCGTTGCTGTTGTCATCGGCAGCGGCGTTCAAGCGACAGTCGATACCGTTAAAAAATATGGTGCCGATCAAATTCTGACGGTTGATGACGACGCATATAAAACATTTAACGCTCAAAATTATGCCTATGCACTCTCCGTGCTCGTCCGCGACGATACCCCGAGTGCCGTGCTGTTTGGCGCAACGCTGAGCGGAAAGGACGTTGCCGCTTCTCTGGCAGCCAAACTGCAGACGAGCGCGGTCAACGATGCATCGGCCGCCGTTCTTGTTGATGGTCTCATTGAGTGGACACGTGCCATCTACGGCGGGAAATTTGTAACGAAAGTCGCTGGAAACGGAACAGCCCCGCAAATCGGTTCCATTCGCACAGGCATCTTCACCAAACTTGAAGCGGCTTCGGATCCCGAAGTTATTGCCAAATCTGTCCCTCTGGGCGATCAAGCCGCCAAAGCAGCAGTCGTCAATGTGATCGCATCAGACAGCTCATCAATTAACTTGGAAGAGGCAAAAGTGGTTGTCGGAGCCGGTCGTGGGGTTACCGCTGCGAGTTTGCCGGCGCTGCGCGAACTGGCCTCCCTTTTTGAAGCGGGCGGTGTTGGTGGTACACGTCCGGTTGTCGACGAAGGTTTACTTACACCGCAGGACCAGATCGGACTCTCTGGTAAGAAAATCAGCCCGAGCATTTACTTCGCCATTGGTGTGTCCGGCGCTTCTCAACATGTTCAGGGCATTAAAGATTCAAAGGTGATTGTTGCGGTTAACCGCGATGCAGATGCGCCTATTTTTGAAATTGCCGATTATGGCGTTGTCGGCGACTTGAATAAAGTCGTTCCCGCCGTCATTTCTGAAATCAAGCAATTAAAATGACGAAATTGTTCACCACGAACTGCCGGCTCCTTTAGCGGCACATGATGAACCATCAGTATGTCAACCGGGAGAAGATAACATGTGCAGAATTGCTGTATATCCAGGCAGTTTTGATCCAGTGACATTCGGTCATCTCGACATGATTAAGCGCAGCAGCACGCTGTTTGATACGCTGATCGTCGCTGTTTTGAAAAATTCATGCAAAATGCCGCTGTTCACCGTTGAAGAACGGATGTCCATGCTGAAGACAGCAACACTTGGCATGAATAATGTCGTGATTGATAGTTTCGACGGTCTGCTGGCTGATTATCTGCAGCAAAATAACATCCATATCATCCTTCGCGGGTTGCGAGCTATCACTGATTTTGAATACGAAATGCAAATTTCTTTATTAAATAAAAGACTGTATCCTGAAGCGGAAACTTATTTTATGATGGCCGACAGTAAATACTCTTTCCTCAGTTCAAGTGCCGTCAAAGAAATCGCTCGCTATAATGGCTCGATTTCAGAATTTGTACCTGAAATCTCCGAAAGAGCGCTTCGAGAGAAATATATGGTCACAAAGATGGGGCGCGTCTGAAGGCACCGTCTGCGATATTCGTCAGGCTGACAGTCAGTCGGCTGCACACTAGTGATGACAGCTGAAGGATACATTGCCTTCCTGCCGGTTCGAACGCATGAAGCCCTTGTTCGATAAAAATGATGCCGACCTCAGCCGTGCATGCAGTATAAGCCACATTTTATCCTTATCTGCGGATATGTGGTTTTTTTATACGTTGGGACCATATAAAAATATCAGCAAAACTACAATTAAGAAAAATCAAGGCTGATCTTCGTCAAAAAATATTTTGCATGTCTCAATTTTTATCCCGGAGTGAGCCAGCCACCACACACATCAGACAACTAGCGCGTTCGCCCCAGTGAATCAAATCAGCAAAACACGACCGTTCATGTTGACAGAGATAACGATTATAATTAGCATGAGTCATAGTAACGACGTGCGCCGAGTCCTATGAGAGACAACAGGCTGCTCGTTCACCGCGGACGCCACGTCAATTCATTTGAAATTTGAGGGCTGGCTGCTTACTACGTTAACATTGACGCTTCAGACACGGATCAGATGACAAAGAAGGTGGGTCATTGGAGAACAACCGCTCATTTCAAAAGTCCATCGCACAGCTCAGACAAGAATTGGACAACTTTAAGCAATCCGTCAGCAGTGAACACGAAACGCTTGTTCCCGATCTTGACCGCATCGCCGGCGATTTGACAAAGATTGAGGACAAAATATCCGCATCACCGACACCGTGGGAGCGTGTGTTGATTGCGCGCAGTTTTTCTCGACCGACGACACTGGATTATATTCGCATGCTCTGCACCGACTTCATCGAGTGCCACGGTGATCGACTTTTTGCCGATGACACAGCGATTGTCGGCGGTATCGCCCGTTTTCACGGTCGTCCGGTCACCGTTATCGGTGAACAGCGCGGACGAAACACCAAAGAGAATCTGGAGCGTAATTTCGGCATGCCCCATCCTGAGGGCTACCGAAAGGCATTGCGACTAATGCGCCAGGCGGAAAAATTCCGGCGGCCGATCATTACTTTCATTGATACGAAAGGTGCGTATCCCGGTTCTGCCGCGGAAGCGCGCGGCCAAAGTGAAGCCATTGCCAAGAATCTTTATGAGATGTCAGGCATGGCTGTTCCTATCATCAGTGTTGTTATCGGCGAAGGTGCCAGTGGCGGTGCACTTGCCATCAGCGTCGCCAACAAGATTCTAATGCTGGAGAACGCCTGGTACTCCGTCATATCGCCTGAAGGTGCGGCAGCTATCCTGTGGCGCGACGCCAAATTTGCAGAAAAAGCGGCACAGATGATGAGCATTACGGCAGCTGAGCTGAAGACGCTCGGCATCATTGACCAAATTGTCCCTGAAATTGAAGGAGGGGCCGACCGTGATCCGCAAAAACAGGCAGACTATCTCGATGCGGCACTGCGAGAAACATTGGCCGCACTTGACGAACTTAGTCCGGAAGCACTGCGTGAGCAGCGTTTGGATAAGTTTCTGTCAATCGGAAAGTTCAAAGAGGCAGACCCCGTATAACGTTAAATTATCGTTTTTTGTCGCACAACCCTTTCTTGTTATCAGACATGAAGGGGTTTTTTATATGGCAGTCATCTTAGAAAAAATAAGCTATATTTTGTGTTTAATCAAAATGTTGCATCTGCCTGTTGTAATGGGTATCTCAACTTCATTGATCCGATCGCACATGGATTTAGCCGCCCCCAGTGCCTAACTCCTCAAAGCGGGTTGCCATTCTTACACATTGAGCAATGCGCCGCTGCCCAAAAAAAGCGAGGCAGCGGCGCATTGCCGCAGATCAAAGCTGAGTGCGAACGAATTACCGTCTGCCGCTGAGCGGCAGATATGACATAAAGATGGAAGAAAGCCGTTAATCGTGCCTTTCTCTACTTGTCCGCGGACAGACCGCAAGCCGGTAGATAAGGAGAGCGCCTCCATCACAAAGCAGTATCAACAGCGCCATCGGCAAATACGTGCCGCTGCCGAGCACGCCGACGAGCGGAGACAGCAAAGCACCGATCAAGTTCATCCCCATGCCAAGCATTGCCGCTGCACTGCCGGCAGCCGCTCCCTGACTTTGAAGCGCGAGTGAGAAAGCTGTCGCATTAACAAGCCCGACCATTGCAACAATGAAAAAAAGCGGGATGAGCACCGCCGGCAAAAATGGATGCGGCAGCAGCAGGCTGGCAGATAGAGCCAGACTACCCGCAAAGGCAATGGTCACAGCAACTCTCAGAATGCGCTTACCGTCCACTCGCCTTGCGAGCACACCGGCAAGCTGAGACATGCAGACGATGCCCGTACCGTTCACAGCAAAGACGAGGCTGAACACAAACGGAGAGAGGTGAAAAATATTTTGCAAAGCAAACGATGATCCGGAAATGTAGCAAAACATCGCACCCATGACGAGTCCCTGAACACCTGCATACCCCATAAATTGCCGATCTTTTGCGATCGTGCCGATTACATGTAACGAGGAACGGATGCCGCCGCGAATGCGGCGCTCTTTCGGAAGCGTCTCGGGAACGTTTGTCAAGGTGCCGATCAACAGCAATCCACCGATAACTGTCAGCGTTACAAAAACACCACGCCAGTCCGTGAATTTCAGCAAAATGCCGCCCATGACAGGGGAAAGAATCGGGAACACACCGTTGATCGCCATCAGCATGGCAAAAAACTTCATTAATGCCGGACCGCTGTACAAATCTCTGGCGACTGCCCTTGAGATAACCATGCCGGCCGAACCGGCGAGTCCTTGCAGCAGGCGCAGCAGAACGAGCCAAAAAATGGAATGAACCATTGTGCAAAGCAGAGAAGTCACCGTAAAAATAATCAGACCGGCAATTAACGGCGCGCGGCGACCGCGGGCATCGCTGAGCGGACCGATAATGATCTGACCGAGCGCAAGACCAATCAGACAGGCCGTGATGCTCAATTGCGCAAGCGAAGGCGACGTTTGCAAATTACGTGTCAGCGCAGGCAGCGCAGGCAGATACATGTCCATCGATAGCGGGCCAAATGCACCGAGCGCACCGAGCACGAGAATGAAGCCGATGTGCTGCCTCGCAGTCACTTGCCCAAAACCGCGCTGGGGCACATCTACGCTATCTGTATCTGTGTGTCTTGACTCCAATTTTATCCGCCTTTCTTAGCGTCATTTTTTCTCTTTTCGAGCGTGTCTGTTTTTAATCATAACAGAAAATACCGGACACGTTAAAGCCGGTATCCGGTATTATCGATTTTTATTGATTTCATAATAATCGGGCAATGGGCTCGCCGCAGCCGTCTGCTGTTAATCGCCGGCAGCCAGCCGTGCAGCGGCAAGCTTCAACTGCTCAGCGACGCGGTCGGGCGCGGTTCCTCCTTCGCTTTCGCGGGCGCGCATCACCGCCTCAGGCTGCAATGCGTTAAAGATATCCGACTCAAACAGTGGGCTGAACGTCTGAAATTCTTCGAGCGTCAAGTCGAGCAGATATTTATGCTGCTCAATGGCATAAAGAACCATTCGACCGGTCACTGCATGTGCTTCGCGGAACGGCAATCCTTTGCGTGCCAAATAATCGGCAATATCGGTGGCATTTGAGTAATCTTCGGCCACCGCACGATGCATCTGCTCTTTGTTCACTTGCATTGTCGCCAGAATCGGTGCGAGCAGCTGCAACGCGCCTTCAAGTGTCTTCACCGTGTCAAATATGCCCTCTTTGTCTTCCTGCATATCTTTGTTATAAGCCAGGGGCAGTCCTTTTAATACAGTCAGCAGACCGATCAGATGACCGAAGACACGCCCCGTCTTCCCGCGCAGCAGTTCGGGCACATCAGGGTTCTTCTTCTGGGGCATGATGCTCGATCCTGTACAGAACGCGTCATCCAGCTCCACAAAGCGAAATTCACGACTGCTCCACAGCACCAGCTCTTCGGACAATCGCGACAAGTGCACCATGATCAGGGACGAAGCAGCCAGCGCTTCAACGACAAAATCACGGTCGCTCACCGCATCTATGCTGTTCGGATAGATATCATCAAATCCGAGCAAGTCAGCCGTGCGCCGGCGGTCAATCGGAAAAGTCGTGCCGGCAAGTGCACCGGCGCCGAGCGGCAACATGTTGAGCCGTTTCAAGCTGTCATTGAGCCTGCTTTTATCACGGTCAAACATCCAGAAATACGCCAGCAAGTGGTGCGCAAACGAGATCGGCTGTGCACGCTGCAAATGCGTGTAACCCGGAACGATCGTATCGATATTGCGCTCTGCCTGTGCAAACAGCGCCTGCTGCACCTCTTGTAGCAATGCGATCAACTCGCGCGTCTTACGCCGCATATACAGATGCATATCCGTCGCTACTTGATCATTGCGGCTCCGTCCGGTATGCAATTTGCCGCCGACAGCTCCGATTTCCTGAATCAGCAGACTTTCGATATTCATATGAATATCTTCCTGCTCGACGGAAAAGCTGACTTCGCCGTGCTTGAGTCGCTCCAGAATAGTGTTCAGACCGGCTTCGATCTGCTGCGCTTCGCCGCTCTCAATAATGCCGCATTCTCCGAGCATACGCACATGTGCCAAACTGCCCTCGATATCCTCTTGGGCCAGCTCTTGATCAAAGGGGATCGAAGCCGTGTAGCGATCGACGAGCTGATTAGTTGATTTTGTAAAGCGTCCGCCCCACAGCTTCGCCATGTTGGTCCTCCGTTTCCTCATTCTTATGCACTTGGGCATTGACCTTCGTCGGCAGTCCCCACAGTTTGATGAAGCCAACGGCTGCCGCGTGATCGAAGGCATCGCCCTTTGTATAGGTCGCCAGCTCTTCATTGTACAAGCTGTGGTCTGAGGCGCGGCCAACGACGAAATGCGTGCCCTTGAACAGCTTCACGCGCACTTTGCCCGTCACGACATGCTGCGTCTGATCGACGAAAGCCTGCAGCGCCTGACAAAGCGGTGAATACCAGAGACCGTCGTAGATCACCTGTGCGATTTCTTTGTCAACGAGTGGTTTGAACTTCGACACTTCTTTTGTCAACGTAATTGTCTCAAGGGCTTGATGCGCATTGATAAGAATCAAAGCTGCCGGGTTTTCGTACACTTCACGCGACTTGATGCCGACAAGGCGATTTTCGACATGATCGATACGGCCGACGCCGTGCAGACCGCCAAGCTTGTTCAGTGTCTTGATAATCTCGACAAAAGGCAGCTTTTCTCCATTGAGTGCAACTGGAATGCCTTTTTCAAAAGCAAGTTCAATGTACTCCGGTTCGTCCGGTGTTTTCTCAATCGGATTCGTCCAATCAAATGCGGCTTCCGGCGCTTCATTCCACGGGTTCTCCAGCACACCGGCTTCGCAGGCGCGGCCCCAGATGTTGGCGTCGATCGAGAATGGATTGTCAAGGTCAACGGGTACAGGAATGCCGTGCTTTTCGGCATATTTAATTTCTTCGTCACGCGTCATGCCCCATTCACGCACCGGAGCAACAACCTTAAGCGACGGATCAAGCGCCTGAATCGACACCTCGAAGCGCACCTGGTCATTGCCCTTTCCTGTGCAGCCGTGAGCAACAGCGACTGCCCCTTCTTTGTGTGCGACATCAACAAGCAGTTTGGCAATCAGCGGGCGTGACAGTCCGGAAGACAACGGATAGACGCCTTCATACAAAGCGTTGGCTTTAAGTGCCGGAGCCAAATAACCTTCGGCAAGCAAATCTTCAGCATCGACGATGTAAGATTTAATGGCGCCGACGTTCAGCGCCTTCTGCTTGATCATGGCCAAGTCCTTACCTTCACCGACATTAATGCTGAGCGCAATGACGTCATAATTATACTTATCCTGAAGCCACTTAATGCAGACCGATGTGTCCAGCCCCCCGGAATAGGCGAGCACGATTTTTTCTTTTGCCATTATAAAAACCTCCTGATTTTGTATTTAGTATTTATTTATTTTTTGAAAGCAAACATTTTAAAATAGCTTTGTGTGCGTGAAGCCGATTTTCCGCCTCGTCAAACACAATGGAATGAGCGCCGTCAATGACATCTTCTGACACCTCTTCGCCGCGGTGAGCGGGCAGGCAGTGCATAAATGCATAATCGGGTTTAGCGTGCTGCACGAGCACCGCGTTCACCTGATACCCTTGAAAATCAGTGAGTCGCTTGTCATGTTCCGCTTCTTCGCCCATGCTCGTCCACGTATCAGTGATGACGATGTCGCAGTCCGTGACGGCCTCCAACGGATCGTGAGTGAATCCGACCGTACACCCGTTCTTTTCCGCACGCTGCTTAGCCGCTGCCAGCAATGCTGCGTCCGGTTCATAACCTGCCGGTGCCGCCGTCAGCAGATCCATTCCGGTTGCCGCCGCTCCTTCCAGCAGCGAATGTGCCATATTATTATAGCAGTCGCCGATGAAACAGGCTTTTAGACCGCGCAGCGTACCTTTATGCTCACGAATCGTCAGCAAGTCGGCGATGACCTGCGTCGGGTGATGCAAGTCGGTCAGTCCGTTAATCACCGGTACGCTGGCATTGTCCGCCAGCTCTTCGACAGTCGCATGGGCAAACGTGCGAATCATGATGGCGTCAACAAAACGTGAGAGCACCTTTGCCGTATCAGCAATCGTTTCACCGCGCCCAATCTGCATGTCTCGGCTGCTCAGGTAGAGTGCATTGCCGCCAAGCTGATACATGCCGACTTCAAAGGCAACACGCGTGCGCGTCGACGACTTCTCAAAGATCATTGCCAGACTCTGTCCGGACAGATCGTGGTGCACAATGCCCGCTTTCTGCTTCTGCTTCAAATCGGCAGCCACCTCGAGCAGCGTTTCAATCTCAGCCTCAGAGCACGAGGAAATTGTCAGAAAATCGCGTCCTTGTAAACTCGTTTCCATTCACGTCATCCTTTCTCTCTCCCTAATGAATAAGCTGCCGATCGATAGTCGTTAATTGTCAGCACATCCTCGGCCCACGCCTTCGCCGTATCCGCCTGCAAAACAGCCCGCAACGTATCCGCGCATGAGTAGATTGGCACTCGGCAGCGAAGCGCCAAGGCGCGGAGACGAAAGCCGAATGATCGGCTGTCCCTGCCGGCCGTTGGCAGATTAAACAGTGCGAGCGGCGGATCAGCAGCGAACAGTCGATCTGCCTCGACTTCTTCCATCGGCCGCGCAGCAATGCCGTTTTTCAGCAGATAGTCAGCGGTTCCCGGCGTAGCCACAATCTGAAAACCGCGCCGCTGCATCTCGGCAATGAGCGGCAAACTGTCCGCTCGCTGCCTTTCGGCGACAGAACACAGCACAGTGCCCGTCTCACCTGCCGCGAACGGATTCGCACGAGCAAAGAAACACGCTTTGGCCAGAGCGGGCTGCACCTCGAGCGCCAGACCGAGCACTTCGCCCGTCGATTTCATTTCCGGACCGAGAATCGGATCGACGTCTTTCAGCTTTGAAAAGGAGAACACCGGTGCCTTGACCGCGTAGAAGTGAGGCGCTGCGGCGTACCCGTCTACAAGTGCGACCGGCTGCCCGAGCTGAATCTGAACAGCCTTCTCCACCATGGCAATACCGGTGACCTTGCTTACAATCGGCACCGTCCGGGAAGCGCGCGGGTTGACTTCGAGCACATAAACTGTGCCCTCGCTGACAACAAACTGAATGTTAATCAACCCGCGGATGTTCAGGCGTCGGCAGATCTTTTCCGTATCTGCCGCAATTTCCGCTTTGACGGCATCACTCAATGAGAATGAAGGAAAAACGGCGAGACTGTCCCCCGAATGCACGCCGGCACGTTCGATATGCTGAAAAACCCCCGGAATACAGACGTGCTCACCGTCGCTGATCGCGTCGATCTCACATTCGGTGCCCGGCACGTAGTGATCGACAAGCAGCGGAAAGGACCGGTCGTTCAGATGGCGGTCGCTGACCATGTAATCATGCAATTGCTGCGCCTGATGAAACAGAAACATCGACTGTCCGCCGATGACAAACGACGGCCGGACGAGCAACGGATAGCCGATCGTCTCCGCGGCAGCCGGCAAATCTTCAAGCCGATCGATGCTCACGCCGCGAATGTGGGGAATAGCCAGTTCGGCAAGCAGCTTATAAAATGCTTCACGGTCTTCAAGAGCGTTAATCGCAGCAGTTGACGAACCAAGCACCGTAATGCCCGCGGCCTGAAGCGCTTCAGCAACGTTCACCGCTGTCTGTCCGCCGAACTGCACGAGCGCGCCCTTAACATGCTCCTTCTCTGCGACGTTTAAGATATCCTCCACCGTCAGCGGTTCGAAGTATAAGCGGTCGGCGATGGAGTAGTCAGTGCTGACCGTCTCCGGATTATTGTTGATAACAATCGCTTGAAAGCCGCACTTTTTAACAGCAAGTGTCGCCTGCACCGAACAATAATCAAACTCAATCCCCTGACCGATGCGTATGGGACCTGATCCGACAATCAGCAGTTTCGGGCGGGCGTCCGTCGCAGCCTCGTCGCGGCCATCCCATGTCGAGTAATAATAAGGCGTCTGTGCTTCGAATTCACCGGCACACGTATCGACAAGATGGTAAGACGGATGCAGTCCGGCTTCCCGGCGGCGATTCTGAATAGCCGCCAAGTCGCTGCCCGAAAGTTCAGCGAGATGCTCGTCACTGATGTTCATCCGCTTGGCCAGAGCCAGTGCGTCTGCTGTCAGTCCGTTTACGCGAATATCCTGTTCGAGCCGAATGAGGTCGGCAAGTTCGCTCAGGAACCAATCGTCAATCTGCGTGCTTTCATGCAGACTTTGGACACTTATGCCTCGCCGTAACAACTCGGCGACGGCAAACAGGCGCAGATCCGTCGCCCGCGCCAGCTGAGCATTCAGGACATCCGTGCTTACCTCATGAAACGCCGGATTGTCGACGCCGCTGAACCCGAGTTCGAGCGAGCGGGCCGCTTTATTCAGCGCACCGGCGAACGTTCGCTCAATCGCCATGACCTCTCCTGTCGCCTTCATCTGAGTGCCAAGCGTATGATCAGCCTCACTGAATTTGTCGAACGGAAAGCGCGGCATTTTTACAACGATATAATCAATTGCCGGCTCGAATGAAGCATAAGTCGTACCGGTGATTGGATTCAAAACCTCATCCAAGTAGTACCCGAGTGCACACTTTGCCGCCATACGGGCAATCGGATAACCGGTTGCCTTCGATGCAAGCGCCGAGGAACGGCTGACGCGCGGGTTTACCTCAATGATCATGTAGTCGTCCGACTGTGGGTTAAGGGCAAATTGAATATTGCAACCACCGACGATCTTCAAAGCACGAATGATCTTAAGCGAAGCACTGCGCAGCATCTGGTATTGGCGGTCAGAGAGCGTCTGTGAAGGCGCGACGACGATACTGTCGCCGGTATGAATGCCGACCGGATCGACATTCTCCATGTTGCAGACGATGATGCACGTATCATTAGCATCGCGCATAACTTCATATTCGATTTCTTTCCAGCCCTTGATACTTTTCTCGATCAGCACTTCACTGATTGGGCTCAGCGCAAGCCCGCGATGAAGCACAAGTTCCAAGTCTGCTTCGCAGTAGGCAAAACCGCCTCCCGAACCGCCGAGCGTGAAAGCGGGACGAACAATGACCGGATAGCCGATCGAACGGACAAAGGTAGCGCCCTCAGCATAAGTATGCACTGTCTTTGATTCCGGTATCGGTTCGCCGATCGCCAGCATAAGCTGTTTGAATCGCTCACGATCTTCGCCGTCTTTGATAGAATCGACTGAAGTGCCGAGCATCTCCACGCCGTACTTCTGCAGAACACCGGTCTCAAACAAATGCGTGGCCAGGTTCAGACCGGTCTGTCCGCCAAGTGTGCCAATAAGACCGTCAGGACGTTCTTTGGCGATCACTTTCTCAACCGTCTCTGCGTTGAGCGGTTCAATGTATGTCCGGTCAGCAATCGGCCCATCTGTCATAATGGTTGCCGGATTGTTGTTAATCAGAACGACTTCCACGCCCTCCTCTTTGAGTGCAAGGCAGGCCTGCGTCCCGGCATAATCAAATTCGGCGGCCTGACCGATAACAATCGGTCCCGAACCGATGACAAGTACCTTTTTAATATCAGAACGTAGCGGCATGGACGGTCTCACCTTTGCTGCATTGAATTAAGCGGACAAAGCGCTCAAAAACAGAATGTGTATCTTGCGGCCCCGCATGTGCCTCGGGATGAAATTGTACCGTTTCAATCGGCAACCGGCGATGCTGCAGGCCCTCGACCGATCCGTCATTCACGTTTCGGAAGCTGACACGAAAGGCGTCGGTGTCAAGGCTGGCTTCATCAACGACATAGCTATGGTTCTGGGGCGTCATCCATACCTTGCCTGTCGCTGTCTCTCTGACCGGATGGTTGGCGCCGCGATGACCAAACAGCAGCTTGCCGGTGCTGGCGCCGAAGCTCAGCGCCAGCAGCTGATGGCCGAGACAGATGCCCAGCGTCGGAAAAGCCGTTGCGATCGCTTTAATATCAGCAAATTCAGCGCTGAGCTCCATCGGATCACCCGGTCCGTTGCTCAGTAGAACGCCGTCCGGGTTCAATGCGGCAACAAAGGCATACGTTGTATGATAAGGTACAACCGTGACGCGGCAGTTAAGTGCAAGCAGCGCATCGAGCATCGACTTCTTATAACCGTAGTCGATCAGCACAACGTGACACGCACCATTGCCGTAATGTTCCACCTGCTTAGTAGAAACGCGCGGCACCATGCCTCTTGTCTCCACATCTGTCCAGTCAACAGCATGCACATCGGCACAACCGGTCATTACACCCTTCATCGTCCCGCTTTTTCGAATGGTCTTGACGATCGCGCGTGTGTCAAGTCCCGTCAGCGCCGGCACATGGAACGAGGCGAGCCAGTCAGCCACTCCTGAGGTGGCTCGGTAGTGGCTCGGGTGCAGGGATAAATGGCTGAAGACCGCTGCTTGCAGTTGTGGCTTGACGTTCTCACTGTTTCCCGGATCAATGCCGTAGTTGCCGATAAGAGGATAACAAAAAACGACAATCTGCCCGGCATATGACGGGTCAGTCATAATTTCCTGATAGCCGGTCATGCTTGTGTTGAACACCACCTCGCCGCTGACCTCAGCCGCCTCGCCGACAACATCTCCGCCAAAGCAGCTGCCGTTCTCAAGAATCAGATAGCCCTTAGTCATGAGCACCCCTCCTCCCTTAAAGACTTTTTAGCGTTCCTTCCAAGGCCGCGATAAACTCGTCGATCTCTTCTTCATTTGTGACGAGCGGCGGCAGAATGCGCAGTACATGTGCGCCGGCCGTCAAGATTAAGACGTGATACTGCTCGCGCAGCTTGGTGACAATGTCCGACGCCGCACCCGAGGTTTCAACACCGATCAGTAATCCTTTGCCGCGAACAGCACAGATCGACTCGGGAAATTGAGCAGCGAGCGCCTTGAGCTTGCCTGAGAGATAGATTGCATTAGCTCTGCACGTCTCAAGCACGTGCTGATCTTCAAAGGCTTTCAGCGTCGCGACACCTGCCGCAGTGGCAAGTGGGTTGCCGCCAAAGGTCGATCCGTGCTTGTGATTGGTCATCACTCGCGACACCTCGCGTTTTGCCATAAAAGCGCCGATCGGAATGCCGGAAGCGAGCGCTTTGGCAGTCGTTACAATATCAGGCTCCAGCGCATATTGCTGATAAGCAAACATGGAACCGGTGCGGCCCATACCGCTTTGCACTTCGTCGACAATGATCAAAATCTTTTTTTTCTTGCAGACCTTATTGAGTTCAGCCGCCCACTTAGCTTCACAGGGAATGACGCCGCCTTCACCCTGAACCATTTCCAGCATGACGGCAATGCAATCCTCATCCGCTGCGATAGCTTCAAGCGCAGATGCATCATTGTAAGTCAAATACTTAAAACCGGGCAGAAGCGGTCCGAACCCTTCTTGAAGTTCACTTTGTGCGGTCGCTGTCAGCGTCGCCATTGTCCGGCCGTGAAAGGATTGATAGAACGTAACGATGTGACCGTTTGGCTTATTCGCGTGAAGATGGGCGTAGAGCCGCGCCATCTTGATCGCTCCTTCATTTGCTTCGGCACCGCTGTTGCAGAAGAACGCTTGATCCATACCGGCAAGCTGTGTCAGCTTTGCCGCCAGTTCTTCCTGCTGCGCAATGTGAAACAAATTCGAACAATGCCACATGGCATTCAACTGGTCGGTCACCGCTGCTTTAACAGCATCCGGCACGTGCCCGAGCGCCAGTACCGCGATGCCTGCCGTAAAATCCAAATATTTTTGGCCTTCGGTATCCCAAACATAAGACCCCTTTCCCTTCTTCAAGGTAAGCGGAAAGCGGGAATAGAGCGACATGATGGGTGAAAATTCAGTTTCAGATGACAGACTGGGCATGACAGGTTTCCTCCTCAATAAAAATTTTTGTACCGACGCTGCGACCCTCCGCATAGTGGAGCAGTCCGTCAGGTGTCGTGCCACTGAGAATGACGACTTCTGAAACGTGCTGTTTCAAACATTCGACAGCCGCCGTCACCTTCGGAATCATGCCACCGTGAATCTTACGTGCGGCAATGAGCTGCTTAATTTCAAGACTGGATAATTTCTCAAAGCATTTCATCTGCCCGGACTGATCGACCAGCACACCGGGAACATCGCTGATGAAACACAGCTTGGCGTGCAGCGCTGCCGCCAGCCCCGCCGCCGCCTGATCAGCATTAATATTAAGGTGATTTCCGTCGGCATCTGCGGAAATGGGCGAGACGACCGGAATGTATCCGGCATGACAAAATAGTTCAATCACCGCTGGATTTACCGCTGCAATCGTACCGACATATCCGAGTGTCGAAAGATCGATCGCCTCGGCGGTGAACAAGCCACCGTCAATGCCGCTGATACCGACCGCTTTTGCACCTGAGACCTGCAGGCTGGACACGAGCTTCTTGTTCACTGTCCCGCTCAGCTGCATCTCAGCAACGTCAAGTACTTCCGCTGTCGTCACGCGCAGACCGTCGTGAAAAACATTTTCAATGTCCAACTTTTTCAACAGATCCGATATTGCCGGACCGCCACCGTGAACGATCACCGGAAAATAACGGCCCTCATTTTGAATACGACGAATATTTTCAAAAAAGGACGCAGACAATTGCTCAATGACGCTGCCGCCGCATTTGATCACCAGATAGCCAGTCAATGCCTTCCCTCCCGTCATGTCTCACCATGAAATCCTTCCGCTAATCTATGAACGATAAGATGTATTAATCTTCACATAATTATAAGTCAGATCACATCCCCAAGCGACGGCACTGCCGCTTCCCTCGCCGAGCGATACGGAAATGACAATGTTGTCCCCATCCAACTCGGCTTTCGCAATCTGTTCATCAAACGGTACCGGTAAGCCGTCCTGAAACAACAGCTGCGTACCGAGTTTAGCCGATACGTGACTTGGATCAAAGGCAACACCGCTGTAGCCGATAGCACAGACAATCCGTCCCCAGTTGGCATCGCTGCCGAAAACGGCTGTCTTGACGAGACTTGAACCGACGATGGCTTTGCTGACTTTCTCTGCTGAGAGCTGGTCTGCCGCCCCACTCACCCGCACTTCGATCAGCTTCGTCGCGCCTTCACCATCGGCTGCGATCTTCTTGGCTAGGCCGCGGCACACCGTTTCAAGAGCTGCAATAAAGACCGGCCATTGCGGATGTTCCGGTGTCAGCTGGTCATTCTCCGCCATCCCGTTGGCCATAGCAATGACCATGTCGTTAGTGCTCGTATCCCCGTCAACGGTAATACGGTTAAACGTGCGGTCCGTCACATCGCTGAGTGCCTGCTGCAAAGCACCCGCTTCCACAGCGGCATCGGTTGTGACAAAACCAAGCATTGTCGCCATGTTCGGATGGATCATGCCGGATCCCTTACAGGCCCCGCCAACCGTCACTTCTTTTCCATCGACGCTGAACTGCACAGCCAGATGCTTTTCTTTTGTATCCGTCGTCATGATGGCCTGTTCAAAGCTGCCTTCCTCATGCAACACGTTCACCGCTTCAATTCCCTGCGACATGACGTCCATCGGCAACTGAACGCCAATCACTCCTGTTGAGGCGATACCGACGTGTTCAGCGGGTATGCCAAATTTTTGTGCAGCCAGTGTCTGAATCCGGTGCGCATTCTCAAGCCCAGGGTCCCCCGTACAGGAATTGGCATTGACTGAATTCGCCACAATGGCCTGCAAGCAGTGCCCGCTTTTGATCGTTGCTTTTGTCACTTGAAGCGGGGCCGCCTGAAAGCGGTTCGTCGTATAGACACCCGCAGCCGCAGCAGGAATCTCGGATACAATCCATCCCAGATCCGGGCGCTGCTTGCGCAAGCCGATATTGCGGCCCCCGCTCATAAATCCTTTTGGTGACCCGACGCTGCCCCCCGGCAAAACACTGATTGTCTCACACCCACTATCCACACTTTTCAAGTCTGTTCTCTCCTTTATAAATAAGTCGGACTGAGCGAAAGCCCTGCCTCTTCATCCCATCCTTTAATAAGGTTCAAATTCTGAATCGCTTGACCGGCTGCCCCTTTGACAAGATTGTCGATCACCGACACGATCATCAGCCGCCTTGTCCGTCCGTCGGCACATAGACCGATGTCGCAATAATTCGATCCTATGACCTCTTTTGTCGATGGCCACCTGCCAAGCGGGGAGACACGGACAAAAGGACTTTTGCGGTAAAACGTCTCATATAGCGCCAGCCATTCACTCGTCGAATACCCCTTTGTCATCGTCGCGTAGATCGTGCACATCAGTCCGCGCGTCATCGGTATGAGATGGGGGCTGAATGTCACATGCACGGGCTCGCCGCTGACATCGCTCAGTGCCTGCTCAATTTCCGGTGTGTGGCGATGCGCTCCAAGCTTGTAGGCTTTCACATTTTCATTAAGCTCTGTGTACGAGTAGTCAACGAGTGCTTGCCTGCCCGATCCCGACACACCTGATTTGCCGTCAATGATGATGGAGTCAAGTGCAATCGCCTGTTCTTTAATGGCGGGAATCAGTCCCAGAAGCGCCGCCGTCGGATAACATCCCGGATTGGCAATCCACTTTGCCTCAGTGATCGCTTGGCGGTTGACTTCGCTGAGGCCATATACTGACTGCTCAAGCCACTCAGCGCGCGCGGGTTTAAGCTGGTACCACGCCTCATAATCACCGGGTTGCCTGAGTCTGAAGTCCCCCGACAGATCAATGCAAAGCAATCCTTTCTCCACACATTGTGGCAACAGCATTTTGCTGACACCCGACGGAGTGGCAAAGAAAACGACATCCACGCGGGCCGCCATCACCTCAGCATTGAACGGCTCCAACTTTTTGCTGACAATTCCTGTCAGATGCGGATAAAGCTCTTCAATATTCTGCCCCTGCGTCGCATGTGAAACGAGCATTTCCAGTTCTACGTACGGATGGCGCAGCAGCAGGCGGATCAACTCAATTCCACCGTATCCGTTAGCACCGACAATTGCTGCTTTCAAAACTTCATCCCCTCGTATCTCTCTTCTTTTCCTTTGCAAAAATACAGGCTGTACCGATCAAGCCCACACCGCTGTTTCAAGAGCCGATCGCTCCGAAATCCTGTCATGAACATCGCAGCCACACATCACCGCGCTGCCGTTGAGCGGACAGCTTCACTAGAACGCATTAGAAAGACTTGGCTCTGCCAAGTCCTTGGACAACGGCTGAGCCTTAGCTTTTCTTAGACTTGATCCCGCTGAAATCTTTATACCTTCTTAACGTATAAATAAAAGCGCTCGTCTCTTTGTATAAAGAGACGAGCGCTTGTCAGCACAGCCCGCGGTACCACTCCAATTATTCCCTAACATCAGGAATCAGCTTAACACTTGATAACGGGAGTACCCGGACCGCTCTACTCTGCTATTCAAACGGTCACCTAAAAAATGCGTTTCACGTCAGCGTTTGTACCGGTTCCCACTCTCCCGGTTCACTGCTGCAAACTCTCTGCCGCTACTCTTTTTCTCATCAGTTTTTTACTATTAACATCATATTCGTTTCCCACTTGGTGATCTTTATTATACATGTATGTTCTTCAATGTCAATCTTTTTTTCAAATTTAGCGGCTATTAAGAATGAAGAAGCCAATGATTTGAAGGACTAATGCGTCGGCTGCTCGCGTGTCGCGGGCGCCGCGGGTCTTTTCAAACAAACTTGAATTTGCGGGATGTCTCATTTGGATCACTTCTTCCGCAAGGCACCCTCACACCTATGCTTCTGGTGCTTATTCGTGCGAGTTTCGAGAGGTCCCATGGTTAAGCGGCCAACTTCATCGTAGCACCGTTCCATTTTTTCTTCGTTATCCTCTCATCCCCAGCCTTGATCATTCCGCTTACGTTCAAAGAGTGGTAGAAACTGATCCAAAATCTCCCTTTTTTATTGGCACAGCTGATTGACAGTCAAGCCGTACTGATCAGACCGTTCACTGCACGTCTTTTCCTCCTTCAGAAGGTCGAGTACGGCTTTGACTTTGCATGTATGATTCTCGTTTCATAAAATTTTGCTTTAACACCTTAATTGTTCCATATCCTAGTGGCTGGATCCATTATCTTTTCAAAGAGAGGCTTCAAAGTAAGTAAAATATTGTTTTAAATCATCCAAATGAGTCATGTTATCAAAAATTAAAGCATTGACAACTATCCTCAGATAAACACTATCTTTTGTGATAAATCACAAAAGATAGTGTTTATCTTTATTAAATTTTCTGTATAATATCTATTTTACATTATTTATACTTTAACTATTAAATTTCTGACAGAGGTGGCGAATACATTCATGCGAAAATCATTAGTTTTTATTTCTTTTTTGCTTATTATCAGTATACTTACTGCATGTGCATCAAACTATTCAACCAGTCGCCCAAAGTCCGCCGCTAGCAACAAACCTGTATATGGCGGTACCCTTACAATTGCCGATTTAAATGATGCTCAGGGTCTTGACCCTCACAAAGAAACAAATGCCCAATCTTTTCATTATATTGAAAATATGTATGACACCCTTTTTCAATATAAAAAAGGGACTTACGGAACCATTGAGAAAGATCTTGTCAAAAGTTACAAAGTATCAAAGGATGGAAAAATCTACACGTTTCACCTTTACAATAACGTCAAATTTCACAATGGTGACCCCCTTACCTCAGCAGATGTCGTCTACTCCATTAATCGTATTAAGCAATTAGGTGTCCGAGCGCAGCAATTTTCCGCCGTTCAATCAATGAGCACACCGAACAAAGCAACAGTCGTCATTACATTACAACAATCGGTCGCCCCATTCTTAACATTCCTAGCTAACCCAATGAATGCGATTGTCGACCCCAAAATCGTGGAAGACCATCATGGAAATCTAGATCAAACAGATGCTGGAAGCGGACCATTCAAACTTGTTTCTTGGAAAAAAGATCAGGAAATGGTGCTTGAAAAAAATAAATCTTATTTTAAAAAGGGATTCCCTTATTTAAACAAAGTCGTTTTTAAGACCATTCCTGATGACACTAGCCGAACAACTGCCATTCGTAACAAGGAAATAAATATTGATTTGCAGCTCTCACCCAAGGACAAACTTCTTCTGCAAAAATCTTCTGGGCTTACGGTTAAATCCGTACCCGGAACTTACTGGGAATACATTGGCATGAATGTAACAAAGGGACCATTAAAAAGTAGAGACGTTCGCGAGGCGATCGCCTGGGCCGTTGATCGACAGGCATTAAACAAAGAAATTAAATTTGGGCAAGCTACGCCATTGACTGGCGGTCCCATTCCTCCCGGAAACACTTACTATGATAACAAGTTAAATGTGTACACCAAACAAAATCTTGTCAAAGCCAAACACCTGCTGGATAAAGCTGGTTACGCAAACGGTTTTTCCATTACACTTCAAGTCGGGCAGACTCAAGATCAAATTGATGCGGCACAAGTTGTTAAAAGCCAGTTAAAAAAAGTTGGCATTAACGTAAAAATACAGCAAGAAGAAGACAGTGTTTTCTTTAATGCGCTTGGAAAAAAGCAATTTGAAATGGACATTGTTGGTTGGGTTGGATTCGTTGATCCTGATGAATTTTTGTATAATATTTTTCATACAAATGGTGCTTATAATCAACAAAACTATTCAAATAAACAGGTCGATAAGCTTCTAGATGCGGGACGCACAACCATGAATCAATCCGCACGTCAAAAGATTTATGACGAGGCGCAGAAAATAATTGTTAATGATGCCCCCATGGTGTTCCTTTATGCCAACGGTCAAGCTTCCGCAATGACTGATAATGTTCACGGCTTTGATGTCAATCCAACGGTTACAACCAAATCTTTGGAAAGTACTTGGCTAAATAAATAATTTTTAGTCTTTAATTTAAGAAGGCAGATTTACCTTTTGCCTTCTTTATACATATTTATCTTGTCTACAGCACATTAAGCTTGCATTCACACTCTGATATAAAAAATTAAGAGGCAGATCTATGGGAAAATATATTTTAAAAAGATTATTGATGGCTATCCCAACACTATTTGGTATATCCCTGCTCACCTTTTTCTTAATTAGACTTGTTCCCGGTGATACAGTCACGGCTATGCTGGGAACTAGTTATGACCCTAAGCAGGCCACAGAATTACGTGCTCAGCTGGGTTTGAATAAGCCAATCATCATTCAGTATATTATTTGGATTAGCCATGTCTTATGCGGAAATTTAGGTACTTCTTCTTTTACAAATCAGTCAGTCCTCGGCGCCTTACTTCAGCGCCTCCCGATAACTTTGGAACTTACTTTGCTAAGTATTTTTGTTGCACTGGCTATCGCCATACCACTTGGGGTCTATGCAGCTTTTAAAAAAGGAGAAGCCCTTGATTACGTCTCCAGTTCTGTAAGTATGTTTGGTGTGTCTGTACCCAACTTTTGGCTTGGTACACTGTTAATTCTTATTTTTTCATTGCATTGGCATCTATTACCTTCAAGCGGTTATGAGCCACCCTCTCAAAGCATCATTGGAAACTTACGGTCCATGATTATGCCTGTACTGGCCCTTGGTACAGCTGTAGGAGCAGTCACCATGCGCTCAACTCGTTCAGCTATGCTGGAGGTGTTCAGTGAAGATTATATAAAAATGGCAAAAGCCAAGGGAAGTAGCCAAACCAGACTCATTTGGAAGCATGCACTGAAAAATGCGTTAATCCCAGTAATCACCGTACTCGGTATTCAGATAGGCTATTTGTTAGGTGGATCAGTTATTATTGAACAAGTTTTTGCATTGCCAGGCATTGGACAACTGTCACTTCAAGCGATTTCCAATCGTGATTACAGCTTGCTTCAGGGCTGTATTCTGTTTGTTGCCACCGCATTCATTGTCATCAATTTATGCATTGATGTTATTTATGGATTAATTAATCCGAAAATACGCTATAAGTAACCGGCAAAGTAATTAAGCCGTACTCGAATTTGAAAATTACATGGAATAGGGTGCATAAAGAATGAGCAATACCTGGTATCGTTTTCGGCATAATCCGTTAGCAATGGGAGGCTTAATCCTCATTCTATTTCTAATATTCGCTGCTCTTTTTGCCAAACAAATTGCGCCTTATAACCCATACTCGATGAATATTTCATCAAGACTTTCAACTCCTGATAACAGCCATTGGTTCGGAACAGATCAATTTGGTCGAGATATTTTGAGCAGAATCATTTACGGTGCACGTATTTCCTTGCAAGTAGGCATTATTTCCGTTGGATTCTCATTAATTTTGGGAACAGTTATGGGCATTCTGGCAGGTTACTATGGCGGATGGATCGACCAATTGATTTCTCGTATGACAGATGTTCTTTTCGCTTTACCAGATATTTTACTTGCTCTTGTCATCATGGCTATTCTTGGACCGAGCTTAACAAACCTCATGCTTGCAATTGGCATTGTTTATACGCCGATTTTCTCACGTATCGCTCGCGGAGCCGTGCTTGCTGTCAGAGATTCCCTATATATAGAAGCCGCTTATTCCATGGGGGTTAAAGAACGCAAAATTTTATTCCATCACATTTTACCTAATATTCTATCACCACTTGTTGTTCAGACAACGCTCTCCTTGGCGTTTGCTATTCTTGCAGAAGCCTCACTCAGCTTTTTAGGACTTGGCGTTTCACCTGATACGCCATCATGGGGAATGATGCTCAGTGAAGCTAAAGATTGGATGGAACTTGCATGGTGGACGGCAGTATTCCCAGGTATTGCAATTACATTGTCCGTACTAAGTTTTAATATTGTCGGTGATGGGTTGCGCGATGCACTTGATCCACGAAGTCAACGTGGAAAATAAAAAAGGAGGGTCCTAAGTCAATGGCCAATTTTTTGCTTGATGTGCGCCATCTAAAAGCCCATTTTATTCAAACGAATCATCAAGCCGTCAAGGCTGTTAACGATATTTCTTTTACCCTTAACAAAGGAGAAATTCTCGGACTCGTCGGTGAATCGGGTTGTGGAAAAAGCACGACTGCACAAGCTATTTTACGTTTAATTGGTTATAAAAGAACAGAATATCTTGAAGGCAACATACTTTTTGAGGGCGAAAATCTCCTTGAGAAAAGCGATAAGCAAATGCAACATATTCGCGGACACAAAATTGGACTTATAGCACAAAATCCAATGTCATCACTCAACCCTGTGTATACAATTGGCGACCAAATTGCTGAAGTTTCTAAAATCCACCAACATCTATCCAAACCTAAGGCATGGCGTATTGCGGAAAGCATGTTGAAAAAAGTTGGCATTCCAGAATACGAGACGCGCGCTAGACAGTATGCGCATCAATTCAGCGGTGGAATGAAGCAACGTGCATGCATTGCTATGGCGCTAGCAGGAAACCCTTCACTGCTCATTGCTGATGAACCGACCACTGCACTTGATGTAACTATTCAAGCGCAAATCCTCGACCTAATAACAGCACTTAGAGACGACATTAATGCAGGTGTATTGCTCATTACTCATGACCTTGGGGTTGTTGCAGAAATCTGCGATCGTGTAGCTGTCATGTACGCTGGCAGAATTATCGAACAAGCTTCGGTGAACGAACTATTTAGCAATCCGCAACATCCCTATACACAAGGATTACTCGCCTCCATTCCTAAAATTGGTTCGCGAAAACGACTCATGGCAATTAAAGGCCATCCTCCGAACCTATCTGTTGAACATACGGGATGCTTATTTAAAGATCGTTGTCCCTTGGCCTTTGAACGATGTGCATATGTATTGCCCGAATACACACAAATATCCGAAAATCATCTCGTGTCGTGTCACTTGTATCAGAAAATGTAAATGTGCCCATGTCATCTTACTCCCATCGTTCATGGGACATAGATGTACAAATTGAGCCTTATTGATAAGGAAAGACATCCAAATAAAAGCAGCCATCTCGACAGTGCGTTGGGTTTGGCCCTTGTTTCAGCTTTAATGTCCGCATGCCTTAACACTTAATGAAAAGCGAGGAACAATTATTGAATACTACAAAAAAAGAGCTTATTCGAGTGAATCATTTAAAAAAATATTTTGCATTGAAAAGAGGGGGATTTGCCCCAAAAATCCAATGGTTAAAAGCTGTAGATGACATTTCTTTTTCTATTCGCCAAGGTGAAACACTGGGCCTTGTCGGGGAATCAGGTTGTGGAAAATCTACAACAGGGCGGCTCCTTTTACAGCTTCTCCGAGCAACATCAGGAGACATATTTTTTGAAGACATTCGAATAAATAACTTATCTTCTCACGAGCTTTGGAAAACACGACGTGATTTGCAAATCATTTTTCAAGATCCTTATGCCGCGTTGAATCCGAGACAAACTATTCAAAATAGTTTAAATGAACCGATGATTGCCTATGGCATAGATAAGAACATTCGTCATCAAACCCTGCGAAAACTACTGGATGCGGTTGGCATTCCATCCCTATACCTGACACGTTATCCACATGAACTTTCTGGCGGTCAACTGCAGCGTATTGGTATTGCCCGATCACTCGCACTTCACCCAAAATTCATTGTTGCTGATGAACCGGTGGCTTCTCTTGATATGAGTATTCAAGCACAAATTCTTAATCTGTTGAGCGATTTACAGCAGGAATTTGCACTGACCTATTTGTTCATTTCCCACGATCTAAGCGTTATTGATTACATAAGCCATCATATTGGCGTCATGTATCTAGGAAAAATGGTAGAATTAACTGATCGAGATACCCTGTATCGCCAACCACTCCATCCGTATACAAAAGCTCTGCTTTCAGCCATTCCGATTGCAGAACCTCGACATAAAAAAGCGCGGATCATGTTGGCCGGAGAAATGCCGAGTCCTCTAAATCCACCAAGTGGTTGCCGGTTCCGAACCCGATGTCCGTTAGCAAAAGATGTATGCTCGCTCAAGCAACCCGAATGGGCTGAGGTTTCCCCGCATCACTATGTGGCATGTCATGTTGTACAGGAGGAAGAGCGATGACTTATTCTATTGTTGCAAAATGTAAAGAAACGGGTTTTTTTGGAGCGGCTGTCACATCGTGCTTTCCCGGAATCGGCGCCTACTCTCCAACTATAAAGGCTAATATAGGTATCATCGTCTCGCAAGGCTGGGTCAATCCTTCTCTCGGGCCAATCGGAATGTCTTATTTAGAAACAGGCAAAACAGCAAACGAAACATTAAACACACTACTGATGAAAGATCCCGGACGTGAACTGCGACAATTAATCGTTATGGACCATTTTGGCAACAGCGCTGTCTATACTGGTGTAGAGAATGATGATGTTAAAGGGCATATTATTGGAGATCAGTTTACCGTACAGGGAAATATTCTGACAAGTATTGACGTTCTTTATGCCGTAGCGGAAACATTTAAAACAGCTAAGGGACCCCTTCAAGAACGGTTACTTGCCGCTATGTGTGCAGGTGACAGCATAGGCGGCGACTCCCGCGGAAAGCAGTCGGCAGCTATTAAAGTAGTAGCAGAAGAAGGCTTCCCTTATGTTGATTTTCGTGTAGATGATGCTGCTGAGCCTATTCAAGATCTTCAATTCATTTATGAAAAAAATAAACACGTACTCATTGATCGCTATTATGAATGGGTCGATTCCGTCAAATCAGGTATTAAACTTCAAGATCATGATCAAGTGATAAAAAAGAAAGAGGAAACTAAGTGAATGATCCAAAACGTCGGGGAAAAACAATCAGACCATCACACGCAACTATTAATGAGTTGGAGCACAAAATTTAACCTTAAGCAGCTCTATCTCGTCGAACGTTTTGGTAATCATTACCATTGTCTTTGGTCCCTCCATGCTAAGAAACAATTTACGACCGATTTATTTAACGATACATTAAAATTCAGTGTATCCGAGCGATTTCTTGTTATTTTTAATACAAAAAATAGTCGAGCCTTTCAATCATTTCTTTCAAGTTGTCTCGAATGGCTGCCCTTTTTATTTGAAGAAGTTGTACATGGCATGCAGCAATTGATGATGTACACATTATGGAAACAGGTTGGATGCCTTAATCATACCGCGGAAAATGCATTTATGAAAGACTTACTGGACTTACTTGTAAACGTGCTTTGCGGTGTAGATGCGGCCCTTTATTTTAAATATAATACACATTTGTGTAAATTTGTTATTTATTCTGCTACTGGACTTGATTCATCTGGCTACCAAAAAATATCGTTTTCTAAAGAAGAATTCATGATTGACACTACTTGTAAGCAAGGTATTCCCGTCATCTACAACAAAAATGCCTGCATCCAATCATTAATTCAATCGCTAACAGTCGAGCATTCACAGCGGCTTAAAGAAGCAGGAATACCTCTTCAATCCATTCGTACGCTGCTACTTCTTCCGATTACCATTGATGACGAAGCTGAAGGAATGATTTTGCTTTATAGCACCAAATTCTCGTGTTGCCTAACAAAAGATACCGCAACTCTTCTTTTTCCCTTTATGAATCACTGTATGCTTTTGTTAGAGCAAACTCGTTACAAACATCTCACGAAAAAAACGCAGCATGAACTCGATATTACGTATCGAGCGCTGCGAACAGAACATACACAGCTACGAAAAACACTGGATCTTTATAATATTTTAACTACTCTGGTGCGAAACAATAAAGGAATTAAAGAAATCATGCGTGAACTTTATTCTATGATGCAAACACCCGTGACCTATTTCGATGAACTTCTCCTTCCCATTGCATCGTGCGGAACGACAGACAAACATCGACTACCTGAGAATTTCTTAGCGACTCGTGAAGCCAGATACGTTGTCCGTGTCAAGAAATGGCAAGTTCTTACCCTCAGTACAGGCACGCTGCTGCTGATTATTCCGGTGGTGGGCGCAGAGCGTGTTATTGGCTTTCTTTGTGCATGGATTGATGAAACAACCTTTAATGATAGCGATCGAACGTTGCTGGAATACAGTGCATCAATTATTGGTCTGGACTCTATGAAGCGCGAAGCTATTGATCACACAAAACGGCAACTTTTTGGGGATATATTTGAACAAATTATCTCGAATACATTTAGCGAAACGATGCTCCAACAAGCGAAAAATTTAGATTTAAATGAAAATGATTTATATGCGGTGCTCGTGTGTGATTATCAGTCCAACTGCTCCTCTGGAATTAACAAACGCTTTGCCAGTGAATCCTGCTTAAAATGGTTAGAACAAACCATTCATGAAATGAATATTAAAGGGTTAGTTGCTCATCGCCGGAATAATATTATTGCCTTTCTTTCTTTCTCAAATCAAACTGAAAAGAGAACCATCGATGAAAAATTATCTCAACTTTGTACGCGCCTTAACACCTGTCCCTCAGCCATAAAAATAGGTATCGGTAGAATTGAAACAGGATTTATGCATATTAATCAATCCTACAATGATGCCAAACAATGTATTCAGCTGCTTGCAAAGAAAAAAGCGGGGAAGGTCTACCGCTATTCAAACGACAGAATTGAGCACTTGCTCATGAATCATGATCCCGATGAGCTGCAATTATATGTTTCAAACCACCTAGGCCTGCTTATAGAACATGACGAACGTAGAAATAAAGACCTTTTTTTAACACTGCTTGCTTACTTAAAACATAATCGACAATTACAGGAGACTGCATCTGCTCTAGTTATACATCCTAACACCTTGTATTATAGATTGGGTCAAATTGAAAAAATTTTATCCATAAATCTTTCCAATACTGAGGATTGGATGAACCTTGTGCTTGCGTGTAAAATTCATCAATTTTTAATGAATGAATAAACTCCGCACTCGGGATGCAGCTCAGATCCCATAGGCGTTCGAACATCTGTACTATTATTATTTTTTAATCATTTTAATTTCTTGAAATTATTATACTTTATTAATACATAAAAAATGACATATGCCTGCTGTGACTTGCCGCTATTTTAGCAAAATAAATCGATCCGGATTGGTCGATAAAGTGCACGATAACAGCATGGCTTAGCACGCAGCGAATATGCTATAGTTAAAAGGCTTGTTTCATTCTCTTTAAGGCAGGTGGGGTGTTTGCACGATTTGATCACAGCGGTCATTATGGGAGCCGTTGAAGGGTTAACTGAATTTGCACCGGTGTCTTCAACCGGTCACTTGATTTTAACAGCGAAGCTGCTGAACTTTCAAGGTGATACAGCAAAAACATTCGAAGTCATCATTCAGCTCGGTTCGATCATGGCTGTTGTCGTTCTTTATTGGCGCAGACTATGGAGCCTGTTTGGCTTCTATCAGGGACACGGCGACCGCTACATGAGTCATTTGAATCTCGTACACATCATCCTTGCCTGCCTGCCTGCCACTGCGCTGGGTCTTGCATTGCACGATCTGATTAAACAACATTTATTTTCCCCGACCACCGTGCTTATCGCGCTTGTTGCCGGCGGTTTGCTCATGATTTACGCCGAATATTCAGCAAAAAATGAAGAAAACCGCTCACTTGATCAACTGACCTACAAACAGGCGTTTCTAATCGGTTTGTTTCAGTGTTTGGCGCTCTGGCCCGGTTTTTCACGTTCCGGGTCAACGATTGCCGGCGGACTAATCTGCGGTGTGAATCGCACAACCGCCGCTGAGTTTTCATTTATTATCGCGGTGCCGATCATGCTTGGCGCAAGCGGACTCGATTTTATCAAGAGTCTTCAGTTTCTCACCGCCAGTGACATTCCGTTATTTACAATCGGCTTTTTGGCCGCCTTTACGGTCGCTATGCTTGCCATCGCGCTTTTCCTGAGACTGCTGCGGCGCTTCACACTCATTCCCTTTGCTGTATATCGTTTCATCGTCGCTGTCCTTTTCACCGTCTTTTTGCTGGATTGACCGAACATGTGCGCGGTGGGGCGACTCATGTCGGTTTGTTTCAGTTATGGCCCGCGGTCTGCGATGGAAGTCTCGGCAGCGAATTTGCAGGCCCGCTCACTCTCATCACTAGTCGGCTTTGCGTATGAGTTGCACAATGTTTATGAACACAAAAAGGAGCATTCGCCAAACAAGCGGTAAATGCTCCTTTTCTGTCGTCACCGAATCTTTCAGTTCGCGTATTGCGGAACGTCAAAGACGAGGTTAGCGCCTGAAACCAGTCCGTACATCGCACTGATCATCGGCGTCTGGTTGACCGCCCACGCCACGTCCGTTGCATATTGGTGCGCTGCGCTTCCCGTGATCAGCGCTTGCGGATTCCAACGCATTTTATAAAGCGTATCCTGCTGGTAGGATGAATTATAGATATAATTTTCAGCAATCCACGCCGCCCCGCCAAGAATTGCCTTCTCAGGCGTTGTCCAGCCCTGATTATACGCATACGCTGCTCCGGATGCTACCGCGCTGCCGTCATAAGCGCCGATACCGAACATGTTATAGACGGTCGTACCATTATAGCTGACACCGTTCGCCAATTGTGACGTTCCGTTCCCTGTTTCAAGCAGTGCATGAGCGACAAGATAAATTTCATTAATCCCGTACTTATCGGCCGCAGTAATGAACGTCTGAGCGTCGTTTGACAGAATGCCTCGCCCGCTTAGGATACTGGTCATGCTGCTGAGACTGATATTGGACAGGGAAGACAGCTTAAGAAATTGAAAGTAAGCCGAAGTCCCCGCCTGGACATTTGTCGGATTGAGATAGGCAGCAAGCTGTGAACTGCTGTCCACCTTCTGCTCAGCCGCCAGTGCTGCCGCGAACGATACATTGTACTGCGTCGTAATGTTGGCCTGGTTCCCCGACGTCACCGTCGTCTGCGCTTCTTTATCAAGATATTGTCCGTAAACATAGCCGTCTTTGCCGCCATAACTGATCTTCTCCCAGCCGTCCGGCCCATCGGCAAGCCATTCAACAACCGTTCCCGTCGGCAGCACGTTATAAATCGTCGCCGATGTGTCAGGCCCTTGACGAAAATTACAGGATGCGGCAATCACGTACTTCATCTGTTGTGTCGTTGACGGCGTTGCTGTCGATGAAGTGGCGGATGTATTCGTTGATGAAGAGTCATTGGTCGTCGCACTCGTCGATGTTGAAGTACCGGCGGAACCAGTAGAGGTCATATTCGTCGATGCAGAATCGGTGGATGGGGATGCCTTTGATACATATGCACTATACACCCATGCTGTGCCGCCATTGTACGTAATCTGCAGCCAGTCACCGCTCGTACCTACGACACTCACACTCGTTCCTTGCCCGAGCGTCGTCAAAATTTTCGCAGACGTATTCGCACTTTGTCTCACGTTCAAGTTCCCTGTTGTCGTCCCTGTATACTGCACGGCATTCACGTCTGATCCGCCGGGCACGGGGGAAGCCGGACTTTGGTCCACATATTTGGACGACACCCACGCCGTGCCGCCATTGTAGGCGATCTCCAGCCAGTCACCGCTCGTGCCCGTGACGCTCACGATTGCTCCTTGCTTCAGCGTCGCCAAAATATTTGATGACGTGCTTGCGCTCTGACGCACATTCAGATTGCCCGTCGTCGTTCCCGTGTACTGCACAGCGCTCACGTTGGCCGTACTTGCGGAAGCGGCGGCAGCTGTATTCTGCTGCATCACATATTTGGACGACACCCACGCCGTGCCGCCATTGTAGGCGATCTCCAGCCAGTCACCGCTCGTGCCCGTGACGCTCACGATTGCTCCTTGCTTCAGCGTCGCCAAAATATTTGATGACGTGCTTGCGCTCTGACGCACATTCAGATTGCCCGTCGTCGTTCCCGTGTACTGCACAGCGCTCACGTTGGCCGTACTTGCGGAAGCGGCGGCAGGACTCTGAGTGACATAATCAGCAGCGACGTAGGCAATGCCGCTCTTGTATGAGATGCGCAGCCAGCCGTCGTTCGTCTTGCCATTGACTGTCACTGTGCTTCCCGCCTTCAGCGTCGTCAGCAGCGTCCCGCTTGTGGAAGGCAGAAACCGGACATTCAAATTGGCGGTTGTCGTTCCCGAGAAAGGTTGGACATCCTGCACAGTCCCTGCTGTCGCTCCTATCGGCTGTGCTTTCTCGGTGATATAAGTGCCATCCACGTAAGCGGTTTGATTGTGATAATTAATTTTCAACCAACGGCCGTCAACGTTGCCGATAACCTCCACTGCGCTTCCCGGAGCAAGCAGTCCCAGTCGTGTAGCGGTCGTCGCCGGGGCACTCCGCACATTCAAATAGTCCGTCGCTTGTCCGGTATATGTAGTCGCCGCGAACACATGAGCCGGCGGAAGCGCATTATAAGCGACTGCCGCTGTAATCGTGGCGGCCGCCACTGTGCCTATGGCGGTAAAGCTGCGGTGAACGTTCATCCTTCTCCCCTCCTAGTGTCCCGTGTCATTGTCTTTTTAAACAGCACTTAAAAGCAAGCGCCTGTCAACCGTCTTACAAATCAATTGTTTTAAAACACACACGATATCAGATACTGATACGTACTGCACAGAGAAGTTAACTGCTCAAAGGGAACGCTTAGAAGGAGTACACGAAGACGGATGGCAGAGGACTAAAGCACGGTATTTTCGCAGAAAAAATGTGCTCATCGCCTAAAACGAGTTACGCCGTCTTTGATAGACGTCGGTAGTCCGGCTGTCTGGTCGCTTACCACCTTAGACCCGTGACTTTGCGTCACTGCTTTTCAACAGTTTTGCCCTTTAAAACAGCTAGAGAATCATAGACTATGAACCTAATATACCGTTGTTTGTACTCATTTTCAAGACATTTACGACCCATTCGATTAGGACTTTCGGCTATTATATTATATTTTATCTTTTATCATTGATTCTTTATATCTAAATGATGAAATTGATGAGTTATTTCAGAACAAATAGGCCCATAAATGAGATATCTGTAATTATGATGATCCATGCCTAGTAAACAAGTATGGAGAAAAAAGATTTGACGTTCACCCTCCTGTAGACAATTTCTTACCCGGTCATGCTTGCAGCATACGTTTTATATATAGGCACGGCCCGTTTTTTAGCATCCGACATATGTGTGCTTCATTAATGAATGCTTGCCGGCAAAGCAAGACATCAAATTCAAATTTTTCACCGCGGGCAATTTTTCATTATACGATTCAGCTGCATTTGAGTCATGATGCCTGAATGTTATGCTACAATAATCAACAGCAAAGCATATATCAGCTTTTTTCACAGAAGGTTATTCAGCGGGGACGATCAAGGGGTGCTTTATCTTTGACTGGCTCCATTTGCGCGTTATGCACGATCCGCCACATTTGCGGTGGCGGATGCAGAGCAGAACAAGCATTTATTCATTCAACACCGTTTTTTGATTTGTGCGAGTATTTTAATTTTGCTTTAAGATATTATTTGGAGCACTGTCATGCATAGTGAAGAACGTTTGCTGCTAACATCAAATGTTATATCTGCAACTGGCGACGTGTGCTATGATCTTTTCATGATGTGGACCATTTACGCCTCTCATCATAGTCTCACTGCGCTTTCTGCGATTATTGGTAGTTCGTTTGTATTCAAGGCAGTCGCTGCACTGATGACCGGACGGATTGTCGATCATTTCAATCGTAAAAGATTAATGATAATCAACAACTTTTTACTTGCTCTCTTCTGCCTGTTGACTCTCACTGTCATCCCGTCTACACATACCTCGCTTGGCTTATATCTTCTGCTTGTTTTTGGAAATGAACTCATCGGTGGGTTGTTCAGCAAAGCCTATACTGTTTTCACATCAGATTTATTCGATAAAAAGCACTATATTATGTTTACTTCTTTATCGCGTGGCTTATCTCAGATGATCGCCGTGTTCGGAAACGCGGCAGTCGGCTATTTCTCTCTTTTCTCCACCCCTAGTCATTCTTTTTAACGCCTTGTCCTATTGTCTTGCCGGTTTACTGGTTATCGGGGTCAGATCCGGGACTGCGCCAAAAACAACTCGGCCGCGACCTCTGTCGTCAACTATTCACCCGCTGAGACGCCTTTTTTCTCCTGGTTCACTTCGCAAAAAGTGGAAAATGCCTCAAGACAGTCCGTCATATATTTGGACATTTGTGATGCTAATCATGCTGCTGAATTTGAATTATGGCTATATTCCTTACGTTTTCCCTTATTTTATTGCTGGTCTTCAAAAAGGCGCTTCCGTATGGATCATCGGCTTTATTAAGGCCGGCATTGCTATTGGCGAAATCATCGGTTCACTCATCCTTGTAAAATGTGGTGCCTATGTGTCACTTTGCACAAAGCTTGGATTGATGGCTTCGGCCGTCTGTATGCTCGCACTCTATGGCGCACGCGAGCAAAGCTTGTTCATTGCCGCGGTGTTTGTCTGTTATGGTTTGGCGGACACACTGACCCAGCCACTTTACAGCTATGTTATTTCTTCTATTCCTTCGCAGCAGCGCGGGACGGTATTAGGTGGCATTGATTTTCTGTTGTACCTAGTTGCCCCAGCTGGTATGCTACTTGGCGGAGTCATCAGTCGCTTTGGTCTGCTGCCCAGTTGCCTCTATATTTCACTTATTTTTTTAATTGCATTAGCTGTATTGCAATATTCACGTTCACTAAGCCATGTGTCTTTAAACAAACATTAATTCTACTTTTAAATACTGGAGAGGAATAAAAATGAATGCCATGCAGCTTATGTATGAAAATGAAAATAAATGGCTAAGCTATATTGGTTGCTTTGTTAACACCCATTCTAGCTATTAAGAAAAAGCTAAGGCTCCGCCGTCGTCCAAGGACTTGGCCCTGCCAAGTTTTTCTAATGCGTTGGGAAAGTCTAGGGATGTCGGCAGAACGCAATATGGGAAAAGAAAGTATATGAATTTTACCTCAAACACGGAAAAGCTGGATTCCCGCATCTTCACACTATGATTTGTCAAAAGTGGTTGAAAAAACTGATTTAACAGGCACTTTTGAGTTTTCTCATTGTCTGCCAGCCTAGTGATCTAACTGTATACATCACTAGGCTGGCAGCTGTACGACAGAAAATATACGCCAATGAAATACGAATATAATTATATAATTTAATAACTTTATTCGTATTTAAGACTATAATCAATTGGAAATATGAATTTTCAACCTCTTTATGGATATTCCTAAAAGAGCCTTGTTTCTTCAGCAGACTCATAGTGATGTATAACGGGGATCTAGGGGAAAAGCGAAGACGCGAGACGCCTGAGGGATCAGTGTGCCAAGTGAGATCCCGCAGACCCTAGCCTGTTCGAGGAGATGTGCGCGCCTGCGACTAGCGAAGCCGAGGCGCCGTGCCCGTCTAAATATGGGATCCAGCCATTTAAAACTGTTCGTGTCATCGGCTTGAGCTTCATACCTATCTTTCCGGCAGACTACTTCGCGGTATACGAAATCGCCTGACTACCGAATTGCTGCCACGCCGAAATAAAAGCTGCTTTTGGCGCGGAACTGCCCGGCTGCGATAGCAGCGGATTATTAAAGTAGACCCTATTCTGATCATATCCGGTCACGAGCACCGAGTGTTCCATGAAAGACACCTGTATAACGCCTTCCTGTGTCTGCCACGGCTGCCAGTCGGATGGCGAAAGCGGCTGGAAATCAACGTCCGTAATGACCCACACAGGCTCTCCGGCAGCGATGCACGCTTCGACCTGATCCCAGCTTCCGCCGCTCAAGTCAAGCACACGGTTGCCAAGATACGTTCTGGCCAGTGCGGCAACCGGCCCATGATAAACACCGAGACCCGGATTGTCGCTGTTGCCATGGTACATATTGCCGACAAAGCCGTCATTCGGATTACCCATGATAGCACCGGACTGGAACGGCACTTTGGGAATGGCTGATGCAAGTGTCATCTTATCGACTTGAACGCCGGCCGATTGCAGCAGCATCGTCAGGCTGCTAATTTCACAGCCGTTCGGCAGCTCCGGTAACTGACTGACAAATGGGGCAGACAGTTCTTTTGCCACCGGAAGTTGTTGTTGCTGCGCAGATGACTGCTTTTCTTTCTTTTGCTTTTCCCCTTTATGCTTGGCATGGTGATGCACAAAGCGTCCCGACACGACCTTAGCCGCCGGAATCTGTCCGCTGATTGAGATCGGCCCGAAATAAAAACCATTGTAAATAAAAGCGGCCAAAACAAGCGGCAACATCTTTAGATGTAGGGTCACCGCATTACCCCCTTATCTGTTTGTAATCCTGCTTGCACCTTTAAAAATATGTAAGTTCAGATCACTGAAGCCCATAAAAAAATGAATATTAACTTATTTAGACTATACCGTCCAAATCTTTAAATTCCCTTAATAAAAGTGCCAGGTCACTCGGCTTTGCAAATCTTTTGGAATATGACCTTTAGGTACTCGCTTGCCGCGCATCTGTTCGCATACCATTGGAATCTTGTTATGCTACATTTCTCTAAAATTTCCACGTCTTTTTACTGATTGTCGCATTCAAATATTTATCAGTACTGAATCTCAGCGCACAGCCTTCGCCGCAAGTATCCACATAAAACCTTGTCTTCCCCTTTTTATCTTTATTTTTGCCGCATTCGTGTATGTATCATCATCTTTTGTTTACGCTTGCCGCATGCGATCGGTCAGCCTTCTCACATACATTAAAATTTGCCGGGCCTCACCCAGTTCACTTCTCCCGCTTTAAAGTATAAAAAAAAAGATGCGGGAGCACTCCGCATCACGTCAATCAATTATCTATTCTTTTTTTGAAAAAAGCGCAGCAGGGCATGCAGCGTTTCAATCGTATCCACTTTGACATTGTGCATATTCGCCACACGAATTGCAAAGCCGAGAATGGCTTGCAACTCCATCTCTCGGCCATTCTCAAAATCTTGCAGCATTGACGTTTTGTGGCGGCGCACGTCATCGTCCGGAATGAGCAATGCCCGTTGATAGTCAGCGCCAATTGTTACTCCGGCAGCAGAAGCAAGCGCAAGGTATTCTCTTGACACCTTCTCCAACAGATGGTAAAGATCAGGATCATCGAGCGCTTCGCCAACCCGCGTGCCGGTTAAAGCTGTCAGTGGATTATAAGTCATGTTCCACAACAATTTTTCCCACTTAATCTGGCGAATATTGTCGCTGAGGCTCACGTCCGCGCCGGCCTGTTGAAACGCTGAAATCAACCATTTTAAAGGAAATGTCGGTTTTGCAGCTGCCCACTCGCCAAGCACGAGCCGCCCCTCGCCGACGTGATTCACAACGCCGGGCGCTTCGCGAATGACTGACGCAAAGGCCGATCCGCCGATTATCTGTTGCTCCGTGAACACATCGCTCAGCCGCTCTTCATTGCCAATGCCGTTAAGCAGGCAGGCGATCCGCGTGCTTTCGTCACTGATTAACTGCAACTCGGGTAACGCGTCTTCCAAAGCTGTCGATTTAATGGCAAGAAGGATCACGTCAAAAGCATCGACTGCGTCAAGATGCTCAGAGTCGACAACCTTGACCGGGATGGAAAAGTTCCCCCAAATACTTTTGACAGTAAGCCCCTGTTTTTCAAGAGCATCACGTGTCTTTCCTCTTGCGACAAACGTGACATCGTTATTCTCTTTCGCCAGCAGACCACCGTAAAAGCAGCCGATGGCGCCTGCTCCAACAACCGCAACTCGCATAACTGGCACCCCTTCTACACACAAATCGGTCGTAAATTGCAAATTGCCTTTTTGCCTATTGCTTTACATATTATGTAATAATATATGTCAATTGTACAGCAACGCACCCAAGCAGCCATGATCTTCAAAATATTTATAAAGTGTTTGGCTCTTTTTTAGAAAAACTTGGCGAGACCGACCTCCTTTGGCAAAGGCTGAGCCTTAGTTTTTCTTATACTTGGTCCCGCTGACATCTTCAAACCTTCTTCAACGTATTAGAAAAACTTGGCGAGACCGACCTCCTTTGGCAAAGGCTGAGCCTTAGTTTTTCTTATACTTGGTCCCGCTGACATCTTCAAACCTTCTTCAACGTATTAGAAAAACTTGGCAAGACCGACCTCCTTTGGCAAAGGCTGAGCCTTAGCTTTTCTTATACTTAGTCCCGCTGACATCTTTAAAACTTCTTAAACGTATTAGAAAAGCCGGGCAAAAAAGCGGCCCAGTCGCTTAAAACAACCGCGCTCCGGTTTCGCTAATCGCAGGCGCAACGCCAGCCTCCTCAAACAGACAAGCGGAAATCTGTGAGGCCCGTCCGGCACGCCGGCCCGACAGAGTATTGCATTCACGTCACCATTAAAAGCTCCATACAGTCTGTGCTCCCAAAAAGGAAACTGTTATACTGACTATATACAGCATGGCACATGCTCACTTCCATCGTAACCGACGGAGCATCCCGTAAGGACGGAGGACTATTTTTATGGATCACATCACCATCTATTGTGACGGCGGGTGCCGCGGGAATCAGAGTGATCAGAATATTGGCGGCTGGGGCGCCGTGCTCAGCTACCATGATCGTGTGAAAGAATTAAAGGGCGGCGCAAAGAATACGACCAATAATGTCATGGAATTGACTGCGGTCATCAGCGCACTTGAAGCGCTAAAGTCAGACCACATCCCCATTGATTTTTTTATCGACAGCGCTTATGTCGTGAATGGAATGAACAGTTGGGTAAAAGGATGGATTAAAAACAACTGGCACACCTCAGCGGGTGCACCGGTTAAAAATCAGCAATTATGGAAACGCCTCAGTGATTTGGCGGCAAAGCAGCAAACCATTACCTTTAATAAAGTCAAAGGTCATAGCGGCGTTGACTTGAACGAACGCGCCGACCGACTGGCCAATGACGCGATGGATCAGATCAGCGCCAAAAACTAAGTGAACGGGCCGCCCGTTCGCTTAATTTTTTATCACGGCAAGAGAATAGAAGGGTGGGATCAAATGGCTCAATATGCAACGGCTGCTTTTAATAGGCGAAAAAATTATTGCTTTCATTGGCATCATAGAGTACCGCATGCTTTATTAAGCAAACCAGCGCCTGCACGATCTTGGCGCCGCGCTGTTTGTGAAAAATAGTGATTGACCTACCCGGAAAAACGCAAGCAGCAAAAACAATAACCACCCGCCAAAGAAAGCCAAAAAAGACTCAATGTGATCATTTGTTCACACCATTACGTTCTGATCATTGCAGATCGGAAAGTACACCGCCTCTTCCTCAGCACTCATTACTTAATTTGTGTTGTCGTATTGCCAGCTCTTCCATGTCATCCTCAAGAAGCAGCCCTTCATTCTTCATTTTGTTAATGATGTCCTCTCTGAGCGCACTTTTCTGTATTTTACAGACTGCCGAGCGAGGCAGGTTGTTCACAATTTCAATGCGCTCAGGATATTTATATTTGGCTACGCGCATTTGGTCAAAAAAACATCGCACCTGCTCAAGTGTCAGTCCCCTGCTGCGATCTTTTAATACAACATAAGCACACGCACGTTCACCAAGGCGAAGATCCGGCATGGGTACAACGCAAGCTTCATGCACATTCGGATGCGCCAATAGAATACCTTCGATTTCACTGCTGCTGATATTTTCTCCTCCGCGAATAATAATGTCTTTTTTCCGACCTGTAATCTTAATATAGCCTTCGCTATCCATAACACACAAATCTCCGCTATAGTACCAGCCGTCACTATCTAGAGCAGATGCGGTCATTTTATCATCGCCCAAGTAGCCGACAAAGACGTTTGGCCCGCGTGAAGCTTCTTCTCCCTGAATACCCTTTGGGACCTCGTGACGAAGTTGATCGACAACTTTGATTTCAATTCCGCCTATCATTGCTTTTCCGTCTGTATGAATGAATTTTTCCATCGGAGCGTTCAGTCCAACCGCCGCATGAGGTACACTCTCTGTTGACCCATACACGCTAATCACTTCAAATCCTGCTTCTAACGCTTTTTTAATAACTCTTGAATGCAGCGGGGATCCCCCGCACAGAAAGAAGCGCAAAGATGAAATATTATAGGATTGCGCATCCAAAACACGAAGCAAGTCGTAGACAAAGGGTGTTGCCCCGATCATACATGTACATCGATATTTTTCGATTAGCTGCAAGCAAGCCTCAGCATCAAACCGGTCTTGTAAAATGCATGTTGCTCCCGTCAGCATTCCGTTAATAAAAGCATGGTGAAATCCTGTAGCATGTGCTATTGGGGCCGGCATCAGCAGTAAATCAAAAGCGGTCAGATTAAAACAGGCAGCATAGGAACGCTCGCTGGCAATGATATTATTATGTGTGAGCAACACACCTTTGGGTTCACCTTCAGAGCCTGAGGTAAATAAGACAGCAGCCACATCGTCAGCACTTACATGAATCGATTTCAGACGCCGCTTTTGATTTGCCAACAATTCATGTAGCGTTGTCATATGCTTCTCTGAGACAGTCATCATTTGGCCCTTATCAACAACGATGACTTCTTCTAGCGCTGGTACGCTCGGACGAATCTCACGTATCATTTCAACATAATTACACTTTTTAAAGCAACTAGGGATGATTAACATTTTCGTTTTGCACTTATTTAAAATATAAATAAGCTCATGGTTCCGGTAGTTCGGAAGAATCGGATTAATAACCGCTCCTACTTTTAGACAGGCAACACCGATAACAAAGAACTCGCTCCATCCCGGGAGCTGCACAGATACGATGTCTCCCTGATGAATATTGGCCGACCTCATGCAAGCTGCCAATTGTCCTGCAAGTTCATCAACTTCACGAAATGTCAATGTCGTGTTCTGGACATCACGTACAGCAATTTTGTCAGTATATTTTAAAACAGCAACATCCCAGCAGTCACTCAGCGAAGCGTTGCCCCAATATCCCTTTTTTCTGTATTCCTCACACTTTTTCCCATTCATTTTTTTAGCTAAAAATGCTGACATAGTCATTTCCTCCTGAAGAACCTTCAGTCATTCGCTGCTGACTAATACACGTAGGATTAAATTTTTGTTCCAGCACCCTGTTGACTTCCGCCGGCACAAATGCCGATACCATTCCGCCATACTTAACAATCTCTTTCACAACACTTGAACTGAGGAAGGTGTATCGACTATCGATTATCATAAAACACGATTCAATTGAATAAGTAAGCGAATTATTCGCTCTTGTCATCTGAAGATCCCGTGCAAAGTCTGAGACGGTGCGTAGTCCTCGTAAAATAATGTGCGCCTCTTCGCGTTTCATAAAATTAATTAAAAGCCCATCATAACTTTGAACGCGAACATTTGCTAACTGCTGAGTCACACGGGTTAACAGCTGCATACGTTCGTTAATCGTGAAAAGAGGATGCAGGTCAGCGTTATTTAAAACGGCAACTATTATTTGGTCAAACAGTCCGGATCCCCGCTTAATCAGATCCAGATCTTCAAAGGTCACTGGATCAAAGCTTCCAGAATATACGGCAACATTCACTTTCCATCCTCCCGCTTCGCACCAAAAGATCCAATTTAAGAATGAATTTCCACTGATGGAACAGGTTTTAGGAGCTTGCGATAGCGATAATTAACAAACAATCCTGAGCCAATTGCAATGAAATTAATAACAAGTGAAAAAACAAAGACAGAATGAATCGACCCAGCTCGAAGTATTATCCCGGTAAAAAAAGGAATTCCCGCCTGCGCAATGCCTGTCGCTGTGTCAACAGCACCAGTCACTTTCCCTTTAATATTCCAGAAAAATTGGCAGACAACTGTCAAACAAAGTTGAAAAATACCCGCCGTAAAAGCACCGATTAAAAAAGCCATGATCTGAGCCATTATTGCCGTGTGCGAAACCATAAACCCTATCGTGGCCACAAATGACAAAATAGGATAAACAAAAAGAAAGGTGACAGGCCGAATATCCTTTGCCAAAAGAATAGTCAAAACGATAACCGAAACAATTGCACCAATGTTGGAAAAAGAAACCAGCCTAAGCGCGTCGCTCAAGTTCATGCCAATTGCTTGTTGTCCATAGGTGGGCAACCATGTCCCCATCACATAAAGCAACCCCGGCGCAGTAAACCCGATAATAACAAGCGCAATACCATCGATACCAAGTGAAGGCCTCTGCACAAACTCAATATTGGGTGGTGCTTCAGCAGAAACAGCCGCTGAATCTTTATTGGGAAAAGCAGCTCGAGACAGTGCAAATGCAGATACCACAAAAACAACGGCGATTGCGAAAAAGGGAAAACCGAAAAATAAGCCTTGGTGATAGCAGAATACGGTAACAATTGGCAAAACAAAGGAACCAAAAGCGAGAATGAGCTTTAACACAACGGTTGCTGTACCGGCAAACTCAGGAAAAAATTCCATAAGAGAAGGATAGGTACTTGTATCTAAACAACCGATGGATAGTCCGCCAAAGACTGCAAAAAACATTGCGAACTGATAGGTTGGTGAGAAGGGTACACCAACGAGAAAAATGGTCATTAATAGGCATCCTGTAATGGCGATCCATTTTCTTCCGAATCGATCTACAAGAATGCCATCGACAAATACTGTACAAAGTCTTCCAAATCCAAAAATAGCGATTAGAAAGCTAATATCTGTACTGTCAACATGAAATTGGCGGCTAAGAAAAGCCATATTTTGTGCCAGGATGATATAAGCCATCCCATAAAGGAAATAATTGAGATAACAAAATGAAGCGGAGAATGCATACTTATGATGAAAAAATTTCATTTAAAATTCACCACTCTCTGTTCATTATTTCTTCCTAAAAACTTTTGATAATCTTACGTACCGCATTAAAATTTAAGTTGGATAACGTCAATTATCCAACTTAAGTACAAACAACCTATTTGAATTCAATCTTGCCCATCTTTCTTCAATCACCTATTGCCGTTGAACGTTCGACACCGGAGTTGAACTTAATGATTTTATGAACACGATAGGCAATAATCAGTGAAATAACAAATCCGACAATTGCAATCCAGAGATCAAACACCATAATGCTTGCGATGCTCTTCGTTGATAATTGACCGGTAATTAGCGGGATTGTGAACGAAGCAATACTGCCGAGTGTATAAAACACACCGGTCATCGTTCCCTTGCCCTTTGGGAACACTTCAGCCATAAGTGTCAGAGCCAGTTGCATCACACCGCCGGCAGCAGAAAATCCGATAACAAAGGAGAAAATGACACACACAAGCGCAGTTGGATAGGTGACAACACCGATAAGGGCCATCATTGAAATAAATGTGTAGATGATCATGAGATAAATCGTTGGCACTTTATTTGCAATAACCGCCGTCAAGAAAACACAGATCAATGAGCCAATCGCATAGTAGCTCATCAAAGCGTGTGATGCTGTCCCTCCCATGTGAGCGACACTTGAACCGTATTGTGTCAACCATTGACTAACAAGATAAAAAGTAGCCTGCGAGATATAACCATATAGGCAAAAAGCGATACCTTCAATATAAAATTTGGGTTTGCCAATAAATTTGAACTTACTTGGCGCAGCGCTCTGTTCATTTTTGCCGGCAACTTGCATCGGTGGAAACTTGCGGTTGAACAAATAAATACCGTTCAGTACAAAAATGACGATGCAAATGATGAATGACCAGCCGAACCAAAGATTGGAAGCAACGATAAAGCTAATGATCAATGGCAAGAGGAACTGACCACCGGATATGAACGCTTTAATAATGACGTTTGCCGAACTCGCCGAATTAGGGAACGCTTCCATCAGTGCAGGATACGTACCACAATCCATAAAGGAATTGGCAATACCTGCTAATATCCCAAAAATATAAGCAATCCAAATATTTGGACTGATTAAAATACCGACAAAAAAAGCAGCATAGGTAATCATACCAAGATAAATAAAGGGTTTTCTGCCAAATTTGTCAGACAGCACGCCTGAGACAAACAGCACAATTAATCGCCCGATACCGAGCGCAGAGATAACTGTTGCCACCCCTGCAAGGTTGGTATTCCAATGTTTAGTAAGAGCATCCATATTTTGAGCAAGAATGAGAACGCCCATGCCATGAACAAAATAATTAATATACATTCCAAGCGCAGTCGGCATATACTTATTTTTCATCTGACCATTCATCTCCTATCTAACATGTAAATTATTTAATGGGACGTCTAAAAGTAGTCAATCAGCACCGTGTTTTGTTTTTTGGGGCCCATTTTACCAGGCGTTCATTAGTCATTAATTAACAGCAAAGATCGGATTGCACTCAACAACCCTTTTATTGACTGTCATGGATAATCCTCAAAGCTTTCCTGAGCTCATGAACTGGAATTTGTCCCGGGGCGGATGCCTTTTCGCCCGATCCAAAAGTCATGGATGATCCGAAAATTTCACCGCTCAAGCGGCTGATTGCACCTAACCCGCCCATTGACATCGTAATAATGGGTCGATCAGCATACGTATCATTCATTTCTGCTGTTGCTTCGAGTAAAATCAGTACATCAGCTTTTTGCTTCGGCATCACAGCAATCTTAGGAATGTCGGCATCGAATGCCTGCATCTTTCGCAGTCGGGAAATAATGTCTGCTTTTGCCGGCGTTTTTTCAAAGTCATGACTGGACATCACGACGCGTACATTATTGGCATGCGCACAAGATACAATCTGTCTGACAAATGCTTCTCCCGTGAACAACTCAACATCAATTAAATCTACTTGATGTGTTTCAACAATGACTTTGTTTAAAATGACATAATCTTCCGGATCGATGTCTTGCTTTCCCCCTTCTTTCTTGCTCCGAAAAGTGACCAAAAGCAGAATGTCCGCGAACTGCTTATGCAGTCGTGCAATTATATCTTTTACCGCATCAAGATCGTTTGCCTGTTCAAAGGCATCAACACGCCATTCAATGGCATCTGGTTGCAGTGACATGGCCAGCGCTGCTTCCTGCTGAATCTTCTGCTTGTCTGATCCCACTAGCGGAATGATAATCTTTGGAATGCCGGCCCCGATACTAATGCCCTTGAGATTTAACACGTGTTCGCTCATTTTAGCCCCCTCTTTCTCATTTGCAAGCACTGTATTAGAAGATCAATGGATGATCAAAATCCCATTTGTGTTTTAACCAGCTCGATCGGCATGTCTTGACCAAACCAGATTTCAAATGCCTTAGCACCTTGAAAAAGCATCATATTCAGTCCATTTATCGCTTTCTGGCATCCGGCTGCTTCCGCCATTTCAAGAAGTTTCGTCTTTCGTGGCATATAAACCACATCAGATACGATCAATTCTTTGCGCAACCAATCCATATCAGGGATCAAGCTTTTCCCCTGTAAAGGATTCATACCAACGCCGGTGCCATTGGTCAAAATATCGCTTGAACTGATTTCTTTTTTGAGTCGCTCCTCATCTTCTAACGAATAGAAATGAGCCTTGCAGCTGACGCCATCCATTTCTTCATTAATGACGCGGACATTACGCTTAGCGTGCTCAAGAAACTGATCATCTCGGTTAAAAATTGAGATTTCCGCCAGACCATCTAAAGCAGTCTGGATAGCAATAGCCGTTGCTGCACCACCCGCGCCCATTAATGTCATTTTCTTGCCTTTAATGTCTACTCCTGCTTCCTTAAGTCCACGAACATACCCGATACCGTCCGTAATGTGTCCAATTAATTTACCGTTTTCATTAACAACCGTATTAACAGCCCCTGCAAATTTTGCCGCCGGTGCAAGCTCATCCAAGTAAGGAATGATCTTCATCTTATTCGGCATGGAAACATTCCATCCGCGGATATTGAGGGCGCGGAACCCTTTAACTACATCTTCAAGCTGGTCATTGCCGACTTCAAAGGCCATATAAGTATAGTTAAGGCCTAGTTTTTTCATCGATATGTTGTGCATGCGCGGTGATAAAGAATGCCCGATTGGTGTAGCAATTAAACCAATTAATTTTGTGCGTCCGTCAATACGATCCTCTGTAAACTCTGACATGATATTCTCCCCTCTAACCTTCCATTGCTTTTTTTAAAATAACGATCTCTAATCGCTCGCAAACAACTATGGAACTGGCCTCAGGCATCTATATTTGTTAAAAAGTTGCTGATTTAACTTCTCGCTGATAAGCCGTATAAATACCGGAAATTTGCATATATCGTGGCTTGACCTGATCAGCAGGAATCATGTAGAATGTTTTTTCCTCGGTATTCAGACCTTCTGCAAAATCACTTAACGGAACCCCAATCAGCTCGGTGATCTTCTGCAGCTCTGATTGATCAGACGAATGACCAGTCACGTAACAATCTGCGGCTATTTTTTTAAGCGCAGCCGCAATCGTCAGGGCATTCACCGCGTCGGCACTATCTGTTTCAAGCAAGTATGCTTCATCAGCGCCCATTGCAAAGGCCTCACGCAGCTGCGTATCTGCAGCTGAACCGCCAAACGCAAAGGTAATTACCGTTGCTCCCTTGGATTCCTTATACTGAAGCGCAATTTCGAGCGCCGCTCTATCACTGTCACTGATGTTCGTGCAGGCAATATCTTTTGACTCCAACTCTTTTTGCTCAGCAAAAGGTTTAATAAAAACAAGAATTTTCACGAATTTGTCTCCTTTCAAATCGAGAGATTGTAATTATTGTTTGACAGTCATCGCTTCACTTTGTACTTTGCGTGGGCGGCGCGTATTAAGTCCCATTCCTCTGGAAATAACAATCTTTTGTACTTCATTAGTTCCTTCATAAATTTCAAGCAGCTTGGCGTCCCGCATAAATTTTTCACAGACATATTGATCTGTATAACCAAATTGCCCAAGCAAATTGACACATTGGCTGGCAATATCGTTTGCTGTTTTTGTCGCAAAATATTTAGCCTGCGAAGCTTCCAAGTTACATGGCACACCGTCATCCATCATTGAAGCCGCATTATAAGTCAACAATCTTGCACAATCGACTTGTGTCTGCATCTCTGCAAACTTGAATTGTACATTTTGATACCTTGCCAATAATTTACCGCCCCATGTTGTCTTGTTAATGAACTTTTTAACTTCATTAAGCATGCCCTGTGCGTTACCCAATGCTTCTCCCGCCACGTCAACGCGTCCGCCCTCAAGTCCACCCAGAGCAACTTTAAGGCCGTCCCCTTCCTGTCCAAGTAAATTCTCTTTGGGAATCTTAACGTCACTCAGCACAAGTTCGCAGATCGAAGCTTCATGAAAACCCATCATTCGTTCTCTTTTTCCGACAGTTACACCGGGTGTGTGCACGTCAAGAATAAATGCTGATTTACCTTTGCTTCCGGAGACATTTGGATCTGAAACAGCGATTAAAATAAAAATCTCCGCTGTTCCGCCGTTTGTGGCAAAACATTTTGTTCCGTTGACTGCGTAGTAATCCCCTTGTGAAATAGCAGTCGTCTGCACGCCATTGGTATCCGAACCCGCATTGGGTTCAGTCATTGAAAAACCGCCGAGCTTGCCTCCATCTTTTAATAATTGCGGCAAATATGTTTCTTTCTGCCACTTCGTGCCCCATTTTTCAATAGCCGCAATTGTCGCTTCATTATGACCCGAAAGAATGCCGGCAGTCGGTGTATCGTATTGCGCAAATTCTTCCATAGTTAACAGATAACCAAGATGGTCACCCCCTGATCCGCCGAGTTCCTTTGAAAGATGAAAACCCATAAATCCATTTTCAAAAAATTTTTTTAATGTTTCATACGGATAGCGTTCATCACGGTCAAGTTCTGCGGCATGCGGTTTTATTTCGTTCTGAGCGAATTGGCGAAGCATTTGTTTAAGCAACTGATGCGTTTTTGAAAGTTTGTAATACACGTTTTATCCTCCTTCTTGATTGCATTTCTTGCTCGAGGTGAGCGGTGCTTTCGTCACATGATTTGAAATGAATTGTTTTTAATAAATTGTTTTTTATGATGCCATTTCAGTTTGCATATGTCTGTTTGAATCGGTCTTCATATGCTTGTGCCAGTTCTTCACGAAATTTTGGATGTGCAATGCGAATGAGCGCCTGTGCACGTTCACGAAGGGAATGTCCTTTTAATTCGGCAATGCCATATTCAGTAATCACATAATGAACGTCATGACGCGTTGTCGTAACTGCTGCCCCAGGATCAAGTGTTGGTACAATTCGCGAAACTGATCCTTTCTTTGCTGTAGAAGGGCATACAATGATTGACTTTCCGCCTGGAGACATGGCCGCTCCACGGACAAAATCAAGTTGACCGCCAATGCCACTAATTTGCATCGAACCAATTGTTTCTGCATTAACCTGTCCCATAAAATCAACTTGTACGCACGCGTTCACCGATACAAGTTTAGGTACCTTAGCCAAGTTTGCAGGATTATTGACGAATTCGACCGGATACATAAAAACATTGTTGTTTTTGTCGACAAAATCATATAATTTTTTCGAACCAAGAATGACTGATGAAATCACTTTTCCCGGATGTACGGGATTGTACTTATTTGTCACGGCACCGGATTCAATGAGTTCAAGCGTATGGTCAGAAAACATTTCTGTATAAATTCCCAGGTCCTTTCGATCCTTTAAGAACTCAATCGCCGCTTCCGGCACAGCTCCATAGCCAAACTGTAGATTAGAACCATCTTCAATAAGCGATGCCACATTTTTACCGATAGCCCGCCCAACTTCATCGGCAGTTGCAGCAGGTTCTTCAGGAAGGGGCCGGCTAGTTTCTACAAAATAATCAATGTCGCGCACACTCATTGTTGAATCGCCAAGTGTGAATGGCATCTGATCGTTAACCTCCGCGACAACGACTTTGGCTTTTCTTGCAGCAGCAAGCTGATAATCTACATTAATACCAAAACTAACCAACCCGTGTTTATCTGGCCGAGAGACTTGTACTAAGGCAACATCAAGTGGGTATTGGTGATCAAATAATTCCGGAAGTTCATAGTAGAATACGGGTGTAAAGTCCGCCTTACCGTCAATGACTGCTTTTCGAGTCGTTCCGCCAACGAAGTAGAGATTATACCTAATATGTCCTTCTGACTGCGGCTTCGTAAAAAATGAATCTCTGACCGGTCGATTTTGAAACACTTCAACATTGTGCAGCCGTTCGTAATCAGTCGCTAGTGCCTCCGTTAGTGAAAAAGGTTCCGCCACTGACTGCGCAACAAAAACATGATCATCTGACTTCACTGCTTCTTTGATTGCCGCTTCAGCAGATACTGTTCGCTGCTGATAGATTGCTTCCCAATTCACCGTGTACACTTCCTTTAAGCGTTTTCTAAAGCTTTTAACGCATTCATCGTATACCCCGCAAAAACAGGCGTCTAATGTCCTTTTTTTTGATTTCGATAGATGAAATTTATGGTTTTTACAGTACATAAATTGTTAATTAAATTGTGAATAAAATTTAAAATTTAGCACTCATTAAAGTGATTAATATCACAATTATTCCTTGAA